>NZ_CP091510.1:0-1200000 GCF_022870905.1 Neisseria arctica
TATAACGGTTTTATATCCCAAAACTTAAGGGCGATATTGCGGCATTACGCCGTTGGGTAGTAATTGCCATACATAACCTGTGTGTTTCTGCTTACCGGCCACATTACCTGCTTCATCACCGTATCCCCAAAAATAATCCACACGCACAGCGCCTTTAATCGCACTGCCGGTATCTTGCGCCATAATCAGGCGGTTTAGCGCATCATTGCGGATAGGATGGGTAGTCGCTACAAATAAAGGCGCGCCGAGAGTGATATGGTGGCGGTCAACTGCGCCGCTGTATTCTCCCAACAACGGCACACCCAAAGCACCGATCGGACCGACATCGTTACCGGGCAGCTCGCGGAAGAAAACATAACTCGGATTTTGGCCGAGTACCTCAGCCAAACGCTGCGGGTTTTTCTGCATATAGGCTTTAATCCCTTGCATCGTGGTTTGCGCCAATGGGAGATATCCTTTATCGGCCATATAGCGGCCTATGGAAACATAAGGATATTCGTTTTTATCGGCAAAACCGAGACGGATGTAACGGCCGTCGGGAGTTTTCAGACGGCCCGAACCTTGGATATGCAGAAAAAACAGTTCAACCGGATCGTCTGCATAACCCAAAACCGGAGCACGCCCGTTTAATGCGCCGCCGTTAATCTGATTTCGGGTGTAGTAGGGAACAAAACGGCTGCCTGTAAAGCGGCCTTTTAATGCGCGGGTACGTTCGGTAATCGGAAATTCAGCCAGATTCGCCGTATAGCTGGCGCTATTACTGATTACGCCGCTGTTTGCTCCGGTCGGTTGGATACGCACAGTTGCTTTACTGCCGCGCAAATTAGCAGGTAAATCGACAGAAACAAAATCACTAGGTATGCCGTAAATCGGGAAGCGGGCTTTGGATGTTTGCTTCGTATCGCCATGTAGAACGGGTTCGTAATAACCGGTAACGGTACCGCCAAGCTTGCCGTTACTGCTCACTTGCCAAGGGGTAAAGTATTGTTCGAAAAATGTTTTAGCTGAAACATCATCAATAGGTGTTTGTGTTGCTTGGGCACATACGTTTTGCCAATCGGCTTGGTTTTTCAAACGTTCGCAGCCCAAGCGGAAAGCACGGAGGCTTTGACCGAAACGCTGAACCTGCCACTGAGGTAATGCGGAATGAGAAACAACCTGATAAGTAGTACCACTGCCCGGAGGACTAATGCTATAACCGATCGGAGAAGGTGTACCTGCCGGTAAAGGGGTGCTAGGTACGGTAACGGTATCTTTAGGCGGTATGACAACTGGCGGAGTAGTCGGCCGACTGCTACAGGCAGCCAAAACGGCGGTTAGTAAAACCGGTAATGAAAAACGGATGATTTTAGTAGCATTCATGAAATATTTTCCGAGTTGTCTTCAGATAATTTGTTTTAATACAATATCTTAGTTTAATGATAAGGCATGTGGTTACAAGATGCAGATAAAAATGTATCAGCTACCTACATCAACGTTTTACCAAATATATCCAGTAAACAGAATAAATTTGGCAGACTTATCAATCGGCTTTTTGGTTCCCTGATTTTTAAGGGATTATTCACGGAAATTAGGGCCTGAAAAAGCAAACTCGCATTCTAGCATAAAATCAAATACATAATTTCCAGATGGCAAATTAGGGCTTAAAAGGCTTTTTGAGCCTGTTTTTTTGGATCAGAGGATTAACAATTTAAATATATAATTTTTTATAAAAACGGATTTTGATGATTATGATAGATGCCGATGCCTGTGGATAATCTGTTTTTTATCATTTTTTTCATTATCTTGGGCCATCTGAAAAAGATGGGAAAAAGTATCCGAGGATGTGTGTTTTACTTGTGGAATATTGTGGATAGATTTAACTATAATATTTTTAACTGTGTATAATTTTGAGACTATATACAGTTGTGGTTTTGATTAATCCCAAAGGTGCGACATTTGAAATTAACCGTTTTAAGTGACTGCATGCCTACCCTAATACAAAGTGAGAAAAGTCTTGAAAAAACAATTAACTGCATTATCGGTTTTATCGGTATCTTTATTTCTGGCAGCTTGTGCCGCACCTCAACCGCCGGTTGGAAAACATACTGCTGACACAGGTGATCATGCGCCCGAGCGGAGTACGGGGTTAACCGACCAGACTTTGGTCAAAGCCAAAGATTTTATGGCGGCTTCAGCCAATCCCTTGGCTACGCAAGCAGGCTATGATGTATTGAAGCGTGGCGGTAGTGCGATTGATGCAATGATTGCCATGCAAACCACATTGAGTTTGGTCGAACCGCAATCATCCGGTTTGGGCGGCGGGGCTTTTTTGGTGTATTGGGATAACCGTACCAAAAAACTGACCACTTTTGATGCGCGTGAAACTGCGCCGCAAGCAGCTACGCCGCAATTGTTTTTAGATGCTCAAGGTAAACCTTTGCAGTTTATGGATGCGGTGGTAGGCGGTCGTTCGGTTGGTACGCCCGGTATTCCGAAATTAATGGAAGACGTACATAAGCGTTACGGCAAACTGGCATGGGCGGACTTATTTGATTATCCGGTAAAATTGGCCGAAGAAGGTTTTGCTGTTTCACCCCGTATGAGCGAATCGATTAAGCAAAACCAACAATACTTGAGCCGTTATCCGGTTACGGCAGCTTATTTTCTACCCGAAGGCAAGCCTTTGGAAACTGGTGCTTTGTTGAAAAACCCTGAATTTGCCAAAAGCGTGCGTTTGTTGGCCAAAGAAGGCAGCGCGCCTTTTTATAATGGTGTTTTGGCAAAAAATATTGTTAAAACGGTAACTTCGGCAACAGATAATCCGGGAAAATTAGCGCTGGCGGATTTTAAAAAGTATCGTGTTATCGAACGCAAACCAGTATGTAAGCCTTATCGTGAATACGAAATTTGCGGTATGGGCGCACCTTCTTCAGGCGGCCTGGCTTTGGCTCAGATTTTCGGTATTTTGCAAAATTATGATATGAAGGCTTCGGGTGCTGCCGATATTCAAAGCTGGCGTTGGTTGGGCGAAGCTTCCCGTGTGGCATTTGCCGACCGCGATTATTATGTGGCGGATCCGGATTTTGTCAGCGTACCGGTAAAATCTATGCTGGATTCGGCTTATTTGAAACAGCGTGCACAAAATATCGCTGCTGGAGATAAAGCTTTGGAAAGCGTATCTGCAGGCGTATTCACACAACCGCAATCATACAACCGCGGTAAAGCTGTCGAGCTGCCTTCGACTAGTCATTTAGTGATTGTGGATAAAGAAGGTAATGTGGTATCGATGACGACTTCGATCGAAAATGCTTTTGGTTCGACATTGATGGCAAACGGTTATTTACTCAACAATGAATTAACTGATTTTGCTTTTAATCCTGCTGATGACAAGGGTAAAACCGTAGCCAACAGCGTAGCGGCGGGCAAACGTCCGCGTTCTTCAATGTCACCTACTATCGTGATGAAAAACGGCGAACCTTACTTAGCGGTAGGTTCTCCCGGCGGTAGCCGTATTATCGGCTATGTTGCCAAAACCTTGGTAGCTCATCTTGATTGGGGTATGGATATCCAACAAGCAATTAATCTACCCAATATGCTCAACCGTGGCAGCACTTACGAATTGGAAGAAAAAACTTCTGCGGCTAATTTGGCTGATGCCTTGGGTGGTTTGGGATATAAAGTACAAGTGCGTGATTTAAATTCCGGTGTTCAAGGTATCGTTATCCATAAAACCGGTTTGGAAGGTGGTGCCGATCCGCGCCGGGAAGGAAAAGTAATGGGTGAATAAGTTACAGAATTTCCGTTGATAATAATAAACGCCGTCTGAAATATGTTCAGACGGCGTTTTCTTATAGCATAAATATCGTTTAAGCCGCATCCGGCAAACCGTGAAATGCCGGTGGTAAATCTTCATCATCGGCAAATTCTACCCATTCGTAAGCAGTTTCGTCTGCCAATACCGCCCGCAACAACGCATTATTGATGGCATGGCCCGATTTATAACCTTCGAAAGCGCCGATAATGGGGTGGCCGAGAATATATAAATCACCGATGGCATCCAAAATTTTATGGCGCACAAATTCATCGGAATAGCGTAATCCTTCGGGATTCAGTACATCGGTATCGTCAATCACAATTGCATTGGAAAGATTACCGCCCAAACCGAGATTGTGCGAACGCATCATTTCAACTTCCTGCATAAAACCGAATGTGCGGGCACGGGCGATTTCATCTACATAAGATTTATTAGCAAAATTGATTTCAAATGTCGGATTACTGCGGTTGAAAACCGGGTGGTCGAATTCAATCGTCAAAGTTACTTTAAAACCATCGTAAGGTGTGAAGCGTACCCATTTTCCGGTTTCCTTTATTTCTACTGGTTTGAGGATTTTCAAAAACCGTTTTTGTGCTTTTTGATCTATGATGCCCGCATCTTGAAGCAGGTAGATAAATGGCAGACTGGAGCCGTCCATAATCGGAATTTCAGGCGCATTCAGTTCAATCAGAGCGTTGTCTACACCATAGGCAGCCAATGCCGACATAATATGTTCGATCGTACCTACGCGTACACCGTGTTCGGTAACCACGGTAGAAGATAGCCGCGTATCGTTAATCAGATAAGGGCTTAAAGCAATCACTTCGCCTTGAACACCGTTTAAATCAGTACGGCGGAACGAAATACCGCTGTTTTCAGGAGCGGGATGGAGGGTCAGCGCCACGCGCTCGCCCGAATGCAGACCAACCCCGGTCACACTAACCGATTTGGCAAGGGTTCGTTGCAACATGGTTGTTTCCTTTTTAATCGCTTAAATATTTCAGACTGCCTTATCATACGATAAAAACAGAACAACTATATACTGTTTTTAATAGTATTTACTTATCACATTCGAAAACACGCTCAAAAACACTGAATAACCTTTATCTTATCCACATAATTTATCAAAAGTGTAAAATTATCCACATTTGTCCACCGTTTTCAGACGGCCTTATCCAAAAACCTTCATGAAAGACAGATTTTTGTTTTTTCATGTAAAAAGCAGTTTATACACAAGACACGTAAGTATTCATCCAATATCATCTTTTTATATATAAAAATCAGATTAAATGTTTAAACACATTTAGCAAAAATCAAACTTATCTAATTTGCAAAGCGGCTTTAACAAAAAAATACAAAGTAGCCCTAGGTAGTAATTTTATTTCATGGTAAAAATCAAACACTAAATCTCAAATTTCTGTATCAGTCCATATTTTCAGGAGTAAAACATGAGTATAAAAGTTGCGATCAACGGTTTTGGCCGTATCGGCCGTTTGGCATTGCGCCAAATTATCAAAACCGAAGGTATTGAAGTTGTTGCCGTAAATGATCTGACTCCGGCCGATATGCTGTTGCACCTTTTCAAATACGACACTACACAAGGCCGTTTTCAAGGTACCGCAGAATTAAAAGATAATGCCATTGTAGTAAACAGACAAGAAATCAAAGTATTTGCTAATGCTAATCCCGAAGAATTACCTTGGGGTGAATTAGGTATTGACGTGGTATTGGAATGTACCGGCTTTTTCACCAGTCAAGAAAAAGCGGGCAAACATTTGGTTGCAGGTGCGAAAAAAGTAGTGATTTCTGCTCCCGGCGGTGATGTGAAAACCGTGGTATACGGTGTAAATGAAGATATTTTGGACGGTAGCGAAACTGTAATTTCAGCTGCTTCCTGCACCACAAACTGTTTGGCTCCGATGGCTGCCGTTTTACAAAAACAATTTGGCATCGTTGAAGGCTTGATGACGACTATCCATGCTTATACGGGCGATCAAAATACATTGGATGCGCCCCACCGCAAAGGAGATTTCCGTCGTGCCCGTGCCGCCGCACAAAATATTGTGCCTAACAGTACAGGAGCTGCCAAAGCTATCGGCTTGGTTATTCCCGAGTTGAAAGGCAAATTGGATGGTTCGGCCCAGCGCGTACCTGTAGCTACAGGTTCTTTAACCGAATTGGTAACCGTATTGGAAAAACCGGTAACGGTGGAAGAAGTAAACGCAGCCATGAAAGCAGCTGCTAACGAATCATATGGTTATACCGAAGAAGAATTGGTGTCTTCCGATATTATCGGAATCGAATACGGTTCGTTGTTTGATGCTACGCAAACCAAAATCGTCAGTGTAGGCGATAAACAGTTGGTGAAAACAGTAGCATGGTATGACAATGAAATGTCGTATACTTGCCAGTTAGTACGTACATTGAAATATTTTGCCGCTTTGATTAAGTAATATCGGTTTACGCTTCACATAGAATTTACAGAATAACAACCGATATACGGAAAGGCCGTCTGAAATATTTTTTCAGACGGCCTTTTATTATTTTCAATCAATTATATTAAAGTATATTATTATATTAATAACTCTGTTAATCTCTCCCCGAATAATTGGAGTGCTAGGTGACTGTTTAAATCACTTGCACCACTTGGAAATGGTAATACAGCTACTATGGTGCCGTTTTCGTTTCTTTTCCATTGCAGCACGTGGTTTTCAATAATTTCTTCTTTGAAGCTGCGAAAGCCGTCTGAAAAAGCTAAATTGAAATCATAACTGTAACTTTTTCCAAAGCAAATGATTAGGCGTGGCCGATAAGTTTCTACCCAACGGTTCATTTCTATAAAACGGTATTTACGGCAAAAATTAATGTATTCGTTTTTATTTTGAAAGCCTGGAATTTCAGAAAATTCGTCCTGCCATAATGAGACATCGGTACTTTGAAAGGCAATGGGATACAAATTGATTTTGTAATAGCCTGAGTTGGCATTTTTAACAAATGGTTGAATCTCTCTAGCGAAAGTTTGATAGTTCTGACACTTGCCGGCCATTAAATGCGGCCGGTAATTGACAAATACTGATGTTAAAACGATATTGGAGCTTGATTTCCTTATCACTGTAACCAAAATGGGGGGTTATCATCGTATGGATGTGCGGCCATTTTTCTCAGTGTTTCAACGTTATCTCCACCTCCCCATTCAATACCGCATATTCATACTGAAGGTTTGTCAGGCGAACTAATATCACCACCGTCATAACCATTGAAATCAAGAAGCCAGCCATATTGCTCTTTTAAATCCATTATCGTATTTCCCATGATTAACAGTTAATTTTTTGAAATTAGATAAGTTGGTTTATTTCAGATACAACAGCAATTATTATTGCATGATTCCCCTGTATCTGAAATTTTACTTCATACCCTGCAACAGCCATCACATAAATCCGCTCAGGAATATCTTGGTAGGCCGGGCGTGGATCTTGGGCAATCGATTGGCTGATAAGGATTTTCTCATGTTCGGATAGTATTTCGGCACCACAATCAGCTTGCCAACTTACCGATAGTTCCTCCGGTTTTCCTGTTACAAACCCGCTTGCGGCATTAGGCTTGGCTTCGACAAAAGGAATATATGGTTTGATGTCGACTATCGGGGTGCCGTCCAGCAAATCACCGCCACTGCAAATGAGGCTTATACCGTTTTGTGTATCAATACGTTCTAATTTTAATAACGATAAACCCAGATGGTTCGGACGATGGGGGCTACGGGTAGCAAAAACCCCCATTTTTTGTTTCCCGCCCAAGCGTGGAGGGCGAACCAGCTGCGACCAACCTTCCTCTATTACTCCGTGGAAAATAAAACTTATCCACACATAATCAAATTCATCTAATCCGCGGATGCTGTCGGCAGTAAATTCAGGATTTAATTCAATGCGGATTTCTGCGGCGGGTACTAAACCCGGCTGGCGGGCCACACCGAATTTTTGGCGGTAGGGAGAGCGGGCGATGGCTATGCTGTGGATAATATGCTGCATAAGGATACTTTTTATAAAAAACGGTTAATTGTAGCATTGCGCATCGGTTTCAGACGGCATTTTGTTATAATGCAGACCTTATGTGCAAAATCTGGAGCAGCTTGCCGTGGTGATTGTATCTATTGATGTTGATGCACAAAAAACCTTTACACCTTTATGTCCGACCGAGTTGCCGGTAACCGGTGGAGATGGAATCGTTGCAGAGCTTAATGCCCAAGCGGGATTAGCTGACTTTCGTGTGATGAGCAAAGATGCGCATAGCCCGTATGCTCTTTGGTTGGTAGATAGCAAGGCTGAAATGTTGCAGCCTACAGGTTTGCCCAATGCGGATATCACTTGGGTATCGCATGCGATTGTAGGCACTCGGGGTTTTGAGCTGCTCGACGGTTTGCCTGATATCAATGGTTATGATTATTGCGTATGGAAAGGAGTCGATCCGGCTCTACACCCTTACGGTGCATGTTTTCATGATATTGAGGAAAGATTGAGTACAGGCCTTTTAGAGTGGCTGCACAGTAAACAAGCCGATGTAGTTATTGTGGGTGGTTTGGCTACAGATTATTGTGTTAAAACAACAGTTTTACAACTATTAAAAGGCGGAAAATGGCAAGTATGGGTGAATGCAGCCGCTTGTCGCGGGATTGCTGCCGATACGGTGGCACAAGCGTGGGAAGAGATGAAAAATGCCGGTGCCAAAATTTTCCAAAATACTGCAGAAATTGAAAATAATATTTTAAATCAGTGATTTATAAATGTTTCACGTGAAACACTAATCAAACATAGGCCGTCTGAAAACGGTATGGTGAAAGGCAAATTTCAAATGAAAATTCTACTGGTACGTTTGTCGAGTATGGGTGATTTGATTCATACTTTACCTGCAGTAGAGGATTTACGCCGTTTTCATCCTGAAGCCGAGTTGCATTGGTTAAGTGAGGCAGGTTTTGCGGATATTGCACGTTTGCATCCTTTTGTAGCCAAAGTGCATGAAATGCGTTGGCGGTATTGGCGAAAACACCTTGGCGAAAAGCAAACTTTTCGAGAAATTAAAGAGCTTTGTGAAATTCTGCGGCAGGAGCACTACGATTTTGTACTTGATAGCCAAGGTTTGTTGAAAAGCGCTTTATTTGCCCGTATGGCCAATGCGCCGATAAAGGGTTTGGATTTTAATAGTGCCCGCGAACGTTGGGCGGCTTTGTTGTATAATCAAGGCTTCTCCGTTCGAAAAGGTGAAAATGCCGTTTGGCGTAACCGTGTATTGTTTGCCAAAGTGTTTGGCTACAACTTGCCACAACAGTTATCTTTCGGCTTACAGGTGCCGCAGGCAGGATGTTTGAACGATTTGCCCTCTCAATATTATGTAGCGCTGCATGCTACCAGCAGAGATAGCAAATTATGGCCGCAACCGCACTGGTTGACTTTATTAAAGGCATTGCATGATGAAAGCGGATGTGTAGTTTATCTACCCTGGGGGAATAGCGCTGAAAAAGCACGTGCGGAGGCTATGGCTGTGGAATTGCCGTTTGCAGTTGTCTGCCCGAAGCTGAGTTTGTTACAAGCCGCGTGGCTCTTGGATAAAGCAGAAGGCGTTATCGGTGTGGATACAGGTTTATTACATTTGGCAGATGCTTTAAATAAACCCGTGGTCGGAATTTATACTGATACTGACCCACACAAAACAGGAGTTCAACCATCGCCTTGGGCATGTAATTTAGGGGGTGTTGGACAAATTCCGAATCCTGATATGGTATTGCAAGTCTTAAAAAATTGTGTAAAAGCCAAGCATGATGCAGAAATAGTTTAGATTCTGTATGAATGCGCACTGAAATCTAACATGTTACGGTTTGCCGTAAAACATTAAAATTTAATGGATAGCAGCTGCACGAAAGAATATCTAAAGCCGTCTGAAAACAATCGGATGTTGATTTGAAACGAGCAGTAAATAGAAATCACAGCTTTGCTAAACAAGTAAAGCGTATTTTGCAGACAGCCGGATTTTAACGGCGCGAGGAGAATGCATGAAAGCATTGGTAGCAGTAAAACGTGTTGTTGATTACAACGTTAAAGTACGTGTAAAAACAGATGGTTCGGATGTGGATATCGGTAATGTAAAAATGTCTATGAATCCGTTTGATGAAATCGCCGTAGAAGAAGCTGTACGCTTGAAAGAAGCCGGCAAAATCAGTGAGATTGTAGCTGTTTCTCTCGGTGAGAAAAAATGTGAAGATACTTTGCGTACGGCTTTAGCTATGGGCGCGGATCGTGCCGTACATGTGGAAACCGATGCTTTTCTTGAGCCCCTGACTGTTGCCAAGCTGTTGAAGGCGGTTGCAGAAAAAGAGCAGCCCCATTTGTTGTTGTTAGGGAAACAGGCAATTGACGACGATGCTAATCAGACGGCTCAAATGTTGGCTGCCTTGATGAATTTACCACAGGCCACTTTTGCCAGCAAAGTAGAGTTAGATACTCAAGAAGTGTTGGTTACCCGAGAGATTGATGGCGGTGAAGAAACATTAGCTTTAAAATTGCCAGCCGTAATTAGCACTGATTTACGCTTGAACGAACCGCGCTTTGTTAAATTACCTAATCTGATGCAGGCTAAGAAAAAGCCGTTAGAAAAAGCTACACCTGCCGAATTGGGCGTAGATACGGCTTTGCGTTGTGAAGCAGTGGCGTATGCGGAGCCTAAAGCCCGACAAGTAGGTATTAAAGTTGCCAATGTGGCAGAATTGGTGGAAAAACTAAAAAATCAGGCCAAAGTAATTTAATGGAGAGCGAAATGAGCGTATTGATTATTGCCGAACATGATGGCCGACAATTAAATCCTTCTACTTTGCATGCTGTTGGTGCTGCTACCAAATTAGGTTTGGTTGATATATTAGTTGCAGGTAACCATATTGCGGCAGTAGCTGATCAAGCAAAAAATATTCAAGGGGTAAATAAAGTATTATTGGCTGATGCGGTGCATTATGCTGAAGGTTTGGCTGAGGAATTGGCACCTTTGGTTGTACGTTTGGCTGAAAATTACAGCCATATTGCAACAGCTGCCAGCGCATTTGGTAAAAACTTAATGCCCCGCGTAGCTGCTTTATTAGATGTACAGCAGATTTCTGATTTAACCGAGATTATTGATAGTCAGACATTTATTCGCCCGATTTATGCAGGTAATGTATTTAAAACGGTAAGAAGTAATCAATCTAAGCAAGTTTTGACTATCCGTGCTACCGCATTTGAAGCGGCGGTTGCTAATGGCGGTTTAGCTGTTGTAGAAGTAGTTGAAGTTACGCCCGCACAAAATCTGAGCCGTTTTGTTAAGCGCGAATTGACAAAGCTTGATCGCCCTGAGCTTACCCAAGCAAAGGTAATTGTTTCCGGGGGGCGTGCATTAGGAAGTGCCGAGCAATTCAAGGCCATATTAGAACCTTTAGCTGATGTTTTAGGTGCTGCTATAGGTGCTTCACGTGCTGCTGTTGATGCGGAATATGCACCAAATGATTATCAAGTTGGCCAAACCGGTAAAGTAGTTGCGCCGGAGTTATATATTGCAGTTGGTATTTCAGGTGCTATCCAACATATTGCCGGTATGCAGGATAGTAAAGTTATTGTTGCTATCAATAAAGATCCGGATGCACCAATTTTTAATGTGGCCGATTATGGATTAGTAGCAGATCTTTTTGAAGCAGTACCTCAATTAACAACGGCTTTAAAACAGCAATCATAATTTGGATATATTTATAAATTACCTGCTTTGGTATAATTTTTCCGAACATTAGTTTATTCAATATTTAAGTCTTATCCGCCTTATCGGTTATAAATAATCGGTAAGGCGGATTATTATTAGATATTGCTTAGTATTGCTAAAAACAAATATAAAAACCTAAGGGGCTGTATTAGATTAGCCTTAAATATCACACCAAATTCGCAAGATTTTAAGTTGCTCTTTTGGTGTACCAAAGTTAAAACGAAATTCGCATTCTTTCAAGAATAAAGGGAAAGATTTTCGGTCAATTCCATTGTACTTTCGTAGAACGCGCTTTGCCTGATTCCAGAAGTTTTCAATACCGTTGATATGGTTTTGACGGTCGACAAAAAGCTCTGAATGATTGATTCTGTGATGCGTAAATTCACTCACATCTAGCACATCATAGCTTTTGTAATAGTCCGTATAAACAATGCTATCAGGCATTATTTTTCGTTTAATAACAGGTAGTAAAGTATCTTGTTTGGTATTTTTAACGACAACAGTATAAACCTTGCCTTGACGTTTCAAAATACCAAATACCGCTACTTTCCCAGCCGCTCCGCGACCGCGTTTGCCTTTTCGTTGTCCACCAAAATAACTCTCATCAAGCTCGATTGAACCATCAAAGATTTCATCAGCTTGAAGCTCTAAATGATAGGCAATGACTTGGCGAATTTTACGGTAAAACAGAGCTGCTGAATTGGGGTTAATATCCAATAAATTGGCAGCAGAACGGGCGGTTACCTCAAGTACAAAAAATTCAAGCAACTTTTTTTGTACTTTTTAGATAGTTTACAGTGTGTTATCTTCATTTTTAAAGGGTAACATAACTGCCAATCTAATACAGCCCCAAACCTAATTACATATCAGTATAGACCATAAATTAGGTAAATTATGATTTGTTTCACGTGAAACACTGGTTAGTTTATCTTAAAAATAATAAAAATATTGCAATAATTCTGTGGATAAGTTTGTAGATAATTATTATTAAGCCTAAGGCATAACTATAATCTAAGGTATTCACCCTAGTAAATATATGAGTATGATTGATCTAAAATAAATAATAATCATATTGTTAGCATTTGGTTATGCCATAATTTTTAGATTTTAAATTAGTTTTTAATTTGAAATTTAATCCATATTTATTAAGTGGAAACAGTGGATAAATTATTTAGGATACAGAGATGGAAGTAACAACTTACCGTACTTTAGCTGCTCCGGTAAAAGCTGAATTTAAAGATAAGGGTAGCCGTTTTATTGCATTTGCTTATCCGATTCAGAGTGCTGATGAAGTAAAAGCTTATGTTGAGCTATTGAAACAAGAGCACCATAAAGCCCGTCATTGGTGTTTTGCTTGGCGTATTGGAACTGATGGCATGCAGTTTCGAGCCAATGATGATGGTGAACCTTCCGGCAGTGCAGGCCGCCCTATTTTGGGCCAAATTGATTCGGTGGGTCTAACAGATATTTTAGTAGTTGTGGTTCGCTATTTTGGTGGCACATTGTTAGGCGTACCCGGGTTAATACATGCTTATAAAACCGCTACTGCAGAGGCTTTGTCAGTAGGTGCAATTATTGAAAAAAATATTGAAAAAACAGTATGGCTAAGATGTGATTACGCATATTTGAATGAAGCAATCCGTATTGGCAAACAGTATCAGGCCAATATTATCATGCAAGACTTGCAATTGGATTGCCGGCTTACTGTTAGAGTGCCTCTCGCTTATTATCAAGCCTGTATTGAAGCTTGGGAACATACAAGAATGATAGATATTAAAACTATATCTGATGGAAATACCAATAAGCATAATTAAAAAAGGCGAAATAATATATTTCCATTATACGGATAGAAAAATGAGCTTTTCTTGATACTATTCTAAAGTTTCAGACGGCATTATTACTTTCAATCTCATTGAATCAAATATTTAGAAATTTATATCAGTTGTAAAAATTTTATTTCGCTAGAAAGGTTCTCCGTTACAATAAGCAGTAATTAAAATTGTTGTATAACGGAGATAATCTGCATGAGTTTGAATCAAAAACTACCTAATCCAAAATTGCCGGAAGAAATTCGCCGTGAGGTACAAGCGCGGGAGTCTTATCATGTTTTAAAGATTATTTCCGAATTTGTCGAAGCAGGTGAAGAGCTTCGAGCAATTCAACCGGCAGTAAGTATTTACGGTAGTGCCCGTATCAAACCCGAACATCCTGATTATTTATTTACGGAGACTTTAGCAAGAAAGCTTTCGGATGCTGGTTTTTCGGTAATTTCAGGCGGTGGGCCGGGTATCATGGAGGCTGCAAACAAAGGTGCATTTGCCGGAAAAAGTGCAGCTGTCGGCTTGAACATTGTATTACCACACGAACAGCATGGTAACCCGTATCAAGATCTATCAATTAAATTTCAACATTTTTTCCCACGTAAAGTCATGTTTGTGAAACATGCCATAGCCTATGTGGTAATGCCCGGCGGTTTTGGAACATTGGATGAATTGTTTGAAAGTCTTACTTTGGTTCAAACCGGTAAAATTCCTAATCGCCCGATTATTTTAGTAGGTAAATCATTTTGGCAAGGAATGATGGTCTGGATTGAAGAGCAACTATTGGGTAGAGGCTTGATTTCACCGCAGGATTTGAAACTGTTGAAAATTTTAGATAATGAAGATGAAATTGTTTCTTATATTTTTAATCATCTAGATTGTAGTAGCGAAGAATTGTGTATGCCGAGTGATAATGCTTGGTCGCTTGGTCTATAGTATTATGGTTGTCTGAAATGGAGTTTGAAGTTTTATATAGGCATACTGATTTTATTGCGATTAATAAACCAATTGGTATTGCTGTTCATCAAAGTGAAGATACTGAGGTTGGGTTGACCACAAGATTGGCAGCGCAGATAGGCGTCCCTCGTATTTGGTTGGTACACCGTTTGGACAAAACAACCAGCGGCGTATTATTGTTGGCACTTAATAAAAAGGCTGCTTCGTTATTGGCAGAACAATTTGCGCTTAGGCATATACAAAAAACATACTTAGCGCTTAGTACTGGAAAACCTATTAAAAAGCAGGGCTGGGTAAAGGGGGATATGGAAAAATCCCGCCGCAGTACGTGGAAATTAATACGCAGTCATTATAATCCTGCAGTTACTCATTTTTGTAGTAGATCTGTTTCCCCTGGTTTGCGTTTATTTGTATTGTATCCTAAAACAGGTAAAACGCATCAGCTCAGGGTAGCTATGAAAAGCTTGGGTAGCCCTATTTTAGGTGATACATTATATGGAGGAGCTTCCTCCAAGCGGTTATTTTTGCATGCTTGGCGGCTTAAATTTGAATATCTTGGACAAACATATTTTATATATGCTCCTTGGGATAGTGATTGGCCCGAAGCAATGGCAAATTTGCTCAGCGGGTTGGGAATTGAATAATACAAATGCTGTATATATTGTCATTTTTTCTGTTCTAGAACACCGTTTAACCATTCAAACCCAAATTAACATCAGTCACCATTATAATCTGAGCAAATTATATTCGTTTAAAATGATATGAAATTTTATTTTTACAGATGGATTACAACTAGTATTTTATTGGGATTATGCGCCCCGGTTTTTTCAGCGACTTATATTTGCCGTTTGGACGGAAAAGCTGTTTTTAGTACCGAAAAGTTAAATAATAGTTGTACTGTTTCTCAAATGGATGGCATAAGTGATCACTTAGGGGCTCAAGCAAATGCAGCATCAGAGCCCGTAGCAGATCCCATTGGTAAAATTTGGGAGTCCGAGCAATTCGGCAGCTATAATGATATTAAAATTATTCCTTCTACACGTGATACCACGATAACCAACACAGCAGAAGCGGCAAATCCGAAAGTTAATGTAAAACTACGTGGCCAAAAAACTCAGGCTACTACACGAAATGGCCGTCCAGTAAGGCAGCCTGCACCAATTATTGCAGCTCCACCTCCAAAACCTCAATTAAGCCGAAAACAAATTTTACAAAGTGAAGTTCGCAACGAAAAAGCAGCTTTAATTAGGGCTCAGGCTCAGTTAAATGTAGCAAAACGTAAAGGTGCAACAGCCCGTGTACAGCAACTGAAACAGCAAATACTTGACCGAGAAGCTAATATTCGTGCAATTGAAAGCGAAATGAATCGATAATTTTTTATTATTGTGAGTGGTTAGAAGTTTTAAGTAGTGTTGATATAGTTTAAGAAATTTTTAAAGAAGGGTTTCAGCTATTCCGAGAGTAAGAATAAAAATTAAAGGGGCTGTATTAGATTGGCAGTTATGTTACCCTTTAAAAATGAAGATAACACACTGTAAACTATCTAAAAAGTACAAAAAAAGTTGCTTGAATTTTTTGTACTTGAGGTAACCGCCCGTTCTGCTGCCAATTTATTGGATATTAACCCCAATTCAGCAGCTCTGTTTTACCGTAAAATTCGCCAAGTCATTGCCTATCATTTAGAGCTTCAAGCTGATGAAATCTTTGATGGTTCAATCGAGCTTGATGAGAGTTATTTTGGTGGACAACGAAAAGGCAAACGCGGTCGCGGAGCGGCTGGGAAAGTAGCGGTATTTGGTATTTTGAAACGTCAAGGCAAGGTTTATACTGTTGTCGTTAAAAATACCAAACAAGATACTTTACTACCTGTTATTAAACGAAAAATAATGCCTGATAGCATTGTTTATACGGACTATTACAAAAGCTATGATGTGCTAGATGTGAGTGAATTTACGCATCACAGAATCAATCATTCAGAGCTTTTTGTCGACCGTCAAAACCATATCAACGGTATTGAAAACTTCTGGAATCAGGCAAAGCGCGTTCTACGAAAGTACAATGGAATTGACCGAAAATCTTTCCCTTTATTCTTGAAAGAATGCGAATTTCGTTTTAACTTTGGTACACCAAAAGAGCAACTTAAAATCTTGCGAATTTGGTGTGATATTTAAGGCTAATCTAATACAGCCCCAAATTAAAAGCCGCCTATATTTGGGCGGCGCTTTTTTGCTAAAAACTAAATTTATTTAGTTACTTCTTTAGCTTTTTCAGCAGCTTCTTTCGCGGCAGCTACTGCATCAGCTGCTGCATCTTTGGTTGCATCGGCAGCTTGAACTCCGGCTTCTTTTGCGGCTTCAGTAGCGGCACCAACAGCAGAAGCAGCATTTTCTTGGGCTTCTTTAACGTCAGAAGCAACTGCTTGCGCAGCTTCTTTGGTTTCTTGTTTGGCTTCGTGCGAGCAGGCCGCCAAAGCAGCAACCATAAATGCGGCAGTCAAAAATTTTTTCATTTGGGTTATCCTTAAAATATAGTCATAAGTCAGCGGCAGTTTTTTAACAGCAGTGATTGAATCAAGGCTTGCTTAAGAAAAATCTGTTCGCTTTAAAATCATAGCATATAGTTGTCTTATCAGTGAAAAATTATCTGGCGTTTTCAATTATAAAAATAAGGAAAGTTTTTATAAATTTCTTGACAAGATTATATTATATGAAATAAAATTAATTTCCTTAGGGTCGTTAGCTCAGCTGGTAGAGCAGCGGACTTTTAATCCGTTGGTCGAAGGTTCGAATCCTTCACGACCCACCAGCTTAAAAGGCTAAGCTGAAAATTGCTTGGCCTTTGTTATTTTTATTGAATGCTTTAAATTTGATTTAAGTACCTGTTTCATAAAAAGTTATAATTTATAGATACAAATTCAAATTAAATTTATGATAGGTAAGGTTTATAGACCTTTTTCTATTTTGAGGGTAGTTTTTGCTCTTGGCCAAAGTAAAAAGCGCACGGAATATCCGTAGCGCTTTTTTTAATATTTGAAATTATTCAGATACTCTTTTTAAAGCGGAAATACGCTCGCTCGCACTCGGATGAGAGGCATAAAAGCGTTCATACCATTTATCAGATACCAAACTGGAAGCATTGCTTCGATACAGTTTGGTGAGAGCTTGAATCAGATGATGTGCAGATGAAGTTTCGGCGGCAAAACGGTCGGCTTGAAATTCGTTTTTTCGTGATATGAGGCTTGAAAGTGGTGAAAATGGAAAAGTGAACACCGGCAATATGAGCATAAAGAGTAAAAGACCCATTGCATGGCTGGGGTAGGATACGCCTAATCCTTGATAAAAAGCCACATGGGGCATTAGTTGGCCGAGTATAAACAATACACCTAAAGCTAATACAAAGTTGACAATCATTTGCCGGATAATGTGGTGGTGCTTGAAATGGCCTAACTCATGTGCCAATACGGCTTCAATCTCTTCGGGTTGCATATCTTTGAGTAAGGTATCAAAAAATACAATACGTTTGTTTGTTCCCAATCCGGTGAAATAAGCATTGCCGTGACCTGAACGCCGGCTGCCATCCATAACGAAAATACCGTTACTTTGAAAGCCGGTACGGTCTAAAAGGCTTTCTATTTGTGCTTTTAAAGGGCCTTCGGGTAGAGGTTCGAATTTATTGAATAAAGGTGCAATCCACTTTGGATATGCCCATAATAAAAATAGTGAAAAAACCAACCATAGCAGCCATACCCATAACCACCATGAATGACCGGTCACCCCCATCAGATAAATAGCAGCATATAGCAGGGGTATGCCGATGATTGCACCGAGTAATAGCCCTTTGATGCGGTCGATAAAAAATGTGGCGGGTGTGCTACGGTTAAAGCCGAAGCGGCCTTCTAGTTTGAAAGTTGCATAAGCATCAAAGGGTAAGCTTAATATCGTGCTGATCAAAACAAACAAGGTAATCAGCCATACACCTTGTGTAATGGGGCCGTCTGAAAGTTTTGCAGAGACGGCCGCTAAAGTATTGAGGCCACCGCCGAGGGTGAATATCATCAATAGAATTGAGTCATAAAGAATACGATAACGTGCCAAGCGTTGTTTGGCCAAAGTGTAATCAGCAGCTACTTGATGCTCTGCAAGGGTAACTGTTTCAATGAAATTGTGCGGCACTTCTGAATGATGGCGTAATACGGCACGGCTTTGGCGGACGGAAAGATACAGTTGTAAAGCAGTTGAGAAAACAAAGAAAAGCAAGAATATTTTATAAACTGATTCGGCATTCATCATAAAGTATCGCATTTTCAATAAAAAACGGTGTAATTGTAGCGCAAAGCCTACAGTAACGGTGCGGTTGCCGGAGAAATGTTGGCTTTCCGATAGGCTGCATTTATAATAACCGTAGCAACTTTTCATAAAACCTTCTCTAGTTTCGGGAAGTATATGAATCTTAAGGCCCTTGTATACAAGGGCATTTTTTTATCTGCTGTTTTCAGACGGCCTTATTAACGGTGGGCGGGCTAATTGGGGAAGAGCTATGCTCGATATACTTTATCAAGATGAAAGTTGTATTGCGGTTAATAAACCGGCAGGTATGCTGGTGCACCGTAGCTGGCTCGACCGTCATGAAACCCGCTTTGTCATGCAAACCTTGCGTGACCAAATCGGTAGGCATGTTTACCCCGTACATAGGCTTGATCGCCCTACATCGGGTATTTTACTGTTTGCCCTTGATAGCACTTCGGCAAATTTGCTGGCTACGCAATTTGAAAACAAAACCGTGCAAAAAACTTATTGGGCGGTGGTTCGCGGTAAAATGGTTGGCAATGGTCGAATCGATTATGCTTTGAAAGAGCCATTGGATAAAATAGCTGATGCTTTGGCAGATACCGGTAAACCGGCGCAACCTGCAGTAACAGATTGGTGTGTGCTGGCTGATACAGAGCAGCCTTTTTCTGCTTCGCCACGTTATCCGACTGCCCGCTATTCTTGGTTGGTTTTAACACCACATACCGGGCGAAAACATCAGTTGCGCCGCCATCTCAAGCACATTTTCCATCCGATAGTAGGAGATACCACATACGGTGATAATGCCCAAAACCGCGCCGTAGCAGCATATACAGGTGTTAGCCGCTTGATGCTGCATGCCCGTTCACTTGTATGGAAAAGCCCGTACAATCACCAAACCGTAGCGGTTTATGCCCCGGTGGATGAGAATTGGTGTAAATTGCAGCAGGCTTTCGGCTGGGAAGATATCGAGGTTTAAATCATTGGGCGATACAAAATAATGAAGTGTTATTTTAGCTTTGCTATTTTGTCTATCGGATAAAAAAACCATGTACCGATTAAGATGCGTAGAGTTAATCCGGCATAGCTAAAAAATCTATAGGTTTCTAATTAATTGAATAGTAAAGTAAAAATTTCCATAGATGAATTCAGGCAATTTGATTGATATCCTAATGTAAAAAATGATGCCGTCTGAAAACATTAATTTCAGACGGCATCATTTTTTACAGATTACGCCGGCTACTTATTTTTCTGAGCAAATTTCAAATATTTTGTTGTATAGGTTGTTTAAAAGACTTCATTACAGCTTTTCACCTATAACATTATTCTTTCTTGTAAAATCCCTATTTCTACCCGGCATATCCGATATGCTGCCTGTTTTTCCGATTGATGGATTTTATGACTGAAACTGCCCAAATTATCGCCAGCTACGGCCGCCGCTACATTGTGCGCACGGCTTCCGGCCAAACATTTGATGCCACTACCCGAAAAAAGCGTGTTGACTTCGCCTGCGGTGATAAAGTGCATATTACTGTGGTAAATGCCGAACAGGTTGTCATCGAAGACTACCTACCGCGTCAAAGCCTGCTCTACCGCCAAGACAGCTGGAAAACCAAGCTTATTGCCGCCAATGTAACCCAGCTGCTGATTGTATTGGCCGCAGTTCCCAGCCCTAGTGAAATGCTGTTGCAACGTGCTTTGCTGGCCGCCGAAGCGGCCGATATCCGCCCGGTTATCGTATTGAATAAAGCCGATTTGCCCGAAACGGCCCAATGGCGCCGCAAGCTTGAATTCTATGAAACTTTGGGCTACCAAGTAGTGGAAGTCAGCGCTTTAAACAATGCCGATATACTCAAGCCTATTCTGTCGGGGCATACCAATATTTTTCTTGGTCAAAGCGGCATGGGTAAATCCACGCTTACCAATGCATTATTGGGTAACGAGCGCGCGCGCGTTGGGGAAATTTCCGCTGCACTCGATTCAGGGCGACATACCACTACACATGCCCAGCTTTATGATATCGACAGCGAAACCTGCTTAATCGATTCTCCCGGTTTACAAGAATTTGGCCTACATCACCTCGAAGCCACGGATCTAATTTCCTATTTCCCCGACTTACGCCATTTGGCCGGAAAATGCCGTTTTCATAACTGTACCCACCGTGCCGAACCTGACTGCGCACTGAAAAATGCTGCCGAGCGCGGCGAAGTTTTACCCGAACGGGTCGCTTTTTTGCAGCGTATCACTGATGAACTGCTACGTTAGATATGAAATGGGGCGGCAGCAGAAATTTTTGGCAAAGGGATTGGGCCGTCTGAAAACTGTCATTATGTTGAAAAAATGCCGCTTGAATATCATGTTCAGGCGGCATGATCACTAGTAATGTAGGGAATATATCCCGATATTCTCATCAGACGGCATTATAGAGAAATTGATTTTCTACCAGCTATATTTATATCTGTATTTTTCAAATTCTGAAATTTAATGTGCTTGAGGCCGTCTGAAAATACCGCGTATCTTCGAACACAAATAAATTTTATTGAATTGTGCCCCCCTTTTGCTTATACCGCTTTACATCAAAAAAACAATTGTATTTGCTATATAATCCGGTATCCAACAAACGTTTTACAGCGATAATTTTTTCACATATGTCTCAAGATCTTACCCGTGTTTTGGCTAAAGACCGCCATTTTCTCCAATCGGCTTTCAAACATCCCCAACGCTTCGGCGGCTTGGAAAAAGTACAGCAAAAATACCAAAAATCACACCAAGCCTATTTGCGGCGGTTGGAAAAACTGCCGCAGCCGCAATACGACGGTACCTTGCCCGTACATGAAAAACGAGATGAAATCCGTGCAGCGATTGCGGCCAACCAAGTGACCATTATTTGCGGCGAAACCGGCTCGGGCAAAACCACCCAGCTGCCGAAAATCTGTTTGGAGTTAGGGCGCGGTACTGCGGGGCTGATCGGCCATACCCAGCCGCGCCGTTTGGCGGCACGTTCGGTGGCGGAGCGGATTGCCGAAGAACTGGGCAGCCCCATCGGCCAAACCGTGGGCTATAAAGTGCGCTTTAACGACAACACCTCACGCGACGCTTATGTAAAGCTGATGACGGACGGTATTTTGTTGGCCGAAACCCAAACCGACCGCTACCTCACCACTTACGACACCATCATCATCGACGAAGCACACGAGCGCAGCCTAAACATCGATTTCCTGCTAGGCTACCTGAAACAACTGCTGCCGCGCCGCCCCGATTTGAAAGTCATCATCACCTCCGCCACCATTGATGCCGAACGCTTTTCCAAACATTTCAACAACGCGCCTGTGCTGGAAGTGAGCGGACGCACCTTTCCTGTGGATATTCTCTACCGCCCGCTGCACGCGCAGGACGAAGACGAAGCGGAAATCGAGCTGACCGATGCCATCGTTGATGCCGCCGACGAATTGGCGCGGCTGGGGCATGGCGATATTTTGGTATTTTTGCCGGGCGAGCGTGAAATCCGCGAAGCCGCCGAAGCCCTACGCAAATCACCACTGCGCCGTGACGACGAAATCCTGCCGCTGTTTGCACGCTTATCGAATGCCGAGCAGCATCAAATTTTTCATCCCAACGGAAATAAACGCCGCATCGTGCTGGCGACCAACGTAGCCGAAACCTCGCTCACCGTGCCGGGCATCAAATATGTGATCGATACCGGTTTGGCACGGGTGAAACGCTATTCGGCACGGGCGAAAGTAGAGCAACTGCATGTGGAAAAAATCTCCCAAGCCGCCGCCCGTCAACGCTCAGGCCGTTGCGGCCGTGTATCGGCCGGTGTGTGCATCCGTTTATACAGCGAAGAAGATTTCAACAACCGCCCTGCTTTTACCGACCCCGAAATCGTCCGCAGCAATCTGGCGGCAGTGATTCTGCGTATGGCTTCGCTGAATTTGGGTGATGTGTCGGCGTTTCCGTTTCTCGAAGCACCCGACCAACGCTATATTAATGACGGGTTTCAGGTATTGTTGGAATTGGGGGCGGTGGAAGAGGCTGTTTGAAAGTAGCAGTTTCATAAATGGTTGCAGATAATATAGGATAGTTTGAAAATGTAACCTTAATTGAAACCAAATAAAAGCAGCCGGTACCTTTCGTGTGAAGTTTCGGATTGCTTTTTTATTTTTCAGGCGATCTTTATACAGCTAATCTGTGAAGGTGATACTTCAACTTCTTTCAAACTTGATTTGAATACCTTGCACTTCTCTAAAAATCGACTAAAATAGTTCAATTATGAAAAATTGCGTAACTTTGGTATCTATATGAAAATTTCCAGACCTCCGGAATTTGCTTTGTTGCAACAGGAATATGTGCATCATTTTACCGAAAAAATGGTACAAACTGCCAAGCTGCTGGAGTCTGCAGCAAATAATCCTAATATAGACATTTTCGATTTTCTTGCTGAAATCAAAGATTATTCCGAATTTTCCGTTACCGATGAAAAAGGAAGATACCTGCATTGGGACAAATTTCGCAGGATTCACACGGAGGATACACGGATGAAGTGGCGTGTTGTAAAGGAAAGTCGCAGAAAAATCCAAAAACCAATTGGTTTTCCGTTTGAGCACCAGTTTTGGTTCTGTATTCCCGACTCCTTACAGGCGCAACTTCATCTGATTGATAAAAGCTGCGGTAGTAATATCGGCACGTCCAATCTAAGCGGTTTCGGCAGAAGCGAACAAAACAGGTTCCTACTTAAGTCTCTGATTATGGAAGAAGCGATTACATCTGCCCAATTAGAAGGTGCGGCTACCACGCGCAAAGTAGCCAAGGACATGCTTAAATCGCAGCGTAAACCTAAAACCAAAGACGAAATCATGATAGTAAACAACTATCACTTGATGAAAAAAGCGGTGAACTTGAAAAATACGCCGTTGAGTGTTGAAATAATTTTAGATTTGCACCGTATTGCCACCAGCAACGCTATTGAAAATCATGTAGAACCTGGGCAATTCAGGAGGGACAACGAAATCTTTATTGCCGATGCCGACGGTAACAGCCTGTACCAACCGCCGCCGCACGAGCAGGTCCATACACTGATGGAAGCAGTATGCACGTTTGCCAACAATACTTATGACGGCGCAGAAAATCCATTTATCCATCCGGTTGTTCAAGCCATTATCCTGCATTTCCTTATCGGCTACATCCACCCATTCGGCGACGGTAACGGACGGACAGCGCGGGCTTTGTTTTATTGGTTTATGCTCAAAAAAGGCTACTGGTTGTTTGAATATATATCCATCAGCCGCTTGCTGAAAAATGCTCCTGCCCAATACGCCAAGTCCTATCTGTATGCAGAAACCGATGATTTGGATTTAACCTATTTCATCTATTACCAATGTGACATTATCAAACGGGCTATCTCAGATTTGGAGAACTACATTTCCGACAAACAGAAACACCAGCAGGAATTCAAAGCAGCAATTGCCAAATATACCGAAAAGATAGGAAAGTTGAACCAGCGGCAAATTGGTATCCTGCAAAAAGCGATGGAAGAAAGCGGAAAAATCTTTACCGCACAAGAAATTGCAAATCAATATGGTGTCTCTTTGAATACTGCACGCAGTGATTTAAGCAAGCTGGGGGAACATAGATTTCTAGTGCCGTTCAAATCAGGAAATGCTTTGGAATATGTTGCCCCTCAGGATTTATTGGAAAGATTAGAGAGAAAATAGTTTGGCTATCCTAAAATACAGCCCGAACCAAGTTAAAAAAAGCAGTCTGCTCCTTACAAAGTTAAGTTACGGACTGCTTTTTGCTTTCGTGCTCTAGTCTCTGAAAAAAATTCTGAAAACAATTGGTTGCTTTCCCATATCCCAAACCACAGATAGTATGTACACTAAGAATCTTTATATTTAGACCGCTTGATTACAGGTAATGCGATCAGCTTGAATATCCGAGACAGCAAAGTGGAATATGTTATATACAATAAGGTAGCATATAACCTGCAAAGAATATAAATTGAGACCACGTAGGGTGTAAATACCTGGCCTAAACGCTATGCAAAATACTAAAAATCAAACATGTCGATCAGGCATTGATGCCAGACAAAACCCAACAAAAGACAAACCTCTTTCAGCCTACCCACAATCCCGTTCAGCCTGCCCCCGCTACCGCCTCACCAAACTCGGCGAGCAAATGGCGCGGCTGCCCATTGATCCGAAAATCGCCCGTATTCTGTTGGCGGCGAAAAAACACGATTGTATGGCGGAAATACTGGTGATTGCGTCTGCTCTGTCGATTCAAGATCCGCGCGAGCGACCGCTCGAGGCGCGAGAAGCCGCCCAAAAAGCGCATGAACGCTTTACCGACAAGCAGTCCGATTTTCTGACCTACCTGAATATTTGGGACAGCTTCCAGCGCGAGCGTGATAAAGGTTTGTCGAATAAGCAATTGGTGCAATGGTGTCGTCAATACTTCCTCTCGCACCTGCGCATGCGCGAATGGCGCGAGCTGCACAAACAGTTGGCCGACATTGCCGTGGAAATGGGACTGGTGTCTAAGGAACAGGTTTTCAGGCAGCCTCCCGTACAAGAGCAATTAAGGCCGTCTGAAAGCAACGGCGATCAAGATTTATCGGCCAAACTGAAACAAAAACAATTGGATAAAAAGCAGCATCGCGCCCAAATCCGCTTCACTAAAGAAGCGGGCTACGAACAAATCCACCGCGCCTTGCTGACGGGTCTGATCGCCAACGTCGGCATGAAGTCGCCCGACGGCCACGACTACACCGGCGCGCGCGGCAGCCGTTTCCACCTGTTTCCCGCCTCAGCCCTGTTCAAGTCCAAGCCCAAATGGGTGATGGCGGCGGAACTGACCGAAACCACCCGCCTTTACGCCCGCGATGTTGCCGCCATCCAGCCCGAATGGATCGAACAGGAAGCGCCGCATTTGGTGCGCTACCATTATTTTGAACCGCATTGGGAACAGAAACGCGGCGAAGTCGTTGCCAGTGAGCGTGTTACCCTCTATGGTCTGACCGTATTGCCGCGCCGCCCCATTGCCTACGGCAAAGTCGCCCCCGCCGAGGCGCGTGAAATCTTTATCCGCGGTGCATTGGTGGCGCAAGAATGCGATTTGAAAAACGCGTTTTTCCGCCACAATCAGAAACTGATTGCTGAAATCATTGATTTGGAAAATAAATCACGCAAGCAAGACGTATTGGTGGATGAAGAAGCCTTGTTTGATTTTTATCACCAAAGGTTGCCTGAAAGCGTGTACAAAGATGAAAGCGGGCAGTTTTACGGTACAACTAATACCGGGCCGTCTGAAAATGTTGCAAATCATCGTTTGGATAGCAAAGCTGATGAAGCGGCAGCAGCGGCCAATAAAGGCCGTCTGAAAACCTATCCTCTGGCCGACATCCGCACTTTCCAAAGCTGGTTGCAAACCGCCGAACGCGATCACCCGCGCCTGCTGTTCCTCACCCGCGAAGATCTGATGCAGCATGCCGCCGCCCATATTACCGAAGAGCAATTCCCGCACCATTGGCAAACGGCAGACGGCAAATTCAAACTCAGCTACCGCTTTGAGCCGAACCACCCGCTCGACGGCGTGACCCTCAGCCTGCCGCTGACCGTACTCAACCGCATCCACGCACCCGCCCTCGAATGGCTGGTGCCCGGTATGTTGCGCGAAAAACTGCAATTGCTGATTAAAGCCCTGCCCAAACAAATCCGCCGTATTTGCGTGCCCGTGCCCGATTTCATTACCCGATTTTTGGAAAGCAACCCCAACCGCCAAGAGCCGATTATTCCCCAACTGGCGCAATTTATCGCCAAAACCGCCGGCGACATGCGCCTGCTCGAACACATCGACCAAGACCAATGGCGCGATTTCCCGCTACCAGAGCATTGCTACTTCAACCTGCGCGTGATTGACGACGGCGGGCAAGAGTTGGCTGGTGGGCGCAACCTGGCCAAACTGCAACAAGAACTGGGGCAAGCCGCCGCCGTTACCTTCCGCGACAATACCCAAGAATTCGAGCGCGACAACGTAACGCAATGGGACATCGGCACCCTACCCGAAACCATCAAATTCGCCCGTGGCAAGCAGCAGCTCACCGGTTACCTCGGCTTGCAAAAAGAGAAAAACGGCAACATCGCCCTACGCTTGTTCGACACCGCCGAAGCTGCCGCCCAAGCACACCGCCACGGCGTGATTGCCCTGATGCAGCTTCAGCTCAAAGAGCACATGAAAGACCTCAACAAAGGCATTACCGGCTTCACCCAAGCCGCCATGCTGCTCAAACACATTCCCGCCGATACCTTGCGCGACGACCTCACCGCCGCCATCTGCGACCGCGCCTTTATCGGCGAAGACGAACCGCCGCGCAGCGAAAAAGCCTTTAAAGAACAAATCAAACGCGCGCGCAGCCGACTGCCCGCCGTCAAAGAAGCCGTCAGCCGCTACCTGCCAGAAACCGCCGCCGCCTACGCCGAACTCAACGGCAAACTGGGCAAACACCCGCTTACCCCGCTGCTACGTCAACGCATACAAACCCTGCTGTCTGCCGGTTTTGCCCAACGCACACCTTGGAGCCAATGGCCGCGCCTGCCCGTCTACCTCAAAGCCATGACCTTGCGTATGGAAAAATACAGTAGCAACCCCGCCCGCGACCAAGCGCGCGAAGCCGAAATTCAGGAATTGGAACAGATGTGGCAGGAAAAAACGGATATGTTGATCAAACAAGGCCAACCCGTTTCAGACGGCCTGATGATGTTCAGATGGCAGATTGAAGAATTGCGTGTATCATTGTTTGCACAGGAGTTGAAAACGCCATATCCGGTGTCGGTGAAGCGGTTGTTAAAGGAGTGGAGCCTTTATAATTAAGGCAACATATTTCATTTACATATTTAAAAATTTTATTTGAGACAGATATGACTAGCTATATTCCTATGGATGATTCTACTTTTGAAAATGATGAGAAATTAGAACATGAAGATTTATTTCCAACAGAAAATTTTAAATTAACTACTACTCCCAATGATTTTAATGTTTCAACCATTATTTCTTTTCTTGATTCAGGGGTCTTCAAAATACCAAATTTTCAAAGAAATTATGTATGGGATATAAATAAAGCTTCTAGAATAATTGAATCTCTACTCATTGGACTACCAGTTCCTCAGATGTTTTTATATGAGAAGTCTAGAAATGAATTTTATGTTATTGATGGACAACAGCGATTGATGTCAATTTATTTTTTTATTAAAGGACGATTCCCTAAAGATAATGTGAGAGCATTGTTGAAACAAGAAACTGATAAAAAATTTTTTATTGATGAGGAATTTCTTGCTAAAGATGAATATTTTTCAAACTTCTCTCTAAGATTAGACTCAAAAACTAACCCTCAGAAAAATAAATTTCATAATTTAAAATATCAAACCTTAGATAATATGGATAAAGTTACTCTTGATTTATCAACTATTCGTAATATGATAATTAGACCTACTATTGATAGTGATGAAAATTCTCAAGCAATGTTTGAAATTTTTAACCGTTTAAATAGCGGCGGCATGAATTTGAATCATCAAGAAATACGAATGTCTCTCTATAATTGTGAGTTTATTCAAAGCCTTCAGAAACTAAATAAAAATAGTATTTGGCGAAATCTACTTAACAAAACTACACCTGATTTAAGATTAAAAGATATAGAAACAATACTCCGATTTTATGCAATGTTGTTAGCAGGCAATCAAACTTGGAAGCCTGAGCAAAAAGAAATCAAAGTGGAATATTCTAATTCTATTCTTGCATTCTTAAATAATTTTGCCAATGCCGCTAAATTTTTAGATGAAGATGATATCAGTTTCCTATCAGATTTATGGGATAAATTCATGCAAGAATGTACAGAATATAGTTCTTCTGATTTTAATTTTTCGAATGAAGAAAATACTAAGATTAGTATTACTTTTTTTGAAGCCACTTTCTATGCTATATGTCATGATGCGTATATAAATAAAAATATTGATTTAATTGTAATCCCTAAGGGATTACTGGCAGCTTTAAAAAATGATGAGAAATTTAAACAAGCATCTACAGGGAAAACCTCCTCAAAAACAAATGTTACTGACAGATTAAATCGGGCATATGAGTTATATACAGAGTACAAAAGCGTAGATTAAGGCTCTATCAAGAATGAAAACCTCTCTCCATTTTAGGCATGTTGAAGAAATTTACTCTAACTACAGAAAAGATGAAGATTTATTAAATAAACTACTTCCTGACAATCCAGACTTAGCTTCTTTTATTAGTGATTATAGGCTTCTTTTTGGAAAAAATCTTATTGTTTTATGTGCTAATTTTTTTGAGCTATACACTTTAGATTATCTTCCCAATTTTTTAGCTAAAAATGATGAATTGCTTTGTAACTTTATAAAAAAGCAGGCATTAGATAGGGAATATCATAAATTGTTTGATTGGAAAGTCAGTAATGCAAATAAATTTCTTAGGCTATTTGGTGATAATTTCAAAGAAAAAATCGAAGAAGAAATAAAAAATGATTTACAATTAATGGATAAGCAAAACCAATTTATGAAACTTGGTAAATTAAGAAATGACTTAGTTCATGAAGGTTTTAAATCTGAAATAGTAACAGGAATGACGATTGATGAAATTTGGGCAATGTTTAATTCATCATGTGATTTTTATGAATTCATTTTAAAGAGTCTTGAAATGGAGAGAGAGGAATATTTCAATGATTTCATGGAAGACGAAGAATAAGTAGCCTCTAAAACTATGTCAGAAATTTCAATATTCTCATTTTCATATTGTTATTCGCTATTGATTAATAAATGCTGGTTATTTGGTTGTTCATCAAAGATGCCGTCTGAAAACTCAACTTTCAGACGGCATTTTTAAAATAATAAATATCAATCACTCAAACCCAAATCAAGAAACCCTCTCAATTTTCGCCCCAACTTTACTCAGTTTATCTTCAATATGTTCGTAACCGCGGTCAAGGTGGTAGATACGTTCGACAATAGTTTCACCATCAGCTACCAATCCGGCGATTACCAGGCTGGCGGAGGCGCGTAGGTCGGTGGCCATGACGGTGGCGCCAGAGAGGCGTTGTACGCCTTTCACGATAGCAGTATTGCCTTCGGCGGCGATATCGGCACCCATGCGGTTTAATTCGGGTACGTGCATAAAGCGGTTTTCAAAAATGGTTTCCACCACTTTGCTGCTGCCTTCGGCTACGGCGTTCATCGCCATAAACTGTGCTTGCATATCGGTGGGGAAACCGGGGTGGGGCATGGTGCGGATATCGACGGCTTTGGGGCGGCTTTGCATATCGATAGAGATCCAATCGTCGCCTGCTTCGATGACGGCGCCAGCTTCTACCAGTTTGTCTAACACCACTTCCATGGTTTTGGGGGCGGCGTTGCGCAACACCACTTTGCCACCGGTCATGGCAACGGCGCATAGGAAAGTGCCGGCCTCGATGCGGTCGGGTACTACGCTGTGTTCGCAGCCGTGCAGTTCTTTCACGCCTTCGATGGTCATAATCGATGTACCGATACCGCTGATTTTTGCGCCCATTTTTACCAAGCATTCGGCCAGGTCGATAACTTCAGGCTCGATAGCGCAGTTTTCCAATACTGTGGTGCCTTCGGCCAAGGTGGCGGCCATCAGCAGATTTTCGGTACCGCCCACGGTCACCATATCCATCACCACGCGCGCGCCTTTCAGACGGCCTTTGGCTTTAACGTAGCCGTGTTCGATAACGATTTCGGCGCCCATGGCTTCCAAGCCTTTCAAGTGCTGGTCAACCGGGCGCGAACCGATGGCGCAGCCGCCGGGCAGGCTCACTTGGGCTTCGCCGAAACGCGCCAATGTGGGACCCAATACCAAAATAGAGGCGCGCATGGTTTTCACCAATTCGTAAGGGGCAACGGTGTTGTTGACGGTGCCGCCGTTGATTTCGAATTCTTGTACATTGTCGGTCAGCACGCGCGCGCCCATGCCTTGCAGCAGTTGTTGGGTGGTTTTGACATCACGCAGCATGGGTACGTTTTTCAGGCGCAGGGTGCCGGCAGTCAGCAATCCGGCGCACATCAGAGGTAGGGCGGCGTTTTTCGCACCGGAAACGGTGATTTCGCCGTTTAAGGGGCCGTTGGCGGTAATTTTCAGTTTATCCACAAATATTTCTTTCGTAGCAGTATGTGTTCAAACGGTTTACAGCAGGCAGTTGCGTCTCGCTCGTTTGGAGCAATACTTTGCCGTGCTATAAACATGAATGGGTTGTGAAACCTGAAATTATAGGGGATTTTTATCGGTTTGAGTTTGTGTATTTGGGTAAATTTTAGAACAGTGCGTATCCGGTTTTTCAGACGGCATAGTATGGTTGTGATGTACCGATTATTTTCATTATGGCAGGCCGTCTGAAAAGGCTTTAAGGTAAACCGTGGGGTTTGAGTATTGTTATGAACGAAAGGTATTAGGCGGATTATGCGGTATATGGGTTTAAATATATTGGATTGGGTTGTTTTGCCACCAGGCTTCAGACGGCCTTGGGTTGGGAAAACTATATAGTATCGGCAAATAAAAAGCCGCCTGATCAAAGGCGGCTTTTGCGGGTTACAGTTTAATCGTTGGGGTTGGCGGATAGGCTTTTCAGGCGGTAGAGGGCGGCTAAGGCTTCGCGCGGTGATAAATCATCGGGTTGTATTTCTGCCAGCGCGGCAAGTAGGGCTTCGTTTTCCGCAGGTATGGGTGTTGCCGCTGTTGGCGGAATTTCTTCTTCAGTGTCTTCAGACGGCCATGCGTTGAAAATATCCATTTGTTTTTGATGGGCGGCGGCTTGGCTTTCCAGTTCGCCCAAGTGTTTTTGGGCGGCTTTTAAGGCGCGTGCGGGTAAGCCGGCGAGTTTGGCAACGGCAATACCGTAGCTTTTGCTGGCTGGGCCGGGTTCGATATGATGTAGGAAAACGATGTCTTGCCCTTCTTCGAGTGCGGCCAAATGCATATTGATGGCGGCAGGGTAGGCTTCGGGCAGGCGTGTCAGCTCGAAATAATGGGTGGCGAATAGGCTGAATGATTTGTTTTTCTGCACAAGATGCTCGGCAATCGCATGGGCCAGTGCCAAGCCGTCGAAGGTGGAGGTGCCGCGGCCTACTTCGTCCATTAATACTAAAGATTGTTCGGTTGCATGATGGAGGATGTAGGCGGTTTCGCTCATCTCAACCATGAAGGTGGAGCGGTTGCCTGCTAAGTCGTCACTGGCGCCGATGCGGGTGAAAATTTGGTCGATAGGGCCGAGTTTTGCCAAGCGTGCGGGAACAAAACTGCCGGTGTGCGCCAACAGGGTAATTAGTGCTACTTGCCGCATATAGGTAGATTTACCGCCCATATTGGGGCCGGTAAGCAGCATCAGGCGGTGGCGGTGGTCGAGTGCGGTATGGTTGGCGGTGAAATGGCGTACCTGTTGCTCGACAACGGGATGCCGCCCTTCTTCGATTTCGATAACGGGGTAATCTGCAAATTCGGGGGCGGTGTAGCCGCGGGTGGCGGCATGGTGTGCGAAAGTAGCCAACACATCTAGGGTAGCGGCGGCTTTGGCGGCGGTTTGCAGGATTTGCAGATGGCCTTGCAGTTCTTTTAATAAGCTTTCAAACAGTTGTTTTTCCAGCGCCAGCGCGTTGTCTTGGGCGGCTAGAACTTTGTCTTCGAAAGTTTTCAGCTCAGGCGTGATGAAGCGTTCGGCGTTTTTCAGGGTTTGTCGCCGTTGGTAGTCGGCGGGTGCTTGTTCGGCTTGAACTTTTGATAGCTCGATATAAAAGCCGTGTACGCGGTTAAACTCGACTTTTAAAGTAGAAAGCCCTGTGCGCTCGCGTTCCCGGGCTTCGAGTGCCAGTAAAAATTCGTCTCCGTGATGTTGGATATGGCGCAGTTCGTCCAGTTCGGCATGATAGCCGTGGTTAATAACCCCGCCGTCTCGCAGCCATACTGAAGGCTCCGGCAAAATCGCGGCTTTGAGGCGTTCGGCCACAGGCAAAGCAGCGGGAAAAACCTCTTGCAGCGTATGAAGCAGGTTTGAGGAGTTTTTTGGCAGCGAAATATCGTTGACTAGAATAAACAGGCTGTCGCGCAGGGCTGCTAAATCGCGTGGCCGGGCATTACCGACGGCAATACGGGCGGCGATCCGTTCGATATCGGCCAGATTTTTCAGACGGCCTTGCAGGTTTTCATAATGATTTTGTAATTCGGCAACCGCTTCTTGGCGGGCTCGGATATGAGCGCGGTTTCTCAGCGGGTGATGCAGCCATAAAGCCAGCAGTCGGCTGCCCATATGGGTGGCGCAGCTGTCTAAGGCCGAAAATAAAGTCGGTGCTTTATGCCCGCTGAGTGTTTGGGTGATTTCCAGATTGCGGCGGGTTGCGGCATCCATACCGATATATTCGCTATCGGTTTCCAGTGATAAAGTGTCCAGATGTTGGGGCAAATGGCTTTGGGTGAGCTGGATATAGTTCAGCAGGGCACCTGCCGCGCCGATGGCTGCAGGATGTTCGGTTAGACTCAGGCCGAAGCCGCGTAAATCTTGGCTGCCGAAATAGCGTTGTAATAATTCGGCACCACTGTCGGCAGCAAACTGCCAGGCGTGGAGGCGGGTAATGTTGTCGGCGACAATGGAGGGGGAGGGTTTTTGATCGGCCAATAGAATTTCTGCCGCCGATAAACGAGCCAGTTCGTTGGGTAGTTTATCGGTGGTAGTCAATTTAGCTTTGAATTCTCCGCTTTGTAAGGAAGCCCAAGCTAGGCCGATTTGTTTTTTGTCGGCGCAAACCGCCACGATACGGTTGGTTTCCTTGTCTTCTAATAAGGCGCTGTCGGTGAGTGTGCCGGGGGTAACAATACGGACTACTTTGCGTTCTACCGGCCCTTTGGTCGCACCTACTTCGCCTACTTGCTCGCAAATGGCAACGCTTTTGCCAAGCTTCACCAAGCGGGCAAGGTATTGTTCTGCTGCATGGTAAGGAACGCCCGCCATCTTGATTGGCTCGCCGTCTATTTGCCCGCGGGTGGTCAGCGTAATATCTAAAAGTTTGGCTGCTTCTACCGCATCATCAAAAAAAAGTTCGTAGAAGTCACCCATACGGTAAAAAACCAATTTGTCTTGATGGTCGGCTTTTATACCGAGATATTGCTGCATCATCGGTGAAACGGGTTTGCTCATTACACAGGCCTTACTAAGAAACATATCAGTCTGCTATTGTAGCAAAGGCTTATACGAGTTGGGCCGTCTGAAAACAATTCATCTGTTAAGTTTGTTTAGATGCGTTCTATCAAGATGCACATTAAAAAATAAAAAAATAAACGCAATGCAGTAAAGCGTCGTAGGCAAGCTTGTATCATGCGAATAAAGTTTACTAGTTGGTGTCGCGCGATTATTTGATTATTTCGGGAGTTTGCGAAATTAAGAAGATTGAATGCTTTTGTAGTGTTTGCTGTTGGATATGTACTGTTTTGTCTATTTTTAGTTATAAAAAATTCTGTTGTAAAACAGATGGGTGCAATTTTTTCTGGGGGATTTTTTGTTTTGGGGGTTGACGGATTTTGTTTGGGTTGTGTATAGTTCGGTTCTTCGCTGCTGAGGCGGTGAATAAAACTGACTGTAGATTGTACCACGGTTGGGATTTTGAGTAAACGGATTGGTTGCTTTTAGTCTTGACAGATAAAATTTTGGTGGTTTATAATTTCGGTCTTGCTCTTTAACAAACAGATTACCGATAAGTGTGAGTGCCTTGGGCCTCACACTGCGACAAAAACAGACAAGATGTAGATTATCTACGCTTTGTCAGTTTCTTTGAAGCAGACCAGAAGTTAAAAAGTTAGAGATTGAACATAAGAGTTTGATCCTGGCTCAGATTGAACGCTGGCGGCATGCTTTACACATGCAAGTCGAACGGCAGCACGAAAGAGCTTGCTCTTTTGGTGGCGAGTGGCGAACGGGTGAGTAATACATTGGAACGTACCGAGTAATGGGGGATAACTGTCCGAAAGGATGGCTAATACCGCATACGCTCTGAGGAGGAAAGCGGGGGACCTTCGGGCCTCGCGTTATTCGAGCGGCCAATGTCTGATTAGCTAGTTGGTGGGGTAAAGGCCTACCAAGGCGACGATCAGTAGTGGGTCTGAGAGGATGATCCGCCACACTGGGACTGAGACACGGCCCAGACTCCTACGGGAGGCAGCAGTGGGGAATTTTGGACAATGGGCGAAAGCCTGATCCAGCCATGCCGCGTGTCTGAAGAAGGCCTTCGGGTTGTAAAGGACTTTTGTCAGGGAAGAAAGGGTTTGGGTTAATACCCTGAGCTTATGACGGTACCTGAAGAATAAGCACCGGCTAACTACGTGCCAGCAGCCGCGGTAATACGTAGGGTGCGAGCGTTAATCGGAATTACTGGGCGTAAAGCGAGCGCAGACGGTTACTTAAGCAAGATGTGAAAGCCCCGGGCTCAACCTGGGAACTGCGTTTTGAACTGGGTGACTAGAGTGTGTCAGAGGGGGGTAGAATTCCACGTGTAGCAGTGAAATGCGTAGAGATGTGGAGGAATACCGATGGCGAAGGCAGCCCCCTGGGATAACACTGACGTTCATGCTCGAAAGCGTGGGTAGCAAACAGGATTAGATACCCTGGTAGTCCACGCCCTAAACGATGTCAATTAGCTGTTGGGGTACTTGATACCTTAGTAGCGTAGCTAACGCGTGAAATTGACCGCCTGGGGAGTACGGTCGCAAGATTAAAACTCAAAGGAATTGACGGGGACCCGCACAAGCGGTGGATGATGTGGATTAATTCGATGCAACGCGAAGAACCTTACCTGGTCTTGACATGTACGGAACCCTCCAGAGACGGAGGGGTGCCTTCGGGAACCGTAACACAGGTGCTGCATGGCTGTCGTCAGCTCGTGTCGTGAGATGTTGGGTTAAGTCCCGCAACGAGCGCAACCCTTGTCATTAGTTGCCATCATTTAGTTGGGCACTCTAATGAGACTGCCGGTGACAAGCCGGAGGAAGGTGGGGATGACGTCAAGTCCTCATGGCCCTTATGACCAGGGCTTCACACGTCATACAATGGTCGGTACAGAGGGTAGCCAAGCCGCGAGGCGGAGCCAATCCCAGAAAACCGATCGTAGTCCGGATTGCACTCTGCAACTCGAGTGCATGAAGTCGGAATCGCTAGTAATCGCAGGTCAGCATACTGCGGTGAATACGTTCCCGGGTCTTGTACACACCGCCCGTCACACCATGGGAGTGGGGGATACCAGAATTGGGTAGGGTAACCTTCGGGAGCCCGCTTAACACGGTATGCTTCATGACTGGGGTGAAGTCGTAACAAGGTAGCCGTAGGGGAACCTGCGGCTGGATCACCTCCTTTCTAGAGAAGAAGAGGTTTAAGGCATTCACACTTATCGGTAAGCTGTGGAATTAGAGATGCAAAGGAAGTAAACAAGGCCTTGGGTTTGTAGCTCAGCTGGTTAGAGCACACGCTTGATAAGCGTGGGGTCGGAGGTTCAAGTCCTCCCAGACCCACCAAACGCATGAAGCAGAAGAGTCCGGTAGCGGATTTGGAAAGCGAAGGGCCAGGATACCCGATACTGGGGGCATAGCTCAGTTGGTAGAGCACCTGCTTTGCAAGCAGGGGGTCATCGGTTCGATCCCGTTTGCCTCCACCATACTTTGCAAATCAAAGCGAAAGAAAGTTGAAGTGAAGAAGCGCGAAAAAGCTTCTTTTTAGTTGACTTTCAGAAGTTGGCTGTTATAATGGCCAGCTCATTTTGATTTGCGAAGTAAGCCAGCGGCTGGCATATGTTGTATTGCATATGTAAGAAGTTGCTTGGAAAGCGCATCGATCTTTAACAAATTGGAAAGCCGAAATCAACAAACAAAGACAATGTTGGTCGGATTGGGAAAGAAGCGGTTGCAACTGCTTTTTTTCAAACTTTAAAGAAAAGCCTTGCTGAGTATTTAATAAGCAATTCGATCACAGTATTTGGGTGATGATTGTATCAACCGGTCCTGAAAAACAAAAGGCAGGATCGGTACACAACAAGCAGTAAGCTTTATCAAAGTAAGTGCCTTAAGCCGGATTGCCTAGTCAACGGGATGAAGGCGAAGTCAAAAAGGTTCTTGAAATGATAGAGTCAAGTGAATAAGTGCATCAGGTGGATGCCTTGGCGATGATAGGCGACGAAGGACGTGTAAGCCTGCGAAAAGCGTGGGGGAGCTGGCAATAAAGCTATGATCCCGCGATGTCCGAATGGGGAAACCCACTCAGCTTGCTGAGTATCCTTATCTGAATACATAGGATAAGCGAAGCGAACCCGGAGAACTGAACCATCTAAGTACCCGGAGGAAAAGAAATCAACCGAGATTCCGTAAGTAGTGGCGAGCGAACGCGGAGGAGCCTGTATATGATAATTGTTGCGATAGAAGAACAAGCTGGGAAGCTTGGCCATAGTGGGTGATAGCCCCGTATTCGAAATTGCAATGATGGTACTAGGTATACGACAAGTAGGGCGGGACACGTGAAATCCTGTCTGAATATGGGGGGACCATCCTCCAAGGCTAAATACTCATCATCGACCGATAGTGAACCAGTACCGTGAGGGAAAGGCGAAAAGAACCCCGGGAGGGGAGTGAAATAGAACCTGAAACCTGATGCATACAAACAGTGGGAGCGGACTTGTTCCGTGACTGCGTACCTTTTGTATAATGGGTCAACGACTTACATTCAGTAGCGAGCTTAACCGGATAGGGGAGGCGTAGGGAAACCGAGTCTTAATAGGGCGATGAGTTGCTGGGTGTAGACCCGAAACCGAGTGATCTATCCATGGCCAGGATGAAGGTGCCGTAACAGGTACTGGAGGTCCGAACCCACGCATGTTGCAAAATGCGGGGATGAGCTGTGGATAGGGGTGAAAGGCTAAACAAACTCGGAGATAGCTGGTTCTCCCCGAAAACTATTTAGGTAGTGCCTCGAGTAAGAGACTGATGGGGGTAAAGCACTGTTATGGCTAGGGGGTTATTGCAACTTACCAACCCATGGCAAACTAAGAATACCATCAAGTTGTTCCTCGGGAGACAGACAGCGGGTGCTAACGTCCGTTGTCAAAAGGGAAACAACCCAGACCGCCAGCTAAGGTCCCAAATGATAGATTAAGTGGTAAACGAAGTGGGAAGGCCCAGACAGCCAGGATGTTGGCTTAGAAGCAGCCATCATTTAAAGAAAGCGTAATAGCTCACTGGTCGAGTCGTCCTGCGCGGAAGATGTAACGGGGCTCAAATCTATAACCGAAGCTGCGGATGCTAATTTATTAGCATGGTAGGGGAGCGTTCTGTAGGCCGAAGAAGGTAACTTGAGAAGGTTGCTGGAGGTATCAGAAGTGCGAATGTTGACATGAGTAGCGATAAAGCGGGTGAAAAGCCCGCTCGCCGAAAACCCAAGGTTTCCTACGCAACGTTCATCGGCGTAGGGTGAGTCGGCCCCTAAGGCGAGGCAGAAATGCGTAGTCGATGGGAAACGGGTTAATATTCCCGTACTTTGATTTAGTGCGATGTGGGGACGGAGAAGGTTATGTCAGCGGCCTGTTGGAATAGGTCGTTCAAGCCGGTAGGTGGAAAGTTTAGGCAAATCCGGACTTTCATAACACCGAGAAGTGATAACGAGACTCTACGGAGTTGAAGTGACAGATACCACGCTTCCAGGAAAAGCCACTAAGCTTCAGCTAAATCAGAACCGTACCGCAAACCGACACAGGTGGGTAGGATGAGAATTCTAAGGCGCTTGAGAGAACTCAGGAGAAGGAACTCGGCAAATTGATACCGTAACTTCGGGAGAAGGTATGCCCTCTAATGTGAAGCACTTGCTGCGTAAGCATCGGAGGGTCGCAGAGAATAGGTGGCTGCGACTGTTTATTAAAAACACAGCACTCTGCTAACACGAAAGTGGACGTATAGGGTGTGACGCCTGCCCGGTGCTGGAAGGTTAATTGAAGATGTGCAAGCATCGGATCGAAGCCCCAGTAAACGGCGGCCGTAACTATAACGGTCCTAAGGTAGCGAAATTCCTTGTCGGGTAAGTTCCGACCCGCACGAATGGCGTAACGATGGCCACACTGTCTCCTCCTGAGACTCAGCGAAGTTGAAATGGTTGTGAAGATGCAATCTCCCCGCTGCTAGACGGAAAGACCCCGTGAACCTTTACTGTAGCTTTGCATTGGACTTTGAAGGCACTTGTGTAGGATAGGTGGGAGGCTTTGAAGCAGAGACGCCAGTTTCTGTGGAGCCGTCCTTGAAATACCACCCTGGTGTCTTTGAGGTTCTAACCCAGACCCGTTATCCGGGTCGGGGACCGTGCATGGTAGGCAGTTTGACTGGGGCGGTCTCCTCCCAAAGAGTAACGGAGGAGTTCGAAGGTTACCTAGGTCCGGTCGGAAATCGGACTGATAGTGCAATGGCAAAAGGTAGCTTAACTGCGAGACCGACAAGTCGAGCAGGTGCGAAAGCAGGACATAGTGATCCGGTGGTTCTGTATGGAAGGGCCATCGCTCAACGGATAAAAGGTACTCCGGGGATAACAGGCTGATTCCGCCCAAGAGTTCATATCGACGGCGGAGTTTGGCACCTCGATGTCGGCTCATCACATCCTGGGGCTGTAGTCGGTCCCAAGGGTATGGCTGTTCGCCATTTAAAGTGGTACGTGAGCTGGGTTTAAAACGTCGTGAGACAGTTTGGTCCCTATCTGCAGTGGGCGTTGGAAGTTTGACGGGGGCTGCTCCTAGTACGAGAGGACCGGAGTGGACGAACCTCTGGTGTACCGGTTGTCACGCCAGTGGCATAGCCGGGTAGCTAAGTTCGGAAGAGATAAACGCTGAAAGCATCTAAGCGTGAAACTCGCCTGAAGATGAGACTTCCCTGGTGGTTTAACCACCCTAAAGAGTCGTTCGAGACCAGGACGTTGATAGGTCGGGTGTGGAAGTGCAGCAATGCATGGAGCTAACCGATACTAATTGCTCGTGAGGCTTGACTCTATCATTTGAAGGGCTTTGCCCGAAATGAAAAAGCTTATGTAAGTCTTGATTATAAAGATACCATCACCGTTGATTAAATAATAAATAAGTGGAATAAACCTTCCATAACGGCTTTATCAATTTGACAGTTTAAGTCTGGCGGCCATAGCGAGTTGGTCCCACGCCTTCCCATCCCGAACAGGACCGTGAAACGACTCAGCGCCGATGATAGTGTGGATTCCCATGTGAAAGTAGGTCACTGCCAGACACCCATTCCTAAAAGCCCCGGTAAAGCCGGGGCTTTTAATTTGCTTCTTGAAAAGCAAACTAACAAGTAAACAAACTAAAAAATACTGATTTCTAAAAACAGCCGTACAATCTATGGGGATTGTACGGCTGTTTGGCTTTGCTTCGGTCCTGCATACTTAGCTTTAGCGCAAAACCGTGCGTATCCAGCGGTTGACCCACTGCTGTTGTTTGCGGGTGATGGTGCTGTAACCGGGCGTACTGTGCTCCGGCGGCGGCTCTGCAAAGCTAAAGGCGAGAGGAAGGCGGGTGCCTTTGATGGCTGGGTAGACCCACATTTCGGCGGGTAGCGCCTGTTGCGCCTCGGGGGCCTGTAGAAAGGCCACCAGCTTGCCGGCCAGTGCCGGTTGGGCCGCTCCTCTTAATACCGCCGCGCCTTCTACCTGACGGTAAACGCCTCCTTTGAGTAGCAGGTTCCCTGTCGGCGGAACCCTGTATCGGCCCTTGCTGAAGAAAACCTCCGCCGCAGGACTGGTGGTGTAGCTGACTATCAATGGACGACTACCACCGTTTTGGGTAAATTCAGTGTAGTAGGCATCGCTCCAGCTTTTGGTTATTTTTACGCCATTCTTACGCATATTTCCCCACCAAGAAAATGCCTTTTGTTCTCCCATATACCCGATATTAGCCATTAAAAATGCTAAACCAGGGCTGGAGGTACCAGGGTTGGGCATCACTAGAAGATCTTTATACTCAGGTTTAGTTAAATCTTCTAATGTTTTTGGCAGGGCTAATCCTTTTTGATCAAACCATTTTTTATCATAATTGATAGCTACATAAGCATAGTTGACAGCTGCAATACCGGGGAGCCCTGCTACCGTGGTTTTACTTCGCGGTTGGTGGATGGCTAGTATACCGCTTTGGCTAGCTTTACCAATATTGGCATTATCTAATCCATAGACGGCATCAGCAATTGGATTAGCTCTGCTCAGAATAAGCTTATTCAACATTTCATTACCGCTACCGACTTTAATAATAGAAACTTTGGCGTTGTTTTCTTGTTCGAATTTTGCCAATACTTCTTGTGGCAGACTAAATGATTTATGCACGGCTAAACGCACCTCAGTAGCAGCAAAGCCGTTTAGGCTGAAAAGTAGTGAACTCAGCCCGAGTAAAAAGGTTTTTTTAATCATGTGATTTAACTGGGTAAGTTTGTTTAAGAATAAGGTATCATACTAATTATAGAGATTCTATACAAAAATAGGTTGAGGTTTTTAAAAATAGTATTTATAAGCATTAATTAATTTTTTGTTATTTTATATCAATATTTTATGGGAATTTAGAATTTATGAGCCCGGTTTGGTTATTTGATTTTGATAATACCCTGCATCATGCCGATGCAGGGATTTTTGATTTGATTAATCAGCATATGACGGTTTATTTAGCTAATAAGCTTAAGATAAATATAGAGCAGGCTTCTTATATTAGAAAAGATTATTGGCACCGATACGGAGCGACATTAGCAGGATTACAATTACATCATCCCGAGATTGATATATATGAATTTTTGCAATGTAGCCACCCTTTAGAGAAGCTTTCTGAGGCTTTAGTGCCAATGGTAGGCAGTGCGGAAACTTTAGCTGTTTTAAAGGGTCGAAAAATAGTATTTTCCAACGGACCTTCATTTTATATACAGAGTTTGATAAAACAATTGGGGCTTGAGTTTTATTTTGAGGCTTTACTGGGAACCGATGATCTAGATTTGGCTTATAAGCCCTCAGACAAAGCTTATTTAAATGTTTGTCAAATTATAAAAGTTATGCCGTCTGAATGTATTATGGTAGATGATAGTTTAGATAACCTACGTACGGCAAAAGCTTTAGGTATGCAAACAGTATGGTTTGGACAAAGTGAAAGCCAATTTTCATTTGTCGATTTTACCGCTATTAATATGGCTGCTTTAGCAGAATGGGGAAAGACCTTGTAATGAATTTTACTATTCTGCCAATCCGTATTTGATTACAATATATGATTATATTTTTTTAATTAAGGATACTGGGATGCGTATCGTTCCCCTTTTGGTTTTGATTGCAGCTTTAACCGGATGCAGCTGGGAAACCTATCAAAAAGAAGATGGTAAAACAGGTCTTCGGCCTAAATATGAAGCGGGTACACGAGTTTATTATCAAGATGGATCATATTCAAGGAATATGCACTATAACGGCTTTCGCCCAGAACCCCACGCGGTTAAACCTAATGCGGTAGAGCCTAAAGAAGTAGGCGGTACCAAATGGCAGCCACCAATCAAATAATAGTTGTAGCAAAATAATGCCGTCTGAAAAATAATTTTCTTTAATAAATCTACTATTTAATAAAGGGCCAAACATGATGAGCCAAACCCCTCTTCACATAGTGATTCTTGCAGCCGGTAAAGGCACTCGCATGTATTCCAAATTACCAAAAGTGTTACATGAAATCGGCGGCCAAAGTATGGTTGCACGTGTCATTGATACGGCTCAAAGCCTTAATCCTGCCAGTGTATCGGTAGTTATTGGGCATGGTAAAGAGCAAGTATTGGAGCGTGTAAAACGTAATGTGAATTGGGTAGAGCAAACCGAGCAGCTGGGTACCGGACATGCGGTTAAAATGGCATTGCCCTATCTGCCTAAAGAAGGCCGTACATTGGTTCTATACGGCGATGTACCTTTAATCGATCGTAATACTTTGGAAGCTTTGTTAGAAGCAGCTGGCGATGAAGTTGGCCTGCTGACGGACGTGCTGGATAATCCTACAGGATATGGCCGTATTATCCGTGAAAACGGTAATGTGGTCGCGATCGTTGAAGAAAAAGATGCCGATGTTGCGCAAAAAGCCGTAAAAGAAACCAATACTGGTATTTTAGTGCTACCCAATGCCAAGCTTGAGAATTGGCTTAATGCTCTGCAGAGTAATAATGCACAAGGCGAATACTATCTTACTGATTTGATTTCACTGGCTAACCGAGACGGTATTAAAGTACACCCGGTTCAAGTTTCGGCCAGTTATTTGGCAGCCGGTGTAAACAATAAATTGCAATTGGCCGAATTGGAACGTATTTTCCAAGAAGGACAAGCAAAAACACTGCTGACGGCAGGGGTAACCTTACGCGATCCGGCACGTTTTGACTTACGCGGTAGCTTGAAGCACGGGCAAGATGTTGTAATTGATGTTAACGTGGTGATTGAAGGAGAAGTAGAGCTTGGAGACGATGTAGAAATCGGTGCCAACTGCTTTATCCGCAATGCCAAGATTGCTGCGGGTACCAAAGTTCAGCCTTTTTCGCATCTTGAAGGTTGCGAAATTGGCGAGCGTGGGCAAATCGGACCGTTTGCCCGCTTACGGCCTAATGCCAAATTAGCCGCCGAAGTGCATATCGGCAATTTTGTCGAGGTGAAAAATACAACGGTAGGACAGGGCAGTAAAGCCAACCACCTAACCTACTTGGGAGATGCTGAAATCGGCAGTAAAACCAATATCGGTGCAGGTACGATTACTGCCAATTATGATGGCGTAAACAAATACAAAACCATTATCGGCGATGAAGTTCGGGTTGGTTCAAACAGCGTTTTGGTCGCACCTGTAACAGTAGGTAATCGTGCGACGATCGGTGCCGGCAGTGCCATTACCAAATTATGCCCTGAAAATAAACTGGTGCTTGCCAGAGCCCGCCAAAGCGTAATCGAGGGTTGGATACGCCCGGAAAAGCCGGCTAAAAAGTAATCTGTTTTTCAGACGGCCCAAGCGAAAGTGAGGCCGTCTGGGAAATTGAATCGGTATATTTAATCCGAACGTGAATAGTAGGAGCATATAATGATTTTGACCAAGCTAAAAATTTTCTTATCTTAACCTCAAAATTAATAGCGGTGATTAGGAGTATGGTGAGAAAGCTAAGTAAGGTGCGTTATGAGTTTATCTTTAGATGAGCAGCGGCAAATGGTTGGAAAGGTATGAGGTTGAACAGCTACCTGAGTAAGATCTATAAATAAAACAAGAAAATTTCTATGTGCTCGGTCAGAATTGTATCTTTGGTTTTATTTGGATATTCTTCAGAGGAAAAAATTGATGCAGATATGGCTGTGTAGATTAATTAGGTAGATATTGTTTGTTGCAGAGAAAATTTTTACACGAAGATGATTAAGCTTAGTGTAAAAGCTGGTCAACTGATTTAGAAAAGATAAAGGAATAATAGGATGTGGAAAAATAAACTATTATGCAAAAATCATTGTCTTTTATGGGGATATAGATAATGATATTGGTAAATAAATAGTTTTTAAGCAAACAAATTAAGAAAAAGGAGATGATAAATGGTGGAAGTGGGGAAATTAATTAGAAAAAAAATTCAGATTATTTTTTATTTTACTATTCTAATATTATTAATTTCAGGTTGTGGTAATTTTTTTAAACAAGTAAATAACTCAAAAGAAGATATTCTACCCAAAATTAAAAATTTTCCTTTTGAATTTTCTATTGTATTTCCAGATAAAACAAAATTAGAAAATGAGCGCTATAATATAAAAATTATTAATAAAGATAATAATAAGGTTCAGATAATAGAAGAGGGAACTCCTTTAAAAAATGCAGATATTTCAGATTTGTTGGAAGTTAAGGATTTTAATAATGATGGATACCTAGATATTCTTGCATTTTCAATATATCCATCTTTACAATTAGTAACCACTTTGTATATATTTAATCCTGAAACACAATATTTTACTAATAGAATGGACAATATACCGTATGAAGGTACAATCAGTGTTACAAAACCAGGCTGTATTAAAATAGAATATATTGTCCGCAACAGCTCAGATTATTTAGAGCCTCAAAAATTTTGTTGGATTGATAATTCGTGGCAACCTGAATAAGAGTGAAAAATATGGATACAATTCAAAACTTTGATAATAAAAAATATATAGATGTTCGTGATAGGTTAGTCGAGAAGAATGAAGCATTTATTAATAATATTTATTTGGATATTTATGGTCTTCCTACAGCTGGAATAGGGGTATTGCTGGTTGAACGACAAAAGGATAGAAGTTGGGAGTTAAATTATTCTCGAGTTAATCTACTAGCGGATATAACAAACTTATCGGATAGTGATCGGGAAAATTTAATTGCAACTTTAGAAAAGTATACAGATGTATTAGATAAACATAAAGATGAAAAATTTCAGAATCTAGCAGCTTTCAAAAAATCTAAATTTGGGCAAGAGGCCCAATCTGTATTAGGAGATATATCTTTTAACAAGGAAACTTATTCATGGGATATTTTAACTTCTTCTCATAGCGTTATGCAGTTTACAATGACTCATGAACAAACGTTGAAATTATATAATGGCATCTCTTCTGAGTATAAGAACAGACTAAATAGACTGTTAAGAGAGAAAAATTGCCCAGCTGAAGCATTATCTGAAGAACAACGTGCTAGTTTATATTCAATGATTTACCATGGTTCTCGAGGTAAAGCAGGGAAGTTGGCTGATGCTGTTGGGGATTATTGGCGAGGGGAAATTTCTGAAGAAAATTTACGAGCAAGAATTAAAAGAGATGGCATGGATACTAAATTTCCAGAACGTTCTAAAAGAGATGCAACGGGAAGTTTCGGAGAGAAGTTTCGGAGATCGCTCTTTCTGTTAAGCTTAAAGAACTGTTTAAAAAACTGATAACTATGCCCCATGCCGTCTGAAAGTCAGCGGTGTGGATTTTTAACCAATCTGATACTAAGGAACTTTTATGTGCGGTATCGTAGGTGCTATTCGTGCCAACCACAACGTTGTGGACTTTTTAACAGACGGTTTGAAACGTCTTGAATATCGGGGTTACGACTCTTCCGGCATTGCTGTGCAAACCGGCGAAAAAATCACCCGAGTGCGCCGTGTAGGTCGTGTGCAGTTGATGGAAGACGCAGCGCGTGCCAAAGGCGTACACGGTCATATGGGTATCGGTCATACCCGTTGGGCAACCCACGGCGGTGTAACCGAACCTAATGCCCACCCGCATATTTCAGGCGGCCTGATTGCCGTGGTGCATAACGGCATTATCGAAAACTTCGAAGAAGAGCGTATCCGTCTGCAAGGCTTGGGCTATGAATTTGAATCGCAAACCGATACCGAAGTAATTGCCCACAGCGTAAAGCACGAATATCAAAATAACGGCGGTGATTTGTTCGAAGCTGTTAAATCTGCCTGCGCCCGTTTCCACGGAGCTTATGCCATCGGCGTGATTGCCAACGACAACCACGAAGAAATGGTTGTGGCGCGTATGGGTTGCCCGTTGCTGGTTGCATTGGGCGACCAAGAAACCTTTATCGCATCTGATGTATCCGCAGTAATTGCCTTTACCCGCAATATCGCTTATTTGGAAGACGGCGATATCGCCATTCTGACTGCCGGCGGTATCAAAAAACTGATTGATAAAAACGGCAATCCTGCCGAACGCAAAGTAAAAGTATCCGAGCTTTCGCTGGCTTCGTTGGAGCTTGGCCCATACAGCCATTTCATGCAAAAAGAAATTCATGAACAGCCTAAAGCGATTGCGGATACTGCCGAAGTATTTATCGATGGCGGCTTTAATCCTGAAAACTTCGGCGAAAAAGCCCGCGAAGTATTCGAAGATATCGACAGCATCAAAATCTTAGCCTGCGGTACTTCTTACTATTCCGCGCTTACCAGTAAATATTGGCTTGAATCCATTGCTAAAATCCCGACAGATGTTGAGATTGCCAGCGAATACCGCTACCGTGATGTGATAGCCAACCCCAAACAGCTGATTATCACCATTTCCCAATCCGGCGAAACACTGGATACCATGGAGGCGTTGAAATACGCCCAATCTCTCGGCCATAAGCACAGCTTGTCGATTTGTAACGTCATGGAATCCGCCCTGCCGCGAGAAAGCGAACTGGTGCTTTATACCCGCGCCGGTGCGGAAATCGGTGTGGCTTCTACCAAAGCCTTTACCACCCAATTGGTCGTATTATTCGGTTTGGCCGTTACCTTGGCGAAGCTGCGCGGTTTTGTTGGAGAAGAGCAGGAAAACCGTTTCCGCGAAGAGCTGCGCCTGTTGCCGGGCAGTATCCAGCACGTGCTGAATCTTGAGCCGCAAATCGCCGCATGGTCGCAAAAATTCGCCAAGAAAACCAGCGCGTTGTTCCTCGGTCGCGGTATCCATTATCCGATTGCCCTCGAAGGCGCATTGAAACTGAAAGAAATCACCTATATTCATGCAGAAGCCTATCCCGCAGGCGAGCTGAAACACGGCCCGCTGGCTTTGGTAGATGAAAATATGCCGATTGTGGTGATTGCCCCCAACGACAGCCTGTTGGACAAAGTAAAAGCCAACATGCAGGAAGTAGGCGCGCGCGGCGGTGAATTGTTTGTATTTACCGATCTCGACAGTAATTTCACCGGCAGCGAAAGCGTACATGTAATCCGTACCCCGCGCCATGCCGGCGTGTTGTCGCCCATCGTTCACACAATCCCCGTGCAGTTGCTGTCTTACCATGCCGCTTTGGTTCGTGGAACTGATGTCGACAAACCGCGTAATTTGGCTAAATCGGTTACGGTGGAATAATACTTTTATTAAACTGTGAGTAATTGATTAATAGAAAATGCCGTCTGAAAATTTTTCAGACGGCATTTATTTTAATATTATGAAATATGGAGAAAATTTTAAGTATTTATATATAAAGGCTAATCAGGTTTGTATGGAGGATTGGCATTAATAGGCAATGAAGAATGCGACACCTTCACCTTAGGCCAACGTTTTTTCATATGGTAGCGAAATACCTCTACTTTATTTTTGCTGTTTGTTTTTTCGAAATTTACACCCAATATCACCTCGCTAACCATATTGCATATTTCGGCGTATGGCATATAAACCGAATTGGTATTTGAACAATATTCAAGCTCAGAATCGCCAAGCTTAGTAATAGTTAAAAGCCTAAACTCTTCCTCATCCCGAAAAGCAAAATCTTTAAAAAGATAGCGTATATATTCTAAACTTTTCTTTTCTTCTATTAATAAATTATTTTTTCTAATATATTCAATTAAATCATGTAGCCCCTTTTGCAGCTTTTCTAATCTGATTTTGTGCCAAGTGTCGCTACTACCAATACATTGCAAATAAATACCAAAATTTTTTTGGTTGCTTTTTAACTTAAAATGATATTTATATTTTTTTATATATTCATCTAGATATTCATCTAAATAGGCAATATACGCCACTTGATAGAGAGGAAAATCAGATTTATTTTTTTTCAGATTATTTATTTTTGTATTTTCATTATAAAATCCACCATTTTTTAATAACTTGTAAGCCATACTAATATCAGAATTGACTAGCCATTTGCCGTCTTTATTAAATACCAAACAGCAGCCGGATGCTTCTACGCCGTCTTCTTTACCATACAGGCGGAATTGGTTTAAATCATTAATGCGGCTGGTAAAACAGCTGAAAAAAGCATTATTATAAGCATTGAAATCGGTTTTATTCTGTAAATCCAAATCATGCAAACTAAGTAATTCAAATAAACTCTTTCCTTCCATGGGATCATTCATATAGCTGGCACTGCCCATACGCATTTTGCTGATCTGTTTTGGTTTCTTATGATTCTCTTTATTTAAATCAAAACTTAAACCGAATAGCAAACTACATACTTTAGGACTAGCGTAATGTGCTAACGGTATCTCACCTAGCTCAGAGGGAGTAATATATAAGGTAGCCAAAATGGTAGTAATATACCTTTCCATTTTTGATAGCTTTTTATTTGTGGCCGTATCAATCTCTAATTTTTTAGCAATTAAAGATTCTTTTAAAGAAAAATATTTTTGAAAAATTTTTTCTGAACACTTGCCGGATTTTTCCATCTGATTAGCCAGTTCAAAATAACACAGCCCACGCCAAAATAGTGCAATCTGTTGCTCTTCAATTTTCTTCTGTTCATCCGTCAGTTGGCTCGCCAGTTCCAGCTCTTCTTTATGGTGTTTAATGGCTTTCTTAAACCAGCTCTGAGCCTGAGTTTCATCGCCGGTTTGCAGCGCTTTTTCTAAATAACACTGCCCAAGCCAATGTTGTGCATTCCCTTGCTCTTCAATTTTCTTCTGTTCATCCGTCAGTTGGCTCGCCAGTTTCAGCTGTTCTTCATGGTGGTTAATCGCTTCATCAAACCAGCTTTGAGTCTGAGCTTCATCGCCGGTTTGCAGAGCTTTTTCTAAATAACACCGCCCAAGCCAAAATTGGATATCACATTTTTGTTGGGTATCGTGAGGTTGATTGTTTTGGAGCAGGTTATATGCTTCATCAAGGCTTGAAATCGCATCATCATATTGATTTTTATTAAATAACTTTTTACCTTCTGCGATAAGGGCTCGTATCGTTTTCTCCATTAATTAAACCTTTCTAAATTATTTTTAGTTACTTTTAGATTCATGATGCTTAATGCGCCTCTTCCCAATTCACACCCATACCCACTTCCGCTACCAGCGGCACGTTCAGCACGCCGTCTGCCACGGCGGCCATAACTTCGGGTAGCAGAGTTTGGATTTTCGGCCATTCGGCTTCGGGCACTTCCAGCACCAGTTCGTCATGCACTTGCATAATCAGTTTGCTTTGCAGGCCTTCTGAATGCAGGCGTTCGGAAACGGCGATCATGGCGCGTTTGATCAGGTCGGATGCGGTGCCTTGCATGGGGGCGTTGATGGCGGCGCGTTCGGCTCCGGCGCGTTGGTTGGCGTTGGCGGCACGGATATCGGGCAAATACAGGCGGCGGCCGAATAGGGTTTCAACGTAACCTTGTGCGGCGGCTTGCTCTTTAGTGCGCTGCATGTACTCGGCCACACCCGGGTAGCGGGCGAAATAGCGGTCGATAAAGTTTTTGGCCGACAGGTTGTCGATGCCCAGCGATTTGGCCAAGCCGTATTGCCCCATGCCGTAAATCAGGCCGAAGTTGATGGTTTTGGCGTAGCGGCGTTGGTCGCTGCCCACTTGCTCGGGAGCGATGCCGAACACTTCGGCTGCGGTGCGGCGGTGAACGTCTTCGCCGTTTTGGAACGCGGCAAGCAAGGTTTTGTCACCGCTCAAATGCGCCATAATGCGCAGCTCGATTTGCGAGTAGTCGGCGGAAACAATGACGCTGCCGGCGGGTGCGATAAAGGCACGGCGGACGCGGCGGCCTTCTTCGGTGCGGATAGGGATGTTTTGCAGGTTGGGATTGTTGCTGGCCAGCCGCCCGGTAATCGCTACGGCTTGGGCGTAGGTGGTGTGTACGCGGCCGGTTTGGGGATTGATCATTTCGGGCAGCTTGTCGGTGTAGGTGGATTTGAGTTTGGCTAAGCTGCGGGTTTGTAGAATGATATTCGGTAACGGATAGTCGGGGGCGAGTGTTTCAAGCACGGCCTCGTTGGTGGAAATGCCGCCCGATGCGGTTTTCTTCAGTCCTTTGGTGGGAATGCCCATTTTATCGAACAGGATTTCTTGCAGTTGTTTGGGCGAATTGAGGTTGAAGGGCTGCCCGGCAATCGCATAGGCTTGCTGTTCCAAATCAAGCAGTTCGCGCCCCAATTCGTGGCTTTGGCGCGCCAGTTCGTCTTTGTCGAGCAAAACGCCGTTGCGCTCCATTTCAAATAATACTTGGGCGACGGGCAGCTCCATTTGTTCGTACATTTCAAGCTGTTTGGCGTCCATTTGCGCTTTCAGATGGCTTTCGATACGCAGGGCGAAATCGGCATCTTGGGCGGCGTATTCGGTGGCTTGCGGCAATGCCACGTCGGCAAAGCTGATTTGTTTGGCGCCTTTTCCGCATAGGGATTCATAGGTAATGGTGTGTAGGCCGAGCCAGCGTTCTGCCAATTCGTCCAAACCGTGTCCCAAATGGCTTTCGATAATATAAGAAGCCAGCATGGCGTCGCCGGCAATGCCGTTTAGGGCAATGCCGTAGTTGGCGAAAACGTGTTGGTCGTATTTGAGGTTTTGGCCGATTTTTTTCAGTGCGGCATTTTCCAAATACGGTTTCAGACGGCTTAAGGTGGTTTGTAAATCAAGCTGTTCTGGAGCGGCGGTAGGCGTGTGCCCGAGCGGGATATAAACGGCTTCGCCTGCGGCAAAGGCCATGCTGATGCCGACCAATTGCGCTTCCATCGGGTTGAGGCTGGTGGTTTCTGTATCGATGCCGATAGTATCCGCTTGTTCCAGTTTGTTTAGTAACGCTGCCAGTTGGGCTTCGGTGGTAATGGCTTGGTAATCAAGGTTTGAGGGGGCGGCGGCTTTTTCGGGCTGCGTATCGGTTGGTGCCAATGCTGCTTGTGCGGCTTGTTCGCCGATTTCGGCGCTGCCGAACAAATCGCCGTTGCCTTCGTGCATACGCTCCTCGGCTTCTTTCAGCCAAGTGCGGAAGTTAAGGCGCTTGAATTCAACCGCCAATTGTGACCAGCGCGGACTTTTGCGGTGTAGGCTGTGCAAGCCTTCGGGCAGTTCGCTGTGCAAGTCGATATCGGTTTTAATGGTAACCAATTCATAGGAAAGCGGTAATTGCGGTAGGGCTGCTTGCAGGTTTTCGCCTACCTTGCCTTTGATTGCTGCGGCGTTTTCCATCACACTTTGCAAGGTGCCGTAGGCTTCCAGCCATTTCACCGCGGTTTTGGGGCCGCATTTTTCTACGCCGGGCACGTTATCGACCTTGTCGCCCATCAAGGCCAGATAATCGCGGATTTGTGCGGGGGTAACGCCGAATTTGTTTTTCACGCCTTCGATATCCAGTGTTTCGTTGCTCATGGTATTCACCAGCGTGATGCGTTCGGATACCAATTGCGCCATGTCTTTATCACCGGTGGACACCACCACTTGCCAGCCTTCGGCCTCGCCTTGTCGCGCCAAGGTGCCGATAACGTCGTCTGCCTCTACATTGGGTACGACCAATACCGGCCAGCCCATCAGGCGTACCAATTCGGGCAGCATTTCGGCTTGCGGGCGTAATTCGTCGGGCATGGGCGGGCGGGTGGCTTTGTAGTCGGGGTATAGATCGTGGCGGAAGTTTTTACCTTTGGCATCAAATACGCAGCAGGCATGGCTGTGGGGGTAATCGGCACGCAAGCGGCGAAGCATATTCAATACGCCGTAGAGCGCACCTGTGGGTGTACCGTCGGGTGCGGTCAAAGGAGCCATGGCGTGAAAGGCGCGGTAAAGATAGGAAGAACCGTCAACGAGTAATAAGGTTTGAGACATGATATTTAGGCCGTCTGAATAATTTAAGATAGTTGTGATTATAAAGCAAAGGCCGTCTGAAACTTATTTTTCAGACGGCCTTAATATCGGATAGCGGAAAATAATAAAGGTTTATTTTATGAAGATAGAGTCAGTGGCAGATACTCCGGCAGACTATGCCACAGTATTCTTTTTTGTTCGGAGGTCAGTTTTTTAATGCGCGGTTCGAGGCGACAAGCTTCGTTGCGAGACAGGCTGCTATATACCAAGCGCATGGAAACAGGAGGGTTGATACGTGTGAAGCGTGCGCCTTTGCCGCTTAGGTGGGCGTTAAAGCGGGCGGCTGGGCGGTTGCTGATGCCGCAATACAATGCGCCGTTACGGCACAGCAGCAGGTAAACGCACCATTGTCCGCCGCTAGGTACCAGTATGGGCAGAGGGAGAGGGCGGATGTGGTTCATGCCGTAACGGATTCCGCCGCACAAACAGCCGATGCCCATGCCCATTGGAAGTTGTAACCGCCGAGCCAACCGGTGATATCAAGCACTTCGCCGATAAAATACAGATTGGGCTTCAGTTTGCTTTGCATGGTTTTGGGGTCGATCTCTTTCACATTTACGCCGCCGCGGGTGACTTCGGCTTTTTTGTGGCCGTCTGAACCGCTGGGACAAAGCTGCCAATTATTGAGGCTGCTGCCGAGCTGTTGCAATAGGTGGTTGGGTATATCTGCCCATTTGTGGGCGGAATATGGGGCGTAGTCGGGTTGTCGCAGCCAAAAATCGAGCAGGCGTTCGGGGAGATGGGGACAAAGTTGTTTAAGGGCGTTATTGAGTTGTATTTTTTGCCCGTGTTTGTTTTGGCAGAGTGTTACGGCTAAATCGATGTCGGGAGCTAGGTTGATACTGATTAGCTCTCCGGGTTGCCAGTAGCTGGAAATTTGTAAGATAGCCGGGCCACTGAGGCCTTTATGGCGAAATAGCAGGTCTTCGTCGAATGCTACGGTTTGTTTGCCGCTGCCGCTGCTGATGCGTACGGGCAGGGTAATACCGGCCATGGTGTGGTAGCCGAGTTGTTCCCAATGTTCAAAGCGTAAAGGTACGAGGGCGGCACGTGGTGTAATGATAGTGTGTCCGAATTGTTTGGCAATTTCGTAGCCCAAAGGAGTGGCGCCTACGGCAGGTGCGGCCAGTCCGCCCGTGGCGATAATGAGATTGCGGCTTTGGAACTGCCCTTTGCCGGTGCGGATGAGAAAATATTCTGTATCTGTTTCTGAAATAGTGGTGATGGTGTGGATGTCGCAGCCGGTATGCCAACTTACTTGTCCTGCGGCACATTCGTTTTGCAGCATGCGGATGATGTCTTGCGCACTGTGATCGCAGAACAGCTGGCCTTTGTGTTTTTCATGATAAGCGATGCCGTGTTTGTCGAGCAGGGCTATAAAGTCTTGGCTGGTGTAGCGAGAGAGCGCATGGCGTACGAAGCGCGGGTTTTCCGAAACAAAATATTGTGAACCGTCGTGTCCGTTCAGATTGCGGTTGGTAAAGTTGCAGCGGCCGCCTCCGGAAATGCGGATTTTTTCGCCGATTTTGGTAGCATGATCAAGTAAGGCTACGGTTTTACCGGTTTGACCGACATGTGCGGCGCACATCATGCCGGCAGCTCCGGCACCAATGATAACGGTATCAAAATGATAAGTGGAATTCATTATGGTTTCAGACGGCCTCAAGTGGGAAATGCTGAGAATAACAGCAGGCGTTGTGATTGCATAAACATTAATGCGATATTGTAATGGATGGTGTGTTCGGCAGGGTATCTTTATCGGTGTGGCGTTATTGGTTAGAATAAGAAAGATTTGAATATGCCGTCTGAAAAGGAACAAACATGGCAAAACCCAAAGGCGGCCTAGGTCGCGGTTTAGATTCTTTATTGGCAAACAGTATAGATGGTGGTGAGGGTGACCGCCTGACCAGCGTGGCTATCGGAGATATCCAACCGGGGCGCTACCAACCCCGTGTGCAAATGGATAATGAGGCTTTGGAGGAGTTGGCCGAGTCGATTAAGGCGCAAGGTGTGATTCAGCCGGTTATTGTGCGAGAACGCGGATTATCCCAATACGAATTGATTGCAGGCGAGCGGCGTTGGCGGGCCAGCCAACTGGCTGGATTGACGGAAATACCGGTCGTTATCAAAACGATTGATGACGAAGCGGCTTTGGCCATGGGTTTGATTGAAAACCTGCAACGTGAAAACCTAAACCCGATTGAAGAAGCCCGCGGTTTGAAACGCTTAGCCGATGAGTTTAGTTTAACGCATGAAACAATAGCTAAGGCCGTTGGAAAAAGCCGTAGTGCAATTTCCAATAGTTTGCGCTTACTGAGCTTGCCCGAACCTGTACAGGATATGCTTTACCAGCGCCGTTTGGAAATGGGGCATGCTCGTGCATTACTTACTTTGCCGGTAGTCGAGCAATTGGCCTTGGCACATAAAACGGTGAAAAACGGGTGGTCTGTACGAGAAGTGGAGCGTCGCAGCCAAATGGTGCAGCAGGCTAAAAAAAGCGATGTGCCTAAAAATATACACCCTGATATTCGCCGCTTGAACGAGCGTTTAACCGAAAGTTTGGGCGTAAACGCTGAAATCCAAACCAGCAATCAGAAAAAAGGCAAAATTATCTTGCACTTTGATTCACCGGAAACATTAGAGGCCCTGTTGAGAAGTTTGGGTGTGGATAGTAGTTTTTAATAAACTTTTAATAATTTCATTAGCTATTTACTATTGATAAGGCTGCTTTGGGGGCAGCCTTATTGATTGGCAGTCATATAAAGCGCCAATTTGAGCCCGAGGCCGCTACCTTTATGAGATATGTAGTGGTAAGTGCAATCGGGTTAGGCTTATATTTTGTAGTTGAATGTAGTTTATTTGCCTGCCAGTATGTGATGATTTTACATAAGTCGGGTTTTACACCAAGTCTATATTTACATATTAACAAAAATTAGTAAAAGGCTTTGCCCTGTTTTTAGGATTGGTTTGGCAGCTTGAAAAACCGTTATATTACATATGGGCGAAGTGTAAATTCTTAGTTGGTAACGTATTTATGTGTTACTTTCGAACTTAGGTAAAATGTGTCGGATGCAAGAGATTATTTCACAAAGATTAACAAATTATCTTGACGCCTAAACCTATCTTGATTATAGTAGCCCCGCTTATTATTCTATGTAGCTGCGTGTTGTATGACGAAAATTTTAGGCTGGCAGTTAGCCGCTTTGGCAGTTGTGTCGGTATTAAGCGGATTAATTGAAGGGTGGACGGCGTTTTGGTCCGCTGCCGCAGGTGGTATATGCTATTTGATTCCTTCAGCAGTTACGGTGTTGATTTTAAAATTTCTTAAACCTTATCCAGAGCTTGCCGGTAAAGGTTTTATCATCGGAGAATTTTTAAAAATAGCACTGTCGGTAGTGATAATGTTGTTTGTGTTTGTCCTGTGGCATGAAAAATTAAATTTCATACCGTTTCTTCTGGGGCTGCTTATCGTCAGTCATGTGGTTTTTCTAGCATTTTTGAGAGTTCAACGTTATGGCAAGTGAATCTATTACCGCTGCCGACTACATCAAGCACCATTTGCAAAGCTTGACCAGTTTGTCGGATGTTACCCAGGGGCAAGGCCTGAAAAATATCGCCGATTTCTCGTATATCAATATAGATTCGGTATTTTTTGCACTTGTGCTGGGTATTTTGGGTTCTTTCTTCTTATGGCGCGGTGCAAAAAAAGCGACGGCAGGTGTACCGGGGCGTTTTCAGGCTGCGGTTGAAATCCTATTTGAATTTGTGGACGATATGTGCAAAAGCATCGTTCATAACGAACAATCTCGTAAAGCCGTAGCTCCGCTGGGTTTGACCGTATTCGTTTGGGTGTTCCTGATGAATGCCATGGACTTGTTGCCGGTTGATCTGCTGCCAATGACCTGGCAGGCGGTAACTGGTGATCATCATGCCTTATTGCGTGTTGTGCCGACGGCAGATCTTAACACTACTTTGGCTTTGGCTTTGGGTGTGTTGATCGTATGTATTTATTACAATGTTAAAATTAAAGGTTTTGGCGGTTGGATGCATGAAATGTTCAGCGCACCCTTCGGACCGAAATTAGGCCCGGCCAACTTTGTTTTGAATATTGTAGAGTTTTTCTCTAAAACCGTTTCACACGGCATGCGGCTTTTCGGCAATATGTATGCGGGCGAGCTGGTATTTATGCTGATTGCTTTGTTAGGCGGTGCATGGGCTGCATCGGGCAGTATCGGTGTCTTAGATCCGATTATGTTTGTATTCCATATTATCGCCGGTTTGATTTGGGCTATTTTCCATATTTTGGTAATTACCCTTCAAGCGTTTATTTTCATGGCCTTGGCATTCGTTTATATCGGCCAGGCACATGACGCGCACTAAAGTATTTTTAATTGAAATTTAGAGTAGTTTTAAAGTAAGTAGTTTTTTTCAACGTAGTTTAACCTTTGTTTTTTTTAAGGAGTTTTAAAATGGGTTTGATTGCTATCGCATGTGGTTTGATCGTAGCTTTGGGTGCTTTGGGCGCTTCAATCGGTATCGCTATGGTTGGTTCTAAATATTTGGAATCTTCTGCCCGTCAACCTGAATTGATTGGCCCGTTGCAAACTAAATTGTTCTTGATCGCCGGTTTGATCGATGCTGCATTCTTGATCGGTGTGGCTATTGCTCTGCTGTTCGCCTTCGTTAACCCGTTTGCAGGCTAATCCGAACGCGACTTTGTTTCGATACAGGCGAAACACCGTTTGTTTGATTAACCCTAATACGAAGGTTAAGTAAAGTGAATTTAAATGCAACCTTATTTGCGCAGTTAATCGTCTTTTTCGGTTTGGTGTGGTTCACTATGAAATTTGTGTGGCCTCCGATCGCAAAAGCGTTGGATGAGCGCGCCGATAAAATCGCCGAAGGTTTGGCAGCCGCCGAACGTGGTAAAAGTGATTTTGAACAGGCAGAAAAGAAAGTTGCAGAACTCTTGGCCGACGGTCGCAATCAAGTATCCGAAATGGTTACTAATGCGGAAAAACGTGCAGCTCAAATCGTAGAAGAGGCAAAAAGCCAAGCTGCGGCAGAGGCTGCCCGTATTACGGCACAAGCTAAAGCTGATGTGGAGCAAGAGGCTAATCGCGCCCGCGAAGCCTTGCGTGAACAAGTTGCTGCTTTGGCGGTAAAAGGTGCTGAGTCTATTTTGCGTAGCGAGGTGGATGCCAATAAGCATGCGCAAATGCTCAACTCCCTGAAACAGGAGCTGTAATCTTATGGCAGAGTTCGCAACCATCGCCAGACCGTATGCAAAAGCATTATTCGGTTTGGCACAAGAGAAAAACCAAATCGAGTCTTGGTTGGGCGGACTTGAACAACTGGCAACAATCGTGCAGCAACCCAAAGTTGCCGCGCTGATTGAGCAACCCGAACAATCTTCTGCTGAAAAAGCCGCTACGCTGATTCAACTGGTAGGTATTACAGATACCGGCTTGGAAAATTTTTTAGCAGTATTGGCCGAGCAGAAGCGTCTTCAGGTTTTGCCTGAAATTTATGCACAATACCAAGACCTAACCCTGGCATTAAACCGAACCAAACGTGCTATTATTTATAGTGCCTACCCTTTGGAAGCACAGCAATTAGCCGAATTAACAGCTGATTTGCAGCAACGTTTCAATACGGCACTTGAGGTTGGCACGGAAGTTGATCCGGAGTTGATCGGCGGTGTGAAGGTGGAAATCGGTGACCAGGTGTTGGACTTGTCGCTGCAAGGCAAATTACAAGCTTTGTATGCGGCTATGACAAATTAGGAGAGTTTTCATGCAGCTTAATCCTGCTGAAATTAGCGATTTGATTAAAGCCAAAATCGAAAATTTATCAGTTGATGCAGAAGTCCGCACTCGCGGTACCGTTATTTCTGTAACTGATGGTATTGTTCGTATTTACGGCTTATCAGACGTTATGCAAGGTGAAATGCTCGAATTCCCCGGCAATACTTTCGGCTTAGCCATGAACTTGGAGCGTGACTCCGTAGGCGCCGTTATATTGGGTGAGTATGAGCATATTAAAGAGGGCGATACAGTAACTTGTACCGGTCGTATCTTGGAAGTACCAATCGGTCGTGAACTGGTTGGTCGCGTTGTCGACGCATTGGGTCGTCCCATTGACGGTAAAGGCCCGATCAATACAGCACAAACTGCCCCGATTGAGAAAATCGCCCCGGGTGTAATCGCGCGTCAGTCAGTAGACCAGCCGATGCAAACCGGTTTGAAAGCGATTGATTCTATGGTGCCTATTGGCCGTGGTCAACGTGAGTTGATCATTGGTGACCGTCAAACTGGTAAAACCGCTGTGGCACTGGATGCGATCGTTAACCAAAAAGGTACCGGTGTTGTATGTATTTATGTTGCTGTTGGCCAAAAAGCTTCTTCAATCGCAAACGTAGTGCGTAAGCTGGAAGAGCATGGTGCCATGGAGCATACAATTGTTGTTGCTGCTACTGCATCAGAAGCTGCGGCTTTGCAATTTATTGCACCTTATGCCGGCTGTACCATGGGAGAATTCTTCCGTGACCGTGGTGAAGATGCTTTGATTGTATATGATGACTTGTCTAAGCAAGCTGTCGCATATCGTCAAATTTCTCTATTGCTGCGTCGTCCTCCTGGCCGTGAAGCATACCCTGGTGACGTTTTCTATTTGCACAGCCGCTTGCTAGAGCGTGCAGCACGTATTAATGCTGACGAAGTAGAGAAATTGACCAATGGCGAAGTAAAAGGTAAAACAGGTTCATTGACTGCATTACCGATTATTGAAACGCAAGCCGGTGATGTATCTGCATTCGTGCCGACCAACGTGATTTCTATTACCGACGGCCAGATCTTTTTGGAAACCGACTTGTTTAACTCGGGTATTCGCCCCGCTATCAATGCAGGTATTTCCGTATCTCGCGTAGGTGGCGCTGCACAAACTAAAGTCATCAAAAAACTGGGTGGTGGTATCCGGTTGGCATTGGCTCAATACCGTGAGTTGGCGGCATTCTCGCAATTTGCATCGGATTTGGACGAAGCAACCCGCAAACAGCTTCAGCATGGTGAAGTAGTAACCGAACTTATGAAGCAAAAGCAATTCAGCACATTGAATACTGCTGAAATGGCTTTGACTTTGTGGGCAATTAACAATGGTTCATATGCAGACGTACCTGTATCTAAGGCGCTGGCATTTGAGCGTGAGTTCCTCAGTTACGTACGTACCCAGCTGCCTGCAGTATTAGATGCAATCAATGCTTCGGGTGCGATGTCTGATGACAATGAAAAAGCCCTGACCGAAGCCATGAAAACTTTCAAAGCTTCTTATAGCTACCAAGCCTAAGAGCATTGATGAAAGGAGTCTGAAATGGCAGTAGGAAAAGAGATTCTCACCAAAATCCGTAGTGTTCAAAATACCCAAAAGATCACTAAAGCGATGCAGATGGTGTCAACCTCTAAAATGCGGAAGACTCAAGAGCGGATGCGCTTGGCGCGTCCGTATGCTGAAAAAGTACGCTCGGTAATGGGTCATTTGGCCCAAACCGACTCCGATCACGGCATCAAGCTGTTGGCGCCGCGCAAAAGTGTTAAGCGCGCAGGTTTCATTCTTATTACGACCGATAAAGGTTTATGTGGTGGTTTGAATGCAAACGTGTTGAAGAAATTCTTAGGTAAAGTACAGGAATATCATCAACAAGGCGTTGAAGTAGAAGTCGTATGTTTGGGTAGCAAAGGTTTGGCTGCATGCCAGCGCATTGGTATGAATGTGATTGCCAGTGCAACCAATTTGGGTGATACGCCTAAGTTGGAAATGCTGGTGGGCCCGCTTACAGAAATCTTTCAACGTTACGAAGATGAAAAACTTGATGTTATTCATCTGGTTTACTCTGGCTTTGTAAATACAATGCGCCAAGAGCCTCGTATGGAAGTATTACTGCCTATTGGTGCCGAAACATTGGAAGAGGGCAGCCTCAGCAATGAGTATAAATGGGACTATCGTTTCGAGCCCAGTGCAAGCACTGTGTTGGAATATTTGGTCCGCCGTTATTTAGAGTCTGTGGTATATCAGGCATTGAGCGACAATATGGCTTCTGAGCAGGCCGCACGTATGGTGGCAATGAAAGCAGCTACTGATAATGCGGGCAATGCAATTAAAGAGTTGCGCTTGGTATACAATAAATCGCGGCAAGCTGCGATTACCACAGAGTTGTCAGAAATTGTGGCAGGTGCCGCCGCTGTTTAAGGCGGGGCCTTGCACTTAAAATAGGATACGATAATGAGCCAAGGCAAAATCGTACAAATCATCGGTGCGGTAGTTGACGTGGAGTTTCCTCGTGATGCAATTCCGCGCGTATACGATGCTCTGAAATTAGTAGAAGGTGATTTGACGCTCGAAGTCCAACAATTGTTGGGTGATGGTGTGGTACGTACCATTGCAATGGGTAGTTCAGACGGCTTGAAACGTGGCATGGCTGTTGCTAATACTGGTGCGCCGATCACTGTACCTGTAGGTAAAGCTACTTTGGGTCGTATTATGGATGTGCTGGGTAACCCTGTTGATGAAGCAGGCCCGGTAAATTCTGAAAGCAAACGCGCTATCCATCAGGCCGCACCAAAGTTTGATGAACTTTCAGCAGCAACCGAATTGCTGGAAACAGGTATTAAGGTAATTGACTTATTATGCCCCTTCGCCAAAGGTGGTAAAGTAGGTCTGTTTGGTGGTGCCGGTGTAGGCAAAACCGTAAATATGATGGAATTGATCAATAACATCGCCAAAGCGCACAGTGGTTTGTCTGTGTTTGCTGGTGTAGGTGAGCGTACCCGTGAAGGTAATGACTTCTACCATGAAATGAAAGATTCCAACGTATTGGATAAAGTGGCCATGGTTTACGGTCAGATGAACGAACCTCCGGGTAACCGCTTGCGTGTTGCATTGACAGGTTTGACGATGGCCGAATATTTCCGCGATGAAAAAGACGAAAACGGTAAAGGCCGCGACGTATTATTCTTCGTAGATAATATTTACCGTTATACTTTGGCCGGTACCGAGGTTTCCGCACTGTTGGGCCGTATGCCTTCAGCAGTAGGTTATCAACCGACTTTGGCTGAAGAAATGGGTCGCTTGCAAGAACGGATTACCTCTACTCAAACCGGTTCTATTACTTCTATCCAAGCTGTATATGTTCCTGCGGATGACTTGACCGACCCGTCGCCGGCAACTACATTTGCCCACCTAGATGCTACAGTAGTATTGAGCCGTGATATTGCTTCTTTGGGTATTTACCCTGCTGTAGATCCGCTGGATTCTACTTCTCGTCAGCTGGATCCGATGGTGTTGGGTCAAGAGCATTATGATGTGGCTCGCGGCGTTCAATCTACTTTGCAAAAATACAAAGAATTGCGCGATATCATTGCAATTCTGGGCATGGATGAGTTGTCTGATGAGGACAAATTAACCGTAATGCGTGCACGTAAGATCCAACGCTTCTTGTCGCAACCGTTCCACGTTGCAGAGGTGTTTACTGGTTCTCCGGGTAAATACGTTCCATTACGTGACACCATTGCTGGCTTTAAAGCTATTCTGAGCGGTGAGTACGACCACTTGCCAGAACAAGCCTTCTATATGGTTGGCGGTATCGAAGAAGCCGTAGAGAAAGCAAAAACCATAAACTAAGGAGGTCGGCATGAGCATCATGCAAGTTGAGGTGGTTAGTAACGAGCAAAATATTTTCTCGGGCGAGGCATCTTTCGTTGTAGTGCCTACCGTGACTGGCGAGCTCGGTATTTACCCGCGACATGAGCCGATCATGAGTTTAGTACGTCCGGGTACTTTGCGTCTAACAGTACCCGGTTCAGCAGAGGAAGTATTAGTTGCAGTTTCCGGGGGAGTTTTGGAAGTGCAACCGAATAGACTGACTGTGTTAGCCGACGTGGCTGTACGTACTGCAGAAATGGATCAAGCGCGCGCTGAAGAGGCGAAGAAAGCGGCTGAAGCCAATATTGCTAAAGCCCAAGATGATGAGTCTTTGGCGAAAGCGCATGCGGCATTAGCAGCAGCAATTGCCCAGTTAAAAACGCTTGATTATATTCGCTCACAGAAAAACAAATAGTTGTTTGTTGATAAAAAGCACGGTTTTTACCGTGCTTTTTTATTTGAGCACGATTGATCAACGATATTTCCGGTTATGATGAACAATAGTTTTTGAGCTGATTCGGATAGGTCATAAATGAAAATTGTCAGCTTGTTATAAATTGGTCTAAGTAAGCTTAGGCATAGAATGTTTTAGCTACCCTTATTGATTTATTAATTATCGTGTAAAAATTGGGTACGGAGCTCGCTTATTACTTGTAAGTCGTAGAACATCATAGGGCTTACTCGTATTATGTATATTTGTTTTTTGGTAGCTATGATTTATGTTGCGAATATATTTAATCATCTAATATCATGAATATAATTTTTATTAGTATTGATATAGGGGCAACCAATTAGACAATGTAATTATTAAGATATTAGGCATAAAATATTAAATACATTTGGATTGTTATATATTGATTGCCGTGGCCGTCTGGAATTTCCAGACGGCTTTTATTTTTAGAGGGAATTGCCTACAAAGATAAGGAGGGGTGCGGTGTACGATTTGTTGGTTGTATAGGTAATATCGATAATGTATAGCTTATATTTGCAAGTGTTTAGGTAATTTCAATGGTTTTTCGGAGGTTTTATTAAATTTTATTTTAATAAATGAAAATAGCTGTATTTTATAAATTCAGATTGATAATAAAGAAATAAGATAAATTATTTAATAAATAAATTAATTATCAATAGGTTATTTATTATTGAGAGTTATTTTTGGTAAGTGAAATATTTTTGAATTTTTTTAAATAATTATATGACACCGATGTCATTTTTGTGATACGCTGCTGTTAATCTTATTCAATATAACTAATAGCTCATAAAAATGGTTACGATTTATGATGTTGCGCGCTTGGCAGGTGTTTCTCCTAAAACTGTTAGCAGGGTATTAAATCAAGATGCTGCAGTGCGTGATAAGACGCAGGCGTCAGTACGCCGGGCCATGGTTGAGCTTGGCTATATTCCTTCTTCCGCCGCTCGAACAATGCGCTCTAAAAATTCAGGTTTGGTTGGTTTGATTACAGGTGCGATTTCAAGGCCGTCCGAGGAAATTACCTCTGGTGGTTTGCCGGATATGTTTTTGATACAGGGTGCCCAAAAAGTAATGGCGGCTGCAGGTAAAATATTGATGATTGCCGATACGGGCGGGAAATCGGAGCAAGTCGAGCACTTAATCCGTACTTTTTTACAGTATCGGGCAGAAGGCATACTTTATGTAGCCGGTTCACACCAAAGGGTAGACTTGCCGAAAATTTCAGGCAAGTACCCAATTGTTCTATTGAACTGCTTCGATGATGAGGGAACTCCAGCGGTGATTCCCGATGACCGTTACGGTCAGTATCTGTTGACGCGCGAATTGTTAAACCAAGGGCACCGCCGCATTGCGTATTTGACTTTGCCGCCGGATGTTGTTGCAACCCGTTTGCGGGTGGCCGGCTACGGTGATGCTTTGCTTGAGGCTGGTATCGGGTCAGATGAGAGCCTGATTGTGGCAGGTTATCCTGATGCACAAAACCGTAGTGAGGATTTGCAGGCGGCAATTGAACGTGTTTTGTCGCTTGCGGAACCGCCTACGGTATTGTGCTGTGGTAATGATGAGATGGCTTTGCGGGCCTACGGTATTTTGCGTACACGTGGTTTGAAAGTTCCCGAAGATATCTCAATCACAGGTTATGACGATCAGAAGTCGATTACCGAAATGTTATTTCCGCCGTTAACTACGGCGGAGTTGCCTTATGTGCAAATGGGGGAGCAGGCAGCTGCTTTATTGCTGCAGCAAATACAAACCGAGACACCGGGTGCAGTTGGGCCCGTAGCTGTAAGAGGATCGGTAGTATGGCGGTCTTCTGTATTACCGAATGCGAAAGGCGGTAGCAGAACCGTAAAAGGTTAGGTCGGCCCGTATACTGTACAAGCCGAACCAATGCTTCAAGCAATTTGAGGAGAGTTATAAAATGAGAATCGATCAACGCCTAAGCATGACGCTGCGGCAGATTATGTTGATGAACTTTGGTTTTTTCGGTATTCAATATAGTTTCGGCTTGCAACAGACGGCTATCACGCCGGTATTCAGTTTTTTAAATGCAGATCCGGGTTCTATTCCGCTACTTCATATGGCAGGGCCTGTAACGGGCTTGATTGTACAGCCGATTATCGGCGCACTTAGCGACCGTACTTGGATTAACGGCCTGGGGCGGCGGCGGCCTTATTTTCTTATTGGCGCGATAGGTTGCAGTTTGTGTCTGTTTTTCTATCCGCATGTTACCGCGTTGTGGATGGCGGTTTTGCTGCTGTGGATGTTGGATATCAGTAACAACACTGCAATGGAGCCTTACCGCGCCTTTATCGCCGATAAGCTGCCTGCAAACCAACAGCCGACCGGTTTTTTGATGCAGAGTGTATTTACCGGGCTTGGTATCACTTTGGCCAATGTTTCCCTATATTTTTTCCAACAATTTATCGGGGGAACGACGGAATCCGGTATTCCTTATTGGGTATTCGGTTCATTCTATGTCGGCGCGGTTTGCTCGATTGGTTCTATTTTGATTTCCGTATTCACAACACCGGAAAACAAGCCTAGTGAAGAAGAATTAGCAGCTATGCGAGCCAAACCGAAGGGATTATTACCCGCTGTCAAAGAGATTGGAACCGCTATCAAAGAAATGCCCAAACCTTTGTGGCAGTTGGCTTCTGTATATTTGTTCCAGTGGTATGCGATGTTTATTTACTGGCAATATGTAACCCACAGTATTGCCAAATCGGTGTGGGGCGCTTTGCCTTCTGATAAGGTACTGTACGAACAGGCTGTGGGGTGGACCGGGTTAGTAAACGGTTTTTACAACATTGTTACTTTTATTTCTGCATTCGGTTTGATGTGGCTGGCGCGCAAATATCCGGCTAAAGTCGTACATGCTTTTGCGATTTCTCTGGCTGGTGCCGCACTGCTTATCTTCCCGCACATTACCAACAAATATCTGTTGTTTATTCCGATGATAGGTTTTGGTATAGCGTGGGCAAGTATTATGGCCGTGCCTTTCCTGATCGCCGTGGCAGAAGTGCCGAAAGAGCGTTATGGCGTATATATGGGCATCATCAATATGATGATTGTAATTCCTATGCTGATTGAAACCGTTACCTTTGGGTGGATTTACCGTCATCTCCTTGGTACCAACCCCACAAATGCGTTGATGTTCGCCGGTGTGCTGATGCTGATTGCGGCTATGGTAACCATGACGATACAAACACGTCAGAAAGCTGCCGCTGCATAATATTTTTGTAGATAGATATAAACAGGCCGTCTGAAAATTAATTTTCAGACGGCCTTTATCTAAGGGTAAGTTAAATTATGTTATAAATAGATTTTTTGTCGGTCTGCTTATGAAACCGCCAGTATCTATTTTCTCTCCTTCTTATTTTGCCGCTGCAATTGCCGCCGTGTTGGTTTCATACGGTAGTAGTGCGGTGATCATTTTTCAGGCGGCACAGGCATTGGGTGCCAGTGGTAGCCAAATTATTTCTTGGTTTACGGCCATTGCCTTGGCTTGCGGTGTGCTGACTTTAACACTAAGCCTGCGTTACCGTGTGCCGGTAATGATTGCATGGTGTACGCCCGGAGCAGCTGTGATGGCAGGTTTATCGGGTATCTCGCTGCCGCATGCGGTAACGGGCTTTATATTTGCCGGAGCTTTGATGTGGCTGGTATCGGCCAGTGGCTGGTTTGATCGTTTGGTACGGCTGGTACCACCGACCTTAGCTTCTGCAATGTTGGCCGGTATTCTGATGAATTTCGGCAGTCGTGTTTTTACTGCCATGCAGGGGCAAACTATTTTAGTGTTGTTGATGTTGGCGGTATATCTGTTGGCGAAAATCCGTATGCCGCGCTACAGTATTTTGCTTATGCTGCTGGTAGGGTTCGGTTATGCCGCTTGGCAGGGAATGATCAATACCCGGATGTTACAGTGGCAGCCGCCCGTGTTGGAGTGGGTAACGCCTGAGTTCCACTTCGGGCATATGATCAGTATCGGTTTGCCGCTTTTTATTGCCGCATTGGCGACGCAAAATTTGCCGGGAATGGCGATTTTACGCAGCTATGGTTATGACACACCAGCCAAACCCCTAATCAGCAGCAGTGCGGCGGCAACGACATTGTTGGCACCTTTGGGCGTATTTATGGTGAATTTGGCAGCCATCAGCTCGGCTATATGCATGGGTAGCGATGTGGATAAAGATCCTGCCAAACGTTATTTGGCTAATGTGTGGTTGGGAGTGCTATATTTGATTTTGGGCGCGGCAGGCGGTATGGTGGTGGCTTTGTTTAGTGCCTTGCCTCCTGAATTATTGGCTGCTTTGGCAGGTATTTCCATTTTCGGTACATTGTTGGCCAATTTGGTCGGTGCCTGGCAGGATGAAACTACGCGTGAGGCCTCTTTGATTACCATGCTTGCTTCTGCTTCGGGGATGACGCTTTTCGGTATCGGCAGCGCATTTTGGGGGCTGGTGTTGGGTGCGGCGGTTTACCATCTAAACCGCAAAACGGCGGTGCGTTAAGTTGGCTTTAAAATACGCGCGGGGCATGATCATTGAGGTTGGTTATGATTATGCAGGTTCTCGCCCGATAGCCTGGATAGGGTAAAAAAATATTACTTATAGTTATCCGAGGCCGTCTGAAACAGATTCAGACGGCCTCGGTTTTATACATGCACTATTAATAAAATTAGACCAATGGTTGTGGTTGAATAACTTTGATCATTATCACCTCAGGCTGGCCGGTGTTGTTTGCATAACATTCTTTTACCCATTTTGGCGAACATCTCCGGTATTTTATTGCCTGATAATTTTCATATAATTAAATGTTGCAGCAGGATTTATGCTCTTGAAACGATTTTCTTTGAAAAAAATCTTATTGTGTTTACTGGCCGTACCTTTATCGGCGGGGTTGCTCTTGTTTGCATGGGTGGTTTATACCGATGTCCGCCAAGCGCGCAAACCGGTAGAAGTATTGCACCATGCTGATTCGGCAGTGGTACTCAGTACGCTGGCTTATCCGGGCGGAAAACTCAATCCGTGTTTGGTTTCCCGCGTAGAGGCAGGCGTGGAGTTGTTGAAGGCGGGTAAAGTAGAGCGTCTGGTTATGTCGGGCGGCATGAGCCGGGATCATGTGGTCGGAGCCGAAGTGATGCGTGATTTGGCTGTGCGTATGGGAGTTTCTGCCGAAAAAATCAAAATGGAAACCCGCTCTTCTACCACTTATGAAAACATCCTATACAGTACGCCGCTGATTTGGGAGGATCACAGCGTAATACTGGTGAGTAACGGCTTTCATCTCAAACGTTCGCAGTGGTTGGCACGCGCGCAATGGCCCGGGAAGGATATCCAACTGTATTCCGGCAGTTATTGTTATCCCGATTTTCAAACCTATCTTTTTGACCTGACGCGAGAAGCTGCGGCAATTGTGAAAAACGGTTTATTGGGGCGTTATTGAACATGCCGTCTGAAAGCAGCTTGATGTATAATCAGCGGTTATTGCGACCTTTTGGCCTTATAGAAGGATATCCCACATGATCAATCCCATTTCCGCTTTATCACCGCTTGACGGCCGCTATGCCAAATCCGTAGAAAGTCTGCGTCCGATTTTTTCCGAATACGGCTTGATGAAAGCCCGTGTCAAAGTTGAATTAAGCTGGCTCAAGGCATTGGCTGCCGAGCCGAAAATTACCGAAGTGCCGGCATTCAGTGATTTCACCATTAAAGAAATCGATGAAGTGATTGCCGGTTTTTCATTGGAAGACGCTGCTGCGGTAAAAGCTATTGAGGCGACTACCAATCACGACGTTAAAGCGATTGAATACTGGTTGAAAGAGCGCTTTTCGGGTGTTCCCGAAGTGGCTGCCGTGAGTGAGTTCATCCATTTTGCCTGTACCAGCGAAGACATCAATAATCTGTCCCATGCTTTGATGCTGCAAGAAGCCCGTGAAACCGTATTGCTGCCGCAGTTGGGCGAAATTACCGGCAAGCTGACGCAAATGGCGCATGATTTGGCTACCGTGCCGATGATGAGCCGTACCCACGGTCAGCCCGCCACGCCAACCACGCTCGGTAAGGAAATCGCCAACGTAGTCTATCGTTTGCAGCGTCAAATCCAATCGCTTCAAGCACAAGAATTTTTGGGCAAAATCAATGGGGCGGTAGGCAACTATAATGCCCATATGGTGGCTTACCCCGATGTGGATTGGGAAGTGCATTGTCGTAATTTTGTAGAATCCGGTTTGGGTTTGACATTCAACCCTTACACTATCCAAATCGAGCCGCACGACTACATGGCCGAATTTTTCCAAACCCTCAGCCGCATCAACACGATTCTGATTGATTTCAACCGCGATGTTTGGGGCTATATCTCTTTGGGCTATTTCAAGCAGAAAGTCAAAGCGGGCGAGGTTGGCTCTTCTACCATGCCGCATAAAGTTAATCCGATTGACTTTGAAAACTCCGAAGGCAATTTGGGTATGGCCAATGCCGTATTGGGCTTTTTGGCGGAGAAACTGCCCGTTTCGCGCTGGCAGCGTGATTTGACCGACAGTACCGTTTTACGCAATATGGGCGTGGGTGTCGGTTACTCGGTGCTGGGGTTCGGCGCACATCTGCGCGGCTTGAACAAACTCGAGGCCAATCCCACCGCTTTGGTTGCCGATTTGGATGCCACTTGGGAGCTGTTGGCCGAGCCGATCCAAACCGTGATGCGCCGCTATGGTGTGGCCAATCCGTATGAAAAACTGAAAGACCTTACCCGCGGTAAAGACGGCATTACGCCCGAAGTGTTGAAAGTGTTTGTCGAATCGTTAGATATCCCGGCCGAAGCAAAAGCCGCATTATTGGCATTAACACCTGCGCTTTATGTGGGTAAAGCCGAAGAATTGGCAAAGCGTATTTAATGTTTGGTCATTAAAACAAGTGAAAATATGCCGTCTGAAAAATAATTTTCAGACGGCATATTTGTATGATAGCGCATACTACATTTCTACCGGATCAATATCCACCGACCACCGTATCTGAGAGCCTTTGTATTGTTGCAGCATTTGTACCCACAGGCTGACTGCTTGGTGAAGGGCTTTGCGGGAAGGGCTTTCCAAAAACAATTGGGCACGCTCCCGCTCGGCCAAGCGCGCCATACTCATCGGGACGGCGCCGAGTTGGGAAACCTCGGCAGGAAGCAGCGGGGCAAGGGTGTTTTTAATATCGTTCAGAAAGTCGGCGGCTTCTTGCATCTGCACGGCATCTGCACGAATAGCGGCTTGAAACCCGTGGGGCGGCATAGCGAACAGGCTGCGTTCGGCAAGCTCCTTGTCGGCGAAGTCGCGGTAGTTTTGCGAGCAAACGGCTTTGAAAACAGCGTGTTCGGGCAGTTGGGTTTGAATCAGCACTTTGCCTGCGGCTTCAGCTCTGCCTGCCCGTCCGGAAACTTGCATCAGTTCGGCAAACAGCCGCTCCGGTGCGCGAAAGTCCGCACTATACAGGCTGCCGTCCGCGTTTAATACGATTACCAAATTCAGTCGTGCGAAATCGTGGCCTTTGGCCAGCATTTGCGTACCGACCAGAATGTCGATTTCATTACCGGCAATACGCTGATAGAGAGACTGCCAATCGTTTTTATTGGCGGTACTGTCTCTATCCACCCGCTCAATAGCTGCCGAAGGCAGGGCGCGGCGCAAGGTTTCTTCGACACGTTGGGTGCCGTGGCCGACAGCAGTCAGGTCTTGGTTGCCGCATTCGGGACAGTGATGCGGTACGGCTTGGCGGTAATCACAATGATGGCAGCGTAATTGGCGTGCGCGCTGGTGTAAGACCATTTTTGCCGAACAGTGCGGACAGCCGAATGTATGGCCGCAGTCGCCGCAAAACAAAGCAGGGGCAAAGCCGCGACGGTTGAGGTAAACCAGTGACATCCCGCCTTGGCGGAAATTGTTTTGCAGCAACTTCAAAGCCGGCTCCGAAAAGCCGTTATCGAGTTTCAGACGGCGTACATCCAAAATCTGTACTTGCGGCGGTTGTGCCGCGTTGTGGGCGCGTTCGGCCAACTCAAGCAGACGGTAGTTGCCGTTTTGCGCCTTATGCCAACTCTCGAGAGAGGGGGTGGCACTGCCCAATACAATCGGGCAGCCTGCTTGTTGCGCCCGCCAAACCGCCAAATCACGGGCATGATAGCGCAATTCGTTATCTTGCTTGAACGAACCATCGTGTTCTTCGTCTACCACAATCAGGCCTAATTCTAGCAGCGGCGTGAATACTGCCAAGCGGGTACCGATAATCAGTTTGGCTTCGCCCGTGAGGGCGCGCAGATAGTCTTGCGTGCGCTTGCCTGCTGCGGTTTGGCTGTGCAGTACGGCTGTGGGTACTTCGCCGAAGCGTTGGGCCACCCGCTTGAGCAGTTGGGGGGTAAGGTTGATTTCGGGTAGCAGAAATAGAACTTGTTTGCCCAATGCCAGAATTTTTGCCATGGCATCGAAGTAAACTTCGGTTTTACCACTGCCTGTGATGCCGTAAAGTAAAAACGGCTGAAAACCGCCAAAAGCCGATTCAATGGCGTGGGCGGCTTGCTGTTGCGCCGGATTTAAGATGTGTGCAGACGGCTTGAGTGACGGTGTCTCCAGCGGTACCGATGTTATCCAGCCTTCCTTCTGCCATTGTGCCAGCAGTTTGCCCGCTTCCGAATGGATTTTTTTTAAGGCGGCGGTATCGGCGCTACCGTTTTGCAGGGCTTGCCATAGCGCGCGCTTTTTATGGTATCGGCCGGGCGGCGCTTCTTGGCGCCGGCCTGCTTCGTTAAGTGTGTAAAATACGGGCGGTTCAGGTTGGACTACGGCTTTGGTTTCTTTCAAACCTTGCGGTAGTGCGGCAAAAACGGCTTGCCCTGGCGGATAATGATAATAACGGGCAGTAAAGGCCAGCAGCTGTCGCCAGCTCTCAGGCAGTAAGGCTTCGTTTTCGAAGACTTCTTCTACCGCCAATATTTTTTCAGGCGGCAAATCACATTCGATACCGCTTGCCCAAACAATGCCAACCTGCCGCTTGTGGTTGAACCTGACGGCAACGCGCGTACCCGCCGCAAGGGTAACGGGGTGGCGGTAGGTGATAAGACCGCCGCCAAACGGGGTGTTGACGGCAATATGATGATAAATCATGTGGTTATACTTTATAGCGGCAGAAGCGTTTTATAGTTTCTTGAAATACGGATGGGGAAACGGGCAAATTTTATACGTTAAGGCTTGGTTGGCATGTATGGTTTTGAAGGCCGTCTGAAAGAATATGTTCGAATTATCTAAGTTACCGTATTTATCTGTAACGTTATTTCAGACGGTTTTTTATCTTGTGCTTATGTGTAGAGGCCGTCTGAACGTTTTCTGCAATTTTTTCGGGGTTGGCTATAGATATTATGATGCGTAATCATCCACACCATTGGTTTGGTAAGTTATCGATAATGCGGATATTTTTCAGACGGCCCCGATGTTTGCTACCAGCCTTGCGCCAGTTTGTCAGCCTCGGCCAAACGCTCGACCGTACCTACATCCAGCCACAAGCCGTGGTGGTGCTCGCCCGATACCAGCCCCTGATTCATGGCGTTACGCAGCAACGGAGCAAGCTTGGCAGCTTGGCGCGGCGGAGTGTCGGTAAATAAAGCCGGGCTGTATACGCCCATGCCGCTGAACGTTAGAGCTGTACCGCTGTCGCTGTGAGATAGGACACTGCCGTCTTCCTGTAGGGAAAAATCACCGTTCGGATTGTGTGGCGGATTGTCTACCAGCCATAAATGTGCTGATTTCCCTTGTTCCTGTAAAGCTTCTGCGGCAGAAAAAGCAGTGCTGAAATCAATGTCGGTCATCACATCGCCGTTAACCACCAAAAAAGGCGTATTTCCCAACAATGGTAAGGCGGTGGCAATACCGCCGGCGGTTTCAAGGCCGGTTTCGCCTTCGGGAGAATAAGTAATACTGAGGCCGTAGGAGCTGCCGTTGCCTAAAGCTTCTTCGATTTGGTAGCCCAGCCAAGCATGGTTGATGACGATTTCTTCGAACCCTGCGGCTTTCAGACGGCGCAGATGCCAACCGATGAGCGGTTCGCCGCCGGCTTTGAGCAGCGGTTTGGGGCAGCTGTCGGTCAGCGGGCGCATACGCTCTCCGCGACCGGCGGCCAAAATCATGGCTTTCATGGTGTCTCCGTAGGAAAAGGCGGGTTTGGATACCGCCTTTGGGGATTGCGAATCAGGCGTTTAATAAGTTTTCGTCAAGCTCGAGGTCTTCATTTTTATTGACGCGGATATCGCTTGATAACACTTTCTCGGCAATACTTTGCGCCTCTACCAGCGAGTGCATTTGGTAAGTGCCGCATTGGTATTCGTTGAGTTCGGGAATCTGGTTTTGGTTTTGCACGGCAAGTACGTCTTGCATCGAGGCACGCCATGCTTCGGCTACCCGGCTTTCTTCGGGTGTGCCGATCAGGCTCATATAAAAACCTGTGCGGCAGCCCATTGGCGAGATGTCGATGATTTCAACATCGCTGCTGTTGAGATGATCGCGCATAAAACCGGCAAACAGATGCTCTAAAGTATGAATGCCTTTTTCGGAGAGGATTTCTTGATTGGGCACGCAAAAACGCAAATCGTATACGGTAATGTTGTCACCCTTGGGTGTTTGCATGGTTTTGGCAATGCGGACGGCGGGAGCGTGCATACGGGTATGGTCTACTTTGAAGCTGTCTAGTAAGGGCATGGCTTTTCCTGTTTCGATAGGGTTGTGCGGGTATGTGCCGGCATTAGTTGCCGGTGCCCGTATCATAACATTTTTGCTTTTTAATGGGGTATGGGTGGTTTGCCCGTTATGCCGCAGGAGTGTTTGGAAGATACGCTTGCGGCAAAAGCGGAGCAAAGCTTGGGCGCTGGTATATAATGGCGGTTTTGCCGCAGTTTTAGCTGTGCGGCGGTTTTATTTGTTTATTTTCAAAGTGAACGTATGAATCTACTTGGTGCGCTGGCGAGAGTCGGCAGTTTGACTATGGTGTCGCGGATTTTGGGTTTTGTACGCGATACGATTATTGCCCGGGCGTTTGGTGCGGGCATGGCGACGGATGCTTTTTTTGTGGCGTTCAAATTGCCTAATCTGTTGCGTCGTGTATTTGCCGAAGGGGCGTTTTCACAGGCTTTTGTGCCGATTTTGGCCGAATATAAGCAAACCCGTTCCGAAGAGGCGACAAGGGCGTTCATACAGCATGTGGCGGGTATGCTGTCGTTTATTTTGGTGATTGTGACGGCTATCGGTATTCTGGCGGCACCTTGGGTAATTTATGCGTCTGCACCGGGTTTCCGTACAAACCCCGATAAGTTTGCTTTGTCGGTTGATCTGTTGCGCGTTACTTTCCCTTATATTTTCTTGATTTCTCTGTCGTCTTTTGTAGGGTCGGTATTGAATACTTATCATAAGTTCAGTATTCCTGCCTTTACGCCTACTTTTTTAAATATCTCTTTTATCGTATTTGCCCTGTGGTTTGCGCCGTATTTCGACCCGCCCGTGATGGCTCTGGCGTGGGCGGTATTTGTCGGCGGCGTGTTGCAGCTGGTGTTTCAACTGCCGTGGCTGTTCAAACTCGGTTTTTTGAAAATGCCCAAGCTGGATTTTAAAGATGCGGCGGTAAACCGCGTGATGAAACAGATGGCGCCGGCAATGCTGGGTGTGAGTGTGGCACAGATTTCTTTGGTGATTAACACTATTTTCGCTTCGTTTTTACAGTCGGGCAGCGTGTCATGGATGTATTATGCCGACCGTCTGATGGAGTTGCCGACCGGCGTGTTGGGCGTGGCTTTGGGTACGATTCTGCTGCCGACTTTATCCAAACACGTAGCCAGTGATAATACGAAAGAATTTTCGGCATTGCTCGATTGGGGTTTGCGGTTGTGTATGCTGTTGGCGATGCCGGCGGCTGTGGCCTTGGCGGTATTGGCGTTTCCGTTGGTGGCGACTTTGTTTATGTATCGTGAATTTACGCTCAATGATGCGGTGATGACGCAAAATGCGCTGATTGCTTATTCTTTCGGCTTGCTGGGTATGATTGTCGTGAAAGTATTGGCTCCGGGTTTCTATGCGCGCCAAAACATTAAAACCCCGGTAAAAGTAGCCATTTTTACTTTGGTGGTTACGCAGCTGATGAACTTGGCTTTTATCGGCCCTTTAAAACATGTCGGCCTGGCCTTGGCTATCGGTTTGGGTGCATGCTTGAATGCGGCATTATTATACGTATTGTTGCGTAAGCAAGGGTTATACCAGCCGGGAGCCGGTTGGGCAGTATTTTTGGTGAAACTACTTACTGCGCTTGCGATTATGGGTAGCGGCTTGTGGGCGGCACAAACCTACTTGCCGTTCCAGTGGGTGGGCGCACACGGTATGCAGAAGATGATACAACTTGGTGCTTTGGTTGTGTTGGGGATGGCGCTGTATTTCGGAGCCCTGTTTGCTTTCGGTTTTAGACCGCGCCATTTCAAACGCTCGGAAATGCAGTAATACTATCGGTATGAAAAAGGCCGTCTGAAAACAGTTTTCAGACGGCCTTGTTAGATTATCAGGGTTTTATAACACCATCTATAAGCAGTAGCCAAGTAATTGAATATTAAATAAACTGTATTTGTAACCATTCGGGCAGGATGCCGAAATCATTTTTATTGAAAAGGGCGATATATTGCCGGGCATATTTACCGGAATCGCTTCTAACGCATATTAAGCCTGCTATCGTTTATGGTTGCTGTTTGTAATTTTACGCTATTTCAAGATTCATCATTTTGAGGTCTTTATGACACTTCCCCGATTGTCGGCTACTTTTTTGATCGCATTACTGCCCGTCGGTTTTTTGATACTGATGGTGGTCGCGCCTTTGTTGGCATTGGCCGGTTACGGGCAGAGTGTGCCGGCTTGGCAAATGTTGGAAGACGATTATTTCCGTTGGCGGATCGGTTGGACGGTATTTCAGGCAGCCTTAACTTGTGGACTGACGGCAGTTTTGGGAATACCTGTGGCGTGGGTGTTGGCGCGCTTTCAATTTCGCGGGCGCAGCCTGGTTCTACGCTTATTGATGCTGCCTTTTGTGATGCCTACATTAGTGGCGGGTATGGGTGTATTGGCTTTGTTTGGCGCGCATGGTCTTTTATGGGCCGGCTGGCAGGATACGCCTTATTTATTGTTGTATGGCAATGTATTTTTTAATTTGCCGGTATTGGTGCGGGCTGCTTATCAGGGTTTTTTGCAAGTACCGGCAGAAAGGCTGCAAGCCGCGCGCGTACTTGGCGCAGGAACCTGGCAGCGTTTCGTATCGGTGGAGTGGCCGGTGTTGCAACCATGGTTGGCCGGCGGTACCTGCTTGGTTTTCCTCTATTGTTTTTCAGGCTTCGGGCTGGCTTTGTTGTTGGGCGGGAGTCGTTATACCACTGTAGAAGTGGAAATTTACCAGTTGATTGCTTATGAGTTGAATATTGCCGAAGCTTCGGTATTGGTATGGCTGGTGTTGGGGGTGACAGCTTTGGCCGGCGGGTTGTATGCGTGGATTAGCAGGCGTACGGCGTCCGGGAAAAGCATCCGTATATTGCAACCCGTTTCACCTCAAGGTTGGCGCCAGTGGTTGTTATTGGCAGCCGCATTAGGCATTTTGGCGGCTTGCTGCGTATTACCTTTGGCTGCCGTTGCTTTACAAGTATTCGGTGCTGGAGAATCGTGGGCGGTTTTATTGGAGGCTGAAACCTTACGTGCAGCATGGAATACCTTCCGCTTTACCCTTTCAGCCATGATATTGGCTGTAATATTGGGAGTGTTTCATGCTTGGTTGGCTAAAAGAGTCGTATGGGTGCGTGGCCTGACGTTTTTGCCTTTTATGGTATCGCCTGTTTGTGTGGCGTTCGGTATTTTGCTGCTGTATCCGCAGTGGACCGCTTCCTTACCGTTGTTGATCGCTACTTATGCTTTATTGGCTTATCCCTTTATCACTAAAGACGTTTTAGCCGCTTGGGACGGATTGCCGCTTCATTATGCCGCAGCCGCGCGAAGCATGGGGGCGAATCCGTTTCAGACGGCCTGGTTTGTTACTATTCCGCTACTGTTACCTGCTTTGCGCCGGGGACTGACTTTGGCGGCGGCTACCTGCATCGGAGAATTTGCCGCCACCTTGTTTCTCTCTCGCCCGGAATGGCAAACCCTTACAACGCTTATCTACTATTACTTAGGTACGGCAGGGGCGGATAATCATGACCGTGCGATGGTATTAACCTTATTCTTAATGCTTTTGGCATTGTTGGCATTTTTAGGCTTGGATGCGGCAGAAAAAAAGAATGGGGCCGTCTGAAAAAATAATAAAATTATGCTTGACTTTATACAATGTTTATTGTATATTTTCATTCTTCAGACGCGGGGTGGAGCAGCATGGTAGCTCGTCGGGCTCATAACCCGAAGGTCGTAGGTTCGAATCCTGCCCCCGCAACCAAATTTTTAAAACCCCAGAAGAAATTCTGGGGTTTTTTCTTTATTTGCTCTTCTGAGCAAACAATTTGATCATATGAGTGAGTCTGTATTAATGATGAGTTGTGTGCAGATTTTTTATCCGTGTCGGTATTTGCCGCTATTTTCAAAGTTTTTGCCACACTCTTTTGGATAAAGTCAGTATGATAGTTAATATTTTAATTTGCAAAACAAATTGATTTTTAACTTTTAATATTTTATTGCTAAATTTCGGTAGTTTATTGATAAACGGGTGAAATTTTCCATTGATAAGCAAAAGTATTCATCATATTATATGCCTGATGATAACCATAAAAATTGATAACATATTATGCCGAGTGCGATAATTGTCGAAGATGAAGTGCTGGCTTCCGAACGGTTACGGGTATTACTGGAAGAATGTAATGTTGTGTTGCTGAAGACTTTCTCACATGCGCGTCCGGCATTGGACTGGCTGAGCATGCATGAAGTTGATATCGTATTTGCCGATATCGGCTTACCCGAAATCGACGGCTTGGAGTTTATCGAAAGAATTAAACGACTGGCCAAAAAGCAGCCCGAAATTATTTTTACCACCGCCTATGAAGAACATGCGTTGAGGGCTTTTGAATTGGCTGCGGCAGATTATCTGTTGAAGCCTATCAAGCTCGCACGCCTGCAAACTGCATTATCACGTGTAAGCGAGCGGATACAAGAGCAGGTGGATGATTTTACCCATTTCAAAGTATTTAGCCGTGAGCGGATGGTGGAGATTCCTTGGCAACAGGCACGATATCTGTTGGCCGAGCAGAAAACTGTATTCCTTTTTACCGGTGACGGCCAATGCTATGAATTACCTAAAACACTGGTGTATTGGGAAGAACTCTTGGGTGAGAAAATTATCCGTATCCACCGTAACGCTTTAGTGTTCCGCCATACGCTTGACTGCTTGATCAGACTGGATGGTGGTGATGAAGAGGATACCAATGCCAGTTGGGCTGCCAAAGTATTGGATGTGCCGGAGCCTTTGGCCGTTAGCCGCAGACAGCTTTCGGCAATTCGTAGAATTCTGCGTCATGGCATGTAGGTTTGTTAAAGCCAAACCGATTGGGAAAAATTGTTTTAATACAACCTGATGAGACTGTTTGGGTACAGACCAAGAGGCCGTCTGAAAAATATCAGGTTAAGATTTAAATTGATTGAAATGCCGTTTGGAAAAATTTCAGACGGCATTTTTATTGGCTGCTGCAAGCGTAGGGTTAGAAAGCTCAGTGTGGCTCGTATGGTTGGGATTTGGTTACTTGGAGTTTAACTTCGAAAAATGTGTTGATGCTTGCTAAGAATAAAACCAATAAAAAAACGCCCGTAAGCTGCGGGCGTTTTTTTATTGGGCCAATAATTTACCAAATATCCGATTTGATTTTGCGTTTCAAACCGGGGTGTTCGGATAATTTGAATTCCGGCTCTTTACCCATTTTCAGCTTAGCCGTGTAGTCTTTCAACAAGAGGAATACCAAGGGTGAAAGTGCCAAAATGGCAACCAAGTTAATAACGGCCATGATACCCATGCTGAGGTCGGCCATATCCCATACCAAAGGTACGCTGTTTACCGAGCCGAAATATACCATTGTCAATACAATCATGCGGAAGACGGCCAAAGTCATTTTGCCGTTTTTAATGAATTGCATATTGGATTCGGCATAAGCATAGTTGCCGATAATAGAAGAAAAGGCGAATAAGAACAGTAAAACCGCCAAGAAGTCTGCTCCCCATGCCCCTACATGGCTGACGATAGCGGCTTGGGTTAGCTGTACGCCGCTCAGTTCGCTGGTGCCGTGTACATCGGAAAGCAGCAGGATAAACGCAGTACATGAGCATACGATCATGGTATCCACAAACACGCCCAGCATTTGGATCATACCTTGGGATACCGGATGTTTGACATCTGCCGCCGCTGCCGCATTCGGTGCCGAGCCCATACCGGCTTCGTTTGAAAACAGGCCGCGTTTAATCCCCAACATCATGGCTTGCGCCGCCGCCGCCCCTAAAAAGCCGCCTGCTGCCGCTTGGAAATCAAATGCTTTTGAGAAAATCAGGCTGATTACAGCAGGTACGGCCGATATGTTGGTAATAATCACATAAACCGCCATAATCAAATATAGCAGAGCCATGACAGGTACCACGGTTTCCGCGACTTTGGAAACACGACGGATACCGCCGAAAATAATCGGAGCGGTCAAAATCACTAAGCCAACACCGACCAAATGTTTGTTCCAGCCCCATGCAGCTTCGGTGGCGGCGACGATAGAGTTGGCCTGTACGGCATTGAAAACAAAGCCGAACGCCAAGATCAGGCTGAATGCGAAAACGATGCCCAACCAGTGCTGCTTCATACCTTGGGTAATATAATATGCCGGGCCGCCGCGGAACTGGCCGGTTTGCGGATCACGTATTTTAAACAGCTGGGCCAACGAAGATTCTGCGAATGCGGAACTCATACCGATAAGTGCGGTAATCCACATCCAGAAAACGGCACCCGGACCGCCGACTGAAACGGCAATCGCAACACCGGCGATATTGCCGACGCCTACGCGGCTGGCCAAGCCTGTTACGAAGGCTTGAAACGGGGTGATACCGCCTTTGTCTCCCCCCGCCGAACGACCGCCGAGCATTTCTTTAATACTGCGGCCGAACAGGCGGATTTGGACGATACCTGTTGCAAAGGTAAAAAATAGGCCGACACCGATCAGCAGATATACCAGACCGTTCCACAGCGGGCCGTTCAGGTCATTGATAAGTTCGTGAAATTGTTCCATGTTTGAGATAACTCCGATTCGGTTTTTGTCATTATGTAAAAAGAAAGGCGCTATTTTAATTCATAGGTAACAAAAAATATAATTTTTTTACAATTAAAATTACATAAGAATCATTTGCTTAATATTTTTCCAGGCGCGAATGTAAAGTAAGGAGAGAGGGTTTGGACTTAAAAATCAAACCGCTTCCAAAGCTTCGGCAATCCTTTCCGCCATTCGTTTGCTGGCACCGCGGTGCTTATTGATAAAGCTTTCGGCTTGTTCTTGATATGGGCGCATTTTTTCGGGATGGGCAAGCCAGTCGGATACGGTTTGCCGCCATTCTTCCGCATTAGGGATTTGTACGGCCGCACCGGCTGCTAATGCGCCCGAAGCCGCTTCGGTGAAATTGTAGGTTGAAGGGCCGAACAAGGTAGGTAATTTGCAGGCAATCGGTTCGATTATGTTCTGGCTGCCGGTGTTGACAAGGCTGCCGCCCACAAAAGCAATATCCGCCGCTAAATAATAAGCAAACATCTCCCCCATGCTGTCGCCGATCCATACTTGAGTATCTGCTGCAACCTTTTGCTCCTCACTACGTTTTTGGGTTCGGAAGCCATATCGTATTGCCGAATCATAGGCCGTCTGAAAACGCTCGGGGTGGCGGGGCACGATAACCAATAATGCATCGCCTTTATAGGAACGCCAGGCATTGAGAAGCAGCTCGGCCTCGTCTACGCCTTGATGGTCGCGGGTGCTGGCACATACCACTACAGGTCGCTCGCCGATGTGTTGGCGGAAAGTTTCGGCCAAATGAGACATTTCCAAGGGCGGGGTAATATCGTATTTGCTGTTGCCGCATACATGGACGTGGGAGGCGCCGATAAAGTGTAAGCGTTCGGCATCTGCGGCGGTTTGTGCATAGCAGCCGCTCAATCCTTTGAGAGCCGAGGCAACTAAAGGACGTATTTTCAAATAGCCTTGTTGGGATTTTTCCGACAAACGCGCATTGGCGAGAAATAGCGGAATATTCTCTTTACGGCAAGTATTCATCAGATTCGGCCAAATTTCTGTTTCCATCAGTATCCCGAAGCGCGGGCGGTGCTCATTAAGAAATTGGCGTACATAGGCAGGTTTGTCGTAAGGCAGGTAGCGGCATTGTGCATCCGGAAACAGATTTTGTGCGGTAGCTCTGCCTGTGGGAGTCATTTGAGTGAGCAAAAGGGGCGCATCGGGGAAATATTGCCGCAGTTCGGTGATTAAAGGTTGGGCAGCCCGCGTTTCACCAACGGATACGGCGTGAATCCAAATCGGATGAAGAACGGGATTGGCTAGAGGCTCTCCGAAGCGTTCGCCCCAATGTTCCAGATAAGCCGGGGCTTTTTTTGCGCGGCGGCGGAGATAGCGGCGGATCAGCGCAGGTGCGAAATACCATAGGGTACGGTAGAGGGTATGTAACATCATAGACACATAGGCCGTCTGAAAAAGATTTGGGTTATTGTAGCCGAATATGCCGGTTGCACATAACGTATCGGGAGAAACAGTGGTTAAAAGGTTGTTGTTGAGGTTGTGTAAAGCTTTTGCCCTTACTTTAACTTAATCCCGCTATGGTCTCAGGAATAGGCGCGGATAAGCGGTTTTATTTAACACCACTGCGGACATGATTTACGCCATGAAAACAGGGATTAACATATTTAATAGTTATTATCCGGTTATTGCGAATTACGCTTGTTTTTCCATATTTTTAATTTTAAGGAACAAATTTATGAAAAAAGTAACCGTTGTTTCAGGTGCCGTATTAATGGGCTTGGCTTTGGCTGCCTGCTCTTCCGACAAACCGCAACGAGAAGGTTTCAAACACGAGCAAGGCATGCACCATTTCGGTAAAGAAGCGAAGCGTGGTGATATGATGCGTGGCTTGCGTGATTTGAATCTGACTGATGAGCAAAAAGCCCAAATCAAAAAGATCATCGAGCAAAATCGCCCGCAGCATACACAGCCTGATCAAGCCCAACGCTCAGAGTTCCAAAATCAAATGGCCCAACGCCGGGCTGCCGAAAACAGCTTGATTACCAGCCCTACTTTCGATGAGGCGGCCGCCCGCGAATTGATTAGCCGGCACAGCCAACAGCATACCGAGCGTATGCAGCGCCAAAGCGAGATAGAATTGCAAAAACTCAAAACCCGTCACGCGATCATGCAAGTGTTAACTCCCGAGCAACGTCAACAATGGCTGGAAAAGCAAGAAAAAATGCGAGAAGGCCGTAAGCCGCGCTAAAATCCGTCATATATTCATATATAAATAAAAAGCCCGAAAAATATCAACTTCGGGCTTTAAGGCCGTCTGAAAGGTTATTTTCCGTTTTCAGACGGCCTGTCTGCTATCTGGCAACCGAATCTGCTACAATCATGCCTACTTAAAGGCATTAAAATTTTATGAATATTTTCTATGAAGAATCCGGCCAATTCAAAGTGGCCGCCATCGTACAAAAAAACGACTCAACCTATCAAGTAGATACACAGCACGGCAAACGTACCAAAGTTAAGGCAAACAACGTATTTGTCGAATTTGATACGCCTATGGCCGATTTTTTGGATAAAGCCCAAGCCGAAGCGGTCGAAATCGATACGGATTTACTCTGGGAAGTATGCGGCGAAGAAGAGTTTTCCGCCGAAGAGATCGCTACCGAATATTTTGGCCGCCGGCCTGGTAAAATCGAATTGGCCGCTACGCTTATCGCCCTTTATGCGGCGCCCATGTATTTCTACAAAAAGGCCAAAGGTGTTTTCAAAGCCGCACCGGAAGAAACCCTCAAGCAGGCATTGGCCGCCATCGAACGCAAAAAGCAGCAGGAAGCACAGGTAGAAGCTTGGGTAGAAACATTGCAGCAAGGCGGTTTGCCCGATGAAATAGCTGCCGACTTACGCACGATTCTCCATGCGCCCGACAAGCAGGCACTTACTTACAAAGCCTTTGCCAAGGCAGCTGATAATCTCAAACTTTCTCCGCTGGCATTGGCACGCCGTAACGGCGGAGTTGCCTCAATACCGCAATATTTGCGCGACGGCTTTGAAATGAAATATTTTCTACGTGGTACAGGCTTTGCCGATATTCCTGTTCCGCCGCTTGCAGAACTTCCGCAAGCAGACGTTGCCGCCTTTTCCATTGATGATGAGAGCACGACTGAAATAGACGACGCAATCAGCCTGACCGATTTAGGCAACGGCGGAAAAAGGGTAGGCATACATATTGCCGCTCCCGGTTTGGCAGTAGCGCGCGGCAGTGAAATGGAAAAAACCATTTTAAACCGTTTGAGTACGGTTTATTTCCCGGGCGACAAAATCACGATGTTGCCCGAAAACTGGATTACCGCCTTCAGCTTGGATGCCGGCGCGCACCGCCCGGCCGTCAGCATTTATTTTGATGTGGATGCCGAATTTAATCTGAGCGAACCCGAATGTAGAATCGAAGCCGTTTATATTGCCGAAAACTTGCGTATCCAAGCCATCGAGCCTCATTTCAACGCTCAAAACGGCTTAGAGGCCGGCAGTTCTCCTGCGTTTGCCCACCACAACGATTTGATCTGGTTGTATCAATTTGCCGTCGCCCTTCAAAAAGCACGCGGAAAATACGACCCCAACCGTGCTCCGCAATACGATTACAGCATTGATTTGGCAGACGACGGCACGGTATCAGTAAGCCGCCGCGAGCGCGGTTCGCCGATTGATACTTTGGTGAGCGAAATGATGATTTTGGCCAACAGTACGTGGGCGCAGATGCTGGATAGTGCCGGATTGCCCGGCTTATTCCGCGTACAGCCTGCGGGCAAAGTACGCATGAGTACCCAATCTGAACCGCATATCGGAATGGGCGTACAGCATTACGGCTGGTTTACCTCTCCCTTGCGCCGTGCCGCCGACTATATCAATCAAAAGCAGCTGACCAGCTTGATTCTGCCTGAAACCGAACCGCTTTTCCGTAATAATGATGCAGAGCTTTTTGCCGCTTTGCGCGACTTCGATACCGCCTATGCTGCTTATGCTGATTTCCAACGTCAGATGGAAAGCTACTGGAGTTTGGTGTATTTGGAACAGCAGAATCTTAAAGAGCTAACGGCAACTTTGTTGAAAGATGACTTGGTGCGTATCGAGGGATTGCCGATGGTAGCCCGTGCCACAGGTATTCCTTTTGACGCGCTGCCTAAATCGCAAATGAAGCTGGCGGTTGCCGAAGTGGATTCAGACAAACAGTTTGTCGCTTTAAACTATCTGAAAGCTGTTGCGCCGGTTGTGGTTTAAATCCTCGTCCAAGTAAAACATGCCGTCTGAAATTTTTCAGACGGCATGTTTTTTAGGTGTGGGAACACAATCAACAGTATCACGACTACATTCGGTTACAGATTCCGCTGCCGCTTTGACGACGCTTTGGTATAATGACCGCACACATATAGAGCGAGATCATATTCATGAGCGCATTTCCCGTTTTGGCCGTTACCAGCGGAGAACCGGCCGGTATTGGCCCGGATATCTGCTTGGATTTACCTGCTGCCGAGTTACCCTGCCGTTGCGTGGTATTGGGCGATATCCAATTGCTGAAAGCCCGGGCGCAAGCACTGGGCAAGGCTGTACAGATTATCGAATACCGTCCGGACTACACACCTGCACAAGATGAGCTGGAAGTATTGCATGTTCCCTTGGCCGCGCCTTGCGAAGCTGGGCAGCTCAATACCGCCAATGCCGCTTATGTGCTGCAATTGCTTGACCGTGCTTATGAAGGCATCGAAGCCGGCGAATTTGCCGCTATGGTTACCGCGCCGCTGCACAAAGGGATTATCAATGATGCAGGCGTGCCGTTTAGCGGTCATACCGAATACTTGGCCGAAAAAAGCGGAACAGGCCAAGTCGCCATGATGCTTGCGGGCGGCGGTTTGCGGGTGGCTTTGGTAACGACTCATCTGCCTCTGAAAGATGTTTCCGCCGCAATCGACCGCCCCTTGGTAGAATCGGTTGCACGTATTCTCGCTCAAGAATTACGCCGTAAATTCGGTATTGCCCGACCAAATATTTTGGTAACCGGTCTTAATCCCCATGCGGGAGAAGGCGGACATTTGGGCATGGAGGAAATCGAAGTCATTACGCCGGCGATTGAAAATCTGCGTGCAGAGGGTATGGATATCCATGGGCCGTATCCCGCCGATACCTTGTTCCAACCGTTTATGCTGAAAGGTGCCGATGCCGTGTTGGCGATGTATCACGATCAAGGCTTGCCGGTGTTGAAATATGCCAGCTTCGGCAAAGGTGTCAACATTACCTTAGGCTTGCCTTTTGTGAGAACCTCTGTCGACCACGGAACCGCTCTCACTTTGGCTGGTAGCGGTAAAGCTGATTCGGGCAGTCTGATTGTTGCGGTTGATACGGCTTTGGCAATGGCGCAACATTCGCAAAACGCCGTTTGAAAATGCCCGATTGTTAAAAAGCAGCCGTTAAACGGCTGCTTTTTAGTTTATGAATATGATTTCAGACGGCCTATCAAACAATTCACACCCGTACAGGCGTGTTTTCCGTTAACATAATATCCAAATGTAAATATAGCTGATTTTAAAGTAGAGGCGGAGTACATGATTTTACCCGCCCATCAGGAATAAGAATAAGGATAAACCATGGACAATAAACAAAAATTACAACAAGGCTTGCAGGAAATGGGGTTGAACCTCACGACTGCCCAGCAATTGTTGCTGCTTGAATATGTCGCACTTTTGAAAAAATGGAATAAAACCTACAACCTCACCGCACTGCGTGATGAAAACACCATGATCAGCCACCACATTCTCGACAGCCTCACGCTGCTGCGGTATGTGGAAAAAGCCGAAACTTTGATGGATGTCGGCTCAGGCGGCGGTATGCCCGGTATCCCGACGGCCATTTGCCGCCCTGATTTGCAGATTACCCTGTTGGATTCCAACACTAAAAAAACCACTTTTCTGCAACAAGCCGTGATTGAATTGGGTTTGAACAATGTAACCGTAGCCAGCGGCCGCGTAGAGGCCATGCATGATAAAAAAGTCGATGTGGTAACCAGCCGTGCTTTTGCAGAGTTGGCCGATTTCATTTCATTGACCAAGCATCTTTTGAACGAGAAGGGGTATTGGGCGGCCATGAAAGGCGTTTACCCTTATGAAGAGTTGGCGCATGTACCCGAAAGCGTCGAAGTGGTGAAAGTAGAGAAATTGAATGTTCCCCTGCTCAAAGCCGACCGCCATATGGTCGTTATGCAGCCCGTACGTTAACCGGCGATCTTTTTAAGAACAATTGAACATATTTTGTTTGCCGTATTTGTTTTTGCGGTTATAAACATACCGAATATGCCGTCTGAAAACTTCAGACGGCATATTATTTTGTACGGTGTGCTTTTTTAGTGGCAGTAACTTGTTTTTTAACCGGTCGTTAAGTAGCCGGCTGCGCTTATCTTTGCTTATGCCGCTCAGGGATAGATAAAACGCGTTACAATACGCTTTTGAGAAAGACACAACCCGATTTACCGTTATGACTGATCCTGTTTACATTCCCCTGCGCCTGCATACCGAGTTTTCTATTACCGACGGTACGGTACGTATCAAACAAGCCGTCAAAAAAGCGGCAGAATACGGCTTGCCCGCATTGGGTATCAGTGATCTGATGAATTTTTTCGGGTTGGTGAAATTCTATAAAGCCTGCCGCGGAGCGGGCATTAAGCCGATTGCGGCGGCTGATGTTTGGATTGAAAACCCAGATGCGCCGGATAAGCCTTTCCGAGCCATGTTGGTGGTGAAAAACGATGCGGGTTATCTGCGCTTGAGCGAGCTGTTGACGGCCGCCTATGTGGGTAAAGACCGCAATGTCGATCATACGGAGCTGCGCCAGCAGTGGTTGGCTGAGGGAGACAACAGCGGCTTGATTTGTTTGTCGGGCGCGCACTATGGCGAAGTAGGCATCAATCTGATGAACGGTCATGAAGCCAATGCCAAAGCGGCCGCCAAAAAGTATGCCGCGTGGTTTCCGGATGCTTTTTACCTTGAGCTTCAGCGTCTGCCCGAACGTCCGCAATGGGAAACATCGGTAGCGGGCAGCTTGGAAATTGCCGCCGAACTTGATTTGCCGGTAGTCGCCACTCACCCCACCCAATTTCTCGAGGCAGATGATTTTGAAGCTCATGAGGCACGGGTATGTATTGCTGGCGGTTGGGTGCTGGCCGATAAAAAACGCCCGAAAGAGTTCGTACCCGGGCAATATTTTGTTTCTCCGGAAACGATGGCCGAGCGTTTTGCCGATTTACCTGAAGCCTTGCAAAATTCGGTTGAGATTGCCAAACGCTGCAACATCCACATTACATTAGGTAAAAACTTTTTGCCGCAATTTCCCACGCCAGACGGTATGTCGTTGGATGACTATCTGACGCTGCTTTCCAATGAAGGTTTGCGCGAGCGGATGGAGGTGTTGTATCCCGATGAGGCCGAGCGTGCCGCCAAAATGCCCGAGTATCAGGAGCGTTTGGATTTTGAATTGCAAATCATCATCCAGATGGGTTTTCCGGGCTATTTCCTAATCGTACAAGACTTCATCAACTGGGCGAAAGAAAACGGCTGTCCGGTAGGGCCGGGGCGCGGTTCGGGAGCAGGTTCGCTAGTGGCGTACGCCCTGAAAATTACCGATCTTGATCCGTTGAAATACGCATTGCTGTTCGAGCGTTTTCTTAATCCGGAACGGGTTTCCATGCCCGACTTCGACGTCGATTTCTGCCAAAGCAACCGCGGGCGTGTTATCGAATATGTGCGTGAAAAATACGGAGCTGACGCGGTCAGCCAAATTGTTACTTTCGGTACGATGTCGTCTAAAGCCGTAATACGAGACGTCGGCCGTGTGTTGGAGCTGCCTTTCGGCCTGTGCGATAAACTTTCCAAACTGATTCCGCTTGAGGCCAACCGTCCCGTTAGTTTGGAAAAGGCGATGGAACTTGAGCCGGAAATCGGCCAGCTGATTGAAAACGAAGATGCCGGGCAGCTGATCGATTTGGCCAAACGCTTGGAAGATTTGACCCGCGGTTTGGGTATGCATGCCGGCGGTGTGTTGATCGCACCGGGTAAGATCTCTGATTTCAGCCCTGTTTATCAGGCAGACGAATCGGCTTCGCCCGTATCTATGTACGATAAGGGCGACGTGGAAGACGTCGGCCTGGTGAAGTTCGACTTTTTGGGTTTGCGCAACCTGACCATCATCGAAATGGCGCAAAACTTTATTGCCGAAACCTGCGGGCAAAAGGTTGATGTCAGCCATATTCCGCTGGATGATCCGGCCACATATAAAATCTTTTCCACGGCAAATACCACGGCGGTTTTCCAGTTTGAATCGACCGGTATGAAAAAAATGCTGCAAAAGGCCAAGCCGACCAAGTTTGAAGAGATTATTGCCTTTGTATCGCTTTACCGCCCGGGACCGATGGATCTGATTCCCGACTTTATCGACCGGATGCACGGTGCGAAATTCGAATACCTGCACCCCTTGCTGAGCGAAGTGCTGGAACCGACTTACGGCATTATGGTTTATCAAGAGCAGGTAATGCAGGCAGCCCAGGTATGCGGTGGGTATACTTTGGGTGGTGCTGATTTGCTGCGCCGCGCGATGGGTAAGAAAAAAGTCGAAGAAATGGTGAAACAGCGCGCTACTTTTGTAGCCGGTGCTGCGGAAAAAGGTATCAGCCAAGCCAAAGCCGATGAAATTTTCGACTATATGGAAAAATTCGCAGGCTACGGCTTTAACAAATCACACGCGGCGGCTTATTCTTTGGTGGCGTATCAGACGGCTTGGCTTAAAGCCCATTATCCCGCCGAATTTATGGCGGCTACCATGTCGAGCGAGTTGGACAATACCGACCAGCTCAAGCTGTTTTACGATGATGCCCGCGCCAACGGCATAGAGTTTCTACCGCCTGATATCAATGAATCGTTTTACCGTTTTACGCCCAACAACCAACGCCAAATCCGTTATGCACTCGGTGCGGTCAAAGGTACGGGCGAAGGAGCGGTGGAGGCGATTGTTGCAGCGCGCGAGAGCGGCGGACGCTTTACCGGATTATTGGACTTTTGCGAACGTGTAGGCAAAACACATATCAACAAACGCACCATCGAATCACTTATCCGCGCGGGTGCCTTCGACAGCATTGATCCTAACCGCGCCAAATTAATCGCCAATATCGATTTGGCTATCCACAATGCCGAACAACAGGCCGCCAATGCCAATCAGGGCGGACTATTCGACATGATGGACGATGTCATCGAACCATTGCAGCTTGAGGATGCGCCCGAGTGGAGCGAATCGGAAAAACTGGCCGAAGAAAAACAAGTGTTGGGCTTTTATTTTTCCGGCCATCCGTTCGGCCCGTTTGCCCAAGAGGTACGGCAGTTTGCTCCGGTTCGACTGAATAAGCTGAAACCGCAAGATCATGTGCGTGTGGCCGGTTTTGTTACTGCTGTGCGTACCATGATGGGCAAGCGAGGCAAAATTGCCTTTGCCACTTTGGAAGATCAAAGCGGACAAGTGGAGGTATTGGTAAGCGGGCAGGTGTTGGAAGAATATTCAGGCCGTCTGAAAGCCGACCAAGTATTGATTATGGAATGCAAAGTAAGCCGTGATGATTACAGCGGAGGCGATGCGTTGCGGATCATGGCCAATAATGTGATGACTTTGCAGGCTGCCCGTGAAAAATACGCCCGCAGCCTCAGTTTGAGCTTGCGGCCTGAACATGATATTCCCAAATTGGCAGATTTGCTCGGCGGCTATCGGGCTAGCGGTTCAGGCTCGATACCGTTGTATTTCAGTTATAGTAATGATGCCGCCAGCGGTGAGTTACATACTTCTCCGCAATGGCTGGTTAAGCCTGATATCGCTTTGTTTGATGCTTTGCAGCAGCTTTTGGGTGAACGGGCGATTCGTGTTAACTGGTAGTTTGCTCCATATGATTTGCAGATGATTTGATATTGGTAAATTAGACTAAAAAAGGCCGTCTGAAATTTTCAGACGGCCTTTTTAGACAAAAATGTTACAAAATATGTATAAAATGTCTAATTTTGTAGAAAATTAAAAAATAATCCGATATTATCAGACACTCTGTCAAAATAAGAATGGAAGGCGGTTTATGTCTGTTATCAACTCTTCTGAATCCGTGTCTACATGGCACTCTAAAATGCGGGCTATCGGCCCCGGTATTCTGATGGCCTCTGCTGCCGTCGGTGGTTCACATATTATTGCCTCTACCCAAGCGGGTGCGATATACGGTTGGCAGTTGGCGGTGATTATTATTTTGGTCAACTTGTTTAAATACCCGTTTTTCCACTTCGGCGCGCACTATACGCTAGACACGGGGAAAAGTCTTTTGGAAGGCTATAAAGAGAAAAACCCCCTTTATTTGTGGCTGTTTCTGATACTCAATTTATTTGCTACCGTGGTGAATATCGCCGGAGTGGGTTTGATTACGGCGGTTATTCTCAGTCTTGCCGTTCCCGGTATCTCTATGAATTTGCTTGCCGGCATTGTATTGGGTGTAACTTTACTGTTACTGCTGACAGGAAAATATGGAGCTTTGGACGGTTTGTCTAAGATTGTGATGGTTTCGTTGACGGCAGCCACGGTAACGGCTGTGATTGTAGCGGCAGTGAAAAGCGGCAACGTGCCTGCTGCCCCCGATTTTGTCGCCCCTTCGCCGTGGAATCTTGCCTCATTAGGTTTTATGATTGCTTTGATGGGTTGGATGCCCGCGCCGATCGAATTTTCTGCCATTAACTCACTGTGGGTAGTGGTTAAACGCAAGCTTGACCATGTATCTTACCGCGACGGCTTGTTTGACTTTAATGTAGGCTATATTGGTTCGGCAATTTTGGCGGTGATTTTTCTGGCATTGGGCGCGCTGGTACAGTTTGGTTCGGGCCAAGAAGTCAAAATGGCAGGGCCTGCTTATATCAGCCAACTGGTGGATATGTATGCCGCTACTATCGGTGAATGGTCGCGTTGGCTGGTGGTGTTTATCGCTTTTGCTTGCATGTTCGGCACAACGATTACTGCGGTAGACGGCTATTCGCGCGCAAATACCGAAGCAGTGCGCCTGCTGGCGGGAAGCAAGCAGTTTAGCACCCGTTCGCTGAAAATTTGGACGATACTCGGTTGTGTGGCGGGTATGGTGGTCATCCTGTTCTTCAAAGGCGCGTTGGCTCCCATGCTTAAGTTTGCCATGATCACCGCATTTTTGACGACCCCTGTTTTCGCTTGGTTGAATTTGATGTTGGCCCGAGATTCGGCACATAAAATCAGCTTTTCCCTGATGACGCTATCTTGGTTGGGTTTGTTTTACCTGGTGGGTTTTGCCGTATTGTTTTTATTACAGTTGGTAGGTTTGTTCGGTTGAAATCCCTGAAACCGGAATTAATATTTTGAGAATGCCGTCTGAAGCTTTTCAGACGGCATTCTTTGTTTGACAGTTGGAAAGTTAATAAATAGAGACAGTGATTGGTGAAGGTATCAGTTTGCTTCAGGATTTGTCGTATTCTCGGTACAAAAGCACGCCTATTTACATACATGATCGTATTTTTAAGTTAAAACGCCGTCTGAAAATTGGCCTGTTTTGCAGAATATTATTAAAATACAATCTTTACGCAGTGAAAGCCATTCCAACGTGGCGGCAATGGTTGTTTCGCCGGCCTGGTTGTATTACCTGGGCTTGATTGCAATTTCTTTAATATCTTGTTGATGATTTGAAGATGAGTACACCTTTCATCGAAATGTCTGATGTTGCCTTCGGCTACGGCAGCCGAACTATCCTAAACAATGTCAATTTCAGCATTGAACAGGGTAATTTTGCCGCTATTATGGGCGGATCGGGCAGCGGTAAAACCACTCTGATGCGGCTGATTACCGGCCAACTGCATCCGCAGCGCGGCAGGGTGTTGGTGGAAGGTAAAGATTTGGCGCGTCTGAACCCGGCAGAATTGTACGAGCACCGCCGCCGTATGGGCGTGTTGTTTCAGCATGGCGCTTTATTTACCGATTTATCAGTGTTTGATAACGTGGCATTTCCGATGCGCGAGCTTACTAAGCTGCCGGAACCCGTTATCCGTGATTTGGTTGTGTTGAAGCTCAATGCCGTCGGTTTGCGCGGGGTGGAAAAATTAATGCCCTCGGAGCTTTCGGGCGGTATGGCGCGCCGTGTGGCATTGGCGCGCACGATTGCCCTTGATCCCGAAATTATGCTGTATGACGAACCGTTTACCGGTTTGGATCCGATTTCTCTAGGCGTTATCGCCCATTTGATCAGCCGAATCAACAAAGCTTTGCGCTCTACCAGCGTTATGGTTACGCATGATATCGAGCAATCGCTGAAAATCGTGAACCAAGTGATTTTTCTGGCACACGGAGAAGTGGTGTTTTCCGGCAGCCCTGAAGAAATGCGCGAGTTGGATTCGCCATGGGTTAACCAGTTTGTCGGAGGTTTACCCAACGGGCCAGTGGCTTTCCGCTACCCTGCAGAAACCACGCTGCAGCAAGACTTGTTCGGAACACAATAAAACTTCAGGCGGCCTCATTTTTGAATGTGCATAAATTTTTAGAAGGCCGTTTGAACAGCAACAATCCTAATTTAAGCAAAATATGAATTTTATCCAAACCATCGGACAACGCAGCCTCGGTTTTATTCAGGAATTAGGCAGTGTTTGTTTGTTTCTTCTGCAGATTTTGGCGAAATCCGGCACCGTATTGACCCGGTTCCGCCTCTCGGTTCGCCAAATGTATTTTGCCGGCGTTTTGTCCGTATTGATTATCGCCGTATCGGGCTTGTTTGTCGGCATGGTATTGGGTTTGCAGGGCTATACCCAGCTGGCCAAGTTCAAATCCGCCGATATTTTAGGCTATATGGTAGCCGCCAGCTTATTGCGTGAACTGGGGCCGGTATTGGCGGCGATTTTATTTGCCAGTAGCGCGGGTGGGGCGATGACGAGTGAAATCGGCTTGATGAAAACCACCGAACAACTCGAGGCTATGAATGTGATGGCTGTAAATCCGGTTTCACGGGTGGTTGTACCGCGCTTTTGGGCAGGTGTGGTTTCCATGCCTTTGTTAGCCTCGGTATTTAATGTGGCCGGCATTTACGGTGCTTATTTGGTCGGAGTGCAGTGGTTAGGCTTGGACAGCGGTATTTTCTGGACACAAATGCAGAACAATATCAGCTTCGGCTATGATGTACTCAACGGCCTGATCAAATCGGTGTGTTTCGGTATTGCGGTTACTTTAATTGCCGTTTATCAGGGTTTTCACTGTGTACCGACTTCCGAAGGTATCCTACGGGCCAGCACCCGTACCGTGGTTTCTTCCGCGCTGACTGTGTTGGCAATCGATTTTATTTTAACGGCATTGATGTTTACCGAGTAAAACCATGAAGAAAAGTGTTTTGGAATTTTGGGTGGGTTTGTTTGTATTGCTGGGCGTAGCCGCGGTCGGCTTTTTATCGTTTCGCGTAGCCGGCGGTAGTGCGGTTGCCGGTTCGGGGCAGACTTATACGGTTTATGCCGAATTTACCGATATCGGCGGTTTGAAAGTAAAAGCGCCGGTAAAAGCAGCGGGTGTATTGGTCGGCCGGGTCGGCAGTATTGAGCTGGATCCTCAAACTTATCAAGCCAAAGTTAGCCTGAATTTAGACAAGAAATATCCGTTCAGTACCGATGTGTCGGCCCAAATTCTGACTTCCGGACTTTTGGGCGAACAATATATCGGTTTGCTGCAGGGTGGTGATCCCGAAAACTTGGCCGATGGAGATACCATCAGCATGACCAGTTCGGCAATGGTGTTGGAAAATCTGATCGGTAAATTCATGACCAGCTTTACCGAAAAAAATGCCAAGCCGTCTGAAACCGATACAACAAACGGTGCGGCTGAATAAGCCGTTCACACACTAAACGAGAAGGAATAAAAATGAAAAAATCTGCAATTATGAGCGCCTTGGGTATCGGCGTATTGAGTATCAGCATGGCGTTTGCGACACCTCAGCAGGCTGTCAGCCAAGTGCGTAATAACGCTACCGAAGTATTGAGCATTTTGAAAAATGCCAATGGCAGTAACGATGCCAGTATCCGCAAACAGGCCGAAAACTATGCAATGCCTTACTTTGATTTCCAACGTATGACTGCGTTGGCAGTCGGTAATCCTTGGCGTCAGGCCAGCAATGCCCAAAAACAGGCGTTGACCCGCGAGTTTCAAACTTTGCTGATCCGTACCTATTCAGGCACTATGCTGAAGTTCAAAAACTCAAAAGTTACCATCAAAGATAATCCGGTTGTTAACCGCGGCGGTAAAGAAGTTATCGTCCGCGCCGAAATCGTTGCAGCAGGTGGCGGTAAACCTGTAAATATGGATTTCACCACTTATCAAAGCGGCAACCGTTACCGCGTATATAATGTGGCGGTAGAAGGTGCCAGTTTGGTAACCGTATACCGCAACCAATTCGGTGAAACAATTAAAAATAAAGGTATCGACGGCTTGATTGCAGAGTTGCGTGCCAAAAACGGCAGCCGCTAAGCATGAAAAGCGAATTGCACGACAACATTATCCGGTTAAGCGGTGATATCACGGTGAAAACTGTTGATCAAGCCGCATTCGGCCGCTTTGAGCAGCAATGCCGCCAAAGCGGCCTTGCCGGCATCGACTTGGGCAAAGTGGAAAAGGCCGATTCTGCCTGTCTGTCGCTTTTGGTTGCAGCTTTGCGCCAAAACCGTAACCTTGTTTTCCATAACCTTCCTGCTTCGGTACAAGCATTGTCCGAACTTTACGAAATCCAAGAGCAGGTTCACGCATGAAAAAATCCACCTCAACCGCTTTGGCCGTGTTGGCTCTAGCCGCAGCTCAGCCCGCGCTGGCCCAAAGCAATCCTAATGATCCGTATGAAAGCTACAACCGTTTCATGTTTAAAGTTAATGATACGGCCGATCATTACGTACTCGCTCCTGTAGCCCGCGGTTACCGCACCGTTACGCCGAAGCCTGTCCGGATGGGCGTAACCAATTTTTTTGATAATTTGCGAGATGTCGTCAGCTTTGGCAGCAATGTGTTGAGGCTTGATATCAAGCGGGCAAGTGAAGATTTGGTGCGTGTGGGTATTAATACGACTTTTGGTTTGGGCGGTTTGATTAATATTGCCGATGCGGGAGAAATACCCAACAATAAAAATACCTTGGGCGACACATTTGCCTCTTGGGGGTGGAAAAAAAGCAATTACTTCGTTTATCCGTTGATGGGGCCTTCAACTGTACGCGACAGCCTTGGTTCCACCGTGGCCGGTGTTTATTCTCCTCAAACCGCTGTATTCGATACCAATGCAGCTCGTTGGGGTGCCGTCGCACTTAATGCCGTGAATACCCGTGAGCGGATTTTGGACTTAACCGATAGTTTGGATGAAGCCGCCATTGATAAGTACAGCTATACACGCGATCTGTATATGCGGATGCGTGCCCAACAGCTAGGTGTGCCGTTACCTCAAAACGAAGAGGACAATATCGATATAGATGAGTTGGTAGACAATCCCGAATCAGCCGCATCTTCCGAATCGGATGTGCCCGTTGGTGAGCAGGTGCCGACAACTGAAAAGACCGCCGAATCCGAAGTACAATCGTGGCATGAAAGCAGTCTGATTAATGATCAACATCTGTATGGCGCGGAACAAAACGGCATCATGACCGTTTGGCAAACTGATGAGCGGTTGGCTTTTTAAAACAGCTTGTAAAATAAAGAGTATGTATAGCTAAATTACCTTATTACCAGTTGTGCAGGATGCCGTCTGAACATTTTTCAGACGGCATATTTTCATTGTAGAAATAGACGACAGATATTTATTTGACAGCCAACCGCGCAAACAGATGACGCGCCGCTGTTTTCGCATTATTATCTTATCCGTGAACAACCCGTTCTGCCTGAAGGAGACGATTATGTATGAAGTTAACCGCAGCATGTTTTTGCTGATGCCGCTGGAACCGTTCTGGAACTGGCTGCAATCTTTGCCGGATATCGACCTTTCAGATATGTCGTTGGAAACATTGCAGGCAGATGCCAATGCTTATTTGGTGAATCCCTGTGATACGGCAGAAGAAGTATGGGCGGAAATCGAAGGCCGGTTCGAGGAAATTTTTGCTGCCGAATTGGCAGATTGGTGCGAAGATGAAAGCGAGTGGCCGGATTTGCATCCCGATATTTTCAATGAATGGTTTGATATCCAGCTCTCGACTATTATTACCGATTTGTCGACCGAGCCTTTGGAGCGTGAAACCTTCCAAGCCTTTACCCTGAATTGATAATTTTATGAGCAAAGAAACCATTATCCGAGTGCGCGGCTATCATATGGACGGTTACGGCCATGTAAATAATGCCCGCTATCTGGAATTTCTAGAAGAAGCCCGTTGGGCATATTTCGAGCAACACAACCTGCTGCCGCTTTTACAGGGTGAAATGATGGTGGTGGCGCGCGTGGATATCCGTTACCGCCGCCCGTCAACGGCAGGTGATGAGTTGCGGGTAGAAAGCCGCATTATCGGATTGGAACCGCGTCAGGTATTGTTGCAGCAAAATATTGTACTGACAGACAGCGGCAAAAACGTAGTCGAAGCAGAGCTGACTTTGGTTCCGGTGAGTAGCGAAACCGGCCGGGCAACCGATATGAACGAAAATTTATTCCAAGCATTGCAAAAACTAACTGATAACCAACCACCTGTATGAAAAAAGTATTGTTTCCCCTTGTGGCGCTCATCGTAGCCGCTTTATTAGCCGTTGTATTATGGCCGAAAAACCATCCGGCCCCCACTTTTTCATTGCAAAGTTTAGAAGGAAAAACGATAAGCAATGCCGATTTGCAGGGTAAGGTAACATTAATCAATTTTTGGTATCCTTCCTGCCCGGGCTGTGTCAGCGAAATGCCCAAACTGGTGAAAACCGCGCAGGATTATGCGGGTAAAGATTTTCAGATTTTGGCTATTTCCCAACCGTTTGACCCTTTAGATAGCGTTAAAAATTATGCTGCAAGCCGCGCATTACCATTTCAAGTGATGTACGATGAGGACGGTAGCGTAGGTAAAGCTTTCGGTACTCAGGTTTATCCTACTTCTGTGTTTGTCAACAAGCGGGGCGAGGTTTTGAAGACTTTTGTCGGCGAGCCTGATTTTGCCAAGTTGTATGAGGAAATCGATCGGGAATTGGCGAAGTAGTTTTGGTGGAACTTTGCAAAATCAGGTCGGGTATATGCCCGGCCTGATTTTTTATTGTGTATGGTTTACTACTAAATATAGGCTATGAGGTTTGTTTTTCTAGGACAAGCATAGCGGAGGTAGATGATAGTTTCATCTAAATAAATGCCGTTTGAAATTTTCAGACGGCATTTTATGATGGTAAGAGGGAAATTGGTTGTGGCTTAAAACACCAAATGTTTTAAATAATAAATTGCTATTAAGGGGGAATGGGTATATTTATCAAATCAAAAAGTTTCAGACGGCTATTTATATAAATAGCCGTCTGAAACTTTTTAGGCATACCGATACAAAGGTATTAATCTACTTGGGCAACGGTTACCGGAAGGTTGCGTACGGCTGCCAAGGTATTGCTGGCTTGCTGTTGTTGTTTGCGGAAGGCTGCCATATTGATTTGATCGAGCTTCGGTGTCGGTAGGGCAACAGTGGTTGGGTTGACCGGTTGGCCGTTGATTCGGGCTTCATAGTGTAGATGAGGGCCGGTGGAACGACCGGTGCTGCCGACATAACCGATGATTTCGCCGGCGCGTACTTTGCCGCTGGCAGTAGAAAATGCGCTCATGTGGGCATAGAGGGTTTCTACGCCGTTGCTATGGCGCAAAACAACAGTATTTCCGTAACCGCCCTGCCAGCCTTTGAAGGTTAATGTGCCGTCTGCCGGAGCCTTAATGGGTGTTCCGATTGGAGCGGCATAATCAATACCGGTATGCATTCTGACGGTGCGTAATACGGGATGGAAGCGAACGCCGTAAGGTGAGGAGATGCGGCTGTAGGCTACGGGCTGTACACTGAAGTTTTCTTTTTGCTGCAGCGCCTTACCATTTTGGTCGTAGTAACTGCCGCCTTGGTCATCTTCTTGACCGAAATAATAAGCCTGATAGGTTTTACCGTCTTTCACGATTTCGGCAGCCAAAATATCGCCGGTAGCCATCTCTTGGCCGCGGAAATAAAGGCTGTTGTAAAGCAAGCGGATGGTATCGCCGCTTTTGAGCGTGTTCAGATCAAAAAGATCAGCGAAAATCTCGCTTAAAGATTCGCGCACCTCCACCGGTATGCCGACTTGTGCCATCGCTCCGCGTGCAGAAGTACGGACAATCACCGAACGCAGTGAGGGCATGCTTTCCATCGGTAGTTCCGAAGCGGATGCCTGCCATTTGCCGTTTACTTTTTCGATGGCGACGAGGTTGCGCTCGCCGTTATCGTCGTCATTGAAAAACTGGATATCGGTAACGTCGCCGGTAGAGTCCAAACGCACACTAATGGTTTGGCCTGCACGCAGCTGCTTGAGTTTGGTGTCGACAGGGCTTTTGGCCAATACTTGTTTGATGCTGGCGGCGGGTACGTTGAGGCGGTTCAATACTTCGGTGAGCGTATCTCCGGGGCGGACGGCTTCTTCCGTCCAATAACTGCCCTGATAGGTTCCGGCGTCGACGAAAACAGCCGGAAGTTCTTCCACTACACGTTCAGCTTGGTAAAGGTTGGGTCGGGGCAACGGCTCGGTTACAGCGTAGGCTGTCATGATGCCGGATACGGGTAGCAAGATGCCTAGCAGCGACCAGCGTGTTGGTTTGTTATGCCAAAAGCGGCCTAAAAGATTAATCGTTTGTTTGGTCACTAAACTCTACTTCCATATTGGGCCGACGCGCAGGCAGCAGCAATACGGGCGGCGGGTGCGGGTCGGTTGGTTATGCGGCAGCACGATTTGAGAGGTGCTGCCAAGCGGAATCGGTGCCGTATGTTTCAAACGGCAAAAGCAGCCCGATAAATGGGCGGAGACTGCTATTATGGTGGCTATTGCCTTGATTTACACAGCAGTTTTCTGTTTTTTACATGAGTAAACAGTTTACCATAAAAGCTTAAGGCTGTATCGGAACAGCTCCTCAATGAAGCCTGATCCGTTAAATTCGACCTTCAAAACCGCAAGCGGTTCAGCGGTTTTTGCATAGGTGGTTTGCGGGAATGCGCGTAAAATAACTGCTTTGTTTACCAACGGTGGATATGTGATGCATCTGACGCTTGCTCTGCCTGCTTTGTGCCGGGATGGTTTGGAAAATGCGGGTGGTTTGGATTTGCCTGCTTTAAACAGTTTGTTGCGTTTTGGCAAATTTACCGCACATTCGGCTTTGCCGTCTGAATTTTATGCGAAATATTTGTGGCGGGGCAGTTTGCTGACTGCCGCCAAACAGTCGCTCGGATTGGATGTCGGGCAAGCTGCGGTGTTTGCCTCGCCGGTATGGCAGCAGATGGGTATGCATCACATGGATATGTTGGGAGGCGGGGCTGTCGGCATTAGTGAGGCGGAATCGGCAGAATTGATTGCGGATTTGAATGCGTTTTATCAGGCAGACGGCTGGTGTTTTTACGCATTGAGGCCGGATTGGTGGTTGTTAACTTTACCGCAAGAGCCGGATTGGTGTGTGGCTCCGCTTCCGGATGCTTTGGGGCAGAATGACGGCACGGTACGGGCAGAGGGCAAGGATGCGGCCCAATGGTTGCAAATGCAAACGGAAATGCAAATGTTGTTGCATAACCATGCACTCAATAATGTGCGTGCCAGAGAAGGATTACCGGCGATAAACGGAGTGTGGCTGTGGCAGGATCTTGCAGGTGCGCTGCCGCCTGAGTATCCGCTGTTGGGAAGTGACAGTATGTGGGCGCAATTTTATCCGGGGCAGCGTTTGGATGCGCCGTATGATTTGCAGGCGTGGTTTGCATATTTAGATGAGCAACCGGTTGCTGCTTCTCATAGCGTATTGTTTTTGGACGACTTGTCTGCCATGCGGGATACGGGTGATATTTGGTCCTATCAAAACTTATTGCTTGAGTGGGAACAACGTTTTTTTGCTCCGGCTTATGCGGCTTTGCAAACAGGCCGTCTGAAAAGTTTGCAGATTGCTACTGATGGTGTGTATGGCGGTGTGTTGTCGGTCGCGGCCAAACCCGGTTGGGCGTTTTGGAAGCGTAAAAAGATATTTTCGGGGCGTTTGGATTAATTGGAGGTATGGAAGTAAGTGGAGGTATGGAAGTAAGTGGCCTTGAATGTTGGAAACTAAGGCATCAAGGTTTATTTGAAAAATATCACCGTTAATTAATTTGTAAGAATATTGTGCCGTCTGAAATCGTTTTCAGACGGCATTTTATCGTTGAGGCATTTGATGCGGTTTCGCGCTACAATAGCGGATTGCTTAAATCCGCAGTTTCAAAGTTATTTTTATTTCATGTCTGTAAAAATCCAAACCCGTTCTTATAACCCTTCAGTGTGCCAAACATTAATTGATGCCGGTGCCGATCCGTTGATGGCGCGTTTGTGCGCAGCGCGTGATGTGGTGCATCCCGATGAGTTGCACGATAAACTCAGCGGCCTACTGCCTTATCAGAGTTTGAGCCAATGCACGGCTGCCGCAGAGCGTTTGGCCGATGCTATATTGAGGCGCGAAAAAATACTGATCGTGGCCGATTATGATGCCGACGGTGCAACGGCTTGCGCTGTCGGTATCAAGGGCTTGCAAAGCATGGGGGCGGTGGTGGACTTTTTGGTGCCTAACCGTTTCGAACACGGTTACGGTTTAACACCTGAAATTGCCGAACTGGCAGCCCGGCAAGGCGCGCAATTATTATTGACGGTGGATAACGGTATTGCCAGCTGTGCCGGTGTTGCCCGCGCGCAGGCTTTGGGAATGACGGTGATTGTTACCGACCACCATCTGCCGGCCGAGGCAGTACCCGATTGCATTACCGTGAACCCCAACCAGAGAGGCTGTACGTTTGCCAGCAAGAGTTTGGCAGGGGTAGGGGTGATTTTTTATGTATTGATGGCGCTTCGTGCCGAATTACGCAGCCGCGGTGTATTTGCGGTGGGTAAAGAGCCTAATTTGGGCGAATTGCTGGACTTGGTGGCATTGGGTACGGTGGCCGATGTGGTGCCGCTCGATCACAATAACCGTATTTTGGTATCGCAAGGGCTAAAGCGGATGCGCGCCGGAAAAATGTGCCCGGGTGTGCGGGCTTTGTTTGAGGTTGCCAAGCGTGACTGGTGCAAAGCCCAGCCGTTTGATATGGGCTTTGCTTTAGGGCCGCGTATCAATGCCGCCGGAAGATTGGATGATATGTCGGTAGGTATTGCCTGTTTGTTGGCGGAAGATAGCGAAACAGCGGCGGCGTTGGCGGCACAATTAAATGATTTGAATATGGAACGCCGTGAAATAGAGCAATCGATGCTGCAAGATGCGTTAAACGGTTTTCCTGAAATTCTACCTTCCGGGCAGAGCACGTTGGTAGCCTATCGTGATGACTTTCACCAAGGTGTAGTCGGGATTGTGGCAAGCCGTTTGAAAGACCGTTTTTACCGTCCGACAATTGTGTTCGCCCCAGCAGATAACGGAGAGGTGAGAGGATCGGGACGTTCGATTCCGAAACTGCATCTGCGCGACGCTTTGGATATCGTCAGCAAGCGTTACCCTGATTTGATTTTAAAGTTCGGCGGACACGCCATGGCGGCAGGATTGAGCATCCGTTATGAAAACGTAGCTCAGTTTCAGACGGCATTCGAAAAAGTGGTGGGCGAGCTGCTCAGCGAGGATGATTTGTCGCAAACCTTTATTACCGACGGCAGTTTGCCTGCTTCGGAAATTACGTTGGCGCAGGCACAGCATCTATCGATGCAGGTATGGGGACAGGGTTTTGCGCCTCCGAGTTTTACCGATGAATTTGCCGTTGTACGCCAGCAGGCGATGGGCGTGAATCATAAAAAAGTGTGGTTACAAAAAGAAGGTTATGAATTTGAAGCCATGTTTTGGCGTTGTACCGAAGAGATTCCCGAGCGTATCCGTACCGTGTACCGTCCGGTAGCGAATGAATGGCGTAACCAAATCGAATTGCAACTTTATATTGATTATTGGGAAGCCGCATAATTTGCTGTTTATACCGCATTCAATATAAAAAACGCCGTCTGAATATTTTCAGACGGCGTTTTTTATATGAGGCTTGAATCTTTATGATTTGGCCGGTTTGTTGCCGCAGCACATCAGCACGATGTAGCCGAGCAAACCGGAAACGGCAGAACCCAAGAACACACCGACCTTGCTGAAGTCTTGCAATTGTTGGCTTTCAAAGGCCAACAAGCCGATAAATAGACTCATGGTAAAACCGATACCGCACAGCAATGCCACGCCGTAAACCTGCATCCAAGTCGCACCTTCGGGTAATTTGGCCCAGCCGAGTTTGTTCAACAGCCAAACCGTACCGAAAATACCCAACTGTTTACCGATGAGCAAACCTAAAGCGATACCCAGTACTACGGGCTCGATTAGTACTGAAGCACTGAAACCTGCAAACGATACGCCTGCATTGGCAAAGCCAAACAGCGGCACAACCAAGAAAGATACCCAATTTTGCAAGCCGTGTTCCCACTTCAATAGTGGGGCTTCTTCGATACTGTCGTATATGCGTAGTGGAATGGTAAAGGCCAGCAATACTCCGGCTAAGGTCGCATGGATACCTGATTTTAGGATAAAGAACCACAGCAAAATACCCAGTAGCAGGTAGGGAGTGGTTTTTAAAACACCTTTCAAATTCAAGGCTGTCAATATTGCCAGTGTTACTGCGCCCAGTACCAAATACATCAGCGACAAATCGGCGGTATAAAACAGAGCGATGATCACAATGGCTGCCAAATCATCCATGATGGCCAATGCTGTTAGGAATATTTTCAACGATACAGGTACGCGCTTGCCTAAAAGTGCCAAAACACCTAAGGCAAAAGCAATATCCGTAGCTGCGGGAATCGCCCAACCGTTTGCCGCTTCTCCGCTGCCTGCATTGAATGCCAAATAAATCAGTGCAGGTACTGCCAAACCACCCATTGCCGCCAAGCCGGGCAACAGTCGTTTGCTGTTATTGTCCAGCTCGCCTTGTAAAAGCTCACGCTTTACTTCTAAACCGACATACAAAAAGAATACAGCCATTACGGCATCATTAATCCAATGTAAAACGCTTAAGCCTGCCACATAGCTTTCCAATACACCGAAATATACTGCTGCAGCCGGAGAGTTGGCAGCAATAATGCCCAGTAATGCCGCTACCATCAGCGTAATACCGGCAGCAGGCTCAGATTGGAAGAAGTGGACGAGTTTCTGCTTCATCTATTTTTATCTCTTTCTTGGTTGTTTGATTTTTAAAGATAATAACAGAAGATACTGAATTTTAAAAACGATTGGTATGAAAATATGGATTTTTGTCGGATTTTCTATTAAAGATGATAGCGGTAATATAGATCTTTAATATACCAAATTAATAATATACATTATATTAAATTCAATAATTAATTGCTTATATGATACATATTTTCATGGCATAAGTTTTCCGTTTATGTTTTAATGATGTCGGAATAAATATATTATTCTGGTTATTATTTAAATTTAAATTCCAATTAAAATGGTTTATTTGGAATTTAAATTTATTTTTTAGATATTAATCAGATAGTAAATAAATAAAATATTATCTTAGATACTTTAATTACTAGAATAATTACTTTATTGTTTTGATGCTCTTTGCTAATTTGAGCAGAAATAAAAACCATCACTTAATCACTGAATCACAGGGAAGAATGCGGCTACTGTTTTTTTAATTCAATTTAAAAATAGTAGCTGCTTTTATCGTGATCGGATGATACCGCCTGACGGCAGTCAGTAAGTTGAATGAGCTTACAAGACTTAAATACTTAAATAATGAAGTGGTTTTATTATCGTTACGAGGTTGGCATCTGAAATTGCATTATTTATCAACAATAAGGAAAGTATTATGTATTCAAAGCATATTTCTTCTACTTCATTGCGGGCTATCCATCGTAAAGAATTAGCAGTAATCTTGGCTGCCCTTTTTGCCGTTCCTTCGGCAGCAATGGCGGCCGGGGCAGAACAATATTTCAGCGTGTATAGCACCAACAGTAACGTTGAGTCACATGCCAACGCTACGGGCAATTATTCAGTGGCGGCCGGTACATGGTCAACTGCTTCTGGTCTTGCCGGTGTTGCGGTAGGCTCCCAGTCTTCTGCTACTAAAGAATCTACTATTGCTATCGGCGCACAAGCAAAGGCAACCGCTGTTTCGGCAACAGCAGTAGGCGAGCAGGCTAATGCATCTGGGGCAACTGCTACTGCCGTTGGCCGTCAAAGCACTGCAAGCGGTGGACAAAGCCTTGCAGCCGGTTCCGAATCTAAAGCTACAGGTCAACTCTCCACAGCCTTGGGAACTAATTCCCAGGCTTCTGGTAATCAATCAATTGCAGTTGGTGTGGCCACTCAAGCTGATTCGGATAATGCAACAGCCGTCGGGAATCAATCTAAAGCTACCGGTAAATCTGCATTGAGCCTGGGTTCTGCTTCTTCTGCTACCGGTGCTGTTTCAACTGCTGTGGGCTCTGAAGCCACGGCGTTAAACGGAGCTGATACTGCATTAGGTCGTAAAGCGACTGCCAGAGGTGGGCAAAGTACTGCTGTAGGTTCTGCTGCAGAGGCGAGCGGTGTTATGTCACTCAGCGCTGGCGCCGGTTCGAAAGCAACCGCTTCCCAAGCTGTTGCTTTGGGCCGTGGAGCAGTAGCAGACCAAGCAAGCTCCATTGCTTTGGGTTCGGCTTCTGAAACTGCGCCGGTAGTGCGTACTACCAGTGCTACGGTGAATGGTATTACATACAGTGGTTTTGCAGCTACAGCACCTAACTCTACCGTAAGCGTAGGCAAGGTAGGTGCCGAGCGTACCGTAACCAATGTGGCGGCAGGTCGCATCACGGCTGACAGCACTGATGCTATTAACGGCAGCCAGTTGTATTTGGTCGCGAACCAAGTGGGCAATAATGCAGCAAATATTAATCAAATCAACAACCGCATCGACGATATGGATGACGATTTGCGTGCCGGTATTGCCGGAGCAACTGCAATTGCATTCCTGCAACGCCCGAACGAAGCTGGCAAAAGCATGGTATCTGTAGGTGTCGGCGGTTATCGCGGTGAGCAGGCATTGGCTGTCGGTTACGCGCGTAATTCAGACAACAATAAATGGTCTACCAAAGCGGGTGTAGGCATCAACACCCAGCGCCACCTAAACTGGGGTGGCAGCGTTGGTTACCAGTGGTAAAACCGTAAAAGGCAGGCCATTTGATGCTGGTATTTTCAGACGGCCTGACGACACCGAATAAAGAAATTTAAGGATAAAATAATGAAACTGATTAAATTGATGCTACCTTTGGTTGCTGCTGCTACTTTGGCAGCCTGCGGAAATTTGAGCCATGTAAGCCGTGAAGGTACCACCGATAATCCCGTATGGCCTAGCCCTGAGAAAACCACTTTCCGTCATAACGGTACTCAAAATGGTTCTTGGCCGAATTGGGATAATGTGCGGATGATTGAATCGGGTATGAATAAAGACCAAATTTACGAATTGATCGGCCGTCCGCACTTCAAGGAGGGTTTGTACGGTGTGCACGAATGGGACTACCTATTCAACTATCGTGAAAACGGTGAGCATAAAACCTGCCAATACAAAATTTTGTTCGATAAAGACATGAATGCCCGTTCGTTCTTCTGGCTGCCTGAAGGTTGCGGTCCGAAACCTAAAGAAACGGTGCGTGAAGTTATCGTTCGTGAAATAGAAACTTCATCAAAACCGATCCGTCAATAAATAGGAAGGTTAATGTTGAAAAAAGCATTGTGGTTGATGCTATTAAGCCTGGGCGTTAGTGCCCGGGCTTTTGGTATTGAACAGCCGGCTTCAGGCGTGGTGGTAGATACCGGCCGGGCCGAGCTGTGTATGAAAGGGCAGTGCTATCCCGTGTTGGTCGGTGCAGCTACTCCCAAAGGTGATTTTCCTCTGCAATTAATACGAACCACCCGTAAAGGTTACGGGGGAGATGTATTGAAGTTTAAAGAAACAGAGAAATTTATTTTTGCGATACATCGTGTTTGGACGGGTAAACCGTCTGAGCGCAGGATGGAGCGGATTGTTTCTCCGAATGCTGAGGATCGTAAAATGACGAACGGCTGTATCAACGTAACAAGTGATGTATATGAGCTGCTAAAGGCTTATAAAAAAGTTACCATACGATAGTTCAGTACATAAAAAACAGGGCTTTGGGCCCTGTTTCTGTTTTGGTACGGTAGGCATCATCAATATACTAGTAGTGTATTGTTTTTGAAGTTTTTTAATTGGTTTAACAAGAAAAGCACAATACCGATAGTACTGTGCTTTGTGGGTAGAGTATAAGCAGAGATACGCTTGATTTTATTCTTCGTTGAGCAAACGTTCCACTTCTGCAATATAGCCTTTCATAGCATCTTCGGAAGACATTCCTTGCAGATTGCTCCAAGCTTCGTATTTCTTTTTAGCCACCAGATCGAACATGCCGGGTTTGTCGCCCTTCACATCACCTTCGGTAGCTTGTTTATAAAGCGAATAGAGTTTAAGCAGGGTAGCATTGTCGGGGCGTTCGGCCAAGCTGACGACATCGGCTTGGGCTTGTTCGAATTGTTGTTTCAAATCGCTCATGGCGTGGCTCCTGTTGTTGGTTGCTGCATGTTAAACATTGATACTTTTAGGCTTTGTATCATGTTTTCAGACGGCTCGGAAGTATTTTGATGGAGTGATTATTCGACTGTTGTCAAAGTTGCAGATACATGCGGTAGTTGATCAGTACCTCATTTTCCCGGGCAATATGGTTTTCACGGAGATTGACAAAACCGTGGCGTTGGAAAAATGGTAAGGCGGCTTTGGAAACATCCGCATACAGCTTGCCGCAACCTTCTTGTAGGGCCATTGTCGCAGCATGTTTGAGCATTACCGAAGCAATACCTTGTTGCTGGTGGTGAGGGTGGACATATAAGCAGTTGAGATAGCCGCCGGGCAGATATTCGAGCAAACCGACAGCCATACCGTCGCGTTCCGCCAATACGGGACGGGTGCGCGGTATACGTATTTTCCAAAACGGAGAAGTGCCGGCATCCCTTGTCCATGCGGCCTTTTCAGCTTCGGTATAGAGGCGCGGATCCACGGCATGGACGGCACAGTTGTAAATATCGGCTAATACGGCGGCATCGTTGAGGGTGGCGGTACGGAGTTTGACATTCATGGGTATTCCCTTAAGCGGATTTTCTCTGTGTGTGGTACGCCGAGTGTATTTTCAATTATCTTAAAAACAAACGGTATCTGGATTCAATCAGGGTTGCCGGGCAATAGGGCGGTGACCAGACGGTATATAGCCGGCTGAAGTACCGAAATGCAGAGAAACAGTGTAATCGTGTACAATAATAATGTTAAGTTTCTGCAAAGTGAAAATTTTAAAATAAAAACTGTTGTAAGGCAGTATAGGAAGATCATGAAACAATCTTTACAAAATTTGAAGCCGCTTGAAGCACTTTGGGTCGCGGTGTTGGTGATCTCGGTAGTCGGCGTAACCATGATAGGATTTGGTTGGATGCCGCATCTATCGATTATTTTGGTGTTGTGCGGCTTGATGGTTTATGGCCGTATCCGCGGTATCCGCTTCCAAGACATGCAACAGCAGATGGCTGCGGGCGTGATGTCGGGCATCGGTGCGATTTACCTGTTTTTCTTTATCGGGCTGTTGGTGTCCGCATTGATGATGGCGGGTACGATTCCGACTATTATGTATTACGGTTTCGACTTGATTTCTCCCCGTTATTATTATCTTTCGGCATTTCTGCTGACTTCGATAGTAGGCATTGCTATCGGCAGCAGTTTAACGACCTGCGCCACCTTGGGCGTGGCGTTTATCGGTATGAGCCAGGCATTCCAAGCTGATCCGGCGATTGCGGCGGGAGCGATTGTATCGGGTGCGTTTTTCGGCGATAAAATGTCGCCGCTTTCCGATACCACCGGTATTGCCGCATCGATTGTCGGTATTGACTTGTTTGAACATATCCGCAATATGATGTATACCACCGTGCCGGCATTTGCATTAACCGCTCTGTTTTTATGGCTGCTGGCCGGCAATACGGGCGGCAGTATTGACAGTATTACCTCCATTCAAAACCAATTGCAGCAAAGTGGTTTGGTACATTGGTATTCGTTGCTGCCTTTGGCGGTATTGTTGGTTTTGGCACTGCGTAAAGTAGGCGCGATTTATACGATTATGACCACCATTGCCGTCGCACTACCTTTAACTTATCTGCATAGCAAGCCGGGAGTAGGAGAGTTGGGCAACTGGTTTTTCAACGGTTATACACCTGCGGTAGATTTGGGCGACGTGGGCCGTTTGATTTCCCGCGGCGGTATCAGCAGTATGTTTTTCACTCAAACCATCGTAGTATTGGCTTTGAGTATGGGGGGTTTGCTGGCGGCATTGGGCGTATTACCCGCTTTGCTTGATGGTATCCGCCATTTGCTCCATAGTGCGGGCCGTGTAACTTTTGCCGCCGCTTCTACCGCTTTGGGCGTGAATATTTTGGTAGGCGAACAATATCTCAGCCTGCTGCTGGCCGGTGAAACCTTCAAGTCTGTTTACGACAAGCTCAATTTACATCCGCGCAATTTGTCGCGTACTTTGGAGGACGCGGGTACGGTGATTAACCCGCTGGTACCCTGGAGTGTGTGCGGTGTGTTTATCAGCCATGCTTTGGGCGTGCCGGTATTGGATTATTTGCCGTATGCGTTTTTCTGCTACTTATGCTTGTTATTGACTTTATTATTCGGTTTCAGCGGCATTACGCTTAGCCGTAAAGAAAATTGATGCAAGGCCGTCTGAAAAAACAAGTTTCAGACGGCCTCTTTAAACAGATTTGTTCACAATACGCCAAAATTTGGAAGAGAATTTTCCGGCAGATATACCTGGATTTTTATGTAAGGGAGACGCGTATGACTTACCAATACCGCCAACGCTTGCCCGATACACCGTTAGATATTATCGGTGATGTGCACGGCGAGGCTGATGCTTTGTTTGCCTTGCTGGATCATCTCGGCTATCGGGCAGACGGCAGCCATCCCGAAGGGCGGCGCTTGGTTTTTGTGGGCGACTTGTGCGACCGCGGCCCCGACAGCCCGCGTGTATTGGCTTGGTTCAAACAGGCACATGATGCAGGGTTTGCCTATATGGTGTTGGGTAATCATGAGCTCAATGCTTTGGTGGGCGACCCTAAAGACGGTTCGGGTTGGTATTTTGATGCCCGCCGTGAAAAAGATGATGTCCTATACGCACCGTGGCGAGTATTGCCCGAAGCCGAAAAGCCGGAATTGGCGGCATGGCTGGCACAGCAGCCGCTGGTGTTGGAACGGGAAGACTTGCGTATCGTACATGCGGCATGGCTGCCTGAAAGTATGGAAAGGCTGGAGGCCGCCGGAGGTGAGGATTTACGCACCCAGTACCGCCGCTATGATACCGAGTTGAATAATATCTTGGCTCAAGCTCCTTGGTACGGCGACTATTTGGCAGAACAGCAATGCTATGCCGAAGCCTGCGAAAATCCCGAAAAGCTACCGCCGCCGATGCCTGCAACGGCAGCTTACGAATTACAACGCAGCCGTCTTCACCCGATACGCGCGCTTACCAGTGGTGTAGAAGAACCGGCGAAGGCGCCGTTTTATGCCAGCGGACGTTGGCGTTTTACCGCGCGTTGTGCTTGGTGGCAAAACTATCACGAAGAAACACCGGTGGTAATTGGTCATTATTGGCGGCATTGGTATCCGAAAGCTCCCGATCCGCACCGTGAAAATCTGATGCCGTCTGAAAACAATGCTTGGCACGGTGTCCGCGGTAATGTGTACTGTATCGATTATTCAGTCGGTGCGCGCTGGCGAGACCGTAAAAACGGCACTGCGGCGGCAGACTCTGTATTCCGGCTTGCCGCACTGAGGTGGCCCGAGAAAACTTTGGTGTTTGATAACGGTGAAACCGCTCCCACACGTTAGCCACTAATGCCCATGCGGAAAACCGCTATATTTGAAATAAAAGGCCGTCTGAAAACCTTATTTCAGACGGCCTTTTATTTATTTTGCTTGGCTTTAGGGCAGCGAACCGTTGGTTTCGGTGCCTGTCATACGTTGTTGCAGAATAACGGCGATTTTTGCCATCAACACATCAATGGCGACATTATTTTGTTCGTCGCACGGAATAATAATATTGGCGTAACGTTTGGTCGGCTCAACGAATTGGTTGTGCATGGGGCGTACTTGGTTGATGTATTGGCCGACAACCGAGTCGATGGAACGCCCCCGCTCGACACAGTCGCGCTGCATACGGCGGATAAAGCGCAAATCGGCGTCGGTATCCACATAGATTTTAATATCCATCAGGCTGCGGATTTTTTCATCATAAAGAGACAAAATGCCCTCTAAAATAATCACATCTACCGGCGGTTGATGCTTGGTGTGGGCGGCACGGTTGTCGGCGGCGTAGTCGTATTGAGGCAACTCTACCGCTTTACGCTCGAGAAGTTGCATCAGTTGGCTGTAAAGTAAATCGTTGTCGAACGCGCAAGGATGGTCGTAATTCTGACGGCGGCGCACTTCGGGCGAGAGGTGCGATTGGTCGTTGTAGTAATAATCTTGTTCGATAATGGTGATCGGGTGGCCGCTGAAACGTTGGTAAAGTGCGCGGGAGACCGTGGTTTTGCCCGAGCCTGAACCGCCGGCGATGCCGATAATAATAGGTTTGTTCATAATAACAATACAGGGATAGGTGAAACGGAAATCCGCAGCGACTGCATAGGCCGTCTGAAAACGGGAGCGGTTTATCTGCCGCGGCAAATACGTTAGTATAACGGCTTTACAGGCAGATAGTCAGCCTGTTCTCGGGCTGTTTACGGGGGAATTTATGATAACGTGGGAAAAAACAGGCCGCTTGCTTTCCGATTTACTTATGCACAGCGAACTGATGCAGTCGCTGTTGTTAATCGTGGGTGTGTTGCTGGTACGCGCGGTAGTGGTGCATACCCATTTCCGCCGCCATCCCGAAATGGGTATCGAAGACAAACGCCGCTGGGTAGTGGTGAGCCGTAATTTGACGCTGATTTTATGTATTATCGGCCTGATAGGCGTGTGGGCGGCACAGATACAAACCTTGGCACTTTCTATGTTGGCGGTGGCCGCCGCCATCGTGTTGGCGACCAAAGAGCTGATTATGTGTTTGTTGGGCAGCTTGTTACGGGCCTTTACCAAACAATATTCGGTGGGTGATTATATCGAAGTGGGCGGCTTGCGCGGGCGGGTGGTTGATATTAACTTGCTTAATACTCTAATGATGCAAATCGGGCCGCATCCCTTGGTGGGGCAGCTTTCCGGTAAAACCGTATCGTTTCCCAACAGTTTACTGCTGTCACAACCGGTACAGCGCGATAATGTGTTGGGTGCATATGTGATTCATACGTTTGAGCTGCCTGTGCCGCTGAATCTGGATCCAGAGGCCGTTTCCCAGCCGATAACCGTTTCATTACAAAAAATGTGCGCGCCGTTTATTGAAAATGTCGAGCGGCATTTGGAGCAGGTGCAAACCCAAAAACTTTTCATCACGCCGGCCGCCCATCCGCGCATTACCTATGTTCCGCACGATGATAAAGTCTATCATCTGGTGGTACGCTTTGCCTGCCCGTTGCATAAGCGGCTGGAGATCCAACAAAATATTATTGACGAGTTTATGCGCGTACAACACGGTTTGATCAATTCGGATCACAACCGACCACTTTAGTATGACCATAAATCCGCTCTTAAAAACATGCCGTCTGAACAATTTTCAGACGGCATGTTTTTAATTGATTTAGTACAAAAAGCGGTATGGTTGGTAAAGAAAGTGGCAAAATCAACGTTATAATCATTCGATAATATTCAATAAGCCTGAACTTAAGGAGAAACTCATGGCGTTTAAAACAGATGCCGAGATTGCCCGTTCCGCCCAAATGCGCCCGATTGGCGAAATTGCCGCCGCTCTGGGTTTGCAGGCCGAACAATTCGAACCCTATGGCCGTTACAAGGCCAAAATAGATCCGCAGCATATTTTTTCACTGCCGCCTAAAAAAGGCCGTTTGATTTTGGTAACTGCCATCAATCCTACGCCAGCAGGAGAGGGTAAAACCACCGTTACCATTGGCTTGGCAGATGCGCTCAACCGTTTGGGCAAACAAGCTGTTGTCGCCATGCGCGAACCTTCGCTCGGACCGGTATTCGGTATCAAAGGAGGCGCGGCAGGCGGTGGTTATGCCCAAGTATTGCCAATGGAAGACATCAACCTGCATTTCACGGGTGATTTCCACGCTATTGGTGCTGCCAACAACTTGTTGGCAGCTATGCTCGACAACCATATCTATCAGGGCAATGCTCTGGATATCGACCCCAAGCGTGTATTGTGGCGGCGTGCTGTCGACATGAACGACCGCCAGTTACGGAATATTATCGGCGGTATGGGTAAGCCGACTGATGGGGTGATCCGCCCGGACGGATTCGATATTACGGTTGCTTCCGAAGTGATGGCGGTATTCTGCTTGGCCCGTGATTTGGCGGATTTGAAAAACCGTTTGGGTAATATTTTGGTAGCTTATACCAAAAGCGGCGAGGCGGTTTATGCCCGTGATTTGAAAGCTCACGGTGCGATGGCTGCTCTGTTGAAAGACGCATTAAAGCCGAATTTGGTACAAACCATCGAAGGTACGCCTGCTTTGGTACACGGCGGCCCGTTTGCCAATATTGCTCACGGCTGTAATTCGGTTATCGCTACCCGTGCGGCGTGCCATTTGGGTGATTATGTGGTAACCGAAGCGGGTTTCGGTGCCGATTTGGGTGCGGAAAAATTCTGCGATATCAAGTGCCGATTGGCAGGGCTGGTTCCTGATGCCACAGTCATTGTGGCAACCGTACGCGCTTTGAAATACAACGGCGGCGTTGAGCGTGCCAAGCTGGGCGAGGAAAATTTAGAGGCATTGGGACAAGGTATGCCCAACCTGCTGAAACACATCCGCAACCTGAAAGAAGTTTTCGGCCTGCCTGTCGTCGTGGCTTTAAACCGTTTTGTTTCCGATACCGAAGCAGAATTGGATTTGATTCGGCAGGCATGTGCCGAACATGGCGTATCGGTGGCTTTAACCGAAGTGTGGGAAAAAGGCGGTGCAGGTGGTGCTGATTTGGCTGAGGCGGTGTTGGCTGCTATTGCTTCGCAGCCCAAAGATTTCCGCTTTGCCTATGATGTTGAAGAACCGATTACCGATAAGATTCGTGCTATTGCACAAAAAATATATGGTGCGGCAGATGTTGATTTCAGCAGCGAAGCTTTGGCGGAAATAGAGAATCTGAAAAAGCTTGGTTTGGACAAGTTGCCTGTTTGCATGGCGAAAACGCAATATTCCCTCAGCGATGATCCCAAACGCTTGGGTGCGCCCGAGGGTTTCCGTATCCATGTCCGCAGTATCGGCGTGTCGGCAGGTGCGGGTTTTATCGTTGCCTTATGCGGCAATATGATGAAAATGCCTGGTTTGCCCAAAGTGCCTGCCGCCGAAAATATCGATGTGGATGCCGAAGGTAACATTCAGGGCTTGTTTTAAACGGCGGATGATTGGGTAGAAAAGCGATGAATGCCGCATTAATCAATGTCGAAGGGTTTGCTTTTATCCGTGCTGTGGTCGGATGGCTGCTGTTGGCGGCAATCAGCAGGCAAACTTGTAGGCAGGGTAGCTTTTTTCATGCTTATCCGCACATATTGGCTTTGTTTTCTACATTGGTTTGTATCAGTTTGATCAGAAATCCGCCGGTTTCCGAGATTGGGTTGTTCGGCGTATTTTTACTGTGTGCCGCTGCTTTGGTAGTAGGTTTTGTGCTTTCGTTGTTGCGGAAATAGTCTGATGATTTGTGAGAGGCCGTCTGAAACAGCACCGTAAAGGTGCTGTTTTTATTACGAGCAAGGTTTGAAAAAAGGTTTATAATATCAAGCAAAGCTGATTTCAGTGCTGCCTCGGGCAGCTTTTATATTTTAGGAACATTATGTCTGCCGCACTTGCTATCGATCATGCCGTCAAAACCTACCGTAATGGTTTTACTGCGCTTAAAGGTGTCAGTTTCGAGGTGGAAGAGGGTGAGTTTTTTGCCTTGTTGGGGCCTAACGGTGCCGGAAAAACCACTTTGATTTCCGCGATGGCGGGGTTGAACCGTCTGACTTCCGGAAGTATCCGAGTGATGGGGCATGACGTGGTGAAAGACGCGTATGCCGCCCGTATGAATTTGGGCGTAGTGCCGCAAGAGCTGGTGTTTGATCCTTTTTTCAGCGTGCGTGAAGCCTTGAAGTTCCAATCGGGTTACTTTGGATTGAAAAACAATGCTGCGTGGATAGACGAAGTGATTGAAAGCCTTGGCTTGGCAGATAAAGCCAATACCAATACTCGCAATCTTTCAGGCGGCATGAAGCGGCGGGTGATGGTCGCACAGGCTTTGGTACACCGTCCGCCCGTTATCGTATTGGACGAACCGACGGCCGGTGTAGATGTGGAGCTGCGACAAAGCCTGTGGGCGTTTATCCAAAGCCTGAATCGTCAAGGTCATACCATCATCCTGACTACCCATTACCTTGAAGAGGCGCAAAGCCTGTGTAGCCGTATCGCAATGATGAAACAGGGCGAATTGGTTGCTTTAGACGCTACGGAAAATTTATTGCATGCCGAAAAAGGCATACGCGTCGAGTTGTTGTTAAACGGCAGCCTGCCGGAGAATCTGCACCAATGGTTGGCCGGTACGGGGAAAGATGGCGTAGTGCCGCTTAAGCTGGATGATTACGAGCAGCTCGCTTTCGTGTTGCAAACTTTGAAATATGCCGGTATCGAAGTGAAACATATGGCATTGCCCGAAACCGATTTGGAAGACATTTTCGTGCAAATGATGCACAAATAAAGCCATATTACTCAAAAGTAAAAGGATTGCTCGGCCATGATAGGCTTTTATACCCTGTTTAAAAAAGAAGTTTTGCGTTTTTGGAAAGTAGGTTTCCAAACCTTGGCTGCACCGATGATTACCGCGCTACTGTATCAGCTGATTTTTTCCCATGCCGTCGGCAAATCGGTTGAGGTGCTGCCGGATGTATCATACAACGCCTTTCTGATTCCGGGTTTGGCGATGATGAGTATGACGCAAAACGCATTTGCCAACTCATCCAGTAGTCTGATCCAATCGCGTATTACAGGCAATTTGGTATTTATCCTGCTTCCTCCGCTTTCAGTGAGCGCATTCTTTTCGGCTTATGTGGGCGCAGCAGTGGTGCGCGGCGTGCTGGTCGGTTTGGGAGTGTTGGCCGCTACCGCCTGGTTCGGATTGCCATTGCCGCATAATATTTTATGGATTATCGCTTTTGCCTTACTCGGTTGTGCATTGATGGGAACGCTCGGTTTGTTGGCTGGCATCATAGCCGAAAAATTCGACCAGCTTGCCGCATTCCAAAATTTCCTGATTATGCCGCTTACATTCTTATCGGGTGTGTTTTATTCGATTAACAGTCTGCCGCCTTTTTGGCGGAGCCTTAGCCATTTAAATCCCGTGTTTTATATGATAGATGGCTTCCGTTACGGATTTTTCGGCGTAAGCGACACTTCGCCGTGGCTTTCTTTGGCCGTGGTCGGCGGCTTTACCGTGGCAGTGGCTGCGGGCGTATTGATGGTATTGAAATCAGGGTGGAAATTGCGCAACTAAACCAATTTTTTTGAAGGCCGTCTGAATTTTTCAGACGGCCTTTTCAGTAAGCGGCAGGCTGCCGTAGAAAATGTTTCATACCGCTGCCGCTTTATATTCCGATATTTGCCCTTATAATTTGAGAATCATTCTTTCAGACGTCAAGGCCGTCTGAACATATCTAGAGGAAACCGCATGAGCAACGTATTACTGAATCTGGCCGACGAGCCGCGTTACGATCAAATCCAAACCGCTGATATTCGCCCTGCAATGGAAACCGCGATGGCCGAGGCCAGAAGCGAAATCGCCGCCGTAAAAGCACAAACCGACATCACATGGAACAATACCGTTGAACGCTTGACCGATATTACCGAGCGGGTAGGCCGCATTTGGGGCGTGGTCGCTCATTTGAATTCGGTTGTCGATACGCCCGAGTTGCGTCAGGTGTACAACGAGCTTATGCCCGAAGTGACTGTGTTTTTTACCGAAATCAGCCAAGATATAGAGCTTTACGAGCGCTTCAAAACCATCAAAAACAGCCCTGAATTTGTATGCTTGGATGCAGCGCAACAAACCAAGCTCAATCACGATTTGCGCGATTTTATTTTGAGCGGTGCAGAGCTGCCTCCCGCCGAGCAGGCAGAGTTTGCCGCCTTGCAAACAGAGGGTGCGCAATTGGCTGCTAAATTTTCACAAAACGTACTTGATGCCACCGATGCCTTCGCCCTGTATTTCGAAGACGACAGCGAGCTGGGCGGTTTGACTGAAGAAGCTTTAGCCATGTTTGCCGCCGCCGCTCAAGCCGAGGGTAAAACCGGCTATAAGATCGGCCTGCAAATGCCGCATTACATTGCCGTGATGCAGTATGCCGATAACCGCAGTTTGCGCGAACAGATCTACCGTGCTTATGTAACCCGTGCCAGCGAATTGGGTGATGCGGTATACGACAATACCGAAAATATCAACCGACGCTTGGCACTGGCTTTGAAAGAGGCGCAATTATTGGGCTACCGTAATTATGCCGAGCTTTCATTAGCCACCAAAATGGCCGATACCCCAGAGCAAGTATTAGCCTTTTTGCGCGACTTGGCTGCCCGTGCCAAACCGTTTGCACAAAAAGACTTGGCTGAGCTAACCGAGTTCGCCCGAGAAAAATTGGGTATTGCCGATCCGCAGGCTTGGGACCTGACTTACGCCAGTGAGAAACTACGTCAGGCTAAATATGCTTTTAGTGAAACTGAGGTGAAAAAATACTTTCCCGTCGGCAAAGTATTGGCCGGACTTTTTGCCCGTATCAACCACCTCTACGGCGTTAATCTGATTGAAAAAACCGTTCCGGTATGGCATCCCGATGTGCGCTATTTTGAATTGGAAAAAGGCGGTTCGATTATCGGCGGCGTTTATATGGACTTGTACGCCCGCGAAGGTAAGCGTGGCGGTGCATGGATGAATGATTATCGGGGCCGACGCCGTTTTCCGGCAGGTGATAAGGCCGGACAAACCCAAACGCCGATTGCTTATTTGGTATGCAACTTCACGCCGCCCGTAGGCGGTAAAGAAGCCCGCCTGTCGCATGACGAAATCATCACCCTGTTCCATGAAACCGGCCACGGTTTGCATCATCTGCTTACCCAGGTTGATGAATTGGGCGTGAGCGGCATCAACGGCGTTGAATGGGATGCAGTGGAGTTGCCGAGCCAATTTATGGAAAACTTCGTGTGGGAATATGAAGTGTTGGCCGATATGTCGGCTCACGAAAGCAGCGGTGAGGTATTGCCGCGCAGCTTGTTCGACAAAATGGTTGCGGCTAAAAATTTCCAACGCGGAATGTTTATGGTTCGTCAGATGGAGTTTGCCTTGTTTGATATGCTGATTTACAGCGAAACCGAGGCAGGCCGTCTGAAACAATGGCAGCAAGTATTACAAAACGTGCGTAAAGAAGTTGCCGTGGTGCAACCGCCTGAATACAACCGCTTTGCCCACAGCTTCGGCCATATTTTTGCAGGTGGTTATGCTGCTGGTTATTACAGTTATTCATGGGCCGAAGTATTGAGTGCGGATGCTTATGCGGCTTTTGAAGAAAGCGATGATATTAAAGCTACCGGCAAACGTTTCTGGATGGAAATTCTTGCCGTGGGCGGTTCGCGCAGTGCGATGGAATCCTTTAAAGCATTCCGTGGCCGCGAACCTCGAATCGATGCACTATTGCGCCACAGCGGATTTGATAGCGAAGCCGCCTAAGTAGCTTGATGAATCAGGCCGTCTGAAAAGTATTCATTCCTTTCAGACGGTCTGTATTTTATTTGCGGCGGGTTTACGTTTAAAAATACAGAAAATAAAATACAGAAAAAGTGTTGACAGCTAAAAAAGGTTTCTGTATTATACGCGTCTTCGGGTCGTTAGCTCAGCTGGCAGAGCAGCGGACTTTTAATCCGTTGGTCGAAGGTTCGAATCCTTCACGACCCACCAGTTTTCAAAAAACCTAAACAGAGATGTTTAGGTTTTTTATTTTTAGATAAATTCATATTTTTATTTATGGGTTTTAGAATGTAAAAAAGCCAAGCATTTGCTTGGCTTTTTTGATATGGACTATTACCAATAGCCTAAGATTTTCCACCAAATACCGCCAATCACCACGAAAACCAGTAGATTGACAACACTCATGATAAAGCCTGCTTTCCACCATTCGGCCAAGGTAGTATAGCCCGATCCGAAAATCACAGGAGAGGTCCCCGTAGCGTAGTGGGTGAGTGTCATCATAATGCTGGAAGCGGCAGCCATCATCAGTGCAAAAAGCATGGGCGGGGCACCGAGGGAGATGCCCGCTACATAAAACGCACCGAGCATGGCCGTAATGTGGGCGGTCGTGCTGGCGAACATATAGTGGGCATACATATAGGCCAAGAGCAGTAATGCTGATGCGCCCATCCATCCCAAACCTAAGTGGCCGATACCGTTTTCAAGTAGGCCTGAGAACCAGCTGATCAGGCCGAGTTTGTTTAGGAAAGTGGCCATCATAACAAGGGCGGCAAACCATGTGATGGTATCCCATGCGCTTTTTTCTTTGAGGATATCGTCCCAAGTGAGTACACCGGAGAGCAGCAGTAGGGAAAGACCGATAAAGGCGGTAGTAGTGGCATCTACTTTCCACGCATCGCCTAAAATCAAGGCCGGAATGCCTGCCCATAGCAGCAGTAATACTACAAAAATGGCCAACATGATGATTTCGCCGCGGTTCATGGGGCCTTGTTCGGCCAGTTTTTCTCTAGCGAATTGGGCGGCATTGGGTGTCGCTTTGATTTCGGGCGGATAGACAAAATAGAGTACCAGCGGCATCAGCAGCATAGCGGCCAAGCCGGGTAGAAGCATGGCTAACGCCCATGTGCCCCAGCTGAGGTGGATATCGCTGTTGGTGGCTTTGGCGATGATATCGACTACTAGGGGGTTGGGTGCTGTGGCGGTGATGAACATGGCCGAAGTGATGGGGTTGCTGTGGTAGTTCACCAAAGCCAGATATTTACCGATACGGCCTTGCGTGCCTTTTTCCGGGTCGGAATCGTAGCTGGAGGCAATGGCTTTCATCACGGGGTGTATGATGCCGCCGCCGCGCGCGGTATTACTAGGGGTTACGGGAGCCAAAATCAACTCGGAAAGCGCTAGGCTGTAACCGATGCCCAAGGTGCGCTTGCCCCACATAGCGATAAAGTAATAGCCGATTCGTGCACCCAAGCCGGTTTTTAAAATACCGCGGGAAATCATAATGGCAATACCGATAAGCCAAATCAGCGGGCTGGAGAAGCTGGAAAGCGCGTCTTTCATTGCGTCGGCCGGCTTTTCACTGGTCACGCCGGTGAGTGCGACCAACATGATGGCGATAATTGAAATCGCTCCGATGGGCATGGCCTTGCCGATAATGGCCGCAATCACACCTACAAACATAGCCAATAAGTGCCATGCTTGAGGGCTTACGCCTTCGGGAACGGGTATAACAAACCATATCAGCAGCGCCAAGCCTACTGCGATGGCTGCGGGTATGGGTTTGAACCCCAGTTTGTTTTCCATTTTGCTGCTCCTTTTATTTGTGAAAACGGTTGATTATAAAATTGCCGCATCAGGTTTTATCTTAGCATTGACTACCTTTAATTTTATCTGACGCATCGCAAAAAATTCAGATTTAAGTACGTTGGAATGAGGTTGGCAAAAGAGTTTCAGACGGCCTACCGATTACTCCCCCCAACCTGCATTGCTGGATTCTAGAGCCGTCTGAAAAATACTCGGTAGAGATGAAAAACGTTACAATACGTATCATGAATACCAATCTTCTTTCCGGGTTAAATCCCGAACAACTTTCCGCCGTTACCTGGCCGCCGCAATCTGCACTGGTGCTGGCCGGAGCAGGTAGCGGCAAAACACGCGTGCTGACAACGCGTATTGCTTGGTTGTTGCAAAGTGGGCAGGCGAGCGTGCACAGTATTATGGCGGTTACCTTTACCAATAAGGCCGCCAAGGAAATGCAAATGCGTTTGGCCGCGATGACGCCGGTAAACGTACGCGCGATGTGGTTGGGGACGTTTCACGGTTTGTGCCATCGTTTTTTGCGTTTGCATCATAAAGATGCCGGGTTACCTTCGACCTTCCAGATTCTTGACAGCGGCGACCAGCTTTCTTTGATCAAACGCTTGCTGAAATCTTTGAATATTGCCGAGGAAATCATTGCACCGCGTTCGCTACAGGGTTTTATTAATGCGCAAAAGGAAAACGGTTTGCGCGCCGACGTCTTGCATGCCCCTGATCCGCATACCCAACGTATGATTGAGTGTTACGCCGAATACGACAAAATCTGCCGTCGCGAAGGTGTGGTTGATTTTGCCGAATTAATGTTGTGCAGTTATGAATTACTCCAGCGTAATGAGGTTTTACGTAACCATTACAGCCAGCGGTTTAATCATATCTTGGTGGATGAGTTTCAAGACACCAATAAGCTGCAATATGCTTGGTTAAAATTAATTGCAGGCGAACATGCCGCTGTGTTTGCCGTGGGAGACGACGACCAATCGATTTACCGCTTTCGTGGTGCCCATGTCGGTAATATGACTGCATTGATGCGTGAATTTTCAATTGATGAGCCGATTAAGCTTGAACAGAATTACCGTTCGGACGGCAACATCTTAACCGCTGCCAATGCCGTTATAGGTAATAATGCCGAGCGGTTGGGAAAAAATCTGCGTACCGATGCGGAAGACGGCGAAAAGCTGCGTTTTCATGCGGCACCTACCGATTTTGACGAAGCACAGTTTATTATCGATGAGGCAAAAGCCTTGCAGAGGGAAGGCTGGCCTTTGGATCAAATGGCGGTACTCTACCGCAGTAACGCCCAGTCGCGCGTGATTGAGCAGGCGCTTTTCCGTTCGGGTATGCCATATAAAATATACGGCGGTTTGCGCTTTTACGAGCGGCAGGAAATCAAACATGCTTTGGCTTATCTGCGCTTGGCAGTCAATCCCGATGACGACAATGCACTTCTGCGTGTGATCAATTTCCCGCCGCGCGGTATCGGCAGCCGTACGGTTGAAAACATTCAGGCAGCAGCCCGGGAACAGGGCGTGTCGTTATGGCAGGCGGCTTGTTCAATGGGGAGCAAAGCGGCCAAAGTAGCGGCATTCGTGCGCTTGATCGAAACATTACAGGCGCAAGCACCTACGGTACCTTTGCAGGAAATGTTGTTGGGAACGATTCACGAAAGCGGTTTGGCCGATTATTACAAAAACCAAAAAGGAGACCAGCAAGAACGGCTGGATAACCTAGAGGAATTGGTCAATGCGGCCGTGGCTTTCAAACCGCACGAAAGCAATTTTGAAATTTTGCCCGAAGGTGCGGAAGAAAATCCGCTGTTCCCTATATTGGCTTTCTTAAGTAATGCAGCTTTGGAATCAGGCGAAAATCAGGCCTCAGAAGGAGAGGAAGCTTTACAGCTGATGACTGTGCATGCGGCTAAGGGATTGGAATTTCAGGCAGTATTCCTAACCGGCTTGGAAGAAGGCTTATTTCCCAGTGAGTACAGCTTGGCTGAAAAAGGTGGTTTGGAAGAAGAACGCCGTTTAATGTATGTGGCCATTACGCGCGCGCGCAAACGCTTATATTTGAGTATGGCTCAACAGCGGCTACTACACGGGCAAACGCATTTCGGGGTACGTTCGCGCTTTGTTGATGAAATTCCGTCAAAAGTGCTGCATTATCTCACGGCATCGCCCAAGCAGTCTTATTATATAGGCGGCTCTGCCAAAGCCAACAAAGCATCAGAAACCAGATCTTATCAGACCGCTCAGGATTATGACGGTTTCCGTATCGGTCAAAATGTACGCCATGCCAAATTTGGTACGGGTGTTATCATCGAAGCATTAAATAAAGGTGAATCGGCACGCTTAACCATTAATTTCGGCAAAAACGGCATTAAAGAGCTGGATACGGCTTTTGCGAAATTAGAGGCCGTCTGAAAACCTGAACCAGATGGTTATTTGCCGGGTATAAAGAATTTTCAGACGGCCTTTTTCAACAGCTGCGGCTTGCCCTTTGGATTAAATAAATTTAAAATACCGATAGTTTGCTCTTAAGGGAGTAGCCATCCGCATATTTCAGATGTGCGGAGCCGTTATCAACATAATTGCCATAGGGCATGGTAACGGCATCTTGATACCGAGACAGGCAAGACTTAAGACACGCAGAGCCGCCGGTGGGCAGCGCCTGTTGTGTCTTTTTTGTTTGCCCACAGTTTTGAGTATTCGATTATGGAAGCTTTTTTTTCTTCAACGCTGGCGGTTGCCATTGCCGAAATCGGTGATAAAACCCAGCTTCTCGCATTATTTCTCGCCGCACGTTTTGCCCAAAAAAATGCCATTATCGCCGGTATTTTTATTGCTACTTTGCTCAATCATTTTGTTTCGGCGCTGTTAGGCACATGGCTGGCGCAGTTTCTATCACCCGATATGATGAAATGGATAGTCGGCATCAGTTTTATCGCCGTCGGCCTGTGGCTGCTGATACCCGATAAAGAAGATGAAACCGACAGTCGCTGGCTGAAATACGGTGCATTCTCAGCTACGCTGGTGTTGTTTTTCTTGGCTGAGATAGGCGATAAAACCCAAATCGCTACGGTATTGTTGGCCGCCAAATATCAAGATACCGTTGGTGTGGTTGCCGGTAGTGTGCTGGGTTTGATGTTGGTCACCGTACCGGTCGTATATGTAGGTGAAATGTTGATGAAGCGTATTCCGGCCAAAACTATCCGTTGGGCTGCTTGTGTATTGTTTTGTATATTGGGTGTGCTGACTTTGTCCGGAGGCGGAATCAGTTTGTGAGTATATGGAAGTGTCGTTCCGTTAATTTATTTTTCAAGCCGTCTGAAAAGTTTTCAGACGGCTTGTTTACTGATAAATAATAAAAAAGTAGAAAAATGGGGTTAATCGGTAAGCTTGGGCATAAAAATATCAGCTTGTTTAAAAAGCGACAGCTCTGCTGATTATAAATTATTACGGAAATAATATTTCAAAAAATATAAAATTTTAAAAATAAATTTTATATTTTTTATATTTTAAATATAATTAGCTAATTGGGTAAATGGCCTATTTAATCGAATAAGGCTAATATGCAAACTTTTCTCTGGGTGTTTACAGTTGGCCGTATGTTTGTGGAAAAATAAATTTTAGTAGAAATATTGCGCTTGATCACATATTGAAATCATATCTCCAACGGACTGTATTCCAGTTGTATATCCTATGGTTTTGCTTGATATTTCAGGCCATCTGAAAAGGGAATATTATTAAAAAGTTACTCAAAGAGGGAAATATGCAAACAAATGTTGCAAATCAGAAATCTACTTGGAGCAGCCGCTTGCGCGCGATGGGGCCGGGTATTTTGTTAGCCTCTGCTGCGGTTGGCGGTTCTCATCTGATCGCTTCTACACAGGCAGGCGCGCTTTACGGTTGGCAGCTGGCTATCGTTATTTTGTTGGTTAATGTATTGAAATATCCGTTTTTTTATTTCAGTACCCATTATACGTTAGATACCGGTAAAAGTTTGGTTGAAGGTTATGCCGAAAAAAGCCGTGTTTATATATGGATTTTTTTATTTTTGACGGTAGCTTCATCTACTATTAGCAGCGGTGCGGTAGCGTTAATTACGGCGGTTATCGTGAAAACGGCCATACCGGCTTTGCCTTTATCGGTCAATATGCTTGCGGTCGGCGTGATGCTGGCAACTTTGCTTGTACTCTTGCTGGGACATTACCGTGTCTTAGATGGTATTACCAAGCTGATCATGATCAGCTTAACTGTGGCTACCATTGCTGCGGCAATGATTGCTGCGAGCCGCGGCATGCAGATGGTGCCGGATTTTGTCGAACCTTCACCATGGAATATGGCTTCCCTAGCATTTATTATCGCATTAATGGGTTGGATGCCGGCGCCGCTTGAGGCGACCTCTATTAACTCGATGTGGGTAACGGCAAAACAAAAGTTAGATCCGACTAATTATAAAGATGCTATGTTCGACTTTAATATCGGATACGCGGTTTCAACTATTTTGGCTTTGATATTCTTGGCTCTTGGCGCACTGGTTCAATATGGTAATGGTGAAGCTGTCGAGATGGTTGGCGGTAAGTATATCGGGCAATTGATTGATATGTATGCGGCCACGATTGGAGAGTGGTCTCGGCTGTTGGTGGCTTTTATTGCTTTTGCCTGCATGTTTGGTACTACGCTCACTTTGTTAGACGGTTATGGCCGGGTGAATGCGGAAACCGTGCGCTTGCTATCGAAAAGTAAGCAGTATAGCAATTGTTCTGTCGTATTTTGGACCTGCTGGTCAGCTTTTTCCGGATTGGCGGTTATTTTATGGTTTAACAGTGCATTAGCAGAAATGCTGCGCTTTGCCATGATTTCAGCTTTCCTTAGTGCTCCCGTAATTGCGTGGTTAAATTATTCGCTGGTAAGAAGCACACACCGCCATGCCATTTCCGTACCGATGAATTTGCTGGCCGTTGCTGGTTTGGTTTATTTAATCGGTTTTACTGTGATTTTTGTTTTGAATATGGCCGGTATTTGGGTATAAATACCAGCCGGTTTTGAATTTATTTATTCCGCTCCGCATATCCATATTTTATTGAATATGCGGAGCGGAATTTTATGTCTATCTAAGTATTTGAATATTATTAAAAATTAATAAATTGTTAAGTTTACCTATACGCTTGTGAGATAGGCAAAAATATTTTTGATAGCGTTAAATCAAATGGCATAATAAGTGGCTGAAAGGTATTTTATTGTATTGAAAAATAAATTATTTTTATTTTTTCACTTGAGATTGGAATGCAATTTATAGTTAATATTGTTATTGTAGACAAAAAATAGCATACCGTTTATCATGAAATTCTACCGATTATTCTTAAGTCAATCTAAATATCTACCTAAGGGAAATGTCTTATGGCAGGATCGTATCAGATGTACCGCTGTGCGGTATTATCTACTTCTACCAGCTCGTTGGACAGTGTATTAGATCGCGACAGCCTGATTCAAATTTTGCGCTTAACCATCCGTACGGATACTGAATATGAGTATACCGACGGACTGGATTTGAAGCCCGATGAATTTTATCAATGGCAGTACCGTTATCCGAACCACATGCCCAATACATTCCCTCCTTCATACGAGTTGTTACGCCAAACTTTCCAGCATCTTAAAGCATTGGGCTATCATAGCGCGATTGTCACCACTTTGAGTAGCAAACTCAGCGAAACCTACCGCCGGGTTTGTCAAGTGGCAGCAGAGATGGCGGATGAGCTAGATATTTATGTATTTGATACAGGTATTACAGGTATGCCAGAAGGTTTTTTTGCACTTGAGGCGATGCGATTATTAAAAGAAGGTTATACGCCGCAAGAAGTTATTGCAAAATTGGAGCAGATGCGGCCTTGCGGAGAGATTATATTTAGTGTTCATTCGGTGAATCAGTTAGTCAACAGCGGCATTTTGGGTAAGATAGGCGCTGTGGTTGTCGGCTTGCTGAATTTAATGCCTGTTTTGCGTTTTCACAATAATACGCTTACCAAGGTTAAAACTGCTAACAACAGCGAAGATGTTTTAAATGCTACTGTAGAGGCGGTGGCTGCCCGTTTGCAAGGTGAGGATTTGAATAATTTGGTATTGTGCGGCATGTATGGTGGTAATCTTGATCTTTATAACCGCTTTGCAGCCAAACTACACCAAAAAACAGGCGTACATTTAACAGGTATTCCGATTTCACCGGTAGTGGGTGCTTATATCGGGCCTGATGCAGTAGGAGTGGGAATTGTGAAACGCAATGGCTGCACCGGTTAAACTGGTTTGGCTGAATTTAGGAGTCAAAATTAGAACACGCGGTTATAGCGTGTTTGGACTTTATATACCTTTCAAGCAGTTGTATTGAAGATTACTATATAATGCCGTCTGAAAAGTTTTCAGACGGCATTATTCATTAAGTAAAATAAATTCAAATGCTTATGAAGTATTTTTAACCTTCTTGGAAATGATAATGATATTTTCGGTAGGTTTGGGAAAAATTTTGCCATCTTAAATGAATTTTAAGATTTATATAAACCACATAGGCGGCTGTTGCCAATAGGATGAGACCATGCTCGAATTGAAACAGATCTGTAAGCGCTTCGGCAGCAAAATTGTATCCGACAATATCAGCTTGAGTGTGGCCTCCGGTTCGATACTGGCTATTTTAGGGCCTTCAGGCTGCGGTAAGTCTACATTGTTAAATATTGCAGCCGGCCTAGTAGAGCCTGATAGCGGTGAAGTATGGATAAACGGTGAAAATCGAACACACACGCCGCCTGAGAAACGCCGTGTTGCCTTGATGTTTCAAGATTATGCTTTGTTTCCCCATCTAAATGCCTGGCAAAATGTCGCTTTCGGTTTGAAAATGCAGGGTATTTCAAAAGAGGAAGCCAGAGTAAGGGCAGAAGAAGCATTGGCATCAGTAGGGTTGGCGGCCGAAACTGAAAGACAGGTAGATGCGCTCTCAGGAGGTGAAAAGCAGCGTGTAGCCTTAGCCCGAGCATTGGCGGTATCCCCGCAACTACTGCTGTTGGATGAACCGTTTTCCAGTCTAGATACAGGTTTGCGCCAACAATTGCGCGAACAAACCCAAGCGCAAATACGCAGGCAAAAAGTCCCTGCCATATTGGTAACGCACGATCCTGAAGAAGCTTTGGCTTTGGCGGATTATTTGGCATTGATGAATAAAGGCCGGCTTATACAATACGGCAAGCCGCAAGAAGTTTTACAACGCCCGGTGAATGCTTGGGTAGCCAAATTATTGGGTGCGGATAATGTCAATGAAACACGCTATATCCCGCAACATGCGCTGGTATTTAACCATGAAGAAGGGCAGCCAAGTGAGATTTTGCAAATTACCCCGAATGCCGACTACTGCCGATTGCTGTTGTTGCATCCCCAATATGGAGAAATAGTGCTGAATCTGGACTGGCAGAGGGTTGGGGGGAAGGATTTGAAGGTGGGAGAGATATGGAATATATTGATAAGTGCGAATCAGATTGCTTATTTTTAGAACAACACCATATTATATTGGTTTAAAAAATAATTATTAAAAACACCATGCCGTATGAATAAAACTTTATTCATACGGCATGGTGTTTTTAGGCTGTAGTATATAGGTTAATTACTTAGTCAGCAGAGCATGAAGTAGGCAGAATAGTGCTGTCTACGTTAGAACTACAGTTCCACTCACTCTTATTATCAGACTGATCTAAGGTATAAGTAACTGTTTTGCCGCTTAACTTCGCATTTACACCTTCGGTTTTGAAGGTAACTGTAACTGTGCAGCCGCCACTACCGTCATCAGCTGCAGTGCCACCTGCGGTAACTGAATCAACGTATTTACCAGTAATAGCGTCTTCAGCGGCAATGCCACCTTCCCCATTTGTTAAACAAGTATTATTTAGACCATAGTGTAATGCTATATCTTTTTTCACGCCGTCTGAAATACTTGGTGCTTCAGACCATTGGGCTTTTGCTGAATAGTCTTGGTACATTGGCAAGGCTACTACAGCCAAAATACCGATAATCGCTACAACGATCATCAATTCGATCAGAGTAAAACCTTTTTGGATTGCTTTCATTTTAAAACTCCAGTTTTGTTAAGTGATTAAACTTTTAGCTCGGTTGGCCGGGCTGTTATTATAAATATCCGTAATGTGCTTGGCCTGTTCAGGTTTAGCGGGTCATACAGTTTAGTAAGAGAAGGAATTTACAGCTTACACCAAACTATTTTGCTCGGTGGATGTGAGATATGTAGCATAGGGTGTGCCAAATATGGTGATAGATATGGGAATTTTTTTATACTATTGATTATTTTAATTTTATTTTTTAATTTTTAATGGTTTGCCTGGAATAACATTTTTTTTAAATGTATCCTAAGCAGGTATGTGCCGCTTTTTGTCAGAAATTGTTTTTTTCTTGTATTACACTTTTATGTCAAGTGCCGTTTTTTTTGTGAGAATATGCCACTTTTTGTCAGGAATTGTGTATTAGCTCTAATTGAAGCAGCTGCCGTTAAAAATAATCTCAAATTTGAAGCAATAATATTCAATGTTTTTTTATTAGTAGATGGCTTTTCAGTATTAAAGGCCGTCTGAAAAAATGGTAGATATTTTTAGCTTGAATTTTTAAGAATGGATTATGTGTTTTTCGTAAATAGAAATATAAAAATACCCGGCTAGGTATTTTTATATTTGGGCTCTAGGTAGATATGTAGGTTTTTAAGATGAAAACTTGAAATTAGATTTGATGTTTTAAATTAAAATGGTTTTGTTCGGATTTATTTTTGAAAAATAATCGTAATACCACTTATGTGATAAGTATGGTAAATATGTAACTATATGAAAAATAATATATTTTATTATTGCAAGGTTTCTATATTATCCTCTTGAGCTTCAACGGTATATTCTTCGTTCGCCCAGGATCCTAGATCAATAAGCTTGCAGCGCTGGCTGCAAAATGGGCGGTAGAGGCTTTCAGGAAGCCAAGCTACGGAGTTGCCGCAGGTTGGGCATTTAACGATCGGAAATTCTGTTTGTTTCATAATGGGTTTTAGTTTTTAAACTACAACAGGATCGAAACTCGACATAATCAGTTTGAAAGGAACATCTTCTGTAATAGGACGACCGCGGGCGCATTCTTGGGAAGCGGAAAGAAAGCGTATGTGGGTAAAATATTTATTGGCGGAAACTTCGGGTAGGGCGTGGCGGTTGGAGTCCAACTCAATGGTGAGCATATGGATATTTTGTGCCAAGCTGTTGTGCTGGTAGTTTCCACCTGTTGCAATACAATCTACGGCGCGCGTATTGCTGCGCAAGATATTCAATAATGTATTGATAGCGTGATAGGTAGGCATTAGGGTGGCAATCCAGCGGTGAAGATCGGCCAAACGGTATTCGAATGATTGCTGTTGCCAGAAATAGTAAGATGATAGGTCAAACGGGCTTGTGCCGCCCGGTACCAGCATACGCTGTTTGATAGCCATCAGCCACTCATTCTCACGTAAGTGTTGGCCAAATTTTTGTTGGATACCTTGTAAATTTTCCGCTACTTTTTGCAACTCTTCATGTCGCAAGGTAATTTCCGAGGCGGTTAATCTGCTTGAGGAAAGGAGTTTTTTTTGCCGTTCCAATTCTTGCAGTATATCAAGCTTGAGCTCTGCCCTAGCAGCACACTCCATAATTTCAAATAATGTGAAGAGAGCCAGATGGTGTGCCCATGGACCGTTATCGCGCTCACATTCAGCATGAAAACGGTTAAACAGATGCTCGATACGCAGAAAGCTGCGTACACGTTCGGAGAGTGGATGTTCGAAGCGAATCATGAAGTTTTTTGTTGTGAGTGGGAGAATATTTCTTGATAGTAGGTGTGTAGTCTTTGCACCTTATCGTTTAATATTTCAAGCGTGGTATTGTTGGCCAATACATCATCAGCCAATTTGTAACGTTGCCGACGGTTGGCTTGATTGGCCATTATACGGATGATTTCGTGTTCTGATAAGCCGCTCCGGCTGATGACGCGTTTGATTTGTATGCTTTCTTCAGCGTCTATTACCAAAATCCGCTGTACTAATGGCCAAAACAAAGGGTTTTCGATCAATTGGGGGATTTCGATAATACCGTAAACGGCTGCTGCTTGTTGCTGTTGTAAGCGGATATTATCCAAAATAAGCGGAAACATCAGAGCTTCAAGCTGCTTTTTTGCTTGTGGATTGTTGAATACTAAAGTTCTTAAGGCAGTACGGTTCAGACGGCCTGTTGTATCAAACATCTGATTGCCGAATAGGTTTCGTATTGGGATTAAGGCGGCGCCGTTTTCTGCAGTAAGACTGCGGCTGATATTATCTGCATCTATCAGCGGAACCCCAAGCTTGGAAAATAGTGCCGCTACGGCTGATTTGCCGCTGCCTATGCCGCCTGTAAGCCCTATCCAGTAAGTCATCCTGTAAATCCGGAGGAGCGCAACCACCATTCGATGGCTGTGTGTACTGGTTGGTTAAATATAAAAACCAACCAGCCTGCAATTGCCAAGCTTGGTCCGAAAGCAAAAGGTTGGCCTTTCGAAACACGCGTGATTAGTGCGCTGATAATGCCAATAAGCGCTGCTGAGAATACAATGACGGGTAAGACGCCTAAGCCCAGCCATGCGCCTAGTGCAGCCAATAATTTGAAATCACCGCCGCCTATACCGATTTTTCCGGTCGCTATTTTATATAGGTAGCACAGCAGCCATAAGCTCATATAACCTGTTACTGCCCCTAAAACTGAGGAGGTAAGGGGGATAAAAGCACCATTTAGGTTGAATAAAAGCCCAAGCCAAATGAGTGGCAGGGTCAGCTGATCCGGCAAATATTGGGTATCTGCATCAATAAAGGTTAGTGCTAATAAAAATGCAGTGAAAACCAAGCCGCCTAATGTGAGCCAACTCCAACCATATTGCCAAGCGACGGTGGCAAATAATGCGGCGGTTAACAATTCAACAAGCGGATAGCGTTTACTGATTGGTGTGTGGCAATGATGGCATTTTCCTTTCAGTAAAAGATAGCTGATAACGGGAATATTCTGCCAAGCTTTTACCGGTGAGGCACATTTAGGGCAGCGTGAGTCGGGCTTAATCAGATTAAAGGGTTGCCGTTCTTCATCGGTTAGAGGAATACTCAAATGCTCTTTTGCAAATGTAGTCCAGCTCTGCTCCATCATGATAGGGGTACGGTAAATCACAACATTCAAAAAACTTCCGACTAGCAGGCCGAATAGGGTTGCCAATGGGATGGCGAAAGGTGCAAAAGTTTGCCAATCCATATTAGCCCACCACGTTACCAAGATTAAATAACGGTAGATACATGGCAATCAGTATTACGCCGATAATTGAGCCTAACACGACCATAATAATAGGTTCCATCAGTGTAGATAATTGGCCGACCGCATTATCTACTTCATCTTCATAGAACTCAGCAGCTTTGTTCAACATATCATCAAGAGAGCCGGATTCTTCACCAATCGAAGCCATTTGTAATACCATGTTTGGAAAGAGGTCTGTGGCTTGCATGCTGGATGTAAGAGACAAACCTTGGTTAACTTTGGCACGAATATTTTGAGTTCCTTCTTCGTATAGAATATTACCGGCAGCCCCTGCTACAGAATCTAATGCTTCAACTAGTGGTACCCCTGCAGCGAAAAGAGTAGATGTAGTTCGTGCCCAACGTGCGATAGTCGCTTTTCGGACGATGATTCCGAAAATAGGTAAACGTAAAAGTAGGGTATCTACACGCTTTTGAAATGATGGTGAACGCTCATGAAATTTGTATAAAATAAATATACCTGCAATGATACCCAAAATGATTAACCAGCCATAGGCAACAAAAAAATCAGAAATAGACATCATAATCAATGTCAATCCGGGTAGCTCAGCTCCCATATTGCTATATATTTCTTTAAACGCTGGTAACACAAACATCATCATAATAATGATTAAGGCAATTGCAACCGTAACGACTGCAACAGGATAGGTAAGAGCACTTTTAACTTTACGTTTAATTGCTTGGGTTTTTTCTTTATATAAAGCCAATTTGTCCAGCAGGCCTTCCAACACCCCACCTGTTTCACCAGCCGCAATCAGATTACAGTAAAAACGGTCAAAATATTTCGGATGTTTGGCAAATGCACGGGATAATGAGCTGCCCTGCTCTACCTCTGCGCGTATCTGCATCAGCATTTGGGTCATTGCCGGGTTGGCATGGCCGCGTGCAACGATTTCAAAAGCCTGCATTAATGGCAGCCCGGCTTTCATCATGGTTGCCAATTGGCGGGTGAAAACGGTGATGTCTTCTTGCGTAATACGACGTTTTCTAACTTCTTTTACCTTACTGATACGGATAGGTTTGATGCCGCGGCGCTGAAGTTTTTTGCGTGCTTCATCCTCGTCTTTTGCAGCTACTTCACCGCGGACGAGTTGGTCGGTATGGGTGTTTTTCCCTTCAAAGCTAAAACGCTTTCCCTTGGTTCTGGCAGTAAAAATGCTGCTCTTTTTTTGGTTTTGACTCATTATTCAGCCTTTAATCGTTGGTATTTGCCAATACTTCTTCTAGTGAGGTCAGCCCTTGCATAACTTTTAATAAACCTGCATGGCGTAAGTCTACCATGCCTTGTTTATAAGCCATATTTTGGATATCAATTTCGGTGCCGTTTTCCATGATCACGCGTTGCATTTCTTCGGTGACCGGCATAACTTCATAGACGCCTACACGTCCTTTGAATCCTTTACCCCGGCAGCTGTCACAACCGACGGGGCGGTATAGCGTCCAATCTTTTGCAATATCCTCATCTGAAAAACCTGCTTTTTTCAGTGCCGGCAGCGGTGGACGCTCGGCAGGTGCTTTACAGTTTGGACATAAACGGCGTAGCAAGCGCTGTGCCATAATCAGGCTGACCGAACTGGCGATATTAAATGGGGCAACGCCCATATTGAGCATGCGGGACAAAGTGGCAGGGGCATTATTGGTGTGTAGGGTTGAGAATACCATGTGACCGGTTTGTGCGGCTTTAATGGCGATGTCGGCCGTTTCAAGGTCGCGGATCTCCCCTACCATGATAATGTCCGGATCTTGACGCAAGAATGCTTTCAGGGCAGCGGCAAAGGTAAGACCTTGTTTGTCATTTACGTTGACTTGGTTAATGCCGGGTAAATTAATTTCTGCCGGGTCTTCCGCCGTGGCAATGTTTACATTTTCGGTATTCAGAATATTCAGACAGGTATACAGTGAGACGGTTTTGCCCGAGCCTGTCGGACCGGTCACCAAAACCATGCCGTAGGGGCGGTGAATGGCATCGAGCAGTAATTCTTTTTGGAAAGGCTCGAAACCGAGTTGGTCGATATTTAGGGAGCCGGCATCTGAATTCAGAATCCGCATCACTACTTTTTCGCCAAACAAGGTGGGCAGTGTGCTGACACGGAAGTCAATCGGGCGGCCATGTTTGTGAAATGCGATTTGAATTCTACCGTCTTGCGGTACACGCTTTTCGGAAATATCGAGTCTTGCCATTACTTTGATGCGTGAAGCCAATTGTCCGCGTACGGCTACGGGAGGTTGGACTACTTCACGCAACTGCCCGTCTACGCGGAAACGTACGCGAGCCATTTGTTCGTAAAATTCAAAATGGATATCTGAAGCGCCGGCACTAAGGGCATCGGATAAGGTTTTGTGGATGAACCGGGCAATCGGACCATCTTCGGCTTCTTCGTTATCCACATACAGCATACCGCCCTGCTGGGCCGAATCCGATTGTTCTTTGCTGATTTCATTAAGGATGGCTGTTGACCTTTGTCCTAACCATTCGAGCAGGGTGCTGAGTTGATCGTCACGGACGATGACCAAATCTATTGATGTGCCTGAGGTGAAGGCGGCCTTTTGGAAGTTTTGAATTTGGGTGGGGTCGGAGACGGCTAAAAATACTTTCCGACCGCGGCGGAAAATCGGTATGCAGCGGTTCTGCAGCATTTGTTCTTCCGTCAACACATCGGTAAGGATATTGGTACGGGGAAAGTAGCGCAGATCCAACAGTGGATAGCTAAAAATGCGGGCTAATAATTCACCCAGTGCTTGGGGTGTGATGATGTGTTCATCGAAAAGCATGGGGATGATGTCTTTGTAATCATCCAATGCTTTTTGATAGCGCTCGATTTTATCGCCGGTCACGATCTGGCTTTGTACCAGTACTCTTAATAACCCAACACTCATTCTAGGTAACCTGTCTGTTTAGGCCCGAGTGGCTTCCGGTATTGCAATGGTGCCGTCGGATGTTTTGAAATTTAACTATCTAAAGGGTAACTATTATAAAGTAACTTGGGTGCGTATCCAAATACCATGTTGGTTTTTTACGCTTGGCTGCCGGCTTGCCGGTGGGGTGTGTTGGGTTACCGGACTATATGGCTTTGCAGTTTGGCGGAGTGATATGAGGCGCATTTGTTAATTTGATGGGGAGGAGTTGTTTTTGGCCTGTTCCTGTTCTGCTTTATAAGCGCGTAACCATTCAAGAGCGGCGGCTTTTTCTGATTCGGTACCGTATTTCAAATCGCGTTGGGCCCGTCGGTATGTTGCCCGTGCTTTGGCCTCTTCAACTTGTTGTGCTTGGTAGGTTTCTCTGTTTGCTGGTACGGTTCGTTGGGCTTGTTGTGCTTGAGCACGGGCCATGGCTTGGGCAATCAGGGCTGTGGGGTTAAAAGCGTTGGATGCGGGCGCGCTTGCAGTTTCTGTTGTTGTTTGGGTTTTAATTTTTGAAGCGGTTTCACGTTCGGCCAGATAAGTTTTGCGTTCGGCGGCATCGCGTATTTTGCGATCAGTGTGCCATTGGTATCGTGCTTGGGCATGTTCGGCAGCGGCAAACCGTGGATTGTTTTGTTGCGCTAGAGAACGCGAAATCGGTAGATGGGAGACTTGTACAGGCCGCATATGGATGCAATCGACGGGGCAGGCGGGAATACACAGGCGGCAGCCGGTACATTCTTCCGCCAGTACGGTATGCATTAATTTGGACGCACCCATAATGGCATCAACAGGGCAGGCGCGGATACATGCGGTACAGCCGATGCAAACGTTTTCATCTATCCAAGCAAGTGCGGGAGTTTGGATTTTCGCTGGAGTTTGTGGTTGGCGTTTGAGCAACTGCGATAGATCTTGCATGACGACTTCTCCGCCGGGCGCACATAGATGGATGTCGGCTTGATTGGCGACCAAAGCTTCTGCATAAGGCAGACAGCCTTGATAGCCGCATTCCCGGCATTGGGTTTGAGGCAGCAGGCGGTTGATGGTGTCGACATTGGTACTCATGGCGGAATATGCTTGGAAATCAAAAGCGCTGTATTCTAACAGATTGATGCAATGGTAAATAGTACATCGGACAATGCAATGCCGTCTGAAAAATTTCAGACGGCATTGATGTATGTGCGGGCTTTTTCCAATATATAGGAACGGATTTAATTGATGGTATATCCGCGCAAATACTGGCTGCGTTCGCGTGTCATACGGGTGTCGCATTGCAGCTGCATATATTCGGCCTGTAAGGTTGTATTGGCGGTTGCAGCGGCTTGGCGGCAGCTGTTATTTTTGCTTTGAATCCAGCTGCGCTGCTCGCTTAACAGGCTTTGTTGTACGGTAGGATCAATGCGGTTCCATAATGCGTTGATTTCATTATCGGCATTGCGGTTGTTGGTGCGGGCTTGCTCCAATTCGTTAGCCGAAAAGAGGATTTCTTCATTATTGGTAATAGCGGGGGTGAGCACTTCTGCAGGTTGGGTATTTTCAGTTCCGCTCATAACCGTACTGGCGGCATTATTATCCAGAATATCTTGGGGATCGAGTGATGGCGGAAGCTCTACCGGCGGTTGTTTCAGATAGTTAAGTGCATCAGCACGGTTAACGGGCTGGCCGTTTATGACAAGGATGTCTTTAATTCCGTATGGCATCAGGACTGCTGACAATAGCTGTGCGGTAGAGGTTAGATTGTTGTCGGTATAATTGACAGCTTTAAGTCCGTTATCTGTAACCGGCGTGTAGCTGATATTTTGTGTGAAGCGGCCGCTGCCATCGTATTGCAAGGTCGTTCCGGTGGTACGCTGTTGGATGATTTGGGGAATGGTTTGGTCGGGGTACAGCAGTGGGCTGTTGGTTTGAGTAGCGGTTAAATTACCTGCCGGAATCCGGATGTCCAGATTGGCTGTGCAGACTTGTGTACCGTTACGGTTTTCTTGTTTGGCGTTTTCAAGATTAATTAACAATTCGCTTGCCGCCGCAATCACTTTATCTGCATCGACAAATTGGCGGGTATCGTTTTGTGCGAAAGCACGGGCGTCTTGTTTGATAGTGTCTTGGATATTATTACGTACGTTTTGTATAACGGCCGGATCGTTACAGGCCAGTTGCGTAGTATTTTCTTCTGCTTTATCGCTACAGGCGCTTAATGTTGTTGCCATAAGTGCCAAGGTGAGCCATTTTTTTGAATGCATGATTCTGCCTTTGCGGTTGGTTTTATCTGTGTGCATCATAGCAAAAGGGCTTGGGCAGGGTAAAATTTTACCGCTTTTTTACAGGCTTTAGCGGTTGCATACGGATCAGGTATTTGTTTAGAGAAGTTGGAAATAAATATTTAGGCAACTGTTTAGATATTGGAAAAGCCGTCTGAAAATTTTCAGACGGCTTCTTGATTATAGAAAATTTATTTTCGTAGCGATCATATTTAAAGAAAAAGGGTAAAGCCGGCCTATCCTTTAAATACGGGTACCATCTCAAAGCGGCTTAATAATTGGGCCGCAACGTTTACTACGCCAAAGAGGAAAATCCACACGATCAATATATGGCCGCCGAAGACACGATAACCGGCAGTATTCGGAAAGCGGTTGCGTGCACGGTAAAGCAGCATGGCCGGAATAAATGCGGTCCAAACAGTAGCAGCCAGGCCGACATAGCCGATAACGGTTACGAAACCTGTAGGAAATGCCAAACAAGCGGCCAGTGGCGGTAAGAAAGTGAGGGCGGCTGTTTTGCTTCTTCCCGATAGAGTGTTGTTCCATTTGAACTTATCGGCAAGGTAGTCGAACAGGCCGAGGGTTACGCCGAGAAATGAAGTTGCAATCGCCAAATAGGCAAACAGTGTTAGCAAACTGCCCATATGGCCTATGGAGGCAAAGGGGGAAAGCGTTTCGATCAAGACTGAAACTTGCCCTTCGGCCGCAATAACGGGGCCAAACTCATTTCGCGGCAGGTTGCCGTGTATAGCCGCTTGCCAAAGAATATAGATAACCAATGCGATAAGTGTACCTATCCACAGAGCACGGGCTACTTTGGGTGCATCACCGTTAAAGTATTTGAGCAAACTTGATACATTACCGTGAAAGCCGAATGATGCCAGACAAACAGGCAGAGCCGCCGCCGCATAAATCCAATAACGGGTATTTTCGGCAGCTTGGGTATCGAATAAAACAGGGAGCTTGATGCTGCCGAGCAGGCCGCCGGTAGCCCAGAAAAAGGTGATTACCATGCCGCCGATCATGATGGCGGTAAGCCTGTCGACAACGCGGGTAGAAAGCCATACGCAAACAGCCAATATTAGAAAAAATACAAGTTGTCCTACAGGCAGGGCGACGGGGGTACCGAGAAAGTTACCCAAACCTTGTGCGGTAAGATCCCCGCCAACGAAAATATAGGCGTATGTCAGTAAATACAGCACGAAAGCAACGGCAATACCGTTAATAGTGTTCCATACCGGACCGAGTAAATCTTTGACCATCGTATCAAAGCTGGCGCCATGGGGGTAATGCGTATTGACTTCGAGTAGCATCAGCCCCGAAGAAAGCATGCAAAACCAAGTGTAAAACAATACAATTAACGAACCTGTGAACCAAATTCCCGCAGTGGCGGTAGGGTTGGCAAACATACCGGCACCGATAACGGTGCCGGCGATAATCAATGCGCCGCCGATAAGTGACGGATTTTTTGCAGACATGATTTCCTTTCCGAGTGGGCAAGTTTTTGAAATCCAAAAAATATATGGTCTAAACCATAATAAAATTGTTTTTGAATTTGCTGGTTATTTGGATTTACGGGATCTGATTATTATATTGCAATTAAGTCAGATGCCGTCTGAAAAGTTTCAGACGGCATCTACATCATAATTGGGCAAACTCCGGGAAGAAGCTGGGAATCTTTGACAAGATAGCAGTCGACTGCCTGTTTGAAATCAAATTAGCCGCGTCGCCAGCTGGTGCCTGTTGCGCTATCTTCCAAAATAATATTTTGCGCTTGCAGCAAATCGCGGATTCGGTCGGACTCGGCCCAGTTTTTTTCAGTGCGCGCCTGTTTGCGTTGGGCAATCAGTGCGTCAATTTCTTTGTTTGACAGGCCGTCTGAAGCTCCTCCTTGCAAAAACTCTTTAGGTTCACGCTGTAATAGTCCGATAATACCGCCCAAGGCTTTCAGACAACCTGCCAACTCGGCACTACCTGTTTTATTGGTTTCGTTAGCCAGCTCGAACAATACCGCCATAGCCTCTACCGTACCGAAATCATCATTCATAGCAGCAAAGAAGCGGCGGGTATAGTCGTTGGCATTTTCGTGAATATCAAATTCTACCGGGGGAGTATTTTTCAGCGTCGTGTAAAGTCGGGTGAGCGCGCCTTTAGCATCATCCAGATGGGCATCGGAGTAATTCAGCGGGCTGCGGTAGTGGGCGCGTAGGATAAAGAAGCGCACCACTTCGGCATCGTATTGCTTCAATACATCGCGAATGGTGAAGAAATTTCCCAAGGATTTAGACATTTTTTCGCCGTCTACACGGATAAAGCCATTGTGCAGCCAGTATTTCACATGGCTTTCAATGGTTTTTCCGGCGTGGCTGTGTCCGCAATGGCCGCCGTGTGCACCGCAGCTTTGGGCGATTTCGTTTTCATGATGCGGAAACTGCAAATCTGCTCCCCCCCCATGGATATCAAAAGTATCGCCGAACAATTCCTCACTCATGGCCGAACATTCGATATGCCAACCGGGGCGGCCTTTGCCCCAAGGGCTTTCCCAAAAGTCTGCCTCGTTGGGTTTGGCGGCCTTCCATAACACGAAATCTAAAGGATCGCGTTTGAAAGAATCGACCTCCACACGTTCACCGGCGCGCAAATCATCAAGCGATTTGCCCGAGAGTTGTCCGTAGGCAGGAAATTCGCGCACGGCGTAGTAAACATCGCCGTTGTCAGCGGCATAGGCTTTGCCGTTGGCAATCAAACGCTCGATCATGGAAATCATTTGTGTTACATGTTCGGTGGCTTTCGGCTCAACATCGGGGCGTAACACACCCAAAGCGGCGGCATCTTCATTCATCGCTTCGATGAATCGGGCGGTTAGTTCGGTAATGGTTTCGCCGTTGTCGGCGGCACGGGCGATGATTTTGTCATCGATGTCGGTAATGTTGCGGACATAAGTGAGCGGATAGCCGCTTTGTCGCAACCAACGCGCAATCATATCGAACACCACCATCACGCGGGCATGGCCTAAATGGCAATAGTCGTAAACGGTCATGCCGCAAACATACATACGCACGTTTGCGGGGTTGATGGGGGCAAAGGGTTCTTTTTGACGGGTTAGGGTGTTGTAGAGGTTTAGCATGGGTTCCTACAAATTTAAAATATTAACAATAGACTATCATTGCTGTTGCTTTTCAATGACATTATAGCGGTCTTGTGGTTACTTGCCGATAGATACACAAGCTATTCTTCCCTCCTAGAAGCTATATCCAGTTGGCTAATTAAAGCCATTCATTGGGCATTTATTTTATAATGATTTTTAGGGAGTGCATGAATAGCCAAATGGTTTTAATCACTATACCAATACCCAGCAACACAGTATCGCTTTTGGGTGCGTACGGTTTTTCGCTCCATTATGAATTTATATGGTGGAAGTTGAATAAAAATTGGTTTATAAAATCAGGAAATTTAACCGAATGAACGTGATAAACTTCTCTGTTGCTCTTCGTATTGTTGAAAGATATGGCTTTTTTGAGTTGTTGCTAATTCCTGCTTATAATTCTCTTCTTGCCCAATCTTTTGACTAGACCTCTCATTAAATTGAGCGACCTCTTCACTATGCTTTACAAGTATCTGTTGGGTATAGGAACCATCAGTATCACTAAGAAGGTTGTGCAGCATAACTGTGAGTTCGTCGTATCTGGATTGTGGAGCTTTTGCAGTTTGTATTGTTGAGTGGAGGGGGAGGAGAAAGTTTTGATCTTCATGTATTTCTGAAGTTATCTGTTCGTTAAATTCCTGATTAACGATCATTTGGGCAAGGTGAATTTGAGAGGTAGTTGAATCTGTAGAAACTTCCAAGAGCGCTTTGCTCTTCCAGATGGCTCCATTAATTTTGTCCTGAATGTATTGGATGCTTTTTCCTGATTTTTCCGCTTCTTTTTTAAACTCTGAACGGAATTCCATAATTAGTCTTTTGTTTTCGTTGGAAAATTTCTTATCTTGCTGGGAGAGTCCATTTTTTTCGAAATTGGAGAGACTGTGATCCATAAAGGCACCACTCACAGCAACCTGCCAAGGAGAATTAGGTATTGCTTTATTTATCCCTTCGCCATAGCCGCCACCATACAGAATCGCGCGCTCGGTATAATTTAGGTAATATTCTACCTTGCCTAGATGCGGACTGGCTGCACTGACAGGGTCGGTAGCACGGACGTGGTTGGTAATCAGAGCGGAGTTATTTTGCTTCCCATGCTTTTTTTCTTTTAAATCAGCTGCGCCGTAGGCATTAAATGTTTCGGTTTTATGGCCGTAATTATAACCGCACAATTGCGCCAAAGCGCCGCCCAGCGAATGGCCTGTCTGTAAGATGGCTGCACCTTGATACTCGGATTGACTCAAGGAGATTGCTATGTTTGTCAGCCTTTCGGCATCGGGATACTGGTTGTTGGCTTTATTGATTGCCATGCCTAGGTCGGTTAGGATATCGGCGGCCCGTGTTCCCTTTTCCGACAAAGTGCCGCGGTGTGTGACGATCAACTCATTGGTATCTTCTCGATGTAGAATGTAGCCATCGTAACCAGATTGAGTATGTAGGGTTTTGATGACTTTATATTGAATACCATCCAAGCCTACGATTTTTTGTTGTTCTTGCAGATTTTTATAGGCTAAGGCCGAGGCAGCCAAATAATTTTGCGTATTCATATTTACATTCTCCGGATTTCTAGTTCAACACGGAATGTGTTTGTTAAATCAATACCTCTCTGCTGAGCTTTTTCTGCCGTAATACCAACCGAAACGAGTCCTGTTTCACTATCATACCAATTTGCAATCGGATAATTTTGTTTTTGGTGATAATAAACCAGTTTTGCTGTTGCTCCTTTTTTTGATAGATTTTGTAATATTTCTTTATCAATGTCTTCTGAGAAATAGGTACTCTTTTTATTGTTATTAGCTCTAAAATTTAGAGAAATACCAAAATTTTCCCATAAACAAACTCCCTGTCCATAATAGTCTTCATTTAATGGTCTGTCTGTATAAAATACCCCTTTATAAACTGTATTGCTGATTTTTTGCAAAGCAAATTGAGGTTGATAAAGAATATAAGAGGTAGCTCCCGCTAAACGGTTGATGGTAATCATGCAGTTTCGTGCGGTATAATTTTCTACCAGCTCCACAATTTCAAACTCACCGGGTACGTCTTTAAATGTTACCGTTACTTCATGCTGTTGGTGTTTTTTTGGATTTTCTGTGACTACAGGGTCGCGTTCTGCTTTGGGTAGTCCGCGCAAATCATAAGCCGAATCAAACATTTTTCCGTTCTCCAAGTGGCAGGCTGTCAGTATGATTATCGAGCAGCTTATTAAAGCTAGCAATTTTTTCATTCCAAAATCCTTTCGTGATCGCAGGATCTAAGGGAGAGTTACTTTTTATGTGGAAGAAAAGTTGGTTACTCTCTATCTTGCGTACTAAATTTTTTCTAATTTTTATCAGAGTTGTAATTTTTTGTATAGTTTTTTTAATTCAGTTTTAATAAGTAGATCAAAAATAGCTTTTACTTCCATTTTAGTTTTGGCAGCATTGAGTTAGGAGGAAGAAAAAATGTTGTTATCTTTTATCGAAATGCTGTCGGACAGTATAATATGGATGTTTGTTTGAGAGGCTAGAGATGTTTATAACTTTCTCTCTAGGTCATTAACAGTGAATTGTTTGTGGGTAGATAAAATACATCATAGATTGATAATTTATCTACTTAGGTTGGCAGTTTTTATGCGAGCAATGATTTTTTAGATCGCTATTAGTTTTCAATAGCAGAATAGATATTTTGACCTGCTTCTAATGAAGTTCTATGTGGCGCATTAATATGGTTTAACCATACTTTAAGTAGGAATTATTGAGGCCATCTGAAAATAAGGGAAATTCTTTCAGATGGCCTGATATAAAAATTACTCTACCTTAAACACACTCGTATCCGTTTGTGATTGCTGATCGGCCATTTCAACCGCGGCGGCCGTTTTCTTAGCCTCGGCGGTTTCAGCTTCGATACGTTTTTTCTCCAGCAGATATTGGTTGATTTGCTGTACCAGCTCTTGCGTTCCCTGATGGGCGAGCGCGCTGATTTTGAAGAGGCGCGGGGTATTCATGTCGAATCCGAAGCGGTCGTCGGGAGCGGGGTAATCCCAGCCGATGGCTTCTAAAAATGCCGCTGCGCGCTCTTGGGCTTCTTCTTCATCGAGCATATCAAGCTTGTTTAATACCAGCCAGCGCGGTTTGCTGTACAGCTCTTCATCATATTTGTGCAATTCGTTCACAATAGCCAGTGCTTCTTCGGCAGGGTTGACGCTATCGTCAAACGGGGCCAAATCCACTACATGCAGCAGCAGGCCGGTACGGGACAGGTGCTTGAGGAATCTGTGTCCTAAGCCAGCCCCCTCTGCTGCGCCTTCAATCAGGCCGGGAATGTCGGCCATGACAAAGCTGTTGTTTTCGTCCATGCGTACCACGCCGAGGTTGGGATGCAGGGTGGTAAACGGATAGTCGGCCACTTTGGGGCGGGCAGCCGAAACGGCGCGTATCAATGTAGATTTACCGGCATTGGGCATACCTAGTAGGCCGACGTCGGCCAAGACTTTGAGTTCAAGCATCAGGGTGCGTGCTTCGCCTTCTTCGCCGGGGGTGGCGTGTTTGGGAGCGCGGTTGACTGATGATTTGAAGTGGATGTTGCCCAAGCCGCCTTTGCCGCCGCGTGCCAGACACACGCGTTGGCCGTGGTGGGTGAGATCGGCAACGATTTCGTCGGTATCAACGTCGCGGATTAGTGTGCCTACGGGCATGTGTAAGGTGATGTCTTCGGCACCGGCTCCGTAGCGGTCTGAACCGTGTCCTTTCTCACCGTTTTTGGCTTGGTAACGTTTGACGAAGCGGTATTCAACCAGGGTATTGATATTTTCATCGGCCAATGCCCAAACGCTACCGCCTTTGCCGCCGTCACCACCGTCAGGGCCGCCCCGAGGTACGAATTTCTCACGGCGGAAGCTTACGGCACCGTTACCGCCTTTGCCCGCTACTACTTCGATTTTAGCTTCATCGATAAATTTCATATTGTTCTCTGCAAGGCTTCAGACGGCCTTTGGGGTTGATGAGGCCGTCTGAAAAATAATTTGGAATGAATGTGATTATAAAGGATATGTTGTCAGGCCGTCTGAAAAAATTGGCCGCTTCTGTAAACGGAGGGTTTGCAGAAGCGGCGTTTTCAGGTCGATCGGGTGTTGGTTAGTCGAAACGGATAATGTATTTCAGCTCACCGCCCGAAGATGAGGTGCCGACACGGGCAATGGCTTGTATTGCACGGGTCAGTTGGTAAATCAGTTTGACCGATTGGTCGGCACTGGTGACGCCGTATTCATATCCGAGATACAACTCGTTGGTTAATTGTTTGCCAATGGTTAACACTTGCTCCGCAGGGTTGAGTTCTCCTGTTTGGGCATTACGTGTTCGTTGGCTGGTGAAGCCGAAGTCGTCTACTAAGCCGATGCGGTCGTTAATTTGCCCAGCTAAAAGCGCTCCGGCTGCTGCGGACAGAGTTGCTTCGTCACTATCGCTACCGCTGCTTGGGCGGTTGAGAATCAGCCAAGACAGTTTGTCTTTCTCACTCATCGGTTCATCGGCCACTAAGGTGATACGCGGGTTGTTGAGGCTACCCAATACTTCGATACCTGCACCTACCGGCGACATTCGGCGTTCGGCACGAATGTTGAGGTTGGGATCGGAAAGCGGGCCGACAAAAGAGATGTTACCTTTGCTAATTTCCAGATTTTGCCCGTAAGCTTTGTAGCGACCTTTGGTAACGCGTACTGTGCCTACACCCTGTACGTCCTGCCCGGGTTTGGCAGCAAGGTTGAGCTGCCCGCCTAGGGTAACGTCTAAGCCTTCGCCGCTAAAGCGCACTGAGTCGTTGAGATCAAGAGTCAGGTTCATGTTGATGGGGGTACTGGTGGCCGGGGCTTTGGGAGGTTCGCCTAAGACGACCACGTCATCTCCCAAGGTGGGCATACTGCCTTTTTGGAAGCTAAAGTAGCCTCGGTCGGCTTTTAAAGTGCCGGTAAGCAATACGCCGTCTTTTTCAGTATAAATGAGGCGGGTATCACCACTAAGCATTAGGCGGCGATTGGGTTGGTCGAGTGTTTGGTAACGGTCAAACAGGGCGGTAACATTGACTTGCGGAGAGTTTTGGTTCAGGCCTACATTGCCACTTAGGGTAACGGTACCGCCGCGTTGGAAGCGCAGGCTGTCGATCAACCATTTTTGTCCGCTAAGGCGGGAGCGCAAAGTGCCGTTGTCGAGGAACAGACCTATTTCCCGGTTTCGGTAATAAAGGTTATCGCCGTTAAGTGTGCCGTTTAATTGGGGTATTCCCAGTCGTCCGCTAATGGTTGCATTGCCGATCAAGCTGCCTTTCAGGCTTTGGCCGATGGGCAGCAGATTGCGGAAACGATCAAGATCGGGTGCATTGAGACGAATGCTGCCATTAACGGGGGCTTGGGTAATATCGTTGCCGAATTGTTGGCTGATAACCAGATTGCCGTTGAGGTTACCGTAAGCGGTGACACCGTCCAACGTGCTGTCGATTCGCCCGTTTTGGAAGCGGGTGTTGAGGGTCAGCGCGCCTAGGCCTAATGGTTGTCTGCGATGCGGCAGAATGATATCGCCGCTTTGACGGCGGATATTCAGGTAGCCGCGCGTATCTCTGCTGTAAGACAAATCCCAATCGCCGCTTAGAACCAAGTTATGCTCCAGAGGCGGGGTGTAAAAATTATGCAGCTCGGATATCGCCAAATTGTTGGCACTGCCTTTTGTGGAGATACCACTGCGTTTGTCCCATAGAAAGCTTTGCAGATTAAGGCTGCCGCCCATTGCGGCCCATCGTGCCGCACTCATGCTGACTCTCTCCGGACCGGCTTCCAGTGTCATGCGGTTTTGAAGTTTTAGGTTGAAGGCACCGCTGATATCAAGGATATCCAGTAGGCCTTTCCATTGGTTTTGGTTGTTCAAGCCACCTTTTGCATCAATATCCAGTTTATAGTTTTTGCCTGAAAGAGCCATGTTTCCGCTACCACGGATGGTATGGTTATGGCCTGTTCCTTTGATAGCAAGGTTAACGGTATCTACTGTGGTTGGCTGTGCTTGTCCGGGAATAATAATTTTATTGCCTTGGAGTTCGACATTTAGAGGCCGGTTGTAATCGGGAGAACCTTGCAGTTTGAAGTCTAAATTGTTGACTTGAAGGGTACTGCTTAAGCGAAGATTGCGTGCCTGACCGCTGAGATTGGCTTCTATTTTGGAAGGTTCTCCGGCAATGTAACCCCTAGCCGTGAGTAAGCCGTTTAGGCCGAAGCCGAATTTGTCTAAGTCTGGAGCATTGATGTCTAGGTTTAGGCGGTCACCTGCTTTGCCAAAGCTGCCATTTGTTTTAATACGGTTGCGCCCAAGCAGGATATCGGTAACGGCTTGTGATAAGTGTTGTTGCTGGTAAAGCACATCGGCACTGCCGCGCAGTGGTACGCCTGACAAAGTGCTCGGTCCGAATAACATTTTGCCGTTGAAAACTTGCTCGGCTAGTTCGCCGGTTAATTTGATATTGCCATTTACGCTGCCGGAAGGGAAATTGGGATGCAGTTTGTTGGGGTTGAAGTTGACGCTGTTAACGGTAACGTCTAAAAGTTGTTTTTGGAAAAGCTCCAACTTCCCGGCAAATTTCATTTCACCACCGCCTTTAGGTTGGATTTTTCCTTCTTTGATCAACAGTGTTTGTTGCCCTTGGCGGGTATCGGTTGAAATGCTCAGGATACCTGTACTTGTAGCTGTACCGCTGTCGATTTGCCAAGCGGTTTCAGGATTATCGAAACTGCCGGTTGTTTTGATACTGCCGTTTAAGTTGAGCGGGAATGTTTGTGCAAGGGCATCGGTACTGGCGATATTTGTCAGGGTGGCGGTCAGATCGATTGCTCTTTCATTGGTTTGAATTTTACCTGAGAGGTCTACTGTACCTTTTTGTAATAAGGCGGCTTTCGCTGAACTGATCGTGAGCAGGCCTTTGTTGTTTACGGTGAAATCAGCCAAGAGTGAGCGTACGGGAATTCCCTCTGTATCTACTGTGGCGGCTTGTTTGTTGGTCAAATCAATCGACCCTTCTAGTGCAATATCGTTGTTGATTACGGGTAAAAGGCTGGCGTTAAAAGTAAGGTCAGCCTTGGGTAGGGTCGACACAAAGGCACGAGGATTAATATTAACTCCTGTAATTTCAATACGTTCTATTTTATCGTTGAGTTGTGCTCCAAAGGGATGTACAACTGACTCTACCCAAAGACGTACATCTCCTCCCTCGATAGTGATATCGGTGGATACATCTTGCAGGGTGCCGTAAAGGCGTAGGGCGCTGTTGACAGGGGTATCGTCGAGAATGCCTTCGCCGTTGAGGATTGTGCTGATTTTGAAAGGCTTTTTGAGGGCTAGGGTGGATTCTCCATTGCCGTTGAGCCAAGGGGTTTGAATATCAGGTATGCGCAGGTGATGCAGCTGGTGGTTGTATTGGTATGACGCAAGCAGATGCTGTAGAAGCAGGGCTTGGTTTGAGCCGCTGGTAATTTTGCCCACTTCAATGCTGTCGATCGCTACTTCTATCGGTAGTTTGACACTTTCGGGCATTTTTGCCGGGGTGCTTTCTTTAGGCGGCGCATCTTTGGGTGCAATATGGATATCACCCAAAGCAATGCGGTTGATGTGCAGTTTTTTCTGCCATAGTTCTTTGGGCTGCCAAGCAAATACAATGCTAGAGATATCAAGATCGCTGCTTTCGGTTTCAATGCGCCATTTATCACCGTTGAAGCCTTTGAGGAATGTACCTTGTAGGTTTTCCGAGCGAATCTGTACGCCAAGCCATGAAGGCAGGGTATGGAGTCCGAAACGCAGTCCTGATTCGGTTGAGATCAGCCATCCAATGAAGCCGGCTAGCGATAATAAAACAACAAATACCGTAATTAGGATACGGCGCAGCCAATGTGTTTTTTTAGGCTGGGGGGCGTTTGCATTTTCGGGTGTTTCTGCCGGTGTTTCAGACGGCATAGTTAAGGTTTCTTGATTGGCATTCATATCTTAAAAGCGGGTTCCCAAGGAAATATGCCAGCGCAGTTTTTTATCGTTGTGCCCGTAGGCAATATCAAATGAGAAAGGAGCCACCGGGCTGAACCAGCGGACACCGATACCTGTACCGTGTTTTAATTCCATTTGTTTGAAATTTAATGCGGCATCGCCCATGTCATGGAATACGGCAGCGGAGAAGTTTTTGGTTACAGGGTATTGGTATTCCAAACTGGCAACGGCCACGGCGCGTTCGGGTAAAACCGAATTTCCGGGACCTTCCATGCCGATGCTGTCCAGTTCGTAACCACGAATACTGGTTGCGCCGCCGGTTCTAAACATCAGGCTTGATGGAACATTGCTGGTTTCTTTGGCATAAACATAGCCTGCTTGGCCCCGTACGACAAAAGTACCGATTTTGGTATTTTCAGGTGTGTAGTAATAGCCGGCGCGCACATTGCCCCGTGCCATCGTGGTGGAGGATAACAAAGTACCTAATGTTGCACCGATTTTCCCGTCTAAGTAATAGCCGTTGGCAGGGCGTAACTGGGTTTCGATATTTTGGCGCTTCCAAGAGGCAGTTAGCATCGTGGCATGGCTGCGGCCGAGATCGTAATTGCTATCTGGTACGCGGCGGCTTTCGGTAATGTATTCAATGCCGAGACGGGATTCGATGCCGTCACGGTCACGCACGCGCCAAATACCGCTGCTGAGGGTGTTTTTTTCAAGATTTTGGGTGGTAGAGCGGCTGTAGGCCACATTGGTCGTGTAGTAATGCCCGCGGTTATTGCGCGGTTGGCTGATACCGGCGGCAATGGTAGTTTCGTATTTATCGGTGTCTATGACGGCCGATCCGATATAGCCTCGGTTAAAGAGGTTGTAATGATCATAGCCGATGCGCCCTCCGGGACCGTATTCTGAATCATAGCGCAGGCCGAGCTCCAGTTTTTGGCGTTTGACTTCGGTAACGGCAACTTTCACGGGTACGCGGTCACCTTGTAAGTTATTAAAGTCGGCTTGTACGGAGGCACCTGAATAATGGCCGTCTTGCTCAAGTGCTTGCTGGTAGTCAAGTAGTTTGTCGAGATCATAAGGACTACCCGGCTGGAATTGTGCTAAGCCGCTTACTACACTTTCAGGATATCGTTTGGTACCGCTGATTTGGAAATCGCCAAAGTAAATCGGCTGTTTACTTTCAACAGTAATACTAAGGTCAGCTTGATTTTTATTCGGATCGATCGTGGCTTGAGAATGGCTGATGGTGGCCAACGGATATTTTTTACGGGTAACGGCTGCAAGTACGGCGGTCTTGCTGTTGTCCCACTCTGTTTGGGAAAAGGTATCCCCGACCGGAAGACTCCATCTGTTTGAGCCTTCTTTATAATAATTTGCAAGGTTTTCATCTTGCAGCACATCACCCAAGATGGCGATGTTGACATTTTCAACGGTAGTTTGCGGTCCGAGCTTGATGTTCACCGTATAGCCGCTGCCGGATGGAAAAACGGTTACTTGCGAATTGAAGTAACCGCGCGTACGCAGCATAGTCTGAATTTGCTGGGGTGCATCCTCTGCGAGAAAACCGATTTGTTCACGGTCTAATTCTTCTTCATATTGTTGGGTAATCAGAGGTAGATAAGTTGTAATAAAAGAGTGGATTTCTTCATTATCCACTTCAACTTTAACGGGATATTTTGGCTCTTTGGTTTTTTCTTCGGTATTGTCGGAAGTGGTGGCGGAATTGGAACCGGAGGAGGGAGATGCCGGTATGATATCTGCTGCAAATGTAGGTGTGCAGACCAAACTGAGAGCTGTGGGTAGAACGCTAAGCCAACGGTATTTCAGAGAAATTAAAGCCATACAAACAAGAGGGTTAAATACGGTTAGATATAAATTCTAACATTGTTTTTCGCTAATTGGCGCATTATGAGACGGAATAAATGATAAATAAATGATAAATTTTTTATAAACAGAAATTAGGTGAAGTGATTGTAATAGGTTATATTGAATATTAAATAATCGGTTTTACAAAATTTATCGTAATTTTAAGCGTAATATGAGTTTTTATTGGCATTATTTTAAAATGTGATGTAGATTGTTGGCGATTATTGCTGTTTTTGATAAATACCTGCCTTATTGGAGGTGTTTTATTTTAAAATGTTCCGTTTTTTTTAAATTATGTAAGGAGTTGTCATGGCGAACGGAAATCCGGTTATCGGTGTTTTCCAACGCGTCAGTCTGGTCAAGCAGATTGTGATCGGTTTGGTGTTGGGTATCTTGTTGGCTTGGTTATGGCCGGCGGGTGGTTTGGCCGTAGGCTTGTTGGGCAATTTGTTTGTAGGGGCGCTGAAAGCGGTTGCTCCCGTATTGGTATTCGTATTGGTGATAAGCGCGATTGCTCAGCATCAGCAAGGTAATGAAGCTTATATCAAACCGATTATCGTGTTGTATATTATCGGTACTTTTTTAGCTGCACTTTCGGCTGTGGCGGCCAGTTTCATGTTCCCGACCAATATTGTTTTGGTGCAGACGGATGCAGTCGACTTGGCCCCCCCTTCAGGTATCATTGAAGTATTGAAAACATTGCTGATGAATCTGGTGGCCAATCCGGTGAATGCAATTGCCAATGCCAACTATATCGGTATTTTGGCCTGGGCTTTAGTGATCGGAGCGGCCTTGCGCTATGCATCGGAGCAAACTCGGCTGGTGGTGGCTGATTTGGCAGATGCCATTTCTACAGTTGTAAAATGGGTCATTAGTTTTGCGCCTTTAGGTATTTTCGGCTTGGTAGCATCTACCATTGCGGAAACCGGTTTTCACGCTTTGGCAAGCTATGCCCGCTTGTTGGTGGTATTGGTGGGCTGTATGTTGTTTATTGCCTTGGTGGTTAATCCGATTATTGTATGGTGGAAAATCCGAAGCAATCCTTATCCGCTGGTCTTTACCTGTTTGCGTGAAAGCGGTGTGACGGCTTTCTTTACTCGCAGCTCTGCCGCAAATATTCCGGTGAATATGGCATTGGCTAAAAAGTTGAATCTGCACGAAGATACTTACTCAATCTCTATTCCTTTGGGTGCTACCATCAATATGGCGGGTGCCGCTATTACCATTACTGTTTTGGCATTGGCTGCCGCCCATACCGAAGGTATTGTGGTTGATTTTTGGATGGCAATGCTTTTGAGCTTGGTGGCAACGATTAGTGCGTGCGGCGCGTCAGGTGTGGCAGGCGGTTCATTGCTGTTGATTCCTTTGGCATGCAGTTTGTTCGGTATTTCAAATGACGTAGCGATGCAGGTGGTTGCCGTTGGTTTCATTATCGGTGTGGTGCAGGATTCTTGCGAAACTGCTTTGAACTCTTCTACCGACGTATTGTTTACCGCAGCCGCCGATATCGGGCGCCAACGCCAAGAAGGGAATTTGTAAGATTATACTTACACATATTTTAGTATTGTTTAAGGCCATCTGAAATTTTCAGACGGCCTTTTTCTATTGGGGCTGATATAAAATTATCATGTTCCGATTTCTTTTTGAAGGCGTCTTGCTATGTTTACCGTACAGCGTATTTATGATTTTGGTGACTACCCGGCTGGTGTGTGTGCGGTTTTTGTCGACCGCCTATATCCACGTGGTATTACTAAAGAAAGGATGGCGGGCGTGGTGTGGCTAAAAGATGTTGCGCCGTCTACCCAGCTGCGTAAGTGGTATCATGAAAAGCCGGAGGCGCACTATGCCGAATTCCGTGTGAAATATTTGGCGGAATTGGAGAGTAAGGAAGCCCGGCAAGCTATTCAGGAATTGAATGGACTATCGTCGATATATCCTGAAGTTCGTTTGCTCAGTGCCGTGAAGGAGCTGCGGCATTCGCACCTTACGGTATTACTGGAATATTTAGGAGAACCGTTTCAAACGGCTTCTTCGTGAGAGATTTTCTGAAAATATTTAGATATTTGTGGATATGCATAAATTGTTAAAGCCGTCTGAAAATTTTCAGACGGCTTTATTTCTTAAACTACACAGCTAGGATTTATGCATTACCTGCTTGTTCGGTTTGCTGGTACATAGCCTCGAAATTAATCGGAGCGAGTAACACCGGTGGGAAACCTGCACGGGTTACAGTGCTGGATACGGCTTCGCGGGCATAAGGGAACAGAATGTTCGGACAGGCAACCGCTAACAGTAATTTCACGTCTTCTTCAGGAATGTTGGCTAAACGGAAAATGCCGCTTTGGGTTACTTCGTTCAAGAACATAACACGTTCATCGGCCAATTTGGCGGTTACGGTTACGGTTACGTCTACATTGTAAAATTCATCTTCCAGCTTGGCACTTTCTGTGGTAACGCGCATATCTACTTCAGGTTCGCCGTTTTCCAAGAAAATACGCGGTGCGTGCGGTACTTCCAAGGACATGTCTTTTACGTATAGTTTTTCGATACTGAATACGGGTTGCAGTTCTTCGCTCATGAGGACTCTTTCTATCAAGGTTGTTAGGCTGCCGTATCAGCAGCGCAATGGAAATAAAAATTATCTGAAAAATACCTTGGTAAGGTTATTTTCCTGCCAGCAGATCTTGTAGTTCGCCTTTTTGATGCAGGTTATAAAGGTCGGTAAAGCCGCCAACGTGGGTATCGCCGATAAAAATCTGCGGTACGCTGCGTTGGCCGGTTATCTGCTGCATTTCGGCATATTTTTCAGGCGATTGGTCGACACGGATTTCTTCGATTTCGGTAATGCCTTGGGATTTTAAAAATTGTTTGGCCATGGTGCAATAAGGGCAGTATGGGCCGGTGTACATTTTAATCGCTTGCATAATCGAATACTCTTGGTGTGTCGGATTGTTATCGTTATACCTTTATATGAGGGTACGCGGCCAATTTGCAAGTGTACCGCGGAGCTTCTATGATTGCCGCTACCATAGCATAAATTTAAGATTACGGCATAACGGTAGTCTGGGCGGTTTGTAGCCATGTCGAAAGTAGGCTGTCCATTTCGCTTGGATAATTACCGGCCTGCTCGCTATTTACAATCAATACAATAGCCAGTGGATGTTCGCCTGAAGTTTGCGGTAAGCGGTAGCCGGCTAATGCCCGTACGTTTTTCAGGGTGCCGGTTTTGAGATGCAGCGATTGCGTTGCATTTTTAAAGCGGTTTTTCAAAGTCCCGTCGTATCCTCCTATTGGCAGGCTGTCTATAAATATTTTCTGAAAAGAGCTGTGGTAAGCCTGTGCAAGAATTTCTCCCATCATTCTGGCGCTGACGCGTTCGCGCCGAGATAAGCCAGAACCGTTTTCGAGTACCAGTGCTTCATCGTCGATATTGGCTTGTGCCAGCTGACGTCGGACTTCGGCTCGGGCATCTGCAACAGTATCACCCTGTTTCGAATGAAGATTGCCGAGTGTCAGAAAAATACTGCGGGCAATGATATTGTTGGAATTTTTATTCATGTCGGACAGTACGTCTGATAGCGGTTTGGAGTGGTTTACGGCCAAAGTTGTCGCATGCTTTGGAGTGATTCCGATGCGGAAGCTGCTGTTAATGGTTCCCCCGTTGGCACGCCATTGGTTGATAAAGCTGCGGGCGGCAAAATCGGTGCTATCGAGCATATTGACAAACATTTCCTGCCCTAAACAGGGTTCGGGAATGCGGCCTTCGGCAACCAGTGTGCCGTTTTGATATCGGGCATTGAGGTAACTTTTTAGAGAAGGGCAGCCTGCGGCAGAAGGGTAAAGGCCGATATTGTATTGTTGCGGTACTTCCGGGAGCGGAGGGTTCAAGGTAACGGTGGTGATGCCTTGCTCGTTGCGTTCAGGTTTGAGCCATACTACTTTGTAGGCCAGCATGTGCGGATCCGGCGGTGTGGCGAAAGTCTCGGCACTGTCAGCGTCGAAATCCTCCGCACTGCCGTTATTGCTCCAGATTTGGCGATCAAGCACCAATTGGCCCCTGATGTGTCGAATGCCGCGGGCGGCAAGCTGGCTCTGCACATCCAGTAAATCATTTTGATCCAAAACCGGGTTGCCGCTTCCTACCCAATATAAATCACCTTCGAGTATATGATTTTTCACCGGTGCATCACTTTTCCATTCGGTTTGCCAGCTGTAATCGCTTCCCAAGCTACGCAAAGCGGTAAATGTAGTGACTAGTTTCATTACGGAGGCCGGGTTTACGGCGGTATCGGCACGGTGCGATACCAATGCTTTGCCGGTCTGTAAATCCTGTATATACACGGAGACTTCTTCGGGAGGGATTTTGCCGAAATCAAATGCCCAAAGGTAAGGGCTGCAAAACAATACAATCAGTAAAAGGATACGGTGGTACATTTCAGACGGCCTTGAATGGACAAAGGGAGCTTTTTGCCCTTTAACAATGATAAGCGTAAACACTCCGGCTTTTTTTGCCAACGCTTTGCGACAAACGGTATGAATTTTTTGTAAAGGACGGCAGATCGTTTGCTATTTTAAAACGGCTATAGAAATGGTGTTGTGGCAGAACTGCCGGATTGCATACCGACTATCGTGCTTATATCTATGTAAACCTTGCCAATATTTGAAAATTTTGATACATTAGGCCGCTTGACTCTGAAGCATAGGCAAAATCCCTATGCCCGCTAAATCGAAAGGAAAATCATGAAACAAGGCATTCATCCGGATTACCACGATGTAAACGTAACTTGCTCTTGCGGCAACAAATTCGTTACCAAATCGGCTATGGCTAAAGAAAACTTCTCTATTGAGGTTTGCTCTGAATGCCATCCGTTCTACACCGGCCAACAAAAAATCGTTGACAGTACCGGTCGCGTGGACAAATTCAATCAAAAATTCGGCAATATGTTCAAACGTTAATCCGAACATTTTGCTTATTAAAAAAGGCTGCCACGGCAGCCTTTTTTATTTGTCTTGTCGTTAAACTTCGGAGCCGTCGTAAAATTTGATAAACTAGCCGTATGTTGACTTATACCCCGCCTGAATCTCGCGCCTCCCTCAAACCCCGTGAACAACCGTGGTTGTTGCTGTTGTTGGCTTTTGCCTGGTTGTGGCCCGGTGTGTTTTCTCATGATTTGTGGAATCCTGCCGAACCTGAAACATTTACTGCCTTGGCACAGTATATGCAGGGTGGCAATGCTTGGTTGCCGCAAGTATTCGATAAACCTGATTTCGGTATTCCTCCACCTTATTTATGGGTTGCGGGTGCATTTCATGCCTTGCTGTCGCCGCATATTGCCGATGCGTATTCCGCTAGCCGCTTCGCCAGTACGTTTTTTACGGCACTCGGGCTGGCCTGTTGCGGCATGGCGGGTTTCCGCTTTTTAGGGAAACACCAGGGGCGTAGTGTCGTTTTGATTCTGATTGGCTGTGTCGGCCTGATTACACCTGCCCATTTTCTTAATCCTTATTCGGTGGTTTTTGCGGCTTTGGGGATGTGCTTATATGGTTTTGCATTGGTACGAACCAAAGTGATTATGGCTTCATTGCTGTTGGGTGGGGGATGTGCTTTGTTGTCTGTTGCGGCAGGTTGGTTGTTACCGTTGGCAATGATCATCATGGCGTTTGCTTTAACGCTAAATCCGCAATGGCGTAATAAGCGGTACTATATTACGTTGATTGGATCTTTGTGCTTTGCATTGCCATTGATGCTGGTATATCCGTTTGCACTCTATAAAAGTAATCCGGCAGACTATCAATTATGGTTGGACCGATATGCTTTCGGATCATTTGGCGGTATACAAACATTCAGTTTGGGATTTTCTCTGCCTTATTATCTGAAAAACCTCCTTTGGTTTGCTTTTCCGGCATGGCCGCTGGCATTATGGACTTTCAGCCGTATAAAACTGCATGCTCACCAATGGGGTGTGCTGGTGTTGGTATGGTTGGGTATATTCGGGTTGCTGCTGGCGTTGGATCCGAGCCGGTTCCAAGGCTATCTGCTTTGGCTGCTGCCGCCTTTGGCTTTGGCCGGCGCGGCATGCTTGGATAATCTGCGACGCGGTGCGGCGGCATTTTTAAACTGGTTTGGCATTATGGCATTCGGTTTGCTGGCCCTTTTCTTGTGGATCGGTTTTTTTGCCATGAATTTCGGCTGGCCGGCCAAGCTTGCCGAGAGGTCACTGTATTTCAGCCCGTATTACACGCCTGATATCAATATTATGCCCATGGTCGTGGCGGTATCGTTTTCATTTGTGTGGATCTGGGCGATTACCCGCAAACATATCCGAGGCCGCCAAGCCGTAACCAATTGGGCGGCGGGGGTAACTCTGGTATGGGCACTTTTGATGACATTGTTTCTACCGTGGCTGGATGCCGCAAAAAGCCATGCGCCTGTGGTGGCTTTGATGGAGGCGGCTATGCCGTCTGAAAAACGGCAGGCCGTTTATTCAGGCAAAGAATGTATCAGTGTGGCTTCAAAAGCGGTTACTGCCCGCATCGCTTGGATGCAGTATAGTAAGTTGGCGTTGCAGACTGATAATGCCGACTGCCGCTACCGCCTCACCCAGCAGCCCTTGAATACCGTAGCCCCCGAGGGTTGGCATATGTTGTGGCAGGGTGCGCGGCCGCGTAATAAGCAAGAAGCGTTCGGGTTATTGGAAAAGAATCTTTGATTGGGCATTTTCTTCTACGGTGCGTATAGCAATCGGCCTATTTTTATAAAACTGCAGCCAAGGTCTTTTATCTTTCAGACGGCTTGGAAATAGATAAAATTATCTTGGCAAGATTATCGGAAAATTCGTATGAGCTCAGATACCCAAACACCAAATAATGTTGATAGCGGTGAGATCGACAAATTCAGCCAGTTGGCTCACAAATGGTGGGATGAAACCGGTGAATTTAAGCCTTTGCATGAGATTAATCCGCTACGCTTGGGTTATATAGACGAACACGGCCGCTTGGCGGGCAAAACCGTATTGGATGTGGGTTGCGGCGGCGGTATTTTGACCGAAAGCATGGCTAAATCGGGGGCGGCACATGTTACCGGTATCGATATGGCGGAAAAGTCGCTGAAAATTGCCAAATTACATGCGCTTGACCAGCAAGTCGACAATATCGCTTACCGCTGTGTGCGGGTAGAGGATTTGGCTGCAGAAGCACCGCATAGTTTTGATGTCGTGACCTGTATGGAAATGATGGAGCATGTTCCTGATCCGGCGGCCATCGTTGCTGCTTGCGCCCGCTTGGTGAAGCCGGACGGGGTAGTATTTTTTTCGACCATCAACCGTAATCCGAAGTCTTACGTGCATGCCATTGTCGGCGCGGAATATGTATTAGGTTTGGTACCGCGCGGCACGCATGATTGGCAGAAATTTATTACACCTGCGGAATTGGCACGTATGTGCCGTCAAGCAGGATTGGATATTATCGGCAGCAAAGGTTTGGGCTACAATTTGCTGACCAAAACCTATCATCTTACCGACAATACGGATGTGAACTACATGGTTGTTTGCAAACCTGCTTAAAATCTGTTCGTATTGATAAGTTGGCAGTATTGATATTGGGTAGAACTGGCAGCTATACAGGCCGTCTGAAAATTTTCAGACGGCCTGTATTTATTTTGTATCTATTAAGTTTTAAAGAGTATTTTGCTACACACCATTTTCCCCGGCGGCATAGTTTTATGTATGAAAAAAGCCGTCTGAAAAGTCAGGCGGCTTTTTTTACCTAGCTTTTTTATGCTGTTTTGTTGCGGTGGCGTATCCAACGATACAGTGGCAGCAATACCATAAGCAGAGACAAAGCCCATAATACTTGGGTAATCGGACCGTAGAACAAGATACCGATATCGCCTTGTGAAATTGACAAAGCCCGGCGCAGGCTGGATTCCATCAGTTCGCCCAATACGTAACCCAGAATCAGTGCAGAAAGCGGGAAATTAAGCTTGCGCAGCACATAACCGAGAATACCCAATCCAACCATCAGAATCAGGTCGAAGGTTGTGCTGTGGATAGCATATACCCCTACGAAGCTTACTGCGGCAATCGCCGGAATCAGAATATAGTTGGGCACATTCAACATACGGGCGAATAGGCCTACCAACGGGATATTTAGCAGCAGCAAAATAATATTGCCGACAAACAAAGAAGCAATCAAACCCCAAACGATATCGGGCTGTTCGCTGAAAAGTTGGGGGCCGGGGGTGATGTTATACAGTGTTAGCGCGCCCATCATAACTGCCGTAGTACCGGAGCCGGGTACACCCAATGTCAGCATCGGAATGAACGAACCGCAGGCCGAAGCATTGTTGGCGGCTTCAGGAGCAGCAATGCCGCGCAAGTCCCCTTCGCCGAACTTACCGTTTTTGCCGGCCAGTTTTTTCTCGTTGGTATAAGTCATCGCGCTGGCAATAGTCGCTCCCGCTCCCGGCAGAATACCGACTATGAAGCCGACAATACCGCTTCGAATCATCGCGCCGAAACTGAAGGCAAACTCTTTAAAGTTAAACAGGGAGCGCTTGCCTTGGCTGAGGATTTTTTGTCCGGTTGCAGTATGTTCTAGCATAATCAGGATTTCGCTGATGCTGAAAAAGCCGATCACGATGGTTGTAAACTGAATGCCGTCTGAAAGATTCACCGAATCAAAAGTAAAACGGTACACCCCTGTTACCGCATCTACACCGATAACGGCAAGGAAAAGGCCGATAAGGGCGGCTACGGCGGTTTTTACAGGTTGGTCTCCGACCAAACCGCTCAAGCAGGTAATGGCAAATACCATCAATACGAAATATTCGGCAGGCCCGAAAGCGATTGCCCAGTTGGCCAGCAGCGGGGCAAATAACACCACGCCTACGGTTGCAATGGTGCTGCCGGTAAAGGAGCTGACGGCTGATAACGACAGGGCGATACCAGCCTTACCTTGTTTGGCCAGCGGATAGCCGTCGAGTGTCGACATAATGGCGGCGGCATCCCCCGGTACATTGATTAGAATGGCCGAAATACGGCCCCCGTATTCACAGCCGAGATAAACCGCAGCCAAAAGAATCAATGCAGACTCGGGCGGCAGACCGAATGCATAGGCAAACGGCAGTAAAATAGCCACGCCGTTAATCGGCCCTAAGCCGGGTAGCATGCCGACAATTGTGCCGAGAAAAGCACCGATTAGTGCCAGCATCAGATTTTGCGGTTGCAGGGCGACCTCAAAACCGGACATCAGATAAGTCAGAATATCCATAAATCGTCCCTCCTTTTACATGCCAAAACCAGCAGGCAAAACAACATCGAGCAGGTTGTTGAATAAGAAAAACAAGCCGATACCCATTGCGACTCCGGAAACGATACAGGGTAGAGTTCTGCCGCCAAACAGTTTGCCTACCGCAAAAGCCATAAGCGCTGTAGCCAGCGGAAAGCCCAGCAATTCGAAAAAGACGGCATAAAGCAACATGGCCGCCAGACACAGTATCAGTTTGGTTATCAAGTTCGGCGTGTGGCTCTGATCGATTTTTTCCTGTTTGGGGCGCACGGCCAAAAACAGGGAACAGGCAGCCAGTAACGATAAAATCAATACGGGATAAGGACGCGGGCCGAGAGGATCATAAGCGATAGGTGCGGTATAACCCCATGCCAGCCATAAGAAAAACAGCGAAGCTACCAAGAGCAATGCTGCAAAAATACGTTCGGCTCTCATAAATTACGCTCCGAAAAGGTCGGTAATACAGGATATACGGCCGGTAATATCTTGATTACCGGCCGTATGCCGTCTGAAAACTAACCGCGATTATTTGGTTTCCAATTCAAATTCTTTTGAAAGCGCGCGCATTTGTTCGGTAGTTTTCACTACGTATTGGGTGAGTTCGTCGCCTGTCATAGAGAAGGGCAGCAGGTCGCGTTGGGCGCGTAATTGCTCAAATGCCGGATCTTTCAGCATGGCATCAAAGTGGGTTTTCCACCATTGGAACGATTCTTCACTAACTTTCGGACCCATGTAATAACCGCGTATTACCGGCCATTCGACATCGTAGCCTTGCTCTTTGGCAGTCGGAATATCTTTAAGCTTGCCTTCCAAGCGCTCGGGTGCGAATACTGCCAACACACGCACTTTGCCGGATTCTATATGCGGACCCATCTCGGCAATACCGGCACTGACAACACTGATGTGGTTGCCCAATACGGCGGTAACGGCTTCACCACCGCCTTCTAATGCCACGTATGTCATGTCTTTGGGATTAACGCCGGCAGCTTTGGCAACCATGGCTGTTTGCAGCCAGTCTTGTCCGCCCACGCTACCGCCTGCGCCGAAGCTGATTTTTTTAGGATCAGCTTTGAGTGCCTCAACCAAGTCTTTCAGATTTTTAAGCGGAGAATCGGCGTTAACGGCCACCATGCCGTAATCGGTTCCCACGGCAGCCAGCCAACGTACATCTTTTTCCGTATATTGGCCGAATTTGCCTTGGGCGAGATTCAGTAACGAACCGGTAGAGAATGCGACAATCGCATCATTATTGGCAGGGTCATTGGCAACGATTTTGTTATAGGCCACCGCTCCCACGCCGCCCGGCATATAGGTTACCCGCATAGGTTTGTCGAGTTGTTTGGTTTCTTTGAGACCGCTTTGCGCCAACTTACAGGTTAAGTCAAAACCGCCACCCGGTTTGGCAGGGGCGATACATTCGGGCTTGGACGGTTCGCCATTTTGGGCTGCCTGCTTACTGCAACCTCCTAATGCGAATATGGCGGCTAAAACAGTTATTGTGAGTTTTGAAAGTTTGTTCGGCATCTCTTTATCTCCTGATAGTTTGGTATTGGAATGGACTATATTTAAATTAAATACAGATTTAGTATCTGACTTGGAATCAATAAAATTAAGCAAAGTTCAGTTTATTGTCAAGAAATTTAAGATTTTGTAAATTATGGCGGAGGTTGTGGGGAACAATTAACTGTTAAATGCTTATTTAAAAACTAAAAAGAATAGTTGATAGGCAAATATTAGAAAATAACCATAAATATTTATTCTATATAAATAAAAGTAAGGAAAAGGCCGTCTGAAAATTTCAGACGGCCTTTTTTAATATTTATTTAATATATTATCGTATGTGTTAACGGTAAAGCGCGGAGCCGTTTTGTATGAACTCTACTGATTTTTCCTGCATCCCTTTTTGTGCCTCGGCATAATCGCGCACCTCCTGTGTGATTTTCATCGAACAGAATTTAGGGCCGCACATTGAGCAGAAGTGGGCGGTTTTTGCACCTTCGGCCGGCAATGTGGCGTCATGGAAGCTTTCGGCGCGTTCAGGATCGAGACTTAAGCGGAATTGATCGCGCCAGCGGAATTCGAAACGTGCTTTTGATAGGGCATTATCGCGCAGTTGCGCACCGGGCCAGCCTTTGGCCAAGTCGGCAGCGTGGGCAGCCAGTTTGTAAGTAATGATACCGGTGCGGACGTCTTCTTTATCGGGCAGTCCCAAATGTTCTTTAGGGGTGACGTAGCACAGCATGGCAGTGCCGTACCAGCCGATATTGGCTGCGCCGATGCCCGAAGTAATATGGTCGTAGCCGGGAGCAATGTCGGTAACTAATGGGCCGAGGGTGTAAAAGGGTGCTTCGAAGCAGTGTTGCAATTCTTCGGTCATGTTTTGTTTGACACGTTGTAATGGCACATGCCCGGGGCCTTCAATCATGACCTGGACATCATGTTGCCACGCTTTGGCAGTGAGTTCGCCCAGTGTGCGCAGCTCGCCGAATTGTGCTTCGTCGTTGGAATCAGCCACGCAGCCCGGACGCAGGCCGTCGCCGAGGCTGAACGACACGTCGTAAGCCTTCATGATTTCGCAAATTTCATCAAAATGCGTATAGAGGAAGTTCTCTTGATGGTGTGCCAAACACCATTTGGCCATAATCGAACCGCCGCGCGAAACGATACCGGTGAGACGGTTGGCAGTGAGCGGTACATAGCGCAGTAAAACACCGGCATGGATGGTGAAGTAGTCCACACCTTGCTCGGCTTGTTCGATTAAAGTGTCGCGGAACAATTCCCAGGTCAAATCTTCGGCTATACCGCCGGTTTTTTCTAATGCCTGATAAATCGGTACGGTACCAATGGGTACGGGTGAGTTACGGATAATCCATTCCCGGGTTTCGTGAATGTGCGCGCCCGTGGATAAATCCATGATGGTATCGGCACCCCAGCGTAATGCCCAAACCATTTTTTCCACTTCTTCGGTGAGAGAGGAGGTGACGGCGGAATTGCCCAAGTTGCCGTTGATTTTGACGCGGAAATTACGCCCGATAATCATTGGTTCCAATTCGGGGTGGTTGATATTGGCGGGGATAATCGCACGGCCTGCGGCTACTTCGGCGCGTACGAATTCGGGAGTGATTTGATCGGGGTGTTGCGGCAGATTGGCACCGAATGCCTCGCCTGCGTGTTGTTTGGTGATTTTGGCATAACGAGGGTCACGCCAGATTTGTTCGAGTTTGGATTGTTCGCGTAGGGCAACGAATTCCATTTCAGGCGTGATGATGCCGCGGCGGGCGTAGTGCATTTGAGTAACGTTATGTCCGGCTTTTGCGCGTAAAGGGCGGGTGATTTGGTTGAAGCGCAAATGGGCGGTTTTGGGATCGTGGGCGCGTTCTTGTCCGTATTCGCTGGAAAGCCCTGATAATTGCTCGGTATCACTGCGTTCCGTAATCCATGCACTGCGGATCTGCGGTAAGCCGTGCTTTAGATTGATGGCGGCAGAGGGATCACCGTAAAGTCCGCTGGTGTCGTAAACGGGGATAGGCGGATTGGTTTCGCGGCCGCGTTCGGTTACGGTGTCGTCTTGGCGGATTTCGCGTAGCGGCACTCGGATGTCGTTACGGCTTCCTTGCAAATAAATACGATCGGAATTGGGATAGGCAAAGCGGATCCCCAAATCTTGGCTCAGATTGTCTAATTGTTGTGATTCTGTGGGCTTGGCAGACATAAAAAACTCCTGTTTCTCTTTTGGATAAATAGAAACAGGAGCGTTGCAGATGTTTTCAGACGGCATAGAGAAAATGTATCAAAAGGCCGTCTGAAAAGAGTGGCAATTACGCTGAAACTTCCCACGCAAGTATTATCTTGTTCGGGTAATAAGGGTAACTCTCAGCCGCCCTCAGGCAGCACCCCTGTTTCGAGTGTTTTGATTAAAACACAGATTACAGGTAGTGGCAATAATTGAAGGTTTGCTTGAAATATCAGTAAAAACAATATTCGGTATTTAGGTTTTTATTGAAATAAAGTTTTTTAGTGGGTGTATTTAAATATGGTTGAAAACAGGGCTTTTGGGGGGCGTCAGAAAAGATTTTCAGAGGGTAAGCGGAAATTATCTCACTTGAAAAATATAGGAACCACACAGCCGATTTGTTGTTGCACGGTTTTGATTTATTTATATAATTTTTGACGGATACCCTGATGATATTTGCGATGGCTCAAGTTGGGTAATATTTTTGGGGGCTGTATTAGATTGGCAGTTATGTTACCCTTTAAAAATGAAGATAACACACTGTAAACTATCTAAAAAAGTACAAAAAAAGTTGCTTGAATTTTTTGTACTTGAGGTAACCGCCCGTTCTGCTGCCAATTTATTGGATATTAACCCCAATTCAGCAGCTCTGTTTTACCGTAAAATTCGCCAAGTCATTGCCTATCATTTAGAGCTTCAAGCTGATGAAATCTTTGATGGTTCAATCGAGCTTGATGAGAGTTATTTTGGTGGACAACGAAAAGGCAAACGCGGTCGCGGAGCGGCTGGGAAAGTAGCGGTATTTGGTATTTTGAAACGTCAAGGCAAGGTTTATACTGTTGTCGTTAAAAATACCAAACAAGATACTTTACTACCTGTTATTAAACGAAAAATAATGCCTGATAGCATTGTTTATACGGACTATTACAAAAGCTATGATGTGCTAGATGTGAGTGAATTTACGCATCACAGAATCAATCATTCAGAGCTTTTTGTCGACCGTCAAAACCATATCAACGGTATTGAAAACTTCTGGAATCAGGCAAAGCGCGTTCTACGAAAGTACAATGGAATTGACCGAAAATCTTTCCCTTTATTCTTGAAAGAATGCGAATTTCGTTTTAACTTTGGTACACCAAAAGAGCAACTTAAAATCTTGCGAATTTGGTGTGATATTTAAGGCTAATCTAATACAGCCCCTATTTTTGAAAGACATGCTTTGGTATTTAAAAACAAAAGGCCGTCTGAAGATTCTGGCGGCCTTTAATCTCTACTCTTTAATCTCTACAAAAAGTTATTCATCGCTTGCTTTGTCTTGGCTACTGCGGCGTGAAAATTGAATGCCGAGTTGTTTGAGTTTGCGGTAGAGATGTGTGCGTTCCAACCCTACTTTTTGAGCAACGCGGCTCATATTTTGCCCTTCTTGGGCAATATGATATTCGAAATACCGACGTTCTAATTCTTCACGCAGCTCTCGTAAGGGCATATTGAAATTGAATCCGCCCACTAATTCGGAAGCGGGATTGGCAGTAGTAAATTGCCCTAAAATATTGTATACGGCGCTTTCCTCTACTTCATCACCGTTACAAGTAAGAGCAAGGTTTTTCACAACGGTGCGCAGCTGTTCCAAATTGCCGGGCCAGTCATACTGGCGCAGGATATTGAGAGCGGCCGTACTGAATTTTACCATCGGGATTTTTTGGGTTTCGGCTAATTCGGTCAATATTTGGTTGACGAGAAATACGATGTCGTCGGGTTGGCTGCGCAATGGAGGAATGCTGATATGTAGCGCTGAAAGTGTTTCTAGCAGCTTACCGTCATGGTTGGGGTTTTCAGCCAACTCTTCGGGGGAACGGCTGCTGGCGCAAATAATCCGTACATTGTGGCGGTCAGCTTTGCTCAACAGGAAATTAATACCTTGTTGTATGTTTTTACTGTATTGGGCGATGTCACCTAGATACAAAATGCCGCCGGCAGCTTTTTGCAGTATTTCCAAAGGAATGTCTACAATGTGCTCGATTTTGCCCGGTTCAACCCATGCTGTGCCGTTCTTATGGAAATAACGTGCCACCAGTTCGAAAGGCGAACCGGTTTCTCCGGTAAGGAAAATGGCACCGTTTTGTTTGATGACTTGTTCTAACGAACGGTTGAGTTCTTGGATCACGGGGCTGTTGCCCAGCTTGTCAAGAGATAAGCCGGAGGCAGCCTGCATTTCACCGTATTTCAGGGCACGGTCAACAGTAGAGAGCAATTTTTGCAGGGAGATGGGTTTTTCCAAGAAATCCAATGCGCCGATCTTGGTGGCTTCGACGGCCGTATCAATACTGGCATGGCCGCTCATCATTACGACAGGCATATTCAGCTGGCCGTTTTTCGCCCATTCTTTCAATAGGGTAATACCGTCGCAGTCGGGCATCCAAATATCCAGCAATACCATTGCCGGGCGGGTTTGGTGGCGCAGGTGGCGTGCTTCTTCGGCATTTTCTGCCAAGGTAACGGTATAACCTTCATCCTGCAGGATTTCTGAAAGGAGGTCTCGTATACCGATTTCGTCATCTACAATTAATATGTCACTGCTTCGCATAAGTTTCTTCTACCAGTTCGGGTAAGGCTATTTTTACACATGCGCCGCCTTCAGTAGGATTACTCAAACTGATACGGCCGCAATGCTCTTCAATGATTTTTTTTACCACGGGCAAACCCAAGCCGGTGCCGGTGGGTTTGTCTGTCACATAGGGTTCAAAAGCATGCAGCAACATTTCTTTGCTGAAATGTTGGCCATTGTTACAGACTGTTATGATAACTTGTTTGTTCTCTGACCAGGTTTGGATTCGGGTATGCGGATCATCACTGTCTTCGGCAGCTTCGGCGGCATTTTTGAAGATATTATGTAACACCTGTCTAATGGCGCCGGTGTCAGCAGAAACCCATAACGGTATATTACTCAAGTTGGCAGAGAATGTACAAGAGCTACCCTCATAGAGCAACAAAACTTCTTCGATAATTTGATTTAGATTGAGTTTTTCGGGTTTGAGTGCCGGTGCGCGCGCATAATTCCGAAAAGCTTCTACCATTTCTTTAAGTGCTGCGACTTGTTTGACTATGGTGTCGGTCGAACGTTTCAAAATGTTTGCATCATGCTCGTCTAGTTTGTTATGCAATTTCCATGCCAATCTTTCGGCCGCCAATTGTATCGGTGTGAGCGGATTTCGGATTTCATGGGCGAGACGTTTGGCAACTTCCCCCCATGCCGCATCTTTTTGCGCACGCACGAGTGCGGTAATGTCATCAAATACCATTACAATTCCGTTGTCATTATTGTCCGGTAGTGTGGTGGCTTTGGCTAACAGGATACGGGTGCTGTCAGGGGCTGTATAGGTAAGCTCTACCGTTTCGCCTGAAGCGGTGGTACCGATGATGGTAGAGAATGTTTCTGCCAAAATTGCCTGCTGGGGTGACTGTTGGGGCCAATCGTGCCAATTGCTGCCCAAAAGATGTGCTAACGAAATACCTAAAATGTTTTCAGCACTTTTATTGTAGGTTTTCAGACGGCCTGAGTCGTCTGTAGTGATAACGCCTGTAGTCAGGCTTTCCAATACGCATTCCAAATAATGCCGGATTGCTTCTTGCTGGATGCGGTTACGTTCGCTGGCGGCTTGTGCGATGGTAAGCTGTTCTGTCATATGGTTGAACAGATGGGTCAGACGCCCCAGTTCGTCGTTGCGGAAAATAGGTCTTTTTTGACTGAAGTCACCTTGTGCTACGGCACGCGCCCCTTCGGCTAAGGAGATAATCGGTTCGACAAAGCGTCGGGCAAAATACAGAGCCCATACCAAGGCCAGCATAATCGCCAAGAGCGTGGCCATCAGCAAGGTAGCCAGAAAAAATGTTTGCAAGCCGCGTTTGGCATAGCTTAATTCGGCATATTTGGCGCGGGCGGCTTCAATAAGCATGGCATCTTTGGCCACATTAGCCGGAATAGGTTGGCGGAAAAACAATACTGATTGTTTGCCTACGCCGGGCAAAGGTAACCAGCCCTGGGCATAAAGTATATTATTGATGGTTTCGATGCTTCTTACCGAACCGGCTTGTTCAAGTAGGTTTAATAATGTGTCGTCTGTTACAGGAGCAGGTAAGCTTTGAGGGTTGATTTCGGTAGTGATACGCTTGGCAGTAGTATCGTAAATTACAAGTTGGCTGAACTCTCCCTCTTTGGCACTATCGCTTAGAATTTGCTTGAGGTTAGCGCCCAATGGTGCGCTGCTGATCAGGTTCACCTGAACCGCTGCAGCTTTGCGGACATTGTTGTCAAGAGCCAGGTTGAGGGCGGATTTACTCAGATTGAGACTTCGCTCGAGAGCCTCCTGTGTATCGTTGCCAAACCAAGAATCGATACTGTTGGAAATAAATTGGGCAGATACGCCGAATAGGAACAAGCCCGGTAGTACAGCTACTAATGTAAACATGCCGGCCAGCCGGCGGGCGATTTTAGAGCCTAAAATGCCATGTTGGTTGTCACGTAGCAGAAGCCAAACATAGCGTATCAAGATGCCCAATAAAAAAATGGTCAGCAGGGCACTGATTGTGATGATCCACCAGAAATAATCGGCTAATCTGCTGTTGTTTCCCGTAGCCAGGGTCAGGGTGTATAACAAGATAACGGCTAGTAAGCCGGCAATCAGCAGAAAGCGGCGCATCGGTTTATTCCTGTGTGATACTCAATGCTTTCCAACCTGAATCAAGTTGCCAGCTTCTTGAAGTTAGGGCATTGATTTGGAAGGGTTTGGGGAGTTGCGAGGTACTCAGGCTCAGTCGGATGTCGGCGCGCGCATCTTGAGCGGATACGCCTTGGAGACTGCCTTTGCCCATAACTTGCCAGTTGGCAATCGCACCGATACCGCGTAAGGCTGTGTCTAATGAATTGTATTCTGTGGAGAAGGTTCCGACACTTACTCGGTAGCGGTTGGTTAGGGGGTGATATGAGAGTTTGTATTGCACGCTGTTGTCGCTGCTTACCAATTGGCCAAGGCGGAAGCGATAGGCGGGAATAGTGGGTGCGGTCAGCTGATAGGTAAGGGTGAAGGTAAGTGGTACGCCTTGGGTTAATGCCTGTTTGAGCTGATCGGGTAATTCGGTGTTAAAGCGGCTGCTGATGGAAAGCTGGCCGCTGCCCGTAAGTTTGGCTTGTGCGCGGGTAACGGTAATCCCTTCCGCTGCCGCCTGAAAAGAGACGGCCAGCAGAATAATCTGAAGCAGGAGCCTACTGTTTCTGGATAAGCGCGTAATAAAAGCCATCTTGGTGGTGGTTAGGTAAGTACACATGCGTTTCGATACATTTCGCATCGGCATGACGGTTTAAAAAATTTTGTAATTGACGGCTATTTTCTTCTTCAAAAATAGAACAGGTTGCTAATAACATTCTGCCGTTTTTTGTCAGGGTTTGCCATAGGGCGTCTAATAATGTTTCTTGCTGGCGCGCAGTTTTTCCTGCATCTCCGGGGCGGCGGAGCCATTTTATATCCGGATTGCGACGGGCGACTCCCGAGGCAGTGCAGGGAACATCAGCCAATATGGCATCAAATTTTTCACCATCATACCATGTGTCCAGGTTTTGTGCGTCGGCACAGATAAGTTTGGCATTTTTAAAGCCTAAACGCTCAAGATTGCTTTCTACCCGGGATAACCGTACGGAATCTATGTCGAGAGCCGTGATATTGCAGTCCGCCAATTCGAGCAGGTGGCCGGTTTTGCCTCCGGGTGCAGCACAGGCATCAAGAATACGTTCACCGTTTTTCGGGTTGAGCAGGTGGGCTGCTTTTTGCGCACCGAAATCCTGAACGGATACGAGGCCGTCTGAAAAACCGGGAATGCGTCCGACTGGTAGTGCTTCGGCCAGTTTGACGGCATATTCATCCAATACTTTGGCTTGGATGCCTGCTTCGGCAAGTTTTTCAGTATATGCTTCGGCATTACTGTGGCGACGGTTAACGCGTAAGGTCATCGGCGGGTGTGCTTGCAGGGCGGTGGTGATATTGTGCCAATGCTTTGGGTAATGTTGTTGTAGATAGGCAATCCACCAAGCGGGCAGGTTGTGTTTGGCGACATCGTCTTTTTTGCATGTCGCAGCCAGCTTTTCGCGCTCGCGTAAAAAGCGCCGCAAGATGGCATTGGCAAATGAGCGGAATTGTCCTTTGCCGATTTTGGCAATACTTTCCACGGCTTCATTAACGACGGCATGAGGCGCATTACGGGTATAGTGCAGTTGGTACATGGCGGCCAAAAGCAGGCTTTCGAGCGGCTGGTGGGTAATGGGTTTGTTGAGCATTTGCGCCAACATGAAACGCAGGCTGCCCGCATACCTCTGTACGCCGTAGGCAATATCTTGTAAAGCGCCGCTTTCCTGTGCGCTTAGATCGGGGTGGGCGGCACGTATTTCGGATAAGGTGTCTTGCAGGTTACGTCCTTCGGCAACAGCAGTGATGCTTTGTGCCGCCAGTTGCTGGGCCAGTGCCATACTCATAATTGTGTGCCTTTTTCAATCGTACGCCCTGCTGCAAAGGCGGAAATGTTCATGCGTTTACTACCCGCAGGCTGCAATTCTGTAATTTTCAGTGAGTTTTCACCGCAGGCAATAATCAGGCCGTCTGAATTAAATGCTAAAACTTCACCGGCTTTTCCGTTTTGTGCGGCGACTTCGGCTTGCCAAATTTTCAGTGGTTTGCCTTGGTAATCAATCCAGGCGACAGGAACGGGATTAAATGCACGGATTTTACGTGCGATGGTTTCGGCCGGCTCATGCCAATTGATTTTAGCATCTTCTTTGCTTAACTTTTGAGCATAGGTAATGCCTTGTTCGGCTTGCGGAATGCTTTTCAGGCGGCCTTCTTTCTGTAATTGTTGTAAATCAGCAACGATTGCATGAGCACCAATTTGCGCTAATGCATCATGTACTTCTGTTGCGGTGTCGGTATCGCCGATGGTGTAACGGTGTTCGCTAATCACGGCGCCTGTATCTAATCCGACATCCATCTGCATGATACAGACGCCGGTTTCTGTATCTCCTGCTTCGATAGCGCGTTGGATAGGTGCGGCACCGCGCCAACGGGGCAGTAGCGAGGCATGGATGTTCAGGCAGCCGTGCGGGGGAATATTTAAGACGGCTTCGGGCAAGATAAGGCCGTAGGCGGCAACAACCATTATGTCGGCATTTTGCTCTCGTAGCAGATTTTGCGCTTCTTCGTTACGTAAGGAGGCAGGCTGGGCAACCTTAAGCCCAAGTTCGAGGGCGGCTTGTTTGACAGGGCTGGCCTGTAGTTGCATGCCGCGGCCTTTAGGACGGTCGGGCTGGGTAAGAACCAGAGGAATTTCAAAACCTGCGGCAGCAATGGCCTTCAGGGCGTGGGCAGCGAAGTCGGGTGTACCTGCGAATATTACTTTCATATTTGGAGGGCCGTCTGAAAAATCGGTTAGAGATCGTGTTTGGCACGTTTTTTTAATTTGGTTTTGATACGGTTTTGTTTGAGGTTGGAAAGGTACTCGACAAATACCCGTCCCATCAGGTGGTCGAGTTCATGCTGGATGCAGATGGCGAGCAACCCGTCGGCTTCGAGAGTGAATTTTTCACCATTTTCATTGAGTGCCTCAACGGTTACGCGTTCGGCGCGAGTTACGATGTCGTAAATGCCGGGGACTGAAAGACAGCCTTCTTCATAAGTGGTTTCGCCGTCTTTGTGGGTAATGACGGGGTTGATAAATACGCGCGGTTCGCTGTGGTCTTCGGTTAAATCCATGACAACTACGCGTTCGTGTACATCGACTTGGGTAGCGGCTAAACCTATGCCATGAGAGGCATACATGGTTTCAAACATATCAGCAACCAAAGTTTTGATGCGGTCGTCGATTTCAGTTACCGGTTTGGCTACGGTATGCAAGCGTTCGTCGGGGTATTTTAAGATATTTAATAAAGCCATAATATTCTCATTTAAGGTGTTGCGTGCGTGGCAATTGTCGGGTTTTAAAGGCCGTCTGAAAATACTTTAAGTTATGATGACAAGTATTTTCAGTGTTAGAATACGATATTCCCGCCGAAATTTCTCAGCAGCTCGGATTCGGCGTAATTTTGTAATTTTAATGATGACAGTTTGATTGTTTTCAAGGGGAACGTCATGCAGAAACGTATTATAACCTTGCTTTGTGCTGTTGGCTTGGCAATTTCCATGCCTGTGTCGGCCGCCGAACTAAAAATCCGCCCTGATGCTCCGACCCGCTATACGGTAAAACCGGGTGATACTTTGTGGGGAATCTCGGGGCGTTATCTTTATACGCCGTGGCAATGGAACAAGCTTTGGGGTGCTAACCGCAGTGAAATCCGCAACCCTCATCGGATTTATCCTGGTCAAGTATTGGTATTGCAATATGTAAACGGTCAGCCGCGCCTAGGCTTTGACAGCGCATCTTATTCCGATGGTATTCCAACTGTAAAACTAACACCGCGTGTTCGCGAGATGTCGGCGGGTTACGGCATCCAAACGGTTAATGTTAATTTATACCGTATTTTTATGCAGCATCCGCAAGTGATTCCGCAAATGCAAACCCAAGATGCGCCGCGTTTGATTGAAGGTCCGGATAACCGTATGCTCTATAGCAGGGGAGACCGTGTCTATGCTTACGGGGTGAAAGAGCCGGGCCGTTATTTGGTATACCGCGCACGTAAAGATATTTTGGATCCGGAAACACAAAAATATCTTGGGCAGGAGGTGGTATTTAGCGGTATTGTCAGCACCCTGCCTTATACGAACAGCGCTTTGGAAACCCGTAGCGAAAAAGATACGGCCTATCTTTCTGAAAACGAATACTATACCCGAGTACATCCTTTAGTGAAGGTACCAACCCAAACTGCGCAACCGATGGTGGTGGAAGAGGCGGTATCTGAAATACGCAAAGGTGATTTTCTATTGAAAATGACTGACGAAGGCGATAGTTTCCAAATGATGCCGCATGCCCCCGAGCAGCCGGTTGATGCGCGTGTGGTGTCTATTTTTGACGGTATCGGCGAAGCGGGGCAGTTCCAAACGATCACGCTCAATCGCGGTGAGGCCGACGGTTTGGATAAGGGAACGGTTTTGAGTCTTTATAAGCGTGGCCGTCAAGTGAAATTGGATTTGGAAGAAAACGCCAAAGGGCGCCGAAGCGTTGCAAAATATGTGTCGATTCCCGCTGAAGAGGTTGGTTTGGCGATGGTATACCGAACCGGCGAAAACTTGGCCTCCGCTATTATTTTAGAAACCAAAACCAACATCAGTATTGGTGATGTGGTGGCCGAGCCGGGTCGGGATTTGGACAATATGTTACAAGATGGCCGTCATGTGAAAAACGAGCCGCAAGAATCACATAGTTACGAATACAACCAATACAATATTAAAAGCAATATTCGTTCGGATTAATTAGTTTGTAATACGAAAGGCCGTCTGAAATTCAGACGGCCTTTTTTATTTACATTCACTACGCATATTTAAAGTATAATATAACTTTAGTTATATATGACAAATAAATAAAAATCCATGTACTATTTCATAATAGTTATTTGATTTTTTTAAATATAATTTAAATTATTGGTTGTTGGTAGATATAGGGGAATATTATCGAACCTTGGCGGATATATTTATTCTGAATGAACCAGCAATTTTTGATAATTAAATGTTAAAAAATAATACTTGGGGAAAAGTATGGATCTTATGGAACGGGAATCGTGGGTAAGATTGGCGCTCACTCCTTACATAGGAGCGGAGCGCTTTTTGGCTTTACTTAAGCGTTTTGGAAGTGCTTCTGCTGCTTTGTCCGCACCATTGGTCCAAGTGCGCGATATTTTGAATCATAGGTTGGCCGAGCAAGCATGGGATGATGCGCAGGGGAAAGCACAAAGGGCGGCAGAAGCCGCTTTAAAGTGGGAAGATCAGGATGGATGCCGTTTAATGCTGCTATGCGACGAAGATTACCCGTCAATTTTGACTGAAGGGATTACTCCTCCTCCTTTACTTTTCTTGCGGGGAAACCAGGATTATTTGCATTGTTCTGCGGTAGCCATTGTCGGCAGCCGCCATGCGACACCTCAGGCCATAAGGATTGCGCGTGATTTTGCCGAAGAATTGAGCGGTTGCGGTGTTGTTGTGGTATCAGGTATGGCAGCGGGGATTGATACTGCCGCGCATCAGGGGGCACTTAAACGGAGCGGCGGTACGATAGCCATATGGGGCACAGGTATGGATTTCATCTATCCGCGTAGTAATCAGGCTTTGGCTTATCAAATAGCCGAGCAGGGATTAATTATCAGTGAGTTTCCGCTAGGTACACGTTCTCTTGCCGGGAATTTCCCGCGTCGTAATCGTATTATCGCCGCTTTGGCACAGGCAACATTGGTTGTGGAGGCGGCTCCCGAATCAGGTTCGTTGATCACCGCACGTTTGGCGGCAGAAATGGGGAGGGAGGTAATGGCCGTTCCAGGTTCAATTGATAATCCCCGCAGCAAAGGTTGTCATAAGCTGATTAAAGAGGGTGCTAAATTAGTAGAGTGTTTAGATGATATTGTGCAAGAGTGCCCCCGGCTGTTGCAAAAACAGCTGATGTCATCATATTCTATATATAAGCAAAGCTACAGCGAAACAGAATCGGCTGTGCAGCAACCATCTAGTGTATCGACACCTAGTCCTGCATCAATTAATGTAGAAATGAATTCTAAGGCTGATGCACTATTGGATGCTATGGGTTATGATGCAGTCCATCCCGATAGTTTGGCACTGGCAACAAGCTTGCCGGCAGATGAGATTTATGCACGCCTGCTTGAGTTGGAATTAGAAGGTGTGATCGCATCTATGCCGGGTGGGCGTTACCAACGTATAAAGAGAAATCATTAAGGAAATATAATGGCAGAAATGGCTGAGGTCATCGCCTTTTTAATTGAACAGTATCAGGATTTTGAGGCTTGCCCGCCTCCTGATGACTTAGGGCGGATTTTAGAAGATGTGGGTTTTGATGAAGCACAAATCCATAATGCCCTGATGTTATTAGGCGTGTTGTCCGATAGTGAAGGATCTACGGTTCATGCATATCGTTCTGATGCCTTACGTATCTATACTGCGGAAGAGGCGGATGTGTTACCCTCGGACGTGATGGGCTTGCTACATTTCTTGCAAGCCGAAGGTGCGGTAAATGGGGAGCAGCGTGAGTTTGTAATTCATGCTCTTTTGCATATGCCGCCGGAAGAAATTACGGTGGATATGGCTAAGGTGTTAACCTTGCTGGTGTTGTGGGCGCATAAATCAGAACTTCCGGTATTGATTGGTGATGAATTGATGATGGCACTGCACGGTAAAGCCGTGATGCATTAAATTTAGGTCAGGCGTCGCCTAAATACAGATAATTTCAGACGGTCTAGGTATATAAAAAGGCCGTCTGAAACCAAATTGGGTACAAGCAAAATCAAGTATTTAAAGTGCATTGGCGAAAATACCGCTGCTGCGATTGATTTGATTATATTAAAGATGTGAGTTGCGCTGCTTGATATTTCCTTCTAAAGATAAAGCAACTCCGAACGAAGAAACCTGAGAACAGAGAATGGCTAAAAAATTATTGATTGTCGAATCACCTTCAAAAGCCAAAACATTGAAAAAATATTTAGGCAGTGATTTTGAAATCCTTGCCTCTTATGGTCATGTGAGAGATTTGGTGCCGAAAAACGGGGCCGTTGATCCTGACAATGATTTTGCAATGAAATATCAATTGGTGGCTCGAAACAGTAAGCATGTCGATGCTATTGTGGCTGCGGCTAAAGAGGCCGAAAGCTTGTATCTCGCAACCGACCCGGATAGGGAAGGTGAGGCTATCTCTTGGCATTTGCAGGAAATTCTAAAAAGCAAGCGCGGTTTGAAAAATATCAAACCGCAGCGAGTAGTGTTTCATGAAATCACCAAAAATGCCGTTTTGGATGCGATTGCGAATCCTCGTGAATTAGAGGTTAACTTAGTCGATGCCCAACAGGCACGACGTGCGTTGGATTATTTGGTTGGTTTTAATCTTTCTCCGCTGTTGTGGAAAAAAATCCGTCGAGGCCTTTCTGCTGGGCGTGTGCAAAGCCCAGCCTTGCGTTTGATTTGTGAGCGCGAAAACGAAATTAAAGCATTTGAAGAGCAAGAGTATTGGAGTATTCACTTAGATAGTCATAAAGGCCGCGGTAAGTTTACGGCTAAATTGGCACAATATAAAGGCGAAAAAGTTGAGCAGTTTACATTTGTCGATGAGGCTGCTCAGGCGGGAGTATTGAAAAATCTTGAGGGATTTGATGCCCAAGTTGTTGGCGTAGAAAAGAAAAAACGCAGTCGAAATCCTTCGGCCCCTTTTACTACCTCTACTATGCAACAAGACGCAGTCCGTAAGCTAGGTATGACAACCGACCGCACTATGCGTACCGCACAGCAATTGTATGAAGGTATAGATGTCGGGCAAGGGGCAATCGGTTTGATTACCTATATGCGTACCGATAGCGTAACGCTGTCTGATGAAGCGCTCACCGAAATCCGCCATTACATTGAAAATAAAATAGGTAAGGATTATCTTCCCAGTAGTGCCAAACAATATAAAACTAAGTCGAAAAATGCCCAAGAGGCACATGAGGCTATCCGTCCGACATCGGTATACCGTACCCCTGAAAGCGTAAAACCTTTTTTGAGTGCAGATCAATTCAAATTATATCAAATGATTTGGCAGCGCACTGTCGCTTGTCAGATGGCTCCGGCTAAGTTTGATCAAACTACAGTTGATATTGCTGTAGGTGAAGGTGTGTTCCGCGTAACCGGCCAAGTACAGACATTTGCAGGTTTTCTGAGCGTTTACGAAGAAGGTACTGATGAAGGTAATGAAGGTGAAGATGAGAAAAAGTTGCCTGAAATGAAAGAAGGCGACAAGTTGCCGGTTGACCGCCTTTATGGAGAGCAGCATTTCACCAGCCCGCCTCCGCGTTATAACGAAGCGACTTTGGTGAAAGCATTGGAAGAATTCGGTATTGGTCGCCCTTCTACTTATGCCAGTATTATTTCAACGTTAAAAGAACGTGAATATGTTACGCTCGATCAAAAACGTTTTATGCCTACGGATACTGGAGATATCGTCAACAAATTCTTAACCGAGCATTTCGCCCAGTACGTTGATTACCATTTTACCGCTAAGCTTGAAGACCAATTAGATGATATTGCTAACGGTAAACGCAAGTGGGTGCCGGTCATGAGCCAGTTTTGGAAAGGCTTCAGTAAACAAGTTGAAGAAAAAGAAGGTATCGAGCGAGCTAAATTTACAACCGAAGAGTTGGATGAGATCTGTCCTAAATGCGGCAACCACAAATTGCAAATCAAATTTGGGCGTATGGGGAGGTTTGTTGCCTGCGCGGGTTACCCCGAATGTAGTTATACCCGTAATGTTAATGAAAATGCGGAACAGGCGGCGGAACGTATAGCCAAAGAAGCTGAGGAGCAGGCCGAATTAGACGGACGTGAATGCCCGAAATGCGGAGGCGGTTTAGTATATAAATACAGTCGAACCGGCAGTAAATTTATCGGGTGTTCAAACTATCCGAAGTGTAAGCATATAGAACCTTTAGAGAAGCCTAAAGATACTGGTGTTGCTTGCCCGCAATGTCAAAAGGGCCACTTGGTTGAGCGGAAGTCGCGCTATGGCAAATTGTTTTATAGTTGTAGCACTTATCCTGATTGTAACTATGCAACATGGAATCCGCCGATTGCGGAGTCTTGTCCAAAGTGTAATTGGCCGGTGTTGACGATTAAGACAACGAAACGTTGGGGAGTTGAAAAGGTTTGCCCGCAGAAAGAGTGTGGTTGGAAAGAACAGATAGAAGCTCCTGAATCGAAAGAATAAATAACCACGTATTATAAGGCCGTCTGAAATTTCAGACGGCCTCGTTGTGAAAGCAGTATGCCAGTAAAAATTGGTAAGTAATTTTTCAATATGAAATATGAGGGGTTGATGAATGTGCTAAATAGTGCATCAAACTGTTTGGCAGGCAAAAGCCCCTTTCTGATTCGTTGTTTAAGCGAGTAGTTTATTATGAAAAATATTAAACATAACAATCAAGTGCGAATTATTGGAGGCCAGTGTAGAGGGAGGAAATTAAATTTTTCTGATGCAGAGGGATTGCGCCCTACCCCGGATATGGTGAGGGAGAAGTTGTTTAATTGGTTAGGACAGGATTTAACTAACAAGCGTGTTTTAGATCTTTTTAGTGGTAGCGGAGCTCTTGGCTTTGAAGCCGCATCTCGTTGTGCCAATACAGTGGTGATGGTAGAAAAGAATCAGAAAACTGCCGCACAGTTACGAAAAAGCATAGTGGATTTGCAACTGCATCAAGTCGAAATAGTATGTGCAGACGGGTTAGATTATTTAAAAAGACCTACTATAGGAAAATTTGATATGGTGTTTTTAGACCCTCCGTTCAGCTGGTCTCGGTGGCCATTGCTATTTAACTTGCTAAACAACTGCTTGAACGAGGATGCCATGGTATATATTGAGGCGGGGAGCTTTCCGGAATTGCCTGGATATTTGCAAGCGTACCGTCAAGGGCGGTCTGGGAAAAGTTTTTTTGAGTTATTAATCTATAGCGGCAAGTGACTGAATAAATAGCATTTAATAACTATTCTCAAATTGAAATAATCATTAAATCGAGCTATTGGCTAGTTAGAATATGATATAATCCACCGTTAATCGGTTTTGAATTATTTCTATAAAAAGGAAAAGCAATGTCGCTTTTTATTACAGACGAATGCATTAATTGTGATGTATGCGAGCCAGAGTGCCCTAATGATGCTATCTATCAGGGTGAGGAAATTTACGAAATTAACCCTAATTTGTGTACTCAATGTGTGGGGCATTACGATGAGCCTCAATGTCAGCAGGTGTGTCCGGTTGATTGTATTTTAGTGGATGAAGAGAATCCGGAGACTCCGGAGCAACTTCAGGCTAAATATGAACGCATCGTGGCGGAAAAATAAATTATTTAAAAATATTGAGTTATAAAGTTTCTTTGTTGAAATTTAAAAAACATACTTGACGTGTGTTTTAAGAGTCTATATTATTGCGTTTCTCTTTTGGAGGGATTCCCGAGCGGTCAAAGGGGGCAGACTGTAAATCTGTTGCGTAAGCTTCGAAGGTTCGAATCCTTCTCCCTCCACCAAAATCCAATCTAGTTTTGGAGCAGAGAAACTGGTAAGTATGCGGGTGTAGCTCAATGGTAGAGCAGAAGCCTTCCAAGCTTACGGTGAGGGTTCGATTCCCTTCACCCGCTCCAAATTACAGCATAGAATGCCCATGTAGCTCAGGGGTAGAGCACTCCCTTGGTAAGGGAGAGGTCGGCAGTTCAAATCTGCCCATGGGCACCATCAAGATTATAAATTTATCCAAACTTAAAGCTTAGGAATAGGAAGATTGCCATGGCTAAAGAAAAATTCGAGCGGAGCAAACCGCACGTAAACGTTGGCACCATCGGTCACGTTGACCATGGTAAAACCACTCTGACTGCTGCCCTGACCACCATTTTGGCTGAAAAATTCGGCGGTCAAGCCAAAGGTTACGACCAAATTGACAATGCCCCGGAAGAGAAAGCCCGTGGTATTACCATTAACACTTCTCACGTAGAATATGAAACCGAAACCCGCCACTACGCACACGTAGACTGCCCGGGTCACGCCGACTATGTGAAAAACATGATTACCGGTGCCGCTCAAATGGACGGCGCTATCTTGGTAGTATCTGCTGCCGATGGTCCTATGCCGCAAACTCGCGAGCACATTTTGTTGGCCCGCCAAGTAGGCGTTCCTTACATCCTCGTGTTCATGAACAAATGCGACATGGTAGACGATGCCGAGTTGTTGGAATTGGTTGAGATGGAAATCCGCGACCTGTTGTCAAGCTACGACTTCCCCGGTGATGACTGCCCGATCGTTCAAGGTTCTGCATTGAAAGCTTTGGAAGGTGATGCTGCTTACAAAGAAAAAATCTTTGAACTGGCAGCTGCTTTGGACAGCTACATCCCGACTCCTGAGCGTGCTGTGGACAAACCGTTCCTGTTGCCGATCGAAGACGTATTCTCTATTTCAGGCCGCGGTACAGTAGTAACCGGTCGTGTAGAGCGCGGTATCATTCATGTAGGCGACGAGATTGAAATCGTTGGTTTGAAAGAAACCCAAAAAACCACTTGTACCGGTGTGGAAATGTTCCGCAAACTGCTGGATGAAGGCCAAGCCGGTGATAACGTAGGCGTATTGTTGCGCGGTACCAAACGTGAAGAGGTTGAGCGTGGCCAAGTATTGGCTAAGCCCGGCACCATCACTCCGCACACCAAGTTCAAAGCCGAGGTGTATGTATTGAGCAAAGAAGAAGGTGGTCGTCATACTCCGTTCTTCGCTAACTACCGTCCGCAATTCTACTTCCGTACTACTGACGTTACCGGTGCGGTAACTTTGGAAGAAGGTGTGGAAATGGTAATGCCGGGTGAAAACGTGGCTATTACCGTAGAGCTGATTGCTCCGATCGCGATGGAAGAAGGCTTGCGCTTTGCGATTCGCGAAGGTGGCCGTACTGTAGGTGCAGGTGTTGTTTCTACCGTAATCGCTTAATCTAGTTTGAGGCCAGTAGCTCAATTGGTAGAGTATCGGTCTCCAAAACCGAGGGTTGGGGGTTCGAGACCCTCCTGGCCTGCCAAATAAAAAACTAACCGGCCTTATGCCGGTTAGTTTTCTTTTTATAAATGGGTGCAGAATGACAGACAATACGCCGCCGGAAGATGGTTTGGTACCTAGAGGCCCAGTGAGAGTTGATAGTCGGTCAGTAGATCGACAAGAACCTCGGGGGGCGGGCAAACTGGTTGATATCTTTAAGCTTGGTATTGCAATTGCTTTGGTTTTGGGTGGTTTGTGGGCTTTTTATGGTTTTGCAAATTATCCAAATTATATTAGGGCATTATTTCCTGTATTTGGTGTAGTGCTTGGTTTGATTATAATTTTTTATTGGTGCGGTTTTGGCCGAAGCTTTATCCGGTATGTACATGATTCGGTATCGGAGTTTAAAAAGGTTGTTTGGCCGGCGCGTAATGATGCAGTTCGAATGACTATGTTTGTCATTGCATTTGTTGCCGTGTTGTCAGTCTTTATCTACTTGGTAGATGCGCTGATTTCTTGGTTATTTTTTGATATTCTGTTGAAGAGGGGATAAAAATGTCTAAACGTTGGTATGTTGTGCAGGCTTATTCCGGCTTTGAAAAAAATGTGCAAAAAACCTTAAAAGAACGTATTGCTCGAGAGGGTATGGAGGATTATTTCGGGCAGATTTTGGTTCCTGTTGAAGAAGTTATTGATATTAAGAATGGCCGTAAAACCATTAGTGAGCGTAAATTTTTCCCGGGTTACGTACTTGTGGAGATGCAAATGACTGATGATTCTTGGCACTTAGTGAAGAGCACACCTCGAGTTTCAGGTTTTATTGGCGGTACGGCTAATCGACCTACTCCGATTTCTCAGCGTGAAGTTGATGCTATTTTGCAACAAGTACGTTCCGGTGTTGATAAGCCGAAACCTAAAGTTGAGTTTGAAGTTGGGCAGCAAGTGCGTGTCAATGAAGGACCTTTTGCAGACTTTAATGGCATAGTTGATGAAGTTAATTACGAGCGTAATAAATTGCGTGTATCTGTACAAATTTTTGGGCGAGAAACTCCTGTTGAACTTGAATTTAATCAAGTTGAAAAAATTTGAACTAAAAGTTTGTTTGAATGAGTAGTTGTTTTGCTTGAAAAAAGATTGAATATATTCTATAATTTTCGGTCTGTTTTTGGGGAGCGAGTGTCTCGCGTTATACCCGTTTATTTAGGAGTAATTTAAAGTGGCAAAAAAAATTGTAGGCTACATTAAGCTGCAGATCCCTGCAGGCAAAGCCAATCCATCACCTCCGGTTGGTCCTGCTTTGGGTCAGCGTGGTTTGAATATTATGGAGTTTTGTAAAGCATTTAATGCTGCAACTCAAGGTATGGAGCTTGGCTTGCCAATACCTGTTGTGATTACTGCCTTTGCGGATAAATCATTTACTTTTGTAATGAAAACCCCTCCCGCTTCTGTTTTGTTGAAAAAGGCAGCAGGTTTGCAAAAAGGCAGCTCTAATCCGCTAACTAATAAAGTTGGTAAGGTAACTCGTGCTCAGTTGGAAGAAATTGCTAAAACGAAGCAGCCTGATTTGACTGGTGCTGATTTAGATGCGTGTGTGCGTATCATTGCAGGTAGCGCCCGCTCAATGGGCTTGGATGTGGAGGCTTAATCATGGCGAAGGTATCTAAACGCTTAAAAGCATTACGCGCTTCTGTTGAAGCAAATAAGCTGTATTCGATTGATGAAGCTATTTCATTAGTAAAATCAGCAGCAACTGCCAAGTTTGATGAATCTGTAGACGTTTCGTTTAATTTGGGTGTTGATCCGCGTAAATCTGATCAAGTTATCCGTGGTTCGGTTGTGCTGCCTAAAGGTACGGGTAAAACCACTCGTGTCGCTGTATTTACTCAAGGTGCTAATGCTGATGCAGCTAAAGAAGCTGGTGCAGATATTGTAGGTTTTGAAGATTTGGCGGCTGAAGTAAAGGCTGGTAATCTGAATTTTGATGTTGTAATTGCTTCTCCAGATGCAATGCGCATTGTAGGTCAGTTGGGTACTATTTTAGGCCCCCGTGGCTTAATGCCGAACCCTAAAGTAGGCACGGTAACGCCTAATGTTGCAGAAGCAGTTAAAAATGCGAAAGCTGGCCAGGTTCAATACCGTACTGATAAAGCAGGTATTGTGCATGCAACTATTGGTCGTGCGTCTTTTGCCGAAACTGATCTGCGTGAAAACTTTGATGCCTTGCTTGATGCTGTTGTTAAAGCCAAGCCAGCTGCAGCTAAAGGTCAATACTTGAAGAAAGTGGCTGTATCTAGCACTATGGGTTTGGGTGTTCGTGTTGATACTTCAAGTGTTAACAGTTAATTTCTTAATTTAAGAATTTTCAAGCGGCTTTTTCATTGGATAGAGTCGCTTGTTATGGGCTACTTAAAAATTTTAAGTAGATGTCCAAGACCGTAGGGATCTTTCTTTGATTTAATTGCTTGCGCCCTACGCAGACGGTAGTCCTGAATCAAACCACTTCACTTGTGAAATGTCAAATTTAGGTTGCCGCGCTGGTGAAATACTATAAAAAATGGTATTTCTTTTTTTAAACAGTGGGAGGTAGACCTTGAGTCTCAATATTGAAACCAAGAAAGCAGCCGTAGAAGAGATTAGCAATGCTATTGCAAATGCTCAAACTATGGTGATTGCTGAATATCGCGGTATCAGTGTTGCCAATATGACTGAGCTCCGCGCTAATGCTCGTAAAGAGGGTGTATATTTACGCGTCCTAAAGAATACATTAGCTCGTCGTGCGGTTGAGGGTACTTCATTTGCAGCTTTGGCGGATCAAATGACTGGTCCGTTGGTGTATGCTGCATCAGAAGATGCCGTGGCAGCAGCAAAAGTACTGCATCAGTTCTCGAAAAAAGACGATAAAATCGTTTTGAAAGCAGGTTCTTACAATGGTGATTTGCTGGATGTAGCTCAAGTAACAGAGCTTGCATCTATCCCGAGCCGTGAAGAGCTGTTGTCGAAACTGTTGTTTGTTATGCAAGCTCCTGTTTCTGGCTTTGCACGTGCATTGGCTGCGTTGGCTGAGAAAAAAGCTAGCGAAGAAGCTGCATAATCGTTTGTTACACTGAGATTATTTTTAATACAATATTTGGAGTTTAAATAGCATGGCTATTACTAAAGAAGACATTTTGAATGCAGTTGAATCTTTAACCGTAATGGAATTGAACGAGCTGGTTAAAGCTTTTGAAGAAAAATTTGGTGTTTCTGCTGCTGCCGTTGCAGTTGCTGGCCCTGCAACTGCTGGTGCTGCTGCTGAAGAGAAAACTGAGTTCGACGTGATCTTGGCTTCTGCTGGTGATCAAAAAGTTGGCGTAATTAAAGTAGTACGTGCAATTACTGGTTTGGGCTTGAAAGAAGCTAAAGATATGGTTGACGGTGCTCCTAAAACTGTTAAAGAAGGTGTTTCTAAAGCTGAAGCTGAAGATATTCAGAAACAACTGGAAGAAGCAGGCGCTAAAGTCGAAATTAAATAATTTGATTTTATGTATTGAGGCTGGCAGAAATCTGCCAGCCTTCTTTCGCTTTTAAATAATAAATATTCGGATATTTACATTTATTTACGTTTAAATCAGTTTTAGATTGTAAATAAATGTAAGTGTCTGTTTGTTGTTATTCTTTCTCTTTTGGAGAGTTGTCCATGAGTTATTCGTTTACCGAGAAGAAGCGTATTCGTAAAAGTTTTGCGAAGCGTAAAAATGTTTTGGAAGTTCCGTTTCTGCTGGCAACCCAGTTAGATTCTTATGCTAAATTCTTACAATTAGAAAAGCCTTTTGACCAGCGTACCGATGAGGGTTTGCAGGCTGCATTCCAGTCAATTTTTCCAATTGTCAGCCACAATGGTTATGCACAACTAGAGTTTGTACATTATGTTTTGGGTGAGCCGCTATTTGATATTCCTGAATGCCAATTGCGTGGCATAACTTATGCGGCTCCTTTGCGCGCCCGTATTCGTTTGAAGATTTTTGATAAAGAAACTTCTAAGCCGAATGTTGTAAAAGAAATCCGTGAAAATGAAGTATATATGGGTGAGATTCCATTGATGACACCCAGTGGTTCATTTGTAATCAATGGTACGGAGCGTGTGATCGTGTCTCAGTTGCATCGCTCGCCTGGTGTATTTTTTGAGCATGACCGCGGTAAAACACATTCTTCAGGTAAGCTGTTGTTTTCTGCACGCATTATTCCTTATCGTGGTTCGTGGCTTGATTTCGAGTTTGATCCGAAAGACTTACTGTACTTCCGTATCGACCGCCGCCGCAAAATGCCGGTAACAATTCTTTTGAAAGCGTTGGGTTACTCCGACGAGCAAATTTTGGATACTTTTTACGATAAAGAGAATTTCTATTTATCGAAAAATGGTGTGCAAACGGATTTTATTGCAAGCCGTCTGAAAGGTGAAACAGCTAAATTAGATATCGTTGATAAAGACGGTAATGTATTAGTTGCCAAGGGTAAACGTATCACGGCTAAAAATATCCGTGATATTACCAATGCTGATTTGAGCCGTTTGGATGTAGATGCAGAAAGTTTGCTGGGCAAAGTATTGGCGCGTGATGTTATTGTTTCAGATACCGGTGAGGTTTTAGCTACAGCCAATGAGGAAATTACGGAAGAGTTATTGGCCAAGTTGGATATCCACGGTGTATCTGAAATTCAAACTTTGTATATCAATGAATTGGATCAAGGCGGTTATATTTCCAATACGTTGCGTACCGATGAAACTGCAGATCAACAGGCAGCCCGTGTTGCGATTTATCGTATGATGCGCCCAGGTGAGCCCCCTACTGAAGAAGCTGTTGAATTGTTATTTAACCGCTTGTTCTTTAATGAAGAGAGTTATGATTTGTCTCGTGTGGGTCGTATGAAGTTTAATACCCGCACTTATGAACAAAAACTAACTGAGGCACAAAATGCTTCATGGTACGGGCGCTTGCTGAATGAAACATTTGCAGGAGCTGCCGATAAAGGTGGCTATGTACTGAGCGTTGAGGATATTGTTGCTTCAATTGCGACTCTGGTGGAGTTACGCAACGGCCACGGCGAAGTGGATGATATTGATCATTTGGGTAATCGACGCGTCCGTTCGGTGGGTGAGCTGGCAGAAAATCAATTCCGTAGTGGTTTGGCGCGTGTAGAGCGTGCAGTTAAAGAGCGTTTGAATCAGGCTGAGTCTGAGAACCTGATGCCTCATGATTTGATTAATGCGAAGCCGGTATCTGCTGCAATTAAAGAGTTTTTCGGTTCAAGTCAGTTGAGCCAGTTTATGGATCAAACCAATCCCTTGTCTGAGATTACCCACAAACGCCGTGTGTCTGCCTTGGGACCGGGTGGCTTAACTCGGGAGCGTGCGGGCTTCGAGGTACGCGACGTACATCCGACACACTATGGTCGCGTATGTCCGATTGAAACACCTGAGGGTCCCAACATTGGTTTGATCAACTCGCTGTCTGTCTATGCGCGCACCAATGAATATGGTTTCTTGGAAACCCCGTACCGCCGTGTGGTAGATGGTAAGGTAACCAATGAAATTGACTATCTGTCGGCAATTGAAGAAGGTCGTTTTGTGATTGCACAGGCCAATGCCGAGTTGGATGCGGAAGGTCGCTTGGTAGACGAATTGGTCACTTGCCGTGAAAAAGGCGAAACCATTATGTCAACTCCTGATCGCGTTCAATATATGGATGTGGCAACAGGTCAGGTTGTATCGGTAGCGGCTTCATTGATCCCCTTCTTGGAGCATGACGATGCGAACCGTGCATTGATGGGTGCAAACATGCAACGTCAGGCAGTTCCTTGTTTGCGTGCTGAAAAACCAATGGTAGGTACCGGTATCGAACGTTCGGTAGCAGTTGACTCTGCAACTGCCATTGTTGCCCGTCGCGGCGGTGTCGTGGAATATGTGGATGCTAACCGCGTGGTTATCCGTGTACATGATGATGAGGCAGTTGCCGGCGAGGTTGGTGTAGATATCTATAACTTAGTGAAGTTTACCCGTTCCAACCAATCTACCAATATCAATCAGCGTCCTGCAGTCAAAGCAGGTGATGTACTGCAACGTGGTGATTTGGTGGCCGACGGTGCATCTACCGACTTGGGAGAACTGGCGCTTGGTCAAAACATGACTATCGCATTCATGCCTTGGAATGGTTACAACTATGAAGATTCGATCCTGATTTCTGAAAAAGTTGCTGCAGATGACCGCTACACTTCTATTCATATTGAAGAATTGAATGTGGTGGCACGTGATACAAAACTGGGTGCGGAAGATATTACCCGAGATATCCCGAATCTCTCAGAGCGTATGCAAAACCGTTTGGATGAGAGTGGTATTGTTTACATCGGTGCGGAAGTTGAGGCCGGTGACGTCTTGGTTGGTAAGGTAACGCCTAAAGGCGAAACCCAGCTTACGCCTGAAGAAAAATTACTGCGTGCGATTTTCGGTGAGAAAGCGTCCGATGTAAAAGATACATCGTTGCGTATGCCTACCGGTATGAGCGGTACGGTAATTGACGTACAAGTATTTACCCGCGAAGGTATTCAGCGTGATAAACGTGCCCAATCAATTATTGATGCTGAGTTGAAACGCTATCGCCAAGACTTAAGTGACCAATTGCGTATTTTCGATAACGATGCTTTCAGCCGTATCGAGCGCATGATTGTTGGGCAAAAAGCTAATGGCGGCCCGATGAAGCTTGCGAAGGGAAGCGAGATCACTGCCGAATATTTGGCAAGCTTACCGAGCAAGCACGACTGGTTCGATGTGCGTGTTGCAGATGAAGAACTGGCTAAGCAACTGGAGTTAATTAAACTGAGCTTGCAGCAAAAACGCGAAGAGTCGGATGCATTGTATGAAGTTAAGAAGAAAAAACTGACCCAAGGTGATGAATTGCAGCCTGGCGTACAAAAAATGGTGAAAGTATTTATTGCCATCAAACGCCGTTTGCAAGCCGGTGACAAGATGGCTGGCCGTCACGGTAATAAAGGTGTGGTATCGCGTATTCTACCGGTAGAAGATATGCCTTATATGGCGGATGGCCGTCCGGTTGATATCGTATTGAACCCGCTGGGCGTACCTTCCCGTATGAATATCGGTCAGATTTTGGAAGTGCATTTGGGATGGGCGGCCAAAGGCATCGGACAACGCATCGATGCTATGTTGGCTGAGCAGCGTAAAGTTGGCGAAATCCGTGAATTCCTTAACAAACTGTATAACAGCAGTGGTAAACAGGAAAATCTGGATGAGTTAAGTGATGAAGAAATTCTCGCTTTGGCACACAACTTGAAACGCGGTGCGACTTTTGCATCTCCGGTATTCGATGGCGCGAAAGAAGCAGAGATCCGGGAAATGCTAGATCTGGCTTATCCGAGTGATGATCCGGAAGTACAAAAATTGGGATTCAACGATACTAAAACCCAAATTACCCTATACGATGGCCGCTCAGGCGAAGCGTTTGACCGCCGCGTTACTGTGGGTGTGATGCACTATTTGAAACTGCACCATTTGGTTGATGAAAAAATGCACGCCCGTTCTACCGGCCCGTACAGTTTGGTAACACAACAGCCGTTGGGTGGTAAAGCACAATTCGGTGGCCAGCGTTTCGGTGAGATGGAGGTGTGGGCATTAGAGGCATACGGTGCGGCTTACACGCTGCAAGAAATGCTGACTGTGAAGTCGGATGATGTAACAGGACGTACTAAAATGTACGAAAACATCGTTAAAGGCGAACACAAAATTGATGCAGGTATGCCCGAATCCTTCAACGTATTGGTTAAAGAGATTCGCTCATTGGGCTTGGATATCGATCTGGAACGTTACTAAATACCGGAACGGTTTTCAGACGGCCTATATTGAAAACTTAGGCCGTCTGAAAACAGGCCGTTCCACAAGGAGCAAAAATGAATTTGTCAAACTTATTTAATCCGTTGCAGTCCGCAAGCATGGAAGAAGAGTTTGATGCCATTAAAATCGGCATCGCTTCTCCTGAAACCATTCGTTCGTGGTCATACGGTGAAGTTAAAAAACCGGAAACCATCAACTATCGTACTTTCAAGCCCGAGCGTGACGGTTTGTTCTGTGCCAAAATCTTTGGCCCGGTAAAAGATTACGAATGTTTGTGCGGTAAATACAAACGCTTGAAGTTCAAAGGCGTAACTTGTGAAAAATGCGGTGTTGAAGTTACTTTGTCAAAAGTGCGCCGCGAGCGCATGGGCCATATCGAATTAGCCGCACCGGTTGCACATATTTGGTTCCTGAAATCACTGCCGTCGCGCTTGGGTATGGTACTTGATATGACCTTGCGTGATATCGAGCGTGTTCTGTATTTCGAAGCATTTGTAGTAACCGATCCCGGCATGACTTCGTTGCAGCGCCGCCAACTTCTGACTGAAGACGATTATTACAACAAAATCGACGAGTTCGGTGATGACTTCGATGCGAAAATGGGTGCCGAAGGTATCCGTGATTTGTTGCGTAATTTGGATATTGCAGCCGAAATCGAAATTCTGCGCCAGGAGCTCGAAAGCACTGGTTCGGATACCAAAATCAAAAAAATCGCCAAACGTCTGAAAGTATTGGAAGCATTCCAACGTTCAGGTATGAAGCTTGAGTGGATGATTATGGACGTTTTGCCCGTATTGCCGCCGGATTTACGCCCGTTGGTACCACTGGACGGCGGCCGTTTTGCTACCTCTGATTTGAACGACTTATACCGCCGCGTAATTAACCGTAACAACCGTTTGAAACGCTTGTTGGAGCTGCATGCGCCCGACATTATCGTACGCAATGAAAAACGCATGTTGCAAGAGGCCGTCGATTCGTTGTTAGACAATGGCCGTCGTGGTAAAGCCATGACCGGTGCTAACAAACGCCCGCTGAAATCATTGGCAGATATGATTAAAGGTAAGGGCGGCCGCTTCCGTCAAAACCTGTTGGGTAAACGTGTGGACTATTCAGGCCGTTCGGTGATTACCGTAGGCCCTTACTTGCGTTTGCATCAGTGCGGTTTGCCGAAGAAGATGGCTTTGGAATTGTTTAAGCCGTTTATTTTCCATAAATTGGAAGTGCAAGGCTTGGCCAGTACGGTGAAAGCTGCGAAGAAGTTGGTAGAGCAAGAAGTGCCTGAAGTGTGGGATATTCTCGAGGAAGTAATTCGCGAACATCCGATTATGCTTAACCGTGCGCCGACTTTGCACCGTTTGGGTATTCAAGCTTTCGAACCGATTCTGATCGAAGGTAAAGCGATCCAATTGCATCCGCTCGTATGTGCGGCATTCAACGCCGACTTCGACGGTGACCAAATGGCAGTACACGTTCCGTTGAGCTTGGAAGCGCAAATGGAAGCCCGTACTTTGATGTTGGCTTCGAATAACGTATTGTCACCTGCTAACGGCGAACCGATTATCGTGCCGTCGCAAGATATCGTATTGGGTCTGTACTACATGACCCGCGACAAGATCAACGGTAAAGGCGAAGGTAGCTTGTTTGCCGATGTGAAAGAAGTACACCGTGCTTACCATACCCAACAAGTCGAATTGGGTACTAAAATCACTGTGCGTTTGCGTGAGTGGGAGAAAAACGATCAGGGCGAATTCGAGCCGGTGGTGAAACGTTATGAAACTACCGTAGGCCGCGCGTTGCTGAGTGAAATTCTGCCCAAAGGCTTGCCGTTCGAATATGTAAACAAAGCTTTGAAGAAAAAAGAAATTTCTAAGCTGATTAACGCATCGTTCCGGTTGTGTGGCCTACGTGATACTGTTATTTTCGCCGACCATCTGATGTATACCGGTTTCGGCTTCGCTGCTAAAGGTGGTATTTCGATCTGTGTTGACGACATGGAAATTCCGAAAGAGAAAGCAAGCCTATTGGCCGAAGCAAATGCCGAAGTGAAAGAAATCGAAGACCAATACCGCCAAGGTTTGGTAACAAACGGTGAGCGTTACAACAAAGTTGTAGATATCTGGGGTCGCGCCGGTGACCGCATTGCTAAGGCGATGATGGATAACCTCTCGAAACAAAAAGTATTGGATCGAGATGGTAACGAAGTCGAGCAAGAATCATTCAACTCGATTTATATGATGGCCGATTCCGGTGCGCGTGGTTCTGCCGCCCAGATTAAACAGCTTTCCGGTATGCGTGGTTTGATGGCCAAACCGGACGGATCGATTATCGAAACGCCGATTACTTCTAACTTCCGCGAAGGCTTGACGGTATTGCAATACTTTATTGCGACCCACGGTGCGCGTAAAGGTTTGGCGGATACGGCATTGAAAACCGCTAACTCGGGTTACTTGACTCGCCGCTTGGTAGACGTAACCCAAGATTTGGTAGTAGTTGAAGATGATTGCGGTACTACCGATGGTTTCATTATGAAAGCCGTAGTACAAGGCGGTGATGTAATCGAGGCTCTGCGTGACCGCATTTTAGGGCGCGTAACCGCTGCCGATGTGGTAGATCCTTCTACTAATGAAACGTTAGTGGAGGCAGGTACGTTGCTCAATGAGCAATTAGTTGATCTGATTGACCAATCCGGTGTGGACGAAGTTAAAGTACGTACGCCGATTACTTGTAAAACCCGCTATGGTTTGTGCGCGCACTGTTACGGTCGCGACTTGGCACGCGGTAAACTGGTCAACGCGGGTGAGGCTGTAGGTGTGATTGCCGCCCAGTCTATTGGTGAGCCGGGTACTCAGCTGACAATGCGTACATTCCACATTGGTGGTGCGGCGTCTCGAGCTGCTGCTGCAAGCCAAGTAGAAGCCAAATCAAACGGTACCGCGCGTTTCAGCAGCCAAATGCGTTATGTTGCCAATAATAAAGGCGAGTTGATTGTTATCGGCCGTTCGTCTGAAGTAGTTATTCATGATGATATCGGTCGTGAACGCGAGCGTCACAAAGTTCCTTACGGTGCCATTTTGCTGGTGCAAGACGGAGAAGGTGTGAAAGCAGGCCAAACTCTGGCTACTTGGGATCCTCATACCCGTCCGATGATTACCGAGCATGCCGGCTTGGTACGCTTCGAAAACGTCGAAGAAGGCGTAACTGTTGCCAAACAAACCGATGATGTAACCGGTTTGTCTACATTGGTGGTTATTGACGGTAAACGTCGCGCATCGAGCGCCAGCAAGCTGTTGCGCCCGACCGTGAAACTATTGGATGAGAACGGCCTGGAAGTTTGTATTCCCGGCACCAATACCCCGGTATCTATGGCATTCCCTGTAGGTGCTGTGATTACCGTGCGTGAAGGCCAGGAAGTAGGTAAGGGTGACGTATTGGCCCGTATTCCGCAGGCTTCTTCGAAAACCCGCGATATTACCGGTGGTTTGCCGCGTGTGGCCGAGCTGTTCGAAGCGCGCATCCCGAAAGATGTCGGCATGTTGGCGGAAGTAACCGGTACTATTTCGTTCGGTAAAGAGACCAAAGGCAAGCAGCGTTTGATTATTACCGACGTAGACGGTGTGGCTTATGAAACGCTGATTTCGAAAGAAAAGCAGATTCTGGTCCATGACGGCCAAGTGGTAAACCGTGGTGAAACCATTGTAGATGGCGCTGTAGATCCGCATGATATTTTGCGTTTGCAAGGTATTGAAGCGTTGGCGCGCTATATCGTACAAGAGGTACAAGAGGTTTACCGCTTACAAGGCGTGAAGATCTCCGATAAGCATATTGAGGTGATCATCCGCCAGATGTTGCGCCGCGTAAATATTGTGGATGCAGGCGAAACAGGCTTTATTACCGGTGAGCAGGTAGAGCGCGCCGATGTAATGTTGGCAAATGAAAAAGCATTGGCAGAAGGTAAAGAGCCGGCACGTTTCGAAAATATCCTGTTGGGTATTACCAAAGCGTCGTTGTCTACTGACTCCTTCATTTCAGCCGCTTCGTTCCAAGAAACTACGCGCGTATTGACTGAAGCTGCCATTATGGGCAAACAAGACGAATTGCGCGGCTTGAAAGAGAACGTGATTGTAGGTCGTCTGATTCCTGCCGGTACCGGTCTGACTTATCACCGTACCCGCCGTCAGCAATGGCAGGCGCATCATGAAGCAGAAGTAGCCGAACAGGTTGAGGAAGCAGAATAAGGTAAATCTAGTTACCTAGTAAATGCCCCGTGTGAATAACACGGGGCATTTTTTTATCACTATAGAAGTGATTTTTTAAGCTAAATCAAATAAATTTTGCAGAGAGAGCTATATTATTGCGTAAATAGTAACAAGTGTAATTAAATTATATAAAGGTATTCAATATGGATATGCAAAAAGTAGAAGAGACGTTGAGAAGCCTCATCCGCCATAGTGGCATTTCGGCATCCGTACTTGTCTCCAGTGACGGTTTACCTATTACCTCGGCCTCAAATAAGGCCATAGATGAAGAATTAATCGGTGCTATGGTCGCGGCCATGATGGCGGTGGGAACACGTTCATCTAAAGAAGTTCTTCATGGCGTTTTGGAATATTCCATTATCCATACAGATAACGGCTATATGCTGCTGTTCCAGGTAACCGATTCGATACTTTTGGTTATTACAACAAATCCCAATACCAAGCTGGGTATGGTATTGCTTGCTGCAAAACATGCGTTATCGAAGTTGGTGCCTCAATTTGATTTTTGAGTACTGAATTTTTAGATAACGTTGGCCACATAATATTTTTAGAGAGGGTCTGTATGATGGTAAGTATTCATGACGAAAAGCTAAAAGTACCGTATCCGGGCGGTAGCGAAGTTGTAGAACATATACAGCAATACCATGATGATCCCGGTGAGCGGATTATTTACACTACTGATAAAGAGCACATGTTTCCCGAAGGTGCATTAATTGTTTCCCGCACTGATTCGAACGGCATCATTACACATGCTAATGATGTTTTTGTAGAAATTAGCGGCTGGTCGCGGGAAGAATTAATCGGAGCCCCCCATTCGATATTGCGGCACCCCGATATGCCGCAGGCGGCTTTTGCAGATTTATGGGCCACTATCAGAAGAGGAGAACCATGGGTCGGTTACGTCAAGAATTTATGTAAAGACGGAGGATTTTACTGGGTATACGCCAGTGTTTTACCGAATATCCGAAAAGGTAAACTGCTTGGATACAGTTCGATTCGCCGTAAGCCCTGCCGCGATAAGATACGAGAACTAGAGCCAGTTTATGCGGCGATGTTGGCAGAGGAGAAAAGCCATGCTTAGTCTGATGGTAGTTCCCAACTATATGCCTGAAGAATTTGGCGCTTGGTATATGCTGAATACTTGGTTGCAGGGGCAAAGCGGCCTGCCTATTAATTTAGTAATGCCGGAAAGTTTTGCAGCAGTTGCCCAGCATCAGCAAACCAAACCGAGTGCAATGGTTTATGTGAACCCTTTCGCCGCAAAAACATATGTAAGGCAACAAGGCTACTTACCATTGGTACGCCCTAATACAACCGATGAAATTGTTTTGATCTGCCGGGCAGACTCTGAAATCAATCGCGTAGAAGACTTAAAAGAAGCATTTACACTTGCGGTTAGCGCCAACGAAGATGCCAATTATGTAGCTTTACGCCTGCTTGAGCCGGCAGGCGTGGATGAAGCAAATATAAAATTGGTGCAACAAGACAATTATTTGGCAGTTGCTCTGGCGGTTGCACGCAGTATTGCTGATATCGGTGTGGTATCTGCGAGGGTGGCCGCACACTTCAGCAGCATTACTCTTAGCCGTTTAAAAATTATTTTGCACAGCCGTATTAATGAAATCCATCATGTATGGCTGTATCAGCCGCAATGGCAGAGAGAGGCCGACAAACTACGCCCCTTGCTGGTAAATCTGAATAAGCATCCCAAAGGCTTGGCGCTCTTATCTTCGTTAGGTATTCCGGAAGGTTTTTCTACGCTGCAAGAGGAGGACTTGGAATTCATGATTGATGTAGTCGACACTTTGCGGAAATAAATATTTATTCATGTTGCCCGTTTAAGAGCTTCAATAGATAGGCCGTCTGAAATATATTTCAGACGGCCTATGTGTGTATTAAGAGCATCAAAAGAAAATTTTAATATTCTGCCGAATGCCAAAACGGTTGTCCTACCGTGGGCGTGCTGGCTTGGGCTTGCTCGCGAGGTATAATCGGTGCGGCTTCATATGCCAAGCGGCCGGCTTCGACCGCACAGGCAAACGCACGCGCCATATCAATGGGATTACCGCTGCGAGAAACGGCGGTATTCAGCAAAACGGCGTCATAGCCCCACTCGATAACTTGGGTGGCTTGAGAGGGCAGTCCTAAGCCCGCATCAATAATCAAGGGCGTATCGGGCAGGCGTTCGCGCAATACCCGTAAAGCATACTCATGTACTACGCCCAAGCCGGTGCCGATAGGGGCTGCCCAAGGCATAAGAGCCTCGCACCCGGCATCCAACAGTCTGCGGCAGGCGATCAAGTCTTCCGTGCAGTAGGGTAGTACTTTGAAACCCTCTTTAATCAAAATGGATGCCGCCTCTACCAGCTGGAACACATCCGGTTGCAGCGTATCGTCATCACCTATCAGTTCAAGTTTAACCCAGTCGGTTTCGAATACTTCGCGCGCCATTTGTGCGGTGGTTACCGCTTCTTGTACGCTTTGGCAGCCGGCGGTATTGGGCAGAATAGGAATCCGCATTTCTTGCAGCAGCTGCCAAAAAGCCTGACCGTGTGCTTGTCCATCGCTGCTTTGCCGTCGTAACGATACGGTAATCATAGCCGGAGAAGCGGCCTCGATAGAGGCGCGCAGGATTTCCATAGTCGGATATGCCGCCGTACCCAGCAATAGGCGGCTGGTGAAATTTTGCTGGTAAAGAGTCAACGTACTCATGTTTGTTTTTCAGGCGGCCATTGTGTGTGTTGGGGAAGATCGCTTGATGAGGCCGTCCAAGGACAGTCGTCTTGCGTCCAGATGTGATAGGAAGGGCGCAAACCCGGATCTTCATCAAGCGTAGTAACTCGCAGAGCGATATGGGGCAGGCTTTCGCGGTCGCTCATAATCGGTGTGCCGCATACGGAGCAGAAGCGGCGGTATTTTCCCGGGCTGGATTCGTAGGCCGACAGTAAGTGTTCGCCGGAGAGCCAGCGGAAATCGCTACGCAGTACCGCGCCGCCGGCGATATAAGGCGCACCTTGGGCTTTTTGGCAAGTACGGCAATGGCAGAGTTGGATGTATTGGATACGGTCTGCTTCATATCGCACCGCACCGCACAAACAGCTTCCTTGCATATTTTTCTCCCGAGAGGACGTTCAGCCACCGACAACCGGACGCACAATATCTACATGGTCGCCTTCGCAAAGCGGATGTCCGTGATAGTTGCTTTTAGGAACAAAGGCCGTATTGACGGCAACGGCAAAGGGAAGGGCGGGCTGCCGCTCTGCCAGCAGGTCGGCAACGGTATGCCCTGAAAAATCAATGATTTCACCATTGAGTAGGATATTCATAGTTCACCCGAGTGAATGGATGGTAGACGCAAATACAGAGTTTGTTTGAGGTAACGATTAATCCCCGATTTTTTTTGGGCTTTTTCTAGTTGTGGGTGGCTTTTTTATTTATATAAATTAATGCTTTGTAAATTTAATTTCCAAGAAAATCCATTTTAACAAAGAGAACCATTTTTTATATTTTCAAACTTTTAAAAGGTCTATGCTATTGGCGTGAGCCGATTGGTATTATAAGACAATAATCGGTTGTATTCTAATAATTTTTTCTGTACTTATTTTGTGCCCTATGGATTGTTCCGATTACGTATGGGAATATAAAGCAGCCCGCTTTCGGAATCTTGTTCAGGTATGTTTTGCTGATGTTGTAATGCGCCAATCAGGCGGGCGGCGGCGGCGGTAACGGCGGGGGCAATCATAAAACCATGTCGGAAAAGGCCGTTGATTTCTACTAGGCTGCGATCGGTTCGGTAGCGGATTTCGGGATTATGGTGGTTGAGGGTGGGGCGTAGTTTGGCGGCAAATTCTAAGATTTGCGCTTCTCCGAATGCGGGGTGGACGGCATAGAGGGCCGATAGTAATTCCAAGCCTGAGCGTACGCTGGCGGGCGCTTCGCTTTCACTTTCGATTTGGGTGGCGCCGATAACGAATACGTTGTTTTGTTTGGGGGCAATATATAGAGGATAGCGCGGATGCAGTAACCGAACGGGGCGGTTGAGCGATACTTCGGGCGCATATACCCGTGCTACTTCGCCGCGTACACCGCGTAGGCGGCTGCCGTTTTCAGACGGCCTGTTCCATGAAGATTTGGCACCTATACCCCGGCAGTCGATAACGCAGGCGAATTGTTTTTGTAAAGTTTCGATATCGGTTGTCCGGTGCCAATGGCATTGTACGCCGAGTTGTTCCGCCTGATTTGCAAGTGCGGCGAGTATTTGGCGGTTGTCTAGCTGGCCTTCTTCGGGCAGATAGAATCCGGCTTGAAAACGCCCGCGCAATTGGGGTTCGGCAGCGGCAATATCGGCGGCCTGCCAGTATTGTAAGCCGGTGCCTGCACGGTGAAGGTGTTGTTCGAATTGTCGGGCCAGCGGTTTGTCTTGGCTGTGCCAGACAATCAGGCTGCCGTTTTGCTGCATAAAAACGGGTGTGTCCAAACGTTCGATGATAGCGCGCCATATAGGCAGACTTTGGTATCCGAGCGCAATCACCTCCGGGGTTGCCTCTACTGATTCGGCGGCAGGCGCCAGCATGGCGGCGGCGATGTAGGCGGCGGCATTTTCTCCGTTTCGGCTGCCTTGTTCGAATAAGGCCGTCTGAATCCCTTGTTCGGCTAATCGGATGGCGAGAAGCCGGCCGCAAAGGCCGCCGCCGAGAATCGCGGTTGTAGGCATGGTATTTCCTTCGGGAATGTTTGAATCAGCCGGCCTGATGGTAAATTTTAGCCATCAACACCAGCGGGAAGCCGATTTGCCAAAGCATCAGCAACAGGCTTTGGATGGCCGTACCGCTGTCGCGCAGCCGTAGGGCCAATACGACGGCCGCAATGGCGACAATAGCGCCGGCAAAGAGAAATACGACTGCCGCAAAAGCGGCGATGTCTTGGCTTTGGCTGTGCCGTGCTAACAGTAGGGTGCCGGTAACGGCGGTAAATACGGCGATATTTCTGTAGAGTTTCGGTTGCAGCCAAATCGGGGCGGGTGAATTCATGGGCTTTCCATTATCGGTGGTTACAAGGCGGGAAGGCTTATTTTAACCTGTCTGAAAATGGTGTTAACACGGTTGCCAGTGTTTTTTGCCGGTTGTTGGCTTGCCTGTTTTCAGACGGCATTGTAAAAGCCATGGCTTATGCCGCGTGCTCTTGATATGGCCGGTACGGGGCGGCTGGTTTGGTTTCTTTTAAATATTTTTTAACAACATGAAACATGAGTTTATGCGTCAGATGCCGTCTGAAAACGTTGGGCAGCATCTTTAAATAAGGCAAGGGCTTTTTCGCGCTGGGTGGCATGGTCGACTATCGGGGCGGGGTAGCCGTGGGTATTGATGCTGTTTTTGGCTAGCCAAGGGGCATGGATAACATCTTTCCCCAAGTGGGCGAGTTCCGGAACATAACGGCGGATAAACGTGCCGTCGGGGTCGAATTTTTGCGATTGGGTAACCGGGTTGAAAATACGGAAATAAGGCTGGGCATCGCAGCCCGTACCGGCCGCCCATTGCCAACCGCCGTTGTTGGCCGCCAAATCGAAGTCGAGCAGGTGGCGGGCAAACCAGGCTTCGCCCAGCCGCCAGTCGCATAATAGGTCTTTCACCAAAAAATTGGCGGTAATCATGCGCAGGCGGTTATGCATATAGCCGCTGGCAGCCAGTTGGCGCATGGCGGCATCAACAATCGGATAGCCTGTTTGCCCGTTTTGCCAACGTTCTAAAAAACCTTCGGGATTCGGCCAATCGATATCACGGTATTCGTCCCGCCAGCTCTCGTGTGCGACGCGGGGATGGTGGAACAGGAATTGTTGGTAAAATTCGCGCCAAATCAGTTCGGTGAGCCAGGTTTGCGCACCTTCGTTATCGGCTTGGCGTGCCAGATAAACCAAATGGCGGATCGACAGTGTGCCGAAGCGTAGATGCGATGCCAGATAGGAAACGCCTTTTTTCGCCGGAAAGTCGCGGCTGATATGATAAAGGGCGATGCGCTGCATAAAATCGGTCAACATGGTTTGTGCGGCGGTTTCCCCGCCGGTTATTGCCAGAGGTTGGGGAGTAAACCCTAAGTCGGCTAATTCGGGTATCGGTGGCGTGCGTTGCGCGGCTTCGGGTAAGCGGGACTGAAGTTGCGACAGTGTTTGCCAGTCGTCTGCGGGCTGCCAGCCGGCGTAATGTTGCGCATAAGCGGCCAGCCAAGCTTTTTTATAAGGTGTGAATACACTGTAAGGGCGGCCTTGTTGGTTCATGACGGCGGCTTTGGCCAATACGACCTGATCGGTTACCCGTATCAGGCTGCGTCCTTCGGCATCAAGTTTGCGCCAAACATGGTTATCACGCATGATGGCCTGGGGTTCGTAGTCTTCGGCGCACACAACCGAAGCCGCTTGAAGCCGTTCGGCAAGGGCGGGAATTTCATCCTCCGCACGTCCGTATAAAACCCATAGGGGAACATTTTTTTCAGCCAGCGATTGGCGCAGTTCTGTCAGACATTGGCGGATAAAGGTGAGGCGGCGGTCATCGGCGGGCAGGCCGTTGAGAATATCGGTATCGAATACGAAAACACCCACCAGCGGTAAGCCTCGGCGGATGGCGGTTTGTAGGGCGGTGTGGTCGAAAAGGCGCAAATCTCGCCTGAACCAAACAAGTGTGGTGTTCATCAACTGCTTGCCGTGGGCGGAAAAATATTTTTATTTTAGCGTAAAATAATGACTTATCAAGTATTCAGACGGCCTTCGGGATAAACTTCCCGAATCTTCTGGCCGGAAACGGAGTCAGCAAATGAACGCGCAGCAATTGGAATATTTTTTCTTCATACGAACATCTCTGCCAGCCGTGCTTTAGGTATTACCGTGGGCAGTTGTGCGCCAGATAGCGTGGTGTTGGATGTTCCTTTCGTCGCCAATTGCAACCATCACCACAGCATATTCGGCGGCAGTATGGTTTTATCGGCTACTTTATGTGCGTGGGCTTTGGTGCATATCAGGCTGCCCGAGGCCGAAGGTAAAATCGTGGTGCAGGAAAGTAATATCCGTTATCTGAAACCGGCGAAGAATAATTTGCGGGTGGTGTGCAAGGTGGAAGCTAGCGATGAAGTCGCGTGGCAAAAGTGCAGGCAGATGTTGGAGGAGAAGGGAAAAGGGCGGATAGAGCTGGCGTGCGGTTTGTACGACGGGGCCGATTTGGCTGCCGAGTTTGTCGGGCGTTATGTGGTTTGGATGTAAATATTACCGATGCCGTCTGAAATAATGCAAAGTTTCAGACGGCATTGTTTAGTATTAGCCTTAGCGACATTTTTGTTTTGCAGTATTTAATGCCTCATCGAGCTTGCGGGCGTTGGCTTCTCCCAAAAAGGCTTGGCGGTAGCCGCATTTGGGAACTTCTATCAGGGTGAACGGCAGTGCGCCCGTATTATTGCCGAATTTTTTCATAAAGCCGCGGCTGTCGTTGCCGGTATAGCGCCAGATGGGATAGCTGACAGGCGTTTGGCGGAGGAAGGCTTGAATATTTTCTTGACGGTCAAGTGCGATACCGACCATATCCACGCTGCCTTTTTTCTGTTTGCGGTACCAGCCTGACATTTCGGGCATTTCTTTACGACAGGGTGCGCACCATGTTGCCCATAAATTAATAATGCGTACGGGGGCTTTGAGATGGCTCATATCGCGGGGCGTCCCGCTCTCCCATTCCTGTAGTTCCGAGGCAAAGGAGGAGCAGCTTAATGACATTAAAATGGCACATAAGGGCAGTATTTTTTTCACAGCTTCTTCCTTATTCGGATAAGAGGTTTGGGAGCTGTTATTGTAACGCTTCAGACGGCTTGTTTAGAAGCTGTTAATCATCGGTTGGATAAAAGCAGAGTAATCTCTAAGGATGATTTCGGTTGTCGGATACAGAGGATTGGTAAATATCTTTCTACAACAGTCGCTATCCTGCGATGAAGCGGTTTACAATCGGGCTGGAAAAGCGCATGATGACTAAGCGGCAGTTTTTAGAGAAAAACGGCCGGTTTGGGCGACTTGGTCGGAAAGGAATTACCATGCCTTCAGATGTAACGCTTTATCATAACAACCGGTGCAGCAAATCACGCGCGGCATTGGCTCTTTTACAGATGCGCGGTTTGCGGACTAAAGTCGTCGATTATTTAGATACACCGCTTTCAATCACCGATTTGCGCGATTTAATGGATAAACTGGGTTTGTCCGATGCCCGTGCCATGATGCGGGTGAAAGACGATCTATACCGCGAGCTGGGTTTGGAGCAGCCGGATATAGATAATCACGCTTTGTTAAAAGCCGTTGAGAAATACCCGCAATTGCTCGAACGGCCGATTGCAGTGGCCGGCTGCCGTGCCGCGATAGGCCGGCCCTTGGAAAATATCGAGGCGATTTTGCCCGAGTGAGTTTTTGGAAATATGGTTTTTTCGCTTACCCGCAGCCGTAACGGTTTGCGTTATGCCTTATTGCGCGGATTTTTACTCAGCCTTTTTTTGGTGTCGGCCACATTTGCCTATTGCGTGTGGCAGGTTTGGCACATCGGTAATCAAACGTTGGCGGCAGATGCGCGCGCAGATGCTGCGGTTGTGTTGGGAGCGGCGGCTTGGGATACGCGCCCTTCGCCTGTATTTCGCGAACGCATCAACCATGCTTTGGCACTATATCAGAGCGGCAGGGTGGAAAAGCTGGTGTTTACCGGAGGGTCCCCGAAGCCGGGCTTTATGACAGAGGCCGAAGTAGGACGCCGCTATGCGATCAAACAAGGCGTGCGCAGCCGCGATATCATTTTTGAAAACACCTCGCGCGATACTTACCATAATTTGTTCAATATCCGCCCTTTGCTACGCAGCCATGATATCCAAACCGTGGTGATTGTCAGCGATCCTTACCACTTGGCCCGTGCCGCTGCGATTGCCGATGATTTGGGTATAAATGCTTATACTTCTGCAACTCCTACCAGCCGTTACAGCGAGTCGCGAAAGAAAAGAGAATTTCTGATGCAGGAAAGCTATGCGCTTTTTTTATATTACGGCAGCAAACTGGCCGATGATATGTTGGGCTGGCTGAGGATTTCCTGAATATCAATCCGATACCCACATGCTGCTGTAATCCTATCTGTTTTAACGCTACAATACGCCCATCTTTTCCAAGAGGCCGTCTGAAATGTATCCGTGGTTTAAACTGCTGCATGTCTTTTTTATTATCGCTTGGTTTGCGGGCTTGTTTTACCTGCCGCGTATTTATGTCAACCTGGCTCAGGTGGAGGCGGGCAACCGTGGGGAATACCAACGCCTGTTGGGTATGGCGGAGCGTTTGTTTAAATTTATGACGCCTTTGGGTATCGGCGCGGTGCTATTTGGCTTTGCCATTCCGTTTGTTACGGGCTGGTGGGGTTCGGGCTGGGTACATACCAAAGTAACGCTGAGCGTCATATTGCTCGGCTATCACTTTTACTGCTACCGCTTGTTGGTAGACTTTAAAGAAAACCGTAACCGCTATTCGCATAAATGGTATCGAGTATTCAATGAGATTCCGGTAGTAGTGATGGCGTTGGCATTGTATTTGGTTATCTTTAAACCTTTCTAAATTTTTCTATCAAGGCCGTCTGAAAATATGACTGTAGAAATCGAGCGCCGTTTTTTATTGCAAAACGATCATTGGCGTACGCTGGCCGGCGCGCCTAAGATATTGCGGCAGGGCTATTTGAGCGTGGAGAAAGAACGAACCATCCGTGTGCGTATTATCGGCAACCGGGCATGGTTGACTTTAAAAGGCTATATTTCGGACGTTTCGCGCAGTGAGTTCGAGTATGAAATTCCTTTGGAACATGCCGAGGTGATGATGGATACTATGTGTCCGTTTAAATTGGAAAAATACCGTTATGAAATCGAATACGCGGGTTTTGTTTTCGAAATAGACGAATATTTTGGCGAGAACGCACCGTTGGTCGTGGCCGAATTGGAATTGCCGTCTGAAAGTACCCCTTTCGAACGCCCTGAGTGGCTGGGTGAAGAGATTACTGCAAACGGCATGTTTACCAATGCCTATTTAAGCAAACATCCTTATTCCACATGGCCTCGAAGCCAATAAATTTACGCCGACTAGTATTTGAAATTACACAAAAAACCGCCAAAGAGACGCTGCATCGTACGTTTGGCGGTTTTTTGTTGCATAATCATTTTTTTTGCTGCAAACTTTTGCAAAGAAAAGCACGGAATCTGCCGGGCAGATTCCGTGCTTTTCTTTTATGTGTGGCCGAGCAAGATACAAAGGGGAAGGTGATTCAGGCTGGCAGGATGCTAATGTAGTGCTGCATAGCCGAAAGAAGTACCGTTTGATTTTGAACGGCTATAAAAACAACAAAATTTCAAAGTGAAAGAGTGCGCTTGAAAAGGCGTAACCTCGGAGGTGTATCGTGTCAAAAACACAACAACAATCAGAACGTGCGACTTTCTCCAGCCGGCGGATGTTTATGTTCGCAGCCATCGGTTCGGCAGTCGGTTTGGGCAATATTTGGCGTTTTCCTTATGTCACCTATGACAACGGCGGCGGCGCCTTTATTCTGCCGTATCTTGTAGCCCTGCTAACCGCCGGTATTCCGCTTTTATTCTTGGATTATGCGATCGGGCATAAATACCGCGGATCCGCACCGTTGGCCTTTCGACGTTTGAGTAAAAGTTTTGAAACTTTCGGTTGGTGGCAGGTATTGATCAATGTCATTATCGCCATTTACTACGCCGTGATTATCGGCTGGGCGGCCAGTTATACCTACTATGCTTTTAACAGCGGCTGGGGTGCCGATCCTGCTGCATTTTTCTTCGGCGATTTTCTAAAGATGTCGAAAGAGGTGGGGATAGGTTTTGATTTTGTCGATACTATCGTAGGCCCGTTGTTGGGCGTATGGATTGCCGTATTGCTGATTATGGCTTTGGGCGTGCAGAACGGCGTGGGTAAGTCTTCGGTGTTCTTTATGCCCCTGCTGACCGTGATGTTTATCATTTTGGTACTCAGCTCATTGACGCTAGACGGCGCAGCCAAAGGTTTGAATGCGCTGTTTACGCCGGATTGGAGCAAGTTGGCCGAACCAAGCGTATGGATTGCCGCCTACGGACAAATCTTTTTTTCACTGTCTATTTGCTTCGGTATTATGATTACCTATGCCTCATACCTGAAAAAGCAAACCGATCTGACCGGAGCCGGCTTGGTTGTGGGATTTGCCAATAGTAGTTTTGAGTTGCTGGCAGGTATCGGTGTCTTTGCCGCTTTAGGTTTTATGGCGGTTTCGACGGGCAAAGAGGTGAGCGAAGTGGCAACTTCGGGTATAGGTTTGGCTTTCATCGCATTTCCGACCATTATCGATAAAGCCCCTTTTGGCTCGGTAATCGGTGTGTTGTTTTTCGGCTCGCTTGTTTTTGCAGGCCTCACTTCTCTGATCTCGATTTTGGAAGTTATCATTGCTGCGATTCAAGATAAGTTGCGCTGGGGGCGTATTACTGCAACGTTTGCAGTCGGTTTGCCCCTGATGGTGATATCGACCATTTTATTCGGCACGACTACCGGCTTGCCTGTTTTGGATGTGCTGGATAAATTCGTCAACAGCTTTGGTATTGTGGCGGTCGGTTTTGCTTCTATCTGCTGCATCATGCTGACCAAACGTTTTGATATGCTGGCAGCCCACGTTAATTCGGTTTCTTCGCTGAAGTTAGGAGCGGGCTGGAAGTTGTTTGCCGGCATTATCACGCCGATCGTATTGGCCTATATGTTGGTATCTGAGGTTTTCAAGCTGGCCAAAGAGGGCTATGAAGGCTATCCTGCTTGGTTTGTCGGTACGTTTGGCTGGGCTATGGCTGTCGGCTTGGTGGTGCTGGCTTTTATCTTGTCAAAATTGGCTTGGCACGACGGTGCTGATAATTACCGTGAAGGAGAAGAATAATGAGTACCGGTGCAATCGTGATGATGGTAATTGCTTTGGTAGTGATTTGGGGCGGTTTGATTGTGTCCGTTCTGCGCCTTCCCAAAGAATAAATTGATATCCCTAACCTGCCTGCAAAGGCAGGTTTTTTATTTGCTGTTTGGTGGCAAAGTGGCGCTGCTGCTAAAATAGCGATTTAATACTGAATATACAGGCCGTCTGAAGCGTGTAACGGATAGGGATCGGAATTTTATTTTCAGACGGCCTAAATCAAATAAGGAATCATGATGAACCGTAACGAACAACTCTTCAACCGTGCAAAAGCCATTATTCCGGGCGGAGTTAATTCTCCCGTGCGCGCATTCGGTAGTGTGGGCGGCGTACCGCGTTTTATTACCAAAGCCGAAGGAGCTTATGTATGGGATGCCGAGGGTAAACGTTATATTGATTATGTCGGCTCGTGGGGGCCGGCAATTGTAGGTCATGCGCATCCCGAAGTGGTTGAGGCTGTGCGTGAAGCGGCATTAGGCGGACTGTCTTTCGGAGCGCCTACCGAAGCGGAAATCGTGATTGCGGAAGAAATCGCTAAAATCGTACCGAGCGTTGAACAGTTGCGTTTGGTCAGCTCTGGTACTGAAGCTACCATGAGCGCCATCCGTTTGGCGCGCGGTTTTACCGGCCGCGATAAAATCATCAAATTCGAAGGCTGCTATCACGGTCATTCCGATAGCCTGTTGGTAAAAGCAGGCAGCGGCTTGCTGACTTTCGGCAACCCCAGTTCTGCCGGTGTTCCTGCCGATTTCACCAAACATACGTTAGTGTTGTCATATAACGATGTCGCACAATTGGAAGAAACTTTCACCGCTGTTGGTGATGAGATTGCCTGTGTGATTTTGGAACCTTTTGCCGGCAATATGAATCTGATCAGGCCGTCTGAAAACTTTATCCATACTTTGCGCGCATTAACGGAAAAACACGGCGCAGTATTGATTTATGATGAAGTGATGACCGGATTCCGCGTAGCATTAGGCGGTGCACAATCGCTGCATGGTATTAAGCCCGATTTAACCACCATGGGCAAAGTTATCGGCGGCGGCATGCCTTTAGCGGCATTTGGAGGCCGAAAAGACATTATGGCTTGTATTTCACCTTTGGGCGGGGTTTATCAGGCAGGTACATTGTCGGGTAATCCGGTTGCCGTTGCGGCAGGTTTGAAAACCTTGGAAATTATCCAACGCCCCGGCTTCTATGAAACATTGGCTGACCGTGCTCGACAGCTGACTCAGGGTTTGGAGGAGGCTGCCAAAGCGGCCGGGGTAACTTTCAGTACCGATTTCATCGGCGGTATGTACGGTTTGTATTTTGCGGCGGAATGCCCGAACAGCTATGCGGATATGACACGTTCGGATATCGAAGCCTTTAAACGTTTCTTCCATGGAATGCTGGATAAAGGTGTAGCTTTCGGCCCCTCTGCATACGAAGCTTGCTTTGTTTCTGCCGCACATACGCCGGAGTTGATAGAAGAAACCGTAGCCATCGCACGGGAAGTGTTCGGCCAATCTGTTTGACATTTGTTTACAGGGGCAGGTATCAAGAATAAAACAGCGGGAGTCAGGCTGAATTGACTGTCCGCACGGTTTTTACTTGAATTGCCTGTCTGTATATAATGAATGAGCGTGAAATTATTTTTATAAAAAATAGCCGTTTAGAATTTTAGTTTGCTTTTTTTTTAGATAAAAGCTTGCGGATGGCGGGAAATTCTGTTTTAATACGCATCTCTCAGAGAGACAAGGCCAGATAGCTCAGTTGGTAGAGCAACGGATTGAAAATCCGTGTGTCGGCGGTTCGATCCCGCCTCTGGCCACCAAATAAACCGCTTTTTAAAAGCGGTTATTTTTTTTGCCTTTTATTTATGTGGTAGAGGATAGAAATAAAGCTTCTGGCTGGAAGTATACTCCTAACTTTTCAGACGGCATATTTAAGTATTCAACCTTATTGTTGCGAGAAAGATTTGCTTAAACCATTTGATGTCGTATCAGAAAATACCTTTATACGGCATAAATATTCTAACAAGCCGTCTGAAAGTTTTCAGACGGCTTGTCGGCAAAAAATGAAGATTACAATTTTGAGATAAAAAATATTTGAATAACAAAAAAACCGGGCGGTGTACGCCCGGTTTTTTTATACCGCTTTAGATTACAGAGAATAATACATTTCGAATTCGAGCGGATGAGGTGCCATGCGGATACGTTTCACATCTTCTTCTTTGAAGGCGATGTAGCTGTCAATCCAATCTTGGCTGAATACACCGCCGCGAGTCAGGAACTCATGGTCTGCCTTCAGGGCGGCCAGCGCTTCTTCTAAAGAAGCGCATACGGTCGGCACCAATGCATCTTCTTCAGGCGGCAGGTCATAAAGGTTTTTATCAGCAGGATCGCCCGGATGGATTTTGTTTTGGATGCCGTCTAAACCGGCCATCAACAGGGCGGCAAAGCACAGATAGGGGTTGGCCATCGGATCGGGGAAGCGTGCTTCGATACGACGGGCTTTGCTGCTGGCAACGTGCGGAATGCGGATGGAAGCCGAGCGGTTTTTGGCCGAGTAAGCCAGCTTGGTCGGTGCTTCGAAATGAGGAACCAAACGTTTGTACGAGTTGGTGGAAGGATTGGTAATGGCATTCAGAGCTTTGGCATGCTTGATAATGCCGCCGATGTAATAGAGTGCCATTTCGGACAGGCCGGCATAACCGTCGCCCGCAAACAGGTTTTTGCCGTCTTTCCAGATTGATTGGTGAACGTGCATACCTGAGCCGTTGTCGCCCATAATCGGTTTGGGCATGAAGGTGGCTGTTTTGCCGAAATTATGTGCTACGTTGTGGATAACGTATTTCATGTCTTGAGTCCAGTCGGCGCGCTTGGTGAGCGTGCTGAACTTGGTGCCGATTTCCATTTGGCCGGCAGTCGCCACTTCGTGGTGGTGTACTTCGACAGGAATACCGATTTCTTCGAGAATGTTTACGCAGGCAGAGCGCAGGTCTTGCCCTGAATCTACGGGGGCAACCGGGAAGTAGCCGCCTTTTACTGTCGGGCGGTGGCCGGTATTTTGGCCGTCGTAAGAAGTGCCGCTTGACCAAGCCGCTTCTTCGGAATGGATTTTATAGCGGGTGCCTTGCATAGAGGTTTCCCACTCGATGCCGTCGAATACGAAGAACTCGGGCTCAGGGCCGAAGAATGCGGTGTCGCCCAAGCCTGAAGATTTCAGGTAGGCTTCGGCGCGTTTGGCGATAGAACGGGGGTCGCGGTCATAGCCTTGGCCGTTTGCGGGATCAATCACATCGCAAGTAATGACAATGGTGGCATCATCATAGAAGGGGTCGATATAGGCGGTATCGGCATCGGGCTTTAAAACCATGTCTGATGCTTGGATGCCTTTCCAACCGGCGATAGAAGAGCCGTCGAAGGCTTGGCCGTTTTCGAACCATTCTTCCGGATCTTCCAGTACGATGCGGGCGGGTACGGAAACGTGTTGTTGTTTGCCTTTAGTGTCGGTGAAGCGCAGGTCGACGAAGCGGACTTCGTTTTCCTCGATCAGTTTGACAACATCTTTTACAGACATGGTTTTGCTCCTGATTGTTGGGAAGTATTACGATAAAAAGGCTGTTGCATACCGCTATTGTGCCACAAGCATGTCGTTAGAGGCACAGAGATTATGTAAAACATACCGCCGTGAGGTTTTTGTAATTAAACTTCATTTAAGCGGTTTTTGTATTTCAGACGGCCTTTTTCTCCGAAGCCGCCGTCATTCAAATGTTTAAAAGAAATATAAATTCCACTAGAAAAATTGTCAACAATTTATTCAAAAATTTTTATTGTATTACGCGGAGTGATTTTCGTTGGATTTAGTTAAACTACACGAAAGGATAGTGATAAAATCAAACCGCTTTCCATGCGGCAGTTTTATTCAAAAATAATGTAACGACCAAATTAGTGCGGCAAATTTTTTAACGTGCTCTGGTAGGCTAACTTGGTCAGCCTCCTTGCCGATATTCATTAAAGAGAGAAAATTAATGGCGAACCATAAGCCTCGTTATGCTGTTTTCGGCAATCCGATTGCCCATAGTAAATCACCGCAGATTCATGCCCGTTTTGCTTTGCAAGAAGGGGTGGAAATCGAATACGAGCGTATTTGGGCTGATGAAAGCGGTTTTGCAGAGGCAGTGGAAGCTTTTTTTGCAGCAGGAGGTTTGGGGGCAAATGTAACAGTGCCTTTTAAAACCGATGCTTATCACTGGGTGGATGAGCTTTCCGAGCGTGCCCGGGCGGCGGGGGCGGTAAATACGTTGATTCCGTTGGGCGGCGGGCGGTTTCGCGGTGATAATACGGACGGCATAGGTTTGGTGAATGATATCGTGCACGGCTGCGGTGTGGATTTGGCCGGTAAAAAGATTTTGATATTGGGTGCAGGTGGTGCGGTACGCGGCGTGATTCAGCCTATATTGGAGAAAAAACCGGAGGAAATTGTGATTGCCAACCGTACTGCGGCTAAGGCGGATAATTTGGCACGGCAGTTTGGTGTGACATCTTCAGGCTTAGCCGATTTACCCCATGCTTATTTTGATATCGTGGTAAACGGCACTTCAGGCGGTTTGAGCGGGCAACTACCCGAAATAGACGGGCGTGTGTTTGCCGCTTGTACCTTGGCTTATGATATGGTTTACGGTGCGGCGGCAGAGGCGTTTCTCGAATTTGCCCGTGCCAGTGGTGCCCGCCAAACAGCTGATGGATTGGGTATGTTGGTTGGCCAGGCTGCAGCGGCCTATGAGCTATGGCGAGACTTTGCCCCGGATGCCGATGTGGTTAAAGAATATATGCGGAAAGGTTGAAGGGGATGTTGAAATGGTTGTTGGCACTGCCTTTTGCGGCGGTGATCCTGTTTAATGCCTATGTTTATGGCAACATCATTACATATCGGGCAGTTGCGCCGCAGGCCAGCTCTTTCATGACGATGCGTATGAGTGAGTATCGTCAGGCAGGGAAACAAGTGGCTTTGGATTACCGTTGGGTGGCCTATGACGATATTTCCACTAATTTGAAAAAAGCCTTGATTGCTTCTGAAGATGCCAAGTTTGCCGAACACGGCGGCTTTGATTGGAGCGGGATCCGAAATGCGATAAAGCGTAACCAGCGCAGCGGGCAGGTTAGGGCCGGCGGTTCGACCATCAGCCAGCAGCTCTCGAAAAATCTTTTTTTGAATGACAGCCGCAGTTATATACGTAAAGTGGAAGAGGCTGCGATTACGGCCATGCTGGAGGCGACAACGGATAAAGACCGCATTTTCGCACTGTATCTGAATATGATCGAATGGGGGCCGGGTGTGTTCGGAGCGGAAGCCGCTTCACAGTATTTCTTTAAGAAGCCTGCCGCGGGATTGACCAAACAGCAGGCGGCCCAATTGGCGGCGCGTGTGCCGCGGCCTTTGTATTATGCGGAAAACCCGCGCGACCGCACATTACGCAACCGGACTAATATTATTTTACGGCGTATGGGCTCGGCGGAACTGCCTGAAAATTAAAATGCCGCCCTTTGAGAAGATAAGGCCGTCTGAAAGTTTCAGACGGCCTTAATTGATTCGTAGATTGTATTAGAAAAGCTGATAAACGGTTGGCCGCATAAAACGGATACTTGGTGTTGAAAGATTGTAAAACCGTATTTTGAGTAAAATGGCGCCGTGTTGGCCGGTGAAGTATAGAAGCGGTCGGAATAATCTGTTTGGCTGCGGTCTGGCGGATTTTGGGATATTAACCGGTAGTGCCCAAACTCCCGTGGGTTTTTAGCCGCAAAAAAGCCGTCTGAAAGTTTCAGACGGCTTTTCATGATGCATATCCATAGCAAGCTTAACTGTTTTTCAGCCCTAAAACGTCTTGCATATCAAACAAGCCTTTATCGTGGGCTCGCAGCCAAACCGCTGCGCGTACCGCGCCGGAGGCAAAAGTCATGCGGCTGCTGGCTTTGTGGGTAATTTCTACCCGCTCGCCGTCGGTAGCGAACAATGCCGTATGGTCGCCGACAATATCGCCTGCGCGCACGGTGGCAAAGCCGATGGTCGATGGGTCACGAGGGCCGGTATGGCCTTCGCGGCCATAAACGGCGCATTCTTTCAAATTACGGCCTAGCGCAGCGGCAATCACTTCTCCCATTCGCAGAGCGGTACCGCTGGGGGCGTCGACTTTATGGCGGTGGTGGCCTTCAATGATTTCAATGTCGTAACCTTCGTTGAGTACGCGGGCGACAGTGTCGAGTACGTGGAAAGTCAGGTTGACGCCCACGCTGAAATTGGCAGCAAATACAATGGCGGTTTTTTCCGCCGCCGCTGCAATCGCAGCTTTGCCCGCATCATCGAAGCCGGTGGTGCCGATAATCATCTTCACACCGTGTTGCACACATTTTTGCAGATGGCCGAGTGTAGGCTCGGGACGGGTGAAGTCGATTAATACGTCGCTTACGGCCAAAACGGCATCAACATCGCTGCTGATGGCAACGCCGGTTTTAATGCCTATAGCGTAGCCTGCATCAAGGCCGAGGGCTTCGGAGGCGGTATGTTCGAGTGCACCGCTCAATACGGTATCGGGATGTTTGCTGACGGCTTCAATCAATACGCGGCCCATACGACCGTTCGCGCCGGCAATGGCGATTTTCAACTGAGTCATAAAAATTCCTGTTTACGGATTGGCCTCGGAGGCAGTTTCGGTTTTTAACTGCTCGATGGCATATTCGATGGCATTACCTTCGGCACGGGTCAATCGGTCGTCGGTGAAAAAGAGTGTAAGGGTACGCTGTTCTTCCAAAACACCATTACGTGCGGTGTTGTAAGTGTAGTCCCAACGGTCGGCATGAAACGGATCGCGCAGCAGCGGGGTACCGAGCAGTAGTTGCACTTGGTCGCGGCTCATACCCGGTTGCAGGGAAACCACCGCGCGCGGATCAAGCTGGTTTCCTTGCACGACTTGCAGCTTGTAAGAGGGGAAGTTGGAAACACGCTCAACGGAGCAGGCAGCCAGGCCGAGAAGGGCCGCCAAAGCTAGGCATAAGGGTTTGTTCACGATGTTACCTTTCATGCGGTAGATGAGGTTTTAGGTTAGCGCGTATCGAAAAGTTCGACAATTGAAAACCTTTATCATCTGATAGTGGGCAAAGCTGCTAAAAATGCGTATTATAACGACAATTACACTACACGGGTATGGAAACCATTATGGACAGCAATATCGCTCAATTAAAAGACAGTGGCCTGAAAGTGACCGGCCCGCGTTTGAAGATTTTGGATTTGTTCGAGCAGCATGCCGAAGAGCATTTGAGTGCCGAAGACGTTTACCGTATTTTGTTGGACGAAGGCATTGAAATCGGTGTGGCGACTATCTACCGCGTACTGACCCAATTCGAACAGGCCGGTATTTTGCTGCGCCATCACTTCGAAACTGGCAAAGCGGTATATGAATTGAATGCCGGCGGTCACCATGATCATATCGTTTGCGTAAAATGCGGTAAGGTTACCGAATTCCACAACGACGAAATCGAAAAACTGCAAGATAAAATCGCAGAAGAAAATGGTTACCGCATTGTTGATCATGCGCTGTATATGTACGGCGTATGCAGCGAGTGTCAGAAAAAAGACAAACGCTGAGCCTGTATTGTGCAAATGTTTCAGACGGCCCGGGCGGAACGGTTCAGGCCGTCTGAAAATATATTGGTAAGGCCCGATTGGAAACTATGGATATTCCTGTGTTGGATCCCGGCATACCGTTCTTTCCCGATGCGGCGGAGGCAGTGGCACGGAGAGAGGGTTTGGTGGCGGTGGGCGGAAGTTTGCGCCCCGAATGGCTGCTGACGGCTTATCCGCAAGGTATTTTCCCGTGGTTTTCAGAGGGCGAACCGATTTGCTGGTGGGCGTTGGCACCGCGTACCGTGCTTTATCCTGATAAACTGCATATCGGCCGTTCATTGGCTAAAACACTGCGTAACAAGCCTTATGCGGTTACTGTTAACCGTGCGTTTGCCGAAGTGGTTGCCGCTTGTGCCGCCGCGTCCAGGCCGGGGCAAAACGGTACTTGGATTACCCGTCGGATGCGTCAGGCTTATGAGGAGTTGCACCGTATCGGACACGCCCATTCTTTCGAATGCTGGTATCCTGATGGGGAAGGCTGTTTGAAATTGGCAGGCGGACTATATGGCGTACAAATCGGCAGCGTGTTTTTCGGTGAGTCTATGTTTGCCGCTGTTTCCGATGCCAGTAAAATAGCTTTTGCCCGAGCCGTACCTTATTTGGCGCAATGCGGTGTAAAAATGATTGATTGCCAAATGGATACCGAGCATTTGGCACGGTTCGGTTCTGAAAACGTCGGCTTCGAATATTTTCAGACGGCATTGCAGCAGCTGACCGTGCAGCCGTTACAGCGTCCACTGCTTACCGAGACCATATTTTCCAACATCGGTTAAGTGGAAAAATTTTACCCGGCGGCTATTTAGCCGCTCAATAATACGATTTAAAAACAAGCACATTGTGCTTTTGATTAATCTCATTTCCAAGGAAGATTTATGTCATTACAAAATATTATCGAAACCGCGTTTGAAAACCGCGCCGATATCACTCCGGCCAGCGTTAGCGCCGAAGTCAAAGAAGCCGTATTGGAAACCCTGCGTCAGCTTGATTCGGGCGCGTTGCGTGTGGCCGAGAAAAAAGACGGCCAATGGGTTGTGAACGAATGGGCGAAAAAAGCCGTATTGCTTTCTTTCCGTATCCAAGACAACGAAGTCCAAAACGACGGCGTAAACAAATATTTCGATAAAGTGCCGACTAAGTTTGCCGATTGGAACGAAGAAGAGTTTAAAGCCGCCGGTTTCCGTGCCGTACCCGGTGCAGTTGCCCGTCGCGGCAGCTTCGTAGCCAAAAACGTTGTATTGATGCCTTCATATGTGAATATTGGTGCCTACGTAGACGAAGGCACGATGGTTGATACTTGGGCTACCGTAGGTTCTTGCGCCCAAATCGGTAAAAACGTACACCTTAGCGGCGGCGTGGGTATCGGCGGTGTATTGGAACCGTTGCAGGCTTCCCCCACCATCATCGAAGACAACTGCTTTATCGGTGCGCGTTCGGAAATCGTGGAAGGTGTGATCGTTGAAGAAGGCAGCGTGATTTCTATGGGCGTATACATTGGCCAATCTACTAAAATTTACGACCGTGAAACCGGTGAAATCCACTATGGCCGCGTACCGGCAGGTTCGGTAGTGGTATCCGGCAGCTTGCCCAGCAAAGACGGCAGCCACAGCTTGTATTGCGCCGTGATTGTGAAAAAAGTAGACGCGCAAACCCGTGCTAAAACCAGCGTAAACGAATTATTGCGCGGCGTGTAATATCTGTATTGCACAGCAATGATGAAAAAATGCCGTCTGAAAACTTTTCAGACGGCATTTTCAATGAGAAGTTGGTTAACCAAACCAATTCTAATGGCACGGTTTGAAAATATACCGGGAAATTTACAGCAAACCCACAGCTCTAAAAAATGCTGCATACGCTTCGGCTTTTTTCACCAAAGGCAAAGGATAGGCTCGCGAAGAAGAGGGCAAACGGAATAACTGCAATGCACGCCCGGCAAATACCGTTTCCGAGCATTGACCTATAACAGGCTTAGCCGTTTCAGGCGGCATCATTGTCAGCAGCGTTTCGGTTGCCAAATCGCCGGTTGTCATCACCGCCTTGCATTGTGGTATGGCAGTCAATAACGCCGCCAAATCCACAGGTTCGACAATCTGTAAAAACTTATCCGCCGCATTGCCCTGCAAACGCCGTACCCGATAGCCCGTATCGCTGATGGCAATGCCTTTTTCAATGAGAAAATCCCGAATCAGTGCCTCTTTAAAAGCCTTGCCGCCTGCTTCGACGAAATAATCTTTGTCTGCAAAAAATACCAAGCCGAAAATCCGCCACATATCGTTTTGGAAGTTCGGATAATAAAAATCCATTTTCCAGCGCGTACGCGGCGGCGGAAACGAGCCGAGCATCAGCAATTTGGCATGAGCAGGCAGAAAGGGGGGTAAGGGATGGGTTTCGGTTTCGTTCATTTTTTTCAGACGGCCTGTTGCCGATTTCTCGGCAGCTCCGCTATGTCGATATTGTTTCTAAAAATCACCAAGGCTTACTGTTCGGCGGGTTTGGGCAGTTTGGGGTTGGAGTTGCCCCATACGGTGTATAAATCAGCCAACAGGGCGTCGTTGATTTCCTCTACTTCGCTTTGCGTGATTTCCGCGTTGCCTTGTTTGCCGAAAATCACCACTTCGTCATCCGCTTGGATATCGGGAAAATCGGTTACATCAACCATCGTCGTATTCATAGATACTTTGCCGACTACCGGCACTTTATGGCCGCGGATCAACACATGGCCTTTGTTGGTGAATACGCGGCGGTAGCCGTCTGAATAGCCGAAGGGCAGGTTGGCCAGACGTGAATCGCGTGTTAGGGTGAAGGTGCGGTCGTAGCCTACCGTGCTGCCTTTGGGATATGAGTTGACGCTGCCGACTTTGGTTTTGAACGACATAATATATTCATACTCCGGCCGCTCGTATACCGGTTCGCCAAACAAAATGCCCCCCGGGCGCACCATATCGTACCAGCCCTCTGGCACTTCCAAAGATACAAACGAATTGGCGGCGTGAATGGTTAATTTTTTACGGTCGAGTTTGGCATGCCGTACCAACCATTTCCAATCGCGGTCGAAAACCTTCAAGCCTTTTTTCACATCGTCTTTATCCTCTACCGGAAAATGCGTCATGATGCCGGTGATTTGCAGGTTCGGCAGTTTCGTGATGGCTACGGCTTCTTTTTTGCCGGCGGCAGACGACATATCCAAGCCGTTACGGTCCATGCCCGCCGAGTTTAGCGACAGATGGAAACGCAGTTTCTTACCCGCTTGTGCCGCCAACCGGTCTGCGGCTTGCGCTTGGTTTAAATTGCCGAACAGCTCTTCCATATCATATTGCAGGCCGTCTTTGATTTCACCCAAAGAAGCCGTGCGTACCCGTGCGATCACGCCTTGGTAACCGTGCGCACGCGCAACCCGTGCTTCTTCGTTGCTGGCGATGCCGATGCAGGGGATATCGTGTTTGATGATTTCGGGCATCAGCAAATCAATGCCGTTGCCGTAAGCGTCGGCTTTTAAAATAGCGCAGATTTTTGCTTTGCCGTTGAGGTGTTTTTTCATGGCTTCGAGATTACGCCCATAAGCGGCAGTATCGATTTCCAGCCAAGCGTTGGTATTGTCGCGGGTAACTTTCGAGGGCTGCTCGGAGGCAACAGTAAGCGGCGGGGCAGCCAATGCAGGAGCGCCAAGCAACGCAGCGCTGATGCAGACAGCCAGAATTTTCGGTAAATAGGGTGCAGACATCGTGTTTCTCCTTTTTAAAATAGAAAATAGGTGAAATGATTGGCAATATGGTATGAAAATAATTTTGGAAAGCCTGATGGGCAATCTTGCAGAATACCGTACTAACTTAAGAGGTTAACGGATAGCGCAATTAATCTCTTTTCCAATGTTATTCTGATGTTATTCTGATTCTTCGCATATGCGGCTATGCCTTACCGCGAAACGGATTATGTGAAATACATACTTTCGCTTTATCTTCCAGTATCTTGCGGAAAAAATCTTCATGGTTGCGCGCACCGGGAGAAAGATACATTTTATCCAGATGCGTTTTCACATCCGGTTCATATTCAACGTACATTTGGCTGTTTTCCCAATTGATGCGGATTTTATCATCGGATAACGAAGTGATATAAATCATACGGCACTCTTGCTCTTCTTCAAAAGCCGAATGCTTAATCAGATACTGCATCGGCTGCAAAATAAATGCCAGAATTTCTGTGGCTTTTTGCAGATTTGATGGTTTATCTTTGATATCTGCCTCATCTTGTAAGGCTTTCACTTCCTCTTTAATTTCCTTCAGCAAATCTCCAACCTGCTTCTCCATCTCTTGTATTTTTTCTTGATAGTCTTGCCAAGCCTTAGTGGATTTTTCCGAAGTATCAGAGTTTGAATAATGCTCGCGATAAAAAGTTACTTTATCTCGGTGGGCAAGGGCTAGGTATCCGCTTTCCGGCTCTAGATATATGCAGCGATACAAAGCCTGCTTGGGAAGATATGAAGAAGTATTTTTTTTAGCCGGCTTATCTTCATTATTTTCCTGTAGAGGTATTGTGTTTAAGATGGATGTATTGGTTGCTTGAGAGGCAATGAATTTCACCCTGTTTACATTACTATCTTTATCAAAGAAAGTTTGCTTAAGCACTAAGCTCACCCCGGAAGCCTCAAGCCCTTGTTCTTTACCATACAAACGAAACTGGTTGAGGCTGTCGTGATTAAAGGTAAAGCAGCTGATAAACACGCTCTCTTGAAAGTTATCCAGCTGTTGGTAGATTTCCGTATTAATACAGTCTTGATTGCGCAAATATTGATAGAAAACCAAACCCTCCATCGGATCATTAACATTTTTAATCGTATTTAAACGGAAATGGGAGGGTTTGGCATTATCCAAATTATTAAGCACATTCCATGCAATACCGGGGCGTGTATAGTGTGCGACTTTTGATTCTTCTGATGTGGCTTCCCCTTTAATTTGTAAAAGGCCTAATAGCTTGCGAATAAAATCTAAAATATTTTTAAAATGACTTTTTGCAGGATCAGTAAGTTTGGAATCCAACACCTGAATCATAGCTTTAGCTTCATAATAAAACAGATTTTTACTTTTCTCGAGAGCTTGAATTGCTCTATCTGCATCACCTTTCTGTGTTAAGGCAAGGCCAAGGTTAAACTGTGCTATTGCATAGAGTTCTGGAAAATCTTCCTGCCGAACCTTTTGGTAGGCAGTGATCGCTCCTTCCGTATCACCTTTCTGTTCTAAGGCAAGGCCAAGGTTAACCTGTGCTTTGGAATATTCCTCTTTTGAATCTTCCTGCCGAACCTTTTGGTAGGCAGTGATCGCTCCATCCGTATCACCTTTCTGTGTTAAGGCAATGCCAAGGTTAAACTGTGCTTTGGCATATGCTTCTTTTGAATCTTCCTGCCGAACCTTTTGGTAGGCAGTGATCTCTCCCTCCGTATCACCTTTCTGTATTAAGGCAAGGCCAAGGCTAACCTGTGCTTTTGCATACAGTTCAGGCGAATCTTCCCGCCGAACCTTTTGGTAGGTAGTGATCGCTCCTTCCGTATCACCTTTCTGTTCTAAGACAAGGCCAAGGTTAAACTGTGCTATTGCATAGAGTTTTGGAAAATCTTCCTGCCGAACCTTTTGATAGGCAGTGATCGCTCCTTCCGTATCACCTTTCTGCTTTAAGGCAAGGCCAAGGTTAACCTGTGCTTTTGCATATGCTTCTTTTGAATCTTCCTGCCGAACCTTTTGGTAGGCAGTGATCGCTCCCTCCGTATCACCTTTCTGTGTTAAGGCAATGCCAAGGTTAAACTGTGCTTTTGCATACAGTTCAGGCGAATCTTCCCGCCGAACCTTTTGGTAGGCAGTGATCGCTCCCTCCGTATCACCTTTCTGTTCTAAGGTAATGCCAAGGCTAAGCTGTGCTTTGGCATATTCCTCTTTTGAATCCTCCTGCCGAACCTTTTGGTAGGCAGTGATCGCTCCCTCCGTATCACTTTTCTGTGTTAAGGCAATGCCAAGGTTAAACTGTGCTTTTGCATATGCTTCTTTTGAATCTTCCTGCCGAACCTTTTGGTAGGCAGTGATCGCTCCCTCCGTATCACCTTTTTGTATTAAGGCAAGGCCAAGGCTAAGCTGTGCTTTGGCATATTCCTCTTTTGAATCCTCCTGCTGAACCTTTTGGTAGGCAGTGATCGCTCCCTCCGTATCACCTTTTTGTATTAAGGCAAGGCCAAGGTTAACCTGTGCTTTGGCATATTCCTCTTTTGAATCCTCCTGCTGAACCTTTTGGTAGGCAGTGATCGCTCCCTCCGTATCACCTTTCTGTGTTAAGGCAATGCCAAGGTTAAACTGTGCTTTTGCATACAGTTCAGGCGAATCTTCCCGTTTTATTTGTCTCCAAAGAGCAATCGCTTTATCCAATTTCCCTTGTTCAGCCAATGTTTTGCCTTGGTTTAATAAATAGGCTGCTTTCTCCATTTATTTATTCTCCTCAAAAATCCCTTATCTTTTTAACTTTGCAAACGCATCCGCCATAGCCGAGTTTGCAAGGGCGTTGTTGCGTTCGTTTTTTAAGCCGCCGGAGTGTTTTTGGTGGCGGTTTCGGGTTTCAGACGGCCTTTCGCTGTGTTTGCCCGATGTTCCGGCTTCATCATCCAGCCGCATAGTGAGTGCGATGCGTTTGCGGGCGGCATCTACTTCGACTACTTTCACTTTTACTACGTCGCCGGCTTTTACCACTTCGCGCGGATCGGAAACGAATTTGTTCGAAAGGGCGGAGATGTGGACGAGACCGTCTTGGTGTACGCCGATATCGACGAATGCGCCGAAGTTGGCAACGTTGCTTACCACGCCTTCGAGAATCATTCCGGGCTTTAAATCGCTGATTTCGTTGATGCCTTCGGCAAATGTGGCCGTCTGAAACTCGCCGCGCGGGTCGCGCCCGGGTTTTTCTAGTTCGGCGAGGATATCCATAACGGTGGGCAGGCCGAATTGTTCGGTAGTGTACTGGGTGGGTTTGATTTGTTTGATTTTTTCACGGTTGCCGATCAGGTCTGCGGCTTTGATGTGCAGATCATCGAGCATACGGGCGACTAAGGGATAGGCTTCGGGGTGGACGGCGCTGGCATCCAGCGGTTCTTTGCCGCCGTTGATGCGTAAAAAGCCGGCGGCCTGTTCGTAGGTTTTTTCACCGAGGCGCGGTACTTTCAGCAGTTGGCGGCGGCTGTCGAATGCGCCGTGTTCGTCGCGGTAGGCAACGATATTTTGGGCAAGCGTGCTGTTGAGGCCGGAGATGCGGGCAAGCAGCGGTACGGAGGCGGTATTCACATCCACGCCGACGGCGTTAACGCAGTCTTCTACGACGGCATCCAGCGATTTGGCAAGTTGGCTTTGGTTGACGTCGTGTTGGTACTGGCCGACGCCGATGGATTTGGGGTCGATTTTCACCAGTTCGGCCAGCGGGTCTTGCAGGCGGCGGGCGATGGAGACGGCGCCGCGCAGGGAAACGTCTAAATCGGGGAATTCTTTGGCGGCCAGCTCGGAGGCGGAGTAGATGGATGCGCCTGCTTCGGAAACAACGATTTTATGCAGCTGCATTTCGGGCAGGCCTTTTACCAGCTCGGCTGCGATTTTATCGGTTTCGCGGCTGGCGGTGCCGTTGCCGATGGCGATCAGTTTCACTTGGTGTTTTTTAATCAGGTTTGCCAAAGCAGCCAACATATTGTTTTCTTGGTGCAGATATACGATGACGGTATCCAAGAGTTTGCCGGTATCGCTGACAACGGCGCATTTCACACCGTTGCGGTAGCCGGGGTCTAGGCCGAGGGTGGTCAGGCGGCCGGCGGGGGCGGCCAGCAGCAGATCTTTGAGGTTGCGGGCGAATACGGTGATGGCATCGGTATCGGCGTTTTCTTTCAGGCGGTTGAAGGCTTCCAGCTCGAGGGAGAGGAAGATTTTGGCGCGCCAGGCCAAACGCACGGTGTCGCGTAACCATTTGTCGGCGGGGCGGCCTTTATCGTCGATGTTGAAGTGTCGGGCGATCAGTTGTTCGTATTCGCTTTGCTCGGTAATCGGGGTTTCGTCGGGTTGGTATTTCAAGGTCGTCTGAAGAATGCCTTCGTTGCGTCCGCGTAATACGGCTAAGGCGCGGTGGCTAGGCATGGTGCGGACGGCTTCGCGGTGGTCGAAGTAATCGGTGAATTTTTCGCCTTCGTTTTCTTTGCCGGCGATTACTTGGGCGTGGATCTCGGCTTCGGCCCACAGTTTTTCGCGCAGACGGCCGATGAGCTCGGCATCTTCGGCAAATTGTTCCATCAGAATGGCGCGTGCGCCGTCCAGTGCGGCTTTGGTATCGGGTACGTTGTCGCCCAAATAGGCTTGGGCGGCGGTTTCGGGGTTTTCAGACGGCGTGTTTAAGAGTAGGTCGGCCAAGGGCTGTAAGCCGTTTTCACGGGCGATTTGCGCTTTGGTGCGACGCTTGGGTTTATAGGGTAGGTAGAGATCTTCAAGGGTGGTTTTATTGTCGGCGGCTTCGATGGCGGCTTGCAGTTCGGGCGTGAGTTTGCCTTGTTCTTCAATGCTTTTTAATACGGTGGCTTTGCGCTCTTGCAGTTCGCGCAGGTATTGCAGCCGCTCGGCTAGGGTGCGTAGTTGGCTGTCGTCCAACCCGCCGGTGGCCTCTTTGCGGTAACGGGCGATAAAGGGAACGGTGGCGCCTTCGTCCAGCAGTTCGACGGCGGCAGTGATTTGGGCAGTGGTGGCGGAAAGTTCGTTGGCAAGGATTTGGGTAATGTTCATTATCTGAATTAATAGTGTTATTGGAAAAAAGTAAGCATAACGGGCAGGGCGGGATTTGTCATCTGCAAGAGGCCGTCTGAAAAATACATTTTTATCGGTGCTTGACGGCAAGATTAAAACTAGAGATCTGACTCCAAAAAAGTTGTGAAAAATGCGGGTGTTCGGCTTTGCAGGCGGTAGGTTTGCGGCTAAAGTATCCGGCATCCTAAGAATAAGTTATCGGAGAAATGATGAATTACCAAGTGCCTTTAAATGAATTGCGTTTTGCCCTGCGGGTGCACGGCAGTTTGCCTGAAGTGTTGGCTTTGCCTTCTTCAGACGGCCTCGATGCCGACACGGTGGATGCGGTGTTGGAGGAGGCCGCTAAGTTTGCAGAGCAGGTGTTGGCGCCGACCAACCGTACGGGCGATTTGAACGGTGCCAAGCTGGTGTCGGGCAAGGTGGAGACCCATCCCGATTTGGTGCGCGCTTATGAGGAATACCGCGACGCGGGTTGGATCGGTTTGCGCGCGCCTGCCGAATATGAAGGGCAGGGGTTGCCGGCGGTAGTGGCGGCGGCTTGCGAGGAAATGTGGTGTGCGGCGAATTTGTCGTTCTCGTTGCTGCCGATGCTGACTTTGGGCGCAGTGGAAGCTTTGCTGAACCATGCCGACGAAGCGCAAAAGCAGACTTATCTGCCCAAGATGAGCCAAGGCTTATGGAGCGGCACCATGAATCTCACCGAACCGAATGCGGGTACGGATTTGGGGCAGGTGGCGGCAAAAGCCGTGCCGAAAGAAAACGGCGCGTATGCGGTGAGCGGTCAAAAAATCTTCATTACTTGGGGCGAGCAGGAAATTACCGAAAATATCGTGCATTTGGTGTTGGCACGCTTGCCCGATGCACCGGCGGGCGTGAAGGGCATTTCGCTGTTTATCGTACCGAAGTTTTTATTGGATGCCGAGGGTAATCCGGGTGAACGCAACCGGGTTTCGGTAGTAGGCCTGGAACATAAACTGGGTATTCATGCCAGCCCCACTTGCGTGATGCAGTTCGACGAAGCCGAAGGCTATTTGGTCGGTGAGGCAGGCAAGGGTTTGGCGTATATGTTTACCATGATGAACCATGCGCGCTTGGGTGTGGGCATCGAAGGGCATGCGGTGGCGCAGCGGGCTTACCAAAATGCGTTGGCCTATGCCAAAGAGCGCGTACAAAGCCGCGGCATCGGCGGGCAAAGCCAAGTACCGGTAGCGATTATCAACCACCCCGACGTACGCCGTATGCTGCTGGTGCAAAAAGCGACGCTTGCCGCGCAGCGTGCGCTGTATATGCGGGCAGCGGCCTGTATCGATACCATGCACGGGCATGAAGATGAGGCCGTGCGTGCCGAAGCTTCAGCCGTATTGGATTTTCTGATTCCGATTGTGAAGGCATGGAATACCGATAACGGTACGGTGTTGACTAATATGGCCATGCAGGTGTTCGGCGGTATGGGCTATATAGAGGAAACAGGCATGGCGCAATATGTGCGCGATGTACGGATTACGCCGATTTACGAAGGTACGAACGGTATTCAGGCTTTGGATTTGATCGGCCGAAAAACCGCCGCTAATAATGGAAAAACCGCCGAACTGCTATTGGCGGAAGGCGAAAGTGTTGCGCGGGAACTCGCCGCACAAGCCCCGGTAATGGCAGAATCACTCCGCCAAGCATTGGCTTTGGCACGGCAAAGCGTAGCCGCGGTTGTGGCTCAGATGGCGGAAACACCCGAATCGGCGGCAGCGGTTTCGCATGCCTATCTGCATCAGATGGGCTGTACTTTAGGAGCGGTGGCAATGGCGCGCCATTGGTTGGCAGCTCAAAACGAAGCGGTGGGGGATGAAGAGTTTTATGCGGCCGAGCGGCATACGGCGCAGGTTTACTTTGCTTATGTGCTGCCGCAGATACAAACTTATGCGGCGCAAGTGGTAAACGGCGGAGAAACTTTGATGGCCGTACCTTTGTCGGCGTTTTGATACTGGACAAGAGGCCGTCTGAAATATCAGATAGAGATTTCCCCATAAAAAAAGCAGGCTTGGATGCCTGCTTTTTCTTTTGCCATATTTTCAGACGGCCTGATCATGGTAATTTACAGAACGCGGAAAATTTGCAGCGTATCGGTGCTGCCGCTCTCGCGCATACGCGAGCCGCTGGTGATGATGTATTGGTCGCCGCTATGCAAAACATTGCGTTCCAATAGCATGGCTTCTACTTCGTCCAAGGCAGTATCGTGGTTGGTACTGGTTGCCAAACGCAACGGACGCACGCCGCGGTACATCGCCATACGGCGTTGGGCGGAAATGCTGGGTGTGAGTGCGTAAATCGGCAGCTGGATGCTGTGGCGGCTGATTTCGAAGGCGGTGCTGCCGCTTTCGGTCAGCGCGACAATCGCTTTGGCTCCGATGGCACGGGCGACTTGTACGGCTCCGCTGGCAATCGCCAAGTTGGGGCTGACGGCGGCTTCTTGGTGTACGTCTTCCACGCCGTTGAGAGAATCTTGTTCGGCTTCTGCGGCGGCACAGATAATCGCCATTTGGCGCACGGTTTCAAACGGATAGGCACCGATGGCGGTTTCGGCGGAACACATTACCGCGTCGGTTCCGTCCAGCACCGCATTGGCAACGTCGCTGACTTCGGCGCGCGTCGGTACGGGGTTGGTAATCATGCTTTCCATCATTTGCGTGGCGGTGATGCTGAAGCGGCGTAGTTCGCGGGCGCGTTTGATCATGCGTTTTTGCAGGGCGGGAACGGCGGCATTGCCTACCTCTACCGCCAAATCGCCACGGGCAACCATGATGCCGTCTGAAGCCAAAATAATTTCATCAAGGTTGGTAATGGCTTCCACACGCTCGATTTTTGCCACCAAGCCCGGGCGTACGGCATCGCTGCCTTGCATTTCCTGTTCGACCAAATTGCGGGCAATCTGCATGTCTTCGGCAGATTTTACAAAGCTGACGGCCAGATAGTCGCAACCGATGGAAACGGCGGTTTTGAGGTCGCGGAAGTCTTTTTCGGTAAGCGCGCCGGCGGAAAGTCCGCCGCCTTGTTTGTTGATGCCTTTGTTGGATTTCAGTTTGTGGCTGTTTTGTACGGTAGTGAGGATTTCATGGCCGCGTACTTCGTCTACGGTTAGTGTAAGCAGGCCGTCGTCCAGCAGCAGAATATCACCCGGTTTGACGTCGTCGGGCAGGTTGCGGTAATCAAGGCCGACGCGTTCGCGGTTGCCTTCGCCTTCCAGTGCGGCATCAAGCAGCAGTTTTTCACCAGCATTAAGTTCGATAAAGCCGTTTTCCAGCTTGCCGACACGGATTTTAGGGCCTTGCAGGTCGGCCATAATGGCGACTTCGCGCCCGGCACGGCGGGCGGCTTCGCGGACGATTTCGGCATTTTCGCGGTGGAATTCGGCGGTGCCGTGGCTGAAGTTGAAGCGGACGACGTTTAGTCCGCCGACGCGGATCATATCTTCGAGCAGCTCGACGTTGTTGCTGCCCGGGCCCAGTGTGGCAACGATTTTGGTGTTGTGGCGGATGCGGGTGAGGTCGCGGATAGGTTTGCTCATACGGCTATTCCTTCAATAGGACTCGGTTTGGGTTTGTGAGGTTTAATACACCGTTGCAATACGGTGCCAAATCATTTGGTTTTCTGATGAACTGCCATCGTAGCGGCATAGGTTTGTGCAACCGGTGGATGGCGAAAGTCCGTTTATATTTTGGCGGGATGTTTGATTGCCGGCGGGGTATGCGGGTTGCGTAAAATCTTGGTGAAATTTTAACCTGAAAATTTAGATTGTAGTTATAAAATTACAGTTTTTTATGATTTAGGCCAAGGTAGGCAAAAGAGTGGGGATCGAAAAAGTTTGGGTAATTCTATAATTTGAGAAAAAGGTATTTGTGTAATAGTGGGTTGTAGAGCAGATTGGGCAGGCTGTACGATATTGGGAAGTAAGACATTGTGTAATATTACTTCAATATTTTGTGGAGAGGCTCGGACACTTATCGACACACTAAAAAACCGGCGATGCTTATGATGAAGCATATGCCGGCTTTTTTGAGGAGTGGTCTGATAAACCCTTACTTATTTTCAAGGCCGTCTGAAGTTTGTTTGGCGGTTTTGAGATAGTTTTCCGATACGCGGATATAGTGGGCGGCAGAAGCAACCAATTTGCCTTTTTCTTCTTCGGTAAGCGGGCGGATTTGTTTAACGGGGGAACCGACATATAAAAAGCCGCTTTCCAACCGTTTGCGGGGCGGCACCAGGCTGCCGGCACCTATCATGACATCGCTTTCGATTACCGCATCATCTAGGATAATCGTACCCATACCCACCAATACGCGGTCACCTATGGTGCAGCCGTGCAGCATCACTTTATGACCGATGGTAACGTCTTCACCGATAATCAGCGGTGAGCCTTCGGGTTTGGCCGCCGATTTGTGCGAAACGTGCAGCATGCTTAAATCCTGAATATTGCTGCGTGCGCCGATAACGATGTGGTTTACGTCGCCGCGCAATACGGCGCAAGGCCAAACGGAAACGTGTTCGCCCAGTGTGACTTCGCCGATAATGACGGCGGCAGGGTCGATATAGCAATGTTCGGCAATTTGGGGTAGGTGATCCAGATAAGGGCGGATAGGATTCATTGATGGTCTCCGGTAGAGTGGGGCGCGCCGCATTCAAGCAGCGGCGGAAGCTCCGATGTCGGTTTTGTTCTTTTCAGGTAAAGACCGTAGGGTTTTCAGACGGCCTCAGGCAGATTGTAACAGCTGGAGGCGATGGAACAAGCTTATCGTAAAAGAAAGCATTATAATCAAAGTAGTTTATCCGCTTTTGAAATGAGTTTGCCATGAATACAGTCGACCGTCTCAGCCGCTTGATTGCCTTCGATACCACCAGCCGTTTGTCGAATCTGAATTTGATTCGCGATTGTGCCGATTATTTGGATTCTTTCGGGTTGAAACCGTGGCTGGCTTATAACGCCGACCAAACTAAAGCCAATCTGTTTGTTACCGTGCCGGCTGCAAACGGCAGTACGGAAGGCGGATTGATATTCAGCGGCCATACCGACGTTGTGCCGACAGACGGGCAAAAATGGTTGAGCGATCCTTATCAAGCGGATATTCGCGACGGCAGGCTTTACGGGCGGGGCAGTGCCGATATGAAAGGTTTTATCGCGTCCGTGTTGGCTGCCGTACCGGATATGGTGTCTGCCCGTTTGGATAAACCGCTGCATATTGCTTTGTCTTATGACGAGGAAATCGGTTGTTTGGGCGCGCCGGTGATGATTGGTGAGTTGCAGCGTCGGGGCCTTAGCCCGGAGTATTGTATAGTCGGCGAGCCTACTTCGATGCGTATGGTGGTGGCGCATAAAGGTATTCATACTTTCCGCTGCTGCGTGCACGGTAAGGCGGTTCATTCATCTTTAACGCCGCAAGGGGTGAATGCTATCGAATATGCGGCCAAGTTGATTGTGTTTATCAACGATTTGGCAGGCCGTCTGAAACAGCGTCATGATAACGACCCTGATTACGACGTACCGTTTTCCACACTAAGCGTGAATACGATTGGTGGTGGCATTGCCAGTAATATTGTGCCTCAGCTATGCGAGTTTGAATTTGATTACCGCAATTTGCCGCATATGACACCTGCCGATATTGTCGGGCCGATAGAAACCTATATCCGCGAAGTGCTTGAGCCGCAAATGAAGGTGATAGATGCGGCTTGCGGGATTGAAATGAAACATGGGGAAAATGTGCCGGCTATGCCCGAGGCTGAAGCACGGCTGCTGCATGATTTGATTAGCCGATTGGTAGAAGACTCCCGCCGTTTGAAAGTAGCCTATGCCACCGAAGGCGGGCAGTTTCAGCAGGCCGGTATCCATACCGTGATTTGCGGGCCGGGCAGTATCGAGCAGGCACATAAGCCGGATGAATATGTGGAGCTGGCGCAACTGGACCGTTGTGATGCATTTTTAAGAAAGCTGATTGCCGCATATAGCTGCTAGAGATGCGCTAAAGCAGAAGTAGGAAGTATATTTTTCAGGAAAAATGCCGTCTGAAAATTTTCAGACGGCATTTTATTATTTTAGCCCGAATAACTGTTTAGCTGCGCGATGATAAAAAACGGACGGTTTTGGCAAACCATCCGTTTGATGTAGCGGATATTTCGGATATTAGTCGAAAATATCACGAACTTTGTCAAAGAAAGATTTTTGACGCGGGGTTTGAGAGCGGTCAAGGCCGGTTGAAATTTTTTCAAATTCTTCCAGCAGCTCTTTTTGGCGCTCGGTCAGATTAATCGGCGTTTCCACTGCCACATGGCAATACAGGTCGCCCACCGCGCTGGAGCGCAGTGATTTGATACCTTTGCCCTTCACACGCATACGGCGGCCGGTTTGGGTTTCTTTGGGGATGCTCAATTTTACTTTGCCGTCTAATGTCGGTACTTCCACTTCGCCGCCCAAGGCCGCGATAGTGAAGCTGATGGGTAATTCGCAATGCAAATCCAAGCCGTTGCGCTCGAAGGTTTTGTGCTCTTTAACGCGCACGACAACATATAAATCTCCGGGAGGCGCGCCATTTAGGCCGGGTTCGCCTTCACCAGATAGGCGGATACGTTGGCCGTCGTCGATGCCGGCAGGAATGTTGACTTCAACCGTTTTGCTGGTTTTTACACGGCCTTCGCCACGGCATTTAATACACGGATCTTTGATTTCCTTACCTGAGCCGTGACAGGTTGGACAGGTTTGTTGCATTTGGAAAATGGCTTGGCGTACATGAATTGTGCCCGAACCGTGACAGGTTGAACATGTGCTTGCCGAAGTGCCGGGTTTGGCACCGGAGCCGTGGCAGACATCACACTCTTCGTATGTGGGAACGGTAATACGTTTTTTCACACCGAGGGCGGCTTCTTCCAAAGAGATTTCCACCGCATATTGTAAATCTGCGCCTTGGTAATTTTGTTGGCGTCCGCCACCGGCCGCCCCGCCGAACATTTGGCTGAAAATATCGCCGAAGTCGAAGCCTTGCGCGCCGCCGAATCCGCCAAAACCGCCGAATCCGCCCGCACCCATATTGGGGTCGACGCCCGCATGGCCATATTGGTCGTAGGCACTGCGTTTTTCTTTGTCTGAGAGAATGGCATAGGCTTGCTGGATTTCTTTGAATTTGGCCTCCGCCTCGGCATTATCCGGATTACGGTCGGGATGATATTTCATGGCAAGTTTGCGGTAGGCCTTTTTGATTTCTTCATCGCTGGCACTACGTGCAACGCCTAAGGTTTCGTAAAAGTCTTTATTGCTCATAATTGTTTCAAGATGTAAGGGTTTGATTGCGGCTGAATATGTGGGCTGATGGGAAAAACTCAAGGGGGCGGATAAATTTATCGTATTTTCAGACGGCATCTGATGATGGTGCCGCGCTGAATAGATGGCTTAACTTCTTGGATGGGTGTTTCGCAAACAGCTACTTAGATAAGAATTTGGTTTGGCAGGGGATTGTTTACCGTGCAGTGGGAAATATTGTCTGTGAGGTTTCACAATTTATCGGAAAGCATAAGCAAGCGGTTTGCATAATTTTAATATGGCTGACTTTAGATGCCGTCTGAAAATTGATATGCGGAATTATATTGTGCTTTGAATTTGAATTATTAAAGATCTGCACCGTTATTTTTCAGACGGCTTGTAGAGTGCTGAAACGGTGCAGTACTTAATCAGGGAATGGAATACAAATTATTTGGATATGATGCTTTGCCGCCATTTCTGAAGAAGTTTGAGCAAGGCTTCGGGGTGGGGGTGGCCGTTGTCAATTGCCTTTTGCAGCCAGATACAGGCAGTAGCGGTATCGGGGGAGACGCCGGCTCCGTGATAGTAAAGACATGCCAAATTGTATTGGGCCATGGTGTCGTTTTGGCGGGCGGCTTGCTCAAACCAATAGGCAGCTTGGGTCATATCGGTATCTACGCCTTGTCCGTTGTAATACATCATGCCCAAATTGGTTTGCGCTTTGTTGTGGCCTTGTTTCGCGGCCTCAAGATAAAGACGGTGGGCTTGGGCATAATCGGGAGGAGTAGAGAGGCCGTAGTGGCAAGAGAAAGCTTTTTGATAGATTTGTTCGATATGCTGGTGTTGTAATACCTGTTGTTTGGTTTGTTCGTAGGTGTTGTTTGCTTTTAATGCTTCTGCTGCCAGTTGTTTTTGGCGGGCAATTAAATCTCCCTGTTGTGCGGCTTGGTCGTAATATTGGTCGGCCAAGACTGTATCGGCGGTTACGCCCAAGCCGTAGCGGTAAATATCTCCCAACAGACGTAAGGCCAATGGGTGTTTGTGTTGTGCGGCATTTTCGGCATGGCTTCGGGCAAGGGCTGGGTTTCGTTCGGAATGCCGCCCGGTAAGGTATTGTTCTGCCAATATCGCATCGGCATGGGTATCGCCGTGTTCTGCCGCTTTTTTTAGCCACGCCAGTGCGGTTGCCGGATCGGCAGCAAGGCCATGGCCGCCGTGCAATAAGATTTCTCCAAGGGCGGTTTGTGCGGAAATAAGCTCCGCTTCCGCAGCTTGCCGAAAATGATAGGCTGCAGCTTCCCAATCGGTATGAACGCTTTGTCCGTAGCGGTATTGGTTGCCAAGTTGCCAATGTGCGGGCGGAAAGTTTTGCGCCGCCGCTTGCCGGTAGTATTGATGGGCTGCGGCGGGATCGGGCGTAGCTGCGTGTTGATAGTATTGGGCAAGGCTGTATTGGCCGTAAGGATGCCCTTGTTCGGCAGTCCTGCTGGCCCATTTAAATACTTGATCTGTATGGTGTTGTATTTGATAGTATTCGAGCAGGTGGAGCTGGGCGGCAAGCAAACCGGATTCGGCCAGTTGTTCATAAGAATCTAACAGATCTGCCGTATTGATGCCTTGGTTTTCCTGCCATTGCAGCAAATTATATCGGGCGAAAAGATGCCCTTGATTGGCAGCTTTTTCGAGTAGTTTGAGGGCCTCGGGTATGTCGGCAGCGATACCGTTGCCATAGAAGTAACAGCCGGCCAATTGGAATTGTGCTTCAGGGTGACCTGAAGCGGCTGCTTGTTGCAATAAAGGTAATGCCTGAAAGTAATCGGGAGGTGTGGTGCGTAGGTGGGCAAGAGCGTGTTGGAATAATTTTTCACTTGTTGTATTCATAATATATCAATAATGGCAGGGGGCGGCGGATATTAAAGTACTGTAATGATGAAATATACAGCCTCTCTTTGCTCATGCGGTATTAGAGTAAATTTGAAGATTTATTTCTGTATCTATGATTGTGCAGCAGTCGAAAGGTATTCGGAGGGTTACTTTAACGGATAGAACCATGAAGATTTAATGGGACATCATACAAAAAAACTGCTGCTTAGTCAGCAGCAGTTTCCACTGGAGCGTGGCATGTCGTATGGTTTTCCGAGATTGTGTGAGTTATATGGTCAGGCAGGTTGACACGGCTGTAAAAGCTGCCATTTATTTGGGTAACATTGATATGGTACATCCGATAGGCGTGGAAGTATTCAGCATTCGGCTTTTGGGGGTTTTTCCAAAAATCTGCTAATTTGTTTTGGTCTGTAATCCCGGGAATGTCATAACTGGCTCGCCCCATAATTTTGACCGGCATATTATGGATGAGTGCGGATAAACCGCTGGTGCTGTTGATGGTAATCATACCAATGCCGTAGCGGAGCAATACCGGTAACGGAACATCGCGCACATAAAAGATTTTATTACGGCGTTCGGGGTGTTTCTTTAAGAATTTTTTGATGTCTTTTTGATAATCGATAAAGCCTCTATCCATCGGATGGTGTTTAACGATCAAGGTGACGTCTTTCGGAGCATGTAAAGCGAATGAATCCAAAACATGGTAAAGAAAATTTCGTACGGATGAAAAATCACTGTGTACGCGTACTTGGCTGTCATTAAATACCTGCAACGGTAAAATGTAGAATCGGCCAAACTTTCCACTCTTTACCTGCTCTGCAAATTTGTGGTCTTTAAACCAATAGTTGGCACGTTTGAAACCGGATAAAGTCCAAGAGCGGATGTAGTGCCCGATATCGAAATGACGATGGTGGATATAGTTTGGGTATTTACGTTTGAACAGATTAGCTGCTGCGTAATAGATTATGGCCGCACGAGCCATAGGCAGGAATCCTCCGGGGACAGAGGGTGGTTCGTGGTAATTTTGTTCTTTTAATTTCGGATAGGCTTGTTTGAAAAAATCGACTTTCCGCGGCAGTGGGGAATAATCGTTTACGCCTTGTTCTTCTAAGGTAATATAAAAAGGTCGGAAATATCCTTCTTCAAAGGCCCAAAAGCTCAGATTTTCGGTGTGATCCGCCAATTCCTTAGCAATCAAATGGTAAGGACGTGTATCGCCGAAGCAGACAAGCGCATCGATTTGATGGCGTGAAATAAAATCGTTTAGAAATGTGTCGAAGGTTTGGTGGGTGCCTTGATAGCCGAATGTATCGGGTGTGGTTGCGGGATAAAATACTTCATCACCGTAGTTAAAGTTGATTTTAAAAACAGTTTTCCCTTGTTTTTTCAACCATTGGGCAAATTGATAGAAAAAGTCACCTAGCGGGCCTTGTAATAACAAGATACGGTTTGCCGATGAGGTTAATTTTTCTAAATTACTGGCAATGGAGTCAGGCATAACAAGCGGTTATAAAAATAGATGGGCGGTCTAATATATAACAAACTTTCATTTGAGTGAAAGGTAAAGCTGTTTTAATTTTCCCAATTGCTTGCTCAGCCAATTTCTATGTAGCAGATTGTTGCTTTTTTGCATACTTTTTTGTTTTTTAATAACTTCTATTGATATATCTGGTGTTATTAATCTACGGGTTTCTGGGTGGATGTAACTTGGATAGTGTATGAGCGTGCCTGCAATCAATTCTTCTAAACTCAATTTCCGACTGCGTCGGTCAATGGGTAAAAAATCATGTGTTAAGCCCCAGCCGGCATAGAAGGGTAGGCCGTAGCAATAAACCTGCTTGCCCCGTAAAAGCGCTTCAAAGCCGGTTAATGAAGTCATCGTATGTACTTCATCTGCATGTTCTAAGCAGGTGAGGATATCTATTTCCGCTACAATTTGGTCAGCATAAGATTTTGCATCCTTATCTGATACCCCACCGATACGGTTGCCGCTGACTACATCGGGGTGAGGCTTATACAAAATATAAGCATTAGGATTGGTTACTCGTACGGTTTTTAGTAATTCTAAGTTGGTATAGATGGTGGGAGAACCGTAGCGGATCGAAGCATCATCTTCTACCTGGCCGGGTACCAGCAAAACTTTTTTATCGGTAGTAGGAAGCTGTAAGTCTGAACCTCCGATGTTGTATTTTGTAATTGCTGATTCTGTTAGGCTTTGCCGTAATAATAATGCCGTCTGAATGTCATTTTCTTCAAAGTGTTGGTTTTGTAGGATATATTCCAATCGAGACGGTGTTTGGGCATTGAAATAAATGCCTATATCATCAATAACCAATGACAGCGGTGGCACTAAGTTGGAACCAAGGCCGACAGAGCGGATAAAACCGTCTTCCATACGCAGTAGGGGGAGATTATTTTTAGCTGCATAAGTAGCCAGGTCATCATGGCCGCGCCCCCATGCAAGCAAGCGGGCTTTAGGAGAAAGCTGTTTTTTTTGTAGGCTTTTTAAGGAAGGAACAAAATGTAGACGGCAGGAAGGTACATTGAAAAAAGGCTTCATAACAGCCCGTTTCCACAGAGACATCCCGATACAGTAAATATCGCCACGTAGTTTTTCATTCAAGCGGCGGGCAGCCGTTAAATAATTGATAACATCAAATAGAGAGCCGGTTTCACCGGTATAAGGGTTGATATACCGGCTGTATTGTAAATATGCACCGGCAAATAATTGTTCTAATGAGCAGGAAATACGTCGCCGGCTGTCGAGCAGGCGGGAAATATCAGGATGACGGTCATCACTGACTCCCCAGCCTGCATACCACGGTAGGCCAAAAGTGATAACAGGCTTGCCGCATAGCAAGCCTTCAAATCCCATTTGAGAGGTAACACAGTAAATCTTATCAACCGCTTGCAAGAGAGAAATAGGGTTGATATCTTCCGCCAGTATACGAATATTCGATTGGTGTGGCGGTGTGGTCAGATAGCCTTTTTTCTTTCCACTTAAAACATCCGGGTGGGTTTTAATCCAAATTTCGGCATCAGGGTTTTCGGATAGAGCGGCTTCCAGCATTTGGGTGAACGTTTGCTCATCGGCAGCACCGTATTTTACCGCCATATCGCCAAATGTTTGGTCAATAACCAATACGATTTGTTTTTCAGACGGCATGATTTTATGGGTAAGGCCGTCTGAAAAATCAGGAGCATGGTTATATTTGGAAAGGCGATTATTTACAATCAGATCAATAGCCTGACGGCTTTGTTCCAATATTTCAGACGGCATTTGGTCTGATTGGAGAAGTAAGTGTTCTAAACGTGATGGACGGGTGGTGTCGTAATAAATACCTAAATCATCAATTACCATCGAAAAAGACGGCCAGCCTTCAACACCCAAACCCAATGAACGGAGAAAGCCGTCTTCAAGATAAATGATAGGTTTTTTTAATACTGAGTGTATCCAGTGTTCACGGTTAGGATGTTTTTTCCCCCATAAAAGAAATTTTCCTTTACCCTGTTGTCCAGCGTGAAGGAGGAGATGGAGTTGTTTTTGTTGGCGCAATAGTCCTAAGCTTGAAGGATACATAATTATTTTGAATTGGCTATAACGGATTGAATGTTTTGTAAAAACTTGTTCCAGGTGAAGTTGTTCAAAACAAAATCCGCCCCCGCTTTGGCCATTTCCAAATCATTTTTAGACGGTCCGTACTTCAAACGTTCAAACAAAGCTACCGCTTCATCTTCATTGTTTACGATATGGCAATAGTCTTTAAATAACCTATCCATTGCCATGCTGGGTGTAGAAACTAAAATACCGCCGCAAGCCAAAATTTCCACCACCCGCCGTGAAAACATAGTGGGCGAATCTTCAATCGTGTTTACATTCAGCGACACTGCAAAACGGCGGTAGATATCGGCGGTTTGCGCATAATCTAAAGCCGGCATGATTTTCAGGCCGAATTCCTGCCCGGGATAACGGTAGTTGTCTGATTTTCTGTCTGAATTGCGGTCGAAAACCGTAACCGGCAAACCTGCTTTCAAGGCCGCAGAAAACAGCATTTCCTGACGTTCACGACGTTTGCCGTGGATATGCCTGCTGAAACTGCCGACAAAATTCGCCTCCAATTGCCGGAAGTTAAACCCCTGATAGTTATGAATACGGGGCTGGACGGGAAACATCGCCACATCAACCGTGGTTGAAGCGGGCACCACCGCACGATACCGCTCCACACAATTTTCATCCACAGTAAAAATATGGTCGAAATGTTTGGCAGAATCGATAAAACGGTCGAAATGAACCGAATCTTCTTTATTCCAAAAAACGGTAGGAATCCCCTTATCTTTCGCGGCCTGAACCAAACGCACCAGTTTTTCGTTGGTACGTTTGGGGTGGTCGGGATAGGAGGCGATTTTGAATTTCCAGCGGTTTTTATAGCCGTTCCAGGCGGACTCGACAAAAATAACAGGCTTATTTTGACTACTTAACCACCACCAAGCCTTTTGGCAACTAATATTTTCTAAGCACAAGGATTGATGGGTTAGATTGTCACTAATTAAATAGATTTTCATATGTTATTTAAGCAATATTGCTATGCGACGTACTCTTTAAGTAGTGTCAAATTTAGCTTATTCAAAACAGATCCTATATCTTGCCATGCCCGTAATCCAATTCGAAGACGCTTGCAATCTAAAGGTATTGGATAGGTATATAGTTTTTCAACAGATATATCATTATCTTGGCCGCTAATATAATTAAAAAAACCAATTTCAGAATTATTAGATTTTTTAAAAAAGCCATCTGGAGGAGCAATGCCATCAAAATCTATAGTAAATAAGGCAGGAATCTGATGGGTTCCACTAGTTGTTAATTTAATTAGTAACTTTAATTTATTAAATCCAAATCCTTCTAGGGAGATCCACTCGGACCAGCATATATTGGTTTTTAGATTAACATGAGAATTTAATTCGAATTGTTTTATAAAATTAATAATTTCTTCGAATTCTCCTTTAGTATTTATTTTTTTCTCTGTAAGATGTATAAAATCTTTATTATTTTTTTCTGTGTTTTTAATATGGATATCTGTATATTTTTTAAATAACTCCAGTGATTCAGATATATTGTATATTACGGCATGTTGGTTATTAGGCCTAACTTCTAAATACATTTTTTGTCTAATTCCATGTAAATGTCTTAGAAATGGAAATCCTTGCTCACTAAAGTAATTTAAACCTTCTAGTTGATTAAAAGTAATAATGAAAACAGTATCAGTCGCTGTCTTGATCACTCTTGTCAAATCATTGTATTTAGATGATTCATCACCATTTAATACATACTCTAAGCAAGATTTCATATTTTTGTTATGTAAAATATAAGTAGATCCTAAAAGTTTAGTTTGTGGGACATTGGCATAAACTGCAGCAACATTATTTAGATATCCATGTAATATAGCAGCATATCCTCCCATGCTACTTCCCCAGCAGAAAACTTGCTCTGAGTTACACTCGTACTTTAACTTGGTAATGATTTGTTTTATTGCATTGATCCAAAAAAAATCCCCCTCTTCACCAAGGAACCAAGAGCCGATATCTTCATGACCAAATGTATCCATAATTGCAACAACATTTATATTAGGATCTCTAAATTTAGCTGGAATTTTATTATATCCAGCACCGTGAAAAATAATTAAAATCGGAGCTGAAGTTTGTTGTGCTTTAAAGTGATAGTATAGGAACTCTCTTCCGTTTAATATTAGTTTATTTAACATTATTTGATCCTGAAATTATTGATGTAATTTGATTAAATATGATGTTTTTTCCATAATTATCTATAATGTAGTTTCTATTTTCTTGTAGTGTTTGCTCATTTTTTTTGTGTAAAAAATTCAGTATATGATTTTTGGCAGCATAAATAGAATCTACAATCCAATCATCTCTATAAATTGTATGAGCTTCTTCCCAGCTCCATACTATAGGAATACAACCTGCTAATACACCATCAGCTAATGCATAGTGGAAAGATTCTGAATCTGAGGGTGACAATATAAAGTCAACATCCTGATACCATAAAGCAACATCATTTCCCCAATCGTCAAATATGATTTTATTAGATAGCCCTTTTGCTTCAATATTTTTATAAATATTATAATAATATTCCATTTCTTGAGCGCGACTTGGTGCTTTCATCATTTCCATATTTTCAGGGCGGTGTCCTTTTATTCTTAATTCAGCATCAATCCCTTCTTTTAATAAAGCTTCTAATGTATCTACTGCTCTATCTAATCTTTTTAGTTGGGGAACGATACCAACCATGCCTAATACAACTTTGTTAGGATTTTTTTTGAAATTTTTAATTGGTTTAAATTCATCATCAAATACAAAATTTGGAATGACAATAGTTTTTTCAATAGGAATTCTAAATAATTTAATATATTCATCTCGTATTCGTTTAGATACAAAAATTACTTTTGTTACTTTGTTAAAGTCAATTTGCTTGCCGAATTTTTGTGCGCGTTCTCGTATTTCTTGTGCATGAACACGGATATACAGTGGCTTATTTTCAATATTATTCCTAGAAAACCAAACTGCATTAGCAAGTCCCCATTCACAAAAAATAATATCGGCATTGTTATAGTTATTCTTTGTTTTTTGAAGGTTTATAACCTGCCCCCACTCCCACTTATCTCGTATAACTCTTCGTCCATTAGACTTTAATTGAGAAATATAGCCATCAATAAATTTGAAATCATGGCTAGCAAAACAGATCAGAGGTTCATTTACTTGTGAATTTATTATATTAAAGGGCTGAAGTTTTTTAATGCGCTGGGCAACATTGCTAATTGAATGTTTGATTTCTAAATGCTTTGCTATTTTAGATAAATCATATACGGTATTTTTATTTTCCATAATTTGATTAAAATCATCTTGATTGCGAACATAAAAAGGATAATTCTCTCCAAGTTCATTTTTATGAATAGTGCTAGGGTAGCATATTAATTTTTGTTGCATTGCTATAGCTTCAAGTAGTTTAGTTGAAAGCTCTAGTGTATTATCTTCAAAGAATCCGGGTCGATATGCCCAAACATAATCCATTTCTTTAAGTAAATTTATACATTGTTCTCGATTAAAGGTGGTGTAGTGTTCGGCACCTGATTGGCTAATTAATTGATGAATTTTAGCTACAAAAGGCTTTCTTTGCTCTCCGGGGGCTGAAATTTTATTGGCTGCAATAAATAGTTTTATTTTTAAGTTTTTATTAGTTTTGTTAAAATCTTTTGCCCATGTAAGTAATTCCTCTACCCCCCAATTGGGCATAATTTTTCCTGCATAGCCAATTTTTATTTCTAATACATCTGATTTTTTAGTAGGATTAGAAAGCTTAGGTTGAAATATTTGATCTGGTAAGGATGGCGGCAAATATGCATAGTTATTGTGCTCATAACCAATCAATGAAAATATTTTATTTTTCATCTCTTGCGTTTGAATTAATAATAATCTTGATTGTAAGGCAATATTTTTAACTAAACGGGTTTTTTCCTCACTAATTTCAATTTTTCCATCTTTAACTTCATAAAAATCAGTAATATATGATATGCTTCTATACTTAAATTGTCTGTTTGAAATAAGCTCATTAGCTGCCGTAACACCACGAACAAAAACACCTCTTAACTGTGGGTGTATGCCATCGATAGTACGAATAATTTCTAATGCCATTTTTTCATCTAATAAATTTAAATTAGAATAGTCAGTAGGTTGTAGCAAAATTATATTCTCAATATTTTTAATGTTGGAAATAATAATGTTATTTCGTAAATTTTCTTTTAGTAACAATATAGTTTTGTAGTTGGTTGCCAGTATATCTGATACAGAAGACATCCAAATAGATGAGCCATCGGCAATGTTAGGAGAAATATTTGCGTAAATCAGATATGTATCTTGATCAAGTACTGTAGATAATTTTTCAGTTAGTTTTTGCAAGTGGATTGTAGGAGATGGAATTGTAGTTTCTGGTGAGTTGATGGATGCATGTGTTTTGCTAATTAGGCCAATTTCTTGAATTTCAAAATCTAAATTAGAGGCTGTTATTAATTTAACCATTAAAAAATTAGTATTTTTGTGAATGTTAATTGATGCCCCACTTTGATATAAGCTATTTCTACTTCTTCCTCCTCCTATATAACTTAACATGCCTGTTTCTCCAAGAGAAAGGCCTAATTTTTTAGCGATATATTGGCTTTGAGATGCTCCACTTATTTCAAAAGTTGCCCAAGCCAGCTTACGATTTTTATGTAGGGGGGTGCTTTTATGTCTTATAATTAAATCATATCTGTCTTTTGGTAAGTTATTAAAAACAAATACTTTATTTTGTATTTTACTAAAATTGTTGGCATTAAAAAACGTATTACATGGTACAATAATAATATTATTATCCTTAAACAATTTATTGATTTTTCTTAATTGTTTTTTACTTCTAAAATATGAAAATATAGAATTAATAATAGATTGAATAGTCATTGGGATTTATCTTTGAAATACCTATGAAAATAATTTGCCATTACCTTAATAAAGATAATGGCACAAGTATACGAGGTTATTTACAAAATACCTTTTGTATCTACAATAACCGCATCCACAGAGGCCGTCTGAATCGCTTTAAATTCTTTGTGGTCAACCAAAACTACCAAAACATCGGCTTCTTCCAATGCTTTGTCTAGTTTGGCGTGGCGGATATTTTTGGCTGCAAGTTTGGCCGGCAGGGTTTCAACGTTCGGCTCAACCGCCAAAATCTGATTGGGATATTTCTCTGCCAGTTGTTCGGTAATCTTTAAGGCAGGGCTTTCGCGCAAGTCGTCGATATCGGGTTTGAATGCTAATCCCAAGCAGGCGATTTTGATGTCGGCTATGGTTTTGCCGGGGGTTTTCTGCAAAGCTTCAATTACTGCGCCGTTGATTTTGCCGATAACCCATTCGGGCTTGCCATCGTTTACCAGGCGTGCGGTGTGGATCAGTTTGGCTAAGTCGGGTGTTTTGTTAACGATAAACCACGGATCGACGGCAATGCAGTGGCCTCCTACGCCGCAGCCCGGTTGCAGGATGTTGACACGGGGGTGGCGGTTGGCGAGTGAAATCAATTCCCACACGTTGATATCCAGTTTGTCGCAAATAATGGAAAGTTCGTTGGCAAAGGCGATGTTTACGTCGCGGAAAGAGTTTTCGGTTAGTTTGCACATTTCTGCTGTTCTGGCATTGGTAATAATGCAATTCCCCTTGACAAAGGTTTTGTATAGAGCAGCGGCTTGTTCTGAACATTTTTTAGTCATACCGCCGATGATTCGATCATTTTCTATCAATTCCCTCATAACCTGACCAGGTAGAACCCTTTCGGGGCAATGTGCGATACGAATATCTGATGCTTCTCCAGTTTGCTGGGGGAAGGTTAGATCAGGGCGTGCCAAGGCAAGCCAATCTGCCATTTGTTCGGTTGCGCCAACTGGTGAAGTAGATTCGAGTATAACTAAACCACCTTTCTTTAATACGGGAGCAATTGCATTGCAGGCTGCTTTAATATAGCTTAAATCAGGTTCGTGATTATTACCTTTAAACGGTGTTGGAACAGCAATCAAAAATGCTTGCGCAGGCTCTGGAGTTAGAGTAGCTCGTAATATTCCTTTTGATACACAGTCGTGTACTGCGGTATCAAGATCAGGTTCTACAATGTGGATTTTCCCTTGATTGATTATTTCAACAGCATGTTGATTTACATCAACACCAATAACATTGATACCGTGTTGGGCAAAAACGGCCGCAGTTGGTAAACCGATATAGCCGAGTCCAATTACCGAGATAGTGTTAAATTGAGACATAATTTTCCTTTAATGAGAAGTTTAATTAATTTTTTTTAATATATTCAATATTTTTTCTACTGCAGTACCATCCCCGTAAGGGTTATGGGAGTCTGCCATTTTTTTGTATTCCTGTGGTTCTGTGAGCAGAATATGGACATTTTTGACAATTGACTCTTGTGCGGTGCCAACGAGTTTTACAGTTCCAGCTATAACTGCTTCTGGACGTTCGGTTGTATCTCGCATTACTAAAACAGGTTTGCCTAATGAAGGCGCTTCTTCTTGTATACCGCCGGAATCGGTTAAGATAATCGAAGAAATTTTCATTAAATATACAAATGAAAAATAATCTAATGGTTCAATGAGGTGGATATTTGCTCGATTTGCAAGTAGGCGATTAACCGGTTGTTGGACATTGGGATTAAGATGGACGGGATATACGAACTGTACCTCAGGGTGCATGAGACTTAATGTTGAGATGGCTCGACATATATTCTCAAAACCTTGTCCAAAATTTTCCCTTCGATGTCCTGTAATTAAAACTATTTTACCATTGTTTAAAAAAGAAAAATTTTCCTGATAGTGCTGTATGAGTTGAGGGTTTGATTCTATTTTATTACATGCTAAGAACAAGGCGTCGATTACAGTATTTCCTGTTGTATAGATGGTATCTTCGGAGATACCTTCATTTAGTAAATTTATTTTAACATTTTCTGTGGGGGCAAAATGATATTTGGCTATGGCACCGGTAATTTTTCTATTTCCTTCTTCGGGCCATGGAGAATAAATATTGTGTGTACGAAGTCCTGCTTCGACATGAGCAATATCAATTTTATTATAGTATGCTGCAAGAGAAGTAGCTAATGTAGTTGAGGTATCTCCATGTACAAAGATAATATCAGGGCAGTAGTCATCAATAACATATTGTATTTTATTTAAAATATTAGATGTTATTGATGATAATGTTTGTTGGCCATTCATGATATCCAAGTCGTAATCAGGTGTAATGTCAAATAAATCTAAGACTTGATCTAGCATTTGGCGATGTTGTGCAGTAACGCACACTTTAAAATCAAAATTTTGTTGTTTTAAACCCTCTATTAAGGGTGCCATTTTAATTGCCTCGGGGCGAGTTCCAAAGACAATAAGTAGTTTTTTTTCCGTCATAGTGTTATGGTCTAATGTTAATGTTGTAGGGATAATAATTATTTGAATGAGTTGATTATTAAAAAATTAGCACTTTAATATATAGGCAGAGATGATTCAAAACGTTTGAAATAGCCTTATGAAGAGAAAGGTGTTTTAAGTTACATAAATATCTAACTTGAGTTTGTTTAAATTGAAGCCGCAATGTTTATTATGAAGTATATTGATAGAATAGTTTTAGGATGGTTCTGATAAATTTGCTATCAATAATATTATTACAATAGTAAATAACTTGGGAATTGTAACCCTAAGTTATAATATTGGCAAGTAGTCATTTGTTTTATGTAAATTTTATAGCTCACTAAATTTAGTAGAAGCTATAATATTATGGGATTCATAGAGTATTTTGGTTTGTTAAGAGAACTGATTTATTCTAAGAGTTCGGGATTTATTGTTATTTTCACACTCTTAAGCAATAAGTAAATGTGGATACGAAGCTGAGGACGGTGATTTTTGGAAGGTGAATGTTTATTTTAAAATGAATGTTTTTAAATTGATAGTTGTTTGGTATTAGTTTAATGCATTGCAAAATGAAAATATGTTTTTGGAATATCCTACTTTTCAAAAGTGTTTATAAGTTTATAATAGGCAAATTGTACTTGTGTTGTAAGCACTGCCATCAATCAAAATTAACACTACTTTTTTTAAGGCAGTAGTGTTAATTTCAGATTTAGAATTTTGTTAAGTTAGTTAATTGTTAATATTGGCAAGGTTTTTACGATATCGTCGATAGCTTTTACTTGTACAAGAAAATCTTCTAAGTGCTCAAGTGGTAGGGCGCTTGCTCCATCACATTTTGCCTCGTCTGGGTTGGGGTGCGATTCTAGAAAAAGCCCACCCAGTCTTACAGCCATTCCGGCAAGAGCTAAGTCTACTACTTGATTGCGCCTTCCTCCTGAGATAGCAGAATTGGACTCGCGTTGTTGTAAGGAATGGGTGACATCAAAAATAATTGGTAGTTCGTTGCAGGTTGATTTCATTACACCAAAGCCTAGCATATCAACTATTAAGTTATCGTAACCAAAGTTACTTCCTCGCTCGCATAATATAATTTGATTATTTCCAGCTTCTTGAAATTTATCAACTATATTTTTAACTTGAGTGGGGCTTAAAAATTGTGGTTTTTTTATATTTATAACGCGTTGGGTTTTTGCCATTGCAATGACTAAATCAGTTTGGCGAGCTAAAAATGCAGGCAGTTGAAGTATATCGCATACTTCTGCAACAAGTGCACATTGCCATGGCTCATGAACATCGGTAATAATTGGAACATTAAATTTTTCTTTTAGTGCTCGGAATATAGTCAGCCCTTTATCGATCCCAACACCGCGGAATGAATGTATAGAAGAACGGTTGGCTTTGTCGAAGGATGCCTTAAAAATATAGGGAATGTCTAGTTTACTTGTAATTTCAAGGTACTTTTCACAAGCAAATAAGGTCGAATCTAAATCTTCTAATACATTAATTCCGCCAAAAAGAGTAAACGGTAAATTATTTCCTATGGTAATATTGTAATTTTGAAGTGTAATATTTTTCATGATGTTCTCTGGGACTGTAGCGTGTTAAAGTGTCGGAAGGTGAGTGAAGCTACCTTTGGTCTATATCGGGCTTAGGGAATATAATAATGAAAACTTGGGTATTGTATAGATAAAATATTTTTCTGTAAGGTATTTTAGGCATAGAATGTAATAAATCTTAATAAAACATTTCAAATTTTTTGGATACAGTGGGTTGTAAGATTGTTAGTGCGAATTTTAAGTGTAAGTTTATGAAAAAAATATTTTTAAGTACAATATTTTTCTGCTCAATATTATCAGGGTGTGGCATGTTGCCATCTTCAGGGCCAGGAACTCAAAAAGTGATTGGCTTGCAACAGGGTCACTCAAATATGTTGCCTGAAGTCCAACTAATTGAAGTAGATGAAGCTGTCACATCTATGATGTACAGAAAAAAAATTAGCCAATCTTTTGGACAGTTTGCGGGGACGGCTGTATCTTCTGGAACTGTTAATATTGGTGACATTTTAGATATTACCATTTGGGAAGCACCTCCGGCTGTCCTATTCGGCGGATCCTTGGGCGCGGCTGGTTCGGGCTCCGCGCAGTTGACTAAGTTGCCGGAGCAGATAGTTACAGCAAAGGGTATGATTTCGGTACCATTTGTAGGTGATATTTTCGTGGCGGGAAAAACACCCGTACAAATTCAAGATTTGATTAAAGGCCGTCTGAAACGGATGGCGAACCAGCCTCAGGTCATGGTGCGTTTGGCTCAAAATAATACAGCTAATGTATCTGTGATCCGTGCCGGCAATAGTGTGCGCATGCCGTTGACCCCTGCAGGAGAAAGAGTGTTGGATGCAGTAGCGGCGGTAGGTGGTTCTTCTAGTAATGTTCAGGATACCAATATTCAGCTTACGCGAGGGGACGAAGTAAAAACGGTAGCTTTGGAAGATTTGGTAGCTAATCCGCGGCAAAATATTTTATTGCGGCGCGGCGATATAGTGACGATTATCACTAACCCTTATACTTTTACTTCTATGGGTGCTGTGGGTAAATCACAAGAAATCGGCTTCTCTGCTCGAGGGTTATCTTTAGCGGAAGCAATTGGTCGCATGGGTGGTTTACAAGATAGACGTGCAGATGCCCGCGGAGTGTTTGTATTTAGATATACACCTTTGGGAGATTTGCCTAAAACTGATCAATATAAGTGGTTGGCTAAGGGTTATGATATTGAAACGGAAGTGCCTGTAGTGTACCGCTTGAATTTGGCAGATGCCAACTCTTTATTTTGGATGCAGCGTTTCCCTGTAAGAAATAAAGATGTGTTGTATGTTTCTAATGCTCCGCTGGTGGAGGTGCAGAAATTTTTGCAGTTTGTTTTCTCTCCTGTGGTTAGTGGTGCGAATAGTATCAATAACATTGCCAACTAATCCGTCCGAAGCTAAAAATTTCTATTTTAAAGTTGTGAAAAATGTCAGAAAAAAATATGGCAAACCCTAATACACCCACAATCACCGCTGAGAATTTGGCAGCGGTAGAGGCAGAGAAAAAAGTTGTGGTAAATGGCGATTCGAAAAAGCTTAAGAGTTTAAAGAAGTTAAAAAAGCATACTTCACCATTATTTCTAATCACGGTATTACTACCTACTTTATGTTCCTTAATTTATTTTTCTTTTTGGGCCTCTGATCAATATACGTCGGAATCCAGCTTTGTTGTTCGTTCTGCCAGAAATCAAAGCTCACTCACCGGCTTGGGAGCTTTGCTCCAGAGTGCGGGTTTTGCCCGTGCTCAAGATGATACGTATACGGTTCAAGCGTATATGCGTTCACGTTCTGCTTTGAATGAGTTGCAAAAACAATTACCTGTTCGTTCTTTTTATGAGAGCAAAGGTGATGTTTTTAGCCGTTTTAATGCGTTCGGCTTATGGGATTCCAATGAGGCTTTTTATCAATATTATGCCAAGAAGGTTGGTATTAACTTTGACTCTGTGGCGGGTATATCGGTATTAAGCGTTCAATCATTTGATGCCAAAGAATCGAAACAAATTAATGAAGCCTTATTGAAAAAAGGTGAAGAGTTAATTAACCAGCTTAATGATCGTGCCCGTAAAGATACTGTGGTATTTGCCGAGCAAAATGTACGTATAGCTGAGGAACGGGTAAAAGAATCTGCAGATAACTTGATGCTTTATCGCACCCAAAACGGTATTTTTGATTTGAAGGAGCAATCAGGAGTACAAATGGGTTTGGTTTCGAAATTGCAGGATGAATTGATTGTGATTCAAACACAATTGGATCAGGTTCGCGCCGTAACACCCGATAATCCTCAAATTCCGGGCTTATTGGCAAGGGAAAAGAGCTTACGTAAAGAAATTGATATGCAAATGCAGAAAATTTCTGGATCTGGTTCTAGCTCCATTGCCAGTAAAGCTGCTGAATATCAGCGTTTATTTATTGAAAATGAATTAGCAGAGAAGCAATTAGCCGCAGCGATGACCTCTTTGGAAAGCGCAAAGGCTGAGGCAGATCGACAACAGCTTTATTTGGAAGTAATTTCACGCCCAAGTGAACCCGATATGCCCCAAGCTCCAAGCCGACTATATAACATTGTTGCTACGTTGATTATTAGTTTAATGATATATGGTGTTTTAAGTTTACTGACTGCTAGTGTACGCGAGCATAAAAATTAATGAAAGCTTTGCATCAAACATCTTTTTTGGAGTCTGTACAGATTCAAAAACGCGTCATCGGTGCTTTGCTGATGCGTGAAATTATTACGAGATACGGGCGTAGTAATATTGGTTTTTTATGGCTATTTGTTGAGCCATTGCTGATGACTTTGCTGATTGTTGTATTGTGGAAGTTTCTACGTGCAGATAGATTTTCTGATTTAAATATTGTTGCTTTCGTGTTGACGGGTTATCCGATGGCAATGATGTGGAGAAATGCTTCTAATCGTGCTATCGGTGCAATTTCTGCCAATGCCAGTTTGCTTTACCATCGCAATGTTAGGGTATTGGATACTATTGTTGCACGGATTGTTTTAGAGGTAGCGGGTGCCACGATTGCCCAAGTAGTGATTATGGCAATTTTAGTGGCTATTCACTGGATTGAAATGCCCCAAGATATTTTCTATATGCTTTTGGCATGGCTTCTAATGGCAATGTTTGCGGCAGGGCTTGGATTTGTGATTTGCTCGATAGCGTTTAAGTTTGAGGCGTTCGGTAAAATTTGGAGTACACTCAGTTTTGTTATGTTGCCTTTATCTGGCGCTTTTTTCTTTGTCCATACTTTACCGATTCAAGTACATGAATATATCTTGCATGTACCTATGGTGCATGGAACAGAGATGTTCCGTGCGGGCTATTTTGGCAATTCTGTAATCACTTACGAAAACCCTTGGTATCTTTTACTTTGTAATCTCGTATTGCTGTTGTTGGGCTTGGCTATGGTTAGTAAGTTCAGCAAAGGGGTTGAGCCACAATGATTTCCGTCGAGCATGTTTCTAAACGTTATCAAACCCGAAGCGGTTGGCGTACAGTATTGCATGATATAAATTTCAGTCTTGAAAAAGGTGAAAAAGTTGGCATTCTCGGGCGAAACGGGGCGGGGAAGTCAACACTGATCCGTTTGATCAGTGGTGTAGAACCGCCAACAGAGGGTGAAATTAGGAGAACAATGAGCATTTCGTGGCCCTTGGCATTTTCGGGAGCCTTTCAAGGCAGCCTGACCGGAATGGATAATTTACGCTTCATTTCTCGTATTTATAATGTAGATATTGACTATGTGAAGAACTTTACCGAAGAATTTTCCGAGCTCGGGCAATATTTGTATGAGCCGGTAAAACGTTATTCTTCAGGTATGAAAGCACGTTTGGCATTTGCATTATCTTTAGCAGTTGAATTCGATTGTTATCTGATTGATGAGGTGATTGCTGTAGGTGATTCTCGTTTTTCTGCCAAATGCAAATATGAGTTGTTTGAAAAACGTAAAGACAGATCCATTATATTGGTTTCACATAGTCATAGTGCGATGAAGCAATATTGTGATAATGCAATGGTTTTGGAGGCGGGTAGGCTGCATCAATTTGAGAATATGGATTTGGCCTATCAATATTACAATTCACAGCTATAACATAGAGTAGGTTTTTTGATATCTGTATTGCTTTTAGGTATCTGGATAAATAAACATGCCGTCTGAGACAATGGTTTCAGACGGCATGTTTATCATTTAGGTTGGCTAACTTGCCAATTTAGTCAGTTGGGCTTGTACTTTAGTCATTTTGTCATTTAAATCGGCCAACTCTGTTTTATCTTTTTCCACCAAATGCGCCGGGGCTTTTTCGGTATAACCTGGTTTCGAGAGTTTGGCATTAAGCTTATCTAATGCTTTTTGCAACTTCTCGGCTTCTTTGGTAAGGCGGGCGCTTTCAGCGGCTTTATCGATTTCGACTTTGAGCATGAGCCGTGCGTTTTGACAAACAGCTACAGGCGCATCATCACCTTCCGGTAGTTTATCAACTAATTTTGCTTCGGTGAGGCGAGTCATAGAAGGCAGATATTGCAGCAATTCTGTAGCTACGGTTCCTTCTACCAAAAGTGGTGCTTTTACATTAGGTGCGATACCCATTTCACCTCGCAGGTTACGTACGGCACCGATAAGTTCTTGCAGAGCAGCCATTTTTTCAAAGGAAGCGGGAACGATTTTTTCACTGTCCGCTTGGGGCCAATTTGCCAGCATGATGCTGTCGGTATGTTTGGCATTGGCCAAAGGGGCAATGGTTTGCCACAATTCCTCGGTAATGAAGGGCATAATCGGGTGTAGCAGGCGGAGAATAACTTCTAAAACGCGCACTAAGGTACGGCGTGTGGCACGTTGGGTGGATTCGCAACCGCCTTGGATTTGTACTTTGGCCAGTTCGATATACCAGTCGCAGAAATCGTTCCATACAAATTCATACAGCGTTTGTGCGGCCAAATCGAAGCGGTAGGTATCAAAAGCTTCTGCTACGGCGGCTTCGGTTTGTTGCAAACGGCCGATAATCCATTGGTCGGCAAAGCTATAAGCTAAGGGTAGGCTTTCATCTTGACCGCAATCCTTATCCTCAGTATTCATAAGAACAAAGTTGGTAGCGTTCCATAATTTATTACAGAAATTACGGTAGCCTTCGGCACGTTTGAAGTCGAAATTAATGCTGCGGCCCAAGCTGGCATAGCTAGCCATGGTAAAACGCAGAGCATCTGTGCCGAAAACGGGAATACCTTCGGGGAATAATTTTTTAGTAGCCTCGATAACTTGGGGTGCTTTTTCAGGGCGGCGCAGGCCGGTAGTGCGTTTTATCAGTAGATTTTCCAAGTCGATACCGTCGATCAAATCCACGGGGTCGATAACGTTGCCCTCTGACTTGGACATTTTTTTACCTTCGTGGTCGCGCACCATGCCATGGATATAGACATCTTTAAACGGTACTTTGCCGGTAAAGTGGGTAGTCATCATAATCATACGCGCTACCCAAAAGAAAATGATTTCGTAGCCTGTTACCAAAACATTGCTAGGTAAAAAGGCTTTCAATTCAGCAGTTTCAGACGGCCAGCCCAGTGTGGAGAAAGGTACGAGTGCGGATGAGAACCAAGTATCCAGTACGTCTTCATCGCGTGTGAGTTCGGTATTTTGTGCCAGTTTTTGCGCTTCGGTTTCGCTGCGGGCAACATAACAGTTGCCTTCTTCATCATACCAAGCTGGGATTTGGTGTCCCCACCAGAGTTGGCGGGAGATACACCAGTCTTGAATATTGTTCATCCATTGGTTGTAAGTATTTACCCAGTTTTCGGGGATAAATTTTACGGCACCGCTGTCAACGGCATGTTTGGCTTTCTGTGCCAAGCTCATGCCTTTGAATTCGCTTTCTGGTTCGGCTTGTACGCTACTGTCGGGTGTTGCGCTCATGGCGACAAACCATTGGCTGGTCAGCATGGGTTCGATCACCGAACCAGTGCGGTCGCCTTTGGGCGTCATCAAGGTGTGGGGCTTGATTTCAACTAATAAGCCTTGTGTTTCCAAATCAGCTACGATTTGTTTGCGTGCAGCAAAGCGGTCAAGCCCGGCATAGGCTTTTGGTAAAGCGAAGTTTTCTTGTGCTTCACCTTTAAAGTTGAAAACTTCTGCTTGCGGCAGGATACGTGCTTGTAAGTCCAAAACATTAACCAAGGCGGTATTGTGGCGTTTGCCGACTTCGTAATCATTGAAATCGTGTGCGGGCGTAATTTTAACGCATCCTGTACCGAAATCTTTTTCAACATATTCATCCGCAATTACGGGAATACGGCGACCGGTAAGAGGTAACAGTAATTCTTTGCCTATGAGTGAGGCATAACGTTCGTCTTCGGGATGTACGGCTACGGCTACGTCACCCAAAAGGGTTTCGGGACGGGTGGTGGCGACGATCAGGCCGGCGGAGGGATCATCTGCTAGCGGATAGCGGATATGCCACATGCTGCCTTGCTCTTCTACGCTTTCCACTTCCAGATCAGAAACGGCGGTGCCAAGTACGGGATCCCAGTTGACCAAACGTTTGCCGCGGTAAATCAAACCTTGTTCAAACAAGCGTACGAATACTTCGGTAACTACTTCCGCACGTACGTTGTCCATAGTGAAATATTCACGGCTCCAATCTGCAGAGCAGCCCATACGGCACATTTGTTCGGTAATGGTACCGCCGGACAGGTTTTTCCATTGCCATACTTTTTCTAAAAATGATTCACGGCCCAAATCATGGCGGGAAATGTTTTGTTCGGACAATTGGCGCTCGACGACGATTTGCGTGGCGATACCCGCATGGTCTGTACCGGGAATCCAGCAGGTATTTCTGCCCTGCATACGGTAGTAACGGGTTAGGCCGTCCATAATGGTTTGGTTGAAAGCATGGCCCATGTGCAGGGTGCCGGTTACATTAGGAGGCGGTAATTGGATGGAGAAAGAAGGTTTTTCGGCATCCATATTCGGTTGGAAATAGCCGGCTTGTTGCCAGCGTTGGTAATGTTTGGCTTCGATTTCGGCGGGGTTGTATTTGTTTAGCATGGTTCTGCAGATTGAAATAATGTTTAATCGTGCGATTATAACGTAAACAGCCGTCTGAAACCTAGTTTCAGACGGCTGTTTACGTTATTTAAAATGTGGCCAAACAGCTTGGGTAGGATAAGTGTATCGGTCGCATTGCCTTGAAAAAAGCATCTCTGTAGCACTACGGACACAGATTGTTTGGCAGCATTTTACCTGATCCGATTTCCAAATTTTAGGTTTTCGGTGGGTATATCGGAAAAAATTAGCTTATCAATTACTTGATGAACCACTATCAGCGGTGAGAGTATGTATTTCCCGATTTTTATATAGCGGAGCAGCTTTGGTATTATCCGTAGCCGCCGCTTAATTTATGATCTTACTTGCTTTTGGCTTCTTTTTTTAAAGCGGAATATAGATCGGGGTGGCGCTCTTTTAAGAGGGCGGCGATTGTCATATCGATACGGTTGACTTTAGCCAAGTCGATTTTTTCGATATGCACCAAACGGAGCAGTTCGCGTACGGGTTTAGGCATATTTCGGCCTGATTCGTAGCGTGATCCTCCTGATTGTGTGACACCGATACGGCTCCAAAAATCCATTTGGTTCAAGCCGAGTTTTGTGCGAATTTCACGGATATTTTCGATTTGCTCGAACGATTTCATAGCTAGAACTTTCCTTCTTCTCATTATGTTTTAAGGCAGAGCCGTTTTATTTACTGCGGACGCAGTTTCAGACAGCATCTGAATTATTTGCATAATTGTTTATTATAACAATAGTAATAATAACACTTATTTTGAATAATGGCGCAATGAGTGATTTCAACATAAGTGATTGATGCAGTATAAGCGCTTATCAGTCAGATGCAAGAGGCGGGAATTAAAAAAAATCAAACTGATTGCTTTTATATTGACTATAAAGGAAAAGTTTTAACATAACTTTATAAATCAAAGGTTTCTATGGTTAAGTTTGGTGCCTTCACTCTATCATCATTAATATATAATTATTTCGATTGGGAGATTTTCTAATGAGAAAATTTTATAGAGTGATAGGGAACTTTTAGGTAAAAACAGGAGTGATTTTGAATGGTATTGATTTATCAGAAGTTGATATATTTTTTAATTTAAATGTCATGGAATAATGTGGAGGTAAATAGGGAATTTTTACCCATTTAGGTTTTTTTTTATATGGAAAATATCGGCAAATTTATCATGAATCAGGTGTGAAAGTATAAATGATGCTCATTATGTATATTGAATTTTTGCTTAGGCGAAATGAATTTTTGGGGGTAAAAAAGCCTTATGGCGGTACTTTGTAAAATTGTTACCTGAGTGTTGTATTTAAGATGTATCCTGGTTTCTGTCGCAAAATTAATTGGCATATTGCATAGTAGTAGTGCCTGTGATTGTAAAGCTGTATTTTTACCACAGGGTGATATTGGGAAAATAGTTGGGGAAGTACAAGGCTGTTGGTAAGTAGGTAAATGAACACCCTGCTTGAGGGTGACAGACAAGCAGGGTAAAAAGAGAAATTTTTCAAAGGGAAAATAGCAGGGTTTTATGGTTTCCCGGTAGCTGGGCTGATGGTTAGGATTTCGTAGCCTGTTTCGGTGACTAATACTTCGTGTTCCCATTGGGCTGAGAGTGAACGGTCTTTGGTGACCACTGTCCAGCCGTCGGCCAAAATACGCAGGTGCCGCTTGCCTTGGTTAATCATGGGTTCTATAGTGAAAATCATCCCCGGTTTGAGCACCATGCCTTGCCCTTTGCGGCCATAGTGTAATACTTGGGGAGCTTCGTGAAAGCCTCGGCCGATACCGTGGCCGCAGAATTCCTGCACGACCGAATAACCGGCATTTTCGGCTACTTGTTGGCAGGCATAACCGATATCGCCCAAAGTGGCACCGGGTTTAACGGCGGCAATGCCGGCCATCATGGCTTCATGAGTAACGTCTATAAGGCGTTGCGCTTGTGGACTGATGGTGCCGACGGCAAACATACGGCTGGAGTCGCCATGGAAACCGTCTTTTTTGATGGTGACGTCGATATTGATGATATCGCCGTTTTTTAAGGGCTTGTCATCGGGAATGCCGTGGCAGATAACATGGTTGACGGAGGTGCAGCACGATTTCGGATAGGGCGGGTTGCCGTAGTTTAAGGGCGCGGGATAGCCGCCTTGTACGTTGATATGATAGTCGTGAACGAGTTGGTTGAGCTCGTTGGTAGTAACGCCGGGTTTGACGAATTGGCCGATATAATCCAGGGCTTCGGCAGCCAGACGGCCTAATTCACGCATTTTTTCGATTTCTTCGGGCGTTTTGATGATAACTTGTTCCATGTGTGTCCTTGTGCATTCAGACGGCCTTGGTTTAGAAGCCGTCTGAAAAATGGGAATCATATTCAAAATATGATTCCATTATAGCCCGAATCTGTGTGCCTCGCAGCTATCGGGCTGTTTACTATCGTGAAAAATACCGGAACATACCGCAGTAATACTTTATATCAGCGTAAATATTCTGTGCTTTACTTAATAAGCAACTTTTCAGGTTAACAGAAGAGATCACTGATGTATTGTGGAGAATAATCAAAGGCCGTCTGAAAAATTCAGACGGCCTTTGAGCAAAATAAATATTTAAAATAGGGCTTTAACCGCAATTTCAATGTTGTCGGCGCGCATAAAGGTTTCGCCGATTAAAAAGGTATGGATTCCGTGGGATTGCATAAAATCGACATCGGTTTTACCGGTGATACCGCTTTCTGTAACAATAGTCTTACCCTCGAGTAACGGCAGCAAATCTAAAGTTTGTTGCAAGGAAACTTCGAATGTGCGCAGATTACGGTTGTTCACGCCTACTAACGGGGTGGTGAGCTTGCGGCATTTTTGCAATTCTCCGGCATCGTGCAGCTCAAGCAATACCGTCATGCCTAAAGAGTGGGCGGTGGCTTCTAGTTGCTCAAGTTGATCTGCTTCTAATGCGGCAGCAATTAGTAAAACCGCATCTGCACCCCAAGCGCGGGCTTGATAGATCTGGTATTCGTCAATAATGAAATCTTTGCGAAGCACAGGTAGTGAAACGGCTGCCCGGGCTTGGCGCAGGTATTCCGGCGAACCTTGGAAGTATTGCTCGTCGGTGAGTACCGATAAGCAGGCGGCACCTGCCCGTTCGTAGGCCTGGGCAATTTCTACCGGATTGAAGTCTGCACGAATCAGGCCTTTACTTGGACTGGCTTTTTTGACTTCGGCGATAATGGCAGGTTGGCCAGCAGCATGTTTGGATAGAATTGCATTGAGAAATGGGCGGACAGGTGATGCGGCTGCAGCCTGTCGCTTGATTTCTTCGGTTGGAATTGCGGCTTTGGCGGCTGCGACTTCTTCGGCTTTGGTCGCTAAAATCTTATTCAGAATATCGGTCATAAAAGGGGCTCCGGGCAGGGACGGTAGTTTTTAAGAGATAGCGGCATTGATATTGGATTCTTGAGGGTGCCGTATCGATACGGGTTTACCGGGGTGGTTGCGGCGATTATACGGGATTGCAGAGGGGAGAAAAACACTGTAGCACCAGACAAAATCTGAAATAGCGAACGTTTGCTTGCAAGGGTTGGCATTGGAGTAGCTGCTTTTTGATTTTCAGGCGGCCTCTTAGGCGGTGTATGTCATGTCTCTTTTAAAAGCGCGGTAACGCCCATGATACGCGGTGTGCCCACAAGCGTAAGGCATAGCCGCCCCATAGCAGGATATTCAACGTTAGCGTATTCACCCAGCCAAATGAATCCAGCGCATATAAGGCTAAGCCGATGATGACTGATACAGTACCGTAAAAATCTTTACGCAGAATCATCGGAATATCGTTCACCAACGTATCACGCACAATACCACCGCCTACGGCGGTAATAAACCCCAGCATCACTACGCCGAATAAATTGAGTTCGTACATCAGCCCCACTTGCGCACCGGTAATGGTGAAAGCGACCAGCCCGAGAGAGTCGGCCAGTAGGAATAAGGCTGCCAATACTTTTTTGCGGTTATTTTGTAATTTGAACAGCCAGGCTAATAGCAGGGTAATGCCAATAACAATCAAGGCCGTATTTTGGGTAAAAACCGCAGGTGTACGATTTACTAACACATCGCGCATCATGCCGCCGCCTATGGCGGTCAGGAGGGAAACAATCAAAACGCCTAAAATATCAAGCCGTTTGCGTACGCCGACCAGGTAGCCTGAAATGGCAAATGCGGCAGTGCCGATAATGTGGATGATTTCTGTGGTGTGGTTCATGGTAGTGTCGTGGGTAAGGGCGCGTGAAATGCGGGCGAACCGTATGGCAAAGCCGGTTTTTGTAGCGGTATTGTTTTATGGTTGCAGCTTATTGGTAGGCGTTATCAGTAAAAATAGTTAAATAGTGCGTATTGTCGTTTGTTTAACCGTATGGCTTTGAGTAACGCAATAATGCCGTCTGAAATTTTCAGGCGGCATTATTGCGTGAGGGCGGCGGTTTGTTTATGCCTGAAGCCAAGTGCTGATTTTATTGCATAAGGCTTCGGCACTCAGACCTTGCTCTTCGAGCAGACGTTTCGGGTCGCCATGTTCGGTAACACAGTCGGTTACGCCGAGTGTTAATACCGGTTTTAAGATGCGGTGTTTAGCCAATACCTCGAGTACGGCACTGCCTGCACCACCCGGTAGCGTATTCTCTTCTATGGTAACCAAATAATCGTGATTTTGTGCCAACCGGAGAATCAATTCTTCATCAATCGGTTTTACGAAACGCATATCGGCTACGGTAGCATCCAGTGTTTCGGCTGCCGACAATGCAGGTTGAACCATGCTGCCGAAAGCGATAAGGGCGGTTTGTTTGCCCTGGCGTTTGATGATGCCTTTACCGACCGGGACGGTATCCAGGCCGTCTGAAACTTCAACGCCTGTGCCTGAGCCGCGCGGATAGCGTACGGCAGTAGGGCAGTCGAGCTGATAACAAGTAGACAGCAATAGGCGGCATTCTGCTTCGTCACTGGGTGCGGCAATTACCATATTGGGTACGCAGCGTAGGAAACTCAGGTCATATAGGCCGGCATGGGTAGGGCCGTCGGCACCGACAATGCCTGCACGGTCGATGGCGAATAATACGGGCAGGTTTTGCAGGGCGACATCATGTATCAGTTGGTCGTAAGCGCGTTGCAGGAAGGTTGAGTAAATAGCCACAACCGGCTTCATACCTTCGCAAGCCAAGCCTCCGGCAAAAGTTACCGCGTGTTGTTCGGCGATGCCTACGTCAAAATAGCGTTGGGGAAAACGTTGTTCAAACTCCACCAAGCCGCTGCCTTCGCGCATGGCAGGGGTAATGGCAGCCAAGCGTGAATCGGCCGCTGCTTGATCGCACAACCATCGGCCAAAAATTTGGGTATAGGTAGGTTTGGCGGGAGCGGCGGGGGGCGGTGTTTCGCCTTCTTTGGCTAAGGTGGCAACCGCGTGGTATTTCACCGGATCGTTTTCAGCCAGTTTGTAGCCTTGGCCCTTTTTAGTGATAACGTGCAATAGCTGCGGACCCTTACGGTTGCGCAGGTCTTGCAATACTTCTACCAATTGTTCGACATCGTGACCGTCAACCGGGCCGGTATATTGGAAGCCGAAGTTTTCGAATAATGAAAGAGACTGCTTTACATGCTCGGCTTCGTTGGCGATGGTTTTGATTTTATGTTCGACTTTTTGGGCGATTTCCATAGCACCGGGCAATACGCCCAATACTTTGCTGGATTGCGCTTTGATACTGCTGAGCAGACCGTGCATATCTCGTACGACATTGCGGGCAAGGTATTTGGGTAATGCGCCGACATTGGGCGAGATCGACATTTCGTTATCGTTGAGGATAACGAGCAAATCCACATCCATATCGCCCGCACAATTGAGCGCTTCAAAAGCTTGTCCGGCCGTCATCGCGCCGTCGCCGATAATGGCGACGCTGCGTTTGCCATTGCCGGCCAGTTTGTCTGCTACGGCCATACCCAAAGCAGCGCCGATAGATGTCGAAGAATGGCCGACGCCGAATGCGTCATATTCGGATTCTGAGCGTTTCGGAAAGCCCGCCAAGCCGCCGTATTGGCGCATAGTGCCCATTTGATGTTTGCGGCCGGTAAGGATTTTGTGCGGATAGCTTTGGTGGCCAACGTCCCAAACCAGTTTGTCATCGGGTGTGTTGTAAACATAATGCAGTGCAACGGTCAACTCTACTGCGCCGAGGTTGCTGGCAAAGTGTCCGCCGGTTTTTCCTACGGACTCCAGCAGGAAATGACGTAGCTCCGCGGCAAGTTGCGGCAGTTTCTTTTTATCCAAACGGCGGAGGTCTTCGGGTAGCTCAACGGTATCAAGTAGGGAGGTGTGGCTCATAGCATATTGTTTTTTGAAATAATGGGCGGATTATAGCAAGAGTTTGCGGGTGAAAGCAGCCTTATTTCAATCATGGTCGAGTCTTGCGGATGGCAGGTAGTAAGAGGGGCTGTTATACTGGAGATGTTAGTTTGCAATGCTGCTTCCGGTACGCTGTTTTAGTGTTCGGAAAGCTTAATGAGAAAGGAATTTTGGAATGAATACATCCGGTTTGAAATTTGTAGCTTTATCTGTTGTGCTATCGTTGCTTTCGGCGTGTACGCCGGCTGAAAAAGCAACGGATACAGCGGTATCCGCTCCTGCTTCTGCCGCTGAGACGGCTTCTTCCGCAACTGGTACGGGAGTAGCATCGGAAATCGTAGCTGTTGCACCGGCAGCCGGTGAAATTAATTCGGCGAAGTGGCTCTCTTTCCAATGTGATGACGGTAAAACCATTGATGCGCGTTATGCCGGAGCCGGTACGGCTGCTGTGGCACAGTTGAAGTTTAATGGCCAGACTTTGGATTTGAAATATGACGGCAGCCGTAGTAATGAAGATTTGATTGCTTTCAGTAATGATCAGTATGGTTGGACAATCAGCAACCAATATGCCGGAAACCTATATAAAGAAGATGGTGGATTCTTGGTGCGGTTTGAGAAACAGGAAGTGAATGGTATGCCAACAGATGTGGAAAGTATCCAAGTGAAAAACTGTATGCCTGTCGAGTAAGATATTACTCAACTATGGTTTAAAGCCGCCCTTATGTAAGGGCGGCTTTCTTGTTTGTCGGTTTGTCTTACCAGCCGGCGGTTGTGCGCTGTATATGTGCCTTATTCGCGGTGGTATGGATGATTGTGCAAAATGGATACGGCACGGTAGAGCTGTTCGGTTAGTAATACGCGTACCATCCCGTGAGGCAGGGTCAGGCTGGACAAGCGCATCATCATGCGCGCTTGCTGTTTTAACTTGTCGGTCATGCCGTCGGCACCTCCTATGATAAAGCAAACATGCTCGCCCTCTGCCTGCCATTGTTTCAAATGGGCGGCTAATTCTACCGAAGTAGGCGCTTTGCCGCGTTCGTCCAAAACAACTAGGTAAGCACCTTGGGGGATGGTCTCGAGGATACGCTTTTCTTCGGCAGCCATGCCTTGGGCGGCATTAACGCCGGCTCCGCGTTTTTCCGGTTTGATTTCTTTCAAGACATAGTTAATATCGCGGCCAAAACGTTTGGCGTATTCTTCTACGGCTTCATCGACCCAACGCGGCATTTTGGTACCGACTGCCAATACGGTAATGTTCATAATTTGTAATTAATAGAGGGTGTACGGTTTGGATTGCTGTGGTTGTATGAAATGGGTTCCACACAGCGCCTATATATTTTTCAGACGGCCTTTGTTGATTATCTGGCTTTGCTTGGTAAAAATTTTTGATCAATCGAGTAAGTGCTTTGTGCACTAAATAGGCCGTCTGAAAAGATTGGGATCATAGGAGATACCGTATTCATTGGTATCTTTTAAAATTAAAACCATATTTTTACGGGAAAAAACCGCAAGCGGGCTTGCGGTTGGCGTGAATAATGGGTTGGTTATTGGCTGTCTGCCGCATGCCAAGGCTTCGCGGCTCCGGCATGGAAAGACGGCTTTTCACCACCCCATAAGGTGTCGATATCATAATAATCGCGTACGGCAGGCAGCATAACATGAACCACCAAATCACCGGCGTCTACTAAGGCCCATTCGCCGCTGTCTTCACCTTCGGTGCTGAGAATTTCAAAGCCGGCTGCTTTTAATTCGACGGCTACGTTATTAACCAAAGCCTTGACTTGGCGGCTGCTGTCGCCGCTGGCGATAATCATTTTGGCAAACAGCGAGGTTTTGGCTGCGGTATCCAATACGGTGATGTCTTTGGCTTTGATGTCTTCCAAAGCATTTACGGCGATTTCCGCCATTTTCTGCAAGTCTTGCAATTCTTGTTCGTTCATTCTGTTTCCTGTTGAGAATATCTGTATTTTATGTGAATTATACCTGAAACGACTAAGGCCGTCTGAAAAGCAAACTGTGGCTGGATTTGATGTTATAGCGTCTGCTGTTTAGCGGTATGGGTTCAGACGGCATTTTCGATTAGCGGTAAAGTTTGTGGTCGGTAATGTAGCGGGCGACTGATTCCGGCAGGCTCTCGGCCGGAATATGGCCTTGGCGAATTTGTTCCCTGATAGAGGTAGAGCTGATATCGTATAACGGTGCATTGAGCAGCTTTAGAGATTGGTTTTGCAGCGCATCGCCTAACCATGCGTGTAATTCCGCAGGTGCTTGATTCAGGTTGTCGCCTTTGCGCGCAGCAACGGCGATATGGATTTGGCGTACCAGTGTTTGCCATTTTTTCCAAGTGTGTAGTTGTAATAGGCTGTCCATACCCATCAGCCACCATAATCGGGCGGTAGGGAACTGTTGGTGGAAAATTTGTACGGTATCGAATGTATAAGTAGCGCCTTTGCGAATAATATCGCAATCGCTGACGGCAAATCTCGGATCATCTGCTACGGCAAGCTCGGCCATTGCCAGCCTATGATGAGCGGCCGCATGTTTGACGTCGGCTTTATGATAAGGATCGCCTGCGGGTAGGAATACCACCATATCTAAATTGAGCTCGTCGGCAAATGCGCGTGCAATATGTAGGTGGCCGTTATGGATGGGGTCGAAAGTACCGCCGAAAAGTCCTATTTTTTTCATATCGGATAGTTTGCCGTTTCAGACGGCTTGTTGGTTATTTGGGGGAAAGTGCACATTCGTTTTGGCCGTTGACTACCAAGGTCAGTTTTCCTGTCGATGGGTGGATAACCAAGCCGTGTACGGCAACGTCTTCAGGCATCAGCGGATGGCGGCGGATAATGCTGACTGTATGGCGCACGCTGTCTTCAACATTATCAAAACCGGTCAGCCAGCTGTCGAGATCGATACCGGCATTGCGCAGGGTGACGATGCGGTCTTCGGGAATGCCTTTTTCTTGGGTACGGCTCAGAAAACTTTCGGGGCTGAGGCCGCGCATGCCGCAATCATAGTGGGCAACAACCATGATTTCTTTGACTTTTAATTCGAATACGGCTACCAGAAGGCTTCGCATTACAGAACCCCACGGGTGGGTTACGAGTGCGCCGGCATTTTTAATCAGCTTGGCATCGCCGTTTTTTAATCCCAATGCACGCGGCAACAGCTCAACCATGCGTGCATCCATGCAGGATAAAATTGCGAGTTCGCGGTCGGGGTATTTATTGCTGAAAAATTGTGCATATTCGCCTGAATCAACGAAGTTTTGGTTGAAGTCTAAAATGTCGTTCAAAACACTCATGATATTTCCTTGTAGTTGGGGCGAGGTATGCGGCAGTCGGTCTTAATAGCGTATGGTGCGAACGTAAGGACTGCTATATTGTTCTCATTTTAGTGAGCCGATGTTTCTAAATTATGGTATGGCAAATTATAGCCGCACCATTAGTGATTGGATTTAGGTAGTGTCGGAATAGGGATATGCTGTGAAAGATTATAGCTGGTTCTTTAAAGCGGTTAAATAATTCTTATGGTGTGTTTGAATGGAGCGAGAGGCTGATTGGTAGAGCGTAGGTCGGGATATTGATTCAGGCCAGGCCATGAAAGCGGCGGCGGAAGTATACGAGGGCGGGAGCCGATTCGGTGTCGTGAACTTTAATTTCATCGATTTCTACGAAAAATACGCTATGGGTGCCAATGTCGTGTTTATCGACTACACAACCGTGCAGATGGGCAAGCGCGCCTTCTACTTCAAGTTGACCACTGCCGCCCCTGTGCCAAATGTGATACTCAAATCGCTCCTCGGGAGACAGTTTGGTGATGCCGGCGAAATGTTCGGCAACATCTTGTTGGGATGACGACAATACATTAATGCATAGCTTTCGGTTCTGAATGAGTATTGGTGTGATGGCAGCATTGCGGTTGATACAGAGCATAATGGTAGGCGGCTCATCGGTAACTGATGAAACCGCCGTCATAGTAATGCCGTAGCGTCCGGCAGAGCCGTCAGTTGTAATAACATGTACACCGGCGGCACAGGATGCCATTGCAGAACGAAAAGCTTGTTTTTGTATTGATGCTGTCATTAAAAATATTTTGTCGGCTGGAGTTATTCTTCGTCTTTCTGTCCGATAGTAGAAAGTTCGCCGAGTAGTTCGCGCAGTTGGCGCATTTTATCTTTGGAAAAAACTTCTTCGATTAAATCGTATCGCTCATCTACCAAATCACAGGTGGTCCGGTGCAATTTTTCACCTTCTGGTGTAAGTTTCAGATATACGCGGCGTTGGTCGTTAGAGGGTTTCAAACGAACGACAAAGCCTGCTTTTTCCAGGCGTGTGAGAATACCGGTCAGACTGGGGCGTAAAATACAGGCCTGGTTGGCCAAGTCTTGGAAATCTAGAGTACCGTTTTCGGCAAGTAGACGGATAATCCGCCATTGCTGATCGGTAATACCGACATTATTCAGAATCGGACGAAACTGGGTCATTAATGCTTCACGCGCCTGAATCAGACTGATGTTTAGGGAAGCATGTTTTGATTGTGCTGGCATAAATAACCTCCGGCCTGTGGGCTGCAAGATGAAAGGAGTAGGCGTAATCTCAAGTTTTATTGGAATAATTCTAAGATTCTATGCGAAAAAAAATAAAATCACAATGTGCCGGGAAAAAATTGTTTCAAATATCACAATTAGATATTAATGATAATATTTTGGAGTATGCGAAAACAAACCGTATTGGCTGTTTGGTCTGCGTGTGTCGGGCGGTTAGAGAGCCGTGCGTTTAAGCCATAATCCCAGCGGGTGGCTGCTGTTTATCAAGCCATAGCGGTTATAGGCATCCATCGTGGCCAGTAAGGCATCGTTCATTAAGCGGCCTTCGTACATTGCGCGTGTCAATTCCGAAATGGAAAAAATGTTGAACTTGGCTACTTCGCCGTCTTGATTTTCAGGGTGAAAATCTTCGGGCAAAACAATATCAAAAATATACAGTACTTCACGGTGTAAGCCGCGTGAAACAGGTCTGAGGCTTAGGCGTTTGCTTTGGCATTCTAGAGGTTTGAGGAAGCAGGCAGGCAAGCCGGCTTCTTCAGCCCCCTCACGCTGCATAGCGTTTTTTACACTTTCACCGCTACTAATACCGCCACCGACTAAGTTATCCAGTTTGTTGGGATCAACTGCTTTGTACGGGCTGCGTTTGCCTATCCAAAAGCACCACTGGCCGTTATATTTGACCAGTCCGTTAATATGTACGGCTGCACTTTGCAGCCCTAACGGGCGGAAGACGGAACGTTCCAGAGAGAATAGGGCGTTACCTGTTGCATCAAGTGCATCAAATTTTTCGTTACGCCAACCATTGAGTATCCCTGTTTTATGCCATTGGAATGCCATGTGTTCAAGAGCATCGGCCATTGCCAGCCAGCTGTCGGTATTTAGGAAGGTTTGTAATCCTTCGGTTCGGATGCGCCCCTGCCAGTCTTGTAGCAATAGATTGTGCCAGTGATTTTCCATCATGCCCAAAGGCAGATCGTTTAGAAACAATGTATGCCATCCGTTTAGGTTACAGTCGAATTGTTTTTCGATGTGCTGCCATAAAAGCTCGTGTTCCGAATCGCTTAGAGGTGGGAAAACGGGTTTTTCTGCGGGCTGCATAGGGGAAATCACTTTTATTTTTGTAAAATAGTATTCTAACAAAAAAATTTATTTATCAGCATTTTTCATGCGCGGTATTAGCTGATGTATTCTTTATTTTTCTATAATTTCGATATGTTTTGAAAATTTATTCGGATGTGTATTCCGGATTATCCGGCATGTAAACATCAAAACGAACGCTTTTACCGCTGTATTGATAGGCCGGCTGTTCCTGGTTGAGGAATTCCCCCAACCTCGGGCGCTTGACGACCACTCTTTTTTTTGCAGCCATTTTGGCTGCTTTAAGCAAGGGTGCTTCATTTTGGGCGGAACCGACTAATCCGTGAAAGTAGGCCATTTCTTTTTTGACAGCGGCCGCCTTACGCCGCTCCGGATACATGGGATCAAGATAGACAATGTCTGGGCGCTCGCTTTCTCCAACAGCTTGCAGCAAGTCGATTGAATCGCCGGGAGTAAGTGTAAGCCGTGCGGTAATTTCTTTCACTGTCTCATCAGTTTGTGCCCTGCGGATACCGTCTGCGAGTAAGCAGGCGACAGCCGGGTTTTGTTCGGAAATGCGAACGGCCAAGCCTAATGAGGCTAAAACGAAAGCATCCCGCCCTAAGCCGCCTGTGGCGTCCCAAACACTTGGGAAGGTGGTATGGTTAACTGCTTTTGCGATTAACTCTCCGCCGCCTTTTAATCGCCGGTATTGTGCGGCTCCGCCGGAAAAATCGACTTGAACACGCCCCTTTTCTCCGGTTTTACACAGTGATATACCAGATGCGTCGGCCACTAGATACTCGCCTGTATGTGGTGCGGTATGGCAGGTTTGAAGGCCGAATTCTTTGATTAGGTTGAGTGCTTCTTGGGGGGCAGAGTCAAGTAAAAGAACGGGTTTGACCATAAATAAACAGGTTGGTTAGAAGGTGGGGGGGAGTTTCAGACGGCGTGCGTGCAAATCATCATTTTATAATGATAAGGAAATAATTTATAACGGCAAATAATGGTAAGGCAGGCATACCTTGAGGTTGTAACCCTACCATATAGATTCGGGAATTGTATGCCACTTATTTAGGCCGTCTGAAACATATATAATCGCATTAATTGATATCCAATCTTTCCATACGATAGCGCATGGAGCGGAAGCTGATACCCAATAATTTTGCTGCTTGTGTGCGGTTATAGCGGGTCTGTTGCAAGGCTTGTTCGATAATATTGCGTTCTATATTGTCGAGATAATCTTGAATTTGCATTTTCCCCGGGACAAACTCGCCATGCTCGCTGTTGCTGAATGCAAGCGGTGATTCTTCTTCTACGGAGTTTATTTTTTCGGCGGGTACGGGTGTATTACTTTTTTCTTGATGGGAAGGGGTAGCTTGTATTTGCAGATCATCCAATTGGATGATATGACCGACGGATAGGGCAACGGCACGCTCAAGAATATTTTCCAGCTCACGGAAGTTGCCGGGATAGCTATAGTGCAGTAATGCTTCTTGGGCTTGCGGGGTTAGTTTGTAAGGTTGCTGTCCGCTACCGTGTTTTTTGAGTAAACGCATGATAAGCGGACCTAAGTCTTCCCGCATTTCACGCAATGGCGGCATATGGAGAGAAACCACATTGAGACGGTAGTATAAGTCTTGGCGGAATTGGCCGTTTTCTACTAGGGTTTCCAAGTTTTTATGTGTTGCGCATACAATCCGTACATCTACGAAAGTTTCCCGTGCTTCGCCAATGCGGCGTACGGCTTTTTCTTGAATGGCCCTGAGTAATTTGACTTGCATCGAAAGTGGCAAATCGGCTACTTCATCCAGAAACAGCGTACCACCGTTCGCATGCTGGAAAAAGCCCAAGCGGTCGGTATCTGCTCCGGTAAAACTGCCTTTTTTGTAACCGAAAAATTCACTCTCCATAAGGTTTTCGGGGATGGCGCCACAGTTGACGGCAATAAAAGGACCATTCGCCCGCTCGGATAATTCGTGAATAGTACGGGCAGCCTGCTCTTTACCACTACCTGATTCACCTGAAATGTAAACAGGTACATTGCTGGATGCCAAACGGCGGATCAGATGGCGCACTTCTTCCATCTGCGGCGAATGACCCAAAAGCCGCGGCATATCCGGCTCATCAACTTCTTCTGCTACCGCTTCTTGAAGTTCTGCATTGGGTTTAAAAGAGGGCGCTACACTAAAACGGTTGCGCAGGTTACGTAGATTTTCAGGGATGGGGCCTTCATTACTAATGCTGCTTCGAAACGGTTGGGGAGTAAGTGCTTTCGGATTGGCAGCCGGCGACACGCGGGTATTAGGTGTGGTACGCGGTATACTTCTAGCCGAATAAGAAGCTGTTTCGGCCGCGGCTTGCGGTGGTGTAGGTGCTGCTACTGTAGTAGCGGGGGTTATCGTAGGCTCTTCATTTACCTGAACGGCAGATTTGACCAACGAACGTAACTGGGACAATGTAATGGGTTTTTGCAGGTAATCAAATGCACCGGCTTTGAGTGCTTCAACGGCATGATCGGCATTGCCGAAAGCAGTAATCACCGCAACAGGCGTATCGAGCATCAATTCATCGATATATTGGACGACTTCCAGCCCCGAACCGTCGGGCATGCGCATATCCGTGAGTACGAGAGAGTAGTCGTTTTCATCCAGTTTGTTTTTGGCGTCTTCTACTCCAACGGCGGTTTCAACGCGCAGCCCCATCTTCATCAGGGTCATTTCCATCAAATCACGAATATCGGCCTCGTCATCTACAACCAACACCGGATCTTGCAGATTATGTTTGCTCATTGTTTTCTCTTGGTAAAATCAATTCAAATCCGTTCATTTCCGGATGGTAGTGGAGTTGGCCCAGATTGGCGTGTGCAAGTTCCCGGGCCACATACAAGCCCAAGCCGGTACCTTGTTTTTCCGTCGTGAAAAAAGGTTCAAACAAGCGGTTACGCAAGTCGGCGGGTACACCTTTGCCGTTATCGGCAACTACGATCGAGATATGCATGCGGCCGCTCGGTTTGAAGAGAACGGTAACGGCATGCTCGTCTTTACGGCTGTGGCGCCAAGCATTGTTGCATAGGTTCCACATAATTTGTTGTACGTGCATCGGGTCGGCAACTACGCTGAGGTTTTTGCCTTCCATATTCATTTTGATACATTTGATGGCATCAGGATTATTCAGGGTGAATTCTTGTTTGAACTCTAACCAGAATTTCATCAGATTGATAGGAGAGCGGCTGATTGTGTCGCGCTTATTCAGAAGCGAAACATCTTCGAGCATTTTGTCGATACGCTGGATATTGCTGTCGATAATATTGTGTAATTTCAGTTTTGCGGGGTCGGTATCGTCTTCTTGCAACAAATCATTAGCATGACGTATAGCCGACATGGGGTTGCGTATCTCATGAGCGAGATTGGCTGTCAGTTGGCCGAGTGAAGCCAGTTTGTTTGCCATGGCTTCGGCGGCTACTTCGCGTAGAGAGCGTACATACAGCATCAGGAGTTCGGTATTTTCCTGTATCAGGGGAACTGCGCGTACATGCATGGCATGTTGGAAAATATGGATATCGGTTTCAAATGGTTTTTCAGGCTGATAGCGCCAGCGTATAACCAAATCGGTAAATGCTTCTTCTCGGCTGTCGATGGCCAATCCCGGAAAGTAAGTTTTAGCCTGACGGTTGAAAAGCCATACGCGCTGGGTCGCATCAATAACAATAACCGCTTCTTGAACGCGGTTGAGTACCAAACGGTTCAAACCGCTTACACGGCGGTAGGCCAGTTTGTGTTTGCTGGCAGATTCGGTAGCGGCTTGCAGGTAGGTAGCCGAAAATGCGGTGAGGGCTGCTACCAGAAAACCGGCAGCTATCAAAAGAGCGGCTGAAATTAATACTCCGCTTTCCCAAGGCTTGTCCCAAAAACCAACTTGATTGCGCAAAAACAGGTTGATGGCGACCAGCATGGCGGCATAACCGGCATACAGCATCGGATAACGGCCATGGCTCAGTAGGCATGAGGTGGCGATAAAGGGTAGTATCAGAATACCGAAACCGGACTGTATGCCGCCAGCTATATAGGTAAGCCAAGCCATCATAGAGATGTCGGCTACGGCACTGGCGCTAGGAAGCTCGAGTGTTTGCTCTTGCCAGCCCGGACGGAAAACGGTTAGAAAAATAATCACACCGTATACAGCAGCCCAAGTATAAAACTCAATTGGATTAAACAGGCCAACCGAAGTCGCACCTATGCCGGCATATTCACTAATGATGTGAAATACCAACAGAGAAAATACGATGGCAATACGGGCGATGTTGATTAAACCGGGAATGCGTTCACTTTGTACTTCCCAATCGCCTCTTAAAAATAGGCCGTTTGAGCTCATTGTAAAGATATGTCCTGTGCTCTGCTGAAAATCAGCAAGATAACTATTACATGCTATCCGAAGGTTGCATCATCTGCATCAATTGCCGATAAGCGGTTTAAATAACCGTTTATCTGTAAAATTTTACCTTTTCGCCCCCGTTTGTTGTCGATATCCCGGATTCGGAGCCGCTCACTGTGGTGCGCGCTGCGTCGGCCGGTGCTTTCTACGACAAAATCTTGTGCCGAAGATACGGTAACGTGGGTTAGTGATGCATTGTCCGCCAAATTCATCAATTGCAAGCCGCGGCCTTTTGCCATTACTTTGAGTTCGCCTATTGAAAATGCCAGTAAACGGTTGTCGCTGGAAGCCAAGATGACTTTGCATTCCGGATTGATTAATGAGACGGCATATATCGGGACGGGAGCAAGTACTTTTTCTCCCGGTTCTAAAGTCATAACGACTTTGCCTGTTTTGATACGGCTGACTAAGTCTGCTTGTTTGGCGATAAAGCCGTATGCGCCGCTGTTGCTTAAAAGATAATGTTGTTCGGGCAGGCCGGTAACAATAGATACGACTTCTGCACCGTTTTGCAGGTCGATAAGCGAGCCAAGAGGCACGCCGTCTCCACGACCACCGGGAATTTCAGCTGCGTCAAGAGTGTATGTCCGGCCCAAAGAATCAAGCACGATAACTGGCCATACGGTTCGGCCTTCTAATACCTGTTTCAAGCCGTCGCCCTCTTTAAATGTGGTTTGGCTTAAGTCAAGGCCGTGGCCGACACGGCTGCGTATCCAGCCCTGTTGCGAAAGGATCAGTGTAATCGGTTCGTCGGCCGTAGTTTGAGTGAGTGTGGCACGGTCGGCTGCTTCTACTAAGGTACGCCGTTCGTCACCGAATTGTTTCATATCGGCCTGCATTTCTTTGATGATGAGTTTGTGCTTTTCATTTTCATCACTCAAAAGCAGGTTCAGACGGCCTTGTTCTTCGCGCAAGTCGTTTAATTCTTGTTCGAGTTTGAAACCTTCCAGACGGGCGAGTTGGCGTAGGCGGATTTCGAGAATGTCTTCGGCTTGTATTTCGCTTAGGTTGAACGCAGTCATGAGTTCGGGCTTGGGTTCGTCTGATTCGCGGATCACGCGGATAACTTCATCGATATGCAAGAATGCAATCATGCGCCCGTCAAGAATATGGATGCGCTTTTCAACTTGGTTGAGTCTGAATTTCAGACGGCGTGTGACGGTGGTAATCCGGAAATCAAGCCACTCTTGCAGGATGGATTTCAGATTTTTTTGTGCCGGACGGTTGTCTGTACCCATCATAACCAAGTTCATCGAAACATTACCCTCTAGGCTGGTTTGCGCCATCAGGGTGTTGACGAAGTTTTCAGGCTCGATGCGGCTGGATTTGGGTTCGAATACCAAGCGAACGGGTGCTTCGCTGTCGCTTTCGTCACGTACTTTTTCAATCAATTCCAGCATCAGTTTTTTGGTATTGAGCTGGTCTTGGTTAAGTTGTTTTTTGCCTGCTTTGGGTTTTGGGTTGGTTTGTTCTTCGATTTCCGCCAAGATTTTTTGGGCGCTGGTGTTGGGCGGCAGTTCGGTTACGATAACGCGCCACTGGCCGCGTGCCAATTTTTCGATTTCGTAGCGGGCACGCACACGGATGCTGCCTTTGCCGCTTTCATAGATATTTTGCAAGTCGGAGGCAGGGGTGATGATTTGACCGCCTCCGGCAAAGTCTGGAGCCGGAATATACTGCATTAAGGCAGCCGTATCCATGTTTGGTTTTTTCAATAGGGCGATTGCCGCTTGGGTAACTTCGGTCAGATTATGCGAAGGGATTTCGGTTGCCATGCCCACTGCAATGCCAGAGGCGCCGTTGAGCAACACCATCGGTAGGCGGGCTGGCAGGTGGACGGGTTCTTCGAAGGCTCCGTCGTAGTTGGGAACGAAGTCGACGGTTCCCATTTTGATTTCCGATAACAGTAATTCTGCAATCGGGGTCAGCCGGGCTTCGGTATAACGCATGGCGGCGGCACCGTCGCCATCACGTGAGCCGAAATTGCCGATGCCGTCAATCAGCGGATAACGCAGGGTAAAATCTTGTGCCATGCGCACCATGGCTTCATAGGCTGAGCTATCGCCGTGCGGGTGGTATTTGCCGAGAATTTCACCCACCACCCGTGCCGATTTGACAGGCTTGGCGCCATGAGTCAGTCCCATATCCTGCATGGCGTACAGAATGCGGCGTTGTACCGGTTTTTGGCCGTCTGAAACATCGGGCAGGGCGCGGCCTTTAACAACGCTCATGGCATATTCGAGATAGGCACGTTCGGCATATTGGCCGAGCAGCAGATAATCGTCGCCGACGGCGGTGGGCGGGGTTTGGTGTTCGTTCATACTGTTACAATAATTTCTGCAGTTTATTATTAGTAGTTGTGGTGTTTTATTGTAAAACAAATTATTTATTTGTGTATGTTTGTTTCAGACGGCTTCAGTCAATAATTTTCTTACCTAGAATAATAATATCGGCAGTAAAGTCTTGCAGGTCGCATACGCCGGGTAGACGTCCCCACTCTTCGAAGCCGAATGTATGGAATAAGCGCAAACTGGGATGGTTGTGCCCGTATATCACGGCCAATGCATTGCGTATGCCGAGAGATGGTGCGCGTTCGAGCATATGTCGTAGCAAGATTTTCCCGACACCTACACCACGTGTGTCATGGCGGACATACAGGCTGATTTCTGCACTGATATGGTAGGCTTGGCGCGGGTAATAGTCACTGTAACTACCCCAAGCGAGTACTTCGCCAGACGGGTTTTTTAACACATATAACGGGCGGTTGCCGTGATGTGCATCAAACCATTCCTGCCGACTGGCAATGCTGACAGGTTGTAAATCGGCTGTGGATTGGCGGCTTTCGATGGTGCTGTTGTAAATATCGACAATAGCGGGTAAGTCGTCTTGAGTGGCTGTACTGATGGTGTAAGGCTGCATATTTAGAAATTAGGATAAAAAAGGCATAAGCGGCCGTCTGAAATATGAATAATCCCATTTTCAGACGGCATGAGGAATGTAGCGTAATAAAGGCTTGCGCGGCTTGGTTTTACTGGATCAGCTTGGAAACGGTTTTAAATACCGGATGTTTGGCATCGTTCATTAGCTCGAACAAAATGCTTTCTACATTTGATACAACGGCGCCGTTATCCCGCATTTGTTCCAAAGCATTTTCTTTGTTGTCGGGATTGCGCGAGGTGGTGCACTCAAAAGGAATATATACATCATATCCGGCTTCGCGCAAATCCAATACGGTTTGCAACATACAAACATGTGCTTCGGCACCTACCAAAATAATATTGCGCCGGTTGTGTTGTTTTAACGCGGCAGCCACTTCGTCCGTATAAGCGGAAAAGCGGGTTTTTTCAAAAATCGGCGCGTTTTCAAGCAGCAGTTTGACGGCATTCACCGTGCTGCCCAATCCTTTAGGATATTGCTCGGTGGCAATCACCGGTATTTCCAGCGCATGTAGGCCTTGCAACATGGTACGGCTTTTTTCAACCATAGTTTCTGCTTGGTGCAGGGCAGGCATCAGACGCTCTTGAATGTCGACAACGATACAGAGTGTGGTTTCGGGATGTAGACGAGGCATGGTATTTCTCCTGTGGTAGTACCGGAAAGATTTCTTTGTAGAAAGTTTTATTTTATAGAGGGATGCCGTCTGAAAAATACTCAGGATTGTCGCAGGCGGCATCCGTTAAAATATTATATTTTGGGGTGTTTCATTTTTCAGCTGCGGTAGTCGGCATTAATGGCGACATATTCTTTGGATAAATCGCAGGTATAAATAGTAGCCTGCGCATTGCCACGCTGTAAATCGACACGTACGGTAATTTCATTCGGTTTCATAACTTCCTGGCCTGCTTCTTCGGTATAGCTGGCAGCCCGGCCGCCGTTTTCTGCGACCAATACATCGCCTAACCATAAACGTACTTTATCGGTATCGAGATGTGCTATACCGGAGTAACCGATGGCAGCCAGTAGGCGGCCTAAGTTGGGATCGCTGGCAAAAAAGGCGGTTTTAACAAGCGGTGAGTGTGCAATGGCATAAGCCACTTTGCGCGCTTCTTCGCGGCTCTCGGCATTTTCGACTTGGATGGTAATGAATTTTGTCGCACCTTCCCCATCGCGCACAATGGCTTGGGCCAGCTCGACGGCTAAGCCTTCTAACAGCTCTTTCAATTGATCGTAGCGGGGATCGGCAATATTGTCGATCTCGCTTTGGCCGCACTTGCCTGTGGCTACAATCACAAAACTGTCGTTGGTGCTGGTGTCTCCGTCTACTGTAATGCTGTTGAACGAGGCATCGGCAATTTCTTGAGTGAGCATTTGCAAAACGGGTTGCGAGACTTTTGCATCGGTAACGATAAAGCCGAGCATGGTAGCCATATTCGGGCAAATCATGCCTGCGCCTTTAGAAATGCCGGTAGCGCGGACGATATGGTTATCGCCGACTTTGCCCTCGCGGCTGGCTGCTTTGGGTACTGTATCGGTTGTCATAATAGCGCGTGCGGCATCGTTCCAATGTGCTGGCTTCAGATTCGGCAGGGCTTGGTTGATTTTATCGACAGGTAGAGGTTCCAAAATCACGCCGGTGGAAAAGGGTAAAACTTGTTCGACAGCGCAACCGACCTGATGAGCAACTGCCTTGCATACCGCTAAAGCATCTTCACGTCCTTGAATGCCCGTGCCGGCATTGGCATTGCCTGTATTGATAATTAAAGCGCGGATACCGTTTTCATTGACAAGGTGTTGTTTGGCAATATGCACGGGAGCTGCGCAGAAGCGGTTTTGGGTGAAAACTGCCCCCACTGTATTATTGTTGTTGAGAATGATTAGGGTTAGGTCGGAATGGTTTGGCTTTTTAATACCGGCTTGTCCGATAAAAACCTGTGTGCCTTCAACGGCTAAAATTTCAGTAGCTTCTTTTTCGCGCAAATTTACTGCCATAGGTAACTCCTTCGGGCTGGAATGGGAAACCGGAGATTCAAGTCGGATATAAAGTGTTGAGTGTTGTCTGCATACCTTATGGTTACAGTTTTCAGACGGCGTAATAGAGTAGTTGTGCAGGCGGTATGCTTAGAATAGAAAATAGCATTAATCGGCAGTGTAAACAATAAGATTTATTATCGGTAAATAAGGGTAGGCGGAATAAACGCATTTTGATATGTAACATCATTGTGTATTACGGTTTTATGCCGCTACTCTACTAGAGAGAATTCAAGTAATCGGCATAGGTTTTGTAGTCTGATACCGATTACCTTGGTGTGCAGAATGCCGATTTCGGGTTAAAAAGAAGAGCCTTCTTCTTGTAGAAATGCTAGTTCTTCATCAGTGCTTATGCGCCCGAGAATAGTGTTGCGGTGAGGATAACGGCCGAAACGCCGGATAATCGCTTGGTGTCTGAGCTCGAAGTCTAAGGTATTGGTATTATTTAATGCATCGAATAATGGTAGGCTTCGTTCGTGAATCAGAGCGGATTCAGAGTGCATGTAGGGCATAAGTATGAAATGCCGTTCATGTGCGGGCATTTGGGCAAAACCAGGTTGGGCAACGGCCTCTTGCGCTAAAGCCAGTGCCATTGCATCTTGAGAGAATGCTTGGGGGGTGTCGCGGTAAATATTGCGGGAGAATTGGTCAAGTATGATGATTTCGGCCAAGCGCCCCTTCAAAGAGGTGCGCCATGTATAGAGCTCTCCCGCAGCAGCTTGCTTCAGTATCTCGCCGAAGCGTTTGGATAGCTTGCGATCGAAGGCTTCGCTTTTTGCAAACCAGTAGGGCTTGGCCGTATCGGAAAACCAAAAATCAAGAATGGTTTGTGGTGTCATGTTTATCAGCCTTAGAGTGGGTTGGGACGGTTAGTCGGGTTTGATCTGGATTGGGCGGGAATTTTCGGTAAAGCCGTCTCGATATCCGCCGAAATTATTAAGAAAACTGCGGAAATTAGTAAAACGGTTGGATAAAAATTACCAATATCGAATTGAACTGTACGGTGTTTCTGCCTGCATAGCAAGACGGCTTGCTTACCGTATATAAAAAAAGGGGCAATCCCGAAAGATTGCCCTAAATACCTCAAATCAGAGATTTACGCTTCACAAACAATACAGGCTTTCGCCTGTCTTTATCCACGCAGCTCAACTCTACGCAGATAAAGCCGGTAAGCTTCAGACGGCCTCCTTAGGGAGCAGCGTATGCCGTCTGAAACTATATGTCGCATGAATAATTTAGTGGAATTGATTCATGGTATTGTCTTTGCCGCCGGCTTTCAGTGCGGCTTCACCGGCAAAGTATTCTTTGTGGTTGTCACCAATGTCCGAACCGGCCATATTTTGGTGTTTCACACAAGCAATACCGTTGCGGATCTCTTGGCGTTGTACGTTTTTCACATATGCCAGCATGCCGTCTTCCGCAAAGTAGCCTTTGGCCAGAGTATCGGTAGAAAGTGCGGTTGTGTGGTAAGTCGGCAGAGTAATCAGGTGGTGGAAGATACCTGCTTGAGCCGATGCATCGCGTTGGAAGGTGCGGATGCGCTCGTCTGCTTCTTTAGCCAGATCACTTTCATCATATTCGGCACTCATCAGCTTAGTGCGATCATAGGCAGAAACGTCTTTGCCGGCTTCGCTCCAAGCATCGAATACTTGTTGACGGAAGTTTAAGGTCCAGTTGAAAGACGGGCTGTTGTTGTATACCAATTTGGCATTCGGAATGGTTTCTCGGATTTTGTCTACCATTTCCTTAATTTGGCCGATATGCGGTTTTTCAGTTTCAATCCACAGCAGGTCGGCACCGTTTTGCAGCGAAGTGATACAGTCAAGTACGACACGGTCTACGCCGGTACCTTTCTTAAACTGGAACAGATTGCTTGGCAAACGTACGGGTTTGATGGTTTTGCCGTTGGTATTTACGATAACGTCGCCGGGTTTCACTTGGCTGATATCGGTAATTTCTTCACCGTCGAGGAAAGAATTGTATTGGTCGCCCAAGTCGCCCGGTTCGGTAGAATAGGCGATTTGTTTAGTCAGGCCTGCGCCCAAAGAGTCGGTACGGGCCACAATAACGCCGTCATCTACGCCCAATTCTAAGAAAGCGTAACGTACGGCGTTGATTTTAGCCAAGAAGTCAACATGCGGTACGGTGACTTTACCATCTTGGTGGCCACATTGTTTTTCATCTGATACTTGGTTTTCGATTTGGATACAGCAGGCGCCGGCTTCAATCATTTTCTTCGCCAGCAGGTAAGTAGCTTCAGCGTTACCGAAACCTGCATCAATATCAGCAATAATCGGTACCACATGGGTTTCGAAATTGTCGATTTGGTCTTGGATTTCTTTGGCTTTGGCTGTATCGCCTTCCGCATTGGCTGCATCCAGAGCGGTAAAGAGCAAATCCAGTTCGCGTGCGTCGGCTTGGCGCAAGAAGGTATAGAGCTCTTCGATCAATTCCGGCACGGTTGTTTTTTCGTGCATGGATTGATCGGGTAGAGGACCGAATTTAGAACGCAAGCCCGCCACCATCCAGCCGGAGAGGTAGAGATAACGTTTGTCGGTAGTTTTTTGGTGCTTCTTGATAGAAATCAACTTTTGCTGGCCGACAAAACCGTGCCAGCATCCGAGTGATTGGGTGTATTTTGCAGGGTCGGCATCGTATTCGGCCATGTCTTTGCGCATAATAGCGGCAGTGTATTTGGCAATATCAAGGCCTGTCTTGAAGCGGTTTTGCAGGCGCATGCGTGCGACATATTCGGGCGTGATATCGTGCCAGCTATCGCCCATTTCACGTTTCAGATCACCTGCTTTTTTAATTTCGTCCTGATAGTTAGACATACTCAACTCCTTTGTTCTCGCTTGATTTTTGGATTCCGACCGTAGCCATGCTCTCCCAAGCATGTAACTCAGTGTAGTGGAAATGTACCTGCTTTTTTTTAAATTGCCAAGGAGTGTATAAAAAAATTTTATTTTTCTTTATCTTAGGATTCTTGTTCCGTTTTAAAATTTTCCTTCGCCTGATGTCTTTTTGTAAATTATTCTGCTTTAAAATAAGATTATTTAAGCACTTTATTATCATGTAATCATTTTTTTAGAATGCAGGAGTAGCGCAGGGAAAAGTACTGATGATTTTAATTTATTGATTTTAAATGGTATAAATTTATTTGATGGATTTTTATGAAATTATTTATTTTTAATATCGGAATGAATTTTTATCATGCTGAAATAAAAATGTAATGAAATGTAGTTATGGAGTGTGGTGCTTGAAAATATGGCTTGATAGTGAAATCAGTGAAAAGCCTTTTCTGTGCCTTGGACATACGCTATAGAAAAGGCTTTTGAGAGAGCCGTTAATTATAGAATCCCGCTTCACCCTCAGGACGGGTTTTAAAGCGCTTGTGCAGCCAAAAGTATTGCTCGGGATTTTCACGAACACGGGCTTCGATAAAGTCATTCATGCGCTGGGTATCGGCTACGGTGTCGTTACCGGGAAAGTTTTCCCAAGCCGGATAAAAGCGTAAAACAACGGTGTTGTCTTTCAGGCGGGTGGGAATGGCGGGGATGACTTTTGCGCCGGTCATGGCGGCGATTCGGCTTAGGCCTGCAATTGTGGCAGTTTGGATATCAAAGAAATTAACAAAAATAGAATCGTTGCGGCCAAAGTCTTGATCGGGCAGATAGAGAAATGGCGCATCGCTTTTTCGTATTTGTTTGATGATGGCGCGTAAGCCCTCTGTGCGCCCAATCAGGAAAACATTGTTATAGCGATGGCGGCCTTTAAGTATTTGTTCGTCCATCGCTTGGTTTTTTTGATGGGAGTACATACTGATTAGCGGTATGTCTTGGTTGAGGGTGTAAACCGCCATTTCGAAGGCAGTAAAGTGCGGATAGAGCAGGATGACTTTTTCTCCCGCAGCCAAAGCATCGTCAAGATAGTGCTTATCCTGGTAGGTAACGAATTTGCGTAGGCGGATAGCGGGTGCATACCAATAGAGGCCGTATTCGAAAAGTAATTTGGCCATATGGCGGAAGTGTTGTTTCAATATTTTGCGCCGCTTCGCTTCGCTCCATTCGGGAAAGCACTTGAGCAGGTTGATTTCGCCTACGCGGCGGCGGGGTGCGACAAGATAATAAGCCAGCCAGCCGGTTGCATCTGCGATTTTGTGCAATACGGAAAAGGGTAGTAGTTGAATAAGATATAAGATAAAAAAGGCAAATTTCATAAATCAGTTTCAGACGGCCTGTAAAATGCCTACTTATTATAAGGGAATTGTTCAGGCCGTCTGAAAAATGTATAGGGCATCGGCTAGCAAGAAGGCATTGGTGTGTTGGGTTATTCCGGTTGCGGAGGCGGGGAGGACTCCGAAGCATGGGCAGCGGCAGCAGCGTTTTCAAACCAAGAGGCGACTACTTGGTTGACTTCCTCCTTTCCGGTTTTTTTTAAGCTGGAGAAAAGTTGTACGCTGATTTGTTGGCGTTCGCTGAAAGGTTTTAGCGCCTTTTTGACGGACGACAAAGTTTTAATCTGCTCGTTTTTGGATAATTTGTCTGCTTTCGATAACAGAATGTGCACGGGGCGGCCGGTGATATGAAAAAAATCCAGCATCTGCATATCAAGCTCTTTGAGCGGGTGGCGGGCGTCCATAATCAAAATCAGGCCGACCAGTTGGGGGCGTTTTTGCAGATAATCGCCCAATAGTTTCACCCAGTGCGCACGAATGGCTTCCGGTACTTGGGCATAGCCGTAGCCGGGCAAGTCAACCATAAACGCACCGTTGGCCAGTTCGAAAAAATTGATGTGCTGGGTACGTCCCGGGGTTTTGGAAACATAGGCCAGCCGGACATGGTTGCACAGGGTATTGATAGCACTTGATTTGCCCGCGTTGCTTCGGCCCACGAAAGCGATTTCGGCAGCAGTGTCGGGCAGGTCTTTGAGATGGTTAACTGTTGTAAAAAATTTTGCGTTTTGAAATAGGTTCATATGTAGTAAAATTGTGTGAATTTGGTATAGAATACCATGTTTATATAATTATCGGTTTAGCCGGATACAAATAAAAAAATCCGGTATTGAGTATAGGAAGGCATAACGGCAGCGGGCCGAAATGCTGTAATCAGGAGCACTCCATGAAACGTTTTACCTTGTTGACTATGGCCGTTGTTGCAGGCGCAGCAATGGCTGCACAGCCGAAAGCAGATATCGCTAAGGGTAAAGAAATTGCGACCAATATCTGTGCGGCATGTCACGCGGCAGACGGTAACAGCGGTATCGCTATGTATCCGAAATTATCGGCCCAGCATGCCAATTATATTTTCAAACAAACCAAGGATATTAAAGAGGGCAAGCGCACGACAGGTGCTGCGGCCAGCATGGCACCTTTGGTAATGTCGCTGTCTGATCAGGATATCGCCAATGTATCGGCTTTTTTCGCTACCCAATATCCGAAAGCGGGCGAAACCAATCCTAAGGAAAATCCCGAGTTGGGTGCCCGGATTTACCGTAGCGGTATTGCCGCGAAGAAAGTTCCTGCCTGTATGTCTTGCCACGGCCCGAGCGGTGCGGGTATGCCTGCCGGCGGTACGGATATCGTTGCTTATCCGCGCTTAGGCGGCCAACACAAGGCTTATATTGTTCAACAGATGCAGGCTTATCAAAGCGGCCAGCGTACTAATACCATCATGAATGATATCGCCAAGCGTATGTCGGATGAGGAGCTGAATGCGGTAGCCAACTTTATCCAAGGTCTGCATTAAAAATACAAAATCGGAAGCGCTCTAACTCAGTTGTTTTAAGATTTGGTTAAGGTTGGGTGGGGCTTATCCATTACAATGACAGCACCGGATATTTAAGTTGCGCTGTCTTTATAAGGCCGTCTGAAAGCCTTTTCAGACGGCCTTATTTACACTGATGTGAAATTTTTTAATTTAATTGTTGTATAAAATATACAGTTAGTTGTTTATGAGCCAGCCTAAAAAATCCGTTCCCCTTATCCGCCGACCTTGGTTTGCTTTTTTAAGCTCCATGCGTTTTGCCGTCGCGCTTTTGAGCTTGCTCGGTATTGCTTCTATCATCGGAACGGTATTGAAGCAGGGGCAGCCGATTGCCGATTATTTGGTGAAGTTCGGTCCGTTTTGGATGGAGATTTTCCGGTTTTTAGGTTTGTTCGACGTATATGCCTCGGTTTGGTTTGTGGTCATCATGCTTTTTCTGGTGCTCTCAACCAGCTTGTGCTTATGGCGCAATATACCGCCGTTTTTGCGGGAAATGCGCTCTTACCGTATCAAGGCCACCAAACAGTCGCTCGCCTCAATGAAGCATACTGCGGAATTGCCGGATGTTTCACCGGAGATAGCCGTGCGTTATCTGCAGGTACAGGGCTTCAATACTAAAACAGTTGAGCGTGAGGACGGCTCGGTTTTAGTTGCGGCCAAGAAAGGTGCGATGAACAAATGGGGTTATATTTTTGCCCATTTGGCTATTATTGTTATCTGCTTGGGCGGTTTGATCGATAGTAACCTGTTGTTGAAGATGGGTATGCTGACGGGTAAGGTCGTACCGGATAATGATTCTGTTTTTGCAAAAGATTTCAAGCCCGAAAGTACGCTAAGCCGCAATAATTTATCTTTTCGCGGTAATGTCAACGTAACCGAAGGGCAAGCAGCGGATGTGGTATTTCTGAATGCCGACAAAGGGATGTTGGTGCAGGATCTGCCTTTTTCGGTAGAGCTGAAGAAATTTCATATTGATTTTTACAATACCGGTATGCCTAAGGATTTTGCCAGTGATCTGGTGGTAACGGATAAAGAAACCGGTGAAAAAATCGAGCGTACTATCCGCGTGAACCATCCGTTGACCTTGCATGGTATTACGATTTACCAAGCCAGCTTTGCCGATGGCGGCTCCGATTTGAAATTCAAAGCTTGGGATTTGGCTTCTGCGGTCCGTCAGCCTGTTCCTTTGGATGCCGTATCAATGCGCCAATTTCCGTTGGATCTCGGCGGGAAGAAGTATCGTATTGAGTTCGAGCAATTCAGCTCGATGAATGTCGAAGATATGAGCAAGCCGTCTGAGAAGGCGGGCGGATTATCGAATATCGTCAAGGATGTAAGGGCAGTAAAGCAAGAGCGTAAGTTTACCAATATCGGCCCCTCAATCATTTACCGTATACGGGATGATGCAGGACAGGCCGTCGAATATAAGAACTATATGCTGCCGATGCTGCAGGAAAAAGACTATTTTTTCATTACCGGTACTCGGGAAGGCCTGAACCAGCAGTATCGTTGGTTACGGTTGCCGGCAGACGGACAGGGCAAACTTGATACTTTTATGGCTTTGCGTGAGGCTTTGAACAACGAGGCAGTACGCAAACGTGCGGTATTGCAGGCCACCGCCGGTACTCCTGAAAAAACGCGCGCGCAGTTTAATCAGGCGGTAGAGAATACCTTGAGCCTTTTTGCACGGGGCGGCTATATCGCTTTAAACGATTTTGTCGCACAGAATATCCCGCGTGAAGAGCAAACGAAAATGCAGGATTATTTCTATCAGATTCTGTATGGCGCGATGAATGCTTTGTTAGAAGAAACCTTGAAGGGTGATAATTTACCGGCCTGGCCGCAAGATGAAGCGCGAAACCGCTTTTTGCTCAACAGTATGGATGCCTATACCGGCTTGACAGTTTATCCGGCGCCTTTACTGTTGCAGCTAGACGGCTTTAAAGAGGTACGCTCTTCAGGCTTGCAGATGACCCGCTCTCCGGGAGCCTCATTGGTATATATCGGTTCGCTGTTACTGGTATTGGGCACGATATTTATGTTTTACGTACGCGAAAAACGTGCTTGGCTGCTGTTTGAACAAGGAAGAATCCGCTTTTCGATGTCGTCCAGCCGCGATGAGCGTGATTTGAAAAAAGAATTCCCCGAACATACACAACGCTTGAAACAATTGGCGAAGGATCTGAACCATGACGCAAATCAGTAAAACCGAACGGCTGCTAGAACACGAACTGTTGACGCAGAAACCATGGATACGCCGTCTGAATGTATTGGATTGGTTGTTTGCCGCACTTATCGTACTTGCTGTCGTTTTTGCGCAAACTCATATCGGCCATCATATGGATGGTTACGAAGTGGCCATTTTGTGGTTCAGTGCGGTTTCTGCTGTTTTTCTCGGTTGGTTTTTCAAGCCTCTGCGCTGGTTTATTCCGCTTAGCCTGATACTGGCTTATTCGGCGGTACAGCTCTATGGCGGCACTATCGCTAATACAGACCGCTTTTTATTAAAATATTTTCTGAGCAGCCAATCGGCCATTATGTGGCAGTGCGCTTTTGTTTTTTTCGCATGGTTCTGCTATATCGCCGGTGCCTTGTTGGCGCGCCGTAGCCATACGGAAACCAATACTCTTTTGGGAATGGCAAGCGTGTTTGCCTGGGTATCGGCTTTGGCTGGTTTTACCGGAATGCTGGTGCGCTGGCATGAAAGCTATCTGTTGCGCCCTGATGCGGGCCATATTCCGGTATCGACCTTATACGAAGTATTTATTTTGTTTATGGTGATTACCGCTTTGATGTATCTCTATTATGAGAAAAAATTCGCTATCCAAAAACTCGGCGGTTTCGTATTCGCCTTTATGGCGGTATTGGTGTCGTTTGTTTTGTGGTACAGCGTATCCCGTGAGGCGCATGCCATTCAGCCGTTGATTCCTGCCTTGCAATCGTGGTGGATGAAAATTCATGTGCCGGCAAACTTTATCGGCTATGGTGCATTCTGTATCTCAGCTATGCTTGGTGTGGCAGAATTGGCGGTATTGCGTGCCGAGGCCAAAGGCCGTAAAAGCTGGCTGCCTGCTTCACAGGTGATCGAAGAAGTGATGTATAAAGCGATCGCTGTCGGCTTTTTGTTCTTTACTATCGCTACTATTTTGGGTGCGTTGTGGGCGGCTGATGCATGGGGACGCTATTGGAGCTGGGATCCGAAAGAAACTTGGGCGTTTATCGTATGGTTGAATTATGCGGTATGGCTGCACTTGCGCCTTGTTGCGGGATGGCGTGGCAAGGTGTTGGCATGGTGGGCGGTTATCGGCCTTTTCATTACCGCCTTTGCATTTATCGGCGTAAATATGTTTTTAAGCGGTTTGCACTCTTACGGTGCGTTGTAATATAAAGCAGATTTGAAAGCCGGTACGAAGCGTACCGGCTTTTTCGATTGGGCGGCCTTGCATTTTACGGTTAAACTGCTACACTCTTAATTCCATCATTATTTAGGCATATACCCACACTATGAAAGACGCAGAGCAGAGCGGTTTATCAGAACCACTATTTGCATGGTGCGGTGTATGTATCAGAATCAGGCAGGCTGCTGAAGCAGCCTGCCTTTTATTGTGTTTGGCGTGCCGCATTGGATAAGGCCGCCTGAAACTTAATTGTAAGGATATCGGATAATGGATTTTAGTTGGCTTGCCGAACCGACTACTTGGATAGGTTTTGCTACTTTGCTGGTTTTGGAGGTGGTGCTCGGTATCGACAACCTGGTTTTCGTTGCGATTTTGGCGAATAAAGTGAAGCCTGCCTATCGTGACCGGGCGCGGGTGGTTGGCCTTTCGTTGGCCGTTGTGATGCGTATTGTGATGTTGGCATTTATGGCCAAAATTATGACGCTCACCCATCCGTGGTTTCACATCGGTGATTTCGCCGTGGCGGGTAAAGATTTGATTATGCTTTTCGGCGGCTTGTTTTTACTTTATAAGGCGACAACCGAATTACACGAGCGTTTGGAAGGACATAACCAATTCCATATTGCAGATAATAATAAAAAACACTCGCCTTTTATGGCGGTGGTGATGCAAATTTTGGTACTGGATGCCGTCTTCTCAATTGATTCCGTCATCACTGCCGTAGCGATGGTCGAGCACATCATTGTGGCGATGGCTGCGGTAGTGGTGGCAATGGGGGTGATGATTTGGGCGAGCAAACCGCTTACCGAGTTTGTAGACCGCCATCCTACGGTAGTGATGCTGTGCTTGGGCTTCTTGCTGATGATCGGTTTCAGCCTGATTGCCGAGGCTTTTCATATGCACATTCCTAAAGGCTATCTGTATGCAGCTATCGGATTCTCGATTCTTATTGAAATATTTAACCAAGTATCATTGAAAAACAGTAAGCGTAACGACTATATCGGCAGCTCATGGCGTCAACGTACGGCAGAAAATGTATTAGGTATGATGGGTATCCGCGAGGCTGTTTTGGCTAAGGCGGGCGATAATCACGAAGACGACACACATTTTGAAGAAAATGAAAAGTCGATGATCCACAGCGTGCTGACTTTGGCCGAACGCCCGATTTTAGGGGTGATGATTCCCCGTCGAGATATCGAACGCTTGGATATTTCACAAAGTAAAGAAGAGCAATACGCCCAGCTGCAAAACACCCCTTACAGCCGCCTGTTGGTTGTAGGCAAGGCCGGGGTAGACGAGCCTTTGGGCTACATCAATAAAAAAGATTTACTCACACAGCTGCTGGATAATGAAAGCGGTGAATTGAATATTCAGACGGCCTTGCGTCAACCGCTGATTTTGCCTGATAGCACGACCGCGCTAAATGCCATCGAACTCTTCCGTAAAAGCAGTGCTGATTATGCATTGGTGGTGGATGAATTCGGTGCGGTACTTGGTATGGTTACGATGAAGGATCTGCTGGAGGCGATTGCCGGTGAATTTCCTGAAGAATATGAGCGCGGAGATGCACCGATGATTGAAGCCGAAAGTGAAGCGCAAAGTTTTGTGGTTGACGGTAGTTTGGAATATGTCGAACTGGCGCGTCAAATTAATCTGCCGCCGCATGATGATGACGCTGATTACCACACAGTTGCCGGCCTGATGATGGAAGAGTTACAGAATATTCCTGAAGAAGGCGAGTCGGTCGTATTTCACGGTTGGCGTTTTGAAGTGGTTGAGAAAGCTGGCCAGCGGATTGAACGTGTGCGCATCAGCCCTGTAATAGAAAACGAAGATTAAATTGGTAACGGCATAATGTAATCGTCTTTAGACCTTATGTAATTTTTGCCCTCCTCCGTATCGTGTGGCGGATGGGCAATAATGGGAACCGTGTGATGATAAAAAAATCTTCGATACTTTGTTTGCTTGCTTCATCGCTCTTGTTAGTTGCCTGTCACCAACAAGAGCCAGCACAGCAAAATACTGAAACGGCTGCAAGCAGTGTCACAGTTAAGACGATGAACTCGGAAGTGGCGGCATCTCAGGTTTCTGCTTCGGAAACCGTTGCCGCATCTTCTGGACAAGATGCACTTGAGAACTACTCTTTAAGTGCCTTTACTGTTTTCGGCACTACGCCCAATCAGTGGCATTTTTTTGTGCAACCTAAAGAGGATGGTACGAATTTGTTACAGATGCTGGCAGAAGGCGGAGTAGTTAACGGGGAGTTCGAAGTTAGGCATTCCGTTGATGCGCGTGGCGTTCAATTCAGCGGTAAATATAATGGCGAAAATATAAATTTGAATATCAGCAGGGAGATTTGTGAAGACCCGCAGTCGGGCCAGAAATATGAATTCAAGGCCGTATTGGATTTTGGTGGTAAGTATTACCAAGGTTGTGCACTACGGGAAAGCATAGAACCTGCAAAAAATTAGCCCCGGTTTTGTTTATTTTGAGTGATTCATATGCCGTCTGAAAATATTTCAGACGGCATTTTGTTTTAAACCGGTATAAGCAGTGCTATGCATAGCATATGTGAATTGGTTTGGCTTGTAGGGTGATATAAATCCTGCAAGGGTAGGTTGGCTTGCTGAAAATAATCTTTAAAATTAAATTAATAGAAATGTAGATTTCTATTTAAAATCTATAAGTCTGAGTATGGCCGATTTGCGTTAAAATAAGTTAATACCATATGCTTAATCGGAGGTGGTTGATGAAAACACCAATCAAACAAGATACAAGCCTAAGGCCGAATTATTTTCTTTATACTTCGCTGATTGTCGGGTTGATGGCAGTCACCGCCCTTTGGAAGCCTACTTTGCTGACCGGTACGATTGTTGCCGTCAGCAATTTTTTTTATCAGAAGTTCGATTGGCTGATTATGTGGCTACCTCTGCTGGCTTTTGGCTTTGGCTTAGCTGTAGCACTGCCGGGAAAATTCGGCAACATCCGTTTGGGTGGACAGGATGCTAAACCCGAATACTCTTTTATTTCGTGGATGAATATGCTGTTTACGGCCGGTATCGGGGTGGGTATTGTGTTTTTCGGGCCGATTGAAGCATTGTGGCACTATTTTCAATCGCCTATCGGAGAGCAGGCAGCGGGATTGCCGGAATATCAGAAAGTAGGTAATGCCATGGGCTTGGCACTACATGTATGGGGTATCCCGGCTTGGTCTCTATATATGCTGGCAGGCTTGGTAATGGCTTATTTCCTATATCAGCACAAAACCGAATGTTCGCCTGCCGCACCTATTGAGTTTGCGTTCAAGCGTAAGAAATGGGCGGCACCTTTAGGTAAACTGATTGCCGGGGCGGCTGTGGTTTCGATTGCTTTTTCCGTGTCGTCGTCTATTGCGATGGCGGTCAGTCAGATTGCTTCGGGTATCAGTATCATTACCGGACGGGGAGCGGCTTCGATTTTAGAAAAAACTGTGTTGCTGACCGTGATGATTGCAATTTGCCTGTTTGCTACGGTATTGCCTATCCGTAAGGGAATGAAGGTATTGGGTGATACGACGGTAGCGCTTTCCGTATTGCTGCTGGTGTTTGTGTTTTTAACCGGCCCGACACATTATTTTGTCAGTGTAATCACGGTAACGGTGGGGCACATTATTACGCAAACTATCGGCCATTCTTTTGAGCTTTATCTTTTTCAGCCGCGGGATTGGATAGTATGGTATCCGATGGCGTATTGGGTTTGGTGGGTGACATGGGCGCCTTTTGTCGGTGTATTTTTAGCGCAGATTTCCAAAGGGCGTACTTTGCGGGAGTTTGTGTTGGCATCGGTTTTGGTGCCCTCGGGTTTTATTTTGGTGTGGTTTTGCACGTTTTCGGGATTCAGTCTGCTCGATACGGTTGAGGGCAGCGGGGTGTTGGCTGAAATCGCCAATAAGGGCGACTATGAAGGTACGTTTTATCATCTGTTGAATATGTTGCCTGCTGCTTTTGCCACGAAGCCTTTAACAGTAGTGCTGTTTTTGGGTTTCGTGATTACGACGGTCGTGAGCGCGGCTATTTCTCTCGGCGTAATGACCAGCACCGACGGGCGCAGTGAAAATAAGCGTCGCGCTATCGTTTGGTGTGTGTTCATGGGTATGATCAGTTATGCGGTGGTATTTACTGGCAAGATAGACGGTATCAAGGCTGTCGGTTCGTTTGCAGGTTTTCCGTTTGTTTTCGTATTTTATTTGTGGATGGCGGCCTTGTGGCGGCAGTTGCGCCGTGATACCGCCGCCAAACAAGGAGGCGCATAATGGGAAAAAATCCTTTTTATTTGGAACAGCCGCTGAGTGAAAACATCATTGAAACGGTTTTGATTACGTTGACCTTGTTGTTTTTGGCATATGTGGTGAAGCTTGCGCTGACAGATGATGAAAATGACGGCTAAACCCCCCCCCCAGTCTAATATGATTGATACAGGATACCCGAATATGACACCGAAGCTGCCGATTCCCGAATTAAAAGATACTTTGGCACGTTATCAAGAGTGGGTAAAACCACTTTTGGATGAGCAAACTTTTGAGCAAACGCAGCAGCAGATTGCTGATTTTGTTGAGAGAGAAGGAAGGCTCTTGCAAACAGATTTGCAGCAGTTTGCTTCCACTCTGTCGCACGGTAATTGGTTGATTGAAGCATGGCTGGAGGCTTATTTGAGCGAACGCCGTGCTTTGCCTCTGGCGAGTAATGTCGGTTTCGAATTAAACCGTAAAGGGGCATCTCTGGCTCAATGGGTGTATGCATTGAGCGCAGTTTGTGCCGATTGGAGGCATGGAAGAATCACAGTGCCGAAAAGTTTTTCGGGCGAACCCGTATGTATGGTGCAATGGAAAGTATTGCAAGGTAGCATGCGCACAGCGTGCGCCGAATGCGACGAATACCATTTTGCCGAAGACAGCCGTACCATAGGTATTTTGAAAAACGGTTTTTACTTCCGTCTGCCTGTTTTGGATGAAGAAGGCGAGGCATACCATCCCGATTATTTCAAAGCCGCGTTGCAAAGATTGGAAAGTTTTCAGACGGCCAATCCTTATCCGGTGGCGGTTCCGTCTTTTTTAGGCAGCAAACAGATGGCAGCGGTTTGCAACCGTTTGGCGGAGAATCCTGATAATGCACGGTTGCTTGACGATATCGGGCAGGATTTATTTCATGTAAGCCTGAATGATACGGGTAATAGCGATGCCGAACAAAATCTTGCGGCAGCTACTTTTCAGGCACAGCAGTCGGTATGGTGTTATAAGCCGATTACCCTGTGGCACAACCGTAGCGACGGTGGTTTAGTTCTACATTGCGAACATACTTGGCCCGATGGCGGGGCAATTATCGGTATTTTGCAGCATGCCCAAGGCTATTTGCAGCATACGGAAGGAAAGATGCCGTCTGAAATCGATCTGCAGCCGCAATCATGGCAGTTGCCGGGTGATTTGGCCGAGCTTTGGCCACAATGGCAACAGGCATATGCAAAGGTGGCCTCTACCTACGGTTGCCGTATTATCGAACCGGCTAAAATACCCTATCCGCGCAAAGGCATCAGCACGGATGCGTTGATGCAATTTGTGCTTCAATATGCGCAATTGGCTGTATTCGGGCAGGTTCGTAATACTTATGAAGCGGTAGACGTGAGCCATTTCCAAAGCGGCCGTACCGAATGCGTGCGCCCCGTATCTGAGGCTTCAGTTGCTTTTGTTGCCGCACTGCATCACAACGAAGCTTCTGCCGATTTGTTTCAGACGGCCTTGGCCGAACATAAAGCCCGCATTAAAGCCTGTAAAACCGGGCATGGGATCAACCGCCATTTGTTAGGTTTGAAACTGATGGCAGTCAAACGCGGTATGCGGCCTGAAATTTTTGAAGGTAAAGCTTATCAAACCATTACCGAAGATTTTTTCTCTACCTCGACCATCGGCGGTAACCAAACGGTTTGCCGTTTTGCATTTGCACCAACCAGCCGCTCCGGTTTCGGGGTCAACTACACCATAACAGATCATGGTTGGGAATTTGTGCTGTGTTATGAGCAAGAGCAGGAAAGCAAAGCCGAACTGTTGGCCGCAGCGATTGAGGATGGCTGCCGGCGTTTGGCAGACTGGATGGAAGGGCATATCCAAGCCGTCTGAAAAAGATAATAGGGATGCAGCCCGAATTTTTCAGGCAGTATTTTGTAACTTTGTGTGCAGTACGAACTGGTTGCGTATCGGTTTTCAGACGGCCTTTTCAGTTTAGGCAAATAAAAAAACCATAGGGTATGATAGTACCCTATGGTTTGTAGCAAACTCTTTCGGTTTAGCGAACTTGGCTACCGATAACGCCGCCCAATGCAGCACCGCCCAAAGTAGAGCCGGTATCACCACCGATCAGGTTGCCTGCCACACCGCCAATGACCGCACCGGTGGCGGCATTACGTTGGGTGGTCGACATATTTTGGCAAGCGCTCAAAGAAGCGGCCACGGCTACCAGAGCTAAAGTTTTGGTTACGATATTTTTCATTTGTGCTCCTATTGGAATAAGGACGGGTTAAATAAAATTAAATCGGTATAAGCTTGCCGATGCTTTGGCAGTATGGCATAAATTGGTCGGAATACGTATATTCAATTGCGTAAAGACGGTTAAACCTATGCTAAAGTTCCACTTCATTTGTTAGAGAGTCGCTATGTCTGCCTATGCCGTTGCCCACATTGTGCATTTATTTTGCGCCGTTATTTTTGTAGGCGGTGTTTTTTTCGAAGCTTTGGTTTTGTCGGTGCTGCATACCGACAAAGTTGGGCGTGAAGCACGGCGCGAGGTTGACAGAGCTTTATCGTATCGGGCGACGCGCGTGATGCCGTGGGTAGTCGGGCTACTTTTTATTTCGGGTTTGGCGATGGCGCACCGTTATGCAGCGGTATTGTCGTCTCCGTTCGGAAGTGCTTTTGCCGTTCAGCTGGCTTTGAAAATCCTGTTGGCCTTTAGCGTATTGATACATTTTATGATAGCTGTGGTTAAGATGCGGCGGGGTACGCTGACGGCAGCTTGGTCCAAATATATTCATATAGCCGTTTTACTACATATGATTGCCATTGTAGTTTTGGCTAAAACTATGTTTTATTTGGGCGGATAACAATATTTCTCGAATGGTTCCACTTTACCCTGTGATGAATGGGGTGCTTTAAATATAAAGATAAAATATTAATAAAGTAAAGTCGCGCTTAATCCGTATTTTGTATTGATGGCGGGCGTGAAATCAGTGTTCGGGGGCTGCGTCATAGCTCTAGGTTAAAGCTGATTATATTGATACGGATGAAGGTGGCTTTTAGAGATCTGCACATACATACAAGAAGGAAAATAGATGTCGGATTTATTAAAGCAACTTGGAGAAACCTTAAAGCAAAAGAGGTTGGTATTACAACCGGGTGATGTTGGCCTACCCCAGGTAGGAGGGCGTAGGAAAGGTTTGAGCCAACAGGAGGTAGCCGTATTGAGCGGCGTAACAACCCGTTGGCTGTCGCGTTTGGAGCAAGGCACCTTCAAGGCAACCGATACGGCTGCTTTGCGGCGGGTATTGCAAACGTTGTGTTTTGAAAAACAAGAGCAGGAAGTTTTGTTACGGCAAGCCGGTTGGCAACCTGAAAGCTGGCAAGACGTGCCAGAGCGACAGTTGGTGCCGTATTTGCAAAAAATGCTCGATGGTTTGGAACATCCGGCGTATGTAGTCGATTCTTTGTGGGAGCGGGTGTGTTGGAATAAAAGTGCCGCCCGTTTGTTTACCCATTGGTTGGGGAAACAGGTGCAATACACTAATTTTATTGACTATCTGCTGCTTGATCCGCACAGCCGCCTGTTTATCCAAAATTGGGAAAAATGTACTTCGCTGTGGGTAGGGCATTTTTTAGGTACTACCGAACAGTTTCAAAATGATGAACAGGTCGCCGCTTTTGTAGCTGAACGCCGCGCTCAAAGCCCGATGTTTGAAAAAATCTACCGACATTTTGTTGCCAAACGCCGGTACAAACCGAGTTTGGAGTATGTATTTCATACACCAAAAGGCAGCAAGCGTTTTATTCGTTTGGCTTTTCCCGTAGTCGATGCAGGGGGCTGGCAGATGATTGTGTGGTTACCGGTGGATAGTGATAACAGGTTAAACCCAGTAAATCGGTAGAGAGTATCAGAATCAGCTTATTATCAGTAGAGTGGTAAATAACCAGTTCTGTTTGCGAATAGGCAAGATATTTCAGCCTTCCCGTACAGTTTTGACGAATACTTTGAAGCAGTCATTTGTATATTCTTAAGGCATCAGTATTTTTAAATAATCAGGCCGTCTGAAAATTCAGACGGCCTGATTATTTAATTAATACATCATTTGGAAAATGATTTATACGCCCATTAACGGAATTAAAATCGGTACTAGAGCTGCCGTCAGTACGCCGTTAAAAATTAATCCCAAACTGGCATAGGCTGCAAATTTCCGGCTGCGTTCAAGAGAGGCGGCGATGCCCATAGCATGTGAGGCCGCGCCGATAGACATACCCTGTGATGTCGGTGTGCGGATGGTACTGGCACGCAATAGGCGGTAACCGATCATTTGCCCCATCATACCCGCTAAAATCACTGTGGCGGCAGTAATGGCAGGAATACCGCCTATGGTTCGGGTGATCTCGATGGCGATCGGGTTGGTTACGGATTTGGCAGCCAAAGAGAGTACGACTTCCCGTTCGGCGCCCATCCATTTGGCAATATAAACCCCGGTTACGATACCGGTTACACTGCCGGCTGTTTGGGAAATAATAATCGGCAACCATTGGCTGCGGATTTTTTTCCAGTTGATGTAGAGTGGAACAGCCAGCGAAACCACAGCCGGTTTCAGCCAAAAATCGATCATTTGGGCGGCTTCGTGATAGGTAGCGTAGTCGATTTTGAAAGCCAGCAGATAAAGAATCATCACGGTTGAGCTCAATACCACCGGGTTAAATAGAAAGCTGCCGGTGCGGGCGCGGATGATATTGGTTATCCAGTAAACGGTTACGGTTACAAAAAGCAGGGTGGCGGGATGGGCGAGCATTTCCATTACCAATACCTCCGTGCCAATTCATGCACTTTGCCGGTAACGAACAGCACCAAAAAAGTGCTGATGATCGTAGCGGTAAAAATAGATACGAAATCCCGCCCGACCACATCCAGATAACTCATCACCGCAACACAGGGCGGAACCAGAAACAGCGCCAGATTACCCATCAGCACATCTACGATTTGTTGCAGCCATGAAGCCTTAACCCATCCGGCCTGCAAGGCAGCAAATAAAAGCCCCATACCGATGATGCTGCCGGGCAAGGGAAGGCCGCTAAAGTGAATGAAGGCTTCTCCGAGTGCCAGAAACCCGAAAATAATACTGAGAGCCCGAATCATGTTTTTATCCTTGTTCGATGTGCTGGGAGCCTGTAGCTGTGTGTCGGCATACCGTATATGATCCTTATTGAAATGGTAAAGAATAATGTATCGTGCCGTAAGGTTAAACTATGTAAATGATAACGGCTAAGGGGCCGTCTGAAAAGACGTTTTATATTCAGACGGCCATAAAAAACGGAACACTGTCAAAAGGTTCCGTTATTATTAAAAGATACTGGGGTTCTAAATAATTTATTTGTAAGGGTTTTCGAGATTTTCAATCAGCCGGCAGAGGTAATTGCGCAATTGGGATTCATTACAGCCCATTAGGAGCGCATCTTCAAACGCATCTTGTGCGGTTTGGTAGAGTTCACTCATATTTTCCTGCATGACTTTGATTTTTTCGGTGCATGAAACGATTTGGCCGTTATCGTCATACCATTTCGGCATTTCGGGCATATTCATATTCACTCCTTATTGCAAAAAACGGGAAGGGTCGTTTTTCTTCACGCGTCGGGCCGTCACATAGCGGGCATTCCAGTATTTGTTGCTCATGCTGGTGATTTCGATACTTTTGCCCGTTCGCGGGGCGTGGATAAAGCGGTTGTTGCCGATATAAAGTCCTACATGTGAGATACGCCCGCCTACCGTGCTGAAAAAAACCATATCGCCCGGCTGTAAATCGCTACGGCTTACGGCTACGCCCATGCGTGCCTGTTCGGCGGAGGTGCGGGGCAGGTTGATTTGCATACTGCGGCGGAAAATGTGCTGCATAAAACCGCTACAGTCAAAACCCGTACTGGCCGAGGTGCCGCCGTAACGGTAGGCTACGCCTAATAACCCCATGGCGCTGCTGATCAGCTGGTCGGCATCGCTGCGGTTGCTACTTTGGGTATCGGTGGAGGCGGCCATTTGGCGGTTAATCAGATTTTCCAAGTCATCGGCATGGGCAGACGGTATGCCCGATATCAGCAGACAAACCACGGTTGAGAGAGTGGCCAAAAAATATTTCCAAAAATTCATGCATCAGTATTCCGTAATTTTCCGGCTGGCAGGAGCCGGCATCTGAAAATTCAGACGGCAGGTTTCGGGTATTTTGAAATATACGGTATTGTAGGCTAAGGTTTTGATATGAAAGCCATACCGATATTGTATATTTCAACAGACGGCAGATTTTCCCGTTGCGCCGTTTGGCGGTCTGCTTTGTGTTATGCTTAGGTTTTTATATTATTAGGCGCAACAATACAGCAAAAACCATGATGATTCCAACATTACTTGCTATGCGAGATTTTGCGCGTATGCGTGAAATTATCACCATACTCTCCAAACGCGGCTTGGGTGAGTTTGTGCAGCGCATCAAACTTTCCCATAAAGCCTTGGATGGAGAAGGCGAGGCTGCACCCGAAAGCCGTTATATGAGTACGCCGCGCCGTTTCCGTTTGGCTTTTGAAGAGCTGGGGCCGACATTTGTCAAACTCGGTCAGGTACTCTCTACCCGGGTAGACATTTTTGATGCCGAGTGGATCGAAGAGTTCGAGCAGCTGCAAAGCAATGTTGCCCCTATCAATAGTGATGATATCCGCGTCTTGGTGGAAAGCTATTTAGAGCGTCCGGTTGGCGAAGTATTCCGCCATATCGAGGCCCATCCGATAGGGAGCGCTTCGATTGCTCAAGTACACCGTGCCGAATTGTTAAATGGTGAAACGGTAGCCGTAAAGCTGAAACGCCCCGATATCGAGCGCACTATTCAGGCCGACTTGCGTATTTTAACTCATTTGGCCGGCCTTATCGAATCGGAAATACCGGAAACGCGCCGCTACCAACCTGTACAGATGGTTCAGTATTTTGCCCGTAGTTTGGCCAAAGAGACTGATTTGTCGGTAGAGCTGCGCTATATGCAGCGGTTTGAAACCACTTTTACAGGGCATCCCTTTATTCATATTCCCAAGGTTTATCAGGAGTATTCCAACCGACATATTTTGGTTCAAGAGTATATCGGCGATACCTTGCTCAAAAGCATGCCGTCTGAAAGTCTATCAGATGGTATGCGCCGCAAACTCGCCAACGGCATTACCGATACGCTGTTTACCATGATTTTGAAACAGGGTTTTTTCCATGCTGATCCGCATCCGGGTAATATTTTTGTCAGTCCTAACGGGCGTATCACCTTGATTGATTTCGGTTTGGTCGGCCATTTGAGCAGTACGCGCCGGCGTGAGATTATCGATTTGATTACGGCATTGACCCGTCGTGACCAGTTCACCATGCAGTATGTGCTGAGTAATTGGGCTGAAGGTGAGCTGCCCGATGAGAACCTGTTGGGGGCGGACGTTCTGGAAATGCTGCTAAACTACGAGCATACCCCGATGCGCGATTTGCGTATCAGCCAAGTGATTAACGACATTACCCAAATTATGCGCCAACACGGACTGACTCTGCCCGGAGATTTGGTAATGCTGTTTAAAACGCTGATTACCCTTGAGGGCGTAGTGAAGCGTTTGGACGGCAGTGCAGAGCTGCTTGAACAGGCCAAACCGATTGTAGCTGAAGTGTTTAAAGAGCGTGTTTCGCCCGAACACATGGCGCGTAAAAGCAAAATGCACCTGCAAACTTTATGGCAGGCGGCAGACGAATTGCCGCAAAACCTATTGCGCTTGAGCCGTCGCATACAAAAAGGACAGTTGGGCGTGAGCATCGAGTTGAAACGCTCCGAGCAAATAATGCATCAAATTGATAAGGCCACCAACCGCCTGACTATGGGTATAGTGACGGCGGCATTGATTATCGGCTCTTCTATTGTGATGAGTATCGATACCGGTTCGAAATTTATCGGTTTTGTAGGTTATTTGCTGGCATTTACCAACAGTCTTTGGATTATTTGGTCGATTTGGCGTTCGGGCAAACATTAGAAAAATAATAATATTTTGCTTGTTTGCAGCGAAACTGATCAAGCCGGCGGGATAAGGGAAGCAACCGCCTGCCGCTTTTATGAATCTTTAATCAAAACCAGTTATACTGGAAAGCTTAATCGAAAATCTTTAGGAGATGGATATGTCTGAAAACAGCCGTCTGTTGTGCCGCGAACTCAGTTTGTTGGCCTTTAACCGCCGCGTATTGGCACAAGCTCAAGATGCGCGGGTACCCCTGCTCGAACGTTTGCGTTTTTTATGTATCGTATCCTCTAATTTGGACGAGTTTTTCGAAGTGCGGATGGCATGGCTCAAGCGGCAGCACAAGCTCAATCCCGCCATGCGTTTGGCCAACGGTAAAACGCCGTCTGAAACCATTGCTGCGGTATCGGCCGAAGCGCACGCTATCATCAGCGAGCAATACGCTTTATTTAACGAAGAATTACAGCCGGCATTAAGCCGCGAAGGCATTCACTTTTACCGCCGCCGCAATTGGACGCCAGAACAGCGCGCTTGGATCGAAGATTATTTCAACCGCGAACTGTTGCCGATTCTTACCCCTATCGGCTTGGATCCGTCACATCCTTTTCCCCGCCCGCTCAACAAATCGCTGAATTTTGCCGTTGAATTAGACGGTAAAGATGCTTTCGGGCGTGCCTCGGGTATGGCGATTGTGCAGGCGCCGCGGATTCTTCCGCGCGTTTTGCAGCTGCCCGAAGAAATCTGTAACGGCGATAACGGCTTTGTATTTTTGTCTTCTATTCTTCATGAATATGTTTACCGCCTGTTCCCCGGCATGACGGTTAAGGGCTGCCACCAGTTCCGCCTGACACGCGACAGTGATTTGACGGTTGACGAAGAGGATTTGAAAAACCTTCGTACCGCCATTCAAAGCGAGTTGCACGACCGCCAATACGGCGATGGCGTGCGGCTTGAAGTCGCTGAAACCTGCCCGGCCCATATTTACGAATTCCTACTCAGTCATTTCAAACTTACTCAGGCCGAGCTTTATCAAGTGAAAGGCCCGGTCAACTTGGTAAGGTTGATGTCGGTTCCGGATATGGTGAACCGGCCGGATTTGAAATTCAGCCCCCGACGTGGCAGCGTGCCGAAGCGTTTACGTAAAGGCGATTCGGTTATTGATGCCGCCGCCCGTGGCGATATTCTGTTTCATCATCCCTATCAGTCGTTTGAACCTGTGGTGCAGTTTATCCGAGATGCTGCCCGTGATCCCGATGTAGTCGCCTTGAAAATGACGATTTACCGCACAGGTACCAATTCCGAATTGGCGCAAGCTTTGATGACTGCCGCTTTGGCAGGCAAACAGGTTACCGTTGTGGTGGAATTGATGGCGCGTTTTGACGAAGCCAATAATGTGAATTGGGCGCAGCAGCTTGAAAATGCGGGTGCTCATGTGGTGTACGGCGTATTCGGTTATAAAGTCCATGCAAAAATGGCTTTGGTGGTGCGGCGGGAAGACGGTGTATTGAAACGTTACGCTCACCTCGGCACGGGTAATTACCATCAGGGTACATCGCGGATTTATACTGATTTCGGTTTGATTACCGCTGATGAAGATATTACTGCCGATGTGAATACGTTGTTTATGGAAATTACCGGACTCGGCCAGCCCAACCGTTTGCACAAACTGTATCAAAGCCCGTTTACTTTACATAAAATGCTGTTGGAGAGAATCGAACAGGAAGCTGCAAATGCTAAAAACGGTTTGCCGGCGCGAGTTATTGCTAAGATGAACTCACTGATTGAACCGAATATTATCGAAGCACTGTATGCGGCCAGTGCGGCAGGGGTGCAAATTGATTTGATTGTACGCGGTATGTGCGCATTGCGTCCGGGCGTAGAAGGATTATCGGAAAATATCCGTGTACGCTCGATTATCGGCCGCCAGCTTGAGCATTCCCGCGTATTCTATTTTTATAACGGTGGGGCGGAAAACACTTATATCTCTAGTGCCGATTGGATGGGCCGCAATTTCTACCGCCGTATCGAAACCTGTACCCCCATAGAAGCTCCAGAGTTGAAAGCACGGGTAATCCGTGAAGGTTTGACTTTGGCGTTGGAGGATAATCAGCAAGCATGGTTGATGCAGCCGGACGGCTCATATATCCGTGCACCTTTCGCTGAAGGGGATGTTGCGGTGAGCTTACAAAATGATTTGTGGGAGGAATACGGGCAGTAGCAGTTTGTAAAACAATTGGTATTTTTACTTTCCAAACAAAAAAGGCTGTCTGAATTTTCAGACGGCCTTTTTTGTGATCTTGATTGGTTGTTGTGTCGTTTTACGCACGGCAGATAGGCTTTGGTTAATCGTACGAAACAGAATTTCAGCTGAAAGTTTTATATGCGCAGGCATTAGTCTTATTGGTGAAATACAAAATATTTCTGATAGGGTGGGGAATATTTTTAAAACTTGAATACGGTATAGGTATGTGTCATCAGCAGATCAAGATATTTTGTCTGAAATTTAGTGTGAGTAAGAGCAGGCTGTCAGTATTTTTCAGTTTTTTTATAAATTAATTGCAAATAGAAACAATTTGCATTAATATATTTTTATTATGAGAAATGAAGTTGTTTTTAATATTTATATTGTTGGGGCAGTTATGTTGATACATGCTGTTTTGGCAATGTTGCTATGGCGTCAGCACAGCCCTGTCCGTATAGCTACGGGGCACAGTATTCAGTTTGTCGATCTCGGCGGCCTTGGAGTACCTGTGGGAGGAGGTGCGATACACAAAGATAAAGGGTCGAGTATTCAAACAAACAAGCCGGTTGAAAAAAGTATAGTGAAGAAAAGTAAGGCTGCCGCAGTACATTCCCCGCAGCCTAAACCGCAAGTGAAAGCTGTAATAACGGATAAACCGGCAACAGATATTTCTCCAACCAAGCAGCCGAAGGCAGTTGAAAAAATAACGGCCAAGCAGACGCATCGGCAGGTTGCCAAAGAAACTTCGGCTGAGTCCGTAACGGCGCGGCAAGAAGCAAATACTGTTTCTTCCGCAATAGTCGAAGGTTCTGCTGTTGTTGGTAATAAAAGCGGTAGTGGAAAGAGTACCGATGGCGAAGGGCATGGTATGGGAAATGGTAGTAAAGCGGGAAGCGGTGAAGGTATGGGAGCAGGATCGAGTGCTGCCAATCCATTAAAGGCAAAAGGTTCGATTCCAACTCCGCCTTATCCTGATCTGGCAAGGGAAAACGGTGAATACGGTACGGTTGTTTTGTCTGTTTTGGTTGCACCTGATGGTAAAGTATCTGATGTGAAGGTTGTGAAAAGCAGCAGATCTAGAATATTGGATAATGCCGCCCGCCGTGCAGCGCAAAAAGGTAGTTTTCAGCCTCGCGGATGGACGCTTTATACGATACCCGTATCTTTTAAGTTGGATTAAGGCTTGGCCGTGCTATATGTCTATGTTTGGTGTTCTACTGCTGTTGATTTACTAGTAGGTAAAACGGATCGGTTTAAGTTAAGTATGAAGGCCGTCTGAAAATGACTGGCGGTCTGCAAAAAATTAACATGGTAATGGAAGTAAACAATGAATTTAGGATTGGTATTTGCATCAGGTGATTTTGTTTTAATCGGTACGTTTTTGATTTTGGTGCTGATGAGTATAGTCAGCTGGTGTGTTTTGATTATTCGTGCAGTTAAGCTTTACCGTGCTAAAAAGGAAAATGCGGCTGTGCGGCAGTTGATTTGGGAAGCAGGTAGTTTGGATGAGGCATTGGCACGCGCGCGTGATCATGCCGGTGCTCCCATTAGTGAGCTGACTGCCGACTCAGTAGAGGCATATCGGAATTACAATCGTTGGCAACTTGCAAATATGGCAGCCGCACTTCCTTTAAATGAATATCTTGTACGCCATATCCGTAACTGTATGAGCCGGATTTTGCGCCGTTTCGACGGCGGGTTGACCGCATTGGCTTCGATTGGTGCTACCGCGCCGTTTGTCGGGCTATTTGGAACGGTATGGGGTATTTACCATGCTTTGATTAATATCAGTGAGAGCGGCCAGATGAGTATTGCTGCGGTAGCCGGGCCGATCGGCGAGGCTTTGGTAGCAACGGCGGCAGGGTTGTTTGTGGCCATTCCGGCTGTGTTGGGATACAACTTCCTTAACCGAGGTAATAAAACCTTGTGGCAGGATATGGATGTATTTGCCCATGATTTACATGTGCAATTGTTAAATGATAAGGATTAAATCATGGCATTCGGTTCGATGAATTCCGGTGATGATTCGCCAATGGCCGATATCAATATGACACCACTGGTTGATGTGATGTTGGTACTGTTAATTGTGTTTATGGTAACTATGCCGGTGCTGACGCATTCTATTCCTTTGCAACTGCCGGAAATATCAAAAAATACAGAGCAGGAGAACCCGCCTAAGGAGCCGCTGCGTTTAACGATTGATGAAAACGGTGCCTATTATTTGGGGGCAGAATCGGATAAAAAGCAGGATTTACAGGCATTGGAAGCCGAATTGAAAAAAGCGCATGCGGTTGATAAAGATACGGTATTGGCTATTGCCGCCGATAAAAAAGTACCGTATGACTTTGTCGCCAAGGCTTTGAATGCTGCGCGAGAGGCTGGTGTTGGTAAAATCGGTTTTGTTGCGGAGCAGGCCACAGAATAAAGAATTGTGATTAATACCGGTCATTTACTTTATGGTTATCGCCTGATGTATTTGAAAAGGCCGTCTGAAGTTTTTCAGACGGCCTTTTATCATTTGAAACGGTAAATGGGTTGGCGCATAGGACTATTGTTTTGTAAGTAGGGAAAAGCCGTCTGAAAAAGGTTTAACGCTGTTTACGGCTTAAATAACGGCAAAGTTAGAACAGTTTTTTGGAATCAAGCAGCAGTGTAACCGGGCCATCGTTGCACAGGTCTACCTGCATATGCGTTTGAAATTTTCCGGTTTCTACTGTTAGCCCGTGTCCGCGTAACATACTGGCAACCGTCTCGTATAAATGGAGGGCGGTTTCAGGACGGGCTGCTGCCGAAAAAGAAGGGCGGCGTCCGTTGCGCGCATCGGCATAAAGTGTAAATTGGGATACCAGCAATACTGAACCGCCGGTTTCTTTAAGCGATAAATTCAGTTTGCCGTTTTCATCTTCAAAAATCCGCAAGCCGACGATTTTATCGGCAATATAGCGGGCATCGGTTTCATTGTCATCGTGGGCGACGCCAAGAAGTACCATAAAGCCGTTTGAGATTTTACCCTTGCTTTGGCGGGCATCGGATTCGATAACATGAACTTCGGCTTGGGTAACTTTTTGGATAACGGCACGCATAATCAATAACCTTCAGAGTAACTGCCAGAGTGGAACAGGCCGTCTGAAATATAGTTTATAGGTTTGGAAACAGATGGCTAGGTATGGCCACACACACGGCAGGCAGGATTTTTTTGGAAAGAGAAACGTTGCCATTCGTTGGCAAGCACATCATAAGTAAGCAGCTCACTATGACTGTCGTGACCTATGCCCATTAGCAGTTTTAGGGCTTCGGCGGCCTGGGTCGTGCCGATAATGCCGACCAAGGGCGAGAAAACGCCGAAAAGCGCGCAAGCGCCGTCATTGGTGTGCTCTCCGTCGAACAGGCAGGCGTAGCAGGGCGTGTCGGGCAAGTCGGGGCGGTAAACCGCGATTTGCCCTTCGAAGCGTACGGCAGCTCCCGACACTAGCGGTGTCCGGGTAAGGATACATGCGCGGTTAACGGCTTGGCGGGTGGTAAAGTTGTCGCAGCAGTCGAGTACGAGGTCGGCTTCTGCAGCCAGTGTGACGAGACGGGACTCATCTAAGCGCTCGCATAGTGCGGTAATACGGGTACGGCTGTTCATGGCGTTCAGACGGCTCTTTAAAGCCAACGCTTTATTGCTGCCGATATCCGATTCGCTAAAAGCTGTTTGGCGTTGCAGATTGGTATCGTCTACGTTGTCGTTATCGGCAATGATAAGACGGCCGACACCGGCTGCAGCCAAATAAGGCAGGGCGGCTGTTCCCAAGCCGCCGCAGCCCACTACTAAAACAGTGGCATCCAGTAATTTTTGCTGGCCTTCAATGCCGATTTCGTCCAGTAGCAGGTGGCGGCTGTAGCGCAGTAAGTCGCGGTCGTCCATATCGGGGAGGATTTAGAATGAGATATTCTCGTAGCTGTTGTCGAAGAGGAAGTGTCCGCTTTTGCCGCCTGTTTTTTCTTCCAGATGGATATTGGTAAAGCTCATGTTTTTATCCACGGCTTTGAGCATATCGTAGATAGTCAGTAAGGCAATGTTGACGCCGGTTAGTGCTTCCATTTCTACCCCTGTTTTGCCATCGGTTTTAGCGGTAACCGTTGCTTTCACCATGCACAGTTCGACATCAACGTTGAAATCCACGCGGACATGGGTGAGGGCGACCGGATGGCATAAAGGGATCAGAAAGCCTGTTTGTTTGCAGCCTTGAATAGCGGCGACACGGGCAATACCCAATACATCGCCTTTTTTTGCACTTCCTTGGGTCAGGTGGGTAATTGCTTCATGGCTCATATGGATACGGCCGCTGGCGCGTGCAGTGCGGGTAGTGATATTTTTTTCGCCCACATCAACCATGTGGGCTTCGCTGTTTTCGTTAAAGTGGGTTAGTTCCATTTTGGTGTTTTCCTGTAATGCGGAAGTTGTGGCGGCCGGCCAAATTTCTTCCGACCGTTGCTGATTATCGGATATCAGGCTGTATTTTGCCATTTCGGTATTTTAAAAGATTTTTTTCCGGTAGGCCATTAATCAGAAGGCGTAGCGGATGAATTTTGCAAATAGTTAAATTATTTCTAAATTAATTATTTTATTAATTTTTGTTTTTAAATAAATTAATGCTATCCGCTTATCGTTTTGTTCTGCCGTTTGGTTATCTGTTGCATAAGCGTGTTAAGGAAATTATTAATATGAAACCTATTTGGAACCAGGTGGGTATTATTTGCCCGGTTTTATGTACGGAATATTCTAAAAAAATATTGCAGTTACACACATCTGCCGCTTCCCAACGGCATTACGGTAGTCATATCCGAGTCGGTTTTACGGTTCACTCACTTTGTAAAGATAGGTTGGAAACGGGCTTTACAGTTCGAATAAGCCTAATCCTCATAATTTTGAGTATAGATGCCCGTTATCGGGCCGTCTGAAAATATTTCTTACAAAACAATTTGGTTAGATAAACATGGGTACATTTTTGTATCGTTTGAAAACGGTACTCGCTTTGGCCGGGTTTGGTATGCCTGTTGTTGCCGCAGCGGCCGACATACAAAGTGAACGCGAGCATTGGGCAGCTTATGCGCGTACGGGCGAAGCCCAATTGGCGGAAGCTGTTTCCGCTTTGCAACGCCTTTATGAGCAGAGCAGTGATGCGCGCGTGCGTGCCGATTTGACAGCACTTTTACTGCGTCAGGGACGCCAGGGGGATGCTTTGGCGGTTTGTCCTTCGTGTACGCCTGCCGATTACCGTACGGACGAGTTGGAAAACTTGGCTAAGGCCGCACGCGACAGCCGTCAGTTTGAAAAGGCTTTGTCGTTATATCAAATACTCCAGCAGCGTGATCCGAAACAGAAAATCGGCTGGTTGGGTGGAGCCCTGACTTCTGTCGAGCTAGGTGATTATACCGCCGCCCAAAATCATATCGCCGCTTACCGCAAACGCTTCGGTAACGATCGCGATATCGGTGCGGCTGAAGATTATTTGAAGTTAGAAACACAATCATTGGCAGAACGTATGGGTGTTTTGCAAAGCCGGCTGAAGCAGTCTCCCGGTGATAAAAACACTGTGGTGGAGCTTTATCGCACTGCGACAGGTTTGCATGCTTATCCAATGTTGGAGCAGTTGCTGACAGATTATCCGCAATTTTTTAATCAAAAAGACCGTATGTGGCTGACTTACACCGAGTCGGTCAGTCATTTGCGTGCATCTAGAGAAGCAATGTCGCATCAAAACTCGTTGCAGGCTTTTCAGGCTTTGGGAGAGGTGGTTGAGCAAAGCGAGCCGGGTAGCGAGCTTTATTTGCGTGCCTTGCGGGATCGTGTAGTAGCGGGTGTGATGATCGGACGTTACCGTCAGGCACAAAAAGATTATCAGAAGCTGGAACGTTGGGGAGAGCAGCCCGATTTCGTACGCGATGCTTATGCCCAAGCATTGTCTGCCGAGGGCAGCCCTCACCGTGCCGCACGGATTTATCAGGAAATAGCAGCGCGGCAAGATGCAGCCGAAGGGCAAGTTACAACTGAAATAGTTGAAAAACAAGTACAAACTTCTGCTGATTTGGGGTTGTACAGCCGGGCGCAAGAAGAGCTGACACGTTTAAACCCCTCCGGCAAAAAGATGGTGCCCGACTTTACTCATACTTCAGAGGTAAAAAATCCTTATTTCGACAAGCAATATTTCTGGCAGGTACGTTTGGAAGCTTGGAACGGCAATATGAAAGCTGCTATCCGCATGATGGATAGATGGCTTGCCGAGCATCCGGCGGATCCGTGGGCCATGATATTGCGCGGTGAATTGGCGCAATGGAACGGCCGTAACGATGAGGCGGAGAAATGGTTCGCTGAAGCTATGCCTTGGATACCCCCGGATAGCCGGGTGTGGGTGCAAACCAACCGCGGCTCGATCCTTATGAATAACGGCAATTGGGCCGGCGTGAAAGAAATGGCTGCCGGCATTGACCGAAACGATCCCGATTATAAAGGTTTTTGGCAGCGTTACGATGAGGCGCGTGCCGCACGTTTGAGTATTTCAGGCGGCGTTAACAAAACGACTTCGCCAAGTGACAGTGGTAATGAGTGGTCGCAAAACGCAACTTTATACTCACCTCGTAGCGAAGGCGGGCATCGCGCATACATTACCCAACAAAGCGGTTTTGTTCCCAATCACGGTAATGAATTGCGTTACGGCAGAATAGGAGCGGGAGGAGAATTCAGCCTTTATCCGTTTACCGTGAATATAGAAAGCGGGCGCGGCACCCAATTGAACGATAAAGCCTATGTTTCGGCCGGAGTGGGTTACCGTCATAACCAGAATTGGTCATTTCATGCCCGTGCGGCTACTAATAGTGCCAATACGCCCACTAAAGCCTGGGAGCAAGGCGTTTATGCCAACGAATACGGCATATCGGCCAACTATACCCATTCCGGCGTAACCCGTGCAGGTTTTGGATTAGGGGTTTTGGCTTTTGACGATGGCAACCGCCGCCGTAGCGGCTATGTATGGTTATCGCAAGATATATGGCAACACAACCGTTGGCGCATAGGCGGTTCTTTATGGGCGGACTTCAGCCGTAATGATGAAATTGCCGGCACTTACTACTACAACCCGAAAAGCAGTAAAACGCTCAGCGGTGATTTGGGCCTGACTTATTCCTTGCCGCTGGACAACAACATCCGCTTTAGCCAAACCCTGGGCGTAGGTGCGGGCCGTTACTGGCAGGCGGGAGAGCTGGCTGAGAATACCTGGATGGTGAAACTCGGCCACGATTGGAGTTTGGGCAAACGCTTAGGGGTGTCTTACGAAGCAGGCCGTAAAAAAACCGTTTATGACGGTGAAGCCGAATATCAGAATTTCGGCAATATCGGCGTTAACTTCCGTTTCGAATAGATTGAAAAGGCCGTCTGAAAAATGAAATTCCGATCTCTTATAGTTGCCGCTGTTTTCGGCTTACTCAACATCTCTGCGCAAGCTTCCGGCCAAATCGCCAAGCAGGCGGGAGAGGTGCGTTACGGGGCATTGTGCTATCACGATGTTGTGGATGAAACGCGCCCGGGCATTGAATATGGCGATGAACAGCGCGAAGGTGATTTGCAGCGTAAATACTATCCGCAAACCATTACCGTACAAAAGCTGGTGTCGCATTTTAACTGGTTGAAAGCCAACGGTTATACACCGGTGAGCTGGCAGCAGGTTATCGATGCGCGCGAAGGCCGCGGCAGTCTCCCGGAAAACCCCGTATTGCTTACTTTTGATGATGGATACGAAAGCTTTTACAGGCTGGTCTACCCATTATTAAAAGCTTATCAATATCCTGCCGTGTTTGCCGTTGTAACCAGTTGGTTGAATAGCCCGGAAGGTAGTCTGATTACTTACGGTAGGCAAAAACTACCGCGCAGCGCATTTGTGAGCTGGCAGCAGATTAAGGAAATGCATGACAGCGGTTTGGTCGAAATTGCTTCGCATACCGACAATATGCATTACAGCTTGACAGGTAACCCGTTCGGATCGCAGTTTGCAGCTATCCAACCAGGCAATTACCGTAACGGCCGCTATGAAACCGAACAGGAATATGCCGATCGCCTGCGTCGCGATTTCCGCCGTTCGGTAGAGTCTATCGCCCGCCATACGGGGGTTAAGCCGCGTGTATTGGTTTGGCCATACGGGCAGTTTAACGAAACAGCTGAGCGGATTGCCCGTGAAGAAGGTTTGGACAGCAACTTTACGTTGATAGACAAAAATCTGAACACCGCCGACCAACGCCGTCAGGGGCGGGAGCTTATTGATCAGGAAAGCCGCTTGGACTTTATCCAAGCATATCTCGAAGGCAAAGTTTTCAAGCCCTCAATACAGCGGGTAGTGCATGTGGATTTGGACTATGTATACGATCCGGACCCCAAGCAGGTTGAGCGTAATTTCGATAAGTTGGTACAGCGTATAGCCGATTACGGCATCAGTACCGTTTACCTACAGGCTTATGCAGATGAAGACGGTAACGGTGTAGCCGAATCCGTGTACTTTCCTAACCGCCATATCAAAATGAAGGCTGATTTGTTCAGCCGCGCAGCTTGGCAGCTGATGACCCGGGCTAATGTGGAGGTTTATGCGTGGATGCCGATGATGGCATTTGATTTGGGTAAAGGCTACGACTATGTATCCAATTACCGTACCGGCCGGCCGGATACCGAACACTATTTGCGCTTGTCACCCTATAGCGAAATAAACCGTAAAAAAGTCGCTGAAATTTATCAGGATTTGGCATTCCATAGCCGTTTTAACGGAATTCTCTTTCATGACGACGGCTTCCTGACAGATTTTGAAAACAGGAAAGGCCGCCAAACGAAAACGTTAAAAGAAGCTTCTCAGAAAACCGACGACCTTATCGAATATTCGAAAGCACTTAAACAATCGGTATTGAAATATACCTTCAACGGTAGCGATATGCTCAAAACCGCCCGCAACATTTACGCCGGCGTGGTAATGAATCCCGAAGCCGAAAAATGGTTTGCACAAAGCCTGCCGAAGTTTGTTGCCGCTTACGACTATACGCCCATTATGGCTATGCCTTATATGGAAAACGAGAAACATATCAACCAGAAAGAAGCGAAGCAGTGGCTAGGCAAACTGGTGAAAAAAGTGCGTGGGACAGGCGTACCCGAAGATAAAACTATTTTTGAGTTGCAAGCGGTTAATTGGCGTACCGGACAGCCCGTCTCTGATAAAGAGTTTGTCGGCTGGATCAAAATGCTGCGTGAAGAGGGCATACGCAATATCGGCTATTACCCGGATGATTTTATTAATAATCAACCAAACCGGCAGGTATTGCATCCTTACTTTTCTATAAAACGATAAAACTTTTCTTTCAGACGGCTTCTGTCGTACAGGCAGAGGTGGTCTGAATATGCGGCGAAATAAATTATGAGTTTGCAATGGTATGAATGGTTGGGCATTTTCGTCATGCTCTACCCAGGCGTAATGGCGGTTTATTGGACTCTCTCGGGAGTCTTGTACTTCATTTTTTTCGAAAACCAAGTGTCGGAGCCGGCTTTCGAATACGGGCAAGAAGAAATGCCCATGGTGAGTGTGTTGATACCGTGTTTTAACGAGGCCGACAATTTGGATCATTCGATTCCCCATTTACTCAAGCTGAACTATCCGAATTACGAGCTGATTTTTATCAACGACGGCAGCAAAGACGAAACGCTATCGATTATCCGTCGATGGGCCGAAATTAATCCCAAGGTAGTTGCGCTCACCCAGGAAAATTCCGGTAAGGCGGCAGCTATGAATCATGGTTTGATGAAGGCTTGCGGCGAATACATAGTGGGCATAGATGGTGATGCGGTACTCGATTACTACGCACTCGATTATATCGTACAAACCTTGGAGGAAAACCCCATGCTGGGTGCGGTTACCGGTAATCCGCGCGTACGTAACCGCAGTACGGTATTAGGTAAGCTTCAAGTGGCCGAGTTCAGCTCGATTATAGGCCTGATCAAACGTTCTCAAAGCATCATGGGTACGTTATTCACCGTTTCCGGAGTCATTGTCGGATTGCGCCGCGATGTGGTCGCAAAAGTGGGCGGATGGAGTACCAATATGGTAACCGACGATATTGATGTCAGTTGGAAAATCCAAACCGCTGGCTACAACATTGCCTACGAACCCAGAGCCTTGTGCTGGGTATTGATGCCGGAAACATTACGTGGCCTTTACAAACAACGGTTGCGCTGGGCGCAAGGCGGCGCCGAAGTGATTTTGAAATATTTCAGCCGGGTGTGGCGGTTACGCAATTTCCGGTTGTGGCCGCTTTATTTGGAATATTTCGTTACCCTGATTTGGGCCTATTCCTTGTTTGCCCTGATGGCGGTGGGTATTTACCAGAGCCTATACAGTGGCAGTTTCAACCTACATCTGCTGGAGGTAAGCAGCCTGATTACTTTGATGCTGTTTGTCATTCAGTTTTCCGTGTCGATGGCGATCGACAACAGATACGAGCGCGGATTAGGCCGTTATTTCCTTAGTTGCATTTGGTATCCGTATGCATTTTGGCTGATTAACAGTATCACATTGGTACACGGCTTTCCGAAAGCGGTGTTCCGCAATAAAAACACATTAGCGGTTTGGGTTAGCCCTGATAGGGGCATACAGTAAGCAGGTAAAAGGGGAAATATTTGCTTTAATAATAGGAGAGAAACATGGCGGATCAAATCTTATGCAAACAAATGGTGATTAATAAAGCGCGTAAACCTTGTATGAAGATTACCTTGAAAAGCTGGCTTCTGATGATGCTGACCTGGGCTTTATGGTTATATGGAATTTACTACTTGGTGGATAAATACCATATTCTGCTTTCCAGACCATTGGTAGGTAGTTGGACACTGCAAGAGGTACTTGAGATGGTGAGTATTGTATTGCTTTTACAATTAAACTTTTTATTTGTGTGGTCGATTATCGTGCAGAAACGGATTCAAAATGTGCATGGCAGGCAGAAAGCGTGATGACCAGACCGAACTAAGCCACAACTGTCTTATGCCTCTATACCGTTGGGAAAGCGGTAGCAGCCGGCCCACGGTTGAAAAAGGAGCTTAAATAGAAAGTTAGGGTGTAAAAAAGCCCGAAGCGTTTGCTTCGGGCTTTTTATTAATTTTTCGAGTCTCTTACGGGAATTTCTTTTTGCTTTTGCAGCATATAGAAAATCCGGACTCTGCGCTGGGCAGCACTCATTATGCGGCCTTTACGTTCAAGGCTTGGGGGCCTTTGGCGCCTGTGCCGGCAGTATAGCTTACGCGTTGGTTTTCCTGGAGGGTACGGAAGCCGTCGGATTCAATGGCTGAAAAATGTACGAACAGATCTGCACCGCCTGCATCAGGGGTAATGAAGCCGAAGCCTTTGCTCTCGTTGAACCATTTTACTGCGCCGAATTGTTGGGTATTCATAAGAATTTCCTTAGTCAAAATATTAAAAACTGCCGAACTGCAAAATTAAGGGTACTGAAGACTAAGGAATGCTTGGGGAAACTGAAACAGAATACCAAAAGAAACGCAAAGAAAACTAAGAACCAGAAACTTCGTACATCGAACAAGTACGCAGTATGGGTGTTATGGCGGAGATAAGCAAGCTTTATTTTTTTTATTACACAAACCGACGTTATGTTAATTTTTGTATGTTTGAGGGGTGTGTACGCGTAGGTTATTTAATGCCGTCTGAAACCATAGTGCGGGGTGCGGATTCCCAGTTTTTCAATTTATAAAAATTTAAAAGCCGCCTATCTTAAGATCAGGCGGCTTGTTTGTGCGTAGGGGCTTTATATCACATCAGCCCTCATCGGCATCGTAATCATTATTTTGTATGGTTTCGCTTTCACCGCCCATAATGATTTTTAATTCTTGGAAGAGTGCGCGGAAATTTTTCGGCGGTTTGTTTTGTTCCTGCTCTTTGCGCGTATTGCGTATCAGCGTACGTAATTTGCCAACGTCGGCATTCGGGTAGTCGGCAATGAATGCCGTAATGGCATTATCATCGGCAATCAGGCGCACGCGTGCTTGTTCGATGCGCTGCATCAGTGCGTTGTGTGCGGCATTATCTCCTCTGAGGCGGGCGAGATAAGCTTCGATAGGGGCGGGATCGATGTCACGCATCAATCGGCCGATATATTGTGTTTGGCGTTTGAGCGCGCCGTTCGAAGTAATTTTTTTATGTGCTAATACAGCTTCGAGCAGTTCCTCGGGAAGATTGATTTTTTTGAGTGTTTCGGCTGATAACTTGGTGAGCTGTACGCCCAAGTCCTGCAGATCGTTCATCTGCTTTTTCATGCGGGTTTTACTGATCCACTCTTGTTCGTTTTGATTGTTCATATTTTGTGCCGGATGCAATAGCCAATAAAGCAGGATTGTATCACAGCCGTGTAAAGCACAATCCGGATGATAGGCACATTTTTGGCAGAGGCCGTCTGAAAACGGTTAAAATACGAGCAAACTATTACTTCGGAAAATCCATGTTTAATCATCATAAAAACGAATTGGCGGCATTGTGCGCACAAGCCCTCGATCTGGCTCATGGCGGCGGAGCCACGGCGGCCGAGGCCGATTTGAGCGAGTCTTTGGGCCAAAGTGTAAACGTGCGTTTGGGGGAAATCGAACAGATTGAGTTTCAACAGGATAAATCTCTCGATATCACCGTTTACGTAGGGCAGCGGAAAGGCCGCGCCAGTACGGCCGATTTCTCGGATAATGCTTTGCGTGATACCGTGCAGGCCGCTTTGGCCATTGCCCGATATACGGCTGAAGACGATTGTGCAGGTTTGGCCGATGCCGGGTTGATGGCTACGGAATTCGGGGAACCTGATGCGTATCATGAATGGGATTTGCCGGCAGATGAGGCGGCGGCTTTGGCTAGGGACTGCGAAGCGGCGGCTTTGGGCTTTGATCCGCGTATTGAAAATTCGGAAGGTGCAGAGATCCATACGGGGCATTACCAGTATGTATACGGCAATAGCCACGGCTTTCTGCATCATGCAAAGGGTACGCGCCACAGTATCTCGTGTAGTGTCGTGGCTACGGATAAAAGCGGTATGCAGCGGGATTATTGGTATGACCTTGCCCGCAGTCGGAATGATTTGGATACGCCGCATAATATAGGCCGGACGGCAGCGGCGCGCACGGTGGCCCGCTTGGGTGGCCGCAGCGTGCCTACTGGCAGCTATTCCGTGGTGTTCGATACTACGGTGGCAGGTAGTTTGTTCGGGCATTTGGTCGGCGGCTTGAGCGGTGGTGCGCTGTATCGTCAAAGCAGTTTTCTGGTTGACAGTTTAGGCCGGCAGATTTTGCCGCAATGGTTTGATTTGCGCGAAGAACCGCATATCCCGCGCGCACTCGGCAGCGCTTGGTACGATGCGGAGGGTGTGGCGACAAAACCCCGTTTTGTAATTGAAAAAGGTGTGGTGCAAGGCTATTTCCTCAGCAGTTACAGCGCCCGCAAGCTCGGAATGCAAACCACAGCCAATGCCGGTGGCGCACATAATCTTTATGCGTCTGCCAGCCATGCTTCCCAAAGCGATTTGTTGAGGGAAATGGGCAGCGGTCTGTTGATTACCGAATTGATGGGGCAGGGCGTGAATATGCTGACCGGTGATTACTCCCGTGGTGCAGCAGGCTACTGGGTAGAAAACGGTGTTATTGCCTATCCGGTACAGGAAATTACCATTGCCGGGCGTTTGCAGGATATGTATCTGAATATCGCCGGCGTGGCCGACGATGCGTTGAAACGGTCGGCCAATAAAATCGGTTCGGTATGGGTAGAGGGGATGACGGTAGCAGGCTCATAAGCCAAACCGGCTGATTCTCAAAGTATTGCCGCGTGGGTGTAGGTGAAGAACGATAGAGTTCCGCTTATTGTTATTGCTTGAAGTTTTAAGTTTGGTTTGATACGGAGATCTTTGTTTCTTGGCAGGAAACCCTGCATCAATGAAAAGAGGGTTTTTCATGCCGTCTGAAAGGTTTATATTGCCGTATCTGTCAAATAGCATGGTGAAAAAGCATTATGAAACTTCCGGCAATTTTTTTCGGTCACGGCAGCCCGATGAACGCACTTCAAGAGAACGCTTATTCGGCTTCGTGGGCACGAGTCGGACAGGGCTTGCGTCGCCATTACGGCGGCGGTATTCGTGCTGTTTTGGCCGTATCAGCCCATTGGTGTACCGAAGGCTTGGCGGTTACCGCATCGGAGCGGCCGCATACGGTGCATGATTTCGGTGGTTTTCCCCGGGCTTTGTTTGATGTGCGTTATCCTGCTCCCGGTAGCCCGGAACTCGCTTCGGAGGTAGCGGTGCTATTGGGAACGGAGCGGGTTCGCGCCGATTTCGGGCAAGGTTTGGATCATGGAGTGTGGAGCGTGCTACGCCATGTTTTTCCCGAAGCCGATGTTCCGGTGGTGCAGTTGGGGTTGGATATGAATCTGGATGCTCGCGGCCATTTCGAACTGGGACAGCGTTTGGCGGTTTTGCGTGAGCGCAGCGTACTGATTATCGCCAGCGGCAATATCGTACATAATCTGCGTATGATGGATTGGCGGGAAAGCGAGACTGCTGATGAGCCATACCCATGGGCCGAATCTGTTCGGAAACAGGTGAACGGCTGGTTGGAAAACCACGATGTTGCCGCGTTGGTTGACGAAAATGCTTATTCGGGCGATTTCGCCCTTGCCGTACCTACCCCCGAGCACTTTTGGCCGTTGCTCTATATCGCGGCAGTTCGGCAAGCCGGTGAGGATTTGGTGTTTTTCAATGATGAAATCATCGGTAAGTCTTTAAGTATGACTTCGGTGCTGATTGGCGGCGGCTTATCCCAATTTGTTTGAGGAATTGGAATATACCGGCAGGCCGTCTGAAAACTTTGCTTTCAGACGGCCTTTGATTTATGCGATAATCCTAGGCGTTTGTTTGATAATTATTTAAGCCGCTATGATGATTCCAACCCGCGCATCCGCCATTTTTTCGTGCGTTGCCCGCCGCAGCGGTTTTATTGTTTGCCAATATTGAAAGCCCGTGCATAAACGGGCTTTTTTTCGGAAAAGCAAAAGGAGTAGCCCGTGCCAAATCCGCTTTACAGACAAAATCTGATTTCTGTCGCCGATTTATCTACCGAACAGCTTGAGCTGCTGTTGCATACTGCCCTCAAGCTCAAGGCCGAACCGCGCAACGATTTGCTGGAAGGCAAATTAATCGGTTCGTGTTTCTTTGAGCCTTCTACGCGTACGCGCCTTTCGTTCGAAACCGCCGTGCAGCGTTTGGGCGGCAAAGTGATCGGATTTGCCGATGGTGCCAATACCAGTGCGAAAAAAGGCGAAACGCTGGCGGATACCGCCCGCATGATTTCCAGCTATACCGATGCGATTATTCAGCGTCATCCCAAAGACGGAGCTGCGCGGGTGTTGGCCGAATTTTCAAGCGTACCCGTGATTAACGCGGGCGACGGAACCAACCAGCATCCGAGCCAAACCCTGCTTGATTTGGTGACCATTTACGAAACCCAAGGTACTCTGAATAGTTTGAAAATCGCCATGTGCGGCGATCTCAAATATGGCCGCACGGTGCATTCTCTGGCACAGGCGCTTAAGCGCTGGGGTTGCGAATTCGCTTTTGTTTCTCCCCCCAGTCTTGCTATGCCGGATTATATTACCGAAGAGTTGGACGAAGCCGGCTGCCGTTATCAGGTGCTGCCCTCGCTGGAAGCGGCGGTGGAATGGGCGGATATTCTTTACATGACCCGCGTGCAGCGCGAACGCTTTGACGAGCAGGAGTTTGCCAAAATCCAAGGCAAGTTCAATCTGGAGGCATCTATGTTAGCTAATGCCAAAGACAATTTCCGTATTCTGCATCCGCTGCCGCGCGTGGACGAAATCCACCCTGATGTCGACGATACGCCCTATGCCTATTATTTTCAGCAGGCAGCCAACGGCGTATACGCACGGCAGGCGATTTTGTCTTTGATTTTGAACGAAGAAGTATAAGGAGCGCGGGATGACTCAAAAACAATACAGCGTTGAAGCGATTCAAAACGGTACCGTTATCGACCATATTCCCGCAGGCAGGGGTTTGGCGATTTTGCGTCAGTTTAAATTGCTGCATTACGGTAGTGCCGTCACCGTCGGCTTTAATCTGCCCAGCAAAACACAGGGTAGCAAAGATATCATCAAGATTTCGGGTGTGCATTTGGATGAAAAAGCCGCCAACCGCTTGGCTTTGTTTGCTCCCGAAGCCACTGTGAATGTGATTGAAGACTTTCAAGTGGTTCGGAAAATGCACTTGAGGCTGCCGGATACCATTAGCGAAGTATTGCGCTGCCCCAATACCAATTGCGCCAGTCACGGCGAACCGGTAAGAAGCCGCTTTTATGTACGCGGCAGCGGCGGTCAAACCAAGCTCAAATGCCATTATTGCGAAAAAACCTTCCCGCGGGATTTCGTTGCCGAAGCTTAGTAATAGGGAGGCGGTACTCTGAGTTGCAGGTTCTGCCAAAAGCATTTTCAAGGGATAACGATGGCAGATAAATTACAGCAAGTGTTTGCGCCGGTTTTATATGTCGTGATTTTCTTTCTCGGATTTCTCACTGCTGCCGTATGGTTTAATCCGAACGGCTATCCGGCCGATTTTGCTACCGTACTTACAGCGGTGGCGGCTTTGGCAATGGTCTTTTTGGGCTATTTGTTTTGCCGTTTTTCACTGATGAGACGTCAAAAGGAAAGCGAACGTTTGGCCTTGTTGCAGCATGAGAATATCCGCCCCGTATTGCAGCCGGCTGCCGATGCGCCGCACTTAATCGATATCGCTATCCAGCCACGGAAAGGGAGCGGCTTATGCCGTTAAACTGAGCATAGAAAGTGAGATTCTTGATTTGGTCGAATTTGATTTAGAGAGTAAATATAGTGAGAGTGTTGATTGTATTTTTGTTTTTTGTCAGAGTGAAAGTTAAATTGATGAATTGGAAATAAAGATTCCAAAAGAAAAAATTATTGCTTTTAAATTAGATGATTAATCAATACCGCAATGTGCTGAAATAATAAATACTATGCTGGAGTTAATTTTAGAGCAAGGAATAATTAATGTGGATTTTGCAGATATTAGTAGTATGTTTTTAGGCAGAAAGTGGATCAAATATTACCGTTTTTCTATTAAAAAAGATTGGATTTTAATTTTCCTAATGATGCTTGGTTAAAGTCCAACAAAGAAATTATTCTAGTTAATTTTTCTTCAGCTAATGATTTAGAATTTCCATATGGATCTGATATAGTTATGGAGTATATTGAAGAGCGTTTAGGGGTGAAACACTAAATATAGGTTTAGGGAGGTCCATAAGCGTGAATAGAGACTTAGGCGAAGAGGTTATTATTAGTATTTTTGCTTATTAAGCTATTTAATATGACCTATTTTAATAAAATTGTGTATATATGTATAGTATTACCTTTACCCAAATGGCGTGTCCTAATAGACGAAATCAAGATGCCTTATTTAATGGCGTTGAAACATATCAATTTAAAAATAAAAAAGTTGAAGATTTTCAATTAAATCAAGATGGTTTTATTTTAGGAGTAATGGATGGTGTTTCAAGCAGCCCACAAGGGTACTTGGCAAGTTATTTCTGGGCAGAGCAATTAAAAACAAGTCAAGAATTATCAAAATCATGGCTAAAAGAGACACACTCACAATTTTGTGATCTCTTTGTTCGGTCAGCTTATGGAGCAAGTACAACATTTGTTGCTTGTCAGGTTTTTTCTTCAGGAAAAACAGTGATTTTAAATGTTGGAGATAGCCGAGCGTATAAAATTACTGAAGCAGGATACTGGCAACAATTAAGTTATGATCATATTTTATTAAACGAATTAGTTGAGTCTGAAAATTGTGAATCGAAAGACTATGCTGGTATGTATTATGGTTTAACAGATTGTTTAATCGCTGATTATGCTGAAAATGATTTTAATATATTTCAAACCGAGACAGTTCTAAAATCAGGGGAAACCTTATTACTGTGTTCTGATGGGTTAACAAATTATATTTCAGCCGAAAAGCGAGAAGCGATTTGGAGGAAGTATTCAACACATACTGAGCGGTTATTTGCATTGAAATGTGAAGTTAAGAGAGAGGCGTTTAGAGATGATTTCTCTGTTGTAACCTGTCAAAAGCTAGATGAATGTTGAAATAATTTTAAGGAGTAAAATGGAGTCTTTAAATCAAGAACTTGCGAAAGAGTACCTTAGAATTTTAAAAGAATTTGAAAGTGAAAATACAGAATTTTTAAAAAATACTGAAAATTATTTCAGTCAAGTTCATTTAGGATTTGTCCCTGATGGATTTAGAAAAGAAAATTTTAATGTCTTGATTCTTGGGCGTGAAACGCGTGGATGGGATGGCTTGGAAGGTGACTATAATGAAAAATACATAGAGAATTCGATGGAAAAATCCAAATCATGGTCGGAGAAAATGTATGCAGAAAAAATATTGAATAAAAAAACTGGGAAAGGTTGTTCTTTTTTTAGATTTTTTAGCAATGTGGCAAAAAATATTGGTAGAGAAAAAGTTCTTTGGGGTAACCTTTATGCTTTCTCATATAAAAAAAGTCATCCGAAAGAGAGTGAGTACTTTAGGGAAATTGAAGAGGTATCAAAAAAACTCTTAGTTGCGCAAATTAAAGTGTTGCAGCCAAAATTAATTATTATTGCGTGTGGGGTAGATAAGGTAACAAGAAAAACTCGTGATGAATGCCTCAATGTTCAGTTTTCTGGACTCGCAGTTGATGGGGCGGATTTGCATAAAAGATATTTAGAAAGTTGTAAGATATTTATAGATGGCTGTGACGAAATAAAAGGCTATCGTATTCAGCATCCTAGTTCAATAAATTATGAAAGTCGAAAAGCAAGAGAATACTTATTAACGGCTTTGAAAAATTTTGCCTAGCTTGCGCATACATATTGATTAAATCTATACGAATCTTTTTAAGCTGAGCTATGGCAGCTTAACTTTAAACAATTCAAAGAGAGTTTGATAACTCTCTTTGAATTGTTTAAAGTGAAAATTTTATATCTAATCTATAACTATTAAAGCATAGCCGGTACTGCTGCTGCCGATGTGTTGAGCGAGAGTGTAAAACCTTTGACGGCTTTTTCAGACGGCCTCGATATGTTGGCGGCAGGGGAAACGTACGGTAGTGTGTTTGCGGCTTTCGATACGTTGGCTTCCCGCTCTGCACCGGCACCTGTTAACGGTATCGTCAAAATAGTCGCACACTACAAAGATGCTTTGGGCTTGGATTGTGCAAGTGAAAGCACATTGGATATTGCCGTTTTGGGCGCGCTTCAAGCGAAACCGGCGAGTATCGGAACTGCTGTTAAACCGCGTAAGAAACTTTTATATTAAAAATTTCAGACGGCCTTTTGAATTGTCGGGCTTTTTGAAACCGGAAATCTGTAACCGATAAGCCAGCCTATGTTGTCTTTGATGGATTTAAAGGTTGGCGGTGTATGTTGCAGAGTGGGTAACAATAACAATAGTTGGCAAATCGGAAAAGCCTGTTACGGCAAAACAAGCCGGTGCGGCAGGATTCTTAACTTTGCATCTAAACATCACTAGGAAGTACCTGAAATGATTTCACTGACCACGCTGATTATCGCCGCTGTTTTTACCATAGTTTTGCTACTGGTGAGTTTGGCATTGCCCAACCCGATTACTTGGCTGATGACCATTGCGATGGGGGCATTACTGTATTTCGTGTTGTGGCCGAAGTATGACGGCCAGCAACAGGCTGCGCAATACGGCGTGAAGATACAAGCCGCGGTACAAGAGGTAAGACATTGGAACCAAAAGCGTAGCGAAACGGTGGTTGACCGCTATGAAATCATTGCCGTTGCACCTAATCCAAACACCGGTAAAATCCAGCAGTTCGTCAGCCCGCCTATGGGGGAAGATCCCGCGCCATATCTGGCCGACAGCGTGCAGGTAACGGTGGATTGGCAAAACCCGAAAGCCTATATTATGGATTTATCCTTTCTGCCTTTTAAAGTTGAATAAGCACTATCAACCAGGGTTACTGAATGCCGTCTGAAAGCTTTTCAGGCGGCATTTGGTTTGAAAAAATGTTGATATAATTACGTGTAAATTTTTTCATCATAAATTAAGCGTGAATATGTCTGAATCTATTAGAAAACATCTTGATTTTCTCCGGTCGGTTTACAAGGCATTGCAAGAGCAGCGGAGAGAAGCACGGAAAACGGAATTGCATGATGCTTACCGATTTAATCCGTTCCACTTTTTCACTACTAATGAAAACGGTTTGTCGGCAGTATTGGCTTTTTTATTGGATCCGAAGGAAAGCCATGGCCAAGGCGATTTGCTGTTGAATGCTTTTTTGAAAAGAATGAAGCTGTATTCGTTTTTAGGCTATGAAAGTGTTGGGGTTTCGTTGGAAAAAACCATAGGAAGCAAGCGGCGGCACGATATTTTTATCGAAGGATTTATCGGTTCGAAGAGTGTTTGGGCTTTATCGATAGAAAATAAATTACGCGATGCGGCAGATCAGCCACAGCAAATACAAGATTATATTGAGGATTTGAAGAGCAAATCTAAAGATCAGTATTGCCTGGTTTATTTGCCTTCTTTGGAGCGCATCCCGTCCGAGCACTCCATTAGTAAAGAAAATTTTGGGTTAGTATCCACGAACGGCCATTTAAAGGTGTTGGATGCGGGCGGCTTGATAGGTTGGCTTCAAGAGGCACCGATAATCGCACCCAAGATACGCCAGTTTGTTGAGTACTTTATACAATTTTTAAAGGAAGATGTAATGGGAGAAACCGTAGATACCAATGAGCTGGTAGAACATATTGTCGGTGATGAGAAAAATCTGGAGTCTGCATTAGAAGTTATTGCGGCGGAGCAGCAAATCCGCAAGTATTTGTGGCAGCGGCTTTGTGAGCAATTGGGTTGTAAGTGCCGTGAGCGTTATCCGTGTTTGGTAGCGGCAGGGTGGAGTATCGGATCGGGATCGGATTTTAAGCCGTATTCAAGATATATGTGGCTTGGGTTTTATCTGAAAAATGATAAGGATGTGGTCGCGGGAGTCGGGATTGAGTTTAGCGGTACTTATTATCATAGTTGTTGTTATGGTGTTTGGATGAAGCAAGCATATCTAAGTGATGAGGTTTTATCACAAAAAATTGAGGAATTAAGAGTTTCTACCAATGGATCAAAAAGCTCGAGTTGGCCTTTTTATGAGTGGCTTAGCGGTGATTTAAAAAACTGGGAACCTTCTACTTGGTTGCGTATTCCATCAGGTCGGTTGGCAGATGAGTTGTTTGAAAAATGGCAGCCTCTTTTGGATATTTTCGAAGAAATCCGTAAACGGCCTGTCAGCCAATAATCATAAATTAGGCAGCACGAAAATCAGAATGCCGTCTGAAAAATTTTCAGACGGCATTTTTTATTGTCCGGGTATGTATAACTTATATATCGGCGGTGGTTTGAGTAGCCATAGCTGCAGGCTGTTTGTGTAAGCGGTACCAACCTGCAAGCCGCCAGAGGCACAGCAGGGCAATGAGTGGTTGGCAGAATGCAGTGATGAGGTAACGGGGATTGTTAAAGGCAATGGTACTGCTGCCGCCTGCGAAATGCAGCAAGGCCCAAAACCATTCCCATAAAGAAGGCAGACTGAATGCCATTACCGCCAATAGGCCTAGGGTGCGGAAAATACCGATAGGCAGAATAGTACCGCGCAATACTGTGCGGTTAAGTTGCAACAGTACCAGCAGACCGAAGCCGATAATGACGATCATCCCGCCGTTGGCTACAACCTGTAAGCCGCTGAAAGCAATATCGGGCGATACGGGCAGGCCGTCTTTGGGCAGTTGGGCTTCCGAAAGATTTAAGCTTTGGAGAATGTTTAGTACGAAGCCGTAAGCCATGTCGGCCAATACGATCCAAACCGGCAGGGAAGTGAATATCCGTTTCATAAAGCAAGCGGGCAGTTATAGTGCAAAGCATTTAGTGTAGCGGTAAAAGGGTTGGTTGGCTATTGTGTTGTGCAGTTGAAATCAACCTTTGGACGAGTTGCGGTAATGCCGGGTTGTATCGGACGAAGCAGGTGGGTTTGTCTGTGGATATGGTTGCAGCCAAGTTGTTTGTTATTTGTAGCGGCGTACCTATGAACGGTAAATAATAATCATATGCTACGTTACCTATATTTGGATGCGCTGCTCTAAAATAGTATCTGCTAACTGGTTGACACAAATAAAATTAAAACGTATGTTTCAATCAAACAGCTGATTTAATTTTTTTGAATGATTTGCGTATGAACTCTAACGGAGACTGCCAAACGATCGGGCGTATCCTAAGCGCTGCAGAGTCCCACTTCGCTTTGCACGGATTTTTTGCATCTTCGCTGCGGCAGATTATGCGGGATGCAAAAGTGAACGTGGCGGCTGCGCATTATCATTTCGGTTCGAAAGAGGCTTTGTTTTTAGCTGTCCTCAACCGCCGTATTGCTCCGTTTTTGGAAGACTTGCTGACTATGCTGCAAGAAGCCGAAGCACAGCAGCAGGTTTTGACTCCCGAAGATTTGATCGACAGTTTTATCGCGGCTTGCTTGAAATTAGTGAATGAGCAGGGCGAGTTGGCAGGAACGGCGGCAAAGTTGGTGTCACGGTTGATGTTGGATGAATACAAGATTTTCCGTGAAGAACTGGCCAAACAGTTTTCGGAAATGGCGGATCGTCTTCATGCTGCTTTCGGACGGGCGTTGCCGCATTTGCCGCCGGAAATGCTGCGTTGGCGTATGCATTTGGCGCTCAGTACGCTCTTTAATGCTTTCGCAGGCAATGATGTCTTGAAGGCCTTGGCTCCGGCCAGCGTAGTAAGTGCGAAAAATGTCCAGCAGGTGGCGCATTATGTACGTCCATTTGTCATTGCAGGCTTGAAAGCGCCTGCCGATAGCTAGGTGGTTCGCTGCCAGTAGTTTTGAAGCGGTGTGATAAGGATTTTCCCGGACAATGTCCGGTAATAAGGAGGAGTAAAAAGATGTTGGCTTTAATTTTGTTATTGGTATTTGTCGGCGCGGCGGCGTATTTCCGCAGTCCGGCCTGGGTGATGGCGCTGGCCTCCATTGCAGGCCTGTTGCTCGGCGGTGCCGCGTGGTGGGCATATATTCCGGTATTGCTCATTGCCGCCTTATGCTGCGTGCCCCCTGTGCGCGATATGATTTTGGAACGGATTTTTACGGTTTATAAGAAAATCACACCGGCTATGTCGGAAACCGAAGCCGAGGCCATCAATGCCGGTACGGTTTGGTGGGACGGCGAGCTGTTTTCGGGCAAACCCGATTTCAAAAAACTGCAAAACTTCAATACTCCCCAGCTGACTGCCGAGGAGCAAGCCTTTATCGACGGCCCGGTGGAAGAGTTATGCAAAATGCTGGATGATTGGAAAATTCTACACGAAACCAAAGATTTGCCGCCTGAAGCTTGGCAGTTCATCAAAGACAGCGGCATGCTCGGCATGATTATCAAAAAACAATACGGCGGTTTGGAATTTTCCAACTATGCCCATGCAAAAGTAGTGATGAAGATTGCTACCCGTGCAGGCAGCGCCGCTGTAACCGTGATGGTACCGAACTCTCTCGGCCCGGGTGAATTGCTCCAACATTATGGTACTCAGGCGCAGAAAGATTATTATTTGCCGCGCTTGGCCAAAGGCTTGGAAATCCCTTGTTTTGCTCTGACCAGTCCGCATGCAGGCTCAGATGCAGGCAGTATTCCTGATTTCGGCATCGTGTGCCGCGGCAACTATACCGATCCGATCACCGGCGAAGCGCATGAAGACGTATTGGGTATCCGTATTTCTTGGGAAAAACGTTGGATTACTTTGGCGCCTGTCGCTACCGTATTGGGTATGGCGTTCAAAATGTACGACCCCGACGGCTTGCTAGGGGATAAAAAAGATATCGGTATTACTTGTGCTCTGATTCCGACCAATCACGAAGGCGTACAAATCGGCCGCCGCCATTTCCCCGGGGGCAGCGCGTTTATGAACGGCCCGACTTGGGGTAAAGATGTCTTTATTCCTTTGGATTGGATTATCGGTGGTGTCGATTATGCCGGTAAAGGCTGGCAGATGCTGGTGGAATGCCTGTCAGTAGGCCGCTGTATTTCGCTGCCTGCCAATTCGGTAGCTGCCGGTAAAGTAGCCAGCTATACCACTTCGCTGTATGCCCGTATCCGTGATCAGTTCGGCTTGCCGATCGGTAAGTTCGAAGGCGTGGACGAAGCATTGTCCCGCATCGGTATGTATACCTACCAAATGGAAGCGGCACAAGATCTGGCGTTAACCGCATTAGACAGCGGCGAGAAGCCAAGCGTGATTTCGGCAATTTTGAAATACCACAATACCGAGCGCATGCGTAAAACTTTGAATGACGCGATGGATGTGCATGGCGGCCGCGCAGTTGTTTTGGGCCCGCGCAACTATCTCGCGTCCGCTTACCAGGCCGTGCCGGTTGCGATTACCGTAGAAGGTGCGAATATCCTGACCCGCAGCATGATTATCTTCGGACAAGGTGCAATCCGTTGCCATCCGTATGTATTGAAAGAAATGCGTGCGGCTATGGATAACGATGCTAAAGGCTTCAAACAGGCTTTCGGCTCACATCTGCATTTTGCCTTTACCAATGCTTTCCGCAGTTTCTGGCTTTCGCTGACCAACGGCGCATTTGTTAAGGCACCGCAGGGCAGCTATCCGGCCACTGCCGCTTACTACCGCCGTATGACGCGCGTGGCGGCCAACTTTGCCTTTGTTGCAGATATGGCCATGTTCAGCTTAGGCGGCAGCTTGAAATTCAAAGAAAAAATCTCGGCACGGCTGGGTGATATGTTGTCAAACCTGTTTATTGCCAGTGCCGTACTGAAACGCTTTGAAAGCCAAGGCGGCCTGAAAGAGGATGAAGCAATCATGCGCTATGCGGCCGAACAGGCTTTGTTTGATGCCCAAACCGCACTTGACGGCTTATTGCGCAACCTGCCTATGCGTCCGTTGGCTTGGTCGTTGCGTGTTCTGACTATGCCTTTAGGTCACAATATCAAGGCGCCGTCGGATAAATTGGCTAGTCAAGTAGCCGGTGAGTTGATGAAAAACGAAGGTATGTTGGCGCGTTTGACTAAGGGTATGTTTGTTCCGGCAAATGAAGAAGAACCTGTCGGCCTTCTGCCTGTTGCCCATGCGGCGGTTTTGGCAGCCGAGCCGGTAGAGAAAAAATTGCGCAACCTTACCCGCGAAGGCCGGTTGCATGCACCTTCCCCGGCTTTGCGTTTGCAGGAAGCTTTGGATAACGGCGTGATTACCCAAGAAGAGTTTGATCTCGTTACCCGAGGCCGGCAGCTCAAACGTAATGTCATCATGGTAGATGATTTCGATATGAAACTCGAAAAACATGATGAGAATTTGTTGAAACGCTACATTTTCTAGGAATCATAAACACAATCTTGCGGCTAGAAAACCTTGCTAATCAAGGCTGTCTGAAAGCAGATTGGTAAAACAAGCCCGGGGCGCAAAGCCCCGGGTCAATAAAATTAAAGTAATGATTCCATAAACGGAGAAATTGTTTTATAACGTTACCTTTGTCGCATTTTGCGCAAAAACTTGTTTGAAAACGTCATAAAACCTCAGGAGAAATCTCATGAAAAGCATGCAAATCCGCCGCATCAAGCAAAGCGTATTAATTATCGGCAGCGCATTATTGGCACAATCGGTATTCGCGTCGGGCTACCATTTCGGTACGCAGTCTGTCAGCAGCCAATCTACTGCCAACTCGTCGGCAGCCGAAGCAGCAGATCCTTCTACCATTTTCTACAACCCGGCTGGTTTGAGCAAACTGGAGGGTACTCAGGCGACCATCAACTTGAATATTGTAGCGCCTAACGTGAAATATAACGATGCCGAAGCAAAGTATCCTGAGGTACAACTGCCCAACGGCGGTACTTATCCGCAAGAGAATGTTTCAGGCCAAACCAGCGGCAAGATTACCGACGATATCGCATTTGCTCCCCATTTGTATGCTTCGCATAAATTAAACGATCAAGTAACACTCGGCTTGGGCGCATATGTACCGTTCGGTTCGGGAACTGAATACGACCACAATTCCGTATTGCGTTACAACCTGAATGAATTGGGTTTGCAAACCTTGGCGATTCAGCCGACTGTTGCTTATAAATTAAACGATCAACATTCTTTTGCCGTTGGTTTGGTGGCACAGCATACGAAGGCAAGTTTGCGCCAATATGCCAACTTCGGCCCCGCAGTAGTAGGTTCGTTGGGGACTACCGCATCACAAATCGGTAGCGGTTTAAGCCAAATTAATAACGGCCTGGCTCAAGTTAATGCCGGTATCAGCCAAGTGGAGGCCGGTATTGCGGCTACCCAGGCTGCCGGTGGAGATGCGACCGCATTACAAACCCAGCTTGCGGGTTTGAAAGCCCAGCAGGCCGGATTATTGCAAAAGCAAACTGTTTTAACGCAACAGCAAGCAGCAGTCGGCAGCGCTTTAAGCAATGCCACGGCAACCAGCCCCGTAGGTAACGGTGCGGCAGACGGCTATGCCGAAGTGAAGGGTGACGATTGGGGTTTCGGTTATAACCTGGCTTGGTTATGGGATATCAACGAGCGCGCCCGCGTAGGTGTGAACTACCGTTCTAAAATCAGCCACACCCTGAAAGGCGATGGTGAATGGCATTTGGTAGGGCAAGCCTTTAATGATCCTGCTTTGGGCAATACGATCCAACAAGGTATCCGCGACCGTGGTTATGCAGCCAAAGAAGATGCTTCGGTAAAAATCACCACGCCTGAATCGCTGTCTGTACACGGTATGTATCAAGTCAATCCGAAGTGGAACGTATTCGGTGACGTAACATGGACGCGCCATTCACGCTTCAATACCGTCAACCTTTACTGGGGTAATGAAAAAACGGTATTGCCGTCAGCAAGCGGCGATACCAATCCCGACAAGGCCGGTATGCAGTCTAACGTTACCAGACTGACACCCAATTGGCGTAACACTTATAAAGTAGCCTTGGGCGCATCATACCAATACAGCGACCCCCTGCAACTGCGTTTCGGTGTGGCTTACGACCAGTCTCCGGTTAAAAATGCCAATTACCGTATGAGCACATTGCCCGATAACGACCGTATTTGGTTATCGCTTGGTGCGAAATACGATATCAGTAAGCAACACAGTATCAATGTGGCTTACAGCCATCTGTTCATTAAAAACGCTAAAGCCAATGTAAACGGCTATTGCGGCGGGGAAAGTGCTGCCTCTACCGGTTGCGTATCCAGCAAAACCAATGGCAGTGCCAGCTTCAAGAGCAGTGCCGATATCTTAGGCCTGCAATACACGTATAAGTTTTAACCCGGTATTTTCAGACGGCCCCGGTTGAAAGCGGGGTCGTTTGGATACCGATCATTTTGAGATAGAGAGGTAACATTATGACCGCAAAAAACTTCGTCATCCGCAAAGCCGCCGTACTCGGCGCCGGCGTGATGGGGGCGCAAATCGCCGCACATTTGGCTAATGCCAAAGTGCCGGTGGTTTTGTTCGACCTGCCGGCTAAAGAAGGTTCCAAAAACGGTATCGTAGAAAAAGCCATTGCAGCTTTGCAAAAACAAAATCCCGCTCCGCTGGCTACTAAAGAAGCAGTAGCTTATATCAGTGCAGCCAACTACGATGACGATTTAGACAAATTAAGCGATTGCGATCTGGTGATTGAAGCGGTTGCGGAACGCCTCGATATCAAAGAAAGCTTATATGGCAAAGTAGCACCGCATTTGGGCGAACATACTATTTTTGCAACCAATACTTCGGGTTTGTCGATTGAAACCCTCAGCAGTAAATTTCCCGCCGAGCTCAAGCACCGCTTCTGCGGCGTACATTTCTTCAACCCGCCGCGTTATATGCACTTGGTAGAGCTGATTCCGACAGCCGCTACCGATCCCCAATACCTCGACAATCTTGAGCGCTTCTTGGTGAGCATATTGGGTAAAGGCGTGGTTCGAGCCAAAGATACCCCTAACTTTATCGGTAACCGCATCGGCGTATTCTCGATGCTGGCTACCATTTACAACACCGAAAAATTCGGTTTGCGTTTCGACGTGGTGGACGACTTGACCGGCAAGCGTTTGGGGCGTGCCAAATCGGCGACTTACCGTACGGCAGACGTAGTAGGCCTGGATACTTTCGCCCATGTTGCCAAAACCATGGAAGATAATTTGCCGCAAGATCCGTGGCACGGTTTTTTCAGCAGCCCCGAATGGCTGAAAAAGCTGATTGCAGACGGCGCATTGGGTGCCAAAACCAAAGCCGGTATTTTCAAAAAAGAAGGCAAACGCATCATGATGTTCAGCCCCGAAACGGGCGAATATGTGGCTTCCAACCAAAAAGCCGACAGCGAAGTAACCGATATTCTGAAAGAAAAAGACTGGGGCAAAAAATTGGCGGCACTGCGCGCCAGTGAGAATCCGCAAGCGCAATTCCTGTGGGGAATTTTCCGCGATTCTTTCCACTACATCGCATACCATGCCGAACAAATCGCTACCACAGCCCGTGATATCGATTTTGCCATCCGCTGGGGTTACGGATGGGAGCAAGGTCCGTTGGAAATCTGGCAGGCGGCAGGCGTACAACAGGTAGCCGCATGGATTCAGGAAGATATCGATGCAGGCAAAACCATGAGCAATGCACCGTTACCGGCATGGCTCAAAGGTGTGGAAGCCTTCCATACCAACGAAGGCAGCCTGAACTTTGCTACCGGCAAATACGATCCGCGTTCTTCTTTGGATGTATACAAACGCCAACACCGCCCTGCGCCTTTATTGGGCGAAAACTTGCCTCCATTGGGCGAAACCGTTTACGAAACAGACGTTATCCGAGCCTACACCCTTGACGGTGAAATCCTGATTGTTGAAAACAACAACAAAATGCGTGCCATCAGCCGTGCGGTTTTGGAAGGTATCAACGAATCTATCCGCATTGCCGAAGAGCGTTTCAAAGCCTTGGTATTGTATGCGCCTGAAGCACCATTCTCTGTGGGTGCCGATTTGAAATCAATGATGCCGGAATTTGCCACGGGTGATTTTGCTGCTATCGAAAGCATGGTGAAACTGTTCCAAGACACCTCTATGAACCTGCGTTACAGCCAGATTCCGGTTGTTGCGGCGGCACAAGGTTTTGCGTTCGGCGGCGGTTGTGAATTTTTAATGCACTGTAACAAAGTAGTGGCCGCATTGGAGAGCTATATCGGTTTGGTGGAAGTAGGCGTCGGTCTGATTCCGGCGGGCGGCGGTACCAAAGACTTCGCCTTGCAAGCCGCACGCGCCAGCCAAGGCGACTTGTTAGCAGCTTTGAAAGACCGTTATATGAATCTTGCGATGGCGAAGGTCGCCACCAGTGCTATCGAAGCTAAAGAAATGGGCTTCCTACGCCCGAGTGATGTGGTGGTGTTCAACAGCTATGAACTCTTGCATGTCGCACTGAACGAAGCGCGTACCATGGCCGACAGCGGCTTCCGCCCTGACGTACCTGCTACTTTCCAAGTAGCCGGCCGTAGCGGCGCAGCTTCGATTAAAGGCCAGCTGTTGAACATGAAAGAGGGCGGCTTTATCAGTGAATACGATATGCATATCGGCAGCCAGATTGCCTGGGTGATGACCGGCGGTGATGTTGATGCCGGTACGGTAGTAGACGAACAATGGATTCTCGACCTTGAGCGTAAAGTGTTTGTCGATCTGCTCAAAAACGAGAAAACGCTGGAGCGTATCGAGAATATGCTCTCTACCGGCAAACCGCTGCGCAACTAAACCGCGCCCATATCCATTCAAATGCATATCGGGTCGTCTGAAGCCTGGATTTTTCAGACGGCCCCAAGCAATAGGAGAACACTGTGAAACAATTAAGAGACGCCTACATTGTAGCCGCTACCCGTACCCCCATCGGCAAAGCCCCCCGCGGCATGTTGAGAACCACCCGTCCCGACGATATGCTGGCACACGTTATCCGTGCCGTCGTTGCCCAAGCTCCGGGTTTGGATCCCCGCGAAATCAATGATGTTGTGGCAGGATGTGCCTTCCCTGAGGCTGAATCAGGCTTAAACTTCGCCCGTATCGGTGCTTTGTTGGCAGGGCTGCCCAACACCGTGGGCGGTATTACTATCAACCGTTATTGCTCTTCGGGCATCAATGCACTGCAAATTGCTGCCGACCGCATCCGTACGGGTGAAGCCGAAGCGGTAATCGCCGCCGGTAGCGAGAGCATGTCGATGATTCCGATGATGGGTAACAAAGTATCACTCAACCCTGAAATTTTCGCTAAAGAAGAAAACTACGGCATTGCCTACGGTATGGGTTTGACTGCCGAGAAAGTTGCCGAGCAGTGGAATGTAAGCCGTGAAGATCAAGACGCCTTCGCTTATGAAAGCCACAAGCGGGCTTTGGCTGCCATTGAAGCCGGTAAGTTTAAAGCCGAAATCACCCCGATTGAAGCCGTTTACCGCAGTGCTGATTTGAATAGCCGCGAAGTAAAAGAAGTACGCCGCTTGTGCGATACTGACGAAGGCCCGCGTGCCGATACTTCGCTTGAAGGTTTGGCCAAGCTGAAACCCGTATTCGCTGCAAAAGGCAGTGTAACCGCCGGTAACTCATCGCAAATGTCGGACGGTGCCGGTGCATTGCTGGTGGTAAGCGAAGAGGTGTTGAAACGCTACAATCTTACCCCGATTGCTCGCTACGAAGGTTTCGCCGTGCGCGGGGTTGCGCCTGAAATTATGGGTATCGGTCCGAAAGAGGCGATTCCTGCTGTGTTGAAGTCATCCGGCGTGGCGTTGAACGACGTAAAATGGATTGAGCTGAACGAAGCGTTTGCCGCCCAATCTCTAGCCGTTATCCGCGATTTGGATTTGAACACTGAAGTGGTGAATCCTAACGGTGGCGCAATCGCCCTCGGCCACCCCTTGGGTGCAACCGGTGCAATTCGTGCTGCCACCGCTATCCACGGTATGCGCCTGCGTGGTGAAAAAGGCTATGCCATGGTAACGATGTGTATCGGTACAGGTATGGGTGCGGCAGGCCTGATTGAGGTTTTGTAAACTAAAAAAGCGCGGTCGGGAAAAAACTGTTTCAGTATCTCGGCTTTTCTGACTGATAGAAAAAGGCCGTCTGAAAAATATCAGATATTTAGGCGGTTTGATTTTCCAGCCGGATTTCGTTATCAACGGAATCCGGCTTTTTATATGCTATAAATACACTATGAACAAATTTTCAGACGGCTTAGATATTAAAATCGGTTTTATCCGATTTAGATGTGGATTTTATGATATGCCGTCTGAAAGCTGATTTTTCAGACGGCACGAGAACGGTATGGCTTCGGGTTGGAGAATTGTACAGTATTCGGTCTGTTCGGTTCGGTAGATTTTTCCGAAGAGTGGTGGTTGTGACTTGTAGAAGGTTGGATACGGGATGTATTTTTCGCTTCATTCAATATGGCGGCAACATCGTCGCCTTGTTACGGGAATAGTTTGCGGGCTATTGTGTTATGTGTTGCTTGGTAGGTTTGAAAATTTACATACGGTGAGCAGGTATGTGTTGGCATTTGATATGGGCATGCTTGTTTATCTAGTGCTGATGGTGAGGCTGATTACGCAAGCAGATTCGCATGCCGCAATGCGGCGGGTACAGCAAGAATACGAAGGCGGCCGTACGATTTTAATATTGGCTATCGCAGCGGCTGGTATTTCGTTATTGGCTATTGCTAAGGAATTGGGGCTTGGCATACATTTGCAAGGGCAAGAGAAATGGCCGCATGTATGGCTGACAATCGTTACGATTATTTTATCGTGGCTTTTCACCCATATGATGTTTGCGATGCATTATGCCCATATGTATTATCGCGATATGGCATTGGGTAAGCCGCCATGTCTGATTTTTCCGGGGCAGGAAGAGCCGGACTATGCCGATTTTGTGTATTTTGCCTATATTATCGGTACATCCGGGCAAACAGCCGATGTTTCTTTTGGCGGTGCCAAAGTACGGCGGGTAGGTACGGTGCATTGTGTGCTGGCTTTTTTCTACAATGCGGCGGTATTGGCGCTGATGATTAATATCGCATCCGGTTTAATCGGGTCTTAATGCCGTAGTTTAACGGTATCCTCAACGTTTGGTATGAGAGGTTTCGATACCGCCTTTGATTTCTCCGTATATCTGGTTGTACGCACCGCCGCCGGCCGTGCAAGCGGAAAGTAACAAAGAGAATAAGATAATGCTTAAAGCTGTTTTCATGATGGGATATAGCCTCATAGTGGAATAAAATATTTTAAGCGAGCTTTATTGAAACTGTTGCTTGTATATTGCAGTTTATCAGGCCGTCTGAAAAGTTTTCAGACGGCATCTTTCATATCGCAGTGTGTGATAAGGGCGTATTTATTGGATATATGGAAAAGCCCGCCTTTGCGGCGGGCAGTTATACCGTCTATTACAGTTTTTCGGCTGAAGTAGACAGATAAGAGGCAACGCCTTCGGGGCTGGCCTGCATGCCTTTGTCACCTTTGTTCCAACCGGCAGGGCAAACTTCACCGTTTTCTTCGAAGAATTGAAGAGCGTCAACCATACGCAGCATTTCGTCTACATTACGGCCTAACGGCAGGTTGTTCACGGTTTGGTGTTGCACAATACCGTCTTTGTCGATTAGAAAAGAACCGCGGAATGCCACGCCGTCGGCACTTTCTACATCATAGGCTTTCATCAGTTCATGTTTTACATCGGCAACCATCGTGAATTTCACAGGGCCGATACCGCCTTCATTGATGGGGGTGTTGCGCCATGCATTGTGGGTAAACTGGCTGTCGATAGAAACCGAAATTACTTCCACATTGCGTTGGCGGAAGGCTTCTACGCGGTGGTCGTGGGCGATGATTTCGGAAGGACACACGAAAGTAAAATCCAGCGGATAGAAAAATACCACTGCATATTTTCCGCGTGTAGCTTCGGCAAAATTGAAATTATCTACGATGCTGCCATCGCCGAGCACAGCAGAGAAAGCTTTTTCGTTGTCGTGGAAAAAAGGGGCGGGTTTGCCAACTAATACGGCCATATGGTACTCCTTGAGTGGTGGGTAATTTGTATTCGGTTTGAATTCAGAATGAATCCGATACTATTTTAGTATCGGATAAGGGCTTTGCCAAATCTATTTTAAGGTGATGATTTTATTTGAAATCATTGTTTTTATGCTCAATGTGCGGGTGGTTTGTGCGGTTGTTGCCGTCTACCGTATATTCGCCTTCGATAATGTCTTCGTCGTCCGGGCGGCGGGGGCGTTGGAAGGGATTCTGTGTATTTGTGAATATTGTACCGTTCATTTGTGCAATCGGTTGTCCCTTAATAGGTAACAATAAAATCAGGGCAATTAGCAGAGAAACGAAACCGGGGCTCATCAACAACACGGCGGCAACAGTATAACGGATAGGCCACAGCAGTTGGTAGAGCGAAACATCGCCGCCGCTGCGTATGGCAGAACCGGCCATTAGTATGCCGGACACGCCGGTATTTCTCAGCATAAAGATACCTGCAAAAAAACTGGCAATCATCAGCAGCAGGGTTAATCCGCCGCCCAGCCAGTCTGCCACCCAAACGATAGACATGATTTCTAAAAAAATCAGCACCAAAAAGCCGATACCGAAAAAGCGCATGAATGTGTTTCCTTAATCAGAAATGATGGTTAACGGCTTTAACATAAGGCCGCTTTTGCCAAGTTGCAAGTTTTATTGTTGTGAAAACGGGTAAAACAACGGTTTGCCAACTTTTTGAGGTAACTAAATACAGCCCGGCTGTTTCAGACGGCTTAATTATCATCATTATAAGATGATACATATTCATATGAAGCGGATAGATGAGGCATGCAGACAGAGTGCTTGAAGAGTATCGGTTAAAGTAAAAAAAAGTTAAAGCTGCTGTTGCTTGTGCTTTTTGTGTGTCGTAAGCAGGTGTCTGTTTGATATTCTACGTTTTATGAAAAATTCTTTGTTATCTGTTTTGAAGAGCGGTTTATCAACCGCTCTTATCATCGTTACTGCGGCTTGCGCCAGTGGTACTTCTTCAGGCCCTGTTCCTGAAGGGTATTATCGGGTTCAATCGGGCGATACGCTTTACCGTATCGGTCAGAGGTTTGGGCAAAGTGTTAATACGCTTAGTGCTTGGAACAATTTACGCAACCCTTCGCAAATCGAAGTGGGGCAGGTTTTACGTGTGCGTGCCAAAGTAGGGGCAGGAGCCGCCCGTACGCTAGAGCCAGTGAACCGCTTGCGTTTGCAATGGCCAGTTGACGGAGGAAGCAGCAATATTCTCAGCCGTTACAATGGTTCGACCAATAAGGGCATCGATATCGGCGGCAGTCTTGGTACACCGGTGAAAGCGGCGGCAGAAGGTAAGGTCCTGTATGCCGGAGAAGGTGTGCGCGGATATGGTAAGTTGATTCTGATTACGCATAACAGCAATACGCTGACGGCGTATGCCCACAACGATAGATTGAATGTGCAAAAAGACCAAACGGTACGCGCCGGACAAATAATTGCGCGTATGGGCAGTAGTGACAGTGATCGGGTGAAACTGCATTTCGAAGTAAGAATTAAGGGCAAGGCGGTTGATCCTATGCCTTATTTAAACCGTTAAAGTTGCAAAGCAGCTATGCTGAGTTGGTTGAAATTTAGAGATGGCCGGGAAGATAACGCCTATCAGGCGGATTTTTCCGGCTCTTAATTATGAGTATTTATATACCCTGCGGAAAAATACGGTTGGAACCGGATTATTTTGTCGGCTATTGAGGTATCGATTACTCTTGCTTAAGCCGGGTTTCGATTGGATTCGGTTGCATGATGGAGATAATAAATGCGTTCTGTGAAGTTTAATTTAGTAATTTTTTACGGTATTTTGACAGCCTTATGGCTATTGACCGGAGACTTGTTTTCGGTAAAACCTGAATTTAGGGCTTGGCGTGAGCTGTTGATGCAGCTTACCGGGATATGGGCGATGGGTGCTATGGCAGGATGTATGTATTTGGCAGTCCGCCCTGTCTGGCCGGAGAAGTATTTCAATGGTTTGGATAAGATGTACCGTTTTCATAAATGGTTGGGTATTACTGCATTAGTCGGCAGTGTGCTGCATTGGATGGTGAAGGAAAGTCCGGGTTGGTTGGTGGGTTTGGGGTTGTTGCAGATGGGGCCGCGTCCCCGGCGCCCCGAAGGAGTGGAAAACCAGATTCTCACCTTGAAAGATTGGCTGGGTTCGCAACGGCATTTGGCTGAAACAGTGGGAGAGTGGGCTTTTTATGCTGCAGTAGTTTTATTGGTGGTGGCTTTAATCAAGAGGATTCCTTACCGTTGGTTTGTCAAATTTCATCAATTGTTGGCGGTTTTGTTTTTGGGATTGGCTTTCCATTTTTTGGTTTTGTTTAAATATGAGAATTGGTCGAAACCGATCGGTTGGCTGATGATTTGCGTAGTAGCCGCAGGGGTGGCGGGTGCCTTATGGGTATTACTCGGGAAAACGGGAAAATCGCGTCAGTATCGTGGTGAAATTGTTTCTATGGATTATGATGCTTCCTGCCAAACTCATACTGTAGGTATTGAGCTGAGGCAGGCTTGGCCCGGACATGAGGCGGGACAGTTTGTATTTGTCAAGGCCAGTGATAAAGAGCCGCCGCATCCTTTTACCTTAAGCAGTGCATGGCGTGACGACAACCGTTTGCAGGTGATGGTGAAAGCTTTAGGCGATTATACCAATCATATAGGCAGGAACTGGCAGCGCGGTACAGCTATGCGTATAGAAGGACCTTACGGCAAATTTGATTTTCAAGACGGTAAGCGACAGCTGTGGGTCAGTGCCGGTATCGGCAGAACACCGTTTTTGGCCCGTTTGGAGCAGATTGAGCCGTACGGGCAAGATGTGGTTTGGTATCACTGTGTTTCGGACAGCAGCGAGCAGTATATCGGCGAAATGGTCAAGGCTGCCGAAATAAAAGGTATTCGTTTGCAGATTGTCGACAGCAAATTAAGAGGCCGATTAAATGGTGAAATATTGCGCGCAGAGGTGGCTGATTGGCGGCAGCGAAGTGTGTGGTTTTGCGGCCCTACGGAATTTGGCAAAACATTGTTTGCTGATTTGCGCCGAAATGGTTTGGAAAAGGGTGATTTTCACCAAGAATTGTTTGAAATGCGTTAACTGCTGCTGTTTCGGGAGCAATAGCGTGTAATGGAGGAGGCCGTCTGAAATTTTTTCAGACGGCCTCTAATGTTGCATGAATCCAAATGGCAATATCTGGGGTATTTTTTGCCATTTACCGTACTGATTAATTATGTGTTGGTAGCCAGAAAGTCCTGTGCAAAACGTTGTAATACGCCGCCGGCTTCGTAAATCGATACCTCTTCGGCAGTATCCAACCGGCTGGTTACGGGTACTTCAAGCGTTTCTCCGTTTTGGCGGTGGACAACCAAAGTCAGCTCGCCACGAGGGGTGCGTTCACCGATAACATCGTAGGTTTCAGTGCCGTCCAGCTCCAGTGTATGGCGGTTGGTGCCTGCTTTGAACTGTAACGGCAGTACGCCCATGCCGATCAGGTTGGTACGGTGGATACGCTCGAAACCTTCGGCCACGATTGCTTCTACACCTGCCAAGCGAACGCCTTTGGCCGCCCAGTCGCGGCTGGAACCTTGGCCGTAATCTGCGCCGGCGATGATAATCAGCGGCTGTTTGCGGTTCATATAGGTTTCGATGGCTTCCCACATCCGCATCACTTCGCCTTCCGGTTCTACGCGGGCGAGCGAGCCTTGCCGTACCGTGCCGTCTGCATTTTTCACCATTTCGTTAAACAGCTTTGGATTGGCAAAAGTTGCGCGCTGGGCGGTGAGGTGGTCGCCGCGGTGGGTGGCGTAGCTGTTGAAATCCTCTTCGGGCAAGCCCATTTTCGCCAGATATTCGCCTGCGGCACTGTCGGGCAGGATGGCATTGGATGGGGAGAGGTGGTCGGTGGTGATGTTGTCGGGCAGAATCGCCAGCGGGCGCATGCCTTTGAGGGTACGTTCACCTGCTAATGCACCCTCCCAATACGGCGGGCGGCGGATATAGGTTGACATCGGGCGCCAGTCGTACAGCGGGCTGGCGGCTTTTTCGGCGGTTCCGGTATCGAACATAGGAATATAAATATCGCGGAACTGCTGCGGTTTGACATATTCGGCCACGATAGCATCGATTTCTTCATCAGAGGGCCAAATATCTTTCAGGCGGATTTCGCGCCCGTTTACCGTACCCAATACATCGTTTTCGATATCGAAACGGATGCTGCCCGCAATCGCATAGGCCACTACCAAAGGCGGTGAGGCGAGGAAGGCTTGTTTGGCGTAGGGGTGGATGCGGCCGTCGAAGTTGCGGTTGCCTGATAAAACGGCGGTGGCATACAAGTCACGGTCGATAATTTCTTGCTGGATTTCCGGATCGAGCGCGCCGGACATACCGTTGCAGGTGGTACAGGCGAAAGCGACGATGCCGAAGCCGAGTTTTTCCAATTCGGGTAGAAGGCCGGCTTCTTTCAGGTAAATTTCCGCCACTTTAGAACCTGGAGCGAATGAAGATTTGACCCACGGTTTGCGGGTTAAGCCCAATTCATTGGCTTTTTTGGCCAACAGCGCGGCGGCCACGACGTTACGCGGATTGCTGGTATTGGTACAAGAGGTAATGGCGGCGATGATGACTGCGCCGTCTGGCATGCTGCCATCTGCCGGTTGCTCATAAGGTGCGGCAATGCCTTTGGCTGCCAAATCGGCGGTAGCGACACGGGCATGCGGATTGGATGGGCCGGCCATATTGCGGGTAACGGCAGATAAATCAAATTTCAATACGCGCGGATAAACGGCGGTTTTTAAAGCATCTGCCCATAAGCCGGTGGTTTTGGCATAGGTTTCCACCAGTTTGACTTGGCTTTCTTCGCGGCCTGTGAGTTTCAGATAATCCAGTGTTTGTTGGTCGATGGCGAACATACCGGCGGTGGCGCCATATTCGGGTGTCATGTTGGCGATAGTGGCGCGGTCACCAATTGATAAGCTGGCTGCTCCCTCGCCGAAAAATTCGACAAACGCGCCTACAACGCGTTCTTTGCGCAGAAATTCGGTCAGTGCCAATACGATATCGGTGGCGGTGATGCCGGGCTGGCGGCGGCCTGTGAGTTCGACGCCGACGATATCGGGTAGGCGCATCATTGAGGCGCGTCCGAGCATGACGGTTTCTGCTTCCAAACCGCCCACGCCTACGGAAATCACCCCCAAAGCATCTACATGCGGGGTATGGCTGTCGGTGCCGACACAGGTATCGGGAAAGGCAATGCCGTTTTTCACTTGAACCACGGGCGACATTTTTTCCAAGTTGATTTGATGCATGATACCGTTGCCTGCGGGAATCACGTCTACATTTTCAAAAGCGGTTTTTGTCCAGTTGATGAAGTGGAAACGGTCTTCGTTGCGCCTCTCTTCAATGGAACGGTTTTTGGAGAATGCTTCGGGATCGTCTCCGCCGCATTCTACGGCCAGCGAATGGTCGACAATCAGTTGAGTTTGCACTACGGGATTAACTTTTGCAGGGTCGCCGCCTTTTTCGGCAATCGCATCACGCAAGCCCGCCAAATCCACCAAAGCCGTTTGCCCTAAGATATCGTGGCACACCACGCGCGCGGGGAACCACGGAAAGTCGATTTCCTGTTTGCGGTCGAGCAGTTGCAGCAGCCATGAATCCAACGTTTCTTGATCAACGTTTTCCGCACGGTTGACTAAGTTTTCAGCCAAAATGCGGCTGGTGTAAGGCAGGGTATCGTATGCGCCCGGGCGGATTGCTTCGCAGGCTGCGCGGGCGTCGTAATATTGCAAATCAGTGCCGGGCAGAGGTTTCAGATAGCGGGTATTGGTTGTCATAGCGGTTCCTTTGCAGTTGTTTTTATCATTTGTTTTCAGACGGCCTCAATTGTTTTAGCCGTCTGAAAAATTTTGTTTATTAAAAATAGGGATGACTTTTTGTTTACAAATACAATTTATTATTTGTTATGTTCATCCGTTTCGGCTGTTATACGGCATGCTTGTAAAAGGCAGTTGATGCCGATAAATCAATAATCTACCGGGAGCAGTAATATGCTTTTTCTCGCTTCAGAGCCGGTTCGGATGGTTTGGCAAACGTTGCTGTCTGCGTACAGCCGTTATGACGGCTATGCGATAAGAATCGTATGGCCATTATCGTCAGCTGGACTCCTTTGGGAATTGAGGCTCCGGCGCGGACGGTGTTGGAGAAAAAATATGCCGGTAAAAAATAATGGTTTTAGGATTGGTAACGGTAATTTCAAAGCAGAGGTGTTTTAGTGGGATCGGGGAATCGCGGATTAAAGTGCCAAAAACGCGGTGGGTCTCACCAGTAGATGCAAACAGGGATAAGTTAGGGTGAAATGCCCCGAGGGTTCCGCAATATCAAAAATACCGTTGCTAATCGTAAAACCTTTATTTCTTAAAATTTTGTATCGTCTTTTGTATTACTAGCTGCAGCGGGATTAAGAAGAGCCGCATGAACAGGCCGGATACGAAAAGGGTTTAAGGAATGTTAAATAGTTTTCCATTTAAATCATTATTTTATTGGAGCTGTTCAGACGGCCTTTTGTGTTGCGAAAGGCCGTCTGAAACTGCTTAGCGTTTGTCTAAGGGAACAAACTTCAAATCATCCGGGCCGGTATAGTTGGCACTTGGGCGGATGATTTTGCCGTCTTCGCGCTGCTCGATAATGTGGGCACTCCAGCCTGTGGTACGCGAAATAACAAACAGCGGGGTAAACATGGCGGTAGGTACGCCCATTTTTTGGTATGAAACGGCACTGAACCAATCGAGGTTGGGGAACATTTTTTTCTCGTTCCACATCAGGGTTTCCAAACGCTCGGCCACATCAAACAGCAACATGTCGCCGCTTTCTTTGCTCAAATCGCGCGCTACTTCTTTAATAACGACGTTGCGCGGATCAGAGATGGTGTAAACGGGATGACCGAATCCGATCACGATTTCTTTGCGGCCGATGCGCTCGCGGATATCCGCTTCGGCTTCGTCGGCACTGCGGTAACGTTTTTGGATGTCGTAGGCAACCTCGTTGGCTCCGCCGTGTTTCGGGCCTTTCAAGGCGCCGATCGCACCTGAAATGGCAGAGTACATATCGGAACCTGTACCCGCAATCACGCGTGAGGTGAAGGTAGAGGCGTTAAACTCGTGTTCCGCATAGAGAATCAGCGAAATATGCATGGCTTTCACATGTTCTTTGCTTGGGCGTTTGCCGTGCAAGAGGTGTAGGAAGTGGCCGCCGATGCTGTCTTCTTTACTGTCGAGGCTGATAACTTTGCCGTTATGCGCGTATTGATACCAATACAGCAGCATGCTGCCTAATGAGGCGATGAGTTTGTCGGCAATGTCTTTCGCTTCGCTGGCTGGGTGACCTTCGCGTTCGGGCGTAGTACAGCCTAAAGCGGATACGCCGGTGCGCATCACGTCCATCGGGTGGGCATTGGCCGGAATGTTTTCCAAAACGCTCAATACATTGCTGGGCAGGTTGCGCAGCGATTGGAGTTTTTTCTTGTAGGCGGCCAGCTCGTGTTTGTTAGGCAGATGGCCGTGAATCAGCAGGTGGGCGACTTCTTCGAATTCGCAATGCTTGGCCAAATCAAGAATGTCGTAGCCGCGGTAGCTCAAATCGTTACCTGTACGGCCTACGGTACACAAAGCAGTGTTACCGGCGGCAACGCCTGACAGGGCGACCGATTTTTTCGGCTTCGGGGTTACGGGGGTTTCGGTAGTGGTAGTCATACGGTTCTCCTTTGCAGACTTTTTATAATTGATATCTCAGACGGCCTTATGGCTCTTGAACGGCTGTTATAAAGGCCGTCTGAAAGGGGTTACCCGCCCGTGCGGCAAGAGAAGCCGCCACACGGAAAGGGTGTGGATCAGGCGTTTTCGCTGAATAGTTTGTCCAGCTTTTGCTCGTAATCGTGATAGCCGAGAAAATCGTACAGCTCCATACGGGTTTGCATGGTGTCGACAACGTTTTGCTGGTGTCCGTCTCGGCGGATAGCCTGATAAACGTCGAGTGCGGCTTTACTGGCGGCACGGAAGGCCGAAAGGGGATAGAGCACCAGCGATACGCCGTTTTCACCTAATTCTTGCTGGCTGTACAGCGGTGTGGCACCGAATTCGGTAATGTTGGCCAATACCGGTACTTGAACGGCATCGGCAAATTGGCGGTACATACCCAGCTCGGTCATCGCTTCGGGGAAAATCATATCAGCGCCGGCTTCTACACATGCTTGGGCGCGTTCGATTGCGGATTGCAAGCCTTCGACTGCCAGTGCATCGGTACGCGCCATAATGACAAAGTTGCTGTCGGTGCGGGCATCAACGGCGGCTTTGATACGGTCAACCATTTCAGATTGGGAAACAATGGCCTTGTTGGGACGGTGGCCGCAGCGTTTTTGTGCTACTTGGTCTTCGATGTGTACGGCTGCAACGCCGGCTTTTTCGAAAGCCTTGATTGTACGGGCGATATTGAATGCGCCGCCCCAACCTGTGTCAATGTCGACCAGAAGCGGCGTATCGACATTATCGGTAATACGGCGGGCATCGGTTAGTACATCTTCCATGCTGGTGATCCCCAAATCGGGAATACCGCATGAGCAAGCCGCTACGCCGCCTCCGGAAAGATACAGGGCTTTGAAGCCGCTTTGGGTGGCAAGGCGTGCGAAATAGGCGTTGATGCAGCCGACAACGGCTAAGGGATGTTCTTCTTGGACGGCTTGGCGGAAACGCGCACCGGCAGATAGGGTAGTCATTTTGGGTTCTCCTAGAGTGTTTTTCTTATTGGGTTGAATTTAGTTTTTTTTGAAAAAAGTGTAAAACTTTAAATTTTGATGGCAGCCATTAGTAAAAATGATGAATCGGCGGCAAAGCATGATGGAATAAGGATGTTAGATTTTTTTATTTTGATTTTGGATGAAAGGTAAAGATAATATATGTTTGATTTGAATGATTTTGAAGAAAGTAAGTTGTTATAAAAGGCATTTTATTTTATTTTTATGTAAATAATGCCGTCTGAAACTTTCGGACGGCATTGGTCGGTATGGCTTATCTGGCGAGTAGCTGATAGCAAGATTAATTAAAAAAAGCATACTGCCAGGGGGGAGTATGCTTTTGGGATGTATCCGATCGGGTTGGTGGATTTTATGGTTGTCCGGTGCAAAATTTCAAACATTCCCGTACTAATGCAGGGCCTCTGTAGATTAAGCCGCTGTAAATTTGTACGGCAGAAGCACCGAGGTTCAATTTTTCACGGGCGTCATGCCCGCTCATGATGCCTCCCACACCGATAACCGGCGTACGGCAGCCCAATTCGGATACCAAGTCTTTTAAAACTTTATTGCTGGCACGGTATACGGGAGAGCCGCTTAAGCCACCTTGTTCATTTGCAAGCGGATGGTTGCCTAAAGATGATTTATCAATAGTGGTATTGGTTGCAATCACACCGTCTATCTCGGTTTGTCGGATAACGTGGGCGATATCGGTAATTTGGGCTTCTTCCAAATCTGGAGCGATCTTAACGGCTAGGGGAACATACCGGCCATGTGCTGCAGATAAATGAGCCTGTTTGTCTTTAAGGGCGGTTAGAAGCGCGCTGAGTTCGTCACCACCTTGTAGGGCACGAAGGTTTTTGGTGTTTGGGGAAGAAATATTAACGGTGATATAGCTGGCATGGGCATAGGCTTTTTCTAAGCAGATCAGGTAGTCTTGCGCAGCCTGCTCAATCGGCGTGGTGGCATTTTTACCGATATTAATGCCCAAAATACCGTTGTAACGGCTGGTTTCGATATTTTTGATCATGATATCGATGCCGTAATTATTAAATCCCATACGGTTGATGATGCCGCCGTGTTCGGGAACGCGGAACAGGCGGGGCTTGGGGTTGCCTTCTTGCGGGCGCGGCGTAACAGTGCCGACTTCGATAAAACCGAAGCCTAGGGCGGCCAGTGCATCAATATATTCGCCGTTTTTATCCAATCCTGCAGCCAATCCGACCGGGTTGGGCAAATCCAAGCCCATTAGGCGGGTAGGATTGGTGTGGCATAAACCTGCATCCGGCATCAGCCACGGATGGGCATGCTTAATTAATTCAAGTGTAAAGTGATGGGCTTTTTCGGCGTCTAAACGAAAGAGTAGCGGGCGGATAATGGATGAATACATGATGATAGGCCGTCTGAAAACAATGGGTGTTACCGATTTTACCTGAAGAGAGGGAGATAAGGGGAATAAAAGGCAGGTATATGCTGTTATCTTTTTGTCATCATGCTGCTATACAATCGCTTTGTTCACCGTATGGTATTTATTCAGGAAAGGATGCATCGGTATGAAAAAATGGATGTTGGCGGTATGTTTCGCCGCTTTTGGCGTACAAGCTATAGCGGCAGAGAAATTAATTATCGCCCATCGCGGCGCAAGCGGATATTTGCCGGAGCATACGCTGGAGAGTAAAGCGTTGGCATTCGGACAAAAGGCGGATTATCTCGAACAAGATTTGGTGATGACCAAAGACAACCATTTGGTTGTGATTCATGACCATTTTTTAGACGGGCTGACCGATGTGGCCGAAAAGTTTCCCGGGCGGGCTCGTGCCGACGGTAAGTTTTATGTGCCGGATTTTACTTTGGCCGAAATACGCAGTTTGCGGATGACGGAAAATTTTAAAACGGAAAACGGCAAACAGATTGCTGTTTATCCTAAACGGTTTCCTTTGTGGCAGGGTAATTTCAGAATCCACACTTTCGAAGAAGAATTGCAGTTTATACGCGGTTTGGAAAAGGCCAGTGGTAAAAAAATCGGCATCTATCCTGAAATCAAGGCACCGTGGCTGCATCATCAGGAGGGTAAGGATATCGCCCGTGCGACTTTGGAATTATTGAAGAAATACGGTTATACCGGAAAGAATGATCCGGTTTACCTACAAACTTTTGATTTTAATGAACTCAAACGCATTAAAACCGATTTGATGCCGAAAATGGGTATGGATATCAAGTTGGTTCAATTGGTTGCTTATACCGATTGGAACGAAACACAGGAGCGTAAAGGTAGCAGTTGGGTAAATTACAGCTATGATTGGATGTTCCGTCCGGGAGCAATGAAGGAGATTGCCCGTTATGCCGATGGTGTAGGACCGGCTTGGTATATGCTTTTAGACGGTAAAAAATCGGTTAAAGGGAAAGTAGTGGCAACTCCGATGGTAGACGATATCAAATCCAACGGTTTGGAGCTTCATCCTTATACCGTTCGCCAAGAAACATTGCCGGAATATGTGGGTGATATTGATGAGATGTATGCGGTTTTATTTGATAAGGCTAAAGCCGATGGTATTTTTACCGATTTTCCGGATACGTTGGCAAATTATTTAAAACGTTAAAATATTGTTTATTTCAAAATAATAAGGCCGTCTGAAAATAATTTTCAGACGGCCTTTGGCTGTATATCAATTATTTTTTCGCATATTTGGCGTAAGCATAATAGCTGTGACCGTTTTGCGCGCTACGGGATAGTCCATTGAAAATCACGCCTTTTACGGAAATGCTGTTTTGGGCAAAGCGTTGCATACTGATTTCCAATTCTCGCGGCGTAGTGCGGTTATGATGGGCAACCAGCATGGTATTGCCGGCAAATTGCCCGATAACGGCAGCATCGGTTACGGCCAAAATCGGCGGTGTATCCACGATTACATAGTCATAGCGTTGTTTGGCCCATTCTAGAACGGCATACAGGCGGTTGCTCATCAAAAGTTCGGACGGATGATCCGGCAGTTTGCCGTGGCTGATAACATCTAGGTTGTCGATTTTAGTGGTTTGCGCGGCCTGCATCGGATTGGTGTCGCCGGCTAATACTTCTGCTAAACCGATTTCTTCGTTTAGACCGAATATACGGTGCAGATAGCCTTTGCGCATATCGGCGTCAATTAGTAGTGTTTTTTTGCCGGATTGCGCCATAACGGTTGCCAAGTTAGCAGAGATGAAGGATTTTCCGACCTCGGGGGTAGCACCGGAGATCATCAATACTTTGTTTTTGGTATTCATCATGGCAAAGTGAATACCGGTACGCAAAGAACGGATGGCTTCTACGGCAATATCTGAGGAATCTTCTGCTGCCAAGAGGAATGAAGAAGGTGTTTTTTTACGGCTCAGACGCTTGCTTTGCGCATCACGTTTTTTCTGGGTTTCAGATAGTGGAATGACAGCGGCCACTTCCAAACCGAGCATCTCGATTTCTTCAGGAGAGGTAACGGTACGGCGGAAGCTGGATCTTAATAAAAACCAAGCCGAAGCGGCTAAACCGGCGGTGAGGGCGCTCATTAAGATAATCATGCCTTTGCGCGGCTTAATGGGTTGTTCGGCAGTAACGGCTTGGTCAACTACACGGACATTACCTTGGGCACTGGCGCGCAGGATGTTCAGCTCTTGTTGTTTGTTCAAAAGCTGCATATAGGTGGCTTGGTTTGTATCAACATCACGCGTTAACCGGATGACTTCTTGTTGGGTATTGGGCAAGACCGCAATTTGGCGGTTGATTTTGTTTTTGGCCTGCTCTAATACCGAAAGTTTGTCGAGTACGGACTTCAGAGCAGGGTGCTCTTTGGTATAGAGCTCTGCCAGACCGGCCTCTTCGGTTTTTAATGTGGTGATTTGTGCCTCGATACTGGCCAAGCTTTCTAATGCGCTTTTGGCTTCGATCGGGATATCTAAAGAGCCGCTTTTCATGCGGTATTCGTTCAGGCGGTTTTCAGCGTCTTGCAGGGCTTCGCGCAAACGAGGCAGCTCTTCACTGATGAAAGCCAAGCCGTTGGCTGCTACTTGCACATCACGGTCTTTATTTTGGCTCACATAGTTGTTAATAATGCTGTTTAGAATATTTTCGATTTGTTTGGGGTCGCTGCCGACATAGCCTAGGTTCAGAATAGGGCTGGTTTTGCCTTTACTGATGACCGAGAAGTTTTGATTTATTTGGTTGATGGTATTGAGGCGTGAAAACTTGGTCAGGGTAAATTGCTGGCCGGCATTAGCCAAAATCTGGTTAATTTGCAACACCAAGCGGTTGTCGACTTTTAAAGGTTGGCCTACGCGGCCCTCGGATACCGAACCATCGGGAAGTTTGATACTGTAATGTTGGTTATCGGCAGCCGTAAGGATGATAGGCTTGTTGTGCCATTCTTCGGATACGGTGAAGGCTTGTATTTTTAATTCAGGATCGGTATCGCTGCTGAGATTGTGTGCCAACTGCCCGAATACAGGGAAGTATTTGGGAGTAACACTTTGATCCAGTTGTAAATCTTCAACGGTTTTGCCGATAACCAGGCGCGATTGGATAAGCTCGATTTCGGCTTCGGAAGGAGAGGGTTCGCTACTAAATAAGCTGTTAATTTCATTCAAAATTTGGTTTTGCTTAGTTTGCAGCTCAAGCATGGCGTCCGCACGGTAGACGGGTGATGCGGAAAAACTATAGAGACCTCCGGCCAGTGCACCTAATAATATTGCCAAGCCGATGGCTTTTTTGTGTTCCAACAGGTGATGCAGCTGTTTGCTTACATCAATTTCATTGTCTTTTTCTGAGGGTGGATAGTTTGAATAGGGTTGGTTCATAATGAGCCTTTAAATAGGATTTATATGTCGTTGGGGCATCACTTACCGAGTGCCTGAATCCGCCTTGAGTTTTTGTGCCCAGCTGGTTGCCGCCTCTTCGATATGCTGATAAACCGATTCAAACATTTCGTCACTTTGGCGAAACGGATCGGGAATACTTTTGCGCGGCAGCCATTGCGCAAACAGCATGGTTTTGCTGCGGGCGGATGGCAGAATATCTGTAACGGCCTCGATATGCGCCGGTTCCATTACCAGTATCAGATCGGCTTTTTCACACAGTGCGGCGGTTAGTTGCTGTGCCGCATGGCCGGCAACGATTACACCGCGTTTTAATGCCGTTTTAATCGCTTGAAAGTCTGCATCTGCACCGACAACCGCACGGATACCTGCAGATTCGATGTGGTGGGTAGGCAGCATTTTTTGTAATACGCGCTCGGCAGTGGGAGAGCGGCATATGTTACCTACGCAAACGATCAAGATATTTTGATACATAAAAGGCCGGCCTTTACTTAAATGTACTGTCCAAATTGTAGAGGTTGGAAACCGAATTGGTCAGCAAAGACATTACGCGGTTCCAGCGGGACAACGGTGCGGCGGTTACGAATACTACGTCATTGGCGCGCAATTTAAATTCGTTGCCTAAGGCATAAGCCGTGGCGTCTTTCAGATTCAACTGATAGATATGGATTGGTTTTTCAACATCATGCGGTGCATTACGCACAACGAAAACACCGGTTGCGTCTGCCAACGCCTGATTCATACCCTTGGCTTCTCCTAAAGCTTGAGTAAGCGATAGGCCGTGACTACCGATCGGTAACGAGGTTTGTTGGTTAACCTCACCCATTACGTATACTTTGCTGTTTTCGGTAGTGGGAACATAAACGATATCACCGTGTTTGAGCAGTTGGTTTTGTGAGAGGTCGCCGTATTGTAGGATTTCCTGAAGCGAAATAGTCCGATCCACACCGTTATGGGTGAGTTTCACGTTTTGTGTATCGGCATTGGCTGCCAAACCTCCGGCCTGGTCAATCGCATCGAGCAGGGTAACCGGAATATTGGTAATCGGAAGCTGGCCGGGTTGTCCGACAGCTCCCGCTATCGATATACGCTGTGAGCGGAATTCGGTAACGTTTACCGAAACCTGCGGGGTTTTGATGTAGCGTTTCAGACGGCCTTCCAGCATATTTTGGATCTCGGGCAGGGTTTTTCCCTGTACATACAATTTCCCTGCCAGAGGGTAAGAAAGATGGCCCGTTTCATCTACCCATGCGCCGCTGCTGACCTGTTTGCTTTGCGGATTCATGCTGCTTGGAACGGGAGAGTTCAAATCGGGGTGATGCCATACCATGATATTCAGTACGTCACCCGGGCCGACACGGTAGCGGTAAGCGGATTTCTGCTGGTTTAATGCTTGATTATGCTGCGCAGTGCGCGGAGGCTGCCGCATACTCTGAATCAGATTAAGGGTAATCGGATAAACGTTTACACGGCTATCAAGCGTATCTTCGCCTCTTGTATCGTTTTCGTTATATACCCAAGTTTTGTTTTTGGTGGGCAGGCTTGAGCCGGGTATCACTGTGCAGCCGCCGGTTGTCAGTGCCAGCAGCGAAAAACCGATAATGGTCAGTCGTTTGAGTTTCACAATAATCCTTTTTATTTAAACATGAGGCCGTCTGAAAAAATGATTCAGGCGGCATGGTTTTGTTGCCATACCAAGTCGCAAATACCGTCTTTAGGGACAAATCCGGTGGGTGCCTCAAGCAGTAATGCGCGCAGATTCTGTTGGTCAGACTGTCTGCAGGCGTTATCCATACGCTCAAGTATGTCGGAAAGCTTCTGCCAAGGCAGCATTATTTCATTGGCGGTCATAATGCGGGGATGAGTGGTTTCTTGTACTTCATCGCCGATTAGCAGCTCTTCGTAAAGCTTTTCACCCGGGCGCAATCCCGTAACTTCTATGGATATATCGCCGTCGGGATTGTTTTCATCTTTAACTTCCAAACCGCTGAGACGGATCATTTGGCGTGCCAAATCAATGATTTTTACCGACTCGCCCATATCCAGAACGAATACATCACCGCCTTGTCCCATCGCACCGGCTTGGATCACTAATTGAGCCGCTTCGGGTATGGTCATGAAATAGCGTGTGATATCGGTATGCGTTAATGTAACCGGTCCGCCTGATGCGATTTGTTTCTCAAATACAGGCACTACCGAACCGGAAGAACCTAATACATTGCCGAAGCGTACCATACAAAAGCGCGTGGTTTGGTTTGGTTCTGCCGCCAAAGCCTGTAATACCAGCTCCGCCATACGTTTGCTGGCACCCATGGTATTGGTGGGGCGTACGGCTTTATCGGTTGAAATCAGCACGAAGGTTTCAACTGAGGCATCAATCGCGGCACGGGCACAGAAAAGTGTTCCGTAAACATTATTGCGGATACCTTCGATGGTGTTGAATTCGACCATGGGAACGTGCTTATAGGCAGCTGCATGGTAAACGGTTTGTACGCCGAAAGTCTTCATAACGCTGTACAAGCGTTTTTCATGCTGAACCGAACCCAAAAGCGGAATGGTTTCTATTTGTAAGCCGAGCTCTTTTTGGAGTTCGGTCAGTTCTTTGTCGATACTGTATAGGGAAAATTCCGACAGCTCGAACAAAATCAGCTTGGCAGGGCTTTGACGGATAATCTGGCGGCATAGTTCCGAACCGATTGAGCCGCCGGCACCGGTTACCATAACAACTTTGCCCCGAATATCTTTAGCCATTAGCTCCGGACGGGGGGCAACGGGGTCACGGCCGAGTAAATCGACGACCGATATTTTTTTTAGGGAGCTGACACTGATTTTCCCGTCTACCAAGTCCCGCATACCCGGAATAGTTAGAACTTCGCAAGGGTAAGGTTCTAGTGAGCGGATAATGGCTTTGCGTTCATCACCGCTCACACTCGGAATGGCCAATAGGATTTTTTTGATCCCATAGCGCTGGATCAGACTGCTGATTTCAGCAGGGCTGTATACCGTTAAATCATAGATAATCGAACGTTGGATTTTTTCGTTGTCGTCTATGAAGGCGATTGCGTTATATTCATGTACCTGTTTGATGGCTTCCAACAGCTGCCGGCCTGATTGACCCGCACCGTAAATCAAGACGGGTATCATTTGCTTATTGCTGCGATTAGTGAGGATGGTTCGCAGCATCAAACGGCTGCCGGCAATCAGTACGACCAGCGTCAGGAAATAAGCAACGGGAAGAGCCAATCTCATGCGTTGTTCAAACATTAAAATGCTGATAAAAAATACAACGGATGAAATGGCACTGCCCATAACGGCGGTAGTCAGTACTTTTGTGCTGACGAAACGCGTTACGGCCCGATAAAGCCCCAGGCGCGAGAAGACAACAATCGTGATGATTGCGGTTACGCCGAAAGAAAGCCAGTTAGCCGTATTGAGCCACTCTTCAGAATAGTTCATCTTCAGACTTTGGATAAACCAGAATGTGGCAAAAAGAACCGCCAAGTCGTGCAGCACAAAAAAAGCTTTTTTTACGTTGCGTGGTAAAGTAAGTAAAGATTCCAAAAGCATAATTGGTATCCGGTTTAGATACAGGCTTGTTGTAATACGGCTTCGATATGGCGGCAGCAGAACGATATTTCTTCATCGCTCAATGTCGGGTGTACTAAAAACATCAGGCTGGTATCACCTAGTTCGACAGCATTTTTCAACCGCTCTTTCGGGCGCCATGGCGTATTGTCGAAAGCTTTTTCCAAATAAACTTCCGAGCAGCTGCCCTGATAGCAGGGTACTTTCAGTGCGGTCAGCTCGTTAACGATGCGGTCACGGTTCCATTCGGGCTTGAGTTTTTCCGGCTTAACGAAAGCGTAGAATTTGTATTGGGCGTGATCGATATAGCCGGGTACTTCCACCAGGCGGATACAACCAAACTGGGATAGGCTTTGCGACAAACGAGCCGCATTTGCTTGGCGTTTGGCGGTCCATTCAGGCATCCGTTTAAGCTGGATGCGGCCAATAACGGCTTGCATTTCCATCATGCGCCAGTTTGTACCGAAACTTTCATGTAACCAGCGGAAACCGGGGGGATGTTGGCGGTTATATACGGCATCAAAGCTTTTGCCATGATCTTTATATGACCACATTTTCGACCATAGCTCTTTGTCGTTTGTCGTCACCATGCCGCCTTCACCGCCGGTCGTCATGATTTTGTCTTGGCAGAACGACCATGCGCCGACATGGCCGATGGAGCCTACGGATTTCCCTTTATATTTGGCACCGTGAGCTTGGGCGCAATCCTCAATTACCCAAAGATTTTTTTCTTCGGCCAGAGCCATAATGTCGTCCATTTCTGCAGGCATGCCGGCAAGATGGACAACGATAATGGCTTTAGTTGCAGGAGTGAGGATGGTGCGGATGGTTTCGGCAGTAATGTTTTGGCTGTTTAAATCTACGTCTGCGAACACCGGATTTGCGCCTGCGGTTACGATCGCAGAGGCAGAGGCCAAAAAAGTACGCGAAGTTACGATAACATCATCGCCGGCACCTATGTTCATGGCCTTGAGGGCTACATCCAAAGCCAAGGTGCCGTTACCTAATGCAATTGCATATTCGGTATCGGCAAAGGTTGCAAATTCTTTTTCAAATTCACGGCATTCGTTGCCTGTCCAATAGTTGACTTTATTTGACAGTAAAACTTTGGATACGGCATCGGCTTCTTCTTGGGTGAAGCTTGGCCAGGGAGACAGGGCGGTATTTAACATATAAATTCCTTTATTTGATTGATATGACGAATCCAATAGTGCGGTTGGTGATTGTCGGAAAAGCTTTCTGGCGGGTATCGGTGTATATTTTTTTCAGAAGGCTTTAATCCGATGGTCAGCCAGCCCATTTGTTTTGGGGTAATAAAGTCTTTTTTAATGTTGTCACCAACGTAGATATAAGTTTTTCCGGGATACTGTTCCATAATGAAGTCAAAACGTTCCGGATTTGGTTTTTCCGAATGCCATGCTTCGGAAATCAAAATATGCTCGAAATGGTGTAGCAATCCCAGTCCGTGAAGTTTTAATCGCTGGCTCAAACTACGGCCGTCTGAAATGATGGCGCTACCGCAAAATCTGTTGAGTAATGCTTTAAGTTCGTTTGCACAAACATACGGCTGTATCTCAGGGTTATGCAGACGGTATACCCAAAGTAGGGAGTTTTTCTCAGCGGCGTTTAAATTGCAAAAACTTGCCAACTTGTTTAACCAGTCGGAGCTATCCGGATCTATTTGGTTCAACAATATCTCTTCGTTATATTCGGGATATAGTCGGGCCAACAGACTACAAACTTTTTTAATTCCGGAAAGCTTGTAGTCAAACTCGGCGTAAAGAGTGTCATCAAGATCCAGAACCAAAACGCTCTCGGCAGGGTTGATCGTTATTGTCATTCTTTCACCAATATTTTTGCATCGTATCGCAGCATAATAAGGTTGGGTTCCCATTTGTCATAAAATGGAATTTCTTTACCGTATAAATACTCTTGAATCAACCAAGACGGATAATTTCCTCCGGCTGCATACGATAGGGGGAAGCCGCCGCCGAATCTCGGATTAATTTCTACGCCGTAGAGGCTGTTGTTTTCAGGGTTATAGAAAAATTGGGCGGTGATACAGCCGCGAGCACCTTTGAGGGTAGCCATGTTTTCGACTAGGAAATCATATAGCCAATTTTTGCGTGTTACACCTTTGCTGACTTCACCTGAGCGCACCTCGATACGCTCGCGCGGAATAGCGCATTTCAATTCGCCGTTTTGGGTGTAATACATATCGACGGTAAATTCACGATAGGTATTTTTGATGTCGATAAGTTCGCAAAACATCATTTTGGGATCCTGTTTCAAATCATCCGTTAGGTCTTGAGGAGATTTCAGGGCTTGGGCGCCGATTGCACGGCTACCGTCATACGGTTTGACAAAACACGGGAATACAATGTCTCCCAGCTGATAAATCTTGGGCGCTTTGATATTGTATTGTTGGAAAAGGTCAACGCTTTTACGCTTATCGCGGCAGTATTGCAAGAGTTCGCTGTCGGATACGATCAAATGGATATTTGCGGCGGCAAAACGATCCCGTTCTTTTGCCAGCTTCATCAATTCAGTGTCAATTGTCGGTATGATTAAGCCGATTCCTTTGGCAACGGCCAGCTCGAAAATAGCATCCGTGTAATGGCTGTCACTGATACGGGGAACAGCAAATGCTTCATCCGCAACATGGCAGGCAGAGGACAGCTTGGGGTTCAAATCTGTACAATACACCCGAATATTTCCAGAAAATTTCGCCGCTTCGGTTTTGAAGCTTTCAACCAGTTCGACGCGTCGTCCGGCCGATAAAATTAGGATATTGTTAGGGGTATTGGTATTTCCTTCGAAAAACGGCATAGTCGCATCTCCTTGGGCAGAAATTCCTTCGCGGATAAATACTTTTTTAATGGTTAGAAAGAGTATTTTTATATCTAATAATAGGTTTTGGTTTTCTACATACCATACGTCGTGTTGGAATTTTTCATCCCAAGAAATCGCATTTCTACCGTTTACCTGTGCCCAACCGGTGATGCCGGGTTTGACCTCGTTGCGGCGGCGTTGGAAATCATTGTAGAGCGGGAGATACTGCATCAGTAGGGGGCGGGGTCCCACTAAGCTCATTTCCCCTTTTAAAACATTCCAAAGTTCGGGCAGTTCATCTAAGCTGGTAGCACGCAGCTTTTTGCCGAAAGGAGTGAGCCGTTCGCTATCTGGTAATGGTTTGCCTGATGCATCAACGGCATCTCGCATCGAACGGAATTTAATCATCTTAAACGGCTTGCCGTCTTTACCTGGGCGGGTTTGGGTAAAAAAGACAGGAGAACCCAAATTTTTCCGGATCAAATAAATAAGCAGCAGGAATACGGGTGAGAGCAGAATCAGCCCGGCGGCGGCACCAACTATATCCAATAAACGTTTGAGCAGATTATTCATGTGCAAGCTTCTCAATCATGTTAACAATTTTTTGGTAAGCCACATCACGTTTGAAGCGGTGTACGATCTCATCCGACTGCACAGGATCATTTTTGTGTTGCAAAATACGGCGGGCCGCGCCGATAAAGCTATTTACATCTCCTGAGGTATAGTTTGCATGCGGAAGCAGAGTAAGTACTTGGGACACTTCATCATTAACTTGGCTGTTTAAAATGGGCTTTTGCAGGGCCATGTAGTCCGACAGTTTGTTGGTGATGGATTGCATGGCGTAGGAATGGATGGGGTTCACCGAAATATCACAACCTTTGGCAATCGACATCATTTCCGCATAAGGCAGATAGCCGTAGAAAATAATTGATTCGTTGGCGTAAGCCTTTAATTTTTCTAAATCCGGGCCGCCACCCATAATGTGCAGCTCAACTTCCTCTCCTGCATCCAAGAGGGCTTGGATACCTTTGCAGACTGTTTCTACGTCGTAACTGAAGCTCAGAGTGCCTAGATAAAAAAAGCGTGTCGTGCCGGTGGCGAAGGCTTTGGCTTCAACGGAATCTAAAGTGTTGAAGTCGGCACCGATATAAACGACTTCGCCGGGTACTTTAGGATTGGCTTCTTTGGCACGGTCGAGATAGGTTTGCGACACTGCCACTAGGCCGTCCGCAGCCGCATAGGCAGTATTCGCACGGTATGCGAACGGCAGTAGGTTGTGAGGTATTTTTTTCAAAACGGGCACGACGGATGAAAATGATTCCGGCCATACGTCTTGTACATCAATAATCAGTTTGTAGCCTAAGCGTTGTTTATGTTTGCCCAGCAATAGGTTGGTTGCTATAAGGGGATAGGCCGAAAAAACGATATCTTGATCGCCCGGGCGGCAGCTTTGCAGCCATTGTTCGAAATTTTTGACAAAAACATGATGGCTTTGAACACGCTGTAACGAAACGTTTTTCTGATATCCGCTTTCGGCCAGCAGTTTGACTCGCAATCTGCCCTTGGAGGCATTTTCCGCATCTTCAGGCCGTCTGAAAGATTTGTCATAATGTTTGAAATTGCTGGTTAGCAATAAAACATCATGTTTTTGGCTTAATAATTCTGCTAAATACCAAAAGCGGTTGAAATGCGGTTCGCTAGGTAGGGAGCAATACGGGGCGACAATAGTAATTTTCATGTTCTACCTTACATATTGTATGCAGCAATAGTGGTACGGTAAATTTCATCGTCCGAGCACAAGGTTTCGACATGTTTGTGCAGAGCTTGGCCTAATTGACGGCGTAAGTCTTTGTTGTGCACCAATTCAGTAACGGCATCGGCAAACTCTTCGGCATTGCCCAGAGGAATGCAGTAGCCGGTTTGTCCGTTGATCACCATCTCCGAGATACCCGCCATGTTGTAGGTTACTACCGGAGTATCATACAGGCCTGCTTCGAGAATATTATTACCAACGCCGGCTCCGTGATCTCCCGCGCAATTGGGCGTATTTACCAAAATATCCACATCTTTGAAGTAAGCGGTTAAATCGCGTACACCGCCTAAGAAGGTAACTTTATCGGCAATACCCAAATCATATGCCTGTGCCTTGAGATTATTCATTTCTTCACCGATACCTGCGATCGAAAGACGCACAGGCAGGCCGCGATCTACCAGGGTTTTAAAAATAGGCAGCATCAGATGTACGGCACGCACTTTATCTAGGCGAGATAAGGTGCCGAGCATAATGTAGTCTTTTTCAGTTTTTTCCGGAACATAGTCGGGTTTGTGCAAGGCATTATAGGTGTATGTAATACGGTTGGCGGGAAAGCCGTAGCGGATCAGTTTTTCTTGTTCGTGTTTACAGTTGCCGATAATGTAAACGCCTAGCATTTTGAATAATTTGGCAATTTTAGGGTAGGTTTCCGGATCCAAGCCGCGGGCGTGATAAAAAACTTTAGTTTTGGGAGAAGCGATTTTTGCCGCCAAAGCACATGCAGGCACAATGCGTGCCATTTGGCAGTGGATAATGTCGGGTTTTTCCTCTTTCAGCATTTTTGTATATGCAGCCATACCTTTCAGATAACCCGCTAAGCCGCCTTGGTAGAAATTTATTTCATACCAGCGGATACCTAATTCTTGTGCCTCTGCAATAAGTGGGCCGTCTGAAGATGCCAAAACGATATCATGCCCCCGGCTTTTCAGGAGGCGGCTTAAGCGAAAGGTTGCATTTTCAGTGCCGCCGAGGCCGCTCATAGAGGTAGTTAGTACAATTTTCATAATGTATAGCCTCGCTTGGTTTGTAAGTGTTTGTTTTTCAAATTAGCTGCTAAATAGATGAAAATGAAGAAGCAGGGCAGCCAAATGAAAGGTAATCGCAAAATAGTAGAAGGAATGAATCCGGCAATTAGGAAAATACCCATGCAGGCCAGGCCAAACACACGTTGTTTGGAAACCAAGCCGGCAGTCGTGAGAATAACTTTTGCATAGCGCAGTAAATAAGCCAAAAAGCCCAATAGAGAAGCCATACCGAAGCCTAGGTACAATTCAATGATAAAACTGTGCGGATTGGCAAAACCGAGGCTGTCGCTTAAGTGCCCGCCGAAGTATTCTTGGAAGTTTTTAGGCCCATATCCCAAATATAAAAACGGAGGGTTGTTCCAAAAGTAATTGTAGATTTCCTGACGGTACGAAATGGAGTTGTCGCTTTGAAAATCATATAAGAACAGATACAGCCTGGATGAAAAACGTTCCAAAAACTCATTGCCGTTTAGAGAAAGGAGAAAATCTTTAATCCATTGGTCAGGAATCATCATTAATACGCAGACGGCAGTGGCAATCGCTATTAAGGTGGTTAGGCCGTTGTTGCGGTAGATGAGATTGAGTGCGAGCAATAGCAGATAGCAGGCGATAGCGGTACGCGAAGCACTGGCGAAGATAACTGCGCCCAATAGGATAAACAGCAGCCAGCCGCGCAACATATCTTTACGGCTTTGGGCAAGCAGGTTGAAGAAAATGAGAATAGCAGGCGCGGTACATAATGCCGTAGCAGCCAAGTTGTTCGGATTAAAGAACAAGCCTTTCAAACTACCGCTGTCCAGAGACAGGGTTTCATCTGAAGCGACGAATTGAAAGCCCAGAATCAGTTCGAGAAATGGGGGCACCGCTATAAAAAGAGCAAAAATTGTTAAAAATTTACGGATGAACTGCAGCGGATCGCGATGGCGGGAAAGTATCAGATATAGAGCATAAAACAGCGGAGGGAGCACCATAAAAAACATGATGTCCATAAATTGCGTCGGTGTGAGCGGAGAAAATAGGAGATGCATCAAACTCCAGCCGCTCATAACAGTAATGGCAAGCAAAGCTATAAGGATATCCCGTGGAATCCGCTTACTTTCAAAGATAGCGGCCATCCCCATCGCGGCGATAAATAATACCGTTAAAGGATTATCGATTCGCGGAATGCCGGCTACATAGGCAAGTGTAGGCCCCAGCATGTAGGCACAAATGATGCTGTAAAATAAAAAAATGTATAGTTTCTGAGAGTTGATTTTCACAATTTTCCCAAGTTTTTATTAGTTTTCTTGCATTAGGTTCGTATCTGATTAACCTGATGGTTTGGTGCAGGTTTTAAAATCAGTTTCGACCGGTTACTTGCCGGTAAATTGCTTGTAGTTGTCCGACGATGCTCTTTTCACCAAATTCGGCCAAGCAGTTTTTGCGCAAAACTTCGGGGACGTAATTGCCGCTGTTGACAGCCATATCCAGTAAGGCGGTAGTCAGTGCTGCTTGATCTTCAGTATCGACCAAGATACCGTTTTCATTTGTGACGATACTTTCGGGGCCTCCGCATCGGGTAGCAATAACGGGCAGTCCTTGGGATAAGGCTTCAATAAATACTACGCCGAAGGTTTCGACCCTGCTGGCTAAAACAAAAGCATCGCTGGTGTACATCAGATTTAATACTTCTTCATTTTTTAAGCCGCCCAAGAATTCCACTTTATTGCCTAGATTTAATGAGGCTGCCAGTTGGTGAAACTGAGCTTCGTCGGGGCCTGTGCCGCCGATTTTTAACTTCATATTCGGGTTGGTTTTTAGAGCATCGGCAAAAGCGGGTAATAAAATATCAAAGCCTTTATTCAACCGCAGGTGCGCCACCGAACAGAATGTAAACTCTGGGTTTCCCTGTTTATTTTGTAAGTTGACGGGCGCTTCGAATTTGTTAGACAAGATATTTGGTAAATATTTCCACTCCAAACCTTGATATTCTTTTTTCAACAGATCGCAAAAATCATGGCTGACGGCAAGGCGCGCCGCACAATGCTCGGCGGCCGGCTGCATAGCGGGTCGTTGCCAGTCATGAATTAGCTTTCGTGCATAGGTAGAACTGTGCTCTGTGATAACGTAGGGGATGCCTGTTTCTTGATAAATAGCATATGCTAAAAGGCCGCCGTAATTCATGCAATGCGCATGTATGAGGTCTGGTTTGCCATGTTTTGTGACATAGCGCATGAAAAGCTTTTTTCCTGCTTTGAGCCAACGGCTACGGTCAAGCTGAAGGCGAGGGAAGAAATACATGGTTTGATAAACGAATGTCGGTATGCCCTGTTCGACATAATCTTTGTAACCGTACATCTTTGAAAAGATTGTATCCGGGCGTCCGCGTAGAGAGCGAAACTGGGGAGCGATAACGCCTACAGTTACCCCCGCTCTTTGCAGCGCCTGTGCCTGTTGTCGGAAAAAGATACCGTCAACATCATCGGGAGTTTCTGGATACCAAGATGGTAGGATTAATACATGCATAACTATTATGTTTTCCCTTGGCCATTAATTGCTTTTCAGACGGCCTCTAATCATTAATATCATAGTGTGCAGTTGGTGCTTGTGCCGGAGATACAAGCCGATTGTCACGAGCAGCCAAAACGCCGCAAAAATAAAATAGTTTGTCGGATTACCCCAGCAGGTATAAGCAATACACGATATTAAGCATGCCAAGGTAGTGCCATACAGCTTCTTACGCGGTAGCGGCTGCCAAAGACGTATCGAACATTCGGTTTTCATAACGAAAAACAACCAAAATGAAGTTGCTGTAGCAACTGCCGCGCCTCTGGCTCCAAAAAGCCGGATTAACCAATATAACAACGCCAAGTTGCAAACTAAGGCGATCAGGGAAATAACTGTAATCAGCCATGTTTGCTTACTCACATTAATACCGATGCCGGTTACTTCTGTTAGGGTATACAGCAAAGGAAACAAAATGCTCGAGAGTAGTATAAATTGCACAGGTGCATAATTTGCCGGCAAAATCATCGGAACCAACGGTGAGAATAGTCCGATGACACATAAAATCATGACGATCAAACTCAGCATCGAATCAACAATGGTGCCGATTTTTTTAAAATTTTCCTGCTCACCTTCTATCCATTTAAATACCATCGGTGCCCAAATGGTAGAAAAAATACTTTGAAAGATTAAAGCAATAGCCCCAAAGCTGACTGCCATGGAATAGACGCCCAACTCAGAGAGGCCGGCTAGTTTTTTTAAAGCAAACCTATCTATTGAAGAAAGTCCCCAGTAGGCTAATCCGGCGGCTGCCAGAGGGATGCCATAACGTAGTGTCTCTTTCAGTTGCTTAGTGTTTCTCTCGGCTTTCGCAGCGGCCAGCAATTCGTGCCGCGTTTGCCACATTAAAATGACTGCGCAACACCATTGGGCTACGGTATAGGCAGCAATCAAATAAAATGTGGTTTTAGGTGCTTGTACGGCTATGTATAGTAAAACGAAAAATAAAATTAAAACCTTGGGTGTAAATTGGCTAAGGGAGAACGCAAACGCCCTTTCTTGCATACGCAGTATCAAAGAAAGGTAACGGGGTAGTAAGATGCCTCCGAAAAACAATAAACACCACAAACCTAATGTTGCATCGTCGAGTGCCAGTATTTGTATTGATAGCCACTCCGGATACCAAAATACGGCAAACATACCGGCAAATGCAAGAATCATAGGTGGTACTACAATAGTTTTAAACAGTTGTGCCTTATCGGGCGCACTGTAATACTCGCGTATATATGCTTGATCCAAACCTAAGCCAAGTACCAATAATGTCAGGCTCGATACTGCTTGCAGCAGCACGATCCGCCCAATATCATCAGCACTGAAATACCAAGAGATCAGCGGCAAAGATAATGCGCTTGCGGCGGCACTACCTAGGGGGCCTAGGGCGTAACCAAATAATTTTTTTGCATTCATGCTGCTGTATATAGGGGATGGCAGATTTTGCGATAAAGCATTTTATCGATTTAATCAGCCATACCCCGGGTTATACCGGGATACGGCTGTCGTTCAATATCAGGCTTTTACTACATTGTCTGCTTTGCCCGGGAAGCGTCCGCGGGTATCTACGATCAATTTGGCATGTTTTTTCAACAATTCATAATCAAATTTATCGTGATCTGTAGTCACTACGATGCAATCAAAATTAGCAATATTTTCAGCTGTTAGGTTTTCACTCTTCAGATCAAAGTAACTATGGCCGGGAATGTGCGGGAATACCGGAACATGAGGATCGGAATAGGCAATCTTCGCACCCAGTTTGTGTAAGCGCTCCAATACTTCGACAGACGGGCTTTCACGCATATCGTCAACATTTTTCTTATAGGCGATACCCAGTACCAAAACTTTGCTGTCTTTGATAGATAGGTTGCGTTCGTTGAGAGCCAAGCTGATTTTGCTGATTACATAATCAGGCATGGCAGAGTTTACTTCGCCGGCCAATTCTATGAAGCGGGTATTCACACCATATTCACGAGCCTTCCAAGTCAGATAGAATGGATCGATCGGAATGCAGTGGCCGCCTAAGCCAGGACCCGGGTAGTAGGCGACAAAGCCGAAAGGTTTGGTAGCTGCGGCACCAATCACTTCGTGAATATCGATATCCATTTTATCTGCCACGATTTTCATTTCGTTTACCAGGCCGATATTAACTGCACGGTGAATATTTTCCAGCAGTTTGGTTAATTCGGCGGCTCGGGTGGAACTCACCGGTACAACGGTATCGATTGCAGGTTGGTAGAGGGCGATACCCACTTCCAAACATGCGGGAGTGTGGCCGCCGATTACTTTGGGAATGGTCCGGGTTTCAAAATTGGGGTTACCCGGATCTTCGCGTTCGGGTGAGTACACCAAGAAAATGTCTTTACCGACTTTCAAACCACCTTCTTCGGCGCGCGGCAATAACTCCTCTTCGGTTGTGCCAGGGTAGGTGGTTGATTCAAGTGATAATACTTGACCGGCGCGCAGATATGGTTTTACTGCATCGGTAGTATCGATCACATAGCTCATGTCCGGCTCGCGATATTTATTTAGAGGAGTAGGTACGCACAAAATAATGGCTTCTACTTCGCCGATACGGGAAAAATCGGTAGTTGCTTCAAACAAACTGTTTCGAGCCGCAGCAATTTTTTCGCTGGGGATGTGTTCGATATAGCTTTTACCTTCGTTAAGGCTGGCAACCTTACCCTCGTCAATGTCAAAACCCAATACTTGATAGCCTATGTCAACATAGCGCAGCATAAGGGGCAGGCCAACATAGCCTAAGCCGACGATGCCGATCTTGGCAGTTTTATCGGCAAATTTTTGAATGGTAATATTTTTCATGACAGTTCTCTGTGGGGTAAGTTAACAAAATAATGATTGTGAAGCTATTGCCGATCTTTGAAAGGCCGGCAATGTAAATAATTTTTCTTATGTTAAAAATAGTTATTTAAGTAATTAGATTTATTACTCAATTTCATATAATAATATACGCAGGAAGTGTACGAGACAATAGAGATGTTGTTCGGTAGAGAAAAGGTACTTACTTAATGGTTGCATAGGAACTGATGAAATAATTAATGAGTTTATTTTTATTTGTTAAGATTATTTTTAAAGTTTTCGGTTTGAAGAGGGAGTGATTTTTGTTCTCTAAGCAATTAGTATCGGTGGGATAGTCGGAGTACATATGTTCATAGGGCCAAAGGTTATTGACGTAGTATCCAACGGATATCGCATCCTATCGTAGTGACCCCTATGGTTTGCCAATTGCTTTTCTGAGTTAATACTTGCGGTCGTTCGGAAAGTATGAACAGACCTCTGCCAGCTCCTCCTAATATCTTAGGCGACTGATAGACTACAATTTCGTCTAAAAGTTCCTCTTCTAGAAAAGCACCTGCCAAAGTAGCACCTGCTTCCACCATGACTTCGCCGAAACCGAGATCGGCTAATTTTCCGAGTAGTTTGGGGAGATCGATCCTGCCGTTTTTTTCGTTTGCGGCGATCACAGATACATGGGGATGATGCAGATATGGTTGGAGTTTTTCGGTTTCCGTTACTAAAGTAGCGATAATAGTGGGAGCGGTGCCGTTTTGGATCAGGTTGCTGTTAAGAGGAGTTTGCAGACGGCTGTCTAAAACTATGCGCGTAGGTTGGCGTAGCGTAGGGAAGTCCCGAACATTTAATTGCGGGTTGTCGGCTAATACTGTGCCGATGCCGGTGATTACGGCGCAACTTTCCGCACGTAGAATTTGTACGTCAGCCCGTGCTTGCTCGCCTGTAATCCATTGGCTTTGGCCGTTTGCAAGTGCGGTTTTTCCGTCTAGGCTGGCGGCACATTTAAGACGCACAAACGGCCTGGCTCTTTCGATGCGGGATAAAAAGCCACGATTAAGTTCTCTGGCCTCGTTCTCCAAGAGGCCGCAACTCACTGCGATACCTGCTTTTTGCAGCATTTCCAGTCCTTTGCCGCCCACAAGGGGATTAGGGTCGCGCATAGCGGCGACAACACGAGATACGCCTGCCTCGATCAGGCTTTGGGCGCATGGAGGCGTGCGCCCGTAGTGGCTGCACGGCTCCAGAGTAACGTAGGCAGCCGAACCTTGAGCCAAGCTGCCGGCTTGTCTAAGGGCATGCACTTCGGCATGCGGCCCCCCGGCCATGATATGAAAACCTTCTCCTACAATTTGGCTGCCTTTGGCCAATACACAACCGACCCGAGGATTCGGAGAGGTTGAAAAACGCCCTTGTCGTGCAAGGACAAGGGCGCGGTACATCATTTGGCTGTCGAGTTCGCCAAATGTATCAGCATGTTTATGCATTTCAGACGGCCTTATTTGATCAGGTTGACATCTTTCAATACGCCGGCCAACTGTTCTTGCGTTGCACTTTGGCTGTTGGCGCATACATTGAACAAATTGTTGCTCTCGATGATGGCGATGCAGTTTTCTCGTAGCTCGTCACCATCTTCGGCAGCTTGACTGAAGCGGTAGTTCATGCGGTTTTCAGTGGCGGCTCCGACTTGTACGTTGCTGATTCCCTCGGCTTTATTCAAGGCTTCTTTGAGGTCGTTAAAATAGGTTTTGCCATTATTTTTAACTGTGCCCAGGTTGGTTACATAGATTGTGATGTCGGATGTTGTATCACGTTGGAGTAAGGTTAATTCTTCTTTGCCGACTCCGTCCGGGCGTGCGGATTCATCGTTGCTAATATCGGTGAACTGTCCGCCTTGGATCACGATGCGGATTCTGTTGTCGCTGCTGTCGAGTGTTTGGACGGTATTGGCCGCTTGTTGTGGGGTTTGTGTCGTAGATGCGGCATTTTCGGAAGTAACTGAAGTTTCGGCTTGTTGTTTACAGGCGCTCAGTCCGAGTACGGCGACGGTAATGAGGGTGAGTGCTTTCAATTTCATAATTATTGTCCGTGCAGTGGAGAAATAGCTTGGATAAAAATCAAAAGTATAGCTGTTTTGATAAAACCTTTTACCCTATGCGGGCAGCTTGGGTGCTGCATAGGCTTTTTTTGTCAACTTAACTTTCCAAGAAGCCTCAGTATAGCAAAATAAGCTTATGCTTGGGGCGGATTATTCGATACAAGAGGTAATGTGGCGATGGCTTGCGTAAATTCGGAAACATCGTTAAAGCTTTTGTACACGGAGGCAAAACGTACATAGGCAACTTGGTCGAGTGCGGCCAGAGCCTCCATCGCCATTTCGCCGATCAGCCTTGAGCTGACTTCTTTTTGGCCCAAACGGTAAAGGCGTAATTCGATTAGTGCGACCGTATCATCTATTTGTTCGTCATCTATGGGGCGCTTATGTAAGGCGCGTGCCAAGCTGGTTCTCAGTTTGTGGGGATTGAAGGCGACTTTGATTCCAGTACTTTTCACAATTTGGGGCATCCGCATTTCTACCGTTTCAAAAGTGCTGAAACGTTGGCCGCATGTCGAGCAGCGCCTTCTGCGGCGAATGCTGTTGGTTTCTTCCAGTAAGCGCGAGTCGGTTACTTGGGTGTTGGAATTTTGGCAGAAGGGGCATTTCATAGAAGGTCGGGTTGCATATGTGAAGCATTATATTGTAACGCAAAGGCTGTTTTTCTGTCAGCCGCCCGCATAACGGGCAGGGAACTGCCGTCGCGGAAGGATAATTATGCTGAAAACATACTGTGCTTGCGTAGCTGCTTGGTTTCAGACGGCCTTGTTTGCTTAGCGCTTGGATGGCTTGCTAAACCGATACACCTGCCGCCCGGGCGATGGCAAGCCCCTCTTCAATACTTAAATAACGCGGAGAAGAGGGAATATCACGGCGGATAATGTCGCCTTGCCGGAACATCACCAATTCATTTTCGGCTAATTGTGTCCAATGTTCATTGACAGTCAGCGGCAGGGTGGCAATGACGGCGACTTTATCGTTGGGTGTGGTAACAGCAGAAAAGTCGATGGCGACATCATCATCCAACAATTTCGCTTCGCCGAAAGGCGCTTTTCGAACTATATAGTGCAGCAGGGTGCTGGCATGCGCCATCATAAATTCGCCGTTGGATACGACGAAATTAAATAAGCCGTGGTTGCGTATTTCGTGGGTAAGCGATGCGATTGTTTCAAATAAGGTTTCTTCGTCGGGTTTGTGGCGGAAGCGTTGGCGCAATTGTTCCAAAATATAGCAAAACGCGCGTTCGGAATCGGTATTGCCAACCGGGCGGTAATATTCTCCGGCTTCGGGGTAGAAGTTTTTCAGATGGCCGTTGTGGGCAAACAGCCAGTATTCGCCCCATATTTCACGCATAAACGGATGCGTATTGGCCAAAGAGGTTTGGCCTTGGGTGGCTTTGCGGATATGCGCTACCACATTTTCGGATTTGATTTGATAGGCGCGTATCAAATCGGCTACGGGGGAGTGTGCGCTCGGTTTGTCGTCATGAAATAGGCGGACGCCTTTGCCTTCGAAAAAGCCGATGCCGAATCCGTCGGCGTGGTGGTCGGTGAGGCCGCCACGCAGGCGGAAGCCTTCAAAGGAAAAAATAATGTCGGTAGGTGTGTTGCAATTCATGCCCAAAAGCTGGCACATGGTGTTCCTTATTATCTAAAAATAGTGTGATTGGGGCGGTACGGTTAAAAATGATAAAACTACCCCGATTGCATCAGATAGTCAAATACCGCCGAGAAGATTTCACTTGATAATCGGTTTTATTCAAAACGACGAAAATATAGAAAAAGGCGGCGGTTGCAAAAGGTGAGGATAACCGGCAGGCCGTCTGAAAAAACAGCGGATCGGCGGTGGCTTTATATTTGCCGAATCGTCGGTGGAAGAATATATAGGTTTTCAACCATACGGATCGGACTCTTGATTTTCAACGGTATGCAACCATATTCGGAGTCAATCGAATGAATTATACACAGAAAGAAATCCTATGACTGCAAAGACTCCTGCAGCTGCCGTCAACCACGCCGACTGCCGCACGCGTTTTATTTTTGACGATATGCCCGTGCGCGGCTTGCATGTTCGTTTGGAAGACGTTTGGCAGCATATTGTCAGCCGCAAGCATTACCCTGTTGCTATCCGTAAAGCGTTGGGCGAATTGTTGGCGGCAGGCGCACTGCTTTCTAGCAATCTGAAAATAGACGGCACGTTGACAGTGCAAGTGCAAGGGCAAGGCCGTTTGAAAATGCTGGTTGTGGAAGCGACTTCGGAGCAAACCTGCCGCGCGACCGCCCGCTGGGATGAACAGGCTGAAATCGGTGATGAAGAAAGCTTGTCCGAATTATTGGGCGAGAACGGCGTATTCGTGATGACTTTGCAGCCGCAAGACGGCGAACCTTGGCAGGGTGTGGTGCCTCTGGAAGGCGGTATTATAGCCGAATTGCTGATGAATTACATGAAACGCTCCGAGCAGCTGGATACGCATATCACTTTGGCCGCTTCGAATGAAGTGGTAGGCGGTTTGTTGTTGCAGCGTTTGCCTGAAAAAGAAATAGACGCCGAGGCGTGGAATCATGTAGAAACATTGGCTCAAACGGTCACTGCCCCGGAGTTAACTTCCTTGGACGCGCAGCATTTGTTGTACCGTTTGTTCCATGAAACCCCGCCGCGTGTTTTTGAGCCCGAAAGTTTGGAATTTGCTTGTACTTGTTCGCGTGGAAAAGTCAGCGATATGCTCTTGATGCTGGGAGGTCAGGAAGTAGGTGAAGTTGTGGCCGACCAGGGAAGCGTAGAAGTGGACTGCGATTTTTGTAACGAAAAATATGTATTTGACGAAACAGATGTTAACGCACTGTTTGGTACGGATGTGGTAAGCGCGGCTCGTTCAGAAAGACAGCGTTTGCAATAATCCGTGGGTAAGGCTGTTCATCGGCCAAATAAAAGCTGTTTTGATATTTTATGAAAAATGCCGTCTGAAAAATTCAGACGGCATTTTTTCAGGCGGCCTTTGATAGCCGTTTATTTTTTAGCAAGACCTTGTTTTTGTAAAAACGGCAGGATGTCGGGGCGGACTTCGCGACAGAGCGTATCACGTACTTGTGCCGACCAATCCAAATCCAGATTGCTGCGACGTTGGTAGTAATCGTATACTACCTCGTCGTAGGCTTCCAGCGTTTCACTATCGAGCGGTTTGTAACAGTTTTCAGAAACGATGGTATCCAGAGGCAGACGCGGACGGTAGAGGGGATCTTGGGCTGGATGACCGAGACACATGCCAAACAGCGGTACGACATATTCTGGCAGGTTGAGCAGCTCGGCGACACGGTTGACATCGTTACGCAGGCTGCCGATATATACGCCGCCTAAACCCAGTGATTCGGCGGCCAGCAAAATATTTTGCGCCATGATGCCGGCGTCTACGGTACCGATGAGGGTAACTTCAGTCCAATCGGTTTGTACCCCGGAATCCACTTTTTTATGCTTGGCGAAGTCCATACAGAAAACCAGAAATTCGGCACAGTTTTCGATATAACGTTGATCTGAACCGACAGCCCGCAAGCCTTTGCGTAATTCGTGATCGGTAACGCGGACGATATGTACGACTTGTAAAAAGCTTGAAGAAGACGCTGCACGGCCGGCTTCTAAGACTGCATTAAGCATCTCGGGTGAAATTGCTTCATCGGTGAATTTACGGATAGAGCGGTGGGCGAGGGCGGTTTCTAATACGGGTTTGCTGGGTAAAGTAGTCATTAAAGTATCCTCTTCGGTGTGGGTAGGTGTTTCAGACGGCATGCAATCACAACAAATCAGGTATGGCAGGGGTATATTGCCCGTCTTACGGATGGTCGGTATAGGCCGTCTGAAAATTAGCGGGCCAGTTTGAGTGCCAATTCGGCCAGGCGTTTGCCTTGGGCAAATGCGGCTTGCTGTTCGTCTTGGCTGAGCCGGTTGTCGGGGGTGCTGCCGGCTACATGTGATGCACCGTATGGTGTGCCGCCCGTTTGAGTATGATTGAGGGCGGTTTCGCTAAACGGAATACCGCTAATAATCATGCCGTGGTGCAGTAGGGGCAGCATCATCGTCAGCAGGGTGGATTCTTGCCCGCCGTGCATGCTGGCGGTACTGGTAAATACGGTTGCAGGTTTGCCGATCAGTTCGCCCGACAGCCATTGGGCAACAGTGCCGTCAAGAAAATATTTCATCGCCGCTGCCATATTGCCGAAGCGGGTCGGGCTGCCCAGAGCGAGGCCGGTACAGTTTTTCAAATCTTCGGCAGTTGCATAGGGTGCGCCTTGCGTAGGAATGTCGTCTTCTACGGCTTCGCATACGGCAGATACTTTTGGAACGGTACGCAGTACGGCTTCGCAGCCCGATACGCTGTCGATACCGCGGGCTATTTGGCGGGCAAGGTTAAGGGTAGAGCCGTTTTGCGAATAGTATAAAACCAGAATTTTCAATGGATTTTGGGTCATTGCCGGGTTTCCGTTACAATAATGTCAGTTTGATAAGAGGAAAGAGTATGCTGAATTTGGAACGCTGGCAAGCCCTACTTGACTCGAAGCCGGTCGGGTTTGCACGGTTTTTGTTGCGGCGGTTTGTGGAGGTACGCGTACCTCAGGTATCGGCCAGTCTCACGTTTACCACGTTGTTGGCATTGGTGCCGGTTTTAACGGTCACACTGGTGGTGGTCTCGGCATTTCCGATGTTTGATACATTGTCGGAATCATTCGTACAGTTCATCAACCAAACTCTGGTACCGCAAGGCGCCGGCACGATTTTCAGTTATATCGACCAATTCAAAGGTAAGGCCAGCAATCTGACGGCAATCGGTATATTGATGTTGCTGGTGACTTCGTTACTGTTGATTCAAACCATAGATCAAACATTTAACCGTATTTGGCATGTGAAGGCACAGCGTCCTTTGTGGATGCAGTTTTTGGTATATTGGGCATTGTTGACTTTCGGGCCGTTGGCATTGGGTATCAGTGCGACCGCATGGGCGCTGGTGTTGAAAGAAAGCCGCCTTGATATATTGTTTCCGGTGTTGGCCGAGGTGATGAAGGTTGTCACATCAGTATTATTCAGTACGGTTATCCTGTGGTTGTTATACCGTTTGGTGCCGAACCGTTTTGTACCGGCCAAGCATGCTTTATTGGGTGCGGCGGTTACGGCGGTATTATTGGAGGTAGCCCGTGCCGGTTTTGCCTGGTATGTGAGTACGTTTAACGGCTATACCTTGATATACGGTGCTTTCGCGGCTATTCCGGTATTTCTGTTGTGGCTGAATTTATTGTGGATGCTGGTGTTGTCGGGTGCGGTGTTGACTGCGGCTTTGTCTTATTGGCAGGGAGATGCTTTCCGCCGGGGTTTCGATTCGGCGGGTAGGTTTGATGATGTGTTGAAAATTTTATTGCTGTTGGACGATGCTCAGCAGGAAGGCAAAGCATTACCGGTACAGGCGTTTCGCAGCCATATCAATATGGGCTACGATGAATTGGGTGATTTATTGGAAAAATTGGCACGGCACGGCTATGTTTATCAGGGTAAACAGGGTTGGGTGTTGAAAACCAATGCCGATAGTATTGAAGTGGACGAGTTGTTTAAACTGTTTGTATACCGACCGGCCAGATTAAGCCAAGATCATGTGAACGATTCGGTAGAGCAAATTATGCAGCCTTGTTTGGCAGCGATGGATATTTCGCTAGCTGAGTTCAGCTGTCATGCCCAGGCAAATAAGCGTAAGCGTTTGCAGGGGGAGCATCAACAATTATAGAGTTGTGTTTGATTGTTATGTACGAAGAATTGAAGCCGTCTGAAATTTTACAGGCGGCTTTTGATAACGTTGGAGTGTGAAATACAAGTTAGCATTGTTATTTTTAGTATTGGTATTTTGTTATTACCTGATGAAAACATGCCGTCTGAAAAGTTTCAGACGGCATGTTTGATTATCGGTTAAATAAGCCGATTAATAACATTTTTATTGTTGTTGTGCAGCGCGTACGGCGTTGTGATCAGGATTGATCAGGATTTCAACACGGCGGTTTTGTGCGCGGCCTTCGGCGGTAGCGTTAGAGGCAACCGGTTGGCGTGAACCATAACCCACTGTACTCAAGCGAGCAGTAGCTACACCGCGTTGGTTCAAGTAGCCTGCTACCGCTTGTGCGCGGCGTTGAGACAATGGCTCGTTGATCGCATCGCTACCGGTATTATCGGTATGGCCGGCTACGGTCAAAGTGGTATCGGGGTATTGAACCAAAGTTTGAGCGGCTTTGGTCAATGCATCTTGTGCAGAGGTGCTTAATGATGCGCTATTGGTAGCGAATGTTACGCTCTCAGGCATCACCAGTTTGATTTGGTCGCCTTGGCGGCTTACTTCCACGCCTGTGTTAGCCAGGCTCTCACGCAGTTTTTTCTCTTGGTAATCCATATAACCGCCAACACCGGCTCCGATAGCGCCACAAGCTAAAGCGGAATTACGCGCGCCTTTGCCGCCGTGAGTGAGTGCGCCTACGATGCCGCATACTGCCGCACCGCCTAAGCCGTAGGCGGCGGTTTTACTGATTTGTTGTTGTCCGGCAGAGTTGGTAACGCAGCCAGCCAAAGCAACGGAAGCCATAGCGGCAAGAGCAACGGGTTTCAAAATTTTCATAGTTTTCCTTTCGGTTAGGTGCGGGCGGCTGTTGATATGTAAGCCGCGCTTGCTTGTTTGTAATGGTATGTTCAGATACCGTTGGTTTCACTATAGTCCACAATTTGGGCAAATTGAAGCGGTCTTAACTTGATATTACGCGACACTACTTTGCCTTTACGGCAGATGCCGCTTATCTGTTTTTTATGAGGACAAGTGGCAAAAAAAGCGTACCGTAAACGATACAGTACGCTTGATTTCGACAGTTGGTGTAAAAATGAAGTTCCTCAGGAAAGTATTTTTCCGACGATTTCGGCTACATCTTTGGACAGACCTTCTTTATTACGGATACGTGACAGTTCTTTTTGCATTAATGCACGACGGTTGGACTCGAGTTTGTTGCAGATGTTGAAAGCCTGCACCAGACGGGCAGCTACCTGCGGGTTGAAACTGTCGATTTCTATAACTTTGTCAGCAATAAAAGTATAACCGCTGCCGTCTTCGGTATGGAAATGGGGAACGTTGCGGCTGAAACTACCTAAAAGCGCGCGCGCTTTATTGGGGTTTTCTAAACTGAATTTAGGGTGATTAAGTGCGGCTTGGGTTTGAACCAAGGTGTCCGACCGCCAGCTTGAACCGATCAGCATAAAATATTTGTCCATAACCAGTGCGTCATCGGCATAGCGTTCGGCGAAGCGGTTGAGCAGTAAATCACGGCCTTCTTCATTTAGGTGGTTGACGGTGTGGAGGATGCTCATTTCATGTGTCATGTTGGGGGTGAGCTGCTCATATCGCGTGATGTAGTCTTGCAGTCGTGCACATACGGTTTTTTGGTGTGCCGCGTTTTGTTCGTCCGAGTAGGCGGCAATGTTCATCATGCCGTGCTGCTCTTCGCGGATGGTGTAAAGACGTACGGCAGCCAGCAGTGAACGTATACCCGCCAACTGAGGGTGATATTCGTAAGGAGCTTTGATACCGCTGAGTGCTTCTTGTTCCAATGCCCATGTACGGATATAGACGAGGCTTTCCAAACATTGTTTGGCGATCTCATCGAGTAAGGCTTCTCGAGCCTGATGGTAGTGTATGGGATTGATGTTTTCCGAACCTTCCCATAATTCAGAGGCGGAAGGCATTTGCAGCAAGACTGCTTTGAAAGCCGGATCGATTTCTTGTTTGAGCATATGTTTGAATGCCTCAATCAAACCGTTGTGGGCAGGCAGTGGGGTGCCTTCCTCAATGGCGGCAAGATTGGCGGATACGGCGCGGCGGTAGAGTGTTTGCATAGCTTCCCAACGGGCGAACGCATCGGTATCGTGCGCGGCCAGTAAGTTGAGTTCGTTCTCGCTATACGGATATTCGAGATATACGGGAGCGGAAAAGCCGCGTAGGAGCGATGGAACGGGCTCTTCAGGAATTCTGTATAGTACGAATTCTTGTTCGGCTTGGGTTAAAACCAATACGGTTTCGGTTTGCGAAGGAGCATCCGCCTGATCGGAAAGCGTAAATGGCAATGCCTTGCCTTGCCGGTCAAGCAGGCCGATTTTCACGGGAATCAACATCGGCTGTTTATCCGACATATCCGGTGTGGCGGGGATAGTTTGGCGGATGTTGAAAGTAAGGGTTTGGCGTTGGCTGTCGTAACGGCTGCTCACTTCAAGTTTGGGCGTGCCTGCCTGGCTGTACCATAGAGCGAATTGGCTGAGATCGGTTTCGTTGGCATCAGCCATCGCGGCGAGAAAATCATCGCAGGTAACGGCTTGGCCGTCATGGCGTTTGAAGTACAGCCGCATGCCTTTTTGAAAGCCCTCTTCGCCTAAAAGCGTGTGATACATGCGCACGACTTCGGCGCCTTTCTCATACACGGTCATGGTGTAGAAATTATTCATTTCTTCGTATGAGGCTGGACGTACGGGATGTGCCATCGGCCCGGCATCTTCGGCAAACTGAAGCTGGCGCAGCAGGCTGACATTCTCGATACGGCGTACGGCACGGCTTGCCCGGTCGCCTGAAAATTCTTGGTCGCGGAAAACGGTCAGACCTTCTTTGAGGGAAAGTTGGAACCAATCTCGGCAGGTTACGCGGTTGCCTGTCCAGTTGTGGAAATATTCATGGCCGATAACAGATTCGATGCCTTCGAAGTCTGCATCGGTGGCGGTACGGCTGTCGGCTAAAACGTATTTGGTGTTGAAAATATTGAGGCCTTTGTTTTCCATAGCGCCCATATTGAAGTCGCCGACGGCAACAACCATGTAAATATCCAAATCGTATTCGAGGCCGAAGCGCTCTTCATCCCAACGCATGGCATTTTTCAGTGATTCTACGGCAAAGCCGGCCTTGGATTTGTCGGCTTCGCTGGTGTAGAACTCGATAGCAACTTCACGTCCGCCGCGGGTGGTAAAAGTTGATTGGGTAAGTGCCAATGTGCCGGCTACCAATGCGAACAAATAGCTGGGCTTGGCAAAAGGGTCGATCCATTTTACCCAATGTCGGCCGCCTTCGAGATCGCCGCTATCGATTTTATTGCCGTTGGAGAGTAAAACAGGATAGCGTTTTTTGTCGGCAACAATGGTTGTGGTGAATTTCGACATTACATCGGGGCGGTCGATGTAATAAGTGATTTTGCGGAAACCTTCGGGTTCGCATTGGGTATAAAGGTTGCCGTTTGAGCCGTACAGCCCCATTAGTGATTTGTTTTCGTAGGGGCGGATACGGGTTTCTACTTCCAATACGAAACTTTCAGACGGCGCGTCGGGTATGGTAAGCGTATCGTCCGCAAGGCTGTAATGATTGATGGTTTCGCCGTCGATTTTCAGAGAGACCAGCTCTGCCGAACCGTTCAAGACAAGCGGGGCGGAGGTTTTCGGAATGACAATCATGCGAGCTTGAACAGTGGTTTCGGTTTCGCCTATATCAAATCGTAAATCGGTTTGCCGGATAGTATGGGCCGGTGCTTGGTAATCTTTTAAGTAGTGGACGGTTTGCGCCATGTTTCGCTCTTTTCTCTGTGTGTGACAAGATTAAATGACGCATCTTAGATGATTTTCAGGTCGTCTGAAAGCTTTGTAAACAACCGCCCGTATCTTGATAAGAAAGGGCGGTTGCCGGGTATTGTTACGCTTAAAACCGTAAATAGAATGGAGGGGTTAATTATTACAAATTTTTTTTGCAGGTATTAATGCCCAACAGGGTATATAAGCCGCACCATCCCAACAGGCCGGTAGCCAAAGGTATCAGGCCTAGCCATCCCCAGAGGGTTTGCGGGCCGACAAATACCAAACTGATGAGGATAATGCCGATAACGATACGGATGATCCGGTCGGAACTGCCTATATTTTTACAAGCCATATTGATTCTCCTTGATGACTGTTGCCGCCTGCTTTCAGACGGCTATTGGTGGAAATAGTGTTCAAACGGCAGGCCGCTTGGTTTGGGTAGTGGTATTTGATGCCTAAATGAAAATTTTTAAAAACATAATAACATGATTTTTAAATATCACAAAGAGAGATTGCCGTATTGGTAATAAAATTTTAAAATGACATTCTCTCAATTCGTCGGATGGAATACGATCATGCAAGATATGCTGCACAATACGACTAAAGCCGCCGCTTTGCTAAAGCTGATTGCCCATCCTCACCGGTTGTTGATTCTCTGTCTGCTGCTGGAAAGTGAAAAAAACGTAACGGAATTGGTAGAGGCGATCGGAATCAATCAAACAGCGGTTTCCAATCATTTGGCCAAGCTTCGAAGTGAAGGTGTAGTGGAGTACACCCGTTATCATCGGGTTTTGCAATACCGTTTAACTTCACCGGAAATCGAAGCGATAATCGCAACATTGCATAAGATTTATTGTTCCGATTGATTTTTCCCACCTGTCGCTCAAGGCCGTCTGAAACTGTTATCATGCGGCCTGTTTTATTTTTGTCGGAAAACTTATGAAAATCGCTACCTGGAATGTGAATTCGTTGAACGTGCGCCTGCCTCAGGTGCAGGAGTGGTTGCAACTGCACCAACCCGATGTTTTGGCTTTGCAGGAATTAAAGCTGGATCAGGACAAATATCCGGCGGCTGTTTTTCAGATGGCCGGTTGGCATACGGTGTGGAGCGGTCAAAAAACGTATAACGGCGTGGCATTAATCAGCAAGCATCCGATTGAAGACGTGCATATCGGACTGCCTGAATTGCCTGATGATCCGCAACGTCGGGTCATTGCTGCTACGATCAACGGCATGCGTGTGATTAATGTTTATTGTGTAAATGGCGAAGCGCTTGATAGCCCCAAGTTTCTTTATAAAGAACAGTGGTTTGCGGCTTTGAATAAATTTGTACGCGGCGAGTTGGAAAAATACCCGCAATTGGTACTACTTGGTGACTTTAATATTGCTCCTACAGATGCCGATTGCTACGATCCTGAGAAGTGGTTTGAAAAAATTCATTGCTCGAGTGTCGAACGCAGTTGGTTTAAAGATTTGCTGGCACTGGGATTAACCGACAGTTTGCGCCAAGTGCATCCGGAAGGAGCGTTTTACACTTGGTGGGATTATCGTGGCGCTATGTTCCAGCGTAAGCAAGGATTGCGTATCGACCATTTGCTGGTGTCTCCGGCGTTGGCAGCCAAACTGCAAGATGTACAAGTGGACTTGCAAGCACGCGGGTGGGAGCGTCCTAGCGATCATGCGCCGGTATGGGCATCCTTTGCCGATTAAGGTTCTGCCTTTGGGAATAGTTGAATGGGCATAGGTTTCGGATGTTTTGAACTGTTTTACCAAACCTTTGATTTTTAATTTGAACAAGCCTATATAGAAATGCCGTCTGAAAGTTTTCAGACGGCATAATTATTTTTAAGCACTGATATCTTCGAGTTTACGTCCTTTGGTTTCTTCTCCGAGTACCATAATGACCGCAGCCACCAACAGCATCACTGCAGTAAACATAATAAATATTTTATTGAAGCCTCCGGGTAGTCCGATCATGGAGGCGACGACCATCGGTGCCAAAATACCGCCGATACGGCCAACCGCACCTGCCCAGCCTGCCCCAAACGCTCTGAAGTGCACGGGATAAAGCTCGGGAGTGTAGGTATATAAAACTCCCCAAGCACCTAAGTTGAAAAACGACATCATGCAACCCCAGAAAACCACTGCCGAAATGCTGCCGCCTTGTCCGAAGAAATAAGCACACACGGCACAGGCGGCTAAAAAGCCGGCTAGTGTGGCTTTTCGGCCGATTTTCTCAACCAAAACCGCTGCGGCGAAGTAGCCCGGAAGTTGGGCCAAAATCATCACCAATACATATTCGAAAGTTTTGACGACCGTATAGCCTTGTTCTACCAATAATTTCGGCAGCCAGGTAAAGATGCCGTAATAGGAAAATACAATGCCGAACCATACTAACCAGAGCATTAAAGTGCGCTTGGCGAAGGGGTGTTGCCAAAGCTGGCCGAATTTTGTCGGTTTTTTTGTTATTGCTTCAGCAACTACCGCTTCAGACGCTACCGGCAGGCCGGCTTCTGCTTCCAAGCGGCAGACAAGGGCGTGTGCTTCTTGTATCCGTCCTTTATTAATCAGATAGGGTACAGATTCGGGTACATATTTCCAAATTACCCAAGCATAAAATACGGGTACGGCACCGATTAAGAATGCACTGTGCCAACCGTATCGGGGGATAAAAAAATAGGAAATCAGTGCTGCGGCAAGCCAACCCAAGCCCCAAAAACTTTCCAGCAAAACAATAAAGCGGCCGCGCACTTCAGCCGGAACGTATTCGCTTACTAATGTGACGGCAACCGGTAACTGTGCGCCCAAGCCGATACCGACTAAAAAACGAAATAACAACAGCCATTCCAGATTAGGTGCCAATGCGCACAAACCAGTGGCGATACAGTAAATCACCAAAGTGGCTGCCAAAACAGTTTTCCTACCGATTTTGTCTGCCGCTTTACCGCCGAAAACAGCACCGATAGCCATGCCTATAAATCCGGTACTGACTACCCAGCCCAGTTCTTTGGGCGTAAGCGCCCATTCTTTTCCAAGAGTTGCCAATACAAAAGAGACTAAGCCCGTATCCATAGCATCGAACAACCACCCTAGTCCCACCAGCACCAAAAGCTTGTAATGAAATTTACCGACCGGCAGATTTTGCAGGCGGGAAACGATATCGATATTCATATTATGTGAATTTCCTTGTATCAGGTGTGTGCGGCATGATTGAAAACATAGTGTTAAAAAAGGTAAGCGCAAAATATAGAGATAGTGCGGATTGAAGAATACAGTATTTTTTTGATTTTACAAGAATATATAGGTGGAAGGAGCTTTTAGGCTTTCAGACGGCCATTAAATTAAAGGGAAGTTCCATCGTGATATTTTTCGAAGGGATTTACTGTCTGTTTACAATAAACCCGTTATGTTGCTGTTACTATCGCTATGAGTAATTTACCGTAATAGATTTGGTTTGGTATGGATAACTCCCATCAAGTTTTTGATTAATATCAATATATTATTTAATCCTACATCTATTGCGGCATCTATTGTGATTAATGCTTGCTATTATAAAAACAAATCGAATTTATAGTTTTAATAGCTAAAAGTTTTATGTATAGTGTGTTTCATCAAAGAATAACCTTCTTACAGGAATCAAAAATGTACCAGTATGAAAACACTTTGCAAGATACCTGCTATACCTATGCTTACCAACAAATAGCTGTTTAAACGATTTTTACCCAAGGCGAAAAAGGAGCCAAATTATGTCTAAATGCCCAGCAACCCACTTAACCACCAATGGCGGAGCCCCCGTAGTTGATAATCAAAACAGCCTGACTGCCGGCCCTCGTGGCCCTTTGTTGGCTCAAGATTTATGGCTTAATGAAAAGTTAGCCAATTTTGTACGCGAAGTTATTCCCGAGCGCAGAATGCATGCTAAAGGTTCGGGAGCGTTCGGTACTTTTACCGTTACCAATGACATCACCCGTTATACTCGCGCAGCGATTTTCAGCCAAGTTGGTAAAAAAACGGAAATGTTCGCGCGTTTTACTACTGTAGCTGGTGAACGCGGTGCAGCCGATGCCGAACGCGATATCCGCGGTTTTGCCTTGAAGTTTTACACCGAAGAAGGCAACTGGGACATGGTCGGCAACAACACACCCGTATTCTTTTTGCGAGACCCGCGTAAGTTCCCCGATTTGAACAAGGCGGTTAAGCGCGATCCGCGTACCAATATGCGCAGTGCTACCAATAACTGGGATTTTTGGACACTGCTGCCTGAAGCTCTGCATCAAGTTACCATTGTGATGAGTGACCGCGGTATTCCTGCCAGCTACCGCCATATGCATGGTTTCGGCTCGCATACCTACAGCTTTATCAATGCACAAAATGAACGTTTTTGGGTGAAATTCCACTTCATTACGCAGCAAGGCATTAAAAACCTGAGCAACGCCGAAGCGGAAGCCTTAATCGGTCAAGACCGTGAAAGCCATCAGAAAGATTTATACGAAGCCATTGAGCGCGGAGAGTTTCCGAAATGGAAAATGTGTGTGCAAATTATGCCCGAAGCTGATGCGGAAAAAGTACCTTACCATCCGTTTGATCTGACCAAAGTATGGCCTAAAGGTGATTATCCGCTGATTGAAGTCGGTGAGTTCGAGTTAAACCGTAATCCGGAAAACTTCTTCTTAGATGTCGAACAATCTGCCTTTGCTCCAAGCAATCTGGTTCCTGGTATCAGCGTATCGCCTGACCGCATGTTGCAAGCACGTCTGTTCAACTATGCAGATGCGCAACGCTATCGATTGGGTGTAAACCACCATCAAACCCCGGTAAATGCAGCCCGTTGCCCCGTGCACAGCAACCACCGCGACGGTATGGGTCGTGTCGATGCCAACTACGGCAGCGCCCCGCATTACGAACCCAACAGCTTCGGCCAGTGGCAGGAACAACCTCAATACAAAGAACCGCCGCTGAAAATCAACGGTGATGCCGACTTCTGGAACTACCGTGAAGACGATGCCGACTACTTCAGCCAACCCCGCGCCTTGTTCAAATTAATGAACGATAAGCAAAAGCAAGCTTTGTTTGATAATACCGCTGCTGCAATGGGCGATGCTCTAGACTTTATCAAATACCGTCATATCCGTAACTGCTATGCTTGCGATCCGGCTTACGGCGAAGGTGTGGCTAAAGCACTAGGCATGACGGTAGCTGATGCTCAGGCGGCTCGCGAAAGTGACCCGGCGTTAGGGCAACCGGGTTTGCTGTAAACGGATGAATTTCGTTATCGGGAAATGTAAAGGAGTTTGATGATGAGTATGTGGAGTGATATCGGTGAGTTATTACTGGAAAATCTCCGCCATTATTGGCCTGATACAGAGTCTCGATAAGCGGACTTCTAAAGTCGGCTGGCTGATTATAGAAGTAGTCTTTACAAGCATTGTTGAAACCATAGATTAGTTGATTGTCTAATGCTGTTATCGCCTGTAAACGTAAGGTTTACAGGCGATTTTATTGATTTTTGTTGAAAGATATTTGTCAAGACCGTGTTACATATTTGATACATTTTTTCAAAAATATAAAAATATTTACATTTGAAATTTATATAAAAATCAGTACTATAATTTAAATTATAGTAACAAAAGTAATGATAATTAAAATTACATTATATAATCCACACTCCTAACACATTAGAGATCGTGGAGTTTGTAATGGCTAACAACATTAATATTATTCGTCAGCAGTCTCCGGAAAACGCGCTTAATAATTCGGAGATGCTTCAAGAGAACCTGCCGATTGATGATGCAGGTAATGAAATTTTGGGTGTTGAAAAAGTTGGATTTGCGGATAAAGAATCCATTGTGTTGGGGAATTTATCTGTAGAGGAAAAAACATATCAACAATCTTCTGCTTCTTATCCGAAAACAGTTTTTACAAATCAGGATGTTATTGTAAATGTTGAAGATGCACCTCAGGTGAAAACACAATTGGCGGAAGAAGTGGTGAAAACCTCAGGTGCTGTAGCTTCATCAGGCTTGAAACCAATGCATTTGTTATTCGGTTTGCTGGGGGCGTCTGCCGTTGGTGCTGCAGCTGGAGGTGGTAGCGGAGGAGGTTCTGAATCTGGTTCGGCTAAACAAGATAAGACGGTAGAAACTACAGTAGTCGAAGCGAAAAAAAATACCAATATTTCTTCTTCGGCAACATCTATTACTTTATCACCTGTTAAGAGCGTATCGGCAGATGAGCAGGTTTTAGCTGTTAACGCTAAAGATGTAGAAAAAAATGTATCTGAGTCGGTATTGGTAGATAAAGCCAAAGCAGAGGCAGCCTCTAGTTCGCTTGAGGCTGAGAAATCTCCTGCTCCGCAGAATAATGCTGCCAAACCTGTGGTTAATGAAACTGTGGAGAAATCTGTTGGTGAGCAGCAGGAAGTAGTTGTTTCTAAGGTTGCCCAATCCTCTGTTGGCGTTACTCAAAATAAGGAAATTCCAACGTCTACTTTATCACCTGTTAAGAGTGCATCTGCAGGTGAACAGGTTTTAGCTGTTAACACTAAAAATGTAGAAAAAAATATATCTGAGCCGGTATTGGTAGAAAAAGCTAAAGTAGAGGCAGTTTCCAGTTCACTTGAGGCTGAGAAATCTCCTGCTTTGCAGAATAATGCTGCCCAACCCGCTGTCGAAACTATTCAAAACCAACCGTTACCGGTAGAGAGTAAAACAACAGAAATCGTAAAAGAAAATGTTGCGGCTAATGAGGCCGTAGCGATTGACGCAAAACCCCTCCAAACAACTACTCCGATGCCTGTTGAATTTGCGAATCTCAAAACAGATACCGCGTCAGTTGGTTCAGAAAATTTAGTGACTGCTAAAGATGTATCGTTACAAACATCCGGTAATAATATTTCAGACGGCCTTGCTACCATAGAGAAAACTGATACGGCAGTATTTGGGGTTATTGGCGGCTACAAAGTGTATACGCATACTTCGTATGGAAAATACGTGGATGCCCGTGATTTCGGTAGTGACCCCAGTGGCAAACAAGACAGCTATGCCGCAATTAAAGCTGCATTAGCTGCTGCACACCAAGTCGGGGCCGGTGTATATCTGCATGGAAAACTGTATATTTCCGAGCAGTTGGTAATTGATAAAAATACCAGCGGAGTTACCTCGCTGTTTGGTGACGGCATGGGTAAAACGGTTATTTCTTTTGATAAAGCCCAAGTAGGTGTATTTAATCCCAATAGTAACGATACCGAGATTCGTAAAGATGCGGGTATTTTGATTGATGGGCAAAACGGTAAAACAATAGCCGATTTATCGGTGCAATACACCAATAAAGATTTCTACCGCCCAGGGGAAAGCTATTTTGGCAAAGTATGCGGGATATTAGTTAATGATGCCAGCAATACGCTGATCAGTAAGGTAGAGGTTTCGGGCGCCAACCGTGCCGGCATTATGTTCTCATCTACGGCGGCATTAACTGTTGATCCAAGCGGCAAAGGGAAAACTTATAAAGCCCGTTTGATTCATGATGAAATTTCGGAAGATTATCCGAATTTGCCTGTAGGTGAAAATAACCGTCTGGTTGACAGCTATCTGCACCATAACCGTGTAGCGGGTGCGGGTGTGGCCTATCAAAAAGACTTTATCGCAGAGGGAAATACATTCTCTTGGAACGGCCACGAAGCCGATGGTGGTACGGGTTACGGTATTATGGCTATGGCAGGCAGCTATAATTTCGGAGTAACTTTTACCAAGAACACCACCGACCACAACTACCGTAAAGGTTTGGATGTACACGACGGTAACGATATCGTGATTACGGACAACGTTGCCATTGGCGACCGTTTATATGGTATTGCCGTATATAACCGCCAATTTACCATGAATAATGTAAAAATCAGTGGTAATGTGATTGAGCAAGATCCTAATTTCCGTTTGGAAGCGGATGATAATCTCCAATACAAAAACAGCTACCATACTTATTCAGGTATTCAAATACAAACCAATACCCAGTTGAAAAACCTGCACAGCGATCCTAACGGTTATTTTGAAATCAGTAACAATACGATTAAGAACCTGACCTTATATAAGGATGCCGTTCAAACCTATGCGATCGAATTCCGTAACCATGAGCAGGCTATGGATTACACTTTGAATATTAAAGATAACCATATCAGTGGAGAATCTACTAAATATCTGATTGGTATCATTAATAATACCAAAGACTATATTACCCAGACCAACGGCCCAGGCTCCGGCAATATCAATATTACCGGTAATATTGCCAGTATTGGTGAAATCGCTCAGACTACTATGCCGATTTTTATCAATGAGCATAATACGGATGGTAATTTACGCGGTGCGGTAACGATTCAGGACAACTATATTACCGTTCGTGAAAAATCTAATGGAGCGGTAGAGGGTATCCAGGTAATCGGCAATGCCACACAGTACAATATTATTGATAATGTATTTGAACTGCATGGTGTGATAAATCATTCGATTATCAGTATCCACGGTCATCGCGGAGAGGTGCAACCGGAACTGAATGTAACTGGAAATCTGGTATTTACCGATTACAATCAGCTTTCCAACCAATGGATTGAATCGGTGCGCGCAACCGTGAATGCTTCCGACAACAAACATAACGATGCAGAAGCTTTGGCAGAGAAATTGGCTGCAAAAAACCAAACGACATCAGAAGAAAACGTTGTAGAGGTAGCTGATGAATCTATTGGAGAAGATATTATCAGCGGACCGTTATCGGTAACAGAAACCGCCAATACACAGCTTTTCGATATTGGAAGTGATTCGGTTGGCGATAATGATTCCGCACTTACTCAGCCTGCTGCTGGAGTGCTTCCGGATACAGTAATTACCGAAAACGGCAGTACGTTGACTTTATCGGATCTACTAGATACAGGTAATACTATCGAATTAGCAAGTCTGCTGCCTTCTGGCAATACTTCTGCTGCCCTACAGCCGGGTACAACAGATGCGGCGTACTTTCCTACTTTGCCTGTCACGGAAATCAGTTATACGGAAGACATCGGTAATACTGTGATTTTCTAACAAATTAATAAACACATTACGGGAGGCCTACTTTAAATAAGTAGGCCGTTTTTTTATGGCGATTAATAGGTTGGCTAATATACTTGTATTCTGGAGTAATCCGTTCTTTATATTTTAGGATAATGATTCTTTGGGAACAGGTGGGCATGAATAAAAGGCCGTCTGAAAGTTTGGAAAGTAACTTACGAAGAGACGGGGTTTCCATTAAATCGAACATGTGACTGAGCGGGATCCATAATGCCGGCACTTAATAGCTTTGCCTTATGTGAGGATATATTATTGATGTAGCCGCTTCCGTTGAATGCAGACGGCAGTCTAATAATACAAAGATAAGCAGGCAATAAAAAACACCCGTCCGGCTTATCCGGCGGGTGTTTGTGGAGTTGTGATAATAGGTTTTTCAGATGGCCTTATTATCACCGTATCAGGTATTAGAGGTTTACTTTCTCGGCAACTTCATTATAGCTGTCGATTTCGTTGAAGTTCATGTAACGGTAAACTTCCGCACCTTTTTCGTTGATGATGCCGATATTGGCTTGGTATTCCTCAACGGTCGGGATACGGCCCAGTTTCGAACAGATAGCCGCAAGTTCGGCCGAGGCTAGGTAAACATTGGTATTTTTACCCAAGCGGTTCGGGAAGTTGCGGGTAGAGGTAGAAACCACGGTAGCACCTTCACGTACTTGTGCTTGGTTACCCATACACAGCGAGCAGCCCGGCATTTCCATGCGCGCACCGCTACGGCCGAGAATACCGTAATAGCCTTCTTCCGTAAGCTGTTGGGCATCCATTTTGGTAGGAGGAGCAACCCAGAGGCGTACCGGGATATCCGATTTGCCTTCCAACAGTTTGCCGGCTGCGCGGAAATGGCCGATGTTGGTCATGCACGAACCGATAAATACTTCATCGATAGGTGTGCCGCTTACTTCAGACAGGAATTTCACATCATCGGGGTCGTTCGGGCATGCAACGATCGGTTCTTTGATGTCATCCATATTGATTTCGATAACGGCAGCGTATTCCGCGTCTTTATCTGCTTCGAGCAATTGAGGATCGGCCAGCCATTTCTCCATGGCTTTAATACGGCGCTCCAGAGTGCGCGGATCTTTGTAGCCGTCGGCAATCATGTTTTTCATCAACACGATATTAGATTTCATATACTCGATAACCGGCTCTTTATTTAGTTTTACGGTACAGCCGGCAGCAGAACGTTCGGCAGAGGCATCCGATAATTCAAAAGCCTGTTCTACTTTCAAATCCGGCAGACCCTCAATTTCGAGAATACGGCCAGAGAAAATATTTTTCTTACCGGCTTTGGCTACGGTTAGCAAGCCTGCTTTGATGGCATATAGAGGAATAGCGTTTACCAAGTCGCGCAGGGTAACACCCGGCTGCAGTTTGCCGCTAAAGCGTACCAATACCGATTCCGGCATGTCTAGAGGCATTACACCCGTGGCCGCTGCAAATGCTACCAAACCTGAGCCGGCAGGGAATGAAATACCCAGCGGGAAGCGGGTATGTGAGTCACCGCCGGTACCTACGGTATCCGGTAACAGCAGACGGTTAAGCCATGAATGGATTACACCGTCGCCCGGGCGCAGAGAAACACCGCCGCGGGTGGAGATAAATTCCGGCAGCTCTTTATGGGTTTTCACGTCTACCGGTTTGGGATAGGCGGCAGTGTGGCAGAACGACTGCATTACCAAATCGGCCGAGAAGCCCAAACAGGCCAAATCTTTCAATTCGTCGCGGGTCATCGGGCCAGTAGTATCTTGCGAGCCTACTGTGGTCATCTTCGGTTCGCAGTAAGTGCCGGGCCGTACGCCTTGACCTTCAGGCAGTCCACAGGCGCGGCCAACCATTTTTTGTGCTAAAGAGAAACCGGTAGTGCTTGAGGCAGGAACTTGCGGCAGACGGAATACGGTTGAAGGCGGCAGCCCCAATACTTCGCGTGCTTTGGTAGTCAGTCCACGACCAATAATCAGGTTGATACGACCGCCTGCCTGTACTTCATCCAGTAAAACTTGCGATTTCAGTTCGAATTCGGCAACGGTTTCGCCGTCTTTCACAATCTTACCTTCGTAAGGCAGAATGTCGACAACATCGCCCATATTGAGTTTGGATACGTCTACCTCGATCGGCAGTGCGCCTGAATCTTCTTGGGTATTGAAGAAAATCGGTGCGATTTTACCGCCTAAGCATACGCCGCCGAAGCGTTTGTTCGGAACATAGGGAATATCGTGGCCTGTGTGCCAGATTACCGAGTTGGTAGCCGATTTGCGTGAGGAGCCTGTGCCGACTACATCGCCTACATAGGCCACAGGATTACCTTTGGCTTTTAATTCTTCGAGCAGTTTGATGGGGCCGATTTCACCCGATTTGTCGGGATCAATACCCGGGCGTGGGTTTTTAAGCATGGCCAGTGCATGCAGCGGGATATCGGGACGGCTCCACGCATCGGGTGCCGGAGAGAGATCGTCGGTATTGGTTTCGCCGTCTACTTTGAATACGGTAACGGTGATTTTTTCAGGTACTTTTTCACGAGAGGTAAACCATTCGGCATTAGCCCATGATTCCAACACGGCTTTGGCATGGGCGTTGCCTTTTTCAGCTTTTTCCTGCACGTCGTGGAATGAATCGAACATCAGCAGGGTATGCTTCAAACCTTCTGCTGCAATCGGTGCCAGTTTTTCGTTGTCCAGTAGTTCGATCAGCGGGTAGATGTTGTAGCCGCCGAGCATGGTTCCCAAAAGTTTAGTAGCGTATTCAGGAGAAACCAACGGACTGGTGGCACTGCCTTCTGCAATGGCGGCCAAGAAAGAGGCTTTGACTTTAGATGCATCGTCTACACCGGGAGGAATGCGATTGGCCAGTAAGTCGACCAAAAATTCGCCTTCGCCTTCGGGCGGGTTTTTTAACAACTCAACCAAATCAGCAGTTTGCTGTGCGGTGAGGGGAAGGGCGGGGATACCCATTGCTTCGCGTTCTGCGGCAGCTTTACGATAGGCTTCTAACATCTCTTCGTTCCTTTTTTGTGCAGTTTTTCTTCTGGTGGGGATACGCATATTGTAGTATGCAGTAGCATTCCAATCATAAACTAATTCGTTATAAATAGGAATACTTTACAAGGTAGGAATGAGGGATAGCTAAAATGATTCGTTTGGTTTGTGGCCGGCGTAAGGTCGGGGGGATATTTAAGTTTCGGTAGTGTGTTTCTCTAAATAGGGAAGGCCGTCTGAAATGATATTCAGACGGCCGGATAATGGTAGCTGGCTAAGAGTCATCAGCGGCGGTTTTGCTGGTAAATCGGCATAACTTCCGGAAGCATCTTGCGGATAGAGGCAATACGCGCATTATTGGTGGGGTGGGTGGAAAGCAACGCATTCAGTGTCGTGTTATTGTTTTGGATTTTGTTCATTTTTTCCCAAACCGTAACTGCGGCAGCGGGGTTGTAGCCGGCTTGTGCCATCAGGCGTAGGCCGCCTGCATCGGCGTCGCTTTCCTGATTACGCGAAAAAGGCATATTAAGACCCAGCTCGCCAAGCAGGCCGGTAGAAAAGTTGGCTGCATCGGTACTGATGCCGGTTTTGGCACTCAAAACACTGCTGCCGATATCGGCGGCTAAGCCCGTGAGGACTTGTTGGCCGACTGCTTTTTTGCTGTGCTCGTGTAAGGCATGGGTCATTTCATGGCCGATTACAGCAGCGATCTCATCATCGGTCAGATTGAGCTTGTCGACCATGCCGGTATACATGGCCATTTTTCCACCGGGCATGGCCCAAGCGTTGGGTTGGTCTGATTTGATTACGCTCATCTGCCATGCAAACGGAATGCCCGTGGTATTAGCCCGCTCCGCATAAGGCTTCATACGGTTGAATACGGCATGAATGCGGCGGGAGGTTTGGGAGGTCGTATCCAACAAATCTTTCGAGCGCGCTTGGGTGATGACTTTATTGTAACCTTGGGCGGCACTCGCATTTAAAGTGGCGGTGTCATAACCCGCCATATCGGCAACGGCGGTACAGCCGCTAACGGCTAATATTGCAGCGGTGGTCATTGCAGTAAACTGTACAATTTTGTTTTTCATGATTTCTCCCGATTTATTGCGGCGTGATATGCCAAAAGGGCGTATATGTCCCTTTCGGCAAGTTGTTTTATTACAGTGGCGGGTTTACATTTGAATCGTGCCGTTTACGGTAATACTGATGTCTTCGGTACCGGGGTTGGGAGCTTCGGCTATTTCTCCTGCACTATCTGACATTTTCATAGTACGCATGGCGGCAACGGGAGCGGCATATTCCAAGGGTTGGTTACCGATTTGGCCTAAGTTGAGGCGTACAATTTTATAGCCTGAAAATCCGAGGGTGCGGCTTAGTGTATCGGCACGGTTTTTAAAGCGGTTGAGAGCGGCTTTGCTGACTTCATCTATCACTTCTTCGCGTTTTTTGTCGGATATGCTAAATGATGTGTCGTTTAGCGAGGCTTCGTTTTGTGCTTCGGCAATCAGGCGGTTTAAGGCGGTGAAATCTTTGCTCTCTACTTTAATTTGCGCGCTTTCCTGCCAGCCGATTTGGGTTTGCTTGCCGTTTTTGTATTGGTAGCGGGGATAGGCATTGCGGTTTAACAGTTCGTTCTTGAATGCGCGGTTGCTTTCGAGACGGCGGTTCAGCGAATTGTATTTTTGTACAAATGCGCGGTTGACTGCAGCACGGTCTGCACCTTCTTCATTAATAGTCAGGCGGATGGTCATGATGTCTCGTGGAACTTCAATGCTGGCGCTTTCCGAAAATTCAACGATATTATAATTCAGGGTTTCAGCCTGCGCGGGTAGGGCAGCGGCTGCAGCCAGCATACCGAGTGCCAATGGTTTATTCAGCATGTGTTTTTCCTAGGTATTAGGGTTGAGAGAATAATTTAACATACTGTTTTGTAGTCGGGTTGATAAGATATGTGAAACATTGTTTGCATCCGAAGCGATGCAGTAAAACACGGTTTGTATATGATAGTAATGAATCATGCCGTCTGAAAATAATATTTCAGACGGCATGATTCATAAATGGTATGTGTGGTGAGAGTTAACACAGGAGGAGGGGCATCTGGGTTATATGAAATCACCCCATAGGGTCTGCATGGCGGCAATGGCGGCCAGAGATGCGGTTTCGGTGCGTAATACACGCGGGCCTAAGGTAACGGATTGGAATCCTGCGGTAAATGCTGCCTCTTCTTCGGCTTCGCTCCAGCCGCCTTCGGGGCCGACCATAAAAGTTAGGGATTGGGGGGCGGTAGCAGAATCCGCAAGGCTGAGGGCACGGTTCAAGCTCATCAGCAGGCGGACATCAGCAGGTGGCAGCTGTGCCAATGCCTCACGGTAGGAAACCAGCGGTAATACGGGGGGAATGATATTGCGGCCGCTTTGCTCGCAAGCGGCGATAACGATTTCCTGCCAGCGTGCGACACGTTTGTCGGCGCGTTCACCCGAAAGCCGGACAATACTGCGTTCGCTGATAACAGGCCGGATTTCGGTAACGCCCAGCTCGACACTTTTTTGCAGGGTGAAATCCATGCGCTCGCCGCTGGATACGGCTTGAATCAGCGTGATTTTTAGGGGTGATTCGTTATCCGGTGTTTCACGGTTCAGAATTTCGGCATGTGCGCGTCGTTTTTCAAGTAAAGTAAGGCGGGTGGGATAGCTATGGCCGTTGCCGTTGAATAGGGTAATCATTTCGCCTGCCTTAACCCGCAGAACATGCAGGTGGCGGACAACGGTATCGGGTAGTTCCAACACTTGGGCGGGATTTAATTCTGCGGGAACGTAAAAACGTGGCATAAAGGCAGGGTGTATATTGGTTGTTAAAATGGTAATATTGACTTCTATCCGCACAAATATCAAGTATTAGTAGTTAAGGACGAACCACAGTGTTAAACCGATTACAGTCGCTGGTGCGCGAGGTGGCGCAAACCGAGGTAATGCCGCGTTTTTTGGATGCGGTCGTGAGCCGTAAATTAGACGGTTCTTTGCTGACCGAAGCTGATTTGGCGGCTCAGTCTGCTTTTGCGACTGGGTTGCCTGCAATTATCGATTGTCCGATGCTGGGTGAGGAAATGACGGCTGTTGAACAGCGCGAGTTATGGCACTACAACGAAGAGGGCTTGTGGGTAGTCGATCCGATAGACGGTACCAATAATTTTATCAACGGCCTGCCGCATTTCGCACTTTCGGCGGCTTACATCAAACACGGGCGGACACAGTTGGGAGTGGTATTCAATCCGGTAAGCGACGAATGCTTTTATGCAAAGCGTGGCGAAGGGGCGTTTCTAAACGGCCGCAGCCTGCCTTTGCGTAGTGTGCACAAGTATCTGCATGAGGCAATCGCCGGTGTGGAAATCAAATATCTGCGTTCGGGAAAACTTTCGAGCCGGATGAATACGTTGGCGCCGGTAGGCAGTATCCGCAGTTTGGGTAGCAGCACTTTGGATTGGTGTTATTTGGCAGCCGGACGGTATGACGTATATGTGCACGGCGGACAGAAATTGTGGGATTACGCCGCAGGCGCGTTGATTTTTGAAGAAGCTGGGGGATGTTTGGCTACTTTGGAGGGAGATGACTTCTGGAGCGGTGAGCATGTATTCAGCAGGTCGGTGATTGCAGGTTTGCAGCCGCAGGTGTTTGCGAATTGGCTCAAATGGATAAGGGATAACCAATAATCATCAGGTGGTTTTGTTTAATTGAAGATTCCGGGCGAAGAAAAATAATAATGCAATAACGTAAGTAAAGCTTAGGCTGAATTGATATAACGATTGCACAGTTTAACGCTATTTAAAACTGAAATAGTTACAATATAAACCGCTGACAGAGATTGCTTTTCCTTGAAGTGATCGAAGTAGTGAGTAAGACGTTTTCCCGCAATGTATTGACCATTCATGCTTCTCCCTTGGCGTGAATGGTTTTTTTTGTCTGGGAAATTTGCACTGCTTTGCTTTCGGCGGATCTGCCATCTTTGTTTTTATTATTATATGTATGAGTGCTTATCCGGATTTCAGACGGCCTTAAGTGAGGCAAGGCTTATTTGAAAAACTGTCCGCAGCACGCTTTAAATTTTTTTGCCGAACCGCAAAAACAAGGTTGCTTCATACCGGGGAGGGGAACCGTGGGGTCTATGAAATACCAATCTTCCCCAATTCGCACGAACGCGGAAAGTTCGTGATGAACTTGTGTTTGGCCGTTCTCGCTATAAAGGGCTTTAAATTCTACTTGTGCATGGTTTTTCGAGATATTCGGATGATGGGCCAATACGTTTAAGCCCTGCCATCGGGTGGATTCGCTCCAATGCTGTATCGCGGAGCGGTCGAGCAATGGTTGCTGGGCCGGAACGGTAGTGTCGATAATATAATCAATGTGATGGAGTACATAAGCGCAATAGCGCGAACGCATCAATGCTTCGGCATTTGGGGCGGTAGCCGTGCCATTGTGAAAAGGTTGGCAGCATTCCGTATAGGGAATACCTGATTGGCAGGGGCAGGCGGTAGTCATATTGTATTGAGAGGCGAAATAAAGTGGCAATTATAGCCCAAGCGTTTGGGTAAAACCTATTGCTCTGCCTGGGGTAAACCGGGCGCATAGTTTGAGCTATAATCATTGGGTTTGGTTTATCAATTTAGGCCGTCTGAAAATAATTTTTCAGACGGCCTCTTTATAATGCTTTACTGCTTTAGCTGATTGTAATCCAGCATCATATATTTTGCCGGCCTTTTCTTTTTTTCATTGCCTTCATCGCTCATAATCATTAGTCGGGATTCTCCGTTGATGGTAACGGAATCTATGGATTCGACATTGTTGAGGTTGATGATTTCGGGTAGGGCGAGCTGCTCTGGTTCGCTTTGCGGGTTACCATTCCAGGTCCACAGCTGCGAATAGGGGTTGTCTTCGTAGCCGGTAATTTCATTAACAATCATGAATGTATCCAGCACCGGGTCATAGCTGAGCGCCCGAATGCCGCCGCCGTTGAGATTGAGAAAAATTACATCGGTGAATTCAGGCTTTGCTTGGTTTTCAAATATTTCTTTCGGATTGCCAATCACTACGATCATGGAAAGCTCGTTGACCATTGGTTCGCGGAAGCCCAGCATCAGGCGGTTTTGTTTGCGGTCATATAGTAATCCTTCGATATTGATTTTTTCAAAATCCACTTGCGCGTTGATTTTCGAACGGATGAGTTTGTCGAGTGTATCCGATTCGGCAAGGGTATCGGTCAGGCCGGAGAAGTAGCGTAGGTCGTGCACGTTGTTGCCTTCGATTTTGAAGCGCAACATATGCTCCCTGTCTGGGCGGCGCTCTCCTTTTTTATTGCGAGAATGCGAGGTGGTAGCGTAAATATAGCCTTCGTTATCGCGTGCCAAGCCTTCCAAATCACTGAGCTTTCGCTGAAAGCTTCGGATAAGCCGCAAATCCAGTGCTTCATCTTCATACAATGTGCCGTCTTCGGTGAATTTCACCAGACTGAAGGCACGGGAAGGTTCGTCTTCCACTACCAGCAGACGACCGTCGGGCAGTTGTTGGACGGCGGAAGGTTCGTAGATATTGTCGAAATCGTTAATACCTAAGTTGCGCAATTTGATGGCTTGTCCGGTGTCGGCCAGTACGGGCATGATGCTTTGGATGGATTTAACACCTACAAAGGCGATAACGGAAGCCAGCAGGCCCCAGCGGAAAACGGTATAAGACATATTCAGATATTTGAATTTTTTGTTGGCAATCATTCCCAGCCAGTAAAGCTGGTCGCTCATTTTATGGTAAACGTCGTGCCGGCTGGACAGTATTTCCTGCATCTGTTCCCAGTATTCGCTTTTGGAAAGCCGTGCGCGGTCCTCGTAAATCAGGATATTGGGTTGGCTGCTGCCGTCTGAAAAAGCACTGTCGGCATAGAGTATGCGTTGTTTGAAATCGTGTAGTTTTGCCCGACGGGCGGCAACGTCTTTTAACCATGCCCACACTGCACGCGGCAGCCCTGCCCGTTCGGGTGAAGCGGAAATCAGTGCAAATACGATGGATGCGGCGGCGGTAAACATAAAAATGCCCGCAGGGACAAGAAAAGCCGGTGACGAAGCGAAAATAAACGCTCCCGAAATCATCAGAGCCGATACGATAAAACCGTTGAGCGAAATCATGATGTTCGCTTTAGTGGCGGCTAGGGCAATTAGTTCCAATTCAGTGCGAAAGGCGTTTCGGAACATGGTTTCTACACCTTTTGAGGTGCCGATGTTACTGGTGTTGCCGCTCTCAGGTTGGGTGGTGGTATTTTTTGTTTTTCTACTGCCGCTTTTTTTCTTTTTGACTGTGGAGCGGGCGGACAGTCCGATATTTTGCTCTGACGCAGCAGCAGTGTCGCTGTCGGGCAGTAACGGCATGCTTTGGGAATCGGCAGCATTTATATCATTCGGCTTGTCGGGCGGTAGCAGTGGTGGGGGCGGCTCGGCAGTCATGACGTCGGGTACTGTCTTTATAAATGGATAATCGGAAAAGTATCTCAATGAGTTAAATGAATGGGTATTTACCAAGCCGCCTGAAAATTTTCAGGCGGCTTGGTAAATGATGAAAATCAATTCATTGGGAATCATACTTGTTCGATGGCATTTATATGTGCAAGGTTCCTTTGTAATGAAAAATGCCGTCTGAAATCTAAAGTTTCAGACGGCATTTTTAAGCGGTATGTTTAAACCACGATATTGACCAATCGCCTGGGAACAACGATAACTTTCTTGGCAGGTTTGCCTTCCATGAATTTCACCGCGCCGTCGGAAGCCAGGGCGGCTGCTTCCACGGTATCTTTTGATGCATCAGCTGCAACAGTGATTTTTCCGCGTAATTTGCCGTTTACCTGCACCATGATTTCGATTTCCGATTTCACCAATGCATCTTCGTCGGTTTGCGGCCAGGCAGCTTCCCATAATGCGGTACCGGGACGCAGTTCGCTCCAAAGGGTTTCACAAATATGCGGCACTATCGGCCACAGCAAGCGCACGGCGGCTTCGAGTACTTCTTGGGCCACGGCGCGGCCTTCGGCGCTGTCGCAATCACCATTTTTAACGCAAGCGTCGTATTGGTTGAGTAATTCCATCACAGCGGCAATGGCGGTATTGAACTGTAGGCGGCGTCCGTAATCGTCGCCTACTTTGGCAATTGTGCTGTGCAGTTTAAAGCGCAATTCTTTCAGTGCTTTGCTCAAACCGCTTTGGTCGCCTGCGAATGCGGCAACTGTATTGTCTTTTGTAGTGTATTCGTACACTGTGCGCCATAAGCGGCGCAGGAAGCGGTGGGCGCCTTCTACACCGCTGTCGCTCCACTCCAACGATTGCTCGGGCGGTGAGGCAAACATCATAAACAGGCGGGCGGTATCGGCTCCGTAGGCATCAATCAGAGCTTGCGGATCGACGCCGTTGTTTTTTGATTTCGACATTTTTTCAGTGCCGCTGATGATGACGGGCAAACCGTCCGCTTTCAATACGGCGGAAACGGGGCGGCCTTTTTCGTCGAAGGTTAGTTCGACATCAGCGGGGTTAATCCAGTTTTTGCTGCCGTTTTCACCTTCGCGATAGTAGGTGTCGCATACCACCATGCCTTGGGTGAGCAAGCGTTCAAACGGTTCGTCTACATTAATAAGGCCCTCGTCGCGCATCAGCTTGGTGAAGAAACGCGCATAGAGCAGGTGCAAAATAGCGTGTTCGATACCGCCGATGTATTGGTCTACCGCACCCCAATAAGCGGCTGCTTGCGGCTCCACCATGCCTTCTTCGAAGCGGGGAGACATATAGCGGAACGGATACCAGCTCGATTCCATGAAGGTATCCATTGTGTCGGTTTCGCGTTTGGCAGGCGCACCGCATTTTGGACAGGTGGTTTCATAGAATTCGGGCATTTTAGCCAGCGGGGAGCCTGTACCATCGGGAACAACGTCTTCAGGCAGTACGACAGGTAGCTGCTCGGCTGGTACGGGGACATCGCCGCAGCAGTCGCAATGGATAATCGGAATCGGGCAGCCCCAGTAACGTTGGCGTGAAATACCCCAGTCGCGCAGACGGTATTGGGTTTTCGGTGCGCCTGCATGGGCAGCCTGTAAGTCGGCGGCCATTGTGTCGAAGGCCGTCTGAAAATTCATGCCGTCGTACTTGCCGCTGTTGATCAGTGTGCCGTTTTCTTTATCGGCATACCACTCCTGCCATTTGGTAGCGTCGAAGGTTTCTCCGGCAACAGCAATCACTTGCTTTATGGGCAGTGCGTATTTGGCAGCAAATTCGAAATCGCGCTCGTCGTGGGCGGGAACGGCCATGACGGCGCCGTCGCCATAGCCCCACAATACATAATTGGCAATCCAAACTTCGAGTTTGTCGCCGTTTAGCGGATTGATGACATAGCGGCCCGTAGGTACGCCTTTTTTCTCCATTGTCGCCATATCGGCTTCGGCGACGCTGCCGGATTTGCATTCGGCGATAAAGGCTTGCAGTTCGGGTTTGTCGGCCGCGGCGGCGGTAGCCAGCGGATGCTCGGCAGCTACGGCAACGTAAGTGGCGCCCATCAGGGTATCGGGGCGGGTGGTGTAAACCTGTAAATAATCGGCATATTCGCCTTCCAAACCGCTGCGGCTGTCTGCATCGACTTTAAAGCGGACCTGCATACCGCGTGATTTGCCGATCCAGTTGCGTTGCATGGTTTTTACTTGTTCGGGCCAGTTTTCGAGCTTGTCGAGATCGGCCAGAAGTTCCTCGGCGTAGTCGGTGATTTTGAAGTAATACATGGGGATTTCGCGTTTTTCAATCAACGCGCCCGAGCGCCAGCCGCGACCATCTATTACTTGCTCGTTGGCGAGTACGGTTTGGTCTACCGGATCCCAGTTTACGGTGCCGTTTTTGCGGTAAACGATGCCTTTTTCAAACAGTTTGGTAAATAGCCATTGTTCCCAACGATAGTATTCGGGGGTGCAGGTGGCGATTTCACGCTCCCAATCAATGGCGAAGCCCAAGCTTTTGAGCTGCTGTTTCATGTAGGAGATATTTTCGTAAGTCCATTTTGCCGGCGCCACTTGGTGTTTCATTGCGGCATTTTCAGCCGGCATGCCGAAGGCGTCCCATCCCATGGGCTGCATGACGTTGTAGCCGTTGAGTAGTTTGAATCGGGAAAGTACGTCTCCAATGGTATAGTTGCGTACATGTCCCATGTGCAGCTTGCCGCTGGGGTAGGGGAACATGGAAAGGCAGTAGTATTTGGGTTTGCTGCTGTCTTCGCTGACATTAAATAAGCGCGCTTTTTCCCATTTTTCCTGGGCGGCGGTTTCGATGGCGGAAGGTTGGTAATGTTCTTGCATGATTTGGCTTTTATATGCTTAAAAATAGAAAATCAGGGCGGAATTATAGCAGTTTCGGCAGGGAATTTTGTAAATAATGCAGATTGCGGGTATGGGATATTTCGGGATGGCGGTATTCAGACGGCCTGATATTGCTTGTATCAGGCCGTCTGAAAATTTTATAGGGGTGGTTTAGATGTCGCTTTCTGCCGCATTGATGATTTTGAGCAGTTTTTCGGTTTTTTCAGGATCTTCGTTTCGCATCAGTTTGACGATATCTCCTTCAAGCGTATCCGTATTACTGTGTAAAACGATGTCTTTCACCGCCAGCAGATTGTTGGGATTCATGGAAAAACGCCGCAGACCCATGCCCAGCAGCACCCGGGTAAAGGTGGTATCGCCGGCCATTTCGCCGCAGACGGATACGGTTTTTCCCATGCGGTTGGCGGTTCGGATAACGTGCAGTATCAGCTTGAGTACTGCCGGGTGGCCGGGTTGGTAAAGATAGCTGACGCTGTCGTCGCCGCGGTCTACCGATAAGGTGTATTGGATCAGGTCGTTGGTGCCGATGGATACGAAGTCTACCAGTTTCAGCAGACTGCTTACCGTTAGTGCGGCTGACGGGATTTCAATCATACAGCCAAGCTCTACCTCGCCGTATGTTTCGCCGCGCTCTTCAAGTTGGCGTTTGGCTGTTTCGTAGTGTACGAGGCATTGTTTGAGTTCGGACAGAGAGGTGATCATCGGCCACATCATTTTTACTTTGCCGTGTACGGAGGCGCGTAAGATGGCTTTCATCTGTGTGCGGAACATGACCGGTTCGGCCAAACATAAGCGGATACCGGTCAGGCCAAGGGCAGGGTTGAGGCTCCCGTTGGGCGTGGCGTTTTGGCCGAACCAACGCGGGTTTTTATCAACACCTAAATCTACGGTGCGGATGGTGAACTGCTTGCCTTTGAGTTTTTTAATGATGGCGGCATATACTTCGTACTGCTCGTTTTCATCGGGTAGGTTGTCCCGGTTGAGGTAGAGAAATTCGCTGCGGAACAGGCCGACGCCGTCTGCACCCATATTGTGCAGTGATTTGATGTCTTCAACCGATTCTATATTGGCCAGTAATTCGATATTGATGCCGTCTTCGGTAGTAGCGGCGGTTTTTTTGAGCTTGTTTAACTCCCGCTTGCGCAAACGGTATTGGCGCATACGTTGGCGGTATTCTGCCAAAACCAATTCGTCGGGGTTAATAATCAGAATACCGTTAATGCCGTCAACGATAACCCATTCATCTTCGCTGATGAGTTTACGAGCGTTGTGCAGGCCGATAACGGACGGGATATCGAGGCTGCGCCCTAAAATAGCGGTGTGGCTGGTAGAACCGCCTGCATCGGTTACGAAGCCGGCAATACGCTGTTCTTTAAAATGCACTGTATCGGCGGGGGAAAGGTCGTGCGCGATCAGAACGGTGTCATCAAGCAGGTTGGTTTGCAGGTTGATTTCGTTGCCTTGTCCGATGAGGTTGTTGTGGATACGCTCAACCACTTGCAGCATATCTTGTTTGCGCTCGCGCAGATAGGCATCATCGATTTCGTCGAATTGTTTGGCCAGTTTGTCGGTTTGCAGTTTTAATGCCCATTCGGCATTAATGTTTTGCTCTTCAATGATATCGACGGGATCGCGTGAGAGGGTAGCATCGGTAAGCAGCATCAAATGCAGAGAAATGAATGCACCCAGTTCCGCTGGCGCATTTTCGGGGATGGCGCTGCGAAGTTGTTCCAGCTCTTTACGAGTAGCCTTAATGGCGGCTTCGAAGCGTGCTTTTTCAGAAGCCAATTCGTTGGGTAGTATGTCGAATTGCGGTACTTCGTTAATGCCGCGTGCAATCAGGTGGGCACGCCCAATGGCAATGCCTTTGCCTGCGGCGATGCCGTGCAGCACGATACTCATGGTTATTCGCCTTCGCCGAAATAGTCGTTGATCAGGTTGGTGAGCGCTTGCATGGCGGCAGCTTCGTCGGGGCCGTCTGTTTCGAGTTCGATAATGCTGCCTTTGGCGGCTGCCAACATCATCAGACCCATGATGCTTTTACCGTTTACGCGGCGGTCGTTTCGACTAACCCATACTTCGCTTTGAAAGCCAGATGCAGTTTGGGTGAATTTGCTTGAAGCCCGTGCATGCAGGCCGAGTTTGTTGATGATTTCGATTTCTTGTTTCAGCATGGGCGGCAAGCTCCTTCGGGCGGGGTGGTGATGTCGAGAATACCGTTGATGCCGGCGCTCTTTACCGTTTGAATGAATTTAGTCAAATCGGTTTCTTGGGTACTGTATTGGGTGGCTTTGAGCATCATCGGAGCGTTGATTCCGGTGAGTATGGCCACTTCGTTTTCTCGAACAAGCTTTCTGGCTGCGTTACAGGGTGTTGCACCGAATATATCGGTTAATACTAAAACACCGCAACCGCTGTTGATTTCGTGGATAACCGACTGGGCGCGTTGGATGATGTCTTCATGGTTTTCATTATGCTCTACGCCGAGAATACGGATATTTCCCGGCGGCTCGCCCAAAAAGAAATGTTGTGCCAGGCTGCGGTAGGCTTCGCCTAGGGTTTCGTGGGTAATGATAAGTAAACCGATCATATTGGAATTGTGGCTTTCTTGTTTGGCTGTATATCAGGCTGTTTCAAATATGGCTGCATACGGATAGTTTGGAATAATGCAGACTATAAGACTAATCGGGCCGTCTGAAAAGAGGGTTTCAGACGGCCTGGAAAGTGGTTTGTCAGCTTTCGTTTTTCAGTGCGTAAATTTCACCGAGATTGCGCCAGGCGCCGGCCGCATCCATACCGTAGCCGAATACGTAGCGGTCGGGAACGTTTAAGCCGATATAGTCAGCGGTGATAGGCTTGGGTTTGCTGATTAGTTTATTGGCGAAGACAGCCGCCGAGCAGCTGGCCGCGCCCATTTCCAGTAGTTTTTCTTTAATGGCCGCCATGGTATGTCCCTCGTCGAGAATGTCATCGAGTACTACGACATGGCGCCCCCGGATGTTTTCGGGCTGGGGCATGCGCAGCCAATTGAAGTTGCCGCCTTCGAGTTTGTCGCCGTAGCGAGAAACGTGAACATAGTCGAAATCCAGAGGAAAGCGTAACAGTGGCAGCAGTTGGCCGGTAAAAACAACAGCACCGCCCATTACGGGCAGCAGTAGAGGGTATTTGTCGCCCAAGTCGGCACTAATACGGTCGGCAAGGTTTTGCAAGGCACTTCGGCATTGGCTTTCATCGAACAATAAATCGGCATTGTCGAGCATGGCTTGGGTGTGGCTGCGTTTGGTGTCAATGTTCATGATGCAATCTTTAATTTCTTTATTAATCTTTGAAACAGCATGCCGGACGATTGTCCGGCATGCTGGCGGTATTATACGCCCGTTTGGTTTTTATGGGCGGGACGGGCGACGGACAGAGCACCCCGCTTGCTGTTTGCGGGATCGGTAATGATGCAGAAACTCACCTCCGCATAAATATATTTGCCTGTTTTATGCAGGGCTTTGGTGCGTGTGGCTTGTCCGCCGCTTCGGGTTGCCCCCGTCGAGATTGCGGCATGGAAACCCTTCCAGTGCGGAGCGCGCAATTTTTCGGGAATAATGATATCCAAACTTTGGCCAATGGCTTCGGCGGCACTAAAACCGAACATTTTTTCTGATGCATGATTCCATGTGCGGATAATGCCTTCAGAATCGGCATATATGACGGAATCGGTCATTTGTTCAATCATGGCTTGGTAGGGTAGGGCATTCATTGCACATCCTTTCATAGCAGAGAGTGTTACGTATTATAATCGCCTTTTTGCTTTCAGACGGCCTCTTTACCCATGCAAGATTTTATGCAAGACCCTTATTCTTATCTGCACGATTTGTCTTCCTCCATTACCCGTGAGTTTGCTTCTGCCGCGCATGCCGAAACTTTAGCGCGGTTTTGTAATGATGATACCTTTCTCTCGATGGCGGATGATATTACCCGTCAGCTGCAAGACGAAAGGCAAATTCCCTTTTGCCAAGAGCATCGGGGGAGGATGTATCACTTCCACCAAAGTGCGGACTACCCCAAAGGAGTGTACCGGATGTGTACGGCAGCATCTTTCCGGGCGGGGATTCCTGATTGGCAGATATTATTCTCAGTTGCTGATTTTGATGAAATTTTGGGTGACGATGTTTACTTAGACGGTGTGTCGCATTATGTGGAAGCACCCCATCAGGTATTGCTAAGCCTGAGCGTGGAAGGCAGTGATACGGCTTATACGCTCGAATTTGATTTGAACAAGGGTGCATTGGTTGAGGGCGGTTTTCATTTTCCGGCGGGAAAAAGCCATATTGCTTGGCGGAATGCCGACAGCGTATGGGTTTGTCCTGCGTGGGACGAAAGACAGCTCACCCGTTCCGGGTATCCTCGGGAAGTATGGTTGATGCGGCGGGGGCAAAGTTTTTCGGAAGCTCAGCCTGTTTATCAGATGGATTCAGAGGGCATGATGGTCAATGCCTGGCGTTATTTGGACGGTCAGGGTGCGCCGATAGATTTAATCGAAGCGGCCGGCGGCTTTTTTACTAAAGACTATTTTCAAGTGTCGGCCGAAGGTTTGGTGCAGCGTTTGAACCTGCCTGCAGATTGCGAGATCAGCGGATATCTTGCTGGTCAGCTGATGCTGCATTTGCGCAGTGACTGGCAACGCGCCAACCATTGTTATCCGGCGGGCAGTTTGGTTGCGGTAAAACTGAACAAGGGAGAGCTTGGCGGTGCGCAATTGTTATTCTTACCTAATGAAAGACAAGCATTGGAAAGTGTGGAAACCACGAAGCGTTTTGTGGTGGCGGCTATTCTTGATAATGTTTCAGGCCGTCTGAAAGCGTGGCGTTTTATTAACGGACAATGGCAGGAAACCGAAGTGCCTGCCCTGCCTCAAGGTGCTTTGGAAATTACCGATCAGCCGTGGGGAGGGGATGTGGTTTACATCGCCTCCGGAGATTTTACGACACCGCTTACCTTGTTTGCACTTGATTTACAAGTAATGGAACTGACTGTGCTGCGCCGCCAGCCCAAGCAATTTGATGCAAAGGATATCAGGGTAGGGCAGTTTTACGCCTATTCGGCGGATGGTGTACGTATCCCGTATTACCACGTAGGCAAAGAATCGGGTGTGCATACACCTACTTTGGTGTATGCATACGGCGGTTTCGGTGTGCCCGAGTTGCCCCACTACCTCGGTACGATAGGCCGGCATTGGTTGGAAAAAGGATATGCTTTCGTTGTAGCTAATATCCGTGGTGGCGGCGAGTTCGGGCCGAATTGGCACCGTGCAGCGCAGCGGAAAAACAAATATAAAAGTGTTGAAGATTTGGTAGCCGTAGTGCGTGATATTGCCGCACGAGGTTTGAGTTCACCTGCCCGTATCGGTTTGCAGGGCGGCAGCAACGGTGGCTTGATAACTGCGGCCGCATTTGTGCGCGCACCCGAAAGTATCGGTGCACTGGTGTGCGAAGTACCGCTTACCGATATGCTGGCTTATACCCAATTGTCGGCAGGTGCAAGCTGGACCGATGAATATGGAGACCCTGATAACCCCGATGAAAAAACAGCTTTGGCCTCGTTGTCTCCTTATCATCATCTTTCAGACGGGCGGAAATATCCGCCGGCACTGATCACTACCAGTTTTTCTGATGATAGGGTGCATCCTGCGCACGCCCTTAAGTTTTATGCCAAACTTCGTACAATTTCTCCTCAAAGTTGGCTGTTTGCTCCGCAAAGCGGGGGGCATGTAGGAAATACTACTCAGACCCAAACAGCAGCCGAGCTGGCTGGCGTGTTGTACTTTTTACAGCAAAATTTAGCATGAGGAATTGTTGCCAGATGGGGTGGAATACGGCTGAAATCGGTGTACGGAAAATGGTTTTTGGGGTTTTCTACCGGTGTAAATGTTTGATAAATATATGGGATGAAAAGCAGCTTGTGGTTCAAAATAAGCCTATGATAATATGCCCTGTAACGCTATTTGCGAGCAGGCAGATATCACGTAACTGCTGAAGTCATATAGCAAAGCGAAAATTTAGATGGAAAACTCTAAACTGATTCGGTACAATACGCCGAATTAATAATTTTCTTAACCCGCCTTAATTTTGCAAACTTAAGGCATATAAGGACTGACCAACATGTCAAATATTGAACAACAAGTTAAAAAAATTGTTGCCGAACAATTGGGTGTGAATGAAGCTGAAGTTAAAAACGAATCTTCATTCCAAGACGATTTGGGTGCCGACTCTCTGGATACCGTTGAGTTGGTAATGGCTTTAGAAGAAGCTTTCGGCTGCGAAATTCCCGACGAAGAAGCTGAAAAAATCACTACCGTTCAGTTGGCGATCGACTATATCACCGCTCACAACGGTTAATTTGCATTTAATGCAATAAATCGGCCTCTGCTGCGGGTTTGCCTGCCGACAGGGGCTTTTCCTTACTTATGTACCGTCAATTTTGAATTTCAGACGGCCTGCAGCCGGGAGTCATTAAGGTTGCAGCCATCCTAACCTAAATATAATAGTGAGACAGCTATGAGCCAGAGAAGAGTGGTCATTACCGGTTTGGGACAAGTGTCGCCGGTGGGCAACGATGTGGCAACCGCATGGAACAACCTGTTGGCCGGCCGAAGCGGTATCGATACCATTACCCGCTTTGATGCCTCTGAGCTAAACTGCCAAATCGCGGGTGAAGTAAAAGATTTCAATATCGGTGACTATATCAGCGCTAAAGAAGCCCGCCGTATGGATGTTTTTATTCATTACGGTATCGCAGCTGCTTTACAGGCCGTCGCCGATGCGGGATTGGATGATATTGAAGGTTTGGACAAAGACCGTGTAGGCGTCAATATCGGTTCGGGTATCGGCGGTTTGCCTAGCATTGAAGCAACCGGCACTGCTGTACAAGAAGTCGGCCCGCGGAAAATTAATCCCTTTTTTATTCCCGGATCACTGATTAATTTGATCGCCGGACACGTTACTATTCTCAAAGGCTATCGTGGTCCCAGCTATGGTATGGTTTCCGCTTGTACCACCGGAGCGCACGCTATCGGGGATTCGGCACGCCTAATCAAATATGGTGATGCCGATATTATGATTGCCGGCGGCGCAGAAGGTGCGATTTGTACTCTCGGTATGGGCGGTTTTGCTGCTATGAAGGCTCTCTCTACTCGTAATGATGATCCTAAAACTGCTTCACGACCATGGGATAAAGGCCGGGATGGTTTTGTAATGGGCGAAGGTGCCGGTATTTTGGTATTGGAAGAATTGGAACATGCGAAAAAACGCGGTGCCAAGATATATGCAGAGCTGGTTGGTTTTGGTATGAGCTCGGATGCTTATCATATTACCGCTCCGAATGTGGAAGGACCAGCTTTGGCGATTACACGTGCTTTGCATGATGCCGGTTTGAATGCGACGGATGTGGATTATGTTAACGCTCACGGTACTTCTACGCCTTTGGGTGATGCCAATGAAACAAATGCTTTGAAGTTGGCACTGGGAGAAGAACATGCGCGTAAAATCGTTGTGAACTCTACCAAATCAATGACCGGTCATTTGCTGGGTGCGGCAGGTGGTGTTGAAGCCGTGTACAGCGTGTTGGCCGTTCACGAGCAAAAATCGCCGCCGACCATCAACATTTTCGAGCAAGATACTGAATCAGGCTGTGATTTGGATTACTGTGCCAATGAAGCTCGTGATGTGAAAATCGATGTGGCTATTTCCAATTCATTCGGTTTCGGCGGTACGAATGGTACGCTGGTATTTAAAAAGTTTACTGATTAAAAATTTTAGATAACTCGAAATATTGTTTTTTAAAGGCCGTTTGAAATATTTTCAGACGGCTTTTTCATTTTTATATAGATTTGGTTACGCTCCATATATGTCGTTAATCATAGATGAGGTTGGTTTGCGAGTGAGAGAATAATTGGTTAGGTAGCCATACTGTTGGAAATACCCGGGTTGGCTTGAGGGTTATACTTTGGACAAGCATAGCCTATTAGATTAATAGAGTTAAGAGATGGTATGTGCAAAAGCAAAGCTACTTTGGGAAAATATAATGCCGTCTGAATTAATTCAGACGGCATTGGTTTGGGCGGTTCAATATTTCAGACTAGGAAAAATCCAAATATTGAATTCACTTACTTATCTGTAGCAGGGCGGGCTTGCTCTGCGGTTGACGAAGGCAATACCGGCAATACGCGGGCAGACTCCGGAGCAGGAGCAGTGAGTGTGCCGAGGAAGGCAACGATATTGTCTACATCTTCTTTAGGCAATTGTTTACCCAGTTGGGCTTGTCCCATAATTGAAACGGCTTTATCTAATTCCCAAACGCTGCCATCGTGGAAGTATGGGTAAGTTTTGGCGACGTTGCGAAGGCCGGGAACACGGAATACGAATTTATCACTTTCTGCTTTGGTAACCTGGAAGCGGCCTTCATCATGGTTTTTGCTGCCGGTGAATTTCCAGTAGGGGCCGTCAACCAAACCGAATTTTTGGAATGAGTTGCCGCCTAAGGTAACGCCCGAGTGGCAGGCAATACAGCCGTTGTCGATAAATGCTTTTACACCTTTTCGTTCTTGGTCGTTCAAAGCACTGATATTACCTTTGAGATATTCATCCCAGCGGGTTGGTGTCAGCAAGGTGCGTTCGAATGCCGCAATTGCGTCAGTGATATTGGCAAAGTTGATCTCGCCGCCTTTATCCGGATAGGCGGCTTTGAACATTTCTTGATACTCGGGAATATGAGAGATTTTGGCCGCAACGGATGCTTCGTCAGGCATCGCCATTTCTACCGGATTGAGTAACGGGCCGCCTGCTTGTGCTTCTACATCGGGTGCACGACCATCCCAGAATTGGCTGCCCAGCAAAGCTGCATTTAGGGCAGTAGGTGAGTTGCGGGCACCTAGCTGGCTTTTATCACCGGGACTAGTCGGTAGGTTGTCAACGCCATAAGAAGCCAAGTTGTGGCAAGAGTTGCAGCTAACAGTATTGCCGCGTGATAAGCGTGGTTCATACCATAATTGATGCCCTAATTTGACTTGCTCGTCTGTGAATGGGTGGATTTTCTCCATTTCTGAGCGATCGGGTAGTGGTTGGAAAATACCTTGTGCTTTGGTCAGCAGATCTTTATCTTCAGCGGAGGCATTGCTATTGTCATATTGGGCTTGTGATGCTGATGCGGTTGGAGCCGATGCGGCACTTGCAGCTGCAGGTTGCTCTGGAGAGGATGCGGATTGCTGTTGGTTACAGGCAGCCAAAGCAAATAGCGTAGCTAATCCCAGTGCGGACTTTTTCATAGTAAGTTTCATTATGGTTCCTTTCTGAATATTTTGATTGTGTTCGTCAGGTAGTGGCAGATATGGTAGTTTTCCCTTTGGGTAGGTATCGTTATGTGCTTGGTTAGAGTATAGAGTGGTTGTTTCTTGGAAACTTTGCCTTAAGTCAATCTTAAAATTAGGTATGCTTATGCTATTGGTTTATTTTATCAGGGCAATAGTTTTAGGTTAAGTGTGGCGGTACTCAAAATGTAGCTGAGGATTATTAAAAAACAGTGATGAAGTACAACATTTGATTCCTTTGTTGACTTTAGGATGTAGCGTGTAAAGGAGGGGGTATTAAAGCTTGCATGCGGGGCATGATTGTTTTAAAGTTGGCGGCAGTTTCGGAAAGTGAGAATGAGATGAAAATTACAGTGATAGGTGCCGGTGCTTGGGGAACAGCGTTGGCTATACATTTTTCCAAGCAGGGTCATGAAGTTTCTATGTGGGCGAGAAATGAAGCACATATGCGTGCTTTGCAACAAGATAGTGAAAATAAGCGATACTTGCCCGGATTCGAGTTACCAGAGGCTTTAAAGGCATGTACTTCCTTATCCGAAGCATTAAGCGGGAGCGAATTGGCTTTGATCGTTACCTCCGTAGCGGGTTTGCGTGATAGTGCCAAACTGTTGTCAGATAACGGCTATTCCCACCTGCCTGTTTTGGCAGCTTGTAAGGGTTTTGAACAAGATACCGGTTTGCTCACTTTCCAAGTTTTGAAAGAGGTTTTACCCGGTAATGATAAAGTCGGCGTACTTTCCGGCCCTAGTTTTGCACAAGAATTAGCTAAACAGTTGCCCTGTGCGGTAGTGCTGGCTTCAGAGAACAAACCATGGATCGAGAGCGTGGTACAGCAATTAAATTCAGGCGTGATGCGTTTGTATGGTAGTGAAGACGTTATTGGTGTGTCAGTTGGTGGAGCAGTGAAAAACGTCATGGCTATTGCCACAGGTCTTTCAGATGGCCTTGAATACGGTTTAAATGCACGTGCCGCTTTGGTAACCCGTGGTTTGGCTGAGATAACCCGACTGGCAGTGGCCATGGGCGCGCAGCCGAAAACCATGATGGGTCTGGCCGGCATGGGCGACTTGATTCTTACCTGTACCGGAGCGTTATCCCGTAACCGTCGGGTGGGGCTGGGGTTGGCTTCGGGTAAGGAATTGCATCAAGTGTTGGTCGAAATCGGTCATGTTTCCGAAGGTGTCAGCACTATTGAAGAAGTATTTAACACGGCGTGTAAATATCAGATCGATATGCCGATTACCCATACATTATTGCAACTTATCCGTAAAGAATTGACGGCCGAGCAAGTGGTTGAGCGTTTGATGGAGCGCGAAGCACGATTCGAATAAAGCCAATTCGGTAAATTTTCTAAGGCCGTCTGAAAAGATTTTCAGACGGCCTGATTTGACAGTACGCATACATCAATCTATGCTTGCAGCCATAATTTATTTTCCTGGTATGACAAATTATGAACCAGTCTTTGGAAAAACTTGAGGTCAGCGTTTATCAGCTGGCACAGAAATTTGAAACCGTAGTCGGTGAGAACAAGCGTCTGCATGAAGAAATTGCCCGTTTGAAGGCAGAACAAACCCAGCAGAAAAGTGAGCACCAGGCGGCCGTTGATGAATTAAGCGAAGCATTATTGGTGCAAGTGGGTAAGTTAAAAGAGGATCTGCAGAGTAAGATCGACGGATTAATGGTAGAAAACCAACAATACCGCGATTTATTAGAAGGTAGCGCAATGCATATCCGGACTTTGTTGGCAAGATTGCCGAAAGAGACGCAAGAATATGAGGGTGAATTATGAGCCATGAGCAAGTCAGTATCCATATCATGGGACGCCAGTTTAATATCGGTACTCCTCCGGAAGAAAAGGCTACCTTACTGCAGGCAGTCGAGTTATTAAATCAAAAAATCGATGCAATCAAACAAAACGGCAGAATTGTTGAAACCGATAAAATCGCAATTATGGCCGCCTTAAATGTAGTACATGATTTATTAAAAATGTCACTTAAAGATGATTTGGCAATCGGCGAATTTGAGCGTAAAATAAATGGCATGGTTGAGGTTTGCGATAAAGCCCTGTCAAGGCTTTCGAATTAAATCAACAACCAACAGTTTCTTCTTTTCCCTGCGGTGTTCGCGAAGGCATACATTCCTTTGAACCAATAAGTTCGCTTCAGGTTGCCGAGAGTAGTGATGGGAGCGAGCGTCGTTTATAGTCGATGCACCCGAAATCACCCCGAGGTGACCGCCTTGTCAGCAAGGTTCAAGCGGATTCAGCCTAAACGACATTTGCGGGGATTCAATTTTAAGAAATACCACCTATTGGGTGGTATTTTTATTCTATGGTATATCATGACATAGCACTTGCCGGGGCTTAGAAATGTATCGTATGCCAGACTCTTTGCGTTTTAAAATTTAAATGATGTTTTAAGCTGATGCTTGAAATACAACACTTTGGATTAGCCCTATTCTTAGAGAACCGGTAAATACTTTATACGGCGTCAATTTGATTGACAGAAAACTGATTTATCACTAGAATCGGTAGCTTTCTATATATTTGTTTGGATTCCTCCTTATGAAAACCTTTTCAGCCAAACCGCATGAGGTGAAGCGCGAATGGTTCGTTATCGACGCTCAAGATAAAGTTTTGGGTCGCGTTGCTGCCGAAATCGCCCACCGTCTGCGCGGTAAACACAAGCCAGAATATACTCCTCACGTTGATACCGGTGATTACATTATTGTAATTAATGCCGACAAATTGCGTGTTACCGGTAACAAAGCGTTGGATAAGAAATACTACCGCCATTCAGGCTATCCCGGTGGTATCTATGAGCGTAACTTCACCGAAATGCAAGAAAAATTCCCTGAGCGCGTTTTGGAGAAGGCCGTAAAAGGCATGTTGCCGAAAGGCCCCTTAGGTTACGCCATGATTAAAAAATTGAAAGTGTATGCAGGTGCCGAGCACGGCCATGCCGCACAACAACCTAAAGTATTGGAAATCTAAGGACACGACATGAACGGTAAATATTACTACGGCACTGGCCGCCGCAAAAGTTCAGTGGCTCGTGTATTCCTGCAAAAAGGTACAGGCCAAATCATCGTAAACGGCCGCCCTGTTGATGAATTTTTCGCACGTGAAACCAGCCGCATGGTTGTTCGCCAACCTTTGGTATTGACTGAAAATGCCGAAGCGTTTGATATTAAAGTAAACGTAGTTGGCGGTGGTGAAACCGGCCAATCTGGTGCTATCCGCCACGGTATCACCCGCGCTTTGATTGATTACGATGCAGCTTTGAAACCGGCTCTCTCTCAAGCTGGCTTTGTTACTCGTGATGCACGTGAAGTTGAACGTAAAAAATTCGGTTTGCGCAAAGCACGCCGTGCGAAACAATTCTCAAAACGTTAATTGTTTATCCAAAAAAGCCCCACAATGTGTGGGGCTTTTTTTATTTTCTACTGTTACCGTGTAAGCTCATAATTTTATTGGGCGAGATATGTTGATTCCATAATGCCGACTATTATTTTGTTGTTGGGGAAGGTTTTAATGGGAGATAAGATGGTTCATAAGTTTGTTATATACCGGGTTGAGGTAACAAAGTTGTCGGTGTCTAAATGAAAGATTTTGATCTTCTGTTGCTTATGGTAATCATATGTTCGGCAATATAAATAAGGCTGAATGTTTATTTTGATTAAAATATTGTACTTTATGAATTTTTGTAAATTTGTGCAATTTCACTACTGATTTTGGAGAGACTTGGTATCCTGTACTGGAGATATATAAGCTTTATTGTCTTTGAAATGGAATGCTAAATAAAGCGGAAGTATGTGTAACTAAGTTATGTTATAAAGCTTATGCTTGCTGTTAGCGATTAGCTAGTAATTTTGAAATATTTTATTAGAATGGGAAAAAATTATGGGTTGGTTAGGTACTATTATTGTAGGTTTTGTCATCGGTATATTGGCTAAGATGTTACACCCTGGTAAAGACAATTTGGGTTTTATTATGACCACTTTGTTAGGTGTGGGTGGTTCTTTATTGGCCGGTGCGGTTGGTGAGGGATTAGGCTGGTATCATGCAGGTGAAGGGGCTGGTTGGATTGCATCAACTATATTTGCAGTGATTATTTTGGCTATTTATACACGTGTGGTTAAGAAATAAGCATTTGTTTGCTGGACTATAAAGTTCATTTTGGGGCGGGGATGGAGTTTTCGGATTTCATCCCTAAATTTTTTATACATATGGCCCGATATGACAAAATTTTCAGAATCGATTCAGTTTTATTAAAAAATGCCTATGCCGTCTTAAAAACAATTCGATAGCGGTTAAATAAAAATACGCAAACAATATAGGTTTGCGTATTTTAAAATATTTGATTCTCAAAATGGTGATTTGATTAGCTTAACGGCTCAAGCAATTTGGCAAATGCATCGTTGAATTGTTGTAAGCCGTCTTCTTGTAAGCGTGAAGCCAGCGCTTCTACATCAATCCCGAGAGCTTCCACTTCAGCTAAGTGTGCCAATGCTTCTTTAGTATTGGCTGTTAATGTATTAGTTGCTACGCCATGATCTATAAAAGCTTTTAATGTAGCATCCGGTACGGTATTAACTGTTTCTCGGCCAATCAGGTTGTCTACATAGAGAGTATCTGGATATGAAGGGTTTTTTACGCCGGTAGAGGCCCAAAGTAATTGGACACGGTTTACATTTTCGTTAGCAAAAAATTCTTGGCTGAAGAAGTTCTGCCAGTCAAGATAAGCGGCTTTTGCTAAAGCAATGGCGACTTTCCCTTGTAAGTGGCTAGGAAGTGTCGTATCCAGAGCATTATCAATGCGTGAAATGAAGAAACTGGCCACAACTTGTATGTGCTTGGTCGGTAAACCGGCTGATAAGCGTTTTTCAATACCACGTTGATAGGCAGCATAAGCTTTTAGTGTTTGTTTGCGTGAGAATAACAGTGTAAGGTTAATGCTGAGGCCGTCTGAAACCAATTGTTCCAGTGCTTCGATGCCTGCATCTGTGGCAGGTACTTTGATCATAACGTTTTTGCGATTGATTTCTGCATGTAAACGCTTGGCTTCGGCAACCGTACCTGCGGCATCGTGTGCCAAATCCGGAGATACTTCTAAGCTTACAAAACCGGTTTTGCCGCCGCTTGATTCGAATTCCGGCAGGCATACGTCGCAAGCGGCTTGTACATCGGCAACGGCCAGTGTTTCATATCGTTGTTTCGGGTTAAGACTTTGTTCTTTTAAAGCGGTGATTTCATCTTTGTATAATGCATCGCCAGCAAAAGCTTTCTGGAAAATAGCGGGGTTTGATGTTACGCCGCATACACCTTGTTGCAACATTTTTGCCAATTCGCCGCTTTGTATCAGCGAGCGTGACAGGTTGTCCAGCCAGATTTGCTGTCCTAAAGCTTTAACGTCGGATAAAATGGTCATCTCTGAGGCCTTTTTGAGTTGAGAATAGATGAATAATCCTACCTTGAAATGGCGTATTTGAATAGAGTAGGGAACCAAAAGAATGAAAAATCAGGCTGTACAATATTTGGATTGGGCACGTCAGGTATTGCAGACGGAAATACAAGCCTTGCAAGAAGTTACGGCAGACTTGGATGATAATTTTTCACAAGCCGTCGAGGTCATTAAAAATTGCCCAGGGCGTATTGTGGTGATGGGTATCGGCAAATCCGGACATATCGGCCGAAAAATTGCGGCAACGTTGGCTTCGACGGGTACGCCTGCATTTTTTGTACATCCCGCAGAAGCTGCGCACGGTGATTTGGGAATGGTGGTGGACGGAGATGTGGTTTTGGCTCTTTCGAATTCCGGGGAGAGTGATGAGGTAACCGCCATTTTACCCGCTATTAAACGTAAAGAGGTAAAACTGGTATGTATTACAGGGAAGCCGCATTCTACTATGGGGCGTTATGCCGATATCCATATTACTTGTGCCGTTTCCGCCGAAGCATGCCCGTTGGGCTTGGCTCCGACTTCCAGTTCGACGGCAATGTTGGCTTTAGGAGATGCTTTGGCGGTGGCCTTGCTGAGGGCTAGAGAATTTACACTGGACGATTTCGCTTTGAGCCACCCGGCCGGAAGTTTGGGTAAGCGCTTGCTCTTGAGGGTACGGGATATTATGCATACAGGTGAAGCCTTACCCTTTGTGTTAGAGGGCACTTCTTTAAAAAACGGCATTATCCGTATGAGTGCTACAGGATTGGGGATGCTGGCCATTGTAGATCTGGAAAACCGTATCAAAGGTATCTTTACCGACGGCGATTTGCGCCGTTTGTTTCAGCAACGTGATGATTTTACCGGTTTGTATATGGATGAAGTTATGCATTTGAGCCCGCAAACCATTTCTGCCGATCAGTTGGCGACAGAAGCCTTGAAGCAGATGCAGCAAACCAAAGTAAGCGGCTTGTTGGTTGTTGATGAGGAGAAAAGGTTGGTGGGTGCGTTGAATATGCATGATTTGCTGAAGGCACGTATTATATAAAATATATGCAAATTGAATAAAAATAGGATTTAAAATTAATGAACCTTTCTCCCGAATTGGAAACAAGAGCCAAAGCCGTTAAGCTACTGATTATGGATGTGGATGGCGTGTTGACCGATGGTCATATCTATATCCGTGATAACGGTGAAGAGATTAAGTCGTTTCACACTTTGGATGGGCACGGTTTGAAAATGTTACAGAATAGCGGTGTCAGAACGGCGATTATTACCGGCAGAGATGCGCCGTCTGTCGGCTTGCGTGTTAAGCAATTAGGTATTAACTATTATTATAAAGGCATACACGATAAAAAAGCGGCCTATGCTGATTTGCGCGCCCAAGCAGGAGTAGAGGAGCATGAGTGTGCTTTTATCGGTGATGATGTGGTTGATTTGCCTGTTATGGTACGCTGCGGTTTGCCGGTTGCCGTACCTGAAGCACATGATTTTACTTTGCGGCATGCGGTTTATATAACGAAGAAGCAGGCAGGAAGAGGTGCGGTACGCGAATTGTGTGATTTGATTATGCTGGCACAGGGAACATTGCAGCCTGCACTGGAAGAGTACATTAAATGATAAAAAAATGGCGAGGCGGTTGGCTGTTTCCGCTGGTTTTGGCACTCGGTTTAGGAGTGTTGAGCGCCTGGTTGGGGCGTATTAGCGAGCTGGATATTGAAGAGGTGGCATTGAATCCGAACGAACCCCAATACTCTATGAGTGGTATTGATGGCCGTCGCTTTGATGAAACCGGCCGTCTGAAAGAGAATCTCAGTGCGAGAAAGGCTTGGCAGTTGCCTAAAAGTGATGATGTTTATTTTGCCGAACCAAATTTGGTGTTATACGGAGAAAGTGGGAGACTGTATGATGTAAATAGCAGTGAAGCCCGCTACAATACAGAAAACCGCCAAGTGGTTTTTGAAAAAAACGTGGTGTTGACCAAAGCGGCTGAAGCGGGACGTCCGGCCGGAATCTTGAAAACATCGAGTTTGACCGTAGATACCCAAAATGAAAATGCTTATACCGATGCAGCGGTTGTGTACCAATACGGACAATCGCAAGGTACGGCACAAGGTGTGCAATACAATCATCAAAAAGGTTTCCTAAATTTACCCTCGAGAGTGAAAGCCATTATTTATGACCCGAAAAATCCTTAAAAGCGCGGCATGGGCCGTATTTTTGGCTGCTGCGCCTGTCGCTTTCGCATTGGAAAGCGATCGTAATCAACCAATTGAAATCGAAGCAGACCAAGGCTCGCTTGATCAGGCTAACCAAGTAACCACTTTCAGTGGGAATGTTATTATCAAACAAGGTTCGCTCAATATCCGTGCCGGAAGCGTAAAAGTTTCGCGCGATGCGAAAGGGCAGCAGCTAATGGCGGCAACGGGCAATCCTGTCCGTTTCGGGCAAACGCTGGATGGTAATAAAGGCCGTGTCGAAGGGCAGGCCAATAATGTCGAATATTCTTCGGCAACAGGCATCGTGAAGTTGACCGGTAATGCCAAAGTTCAACGTGGCGGAGACAGGGCGGAGGGGGCCAGCATCGTTTATAATACCCGCACGGAAGTTTATACCGTTAGCGGCAGCAAGGTTGCCTCCGGTAAAGGCGGTAAGCGGGTAACCGTAGTTATCCAGCCTAATAAATAATTTTGAGCTCAAGATTCATCCGTCAGGCCGTCTGAAATTGACAGAAGCATTTCAGACGGCCTTAAAAACGTTTACAATAACCCCAATCACTTTTTTGAGTTTTCCTATGAATGCTACGCACAGCCGCTTACATGTCGCAAATTTACAGAAAGCGTTTAAAAAGCGCCAAGTAGTGAAAAACTTTTCATTGGATATTGAAAGCGGCGAAGTTGTAGGCTTGCTTGGGCCGAACGGGGCAGGTAAAACCACCAGCTTTTATATGATTGTCGGCTTGATTGCCGCGGATGCCGGTACGGTACAGCTCGATGGGCGGGAAATACGTCATCTGCCGATTCACGAACGCGCGCGGTTGGGTTTGGGTTACCTGCCCCAAGAGGCGTCTATTTTCAGAAAAATGACGGTAGAGCAAAATATCCGGGCGATCTTGGAAATCAGCTTGTCGGATAAGTCGAAAATCGACAGCGAATTAAACCGTTTGTTGGCCGATTTAAATATCGAGCGTTTGAGGGAAAGCCCTGCACCTTCTCTTTCTGGAGGAGAGCGCCGTCGCGTGGAAATCGCCCGTGTATTGGCTATGCAGCCGCGATTTATTTTGCTAGACGAACCCTTTGCGGGTGTAGATCCGATTGCCGTGCTGGATATTCAAAAAATCATTGAGTTTTTAAAGGCACGGGGTATCGGTGTATTGATTACCGACCATAATGTACGGGAAACCCTACGCATCTGTGATCGTGCTTATATTATCAGTGAAGGTACCGTATTAGCCTCAGGCGAACCTGATGAGTTGGTCAATAACGAGCAGGTACGCGCCGTTTATCTTGGTGAAAATTTCGATTATTAACATTCTTTATGAGCAGCCAGACTTTCCGCCTAAAACTGAAACAAACCCAGCAGCTGAACCAAAATTTACAGCAGTCTTTGCGTATTTTGCAGCTGTCGGGTTTGGAGTTGGAGCGGGAGGTGGATGATTGGTTGCAGGATAACCCCCTGCTTGAAAGGGTTGAGGCTGATTTCCAGTCTGAGCCCGAACGAGTTTCCGCTGCACCTGCCCGAACCAACCAAATCGGCGGCGAAGAGGCCGAAGATGTTTGGGCGACTATTGCCGATGAAGATAATTTCCACGAATACTTACACAAGCAAGTCAGCGAGCATCCCCTGAGTGCCGAAGAAGCGGCCAAAGTTCATTTTCTGATTGATTTTCTTGATGAACAAGGCTATTTGACAGATAGTCTTACCGATATTATCGAGCATACACCGCTAGAATGGATGTCGGATGAAGAAGATATCCAGCATGCTTTGGATTGTTTGCAGCAGTTTGATCCCGCAGGTGTTGGCGCTTCGGGTTTGGCTGAATCGTTGCTGTTGCAGTTGCAACGCTTGCCGGCTTCTTCCGCGCGCCAGTGCGCTGCACGGATCACTTTGGAGTATCTGGATGACTTGGGTGGGAGCCGGCAGCAGAATGTGATTAAATTAAAACGCGAGCTTCCGGATGATGCAGATACTATCCATCAGGCATTGGATATTATCGGTAGTCTTAATCCTTTTCCAGCTTACGGTTTTTCAGGAGGAGAACCTGCCGGTTATGTTCAACCCGATGTATGGGTTAAGGAAACTGCCGAGGGATGGACTGTTGGAAGTAACGAACAGGCATGGCCTCAAGTACGGGTTAATCAAGAATTTTACGACTTGCTGAAGAGCAGCCACGATGTGGATCCTGTGTGGAAAGAAAAAATTACCGAGGCACGCCAAAAAATCGAAAGCTTGGCACACCGTAAAAGTACGGTATTGCGTTTGGCGGAATATATTGTTGAACGGCAAGCCGATTTTTTTATTTTCGGTGAAATCGGGCTGACGCCGATGCTGTTGAAAGATGCCGCTGTCGATTTGGGTGTTGCAGAAAGTACGGTGTCCCGAGCTGTTAATCATAAATATTTGGCTTGCCCGCGCGGTGTGTTTGCGTTACGCTACTTCTTCACACAGGCAGTAGATGCAGGTGAGGACAACGAAGGAACCAGCCAAAGTGCAGTTAAAGCGATGCTGGCTCAATTGGTGGAGTCTGAAAATAAATATAAGCCTTATTCGGATCAAGCTTTATGTAAAATGTTGTCGCAGCAGGGGATTGAGATTGCACGGCGTACCGTTGCCAAATATCGCGAATCGATGAATATCGCTCCCGCCCACCAACGCAAGCTCGCACGGTAAGTATTTTTCTCCAATCCGTTTCAGGCGGATTGGAATTCTCAACCGAAGGAGTATAGTTATGAACCTGAAAATTACCGGTCTGAATTTCGATGTTACCGAAGCTATTAAGAATCACGTTGCCGGTAAACTTGAGCGGATTAACCGCCATGCGGAAAATGTGATTTCGGTGACCGTCACCCTTTCGGTGGAGAAAGTTAACAATAAGGCAGAGGCTGATGTACATTTGGCCGGTAAAAATTTGCATGTCGAAGCTGTTGAATCAGATATGTATGCGGCGGTAGATGTATTGATGGACAAACTTGACCGCGCCATTTTGAAGCATAAGGAAAAACGCAATGATGTGCGCTCGGCTCCGGTTCCGGCTGCCGAAGAATAATGTTCTATATTTCTTTTGAAAAACCCTGCTCAGGCAGGGTTTTTATTTATTTATGCCGTCTGAAAGTGTTTTCAGACGGCATATTTGAGGAGATATGAAGAAGGCGTGCCGCACTAGCGTTTGGTGCCGCTTAAACATGCCCAACCGTTATCGATTTGAGCAGGCGCCAAGTCGAACCACTGGCCGTAGATGCCGCTCATTTCCTCTACTTGTTCTTCGAGAATACCGGATAAAACGATACGGCCGCCTTGTTTGGTACGGCCAGCCAGCATTTCACCGAGCATGCGCAACGGATTGGCCAGAATATTGGCAACGACTACATCGAATTGGCCCTGTGGTAAAGCATCCGGAAGATAGAAATGGGCGCTGACATCGTTTTGGGCGGCATTGTCGTTACTGGCGCGGATGGCTTGTTCGTCAATATCTACGCCAGTAGCACTGCCGGCGCCGAGTTTGAGTGCGGCAATGGCCAAAATCCCTGATCCGCAACCATAGTCCAGTATGCTTTCTCCGCCTTTTAAATTGTTATCCAGCCATTGAAGACACAAATGTGTAGTCGGGTGGCTGCCGGTGCCGAATGCCAACCCGGGATCAAGTTGGAGGTTGACTGCTTGGGCATCCGGTACTTCGTGCCATGAGGGAGTAATCCATAGGCGGTCGGAAATTTTAATCGGGTCGAATTGTGATTGCGTAAGGCGAACCCAATCTTGCTCGGGCAGAAGTTCGGTTTCATAAACGGGGATGTTGATTCCGCATTGTTGTGCCGCCGCAGCGATAATCGGATCAACATCGGCTTGTTCTTCAAATAATACGATCACTTTGCTTTGCTGCCAGATTTGCTCGGTCGGCATGCCGGGCTCGCCGAAAATAGCTTGTTCGTTGGCGGTTCCGGCATAGGCGTCTTCAATGGCGGCTGAAAGGGCACCGTGTTCCATAAGTGCGTCTGAGAGAGGCTCCGCGATATGATCGTTGACGGCAATGGTGGTTTGTTGGTAGGCCATAATTTCTTTCATGTAAATTAAGGAGCCGTCTGAATGGTTTCAGACGGCTGATTCAGAATAGGTTCATTTTAACGGAACGGCTGCAATTTAAAAAGGTTTGAGGCCGTCTGAAAAAGCGGGCTTTACACGTCGGTATGATCCATCAGCCCTTTGGCGACTTTATCGGGTGTAAAGCGTACCGATTGAGGGTAGGGATAGAAATCGTCAAACAGGCCTTGTTCGAGCAAGGCTTTTTTCCCTTGCCAGAATTCAGGTGTGAGCAGGTCTTTGTGGTGTTGCAGGAACACTTGCTTCACATCAGGTTCGCCTAGTAGAAACGGGCCGAACTCTTCGGGAAAAACGTCTCCTTTGTGGACCGGATACCAAACCTCACCCGACATTTCGAACTCGGGATTGGGGGCGGGCGGGATGGCGCGGAAGTTGCAGTCGGTCATATATTCGATTTCGTCGTAATCATAGAAAATCACGCGCCCGAAACGGGTCATGCCGAAGTTTTTATACAGCATATCGCCGGGGAAGATGTTGGCAGAGGCCAACTCTTTGAGGGCGTAGCCGTAATCGATGACGGCAGCGGCTTTTTCAGCGGGTTTTGCCTGCTGCATAAAGAGGTTGAGCGGTTTCAAACGATACTCGACATACACGTGTTTGATAATCAGCCAGTCGTCGTTTTCTTCGATTTGTTCGGGCGCCAGTGTGCGCATTTCCTCAATAAATTCTTCACTGCAACGGTTTTTGGGCAGCGGTACATTGGAAAACTCCAAAATATCCGTCATCCGCCCGACGCGGTCATGTTTTTTCACCAAAAGATATTTTTGCCGCACATATTCGCGGTCGAAGTCTTTATTGGGGCCGAACTTATCTTTGATAACTTTGAAAACGTAGGGAAAAGAAGGTAGGGTGAACACCGTCATTACCAAACCTTTTACGCCGGGAGCGAGGATAAATTGGTCGTGGGAGTATTGGAGGTGTTGGGTAAATTCGCGCCACCAGATATTTTTTCCCTGCTTATGCAGACCCACCATGGTATAAAGATCGCCTATGGAACGGACTGGAAGCATATTGTGCAAAAAGCGTACATATCCGCTGGGTACGGGCATATCGACTAAGAAATAGGCTCGTGCAAATGAGAATAAAACGGCAATTTGTTTGGGGTCGAAAAGTGCTGTATCGACAATCAGCTTGCCGTTAGCGTTGTGCAGAACAGCCAGTGCAAAGGGATGGCGGACGCTGCCGTTGATAATCTGCCCGAAAATGTATGCGCCCTTATTCCGGTAAAAAGGTGAGTTCAGCACCTGAACATGCAGGTTCATTTCTTCGGGCGGCCAATCGGTTTGGAAGTGTCGTTTGGCAGCCCGCAAAATATTGCTGATGTCTTTGCCGATATGGGCAAACGGAACATTCCAGCCGAAATGAAAGAGGATATCGCGCATACAACCACGCAGGCCTTGTTTGCTGGGGTAAAACGAGCTGAAAGTGGGCGGGTCCGAGTCGATATATTCTGTGCTGGTGGCCGGTTTTACAAAGATGAATTGATTGTTGTAATACTCTTTTGAAAGCAGGCGGGTAGATACGGAATTGAAAAAAGTTTCTGCCAATTCGGGCTGTTTGTGGTTCACTAAAAGCGCAATATATTCGGTTTTGGCCGCCGCCCATACTTCATCGCTCAGCGCATTGGCGGCATGTTCGCGGCGCAGTGTGTCTACTGCCTCGGAAACCCGCTGATCGTACATCTGGATACGTGTGGCCACCAAATCCTGAATGCCGCGCCAGTTGCGCTCTTCGAAAAACGCCTTGGCTTTGGCGGTTACTTCGCGGTAAAGACGGTAGTGTTTGTTGAAGCCGGCAAGCATGGTTTCTGCAACCGCGCGCCCTTGAAGTTGCGATAGTTGTTGTCGCGTCATGATTTTCCTCAATACTTTGTAGATTTTTTGGCCTGGTTCATTAGTTCAGGCAGCCTGTATTTGATTGTTTATACAAGCGATTGGTTTATAAGTCTAACCTTATAAAGTTTCGGATGATTTTGCAAGCCGCTTGTTTGCTATGACCGTGATTGACCGGGATATTCGGTAGGGTGCTTGAATATTTTTCAGACGGCCTTATATAGGTAAAGATAATTTATATTGAAAGACTGTTGGATACAGGATATCGAAAATGAGCGAACAAAATACCCATACCGAAGAGAATATCGACAATGCAGCCGCTCCGGAGACAGCCGAAGCAGATGCTCAAGAGCAAGCCGTACCGCCTACATACGAAGAATTGCAGGCACGCGTAGAAGAGCTGGAGGGCATGCTGAAAGACGAGCAACTTCGCAGTTTGGCCAATGAGCAAAATTTGCGCCGCCGTCATGTTGAAGAAATCCAATCGGCACACAAATTCGCCGGCCAGAAATTCGCTACCGAAATGCTGCCCGTGAAAGATTATTTGGAGATGGCGCTGCTGGATCAAAGCGGTAATTTCGATGCCCTTAAAATGGGCGTTCAGATGACGCTGACCGAGCTGCAAAAAGCTTTCGACAACACTCAAATCACCGAAATCACCCCTCAGGCCGGAGAAAAACTCGATCCGCACCGTCATCAGGCTATGCAGGCGGTAGAGAGCGAGCAGGAGCCTAATACCATCGTGAGCGTTATGAAAAAAGGTTATGCCTTAAACGAACGCGTATTGCGCCCAGCTATGGTTGTGGTCGCAAAAACTACTGAAGAGTAAAGTTTAAAATGAGTAAATATAACAAACGGTATGAATATTCTTTCAACGACTGGGTACAAGATAATTTTACTGAGTTTTTGCCAGATTATGTCGAAGTAAGTACAGGCGATTATGGATGTCAAGGTGGTTCTTTGGATAGCGAAGAGTTTGAACGCATTGATGTCATTGATTACAAAGAAGGTGAAAATTGTATCCAGTTCACCTTTAAATTATTTGTTAATGCTAACGTGAGTGGTGAGGTTGGTGGCTTTCATGAACCTAATGAGCCAGATAATATGTTTTCCGTTTTTTGTGGGATTGCTGTCAATGATTGTATAGCTATAGGCCATAAACAACATAATGATATTGAGTGGGAATTTTCAAGTAAGGGCAATTACAAGATAGAAAATTTAAGCGGAGAATATTTGGATTAAGATATTTTTATTGCTATTTTCAGATACCTATGTTGGTAAAAATAGCTATCTGAAAACAAATAAAACTATATTTCTATTCAAATATTTGATTTTGAAGTAAATAAAAAAATATCCACAGGTGCTTGAAAACACCGCAATCCCCCTTATCTTGCATAACAATGCTGGGCACCGTGCTAGAAACAGCAAGTAGCCCCAAAGAATTATTCAATCATTAAGGAGCTATAAATCATGGCAAAAGTAATCGGTATTGACTTAGGTACAACCAACTCTTGTTTGGCTATTTCGGAAAACGGCCAAACTAAAGTGATCGAGAATGCCGAAGGCGCACGTACCACCCCGTCAATCATCGCTTATTTGGACGGTGGTGAAATCTTGGTCGGCGCACCGGCCAAGCGTCAAGCCGTAACCAATGCAAAAAATACTATTTATGCCGCCAAACGATTGATCGGCCATAAATTCGAAGATAAAGAAGTACAAAAAGACATTGACTTGATGCCTTTCGAAATCATCAAAGCCGCCAATGGCGACGCTTGGGTGAAAGCACAAGGTAAAGAGCTGTCTCCGCCGCAAGTATCTGCCGAAGTATTGCGCAAAATGAAAGAGGCCGCCGAAGCTTACTTGGGTGAGAAAGTAACCGAAGCCGTGATTACCGTACCGGCTTACTTCAATGACAGCCAACGTCAGGCAACTAAAGATGCCGGCCGTATCGCCGGCTTGGATGTGAAACGTATCATCAACGAACCGACGGCCGCAGCATTGGCGTTCGGTATGGATAAAGGCGACAACAAAGACCGTAAAATCGCCGTGTACGACTTGGGTGGCGGTACTTTCGATATTTCCATTATCGAAATCGCCAATGTGGATGGCGACAAACAATTCGAAGTATTGGCTACCAACGGTGATACTTTCTTGGGCGGTGAAGACTTCGACCAACGTTTGATCGACTACATCATTACCGAGTTCAAAAAAGAACAAGGTATTGATTTGAAACAAGACGTAATGGCTCTACAACGCTTGAAAGAAGCTGCAGAGAAAGCCAAAATCGAATTGTCGAGCGGTCAGCAAACCGAAATCAACCTGCCTTACATCACTATGGATGCGACCGGCCCGAAACATTTGGCGATGAAAATCACCCGTGCCAAGTTCGAAAGCCTGGTAGAAGATTTGATTGAACGTTCTATCGAGCCTTGCCGTATTGCTTTGAAAGATGCGGGCTTGAGCGCAAGCGAAATCGACGACGTGATTTTGGTGGGCGGTCAAACCCGTATGCCGAAAGTACAGGAAGCCGTAAAAGCCTTCTTCGGTAAAGAGCCGCGTAAAGATGTGAACCCCGATGAAGCGGTAGCCGTAGGTGCTGCGATTCAGGGCGAAGTATTGGGCGGCGGCCGCAGCGACGTATTGCTGTTGGACGTAACCCCCTTGTCGCTCGGTATCGAAACTATGGGCGGTGTGATGACCAAGCTGATTCAGAAAAACACCACTATTCCGACCAAGGCTTCACAAACTTTCTCGACTGCCGAAGATAACCAAAGCGCGGTAACCATCCATGTGTTGCAAGGTGAGCGTGAGCGTGCCTCTGCCAATAAATCGCTGGGTAACTTTAACTTGGGCGATATTGCACCGGCTCCGCGCGGCGTACCGCAAATCGAAGTAACATTCGATATTGATGCTAACGGTATCTTGCACGTGTCTGCCAAAGACAAAGGTACCGGTAAAGAAGCCAAGATTACCATTCAAGGTTCTTCCGGTTTGAGCGAGGAAGAAATCGAACGCATGGTGAAAGATGCGGAGGCCAATGCCGAGGAAGATAAAAAGCTGACTGAGCTGGTAGCTTCACGCAATCAGGCCGAAGCATTGATTCACTCGGTGAAAAAATCACTGGCTGATTACGGCGACAAACTGGATGCCGATGAGAAAGCTAAAATCGAAGATGCTTTGAAAGCTGCAGAAGAAGCCGTAAAAGGCGAGGACAAAGCTGATATCGATGCCAAGGCCGAAGCATTGGGTACTGCCAGCCAAAAACTGGGTGAGCTGGTTTATGCTCAAGCCCAAGCGGAAGCCCAAGCAGCTGAAAGCGGCGCACAAGCCGACGGTAAGAAAGACGATGATGTCGTTGACGCCGAGTTTGAAGAAGTGAAAGACAAAAAAGACTAATTGTGTTTAGTTCTTAGTGTAAAAAGCACCGCATATAGTTGCGGTGCTTTTTTATATTCGGATCATTCGTTGATATCAAATGCCGTCTGAAAACTTTCAGACGGCATTTGATTCAATATTATGTAACCGGAAAGAATTGCTTAAGATTTATCAGAATGTGCTACTTGTTATTTCAGTTGATTGTTGTAAATCAAGAGAGGGTTCAAACCTGATGTTTTCTAGTGCGATATAAACGGCAAAGCATTTATTGTCCGTTTAGGGAGAAAAAGGCCGTCTGAACTTCAGACGGCCTTTGAATTTTAACTGCCAAAATATAGGTAAACGGCAAAAAGTTCGTTATCGAACTATCAACTGCTTAGTTTCCCAATCCGGAAAGCTGACGGGTATCGAAGGCAATCATGCGTTCTTCGTTAGTCGGCACAACCATCGCACAAGGCATACTGCCTGCTTGTGTGATGATACCGGCCTTGCCGAAACGTGTGGCTTCATTGGCTGCTTCGTCAAGTTTCAGACCCAGAATGCCGAGGTATCCGATGGTTTTGGCACGGATCAGGCTTGAGTTTTCACCTATACCGCCGGTGAATACGAGCGCATCCAAGCGACCGGTGGCAACGCTCATGGCGGCAATGTATTTGGCTAAGCGGTAAGCGGTGATTTCTAAGGCCAATTTCGCCCCTTCGTGTCCTTCGGCGGCTGCTTCCTGAATAGTGCGCATGTCGTTCGATAGCTCGGAGATGCCCAGCAGTCCCGATTTTTTATTCAGCATATCGTTCACTTCTTTTGCGCTCAAACCGGTGGCCGCTTCAATAAAGGTGAATGCGCCGGGATCAATATCGCCGCTGCGCGTACCCATTACCAAACCTTCCAGAGGAGTCAGGCCCATGCTGGTATCTTTTGATTCTCCGCCCAAAATAGCGGCAACCGACGCACCATTACCCAGGTGTGCAACGATTAGGGCAGTGTCTTTCAAATCTTTGCCAAGCATATCGGCTGCTTCTTGGGCAACGTAGCGGTAGCTTGTACCGTGAAAGCCGTAGCGGCGCAATCCGTATTTGTGATAGAGCTCGCGCGGAACGGCATAGGTGTAGGCATGTTCGGGCATGGTTTGGTGGAATGCAGTATCGAATACGCCGACATTGGGCAGACCAGGGAAAATAGTGCGGGCGGCTTCGATACCGGTGAGGTTGGCGGGATTGTGTAACGGTGCCAGGGGAATACATTCTTCCAATGTGGCAATGACGTCGTCAGTCAGCAACACCGAAGCGGAATATTTTTCTCCGCCGTGTACGACGCGGTGGCCGATGGCCGCAACCAAGCTTTGCAGGTCATGGGATTTTAATTCTTCCAATAGCGCTTCTACGGCACCGGTATGGTCGTTCTTTTCGCCTAATTCAACGCGGTGTTTTTCGCCGGCATGACGTCCGATAAACCATGAATCGCGGTCGGCAGGAAGGGCTTTCGGATTATCAGCATAGCTGAAGGTGATATAAGCATCGGGAGTAGTTAGCTTTTCGGCTAAACAGCTGAGAACCAGTTCGCCGTGTTCGCTATCGAGCAGAGCGCCTTTGAGGGACGAGCTGCCGCAGTTTAAGACCAAAATCATTTTGGGATTGGCTTGCATTTGATATTTCTCCTTTGTGGTTTTTCTTGTGTAGTGCAATGTAATTGAAGAAGATGAGGTTGTGAAATTATTTCTGTGGATTGCTGCCATCAGAAAAATTGATAGAGGTTGTCGGTTTGGAAGATAAAAGGGATATTTACAAGCGTATGAATATCAATAAGATATTTTAAGATGGTAAATTTGGCCGAACGGTTAAGCTTTATGAAAAACGGCTCTACATAAGCAGAGCCGTTTTCAGACGGCCTATTTCTGATTAGGGTCGGGTATGCGGACAAAGCCTTCCATAATGATGCGTGCACTACGGCTCATGATGGCTTTGGTAACCGTCCATTCGCCGTTGCGTTCAACAGCTTGCGCACCGACGCGCAGCGTACCCGAAGGGTGGCCGAAGCGTACAGCCTCGTGGTTGCCTCCGCCTGCCGCCGCATTCACTAAAGTACCGGGAATTGCGGCGGCCGTGCCGATGGCAACGGCAGCGGTTCCCATCATGGCGTGGTGCAGCTTGCCCATGCTTAAAGCGCGAACCAGCAGGTCGACCTCCGCTGCCGCTACGTTTTTACCGCTGGAAGCTTTATAGCTTTGCGGCGGTGCGACAAAGGCGATTTTAGGTGTGTGTTGGCGGGTGGCGGCTTCGGAAAGATCTTGAATCAACCCCATTTTTAATGCCGCATGGGCACGGATGTTTTCGAAGCGGGCTAAGGCCTCCGGGTCGTTGTTAATATCATCTTGCAACTCGGTACCGGTATAGCCGATATCGGCGGCGTTGACAAAAACAGTGGGAATGCCGGCATTGATTAAAGTAGCTTTGAAAGTACCAACTCCGGGTACTTCAAGGTCGTCAACCAAATTTCCGGTTGGGAACATGGCTCCGCCGTCTTCTCCGTCATCTGCAGGGTCGATAAATTCGAGTTGGATTTCTGCGGCGGGGAAGGTTACGCCGTCTAGTTCGAAATCGCCGGTTTCCTGTACTTCGCCGTTACAAACGGGAACATGAGCCACAATGGTTTTTTGAATATTCGCCTGCCAGATCGTAACCGTACAGATGCCGTCTGAAGCGATGCGCTCGGGCGGAATAAAGCCCGCATGAATGGCAAATGCGCCTACGGCGGCGGAAAGGTTGCCGCAATTGCCGCTCCAGTCGACAAACGGTTTGTCGATAGAAACTTGACCGAACAAATAATCGACATCATGACCGGGGCGTGAAGATTTGCTGAGGATTACGGCTTTGCTGGTAGACGAACTGGCATTACCCAAACCGTCTATCTGCTTGCCGTAAGGATCGGGGCTGCCGAGTATGCGCAAAAGGATGTTGTCGCGCGCAGCACCTGCCGTGCGTGCTGCTTCGGGTAAATCCTCGAGTTTGAAAAATACGCCTTTAGAGGTGCCGCCGCGCATATAGGTGGCGGGTATTTTGATCTGCGGGGGAAAGTGGTTCATGATTTGGTTTCCTTTGTAAATCATTTTCTTATGGTTTGTTGCAGAGATTATTTTAGCGTTAATGTTTCCGGAGGCATAGAGGGTGGGAAATTTTGCCGGGATTTTTACCATATGGAGGCGGCTTGATTGCAAAAGGTTGGGCGGCAGGCAGTTTCAGCCGGTTGGCATGGCGCGGTTTTATTAGAATAAACATTCTTTTGCAGGTTAAGGATTTATTAGGTAATCGTGATATGATGGCGGATATTTTATGAAATGGTGATTGGTAAAGGAGAAACCATGTCTGCACCCCAAGCCGTATTGAGCGGCACCGGCTTGTTCACCCCGTCTAACGCGATCAGCAACGATGAGCTGGTGGCAACTTTTAACCGCTATGTTGCGGCCTTTAATGAACGGCATGCCGATGAAATTGCCGCTGGCACAATGGAGCCTTTGGCTGAATCAAGCAGTGAATTTATTGAAAAGGCATCCGGTATCAAAAGCCGTTTCGTATTGGATAAAGAAGGCATTTTGAATCCTGATATCATGTGTCCGCAGTTTCCCAAGCGTAGCAACGAAGAGTTGTCGGTACAGGCCGAAATGGGCGTTGCCGCAGCTAAAGAGGCACTGGAAAACGCCGGCGTAGAAGCTGCCGATATCGATATGGTGTTGGTAGCCAATTCCAATATGCAGCGCGCTTATCCCGCTATGGCGGTAGAAATTCAGACGGCCTTGGGCTGCGGTGGCTTTGCTTTTGATATGAATGTTGCCTGTTCGTCGGCTACATTCGCTCTGCAAACGGCAGCCGATGCGGTGAAAAGCGGCTCGGCTTCGCGCGTATTGATTGTGAATGCGGAAATTTGCTCGGCGCATTTGAATTTCCGCGAACGCGACAGCCACTTTATCTTTGGAGATGCCGCTACGGCGATGGTGGTTGTTCGAGATGACCTGGCCCGGGAGGGGCAGGGATTCCGTATTGTCGGAACGAAGTTGTGGACCCAGTTTTCTAATAATATCCGCAATAATTTCGGTTTTATCAACCGTTGTGAAATGGATGCCGATCCGATGGCGGCGGATAAATTGTTTGTACAAAACGGGCGTAAGGTATTTAAAGAAGTTTGCCCTGCAGTGGGTGAACATATTGTTGCCCATTTGGCCGAAAATCAAATCAAACCGCAAAATGTAGCGCGTTTTTGGCTGCATCAGGCAAACCGTACTATGAACGAATTAATCAGCCGCCGTGTATTGGGTCGTGACGCAAGCGCAGAAGAAGCGCCGATTATTCTTGATCGCTATGCCAATACCAGCTCTGCCGGATCCGTGATTGCATTGCATCTTCATCATGCGGACCTGCCGACCGGCAGTATCGGTGTGTTGTCCAGCTTCGGAGCGGGTTATTCTATCGGTTCGGTAATTTTGGAAAAACGTTAAACCCTGATGTTGATAAGGCCGTCTGAAACTCAAAGTTTCAGACGGCCTTTTTTATTGTTTCGATGCGGCTTAAAGCAGATTCGGGATTTTGTCTGAAATTGTATGCAAATCTATATATTTTTAGCTAAATATTTGATTTTACATTGGTTGACAACGCTATTTGTTTGAATTTACTATCTGACGGACTATCTGGGAAAGATAAATGCGGCAGAAATGGCTTTTGCCGAAAGGTTGGTATGAATGCCGTTGAAACACATAACTAAAGGAGGGTAGGGGTATGAATGATTGGCTTGAGAGAATGCGCGAGGCAATGCCTAATGGGGCAGGCGTATTATGCGATTGGTTTGCTGAAAGTGCCGACAATGCAGTCATTGTTTCGGCAGACGGCCGTGAGTTTATCGATTTTGCAGGCGGTATCGGCGTATTAAACACAGGGCACCGCCATCCGAAAGTGACCGCTGCCGTAGCCGATCAGCTTGACCGCTTTACCCATACGGCTTTCCAGGTCGTGCCGTACCAAAGCTATATCGAATTGGCAGAGCGCATCAATCGGTTGGTGCCGATCCAAGGTAAGGTGAAAAGCCAGTTTTTCTCTAGCGGTGCCGAGGCGGTGGAGAATGCCGTTAAAATCGCGCGCGCGTATACGAAGCGTAACGGCATTATTGCTTTTGGCGGCGCGTTTCACGGACGCACAATGATGACATTGGCACTTACCGGGAAAGTGATGCCGTATCAGGCCGATTTCGGTGCCATGCCCGCAGGTGTATTTCATGCGCTGTATCCTGCCTCTACCCAGAATATCAGCGTTGAGGATGCCGTTAAAAGCATCAAGCGTATTTTCAAAAGCGATATCGCCCCGCATGATGTGGCGGCGATTATTTTGGAACCGGTGCAGGGTGAAGGCGGTTTTAATGTTTGCCCGCCCGAATTTATGCGTGCGGTTCGTAAGATTTGCGACGAACACGGTATCGTGATGATTGCCGACGAAGTACAGGCCGGTTTTGCGCGTACGGGCAAATTGTTTGCTATGGAACACTATGATGTACAGCCCGATATCATGACCATGGCCAAAAGTATGGCGGGCGGGTTCGTATTGAGCGGTGTATCGGGTAAGGCAGAGATTATGGACGCTCCGCGCAAAGGCGGCTTGGGCGGCACTTATGCGGGAAATCCGTTGGGCATAGCGGCTGCTTTGGCGGTATTGGATGTGATTGAGGAAGAAAAATTATGCAATCGCTCAAAAGTTTTGGGCGAGCGGCTGACGACATTCCTAAAAGATTTGAACGCGCCTGAAATCACCGAAATCCGAGGTCTGGGATCAATGGTGGCGGTTGAATTCGGTGATGATGAAAATCCGAACGGTGAATTTGCCGCCAAAGTGCAGAAAGAGGCCATGAACCAACAATTGCTCTTACTTACATGCGGCGCCCACGGTAATGTTATCCGCTTCCTCTACCCGCTGACGATTGAAGATGATACTTTCGATAAAGGCTTGGCGGTGTTGGCACAAGCGATTTCTCGGGCACGAGGTTGAGAGCGGCAGGCCGTCTGAAGCAGGCGGCGGATATACAGATAATCAGTATGAGGAATTCAAATGAAAACCATAGAGCAGTTGCTGCAACATTCTGATGTGAGTTTCGATAAAATTTCAGACGGCTTGGAAGTGACTAATCCGGCTACCGGCGAAACGATTGCTTTCGTACGGAAAACCGATGCAGCAACTTTAAACGGTTTGATTGAGAAAGCGGCACTGGCGCAAAAACAGTGGGCGGTAAAAACTGCCTTAGAGCGCGCCGATATTCTATTGTGCTGGTATCGTTTGTTGAAAGAGAATAAAGAAAACCTCGCCCGTATCATGACTATGGAGCAGGGAAAAAGCCTGATCGAATCGCGCGGCGAGATTGACTATGCCGCCGGTTTTATCCGCTGGTTTGCCGAAGAAGCCCGCCGCATAGACGGTGATATTCTTACGAGTGTGAAGCCAAACCAGAAAATGCTGGTGTTGAAGCAGCCGGTCGGGGTAACTGCCGCTATCACACCGTGGAATTTCCCTGCGGCAATGATTACCCGTAAAGCAGCTCCGGCTTTGGCAGTGGGCTGTGCCATGTTGGTGAAACCTGCCAGCCAAACCCCACTTTCCGCCTATGCGCAAGCCGTGTTGGCTTACGAAGCAGGCGTGCCGGAAGATTTATTTGTGGTCGTGAACGGCAGTGCATCGGAAATAGGCGGTGTGTTTGCCCATCATGAAACCGTACGTAAAATCAGTTTTACCGGTTCTACTGAAGTAGGGGCGAAAATCTTTGCCGAATCTGCAGGGCAGATTAAAAAACTCAGCTTGGAGTTGGGCGGTAATGCGCCGTTTATCGTTTTTGACGATGCGGATGTGGATAAGGCGGTTGAAGGCTTGCTTGCAAGTAAATTCCGCAATAGCGGCCAAACCTGTGTTTGTACAAACCGCGTGTACGCCCATGCGGCAGTTTATGATGAATTCTGCCGGAAATTGGCAGAGAAAGTATCCGGTTTCAAATTGGGTAACGGTTTGGAGGAGGGCGTCAACCAAGGGCCGTTGATTGATGAAAAAGCCGTCTGCAAAGTAGAGGAGCATATTGCCGATGCTCTAGAGAAAGGCGCCGTATGTTTGGCAGGCGGTAAACGCAGCGCTTTGGGAGGAACGTTTTTCGAGCCTACGGTATTGGGCGGCGTAACTGCCGACATGAAAGTCGCACATGAAGAAACCTTCGGCCCGCTCTGTCCGGTATTCAAATTCGAGCATGAAGAAGACGTCGTAGCTGCCGCTAATAATACGGAATTCGGCTTGGCCGCTTATATCTATACGCAAAGTGCTGCCCGTCAATGGCGTGTGGCCGAAGCTTTAGAATATGGCATGGTTGGTATCAATACCGGATTAATCAGCAACGAAGTTGCACCCTTTGGCGGTATCAAGTCCAGCGGCTTGGGACGAGAGGGCAGCAAATACGGGGTAGATGAATATTTGGAATTGAAATATTTGTGTTTGGATTTGGGCTAGAACAGTGTTGCTGCCGTACGATAAAAAAGCCGTCTGAAAATATTTTCAGACGGCTTTTTTAGTTTGATCGGCTTTAGCCGTTAACGTTATCTGTTTGCGGAGCCGGTACTTCAAACACTTGGCGCAGATAAGCGAGGAAAGTGTCGTTGTCGGTCATGGTTTTACCGGGGCTGTCGGAGAGTTTGGCTACCGATTGGCCGTTGCATTCCACCAGTTTCAAAACGATATTGAGGGTGGTCAGCCCCATATCATTGGTTAAGTTGGTACCGATACCGAAGCTGGTTTTGAAGCGGTCTTTGAAGTATTGGTGCAGCGCCCATGATTTTTCGATATTAAGGCCGTCACTGAAAGTCAGCATTTTGGTATGGCTGTCGATTTTCAGTTTTTTATAGTGATGGTAGGCTTTGTCGCCCCATACATAAGGATCTCCGCTGTCGTGGCGCAGGCCGTCGAAAAGCTTGGCGAAGTATAGGTCGAAATCGCGCAGGAAGGCATCCATGCCGACTACGTCGGTTAGGGCGATACCGAGGTCGCCGCGGTATTCGTGTACCCACGCCTCAAGAGCGGCTTTTTGAAAATCGCGCAGGCGGACATCCAATGCCTGAAAGGCTTGTAGAAATTCGTGTGCCATCGTACCGATGGGTGTGATACCGAGTTTTTTAGCAAGGTAAACATTGCTGGTGCCGCGTACGATATTGGGCGCGGCGGCATGAAGGGTTTTGATGACGTGTTCCTGCCAGGCCAGCGTATAGCGGCGGCGGGTGCCGAAATCGGAAATCAGGAACGGAGGATCTTCGGGGTTTTGTTGCTTATCGAGTTCTTGGAGCAGGGCGGCTTTGGCCTGAAGGCGGCACTCGCCTTCGGCGAGGATTTCGGGTGTTTCCAAGCGGCGGAAGTAGAGTTCATTCACGATTGCCAAAGTGAAAATTTCAAAGAACATGGCTTGGATAATCGGGCCTTCTACTTTGATGTTCAGACGGCCTTTGCTGTCTGTGGAAACGGTAATAAAGCGGCGTTTGAGCTGGAAAAGCTCGAGATAGTCGACAAAGTCGCTTTTGATAAAGCGCATATCACGCAGATATTGGAGCTCGTCTTCTTTAAATTTGACTTCGCATAAGGCATCCAGCTCGCGTTCGAGTTCTTCTTTTATTTCGGCCAGCGGGTAAGCTGTTTGATCGTTGTTGCGGCAACGGAATTCATAGACGCCGTGTGCTTGCGGGAATTGGTGCAGCACTACTTGCAGCATGGTGAATTTGTATAAATCAGTATCAAGTAGGGAATGGATAATGGGAGCGTGCGGCATGAGAATGATTCTTATCGGTTGCAATGATGTTATTAAACCACGTTTTACGGAGTTTGGGTATGTACCGGATAGGAAGTCATGTTTAGCTGCAAGTATTTGTCTCAGTTAAGTATCGTATCAGCATGGAAAAGGCCGTCTGAAAGAATATGAAGAGACTGCAAACTGCAAAAGTTTTCAGACGGCCTGCAAACAACAAATTGGTTTTGAAGAACGGTTTATTCCGGCATTTGGAAATGGCAGCGGGCAATGGCGAAAGGTTTTGACTCGTCTGCTTGCCAAGCTTCTACCGAAAGATTGGCTATGCGGCTGCCCTGGCGGGTAAGAATACAGCGGGCATAAGCGGCCTCAGGGCGGGCGGAGCGCAGGTAATCGATAGAAAAATTAATCATTTTGGGTATTTCGGTGAGCCCGGCTTGTTCGTACAGATAAAGTGCCGCACAGCTTTCCATAAAACCGCCGATCAAGCCGCCGTGCAGTGCGGGTAGGAAAACGTTACCGATGAGCTCGGGTTTGTAGGGCAGGGCGTAAATACGGCGGCCTTGGGCGTCTTGGCCGGTTTGCAGGCCGATAAATGCGGCATAGGGCATTAATGATTCGGCAGGCTCGGGTTGGCTTGCGGTGAAGTCGGGAGTCGCCGGAGACGGAGGCGGAAAGCGTTGGTACGATTGACCGGCATGTCGGCTGAAAAAGTTATGCAGCTGCTGTTTTTGCTCATCCGAGAGGGCTGTACGCATGAAAGTGGCGGTACTTAGAGCGATGGGATCGTTCGGATCGTCTTGATAGCAGCGAGTACGGACGAAAGCGACTTGCCCGGCCAAACGGTGGCAGGTGGCGCGGCAGAATACGGGCCGGTCGTTGCGGGCGGGGTGCATATAATCGATGCGCATATCCAGTGTCGCAAGCGCTTCGTAATCGGGCAGGTGGGCGGCAACGGCACAAGCAGAGGCAACGTCGATTAGGGCGCATACCGCGCCGCCGTGTATGGTGTGGCTATCGTTGCGTCCGACCAAATCGGCACGGTTGGCAATGCTTAAAATGGTTTGGCGGTTGCCGGTGTGTTTGAGTTTCAAGCCGATATCGAGACAGTGCGGCAAGGTTAGGTAATGTTCGGAGAGATAGCGGTAGACTTCGGGGTTTTGCGGCATGATTTATCCTTTGCAGTAACAATATTATTTTTATTTGTATTAAGTTTTTGTGCTTAACTTTCAGAGAGGCGCCGTGTCGTTGCCGTCTGAAAGCATTGTTTCGAATTTTTCGCTACCGTCTTGCAGGTGGATTTCGATGGTGTCGAAGCCTTCGTCTTGGATGATGCGTACCAAGCCTTCTTTAGCCAGTTCGAGTAAGGCGATAAAGTTAACAACAACATAGGCAATGCCCTGTTCGGGCTTGAATAATTCGTGAAACAAGCAGCTTCCTTGGCGCAGCCGACGCAAAATACTGCTCATTTGCGCGCGTACGGAAATGGCTTCGCGCACCACTTCGTGGCTTTGCGTGTGTTTGGCGCGGGAGAGAATAGCCAGCCAGGCTTGAGTAAGGTCGGCGGTTTGTACATCGGGCAGCTTGGCTTCAATGGCGATTTCAAGCGGCAGGTATGCCCATGCAAAATCACGGCCAGCACGCGGCAGAGCGTCCAAACCTTGTGCCGCCAGTTTCATTTGTTCGTAGGCAAGCAGGCGGCGTACCAATTCGGCGCGGGGGTCGGCAGCTTCTTCGTCTTCAATGCTTTCGGGCTGAGGCAGCAACAAGCGGGATTTGATTTCTATCAGTACGGCGGCCATCAGCAGATATTCGGCGGCCAAGTCAAACTGATGGGCTTCCATTTGGGCGATATAGTGCAGATATTGTTCGGTGATTTTGATCATCGGAATATCTAGCACATCAATATTTTGCTTGCGGATAAGATACAGCAGCAAATCGAGCGGGCCTTGAAAGCTGTGCAGTACCACCTTAAGCGCATCGGGCGGTATAAACAAATCTTGCGGTAAATCGGTTACCGGTTGGCCGAAAATCCATGCGACGGCATTTTCGGGGGATGAGGGCGGTGCAGAGACGGCTGGCTTATTCATGGGCTGCAATATGGTCGATGGCGGCTTGCGCACAATATAGGCCGAACGAAGCGGTTACCAACATGCTGGCACCGTAACCGGCGCAAGATAAACCTTGAGGGGCGGTATCGGTAGCGCAGGCTTCGCCCGATTGGGGCGGGGTAACGTTTTCGGTGGAATAAACACAGGGTACGCGCATTTTGGCTTGGGTATCTCGTGAAAAACCGTAGCGTTTGCGCAGAGTATAGCGAAGATTGGCCAACAGCGGATCGTGGGTAACACGGCTTAAGTCGGCAGTACGGATAAGGGCCGGATTTTTTTGTCCGCCGGCTCCTCCGCTCATAATAAAAGGTTGCTTTTGGGCGACAAAATATGCGGCCATAGCGGCTTTCACGCGGACTTGATCAATCGCATCAATTACGAAATCAAATTTTTCGGAAAAAATTTCAGGCAGGTTTTCAGGGGTTACAAAATCCTCAATTTCTACCACGTGGCAGCTTGGGTTGATTTGGGTAATCCGCTCTCCGAGTGCGCTGACTTTGGCTTTGCCGAAATCATCCGTAAGTGCGTGAAGCTGGCGGTTAACATTGGATTCGGCAACATTGTCTAAGTCAATCAAGGTAAGTTTGCCTATGCCTGAACGTGCCAATGCTTCGACTGCCCACGAGCCTACCCCGCCTACCCCGACCACGCAAACGTGGGCATTTGCAAAACGCCGTAGCGCTTCGTCTCCGTAAAGGCGGGCAATACCGCCGAAACGACGGGCCGAAACAGGTGGATGCTTAAGCATAAAATGACCTTGTGATAAATCAAAAACCAATAAAATAACAGCTGGCAAAACAATAGGAACGTATTATACTGCAAAGAAAGGGGTGAAACCCAATTATGCCAACGACAGCCGGCTCTTTGAGTCTGCATGAATCAGGAGGATAGATATGTATAAACATTTGGTTGTAGCGGTAGACGGCAGCAGCACCGCACTCAATGCTTTGAAACACGCGGCCGGCTTGGCTGTGGCGATTAATACCAAGCTGACTTTGGTCAATGTGGCCAATCCTGCCGAATATATGGCACTTGCTCCCGAATTTTTGCAGCATGAAAGCTATGAAGCCGCCGCTGTGGCCCAAGGGCATGAAGTATTGGATTTTGCGGTCAATACCGCTAAGGATTTAGGCGTGACCGATGTAGACAAACATCTTCTGGTAGCCAATAAAGGCGCGCGCGAGATGGCTCAGGAATTAGTAGATTATGCCGACTCGCAAGGTGCCGACTTGTTGGTGTTGGGTACGCATGGCCGTACCGGTTTGATGCACCTACTGATGGGCAGCTTCGCCGAAACAGTCATGCGCCAAAGTCATTTGCCACTGTTGGTAATTCGCAGCGAGGGTGAAGAAGAATAATACGCGTTGAATTTGGTATATTTTTATTAAAATGCCGTCTGAAAATTTTCAGACGGCATTTTTCAGATGGCTTTATTTCAATTTTAGTAACGACTCAACGTTTAATAAAATCATCTCATTGTCATCTGCTTTATTCGGATCTCGGCTGCTGGAGTATGGCAGGTTGTTATCGTTGCCAACAATAATATGTTTGTCATCGACTATATCGACATTTTCAATCGTAAAAAATGGAAATTTAAATACGCCTTCGCTTAGTGGTTTCTTGGCGATTTTATCCGGATCTTGAATATTGAGCAGATCGATATAACCTAATTTTTCCACGTTTTGGCCTATATTGTTTTTGCCGAATCTAACTAAATATACCCGTTTGAATTTAGGGAGATTGCTGAAACAGCGGGTAGTATCTTTATCCGTCGGCTTACAGGCTTTTTCGGTGATTCCCTCTCCGTTGTCTCTTTCTATGATTAAAGCACGGTTTGTATCAATCATATTGAAGTCGCCAATAGCATTACCATTGTCTTCCAGCGGGTATTTCCAGAAATTACCCGTCCATTTTTGTTTTTTTACATCAAACTCTAAGATGCGCAGGTAATTTTTTCCATTGTCGTTTTCATAGCTATTTTTATCGGCATCCCATAGAGCTCCCTCCAGCAGAGGATATAATATTTTCCCATCCACAGAAGCCCCCATTCCTTCAAAACCTTTAGAACGGTTGACTTCAAACTTCATCTTTGAGGCCGGGGTGGCCGGTGATTGTAAACTGAAGTGTTCCGGTGATCGGATAACTTTTCCGTTAACTTCGGTTTCAAAAATATTCAATACTTTGCCCGTCAAATCTGCTTGGATAAGGTAAGGGCCGAATTCGTCGCCAATCCAAATATTGCCTCCGATAATCTGTAGGCTCTCCGGATCAAAATCAGCTCCTGTTAAATAACGGGTTTCGGTGGATTCGTTAATAATATGGAAAGGGATTTTTTTATCGGGATCTTTTAAAAAAATGGTTTCAAGCGGAGAGAAAGTGTGGTTTTTAAAATCGATATGATAACGGGTGAGGTATAGCATAAAATCCGGCGAATTTTTTCGGTTTCCTGCGCCGTTATCTGTCAAAACCCAATAACTGTCGTCGGCCATTTTGGTAATGCCGGAATGTCCTTGAAGCGGTTGCCCGTCAAAAGGTAAAAATACACCTGTCGGGCGATTATCCGAAAAGCCTTCAATGCTGTTTAATTTTTCTGTTCGCTTGCTGGTAGTGAACTTCCCCGCATTTGTCAATACTTTAGGGGCATCGGAGGGGGCTTGTATAAAGGATTCGGCAGGTAATATAGCATGGCCGGCCAATATGGCAGGGTGTTCAATAGCAGCGGCCGAAGTATATTGTGCTATTGCGAGTAAGACGGTAGCGGTGAGAACAGATTTACAGGTTTTGAATGTCATGGTGGGAAAATCCTATAGGTTAAGTTTCAATGTAATTTTAGAAACTCAGTATGACAATCTTGTGGCTGTTGGGAATTTTATGGTGCGTTGATCGGTTTTATATATGGCATATATGCTATGCTTTAACTGCTATGTACTTATGATATTAAAGTATTTTATTTTTTAAGCACGTGATTTGTAAGTTATGGAATAGCCTCACATTAAAAGATATAACGCAACAAATTATTTTTAACAATCGTCCAATGTTGTACCGCAAAAATAAAAAATGCCGTCTGAAAATTTTCAGACGGCATTTTTTATTAAGCAATACGATAATGTTTTTGATAATTAGAGGAACCAACCTCGCACGGCTTCTAAGCCGCAGTGGTTAATACATAAACGGGCATTTTGTTGGGTTTTGGGTTTGGCCCGGTAGGCAATGCCGATGCCGGCTTCTTGAAGCATCGGAATATCATTGGCTCCGTCTCCCATGGCTAAAACCTGTTTCTTTCTCAAACCCAGTTTTTTACGGTATTCGGCCAGTAGTGATGCTTTGGCTTCGGCGTCGATAATACGCCCTTGCAAGCGTCCGGTCAGCTTACCGTTTACTATTTCAAGCGTGTTGGCATAGCTGTAATCAAGGCCGAGCCGGTTTTTCAAACGGTCGGTAAAAAATGTGAAACCGCCCGATACCAGCATAAATTTCACCTGATTTTTTTTGCACTCTTCAATCAGATATTCCGCACCGGGCGAAAGCTGTAAAACATAATCGTAAACTTCTTGGAATACGCCCTCTTCCAAGCCTTTGAGCAAAGCGACACGGTGGCGAAGCGATTGTTCGAAATCCAACTCGCCGCGCATTGAGCTTTCGGTAATTTCGGCAACTTGGTCTTTTAGGCCCACACCGGCGGCAATTTCGTCAATACATTCAATAGTAATCAGCGTGGAATCCATATCGCTGACAATCAATCCCAATTCGTTGAAGGGCATATCGGGTACTATGCCGAAATCGATCTGTTGGCGGGTAAGTTCGGCAGCTATGGGGTCGGGCAGGGTGTAATCAGGCTCAACCGCGATGCGTACGATACCGGGTGCGTAGGGTGTGGTTGCCGGTAAACCACCGAGTGTGTAGGAGGCAATATCGGGATGCTGTAAAACGAGAGAATAGCTCATGATGAGTGAAGGTGTGTAGTGGTAAATAAGGCTGGATTATAAAATAATCAGCACGAGCCGTCTGAAAAAATGTAAAAAACGCTTTCCGTTATGGAAAGCGTTTTTTGAAATCTGGCACGCCCACGGGGATTCGAACCCCGGTTGCCGCCGTGAAAGGGCAGTGTCCTAGGCCTCTAGACGATGGGCGCGTAACCGAAGGCAGAACTATACAGATTCATTGTTTTTTCGTCAATAGGGAAATAGCGGAAATATTGTGTTAGGCGTGGAGATTGGGCTGAAGTTGTCTGAAGGCAAGGGCAGGATGCTTGGCGGTTTGCTGTATAATACGGCGGTTTGGACAAAGAAATAATAAAGGATGCCCTTATGTGGTTTAAGCAAATCAGTTTTTACCCGCTCAATCTTGAAAAATTGCCCCAATTGGAAACTCTGGCGGCCAAGCTGGCAGAGGCGGAGTTTACCCCTTGTATGGGTTTGGACTGGTTTAGCGAGGGTTTTGCCGCCCCCGTATCTTTTTCACCCGAACCGGTGTTCCCGGCCGACTACACTTGGTTGGTGGCCTTGAAAAAAGAAGAAAAAGTATTACCGGCAGGTGTAATCCGCGATATTTTGGAAGAACGCGTGGCCGATATCCAGAATGCCGAAGCGCGTAATGTCGGGCGTAAAGAAAAACAAGAGCTAAAAGAGCAGATTACTGATGATCTGCTGCCGCGTGCTTTTACCCGCAGCAGCCGTATTCAGGCGGTTTTTGATACTAAGCACGGCTTTTTGTTGATCAATAATGCCGCCTCCGCCAAAGCGGAAACTATGTTGACTAAATTGCGTGAAGCCTTGGGCGGTTTGGAAGCCAGCCTGCCCAATACCAAGCAGTCTCCCTCAAGCTTGATGACGGAATGGCTGTTGCAAGGCAGTGCGCAAGGCGGGTTTGAGTTGGATAGCGATTGCGAGCTGAAAGGTACTGGTGACGTAGTACCAACCGTAAAAGTATCCAAGCAGGATCTGACCGCCGATGAGGTGGTGCAACATGTGAGAAATGGTAAAACGGTTACCCAATTGGGGCTGACTTGGCGGGATCAGATCAGTTTTATCCTTACCCAGGATTTCACTCTCAAACGTATACAATATCTGGACGTATTACAGGAAGAGGCTGAAAACCACGGCGATGATGCCGCCAGCTTGGCGTTTGCTTCGCAGATTTTGATGAGTGAAGCTTTGAGTACCATGATAGGCGAGTTAGTATCGTATTTAGGTGGCTGGCAGGAATAAACAGTTTAGGCCGTCTGAAAATAATGCGGTAGCGTGTATGAGATTGCGCGCGCTGCCGATTTTCCATAGAATAAACGCTATTTTCCCGCTTGGCGGGACTTATCCGCAGGGAAACAGAAAATGAGCATTAAATCCGACAAATGGATTCGCCGCATGAGCGAGGAATACGGCATGATTGAGCCGTTTGAGCCTAACCAGATTAAAGAAGTCAACGGGCAAAAAATTATTTCATACGGCACTTCAAGCTATGGTTACGATATCCGTTGTGCCAATGAATTCAAGATTTTTACCAATATCAACAGCACGATTGTTGATCCGAAAAACTTTGACCCGAAAAACTTTGTGACGGTAGAAGACGATTGCTGCATTATTCCGCCAAATTCGTTTGCATTGGCACGAACTGTGGAGTATTTCCGTATTCCGCGTAATGTGTTGACCGTATGTTTGGGCAAATCGACTTATGCCCGCTGCGGTATCATTGTTAACGTAACCCCGTTCGAGCCGGAATGGGAAGGTTATGTGACTTTGGAGTTTTCCAATACCACACCGCTGCCGGCGAAAATTTATGCAGGTGAAGGCGTTGCCCAAGTTTTGTTTTTCGAGAGCGACGAAGTATGCGAAACCTCTTATAAAGACCGTAACGGCAAATATATGGGGCAAACGGGTGTAACGTTACCGAAGACCTGATTTTTTGATATATATCTAAAATATATATTTATACAATGCCGTCTGAAAATTTTTCAGGCGGCATTTGATTTATGGTGGCGGTAGAATGAATCGGCAAGAAAATTTCGGATACGGAAGAGCCGGATAGGAAATGATAAATCCCCTGGAAAATTCGAAGGCTTGTATAGTTTGCCGTATGTGATCATGAAAGATGGAATTTGGCTTGGGCGATATGCGGTAAATTGTAGATTTGGCTATAAGCCATACAATTTAATTATATGTTTCTGAATATATTTCAGACGGCCTTATTTTTACATTGCATAGTTACGGTGCGGTTTGTTGCCTCTGCAACGAATAGTTCGGCCAGTTTGGTTTGTTTGTATCGGCTTAAGTGGCTTTTTCATCAGGGTTATTTTAAATTTTTTAACTACCCCTAGTTATCTAGGGCAGGCCTTTGATGAATACAATTTTGATATTTTTTATGATTTTATGAATGGTGGTCGGTGGTTTGCCTCTGATGTGGAAATATTGACGGGTCTCAGGCCATAAAAAATACCGCTCTTATTAAGAGCGGTATTTTTGCACAAATAAAATTATTTACGCAGACCCAAGCGGGTGATGACGTTGCGGTAAGTATCCGGTTGGGTACGGCGCAAGTAGGCCAGCAGACGGCGGCGTTGGCTAACCATTTTCAACAGGCCGCGGCGGCTGTGGTGGTCTTTAGCGTTTGCTTTGAAGTGGGGAGTCAGATCGTTGATGCGGAAAGTCAACAATGCGATTTGTACTTCAGAAGAACCGGTGTCGCCTTCTTTGCGTTGGAAATCTTTGATAATTTGTGCTTTTTGTTCTACGGTCAATGCCATTTTAAAACTCCGAAAATAAAATGAACCTCTCGGTTCGGACAAGTTTGCCAAGCCGAAACCTGTGCAAACTCCTGTATCTGCTAATTGCGGGAGCGCGCGGCTTCCGAAAAAGGCAGAATGCGGATTATGCCATAAATTTTCCGGTTTTGCATATGTTGCGTTCGGAAAATGTTGAATGTTATATAGGGCAAAAATTAGGAAGTGGTGTTCATCAGCCGAAGGGCTTTCAGACGGCCTTTGTCGGCCAAATAATCGGCCAAGCCGATAAATTCACCGTTTTCGCTGTAAATGCGGATAGGCGTGTTGGTCGGCAGGCCGCTGTTTTTAAAGGCGGGTTGTTGGCCGAATTTGAGCATTGTAACGGCATTCTCTGCCAATGTGATGTGAGGCAGGTGTTGCACCAAGGCATCACAGGGCAGTAGGAGTGCATCGCGTTCAGCTTCATTTAATGCTTCGAGTGCTTCAAGCGTATGGGTTTGATCGATGGCGAACCCGGCGGTTTCCGTACGGCGCAGGGCGGTGAGGTGGGCGAAGGTGCCGATGTGTTTGGCGATGTCTTCGGAAAGGGTGCGGATGTAGGTACCTTTGCTGCACCGCACATCTATTACGGCTTTTGGGGCGGTAAATTCACGGATGTTAATGGCATAGATGGTAATGTCGCGGGCTTTTCGTTCGATAACGATGCCTTTGCGGGCATATTCGTAGAGCGGTTTGCCTTCGTGCTTGAGAGCTGAAAACATAGGGGGCACTTGACGTATCGCGCCCGTGAGTGCGGTGCAGGCATCTTGGAATTCTGTAAGGCTGATATCGCTGCGGGCGGTATCAATAATTTCGCCCTCGGCATCTCCTGTGCTACTGGCCTCGCCGAGTTTGAGCGTGGCGGTATAGGCTTTGTCGGCATCCAGCAGGTATTGGGCGAATTTGGTAGCCTCGCCGAAGCAGACAGGTAGCAGGCCGGTAGCCAGCGGGTCGAGTACGCCGGTATGGCCGGCTTTTTCGGCACGGTAGAGACGGCGGGCTTTTTGCAGGGCGGTATTGCTGGACAGGCCTTGGGGCTTATCCAACAGTAATACGCCGTTTACGGGGCGTTTGGCTGTTTTTGCGGGTGTATTCATTGGCGGATAAGTAAAAGGCCGTCTGAAAAGTTTCAGACGGCCTGTGGGGTGAGGTTAGTCGTCTACCGGCTTTTCTTTGGCTACTTCATCAATCAGATGGGAAATGCTCATGCCGCGTTCTACCGATTCATCATATTTGAAGTGCAGTTCGGGCGTGCGGAATACGGTAATACGTTTGCTCAGCTCGCTGCGTAAGAAGCCCTTGGCGTGTTCGAGTGCTTCGGCAGTTACCTCGCGGGTGTTGTCGTCAAGCACGGTGTAGTAGATGGTGGCGTGGCTGTAATCGCGGGTAACTTCAACATCATTGATGGTGATGAAGCCGGCGCGCGGATCTTTTAAGCCGGTACGGACGAGTTCGGCCAATTCGCGCATAATTTGCTCTTTAACGCGGTCGACTCGGGCATAGCCCCGTTGCGGTTTTCTCATGTGTTTATTCCTTTTTATGCAAGGCCGTCTGAAACGGTTTGATGCGAATGTTGGCATTATAACTGCTTTCATCGGCTTTCGGGCGTGCTTGAAGTGCGTTAGAGTAGGTTTGGTTTCAAATACTGGTAGTAAATGTAAGGATTTATTATGGCACGAAAGGTAAAAATCGGATTGGCGGGGTTCGGTATGTCGGCTCAGGTATTTCATCTGCCGTTTTGGCGGGCAGACGGCCGTTTTGAAGTGGTGCGTGTGTTCGAGCGCAGCACGGACAGGGCGCATGAGAAATTGCCGTATGCGTTAACGGTGCGTGAATTTACCGGCCTGCTTGCCGATGATGTCGATTTGGTCGTGATTACCACGCCTAATCAAACGCATTTTGAGTTTGCCAAACAGGCTTTAGAAGCCGGCAAGCATGTAGTGGTGGAAAAGCCATTATGCGCGACGGCTGCCGAGGCGGCGGAATTGGCGGCATTGGCTGAAAAGCAGGGAGTTGTGTTAACGGTTTATCAAAACCGCCGTTGGGACAGTGCGCCGCTGACGGCAAAAAAACTATTGGCGGAGGGGTGTTTGGGTGAGATTGTTGATTGTGATATCCGTTTCGAACGCTATGCCGAAGGTTTGAATAAGAAACGCTGGAAAGAAACGGGCGGTGCAGGTGTGGGGCTGGTGTATGATTTGGGCGTACATTTGGTGGATATGGCGGTAGATTTGTTCGGTATGCCTGCTGAACTTTATGCTGATGTGCGCTACCAGCATGAGGGTGCGCTGAGCGACGATTATTTTCAAATACAGCTTTATTATCAAAACGGTAAGAAGGTATGCCTCACGGCCGGAAAATATATGCGTGAGGCCGGGCCTTTTTTCAGCCTGCACGGTAAGAGAGGCTCGTATGTGAAACATGAGGCCGACAACCAAGAGGCATTATTGGTATCGGGTGCGGCGGTAAAGCCCGGTTGGAATGTGGAGAGTGAAGCGGAGCAGGGTATTTTGCACACGGTGGTAAACGGTGAGGTAGTTCGCTGCCTGATACCTAGTGTATCGGGAGATTACGGGGCTTTTTACCGCAATTTGTATCAGGTGTTGCATGAAGGTGCGGGCTTGGCCGTTACCCCTATTCAGGTAGAAAAGGTATTGGGTTTGTTGGAAAAGGCGTACCAAAGTGCTAACAGTGGTAAACGGCTATCGGTATGCGGGTAATTAAACTGTTTTGCTTGCCGCTCCGGTTTTACAGATTTATTTTGAGTATGTAAGTTTCGGGGCTGTTCCGGATTAGTCGGAGCAGCCCCGAGGTACTTTATTTCAAGCGTTGTGTCAAAAACGGAATTTTAGATACCAGTAGTTTATCAAGCAGCCAGATAGCGGCAATGACTATAGCGGCGGCCGGAAATATCAGCGCAATGGCCAGTAAGATAAATGTTGCGCTTTTCCATGAGGGCAGTGGTCTTCCTTGTGCGGGCGGTACTAACCCGACGGCATCTTGAGGGCGCCGTTTCCACCACATGATCATGCCGGTGATGCACATTAATACGACAGACAAGCAGAATACGACGTTCAACGCTATGCTCCACCAACCCAGTGTACCCATGTGCAGGGCAATACCGACTGCCATCAATTTGCCGATGAAGTTGTAGTCATCGTAAGAAATATCGGCCAAAATTTTGCCGCTGTAGCGGTCGATATGTACGGTGCGGTCGGCTGTCGGGTTGGGGCTGTCGTAGCTCATCGAATCTTGGTTGAGTGTCCATACGCCGGTTTCTCCCTTGGGCAGATATAGTTGGTAGCGGCCTTTGAAGCCGATTTCGCGGGCAAAGCGGTCAACGGTATCTAAAGTAAGCGGTGCTTTATCAATATCGATGCCGTCTGAACCTTTGGTGCTGCCCGAGGCGGGAAGGGGAGTCAAATCCAATACCCACGGAATTTCTTTGGTGGAGCCGCCGTTAAGATCGCCATGTGTTAAGGAGGAGAGCGGCACGGGTTCCACTCCCCATTTGCCAGCCGGAAATTGAGACCATGCTTGTATCATTTTGCCGCCCCAAATGCCTGCCCAAGCCAAACCGGAAAGGCAAAACAGCAAAAGCATAACCGATACCCAGCTACCCACTGCGGCATGAAGGCTGCGCCAAAAGACACGCTTACGCCCCATTTCGGGTAACAGCATGGCTTTAAGGCTGCGCTGTTTGTGCCACCAAAGATAGGCTCCGGTGAGAATCAGCAGAATGGTAAGAGAGGCGGCCGCTTCCATTATAAAGTCGCCGGCAGTGCCGATCAGCAGATCACCATGGATATTGTCGAGCAGGTGGTAAATGCTTTGGTTACGCGGATAGGTGTCGACAACAGTGGCGGTATAGGGATTAACTGCCACCATCGTGGCATTGCCATCGCCGTCGTTTACTCTGAAAACCGCTACCATATTGTCGGCCCTCGGAGCGATGTATTGGGCGACCATACCTTGGGCCGGGTCTATTTTGTCTAATGCAGCCTGAGCTTGTTGGGACAGCGGCTTGACTGTTTGTTGTACGGTAACGGTTTGCCGTTCGCCGTCTTTGCCGCTGATATTGGCAAACAGCATCATCAGCATTCCGGTTACGGCCAAAATGATCAGAAACGGGGCAGCCAGCATGCCGGCATAAAAGTGCCAACGCCAAATCAGCAGATAGCGTTGCGGGTCGGGTTGTTTGGAAGTAGGAGACATATTTTGGAAACGTAAAGTATATTTTAGTGTTAAGCCGCAGCATTATCTGCAACATCGGCAAAAAGCACAATGCGGCAAATTGTCACAGTTATATTTCAGACGGCCTGAGTATTTGCCGAATGGGCAACCGGTTTGGCGATATAATCTGCTTATAATTTTTTACTTTGCCTGATTATGCTTTATCTTTATCAATCAAACCGTCTTGAAACGCTGGCCGATATATTTTGTGTTTTGCATCAGCAACTGCCTTTGAGCCAAGCCCTAGTGCCCGAGGAAGTCGTGGTGCAAAGTCAGGGTATGCGCCGTTATCTAAACCAATATCTAGCAGGGAAAACCGGTATAGCGGCCAATTTACGATTCAGCCTTCCTGCCGGATTAAGTTGGCGGCTGATGCGCGAATTACTTCCCGGTATTCCCGAATTAAGTCCGTTTCATCCCGAAGTATTGCGTTGGCGGTTGTTTGATTTGTTTCAAAACAGCGCTTTTCACGAGCAATCGGTATGCCCCGCCGCTTATCGGGCATTGCACGGTTATTTAGGCAGCAGCGATACGGCGGCTTACCAATTGGCCGGGCAGTTGGCCGATATTTTTGACCAATATCTGGTTTACCGTCCGCAATGGATAGAAAGTTGGCAGAGCGGCGGCTTGTATGGTTTGGGTGATGATGAAATCTGGCAGGCGGAATTGTGGCGTTATCTGGATAATGGCGGCAACCACGCACCGCATCGGGTAGCATTGTGGCAGCAGCTGCTCGGTGCTTTGGATGCCGAACATTTGCCCGAGCGTTTTTTCGTATTCGGCATTGCTACCATGGCGCCGATGTATTTGCAGCTTTTACAAGCTTTGGCCGAACATTGCGACGTACACATTTTCGCTCTAAACCCCAGCAGCCATTATTGGGGTAATGTTATCGAGGCTGCCCAAATCCTGAAAAGTGAAGAGGATACCGATCTTTCCCAAAGCGGTCATCCGCTCTTGGCCTCATTGGGTAAGCAAGGGCGTGATTTCTTCGATGCCCTTACCGAGGCGGGAGTCGCGCAGGAGCGCAGTTTTTATGTTGATAGTGAAAGTCAAGCCGGAATGCTGCAGCAATTGCAGCAGGATATCCAAAATCTGGTTTTACCCGGCAGCGAGAGGAGTTGTCTGCCCGACGGTACTATCCGTATCCGTTGCGCACACAGCCCTTTGCGGGAATTGCAGATTTTAAAGGAGGAGTTGCTGGAGGTGTTGGCGGCAAACCCTGACTGGCAGCCTCATGATATTGCCGTGCTGACTCCTAATATCGAACCTTACAGCCCTTATATAGAAGCTGTATTCGGGCAAGCGCAGGGTAGTGCGCAGGCATTGCCGTATTCGGTTTCGGATGTGCGTCTGAGCCGCCGTCAGCCGCTTTTGTATGCGCTCGAACAGATTCTTGCCTTATTCGACAGCCGTTTTGAGGTTGATAAAATATTGCCTTTACTGGAAAGCAATCTGATATTGCGCCGCTTCAATCTTACCCACGAAGATTTACCGCTGCTTCACACAATTATTGCAGAACTGAATATCCGTTGGGGTTTAGATGGAAATATGCGGCGAAACCACGGCGCAGACGATAATTTATTTACTTGGCAGCAAGGTTTGGACCGGCTGGTGTTGGGCTGGATGTTGCCCGAGGGAGACCTGTCTTTATGGGAGGGTGTCAGTGCCTGGCACAGTGAGCCGAACCAATTGGCCGTACTCAGCCAATTCAGTGCGTTTTTGAATACGCTTGCCAAGCATTACCGCCTATGGCAGCAGGCAGCAGATACGGCACAATGGTGCGTCCGCGTGCGCGGTTTGTTGGGCGAATTGTTTGCGCCCGAAGGAGACGATCAGGCCGCCGTACAACAAATCGAACAGTCGTTGGTACGCTGGCAGGAAGAGGCTTCATTGGCACAGTTTGAAGGGGCATTGCCGCTACACACCGTTATCCGCCATATCGGGCGCTTTCTCGACAGTGAAAGCGAAGCGGGATTTTTACGTGGCGGTATTACGTTTTGCAGCATGGTACCGATGCGCAGCCTGCCGTTTAAGATGATTTGTTTGCTAGGTTTGAACGACGGAGATTACCCGCGCAATACTAAAGCAGCCGGTTTCGATTTGATTTCGCGTTATCCGCAAAAAGGCGACCGCGCCCGCCGTGACGATGACCGCTACTTGTTTTTGGAGGCCATCTTAAGTGCGCGCGAAATCCTTTATTTGTCTTATATAGGGCGTGATATTCAAAATAATGAAATACTTGCTCCTTCATCTTTGTTGAGTGAATTAATCGATACGCTGGCGGCGATGGCAGGTATGCGCAGCAGCGAATACGGTAAAAAATATATTGTGCAGCACCCGTTGCAGGTATTTTCCCGTCGCTATTTTAATGCGGAAAGCGGCTATAGAAGCAGTCGGTCGGATTATGCGGCTGCGTTGAATCAGCCCGTAATCAGTAGACGTTCGTTTTTTGACGGTGCTTTTACCAAGCAACAAGATACGGCAGAAACTTTGATTACCCAGTCGGATTTTCTCAGCTTTTGGCGTAATCCCGTCCGTGCTTGGCTGCAAGGGCAGTTGGGGTGGAGGGAGCCTTATCGTGATGAAGCATGGGAGGCAGCCGAACCGTTCGAACCGAACCGGTCTGATATCGTTTATGCCGAATATACAGAGGCGCGCCGTACTCATGCGGATTTCGGCAGTGTCGGACACCGTTTGCGCGCACAAAGTTTGTTGCCGCCGGGAGAGTTGGGGAGGCTTTGGCAGCAGCGTTTTGAAATTGCGGCGAAATCGTTAGACGGAACGCTTTGTTTGAGCCGTAAGTTGCCGCCACAAGCTTATACTCTGATGCTTGCCAGATATACGCTTGAGGGTAGTTTGGGTCATTGTTACCAACACGGACAGATTTTCTTTCTTGATAGTCAGCCCTACGCACCGCAAAAAATCAGCCTGTATTTGCAACATTTGATTTTTTGTGCGGTCAGGCCGTCTGAAAGCCCTTGTTTCGAAAGTCATATTTTGTATCCCGATCATCATGCCAAGTTGTCGGCAATCACTCAAGAAAATGCTTGTAAGCAGCTTGAAAAGTGGTTGGATTATTTCAGAATCGGGCAGAGCAGGCCGCTTCCGTTTTTTGCGAAAACCAGTTTTGCCGTAGCGGAAAGGTTATTGGCTACCGATGATAGGGAAGCTGCTGAAAATGAAGCGTTTTCACAGTATTTGGGCAGCAAAATGAGCAAGGGGCAATGCGACTATACCGAAGTACGGTTGGTATTCGGACACGATGATGCATTACCTATTGAAACGCCGTTGTTCTGGAACTTGATTGAGGATTTGGTGGTTCCTTTGCTGGAAGTTTTGGCTACTGATAAAACAGAAGATAGTGGTACCGTATAAAAAATGCCGTCTGAAAAATTTCAGACGGCATTTTTTATCATCTACAACTTGCTTAACCGTAACGGCGTTGGAATTCCTGCATAAAGTCGATAAGTGCTTCTACACCTTGCAAAGTCATTGCATTGTAGATGCTGGCGCGCATGCCACCCATCGATTTATAGCCGCGCAATAGTTGCAAGCCGCGGGTAGTTGATTCTTGTGCAAATAATTCATCCAATTCCTTATTGCCGGTATGGAAGATTACATTCATTTTCGAACGGGCACCCGGATGAACTTTATTAATATAGAAGCCGCCGCTGTTATCAATTGCCTCATATAGCGTTTTGGCTTTTAATGTATTAATGGTTTCCATCTGCTCCACGCCGCCTTGGGATTGCAACCAGCGGAATACCAAGCCGGAAATGTAAATCGGATAAGTGGCCGGCGTATTGTACATGCCTTGTTTTTCGATATGCGCTTTGTAGTTCCAAACGTCAGGGATATGGCTGGAGCAACGATCAAGCAAATCTTCGCGGATAATTACAATCGTTGCGCCCGAGGGGCCGATATTTTTTTGCGCACCTGCGTAAATCACACCGAAATCGCTGACATTGATTTTACGCGACAAAATCTCACTCGACATATCGCATACCAAAGGAGGCATGCCGTCTTCCAATTTGGGAACTTCACGGTATTGCAGGCCGTGTACCGTTTCGTTGATCACAAAATGCACAAAGGCGGATTTCGGATCAATATCCCAAGAGCTCACAGGGGGAAGGTTGGTGTAGTTGAATTGCTCGCCGCCGTGGGCCGCCAAATGTACGTCAACGTCGGAAAGTTTGCCCATCTGGCTGTGGGCGATACGGCTCCAGTTGCCTGTTACCACCGAATCCACACGTTTGAAGCCGTTGGCCAGGTTCATCACCACCATATTAAATTGCGCGCTGGCACCGCCCTGCAAAAACAATACTTTGTAATTGTCGGGGATGTCCATCAGCTGGCGCAGATCTTGTTCGGCATGATAGAGAATACTCATAAATACATCCGAACGGTGGCTCATGGTCATCACAGAAAAGCCGGTGCCGTTGTAATCAAACATTTCGCTTTGAGCGGTGCGCAAAACCGACTCGGGTAAAATAGCGGGGCCGGCTGAAAAGTTATAAATCGGAGTAGGAAGCATAGTATCGAAAGCCTTTAAAGGAAGAGAATCCAACCGCCGACAGCCCCGTTGCAGCTGCCTTTTACAGCGGTTGCGGTAAATATACATAACTTAACGTCCGATTCTAGACGCCGCAAAACCTTTACGCAAGCCGAAAAGTAATATTTTTCAACCTTTTTATGATATTGAGTGATAGTGAAAGCATAAAAATATAACAAAAATATTATTAAAAAATAGTGAAAATTACTATTTAAAAAAATTAAAAAGGGAGTTTAACTGATTGAGGAGTAAAAACCGATAATAAAGTATAAATTTGTTTTCAGTTGTATTAGAAGGCTTGAAGCCGTCTGAAAACTGCTTTATGGTTTGTATGGGTTTTCAGGCGGCCTGCTTGCTTCGAAGGCTTGTATGATAAAAGCTTTTCTTTTAAAGATAAGCAGGTTATAATAAAGAAATTTTTCAATTTTCAAGAAAAATGGCCAGTCGGCCATTTTTTTGTTTCCGTGGAGTAAAATGGATATTCAAACCATTCTGGATAAAACCCTGCCCGGTTTGGGCTACGAACTGGTCGACTTCGAGCTTACCGCTCAGGGCGACCTGCGTGTTTTTATTGATAAAGAAGGCGGTATTACCGTTGAAGATTGTGCGACGGCCAGTAACCACCTCAGCCGCCTTTTTATGGTGGAAGATATAGATTACAAGCGTTTGGAAGTATCTAGTCCGGGGCTGGACCGCCCGTTGAAAAAGGCTGCTGATTTCGTGCGTTTTGCAGGTCAGCAGGCAAAAATCAAAACGCGTCTGCCGATAGAAGGGCAAAAAAACTTCATCGGCCGCATCGAAGGTTGTGAAAACGATACCGTACGTATTACATTCGACGGAAAGACCGCCGATATTGAAATCAGCAATATCGACAAAGCCCGTCTGCGTCCCGAATTCAAATTTTAAAAATAGCAGATTGAGATTGGAGAACCATTATGAGTCGTGAAATGCTGCAGCTGGCCGAGGCATTGGCCAGCGAAAAAAACGTGGATACCGAAGTTGTTTTTAAGGCGCTTGAGTTCGCCCTTAGTACCGCCGCCAAGAAAAAGGCGGATAGAGAGCACATGGATGTGCGCGTGGAAATCAACCGTGATAACGGCGAATACCGTACTTTCCGCCGTTGGCTGATTGTTGCCGATGAAGATTATACTTATCCGGATGTTGAAAAAACCATTGAAGAAATTCAAGAGGAAATCCCGGGAACTACTATCCAAATCGGCGAGTATTACGAAGAACAGTTAGAAAACGAAGGTTTTGGCCGACAAGCCGCCCAAACCGCCAAGCAAATTATTTTGCAACGTATCCGTGATGCGGAGCGCGAGCAGATTTTGGAAGACTTCTTGGCCCGTAAAGAAGATATCGTTATGGGTGTGGTAAAGCGTGTGGAGCGTCATGGCACTATTGTGGAAATCGGCAAACTTGATGCTTTGCTGCCGCGTGACCAAATGATCCCGCGCGAAAATTTCCGCAACGGCGACCGTGTCCGCGCATTATTCTTGCGGGTAGATGAAATCGGTAATACAGGCCGTAAGCAGGTTGTCCTCAGCCGTACTTCACGCGAATTTCTTGTTAAGCTTTTTGAAATGGAAGTTCCTGAGATCGAAGACGGTTTGTTGGAAATCAAAGAAGCGGCACGTGATCCCGGTCAGCGCGCTAAAATCGCCGTGAAGGCCAATGATGCGCGTATCGATCCTCAGGGTACTTGTATCGGTGTGCGCGGTTCTCGTGTGAATGCCGTGACCAACGAGTTGGCCGGCGAGCGAATCGATGTGGTGTTGTGGTCTCCTGAAACCGCTCAATTTGTGATCAATGCGCTTTCGCCGGCGGAAGTAAGCCGAATCGTGATTGATGAAGACAAACATGCGGTAGATGTGATTGTTGCCGAAGACCAATTGGCGTTGGCCATCGGTCGTGGCGGCCAAAACGTACGCCTTGCTGCGGATTTGACCGGCTGGCAGCTGAATATTATGACTGTAGCTGAAGCCGAAGAACGGAACGAGGCTGAAAATACGGCTATCCGCAACCTCTTTATCCAACATTTGAATGTAGATGAAGAGACTGCCGATGTTTTGGTGGAAGAGGGTTTTGCTACTTTGGAAGAAGTTGCATACGTACCGGTCAGCGAAATGCTGGAAATCGAAGGTTTTGACGAAGCTATCGTGGAAACGCTGCGTAACCGCGCCCGTGATGCCATTCTTACTTTGGCGATCGCATCAGAAGAAAAATTGGAAGATGTGGCGGAGGACATGAAAACTCTAGACGGTATCGACCAAGAGATGTTGCGTGATCTGGCACAGGCCGGCATTACTAATCGTGATGATTTGGCCGAGTTGTCGGTAGATGAGCTGATTGAGATTACCGGCGTTAGCGAAGAGGAAGCCAAAAAAGTAATTTTGGCAGCCCGCGCTCACTGGTTTAATGAAGAAAACTAAGGGGGTAAAGTATGAGTAACAATACCGTAGAACAATTTGCCGCCGAACTTAAACGCCCGGTTGAAGATTTATTGAAACAGCTTCAAGAAGCTGGAGTAGCTAAAACTTCTGGTAGTGACAGTATTACTTCGGAAGACAAACAGCTTCTGCTTGCTTATTTGAAAAAATCACATGGCAGCGAAAGCGGCACCATTAGTGTGGGACGTAAAAAGGCGGAGGTCAGCAATATCGGCGGCGTACAAGTTGAAACTCGGCGTCGAGAACGCAAGATCCGCGTACCTTCGGCAGAAGAGCTGGCAGCCGAAGCAAAGGCTAAAGCTGCTGCAGAAGCCGCTGCCCGTGCCGAAGAAGAAGCCCGTCAAGCCGAGCTGAAAAAGGCTGCCGAAGAGGCCGAGCGGATTGCGGCAGAAAAAGCCGCCGCCCAACAAGCTGAGGCTGATAAAGCAGCCAAACAGCAAGAGGAAAAAGCTCCTGCGGCAGAAACAGTGGATACACCGAAAGGTAAAAACAAACCTGTTCCGAAAGCAAAAGTACAGCCGGTACCTAAACCGGTGGAGGTGATTAGTGCCGAAGAGCAGGCAGCACGTGAAGAAGAAGCGCGCCGCGCCGCAGCTTTACGTGCCCATCAAGAGGCTTTGCTACGTGAAAAACAAGAGCGTCAAGCACGCCGTGAAGCTGTGAAACTACAAGCCCAACAGGAAGCCAAAGCAGCTAAAGAGGCTAAAAATACCGAGCCTCGCTCTGCCAAGCCGACTGAAAAGAAACCGTTGGTAACTGCTGCGGCTGCCACTCCCGCTGCTCCGGTACGTGCTAAAAAAGAGGATCGTTACAGCCAGGACGATAAAGAGACACGTCCGCGCGGCGGTAAAGGTAAAGGCCGTGACCGCAATGCGAACCGTGAAGAAGAGCGTGCACGTGGCGGTAAAAAAGGTAAAAAACAACTTAAGTTGGAACCGAACCAACACGCTTTCCAAGCACCTACCGAGCCTGTAGTGCATGAGGTATTGGTACCTGAAACCATTACCGTGGCCGAGTTGGCGCACAAAATGGCCGTCAAAGCGGTTGAAGTGATCAAAGTGCTAATGAAAATGGGCATGATGGTAACCATCAACCAGGCATTGGATCAGGATACTGCCTTGATTGTAGTGGAAGAGATGGGGCATATCGGTAAAGCTGCGGCAGCAGATGATCCGGAAGCTTTCTTGGAAAACAGTGAGGGTGAAGCTGCACACGAAGTACAGCACCGCCCGCCCGTTGTAACGGTGATGGGCCACGTTGACCATGGTAAAACTTCGTTGCTCGACTATATCCGCCGTGCCAAAGTGGTACAAGGAGAAGCGGGTGGCATTACCCAACATATCGGTGCTTATCATGTGGAAACCCCTCGTGGTGTTATTACTTTCCTAGATACACCCGGACATGAGGCATTTACCGCCATGCGTGCCCGAGGTGCAAAGGCTACCGATATCGTAATTTTGGTGGTGGCTGCCGATGACGGTGTTATGCCGCAGACCATCGAGGCGATAGCCCACTCTAAAGCAGCGGGTGTACCGATTGTTGTCGCGGTAAATAAAATTGATAAAGATACTGCCAATCCTGAGCGTATCCGCCAAGAGTTGACCGCGCACGAGGTAGTGCCGGACGAATGGGGCGGTGATGTACAGTTTGTCGATGTATCGGCTAAAAAAGGCCTTAATATTGATGCATTGCTTGAGGCGGTATTGCTTGAAGCAGAAGTATTAGAGCTGTCGGCCCCTGTGGATGCGCCGGCTAAAGGTATCATCGTAGAGGCACGCTTGGACAAAGGCCGCGGCGCGGTTGCAACCTTGTTAGTGCAAAGTGGTACATTACGTAAAGGCGATATGCTTCTTGCCGGTACTGCTTTCGGTAAAATCCGCGCGATGATGGATGAAAACGGTAAGCCTATTGAAGAGGCCGGACCATCTATTCCGGTGGAGATTCTCGGTTTGTCGGATGTGCCTAATGCCGGTGAGGATGCCATGGTATTGGCTGATGAGAAAAAAGCACGTGAAATTGCTTTGTTCCGCCAAGGCAAGTACCGTGATGTCCGCTTGGCTAAGCAGCAGGCAGCGAAGTTGGAAAATATGTTCAACAATATGGGCGAGAATCAAACCCAATCGTTGTCAGTTATTATCAAGGCCGATGTACAGGGTTCTTACGAGGCATTGGCCGGTAGCCTGAAAAAACTGTCGAATGATGAAGTAAAAGTAAACGTATTGCACAGCGGCGTAGGCGGTATTACCGAATCCGATGTCAATCTGGCTATTGCCTCCGGTGCATTCATTATCGGCTTTAATGTGCGCGCTGATGGTTCTGCCCGTAAATTGGCTGAAAATGAAAATGTGGAAATCCGTTACTACAATATCATTTACGATGCCATTGATGATGTGAAGGCAGCTATGAGCGGTATGTTGGCGCCGGAAGAGAAAGAGAATGTTATTGGTACGGTAGAAATCCGCCAAGTAATCAGCGTATCTAAAGTCGGCAATATTGCGGGCTGTATGGTAACCGACGGTATGGTGAAACGTGATTCCCACGTACGCTTGATCCGCAATAACGTGGTTATCCATACCGGAGAGTTGGCTTCTTTGAAACGTTATAAAGACGATGTAAAAGAAGTGAAGATGGGCTTCGAGTGCGGCTTAATGCTGAAAAATTACAACGACATTATGGAAGGCGACCAGCTGGAAGTATTTGAAATCGTAGAAGTAGCGCGTTCGTTGTAACTAGCGTTTCTTTTGAAAGGCCGTCTGAACTTTTAGTATTCTACAAATTTAAGAATACTAAAAGTTCAGACGGCCTTTTTATAGAAAATTTATGGCGAATAAATTTTTTAGCCGGCATAACATATTCTATTTTTACTTGATGGTTGGATAATCTTGTCATAGGCATAATTGCTGTTTATGATAAAGCTTTAATATATCAATTAAAAAAACTTAACAGCTCAAATTTGAGAATAAGCAGGCGGCAACAGCTGTAAAGCTATTTCGAATTTCGGCAGCAAACCTCAAATTAATCGCTTAAGGAAAATATTTATGAAAATTACCGGTTTCGGCGAAGTGCTTTGGGACGATTTCCCTGATGGCAAGGTATTGGGAGGCGCTCCGCTTAATGTGGCGGTACGGTTGCGCGCACTCGGTGCTGATGCAGCGATTATCAGCCGTCGCGGTGATGATGAAAATGGTGAAGAGATTACTCGTTGCATTCGGGAGAAAAATGTTTCAACCGAGTGGATTCAGGTTGATGATATACAGGCTACCGGTCTGGTAAAGGTGATGCTAGATGACAAAAATTCCGCATCCTATGACATTGTTTACCCTTGTGCCTGGGATCGTATCCAAATTGAAGAAGCGGCTATAGAGCGTGTGGCCGAATCAGATGCTTTTATTTATGGCAGCTTGGCTGTGCGCGATGAAGTTTCCCTAAATACGCTTGATCGTCTGCTTAAAGAGGCTAAATATAAGATTTTTGATGTAAATCTGAGAGCACCGCATTATCAGACGGAACGTGTGTTGAACTTGATGGAACAATCTGATTTTATCAAGCTAAATGATGATGAATTGTATGAATTAGCTGAAAAATTAGGCTCTCCCTATCATAGTTTGGAACAAAATATCCTCTTCTTGGCTGGGCTGACTAATACGGAAAGTATTTGTGTGACTTTAGGTAATCATGGTGCAGTATTATACCGTTATGGTGAAATGTATCATTACAGCGGTTTCCGGGTAAAAGTTGCAGATACTGTAGGTGCTGGGGATAGTTTTTTGGCAGGTTTGGTTTTTCAACTACTCAAGCAGGTACCACCGCAAGAGGCTCTTACTTTCGCCTGCGCATTGGGCGCTTTGGTTGCGGCACGCCATGGCGCAACGCCCGATATCGCTTTGCAAGAAATTGAAAGCTTTATAAATCCTGCCTAAATTTGTAGCCGTTAACTATAGGTAGATATATCTGCTGAAATTATATAGGCCGTCTGAAAATACAGTACAAATAGTTTAGTATGTTGATATGGTTAAATATAAAAATGCCGTCTGTAGATGATTTTCAGACGGCATTTTAGTTTCTGATTGAAGAAGTAGAATCAACCGGATTTTGTAGAATGCTTATAACTATGATATTTAACGGGAAAGGTTGTTTAGCCGTTCACTAAAATTACTTAAGTCGACACCTACCGAGCGTGCGGCTTCTAGAATTTCGTTTGAATCTTTACCTTTTTCAGCTTGGGTGTAGGCCCATAATAAAGTACTGCGTGTACCGGTACGGCAGTAGGCCAAAACAGGGGCCGGGTGCTGTTGGCGGAGAGAATCGAATTTCGCTGCGTCTTCCGTATTAATAGCCGGTGCCGTAACCGGTTGGTGAACATGATGTCGGATGCCGGCAGTATCTAGCCATTGGCAAATTGTGTTGAAGGAGGGTTGGTTTTCTTCTTCTCCGTCGGGACGGTTGCAGATAACGGTTTGGATGCCGAGCTCTGTAGCTTTTTGGATATCTTCCTCGGAAAGCTGCGGAGCTATATAAAGATTGTCATCAAGTTTGCGGATACTCATGGTTTACTCCTTTGTTTTAGGCGGTTACAGATGATTTTGGGTTCGGTAACTAATCAAAAAATTATAACTTGGCTGCTGAGCTATTTGGCTGGGCAACTGGTAATGTACAAATAAAGATTTTGCTCCGGCGATATTGAAAGCATCAGAAGCCTTTTATGATGTTAGCAGATGGAGCGGATATTTGATGTTTTAATATATTAAAATTAACCGATGCCGTCTGAAAAGTTTTCAGACGGCATCGGTATATATTTTGCGTATTCAACAATGTTTGCTTATTGGTATTTATACGGTGATGTTTGAGAAAAGCCAGCGGTAAGCTGTTTCTCGATCAGTTATGTTCAGCAAAGCGGTGTCACAATCGGCTTGCTGCACAGTCATTAATGTTTCATGTAAAACGCCGTGGCGGAAATAATGTAGTTTGGCGGTCTCGCCAATTGCCAGCGAAGACCATTGTTTGTCGAAATCAGTACAGGCAAACCCGTTAAGCGCAATGATACGGTCTTGAGGGCAGAGTGCGGTGGATTCGGCACTACCTCCGTTAAAGACGTGGGTTAGAGTGATGTTGTCGGCATTTTGTTTGTAACGGGCACCGAAATCAGTAGCAGGAAGTATTGTTTCCGGCTGGGCTTCAATAAAGTCGCCTCCATGACTGCGGGGGAGGGCTTGCCACTGTAGATGGATACCTACCGAAGCCAAACAGGTTTCTAAGGGCAGATCTTCAGTTGAATATAAGGCCGTCTGAAAAAAATCTTGTAGGTTAAGGCCGGTAATTTCTTGGCAGCGGGTTTGCCAATGCTGTTCAGGAATCCCCGTGCGTGTGTGGCACCAGTCTTGGTAAAGTATTTGCATTACATTATCAAGACTGTATCGGTTGTTACTTTCTTTGCGTATGAGCAAGTCCAAGCACAAAGCGGCCAAGGCACCTTTTTGATAATAGCTGACAATAGCATTCGGGCTGTTTTCGTCTTGCTTGTAGTACTTATTCCACGCGGTAAAGCTGGATTCTGCCAAGGTCTGTTTCAGACGGCCTTTGCCCTGCTGAACCCGTGTGATGTTTTTAGCTAGAAGTTTTAAGTAAGCCTCCGGGCTGATAACGCCGCTGCGCACTAAAAACAAATCATCGTAGTAAGAGGTAATACCTTCGAATGCCCAAAGCTGCTCGGTGTAGTTTTCGCTATCAAGTCGGTAAGGAAGAAAAGCTGCCGGCTTGATGGATTTGACATTCCATGCGTGAAAATACTCATGGCTGAACAATCCGAGTAGTTGGATGTAGTCATCATTGGGAAGTGCCGTATTTGCTTGAGGCAGGGACTTTCTATCGGCCAGTAGGGCGGTGCTGCTGATATGTTCCAGGCCGCCATAAATGTTGTTTCCCAAATGCAATAGGAAAAGATACTCGTTAAAGGGAACGGGTTTCCCAAACATATTCAATTGTGCCGTACAGATTTTCTGTATGTCGTTTAGCAATCGTGTGCGGTCAAAGTCGGCATAATGTCCGCTCAGTGCGATTCGGTGATTGATACCGGCTGCCTCGAAATCTAAAAATTCCAGCTTGCCTATTTCAAAAGGATGATCGATTAATTCGGCATAGGAGCCGGCTTGGAAAACATGGGAGCCTTTAGCCGGCAGAGTGGTAGCCGTTTGCCAGTTTTGAGGTAAACCGCATAATTCGATTTGGTGTGGAAGATGTTCGTAATTCGGTGAGTAGAGAAATAGACAGGCACCATCAAAAAATGCCCGCTCCGAAGTCAGATAAGCACCGCGGACAGATAAATCATAGGCGTAAACGGTGTAGCAAATTTGCCACTTTCCTGAGCGGGCTTCGGTTTCCCAGTGATTTTTAGTAATTTGGGTGATCTTGGCAGGTTTGCTATCGCAAAATGCTTCAATCTGAATGATATGGCGCGAAAAATCACGGATCAGGTAGCTGCCAGGTACCCAGTTGGGTAGTTTTAGTTGTAAAGGAGTGTTATCGCAATGTGTAACGGTGAGGCGGATTTGCCATTGGTGCGCAGTCGGGTTGGCAGTTAAATGATAGTGCAACATGGAGCGAAATCTCTAAATGTTAAGTTTTGTAGGGCGAAGTGGAGCACGCTTGATTTGTGTCAAGAAACATTGTCCGGCTAACCTATAATCTTACAAAATCTGACCAAAGGCAACTTGTTAGCATCGTAAAGATTACGGTTCTATACGGATTTGACTTGGTACAACACAGGTTTTGCTTTAGAATATCTCAGTTAAGCTTCTGCTGGCTGTACCTTCTAGGGCTGTCGGTGGTGTTAAATTAAGAAAAATCGGGTATATCTTTGCGTGTTTTTGTCGGGCATCGTTCCGTTCAGAGGCCGCCTAGGCGAAACCGATAGTATATTATTAGTAAAGCCATGTTTAATGGAGACCCTCATGGAAACGCAAACTTATAACTACAAGGTGGTGCGCCAGTTCGCCATCATGACTGTAGTTTGGGGTATCGTGGGCATGCTGGTGGGTGTGATTATTGCAGCCCAGCTGTTTGCTCCTTCCCTAAATTTGGCGGAAGTCGGCCCGTGGTTCCACTTCGGCCGCTTACGTCCGCTGCATACTAATGCGGTTATTTTTGCATTTGGCGGTTGCGGTCTGTTTGCCACATCTTATTATGTTGTGCAGCGCACCTGTAATGTCCGCCTTTTCGGCGGTAATATCCTGCCTGCCATTACATTCTGGGGTTGGCAGCTGGTTATCGTGTTGGCGGCCATTACTTTACCGTTGGGCCTTACGCAAGGTAAAGAGTATGCCGAATTGGAATGGCCGATTGATATTTTGATTGCTTTGGTTTGGGTAACCTATGCAGTTGTATTCTTCGGTACTATTGCAACACGTAAAATCAAACACATTTATGTGGCAAACTGGTTCTATGGCGCGTTTATCTTGGCGGTAGCCTTATTGCATATTGTTAATAACCTGAGCGTTCCGGCCGGTCTGATGAAGTCATATCCGATTTATTCGGGTGCGATTGATGCCATGGTTCAATGGTGGTACGGGCATAATGCGGTAGGTTTCTTCCTGACAGCAGCCTTCTTGGGCATGATGTATTACTTCGTTCCCAAACAAGCTGGGCGCCCGGTTTATTCTTACCGTTTGTCTGTTGTGCACTTCTGGGCTTTGATTTTTACCTACATGTGGGCAGGTCCGCATCATTTGCACTACACCGCATTGCCGGATTGGACTCAATCTTTAGGTATGGTTTTGTCGTTGATTTTGTTCGCACCTTCTTGGGGTGGTATGATCAACGGTATTATGACTCTCTCCGGTGCATGGCATAAATTACGTACCGATCCGATTTTGAAATTCTTGGTAGTATCACTTTCGTTCTACGGTATGTCGACTTTCGAAGGTCCAATGATGTCGATTAAAACCGTTAACGCATTGAGCCACTATACCGACTGGACTGTAGGTCACGTTCATTCCGGCGCTTTGGGATGGGTAGGTTTTATTACTATCGGTTCCATCTATTATCTGATTCCCCGCTTGTGGGGCAAAAAAGAAATGTACAGCACCAAGCTGATTGAAGCGCATTTCTGGATCGCAACTATCGGTGTAGTGTTGTATATCGCCTCTATGTGGATTTCAGGTGTTATGCAAGGCCTGATGTGGGGTGCTTTAAATGATGATGGTACGCTGACTTATTCTTTCGTTGAAGCTGTAAAAGGCAGTATGCCTTTCTATATGATCCGTTTCTTCGGCGGCTTGCTGTATTTGAGCGGTATGGTTCTGATGGCTTATAACGTTTACCGCACTGTAGTAAGCGGAAAAGCCGTAGATGCGGAAATTCCTGCGGTTTCCCAAACACAGCATCATTAAAAACCTGAAAGATAGGCTACTAAAATGAAATTACAACAACTAGCTGAAGAAAAAGTCGGGTTCCTGATTGTGTTTACCTTCTTGGTAATCAGTGTAGGTTTCCTGATTGAAATCGTACCATTGTTTTTTACTAAATCCGTAACCGAGCCTGCGCCGGGGGTAAAGCCTTATAGCGCGTTGCAGGTAGCCGGTCGTGACATTTATGTACGTGAAGGTTGTTATAACTGCCACTCACAAATGATCCGTCCCTTCCGTGCGGAAACCGAACGTTACGGCCATTATTCCGTTGGCGGAGAATCGGTTTATGACCGTCCTTTCCAGTGGGGTTCTAAGCGTACAGGTCCGGATTTGGCCCGTGTAGGTGGCCGCTATTCTGACGAATGGCACCGTATCCATCTGTTGAATCCGCGTGATGTTGTGCCGGAGTCTAATATGCCTGCCTTCCCATGGCTTGCACGTAATGCGGTGAATCCTGAAATCGCTGTACGTAATATGAAAGCCCTACGTGCAGCAGGAACGCCTTACAGCGATGCAGACATTGAAAAAGCACCTCAAGAACTTGCTAATAAGTCTGAATTGGATGCCGTCATCGCTTACCTGCAAGGCTTGGGTTTGGCATTGAAAAACGTAAGGTAACATCATGGATATTAATTGGGTGCGTTCCCTCTTTACAGTTTGGGTTTTTATCAGCTTCTTATTGGTTCTCTATATTGTATTGAACCGACGGAATAAGCAAAACTATAACGATGCGGCAGATAGCATTATTAATGATGATGATTTACCGCATGAGGAAACCACCCGATTACCCCGTGATAACGGAGCAAAATAATGAACACAACCTCACAATTTACCAGTAATTTCTGGAATATATACATTGCAGCGATTGTTGTGCTCAGCTTTGTCGGTTTGGCTTGGCTGTTGCTGTCGCAAAATAAAACCAAAGCACCGCCTAAGGGTGAAGATGTTAAAACAATGGGACACTCATGGGATGGTATTGAGGAATATAACAATCCTCTGCCCCGTTGGTGGTTTTATCTTTTCATTCTGACGATGGTTTTTGGTGCCGGTTATTTGGCACTTTATCCTGGTTTGGGTGATTACAAGGGTTTCCTCAATTGGACTAGCCACAACCAGTATGAAAAAGAAGTTAGTCAAGCTAATGAGCAATATGGCAAGATTTATGCCAAATTTGCCAATATGCCGATTGAGCAGGTTGCAAAAGACCCTCAAGCACAACGTATTGGTAAAAACCTGTTTGATACCTACTGTATTCAATGTCATGGTTCTGATGCCAAAGGTTCTAAAGGTTTCCCGAACTTAACCGACCACGATTGGTTATGGGGGGGAGAACCGGATAAAATCCGTGAAACTATTGAAAAAGGCCGTGTAGGTGTGATGGCTGCATGGGGTCCGGTGTTAGGTGAGGAACGTGTGAAAGATGTGGCGAATTATGTGATGTCTTTATCCAAACCTAAAGGCCAGTATGACGAAGAACGTGCCGCCCGTGGTAATCTGTTGTTTCACGGCGGTCCAGCAAACTGCTTTACTTGCCATGGCGATAAAGGTCAGGGTATCCAAGGCTTGGGTCCGAATTTAACGGATGATGTGTGGCTGTGGGGCGGTACTCAGAAAGCAATTATCGAAACCATTACTAACGGTCGTCATAATCAAATGCCGGCATGGGCAAACTTCTTGGATAATGACAAACTACATATTATGACTGCTTATGTTTGGGGTTTGTCTAATAAAGATGGTAAAGTTCCGGCGGTTGCAGCTAAACCTGCAGAGCCTGCTGTTACCAATACTGCTCCTGCTGAGTCGAATGATACCGCACGTGTTTCTTTGGAAAATGGCGTTGCAAAATTCTACTTTGCAACAGGTAAAAATGAAGTTGCAGCCGATGCGGTGACCGTTGCTGAAGAATTGGTAAAAGCCGGAAAAGATGGCAAAAAGCTGATTATTAGTGGTTTTGCAGATAGTACGGGTGATGCGGCTTCTAACGAAGAGCTATCTAAGAAACGTGCTCAAGCAGTTCAGGCTTTCCTCGAAGCTCAAGGTGTGGATGCTAAAAATATTGAGTTACGCAAACCTGAAAATACCACCGGTGCACAGGGCGATGCCGCTGAAGGCCGCCGTGTTGAGGTAAAGATTGAAGGCTAACCAGGTGATACGTACTTAATTTGAAAAAAACTACCCGCTATTATAATAAATAGCGGGTAGTTTTTATTTGGGTCGGATTAGTATGATATTGTAGCCAATGATTTAGAAAAGACAGGCAATCGTGGTGAGCGTTAATTTCAGATGGGATTAAAAGTGTTTATAAAAAAACCGAGTAATCGAATACATAATTACTCGGTTTTTTTTATTTGTTGATGCTTAGTTATTTTAGGCGGAATTCAGCTGCACGCGCATGGGCAGTTAACATTTCACCGTGGGCTAAAGTACTGGCAATTTTTCCAAGCTTTTGAGCGCCTGTCTCTGATACTTGGATCAGGCTGCTGCGCTTTTGAAAATCATAAGTACCTAAAGGTGAGGAGAAGCGTGCGGTTCTGCTTGTAGGTAAAACATGGTTAGGTCCAGCGCAATAGTCGCCAAGGCTTTCACTGGTATATTTTCCCATGAAAATAGCTCCGGCATGGCGGATTTTAGCGGCCCATACATCTGGGTTTTCTACAGATAATTCCAGGTGTTCGGGGGCAATATAATTGGCGATTTCACATGCTTCGTTTAAATCTTTTGCAAGAATGAATGCGCCCCTATTTGTTAGTGATGATTCAATAATAGTGCGGCGGGGCATTTCTGCGATTAGACGGTTCATGGATGCTTGAACATTGTCAAGGTATGGCTGCGAAGTAGAGATTAAGATGGCTTGGGCAATTTCATCATGCTCGGCTTGGCTAAATAAATCCATAGCCACCCAATCGGCAGGTGTGCTGCCATCGGCAATAACTAGAATTTCGGAAGGGCCCGCTACCATATCAATGCCGACGACCCCGAATACACGGCGCTTTGCGGCGGCCACAAATGCATTACCCGGGCCGGTAATTTTGTCTACTTGCGGGATGCTTTCAGTCCCATATGCTAATGCGGCTACAGCTTGTGCTCCGCCTACAGTGAAAACCTTGGTGACGCCCGCAATATAGGCGGCAGCCAATACAATATCATTGCGCTCACCTTTGGGGGTCGGTACAACCATAATAATTTCCGGTACGCCGGCAACATGTGCGGGCATAGCATTCATAATAACCGAACTGGGATAGGCGGCTTTGCCTCCGGGAACGTAAATGCCGACACGATCCAAAGGTGTAATTTGCTGTCCGAGTAATGTTCCATCTTCATCAGTATATTGCCATGAGTTCATTTTTTGATGCCGGTGGTATTTTTCAACGCGTTCGGCAGCAGTTTTTAAGGCCGTCTGAACTTCTATAGGTAAGCGCTCAAAAGCCTGTTGGAGATCTGTTTGGCTTAAGCTAAGGTCTGCCATGGTTTTGGCGGAAGTACCATCGAAACGGTTGGTGTATTCGATTACAGCCGTATCGCCGCGTGTTTGTACATCAGTGCATATATCGGCTACGATTTGATCAATTTTCGGATCTTGGGCAGTTTCAAAAGCAAGAAGGGCTTTGAGTTCATCTTGAAAATTAGGAGATTGGGTATTTAAGTGTTTCATAAAAGCAGGCTCTAGAAGTATGTTACATCATAGTTTTAACATTGCGGATATATTCTTTGCCTTCATGGCTGTAAATTTCTACCCATGTCGGCAAAATGTTGCGTACTGCTTGAGATACGGTTTTTTGACCTAGAGTTTTGGGGTTGAAATCTGGGTCAAGCTGACGGATTCGGCTGCATACATTGTTGAGTTCTGTGCCTGTACCGTTATCTGTTTGCGATTCAATAATTTCCTGTACTAAGCGGATAAAACGGCGGTAGCTTTGTCGACGGATATAGACTGTTGTATTGCCTATAGTTTTTATATCAATTTTAGGCAGTGTACGAACTAAATCAGAGAATTTACCGAAACCGTAGCTGCGGTGGTCGAAATCGGGATTGGTTTTACCTATATAGCTACGCAGACTGCCTAGTTGTACCCAACCATTATCATCTGCGGTTTCTTTAATGGCACGATAGATAATTTCTTCGGCATTGGCAGGTTGCTCGGCATACTTGAGTTCGGTTGTTGTTTGTGTGACGGTTTTCTCGGTATTAGTTGCTTGTGCGGCAGCCAATAGATTTTCAGTGTAAATGAAAGTATCGCAGGCTTTTCGGAATGATTCGGGTGTTTTCTTTTCACCGAAGCCATATACGGTTACACCGTTTTCACGGATACGAGATGCGAGGCGGGTGAAGTCACTATCACTGGAAACGATACAAAAACCATCAAAAGTTTTGCTGTAAAGTAAATCCATGGCATCAATCACTAACGCCATGTCGGTTGCATTTTTGCCTTTGGTGTAAGCAAATTGCTGAACAGGAATAATAGCATGCGGTAGCAAGGCTTCTTTCCATTTGTTTAGACCGCTGCTCCAATCTCCATAAATACGTTTTACGCTGGCGATACCATATTTGGCAATTTCTGCCAATAGGGGGGCGATAATGTCGGCCGAGGCGTTATCCGCATCAATTAAAACAGCTAATTTTTTTTCGGTTAGCAAAGTGGTTTTCCTATCAATTTAAGTATGGTGATATTGCTTAGAGTACAGTTTGTTTTATGTTTTACCACACTGTTTGGTTGCCACTGATACGGTTGTTTTGTCCATGGTCGCGTATCATTATTTGAGGTTGTAGGCGATAAATCCGGTTGTTGGAAACGGTATTGTTATCGGCAAAATCAGCATTATCGGCACTGCTGCCGAATGAGTAGCCCGCATCTGCTTGACAGTAGTTTCGCTTGCCGTTACGAGCTCCTAACCAAATCGAAGGCAAGCTGCCTTTATATTTCCTATAAAAAAATGTATTGTTTCTAATAATGTTTTCAGACGGCGTTTGATGGCGTATGGTGCCGCCTTCTCCACAATTGCGGTACAGGTATATACCGCCTTTATTTAAGGATGAAAAGCGGTTGTTTTGAAAAGTATTGCGTGCAGAGCCATCAATGGCAATCAACTCCCGAGCAGTTTTGCTGTCGACGGTATTGCGGATGAAAGTATTATTTGCACTTTCTGCGTCTAAATAAACGGCTACGCTATTGCTTCTGCCACTGATATGACTATCGGAAACGGTAATTTGCGTCACTCCCGGGGCAATGTATAAAGGTATGCGTCCATGGCCGTTAATAATTAAATTTTCTAACCGAATATTACGAGGAGCTGCTTGTTGTGCACGTTGGGTATGATCATTTTGAAGAGAAGAGGTACGTAATAATCCCCCCTCTCCGTTGGCAGCCATACCTTGAATCCGTATGGAACCCTCTATTCGGCAATTGCGCAAAGTAATATTTTGCGGTGCCTGCCATTGCCCTTTTTGTTGGATTGAGCGAATAAGCACACTATCGATTTTGCCTGACTTTCCGGAGTCGATGGTTGCTCCGTTGCAATCGAAAGTAATACCGCTGGCTTGATTGCCACTGAAAATCAGACGTTTGCCGATGCGGGCGGTTGCAGGCAGGGTGGCGGAACAGCGAACTTCAATACTGTTGTTTTCGCTGTCGGTAGGAGTCAAAATATCTGCAAGCTGGGAATTACTGCACATAGTAGTTTGGGTTGCCATTACGGCAGACCAAGGAAAATACAATAATACTGGCAGTATGGTTCGGTAGCGGCGGTACATATTCATTTTGATGTTATTTAGGCGTTTATTACGCCGGCAAAGGCATCAATAATGGGTTGGATAGTAGAGTATTTAACCTTTAATGCAGCTTTATTTACGACGAGGCGGCTGGAGATGTCGGCAATGTGTTCTACGGCCTCCAAGTTGTTAGCCTTGAGTGTACCTCCGGTAGATACCAAATCAACAATCGCATCACTTAATCCTACTAATGGAGCCAACTCCATTGAACCATAGAGTTTGATGATATCGACGTGTACACCTTTCCCTGCAAAATGTTCGGCAGCGATATCAGGATATTTTGTTGCCACACGTAAACGGCTTCCCGGTTGTGATGCTGCGGCGTAATTGAAGCCTTTGCGTACGGCAACCATCATACGGCATTTGGCAATTTGTAAATCAAGCGGCTGATACAGCCCATCTCCGCCGTGTTCGATTAGAACATCTTTGCCTGCGATACCGAAGTCGGCGGCACCATATTGAACGTAGGTAGGCACGTCGGAGGCGCGGACAATGACCAAACGTACATTAGGTAGATTGGTGCCGATAATTAATTTTCTTGAACTGCCGGGTTCTTCTTCTGGTTTGATTCCTGCAGCTGCCAATAAGGGCAAAGTTTCATCAAAAATACGCCCTTTGGAAAGGGCAATGGTCAGACCTGTTTCAGACATAGGTATTCCGGATATAAATGCCGTCTGAAAGAACAAAAGGTTCTGTTTTGTTCCCATGCGGCTTTCAATTTTTCAAAATATGTATTCTATAACAAAACCCGCCAAATAGGCGGGTTGCGGTAGGTAATGTTTAGAGCAAAGTTTTAATATCATCGGCGATTTGTGCTGCTGTACTGCCGTATGGTGCAAAAATAGCTACTTCACCGTTCTTATCTAATAAATAAGTACCAGCCGAGTGATCGACTAAATATACTTTTTCAGATTGTTGATTTGCTTTTGCGGAAACAACTTGGTATTGCTGTTTGATAAGGGGCAGGCTTTGATCACCAGTAACGGTTAGTCCGATAAAGTCAGGATGAAACTGTTTGACATATTTACCGATTAATTCGGGTGTGTCGCGCTCCGGGTCAACGCTGGCAAATACAACAGATACATCTTTAGCGGATTCCCCCAATTGCTCGATAGTATCTTTGTAAGTTAATAATTCGGTAGGGCATATGTCAGGGCAGTGTGTGTAACCAAAAGACAAAATGACCACTTTGCCTTTTAATTTACTTAATTGAAAGAGATTGCCGTTACCGTCAGTCATGGTGAAGTCACCACCAATATTTTGATTGCGTATATCAGTACCATGCAGTTTGGTTGCCTGTGTTGCGGATGCTGCTGTATCAGAGGATGCAGGGGTAATAGTGGCAGATTGTTGAGGCTGGCATGCACATAGTAAGGCGATAAGGCTGCCAGAGAAAAGCAGGTATGGATATTTCATGATCGGACTCCATTGGTAACGGTATTATATTAATATATTTTCTACCTTATGGTGATATTTGTTTTCCATTATAAATAGGCATTTTTTATAGATAGGAACGTTTGTGATTATGGGGAATTTTGAATTTAATTTTTAATATTTTCAATATGTTAAAAAAAAATTCAAAAATAATTGATAGAATTGGTTTACAAGGTAAAAAACACTGATATAATGTTGACTTCTTCACCAGCCCAGGTGGCGAAATTGGTAGACGCAGGGGACTCAAAATCCCCCGCCGAAAGGTGTGTCGGTTCGAGTCCGACCCTGGGCACCACACTGAAAAAACAGCAGCCTTTTAGGTTGCTTTTTTTACGTCTTATATTATCCAATAACGTCCACAAGATTTAATCAGGGCAAGGCTTTCAGCCGGTTTACCCATTCCCCCGTCACCGATTTTATATCCAATAACGTCCAATGCAATCCTGTTGAATCAACCAAAAAGCGGGGGTATATTTTGGGGTATCTTGCAAATACCCCTGAAAAAATACCCCCAAATGCCACTAAATGACCGTCAAATTAAAAATGCCAAGCCAACAGATAAGCCCTATAAGCTTTCAGATGGGGCAGGCCTGCATCTGGTTATTACCCCCGCAGGCGGTAAATTATGGCGATTGAAGTACCGTATTGATAGAAAAGAAAAACTGCTTTCAATCGGTAAATACCCTGCTGTATCACTCTCAGAAGCTCGCGAAGCAGCTAATAATGCACGCGCTATGTTGGCAGCAGGGCAAGACCCAAGCGCGACCAAACAGCAAGCGAAAGCCGAAAGAGCAGCAGCACTGGCTAACACCTTTCAGGCAATCACCCATCAATGGCACGCGGCCAACCTGCATCGCTGGAAGCCCATACATGCAGAAAGGGTATTACACCACTTCCAGAAAGACGTACTACCGTTAATCGGCAATATGCCGTTGGATGAAATCAATGTGGCGGCCATTAAGAACCTGTTAGATCGCATCGTTGTACGCGGTTCAATTCCGACTGCCGAGAAAATCAGGCAATGGATAGGGGCCGTTTTTGAATATGCGGCCATGTTGGAATTAACAGACCGTAACCCCGCCCGTGCATTAAAGCAGTATTTGCCCAAACCCAAAACCAAGCACATGCCCGCTTTGCCGGGTGAAGAGCTGACCGAATTTTACCGCCGCTTGCTTGTGGCCGATGTGAACCAGCAGAACAGAATCGGCGTGATGTTGATTATGCTGGTGTTTTTGCGTAATACCGAATTGCGGGGCGGTATGTGGGCAGAAATCGACTTCAAGGCCAAGCTATGGCGCGTTCCGGCCGAAAGAATGAAGCGGCCAAGACCGCATGAAGTTCCATTGTCGGATTGGACAATTGAGCTATTGCAAGAGCTACACGGTTTAACCAGCCAAACGCCCTACCTGTTTCCCAGTCACAAAAATACCAGCGGCTATATCAGTGAAAATACCTTGGGCAAAATCATCAATAACATGGGCTATAAAGGCATTGCCACACCCCACGGCTTCCGCAGCCTCGCCAGTAGCGTACTGAATGAACAAGGCTTTAATCCTGATGCTATCGAATTGCAGCTTGCCCACGTTGAAGAAAACAAGATAAGAGCCGCCTATAACCGAGCTGACTACATGGAAGAACGCCGGGCAATGATGCAGTGGTATAGCGATTATCTGAAAGAGCGGTATAACAAAGCAGTGGATAGCCTGAAAGCTGTTGCCAGCGGGTTATAGGTTGCCTGAAAGTCACAAACACCAGTTCCGTTGCTGTTTTTTGTTGCTGAACGTAAACCCTATTGCACACCAGTGGGCTTTAATCTATCATTTTGATACATAAGTAAGGGAAACATGGATAAGCAAGAGATAATCAGACTAATCAGGATGGCGGCCACAGACGGCAAAGTTTTTTATACCGCCCATGCAGAGCAGCGCATGTTGGAGCGCAGTATATCCCGCATTATGGTTCACCAATGCCTATTAGCTGGCATATCGGAAGCACACAGACACCTGTACACAATACCGACTATCACACCTATGAATGCCGTCTAAGCCACTATATGGCAGGTGTAAATTATGATGTGGTAGCTGCAATCAATCCCGCCGATCCTACCGCCATTGTTGTAACCGTTATTAACACAGAGGAATAGCTATCATGTATCAATACAAATTATCAGGGCTTGATAATGTATGGCTGGTAAACGGCTACACCATCGAGCAGACACCATACGGCGAGGCAGTGCATATTGACCACGCAAATGAGCTAGATACAGTCATTGCGCTTGAATTGGTAAAACAACAAGATGCACTTACAGCAGCAGAGTTTCGTTTTATCCGCCAACAGCTAGGCATGAGCCAAAGCGATGTGGGTGCATTCATGGGGGTGGATAATCAAACGGTAGCCCGCTGGGAGAAAAAAGAAACCCCGTTGCCACCCTATGCTGACAGATTGATGCGTGTATTGTTTACAGGGCATCAAGTCAAAGACACCAGTATTTATAGCTTGGTACAAACATTCAACGCTATTGATAAAGCCAAAAACAGCCGTATCGTGTTAACCAAATCAGAAACATGGCAGGGAGAATTACAGCCCTGTTAAGGCTACCTGAAACCTACAAACACCAGCCGCCCCGCTGGTGTTTTTTATTGCCTATTGTGGCCGATGCACCCCGTAATCGAAGCCAACACCCTAAAAGCCGCCTTAGATAAAGTCATACATCATTTGTATAATTATTTATTGAATGTATAATAATATCCAACAAAGACCAAAACGGCTAAATATCATGCAAACACAAGACGCTTTATATTACCGCCGAGCCGATTATGCAGAGAGCCTGCTAACCAGCCTAAACGGCATCACACATGCGTTTACACTCTTTGCCCCGCGCCGCATGGGTAAAACACAATTTCTATTAAAAGACATTGCCCCTACTGCCGAACGTATGGGCTTCAATGTGTTTTACTTTTCATTTATGGACGATACAGGCGCAAACGTTGCCGCCGATTTTCAAACAGCCTTATATCACTTCGCCCAAAGCATACGGACAGGCAGCGGCATCAAATCATTTTTAGGCAGTCTGAACAAAATTGACATCATGGGCATAGGCATAGGGCGGGAAAACAAAGCCGAAACCCTACCCAAAATCAGCGACATTATTACCAGCATAGCCCACGACAACGCTCCGACATTGCTATTGCTGGACGAAGTTCAGGAACTGGCACGGATAAAAGACACAAGCGGCCTAATACGTTCATTGCGCACAGGCTTGGACATCAACCAAAACCGCGTGAAAACCATTTTCACAGGCAGCAGCACCAATGGCCTGAAAGCCATGTTCAACAACAGCAAAGCCCCGTTTTTCCACTTTGCCCACGCCCTGGATTTTCCCCTTTTAGGTAAAGAATTTACCGACTTTTTAGCCGATGTTTATCAGAAACGTACAGGCAAACAAGCCGATAAAGCCGCCTTTTACACCATGTTTAAGCGGTTGAACCACACGCCTATGTACATGCGGGCAGTTGTACAAGACATGATAATCACACCCGAATTAAGCCTAGAAGAAGCCGCATCAAGCCGCTTGCAGCAACTCAATGAACAACACGCCGAAAAAGGAATCTGGGCAGAGTTAAAACCGATTGAGCAGGCCATTTTGGCGGATATAGCACGCAACCCCAACACCAGCCCGTACAGCCAAGAAAGCCGGCAACGATATGCCGCCGCGCTTGGCATAGCCAACGTGAGCAACAGCAACGTACAGGCCGCCATTAACCGCATGGAACGGCAAGACTGGATAAACCGCAATGCAAGCAGAACATTACAAATCAACAACCCGCTATTGCAGACATGGATTTTAGAAAACACACCCTAGCGGTATGATCAAAGGCCGTCTGAAAGTTTACAACCACACCTAGCCCGCGATTAGCTACCAACGGCGAAAACTAAGAGATTATGAAGTTATGAATACTTTAAATGCAGGTTTTGAACTAATAAATGAAATTTTTGCGCAAACACAAGCCAATAAGCCACAGCCAAGAAAATATCAAGGTTTACCTGACTGTAAAATAACAGGTGAAATTTACTCTTTGCCATTGGCTGCAGTATTGTGGTGTGGTGTTCCTATTGAAGAATCTGAAGCTGCAATTGCAGAGTCTGAAAATATGGGGAAAGGAATTTATAGGCACCCTTATATTCCATGTTTAGAAAAGAAAACGAGAGCTTTATATTTTGCTATTCAAGAGAATAAGTTAAGAACCTGTCGTGAACATGGAGATGGCGGAGAAGGTAATGACCATGTGGCCTATGATCGCCGACACTTCTGGGCGTCTGATTTAAAGGAATTTATTGAGCAATACCACCCTGATGATAAGCCAGCATTCCTTTTTAGCGATGAAGAGCGAAAACCGGAAATAGATTTACTAGAATATCAGCGTATGAATGCAGAATATATCAAGCAGCAAACGGAGATAGTTCGTCTGAAAACAGAACTTGCTGCCGCTGAAAGTAAAGCGCGAGATAACGAAGCTGCTAAACTTACTGCAGATGATAGATTAGAAAAAGCAGTTCAAGTATATAGAGAAAACAAAGCAGAAATTGAATCGTTGAAAGAAGAAAATAAAAGGCTAAAAAATGCGATTAAGCAACCATCAGCCAAAACCACAAATAAGCAAAACGAAATCATAGCGGGGTTATCAGTTTTGTTTACTAAAACGGATGGCGCACAGCCATACGAAATGGCAGAAACCATTTTGCAAGAATGGCAGCGCAATACAAAAGTGTTAGGCAGCGCACCAAGTAAAGAAGCAATAGCTGCTTATATCAAATTAGGTATGGAACGAATTAAACCTTAATCCAATATTGGATTAAGTATATCCAATATTGAACTAACCGCCCCTATGAGGGCGGTATATTTTCGCCATGTTCCAACAACGCCCAAAGAGGTAAAAGGAGATTGAAACATGGCAGATGCCATCTTACGCCAACTTGAAGTACGAAAACGCTTGGGAAACATTTCATCAAGCGCGCTTTGGTACCGGCTAGACCCTAAAAGTCATCTTTTTGACCCCGATATGCCGAAACCTTTCAAACTATCCGCCAACGGCCGTTCAGTCGGCTGGCTGGAAAGTGAAATCGACGCTTATATCGAAAAACGCGCCGCCGTGCGTTTAGGTGCATAAGGGGGGAAATCATGAATCAAAAAAATAACCGCCCAAACACCGGCAAAGGCATTTCAGGCGGCCAAAAAAAGGATAGCCGTAATCATACCGTTGTTTCATCAACCGATAAACAGGTTCAGCGAAAATTCATCCTGCAACGCTTGCGCCAACGCCCCCATAGCACGCTTGAGCTTCGTAACTTCGGCATTTGTGCGCCGGCTCCCCGCGTACTGGAATTACGCAGGCAGGGCTTTGATATTGCGACTACTTGGCGGCATGAAGAAGACCATGCGGGCATTACCCACCGCATAGGCGTTTACAGCCTGATAAGCGAGAAAGGGGCGCAGGTATGAATGCATTGATCACCATCCCTTTTTACGACCAATCTTTAAATCTGATTGATTCAGACGGCAAGCCTTTTGTTGCCATGCGCCCTATTGTTCAGGGCATGGGCTTAGCTTGGCAGACGCAAGAACGGAAGTTAAAAAGCAGGTTTAGTTCAGTTATCACCATAATGGTGACAACTGGTTTAGATGGCAAAAAATATCAAATGCTTTGCCTGCCTTTGGATAAGTTGCCTACATGGCTAATGACGCTTAATCCGCGCAAAGTTAAACCGGAAATCCGAGAAGCGATTAAACGTTACCAAGCCGAAAGCGAAGCGGTATTGTGGCAATACTGGACAGCCGGCATTGCGCGGCGTGACGAGATACGGCAAGCACTATCCGAGCTTATGGCAACAGAGGCGGAATCACTCAAGCGTGGCAGTGTGGCCGGTAAAGACCTGTATATCCGCAAACTGGAGAAGCAGCGTAACCAAGCCCAAATCGCCGCATTACAAGCGGAGCTGCCGTTTATTTGGAATGTGGTAGAGGAAAGGGCAACAGCATGACACCAAAGCAAGAACAGTTTGCCCGTTTATACATCGAAACCGGCAACACAACCGAAGCATACCGCAGGGCGTATAGCACGGAAAACATGAAGCCCGAAACCATTACGAATGAAGCCTACAAGCTACTGCAATCCCCCGATATTTCCGCGATGATAGATGACCTGAAAGCAGAGCATAAGGCGCGACATTGCGTAACCGTCGATGATGTTATTGCCGAGCTGGAGCAGGCGCGGCAGGCGGCGTTAAGCACGCCTACACCGCAATCCGGCGCGGCTGTATCAGCCACAATGGGCAAGGCTAAGATTTTGGGCTTGATTGTGGATAAAGCAGAAATCAAAGCAGAAGCGGAATTACATAGCCGCAAAATCGAACCGCCTCTTGAATCGCCTTTGAGTAAAGAAGAGTTAGGCAAAGTGATTACGATGTCTTCCGGTGATTTAAGCACTATTACCCTTGCCGATCTTCAAGCGGTTACGGGTGATAGCAATGAAAAGCTGTATTGGGCAATTGTAACCATCATCTCAATAAAGAAAATAACCTGATTAACCAGATTTTCAGGCGGCTTATAGGCTGCCTGGTTTGAATTTGAGGAATAAAGGCCGCTTCAGGGTAAAAATGCCACAACCATGGCAAATTGCCACACTTGCAACAGGTACACGAACAATGAATTTGCTGACAAATACGCGCGTGCGCGCGAGAGAAAACCCCTTACTTGACACTGGCGGAAAACCACGGCAATATTCAGCCATCGGTTTCAATCAACCGACCAGCCGTGGAAAGCTGGCACAAATCGGCAGACAAGCCGCCGGGAACTCAAATTCTTTGAGCGGTGTTTTTACGTCTGCATATCCCCTTGTTTTACCTTTCGCAATGGTAGGCGGGGGCAAGGTACGGCCTAGCCGTGCCGGTTCGATTTGCCGGTTTTCCACCCCTTGCCCTTTGCTTGCCGCCCACCGCGTGGAAACGGAAAGCGGCAAAGAAGCCAAATCGAAAGGTACGATCATGCCAAAAATCCGTAAGGGCTATTCACGCCCGCTTATTTCCCGCTCTATCCGTTCGTTTGATTCGCTTGCCGAGGCAGGCCGTTTTATCGACCGTCTGACTTCCTGCAATGCCAACGACTACCGTTTCAATATCGTGCAAAACGGCACGCGCTGGACGGTGTGCAATGTGATTTCGGGAGGTGTGCAATGAATAACCGTCTTACCGTCAATAAATTCCATTATTCCGGCTTGCCTGAATTATTGGGCAACACCCACGCCTTGGCTAATTCCGAACGGTTAAGCCCTGAAGATGCAGATTATCTGCACTCTTGCGCCGATTCGGCAATGGTGTCGCTTGGCTCATTGCTGGAAACATTCGGGCGTTTGGTTGAAGTGAACAGCCACGCTACTGAAGTTCACCGTATTGAAAACGAGACTGTTGTTCAAGCCGTGTTGGATATGAACACCATCGTAGGCGGCCTGATGCCTGTTTTGGCCGAAATCATGCAGGACTTGAAACACGTCCAAAAAGAGGGAGTGTGATATGGCAGCCATGACTTCAACCGTAAACTTGATCGCCCCCGTCTACATGCACAAAGAAACCTTTTCACCGGCAGACGGCAATTGTGAAGAAACCTGCTATACGGCTTCCGTATTACCGCCCTGCCATTTGCGGCCCGATACTGATTGGCTTCAGAAAGAATGGAAGCCTTTCAATGCGCCCACGCAAGAGGAAGCGGAAGCCGCCGCAATGGCTTATTGCCGCGTTCAAGGCTGGCAGTATCAGCGCGTAAGCGGCAAGCAGCCGATTTATCCGCAAATTCACCATACCGCCGACTAATCCAAATTATCCCATTTAGCCTATTCGCCGCCGCACCCAATATGCAGCGGTAGGGTTTTTGCAGCCGCAAACTTTCCGAAACCTTAAGTTTTACTAACCTGCATACTTTTTAAGTATTTGATTTAAATGGAAATGGTAAAAATAGTGATTTTGGTGGTTTGGGCTGCATTACGGGCAGAAAGAGATTGAATCATGAACGACACCAGCAAGCTGATTAATGCAGACAACGTGCGGGCAGAGGCGCAACACCGCTGGCCGGGTATTTTGACCGCTTTGGGTGTGCCGCCTGAAGCATTGAGCAACAAACACCAACCATGCCCGGCTTGCGGCGGGCGCGACCGCTTCCGCTTTGATGATAAAGACGGACGGGGAACGTTTATTTGCAGCCATTACAACAATGGCGGTGGTGATGGTTTTCACTTGGTGCAGCACCTGTTTGATTGCGATTTTACCGCTGCCCTGAAATATGTGGCCGAAGTGTTGGGTTTGACCGCTTCAGACGGCGGCAAAACGGTAATGCCTGTTTCTGCTCCGCAGAAGCGCGTAGAGCCGCCTAAAGACCGCTTGGCTATCTTGACTAACCTTTGGAATGAATCGCAGCCATTGAGTGAATCTGACGCCGTTATCGGCTATTTGCGGGGGCGTGGCTTGGCAATGGCAGCCGATATGCCGCAAATGTTGCGCTATCACCCGGCATTGCCCTATTGGGTGCAGGTAAACGGCCAATGGCGGCAACAGGGCAATCACCCTGCCATGCTGGCCGCAATTTGTGATTTAGACGGCCATTTGCAGGGTTTGCATCAAACCTACCTGAAGCCGGCATGGGCTAAACCGTATGGCGACAACGGAAACCATCGGCCGACATACAGCAAGCTGAATCTGCATCACCCCGAAACGGGCGATACCCTGCCTGCCAAGAAAATGCAGAGCCGCTATACAGGCAGTCTTACAGGCCATGCGGTGCAGCTTTTCCCGATAGATGAAAAGGGGCGTTTGTGCGTGGCAGAGGGCATAGAAACCGCACTGGCTGCCCGTGAATTGTTCGGTTTGCCTGTATGGGCGTGTTTGAGTGCAGGCGGGCTGAAATCGCTGGTGTTGCCCGACGGCCTGAAAGAATTGCTGATCGTGGCAGACCATGACGAGCCCCGCCCTATCGGCTATGAAGCTGCCCACGGTTTGGCTGTTCGAGCCATCAAGCAAGGCGTAAGGGTGCAGTTATGGCAGCCGGATGAAGCAGGCGACGCACTGGATGAATTGTGCAAGCGCAGCCGCCCGGCTTGGCGGATTGTGCAGCAACTCAACACGGAATCGGCAAATTAAAAAAAAGCCGTCTGAAACGTAATGCTTCAGGCGGCAGGAAAGAGGATAGCTACATGAATGAAATTGTACAGCAAACCGGTGCAAACGGTGCAGAATGTAACGATAATGCCGTTTTGGCGGCATTGGCAGAAGACACCGCCATCATTATCGATCCGGCCACGATTAAACCGTTTACCCCTGAATCTCGCTTTGTTTGCGACAACAAGGGCGTATGGTGGGTAGAAGTGAAAAACAACAGCGAAACAGGGGAACCGCACGAAATACCCTTACGTTTGAGCGACACTATCGACCTGATCGGCAGCGGGCAAGATGTGGCAGGCAATTATTACCGTGTAATCCAATACCGCGACAAGATCACCCGGCAGAACAAAATAGCCGTTATCCCCACTGCCGACATAGGCAGCAACCAAGGCTGGCAGCGTTTGCAGTCGTGGGGTATCACCATCTATTCAGGCCGCCGTAAGCGCGAACTGTTGGCAGACTATCTGCAAACAGAGGGCAGTAAGGCCGCCTATACCATCACCGAAAAGGCGGGCTGGCACGATAAAGCCTACATTCTTCCAAGCGGCGAAGTAATTCATACCGGTGAGGAAGCCGCCCGGATCATCTACAACGGCGACAAGAGCCAAGCAGCGGCGTATCTGCAATCAGGCAGCCTTGAACAATGGCAGGCTGAAATTGCGCGATATGCGGCAGGTAACAGCCGCCTATGCCTAGCCCTTGGCATTGCCTTTGCCGCCCCTCTCTTATCGCTTCTGAACGTGGAATCAGGCGGTTTTCACCTATACGGCGACAGTTCGGACGGGAAAACCACTGCCGCCCGCGTCGCATTGAGCGTATGGGGCAAGCCGTCTGACATTCTGATGACGTGGCAAGGCACAGGGCTGGCGTTTTCCAATACCGCCGCTGCCCGTAATGACGGCCTGCTGGTGTTGGATGAAATCGGACAGGCAACACCGACAGTTGTCAGCAGTACCGTTTACGGCATCATGAACGGTGTTAATAAGGCGCAGGGTGCAAAAGACGGCGGCAACCGCCATCAAAGCCGCTGGCGCGTGCTGGTGCTTTCTACCGGTGAAAAAACACCCGATACCATTATGCGCGGTACCGCCGACTGGCATGCAGGCCAATCGGCAAGGCTGCCCTCTATTCCCGCCGCCGCCCAATACGGTATCTATGACACTTTGCACGGCTTTAGCAGCGGTGCCGAATTATCGGAGCATTTGCAGGCTGCCGCTACCAACCAACATGGCAACGCAGGCCGTGCATTTATCCGCCTGCTGGACGATACCGCCAAAGACAGAGCGGAAGAACGTATTAAAGCCTTTATGGACGGCCTGCCCGAATTAAGCGGACAAGCCCGCAGGGTTGCCAAGCGGTTTGCGCTGATTGCCGCCGCCCTGGAATTGGCCGCCCCGGTAACAGGACTTGCCGCTGGTGTCGGTATGGCAGGTATCAAACAGTGCTTTGACGCATGGCTGGCACGCACTGGAAGCGGCAAACAAGAGGACAAGCAAATCATCCAACAGGCAGAGGCATTTATGCAGATGCATGGTGATTCATTGCGTTTTATCGGTTGGAATGATGCAGAACCATACGTTAATCGCAATCATGCCGGCTATCGTAAATCTGCCACACAGGAAAACTCGCCTGATGAATTTTGGATCATCCCTGCCGTTTTTGAATCGGAAATCTGCCAAAGCTTTGATACGGCCAAAGTGTGTGCAGTTTTACACGGTATCGAGTGGCTGAAAAAACCTGATGGCACACGCTGGAGACACCAGCGCAAAGGTAAAGGGCGGTTTTATGTGTTGGTAGGCTTAGAACCGCCAAGTGATGAAGTGCCGGAATCGGAATAATCGACCGCAACTATACAAAGGCCGTCTGAAAATTCAGGCGGCTTTTTATTGTGGGTACGACCAACAGCAAAGCAGGGAAAAACGCTATACGCGAGAACAATTAAAAAGTAGTGGTTACCGTGGTTACTTACAATTAAAAATGCCCTGTAAGCCTTTATTTATAAGCCTTTTGGCGGTAACCACTTACAAAAATTTACATGGTTACCTGCCGGTTACCGTGGTTACCCTTTTAAAATCAGTGATTTATATTGTAAAGAAAATTTGGTAACCAGCGGTAACCAGTAAGAAAAATCTTAGTGGTTACCCGCAAAGCCTTTATCCATAAGGCTTTCAGCGTTTGGTAACCGGGTAACCACGGTAACCGGTGATTTTTCTGTATATATATACTTTCAGTCAGGCTAGTTTGCCTAATGATGCTTTGTTGATTCACTGGTTGGAAAACTTCCATGCTTTTATACCTATTAAATTTCCCAATAGGAAAACAAAGGGTAAAATATCAATTATTTTTTTTCGTAATAAGAAATACTTGGAGGTTGGGAATGGCTACTGTAATCGATACATTGTTTATCGAACTTGGTATTGATGCCAGCAAGTTTTCAAGTGAGGCGCAAAAAGCGACCGAAAAACTTGAAAAGATGGAAAAGGCTTTTGATAAGTCGGAAGCTGCTGCAAAGAAAAACGCAGAGCAGGCCAAGAAGAACGAAGTACAGTTCAAGCAGCTTGAAAAAAACATCAGAGATTTAGTCAAAGCATTTACTTCGTTTACTTCATTGGCTTTAGGTTCCGCTATGCAAGATACAGGCAAAGACATGATGGACAGTATTAGTGAAGCGGTAACTCAACTTAACCCGGGGATGATGTAATAGCAGGGAAATGAGCCATGAAAGCAGATACCATGAGTGCAACTGAAATCTATCACTTACGCCGCTCTATCCGGCTAAGTGGAGCAAAGCGGTTTCATACGACCACACAACGGGAATTTGCCGATATTCTCGGCGTATCGTTGGACGCTGTGAAAGCATGGGAACAAGGCCGCCGACGCCCTAGAGCCGCTGCCGTAACACTCTTGAATCTTATCCGGCGTAATCCAGCTATTGTTGAGACAATGAAAGTAGATTGATCCGTATCGTAACCATTAAATAGCCCGACACAGCAAAAGAGCTTCACTCGCCGGTGTCGGTATTATTTTAATTTAACGCACTTTGGATAAATTGCACTTACGGGGGCAGTGTCATCTTTTCTGTACACAATAAAAAAGCTGCCAAATAAGTTCATGCAGATGTATCATTGTGCGATGCAATCAAGGTATAAAAACGTGTGACTTTGACAAATTGGGGGTATGTTTGGGGGTATTTTGTGATTGTGTTAAAATAAATAACAATATAATCAATATTTTAATTGCATAGTTTGAGTCTGACCTTGACACTGAAAAAACAGCAGCCTTTTAGGTTGCTTTTTTTACGTCTTATATTGTCCAATAACGTCCACAAGATTTAATCAGGGCAAGGCTTAATGGTAGGGCCCTTATTGGATTGGATGGTCGGCTGCTGCAAGAACTACACGATTTAACTGGTTAAACTCCTGGACCTGTTTCCTGTACAAGAATATCAGTAGCTATATCAATGATAATACCCAGAGCAAAATTTCGCTGCTTGCTAGCAATTGGTGCATAAGTAAGGCTTATTTCTTGGCTGGGTTTAAAAAGCACTTTGAGTTTCTGCTAATTTTTATAAGTTTTTATTTTTTATATGTAAATTTCTTTTGCTGGAATATTTGATTTAGTGGCGAGTATTTGAATGTTTATTCAAATCTTTATGCTAAATAAATTGGTGTGCAAAGTGATGATTGCAGTTGTATTGCAGTGGGTTTGATATTTGAACATACTGAAAATTGGTGGGGAGTTGATTGAAATTTTCTATTTTTTGTGAATTTGTTATTGGAGTTTTAGGTTATTCAATTTTAATATTGTGGTAGATTATGCTCTAATTCTGATTTTTGAAAATGTAACAATAATGTCACAATTATTAAATAAAAGGTCATAATTTTTGCTGAGCGGTGTAAATATATTTGAATCATGATTTGATTATGTATTAGGATGCTGTCTTTCACACTAAAACAAAAAAGTACTACAGAGTACTTGAAGTATCATTACGGAGACCTTTAATTATGAAAAATATTATTATGGCTGCTTTGTCATTGTTGGGTGCAAGCTCTGCTTTTGCCTATATCAATATTAATACCGCCAATGTAAATGAGTTGGCAAAATTGCCTGGTATCGGCTTATCCAAAGCTGCGGCAATTGTGGCATACCGTAACCAAAACGGATTATTCAAGAGCTTGGATGAATTGAAAAATGTGAAAGGAATTGGTGAGCGTATTATTAATCGTTTGCGTGAGGAGGCGACGGTTGGTGCAGTGGCAGAATACTTTTAAACGTTTTATTTTGTATTGATGGAGACGGCAAGCCATTTTGCCGGAATTTAGCTTGGAATATGTAGTGATACTAATATTGAGCTCTGATAAGTAGTGTGGTTTGTGAGCCAAATATTATGTGAAAGCCGTCTGAAATATAAGTTTCAGACGGCTTTTTGATTATGATTTGAAGAAATTTTTTAGGGGCTAAGGTTGTTTAATATCTTAATCGGTTGATTATCCAAAAAATGGTACATTTGTTAAATAAGATATTGTATAGGCTTATTTTTTACGCTTGGCTCTTGGGTGGGTTTCATCATAAATCGTAGCTAGATGGTCGAAATCGAGCTTAGTGTAAATTTGTGTGGCGGCCAAACTGCTGTGGCCTAGAAGTTCTTGTACTGCGCGAATATCTCTTGCAGCTTGTAACAGATGGCTAGCGTAGCTGTGGCGCAACATATGTGGAGAGATATGTTGTGCACTGTTGTGTTTGAGTGCCCATTGTTTTAAGCGGTTTTGTATTTGACGCTGGCCTAGGCGCCGCCCTCGGTTGTTGGTAAAAACAGCGGTTTCTCCGTCAGCTGCTAGCCTGACTGGCATATATGCTTGAAGGGCGTGAATACTTTTTCCCACTATCGGGATTTGTCGTTGTTTGTTTCCTTTGCCTGTAACTTTTACCCAGCCTTCCTCAAGCATGATATCAGCTATATTCAGCTGCTGTAATTCGGAAAGGCGCAGGCCGCTGCCATACATCAGCTCAAAGATGGCATGATCGCGTAAGTCTATATTTTCTTTTTCTGCAGTATGATCTAAAAGGTGGTTGAGCGGTTCTTGATCCAATGCTTTGGGCAGACGAGCGGGCGCTTTGGGCGCTTTGAGACCTTCGGTTGGGTTGGTATCGAGTAGTTTGTTTTGGACTAGCCAGTCGCAATATTGCCGCCAAACTGATAATTTGCGCGCAATGCTCCGAGGGTGTTTGGATTGCTGGGAAAGTTTTTTGAGTGCTGTAATGAAATGACGGCGGTGTAGTATTTGATTGGCAGCATTTTCGTGAAGCAGTGTGTCGAGCTGTTTTAGATCCCTGTCGTACGCTGCAATGGAGTGAGCTGATTTCCCTTGCTGCTGCATGCTTTGCAGATAGGCTGGGTAATATTGGAGCAGTTGGCTGATTAGCATGGGTTTGGATGGTGATAGGCCGTCTGAAAGATTTGATTGTACTTTAAATAGATTTGAAGTTTATATTTAAAATATGAAATTCTGTGGCGGGATTCGTAGCCGGTGGTGAAGGTTCTTGTTTGGAATAATTTCATTCGATTGCTGCTATAAAATAAGTGATCTATTTTCTGTAGCAATAGAAGCGAATGAGTTGGATATTGTGTTTAGATAGACTTTGCTATTTTAGAAGCCGAATGGGGCAGAATGAGGTGGTCGATCATGGTTTCGGTCACGTTGTGTAAGCATAGTTATAAGCCATCATTTTGATTCGGTAGGCGTAAGCAAAATTTTGAAGCTTTCAGGTATCGAATTCACTTTCTGAGTATTGTAGCTAAAGCACACCATGCCGGTTTGTACACGTGCGATAGTTGTTTGGTCGCTTGGACGGTATAAGTGATACAACAAGGTAAACCCACAGCGGAAAATATCAGAGATGCCGATTTGAATGCTAAGCTCATCACCGTGGTGCGCTTGTGCGGTATATTGTATCGCTGTATCTGCCATAATCAGGCCGTTGCCGCCGCCAATATCGATTTCGCCGAGTTGGTGGTGCTTCAGCCAGCGGATACGCGCTTCATGACATAGGCGCAATACGGCATCATTGCTAAGGTGGTTGCCATAATTAATATCTCCTATAGCAATGGTGATGTTGGTGCTAAATAGGATTTTTTGCGGAATTTCGACAGTAATACGGGGCATCTTTGGATTCCTCGGCCGTTGTACTGCGAGTGTTAATTATTTTCCTGCTCACGGATGAGCAAGACTGGAATAGAGGATTGGCGGACAACCCCCTCTGCAACTGAACCGAGTAGTAAGTTAAGTAAACCGCTGAAGCCGTGGGTTCCCATAACAATATAGTCAGCCCTGCGCTTTTCTGCTTCACTGACAATCAAATCAGCCGTTTTCTCCCCCGCACTTTCCAGTACTACTACCTCGCTGGTTACTCCTGCGGCTTCAAGTGTGTTGGAAGCGCGTTGTAAGATTTTCTGACGTATATCGGCAATAGCACTATCTAGTTCGGAGTGGTTGCTAAAGCCTGCTACACCCCAGCTGTTACGTGTGAAATCAGCAATGTGGACGACGGTTACAGATGCGTTAAAAGCTTTAGCGAGGCGGCAAGCCTCGCTTAATGCGCCCATAGCGGCTTGACTATCATCTACAGGAACCATGATGGTATGTATGGGGGTGGTTGTTTGAGCGGCATCGAGCATGGGTTTCTCCTGTTTCAGATGGCTATATTGTAGTCATTCTAATCACATATATAGCTTAGCATAAATTGTTTGGCGGCGTGCGGCAGTGTGATCAGGTGATGCTGGTTGAAATCTTTATTATGCTCACCAGTAGGGATGTCGGAGTTAGTGGGGCATGATGGTGTGGATAAGCCGGAAATAAAGTTAAAAGTATTGGGATTGATTGGCAGGTTGTAAAAATAAATATCGGATTTATTGTGCCGGATAGATACCATTTATAGGGAAGGTATTGTTGGTTTAAAAGGCCGTCTGAAAATTTTCAGGCGGCCTTTTTAAAAAGTTAGGTACTGCTCGTATCGGTATCGTGTTTACCAGGGTGGCGTAAAGTCATGCTGTGTTTGAGTGACTGCAAAGCAGTATCAATCATAGCGGGGATCAGTAAAGTGGTATCCAGCTTTGAAGTATCTGTAAGCAGGATACGCATCAGGCCGGAGCAGAGTGATTTCAGATAAATGGCTGCTGCTTCTATATTCAGGTTAGCAGGTAGCTTTCCTTGATCAATACATTGTTGCAGTGAGGCATATAGTTGGTCGTGCCAAAAAAGCTGGTTATAGCGGTGCATCAGGTTGACGATAGCTTGGTTCTCTTCTGTATGCTCGCATTTCAAATACAAGATGCTGATAAATTTTTGATGTATTACATTGCTCTGCATTTGTTCGAACAGATTTATCAGGGTATACCGCAGCCCTTGCCATGCATCGGCAGATATATTGTTTATATCAGTGGCTGTTTTAGTATTGAAATCGTTACAGATATGTTGGAATAGGGCATCGAAAAGATCTTCTTTATTTTTAAAATGCCAGTATAGGGCACCGCGGGTAACACCTGCGGCTTGGGCAATTTCGTTGAGAGAGGCTCGTGCTACGCCACGGCTGTAAAAGGTATCTAGTGCGGCCAGTAGCAGGTGTTCACGGGTTTTCATAGCCTCGGCTTTTGTTTTTCGCATAGTGGTCTATAGTTATAATTTGTAAAAAAACAAAGATATTATAATGATGTATCTTTATTACATGCAATGGTGTATGTATAATTTAAAAATAATATTTTTAAAATAACGAGAGAACTTGTAGGCAAAATTTATTTCTTCCTAACGGTAAGAAACGGGCAGCAGAGCATGGCTTAACAGTTTAGATGCGGAAAATACTATAAAATTCCGTATGCTGTTTGCGGAAAGTGTGATTGCCGCTTGATTTATGGAATTTTATAAAATAGGAAAAGAAAAATGTTGAGCAATATACCCAAAAAATTGCGCTTGCCGGTATTGGCAATATCGGCTGCATTGGTATTGCAGGCATGTGGCGGATCAGACACGGCTGCACAAAAACAAAAAAGTGCGGCAGCTGCCGAGAGGCCGGCTCCAGTAGTCGGAGTGGTAACAGTTCAACCGCAGCAGGTAGTCATTAGCACTAATCTGCCGGGGCGGTTGGAAGCACACCGTTCGGCAGAAGTGCGGGCGCAAGTAGGGGGTATCATTAAGCGTCGACTTTTCCAAGAAGGGAGCTACGTAAAAGCAGGCCAGCCGCTATATCAATTAGATAATGCGGTTTATAGCGCTAATTTAGAAAGTGCCCGCGCCCAATTGGCTTCGGCTCAGGCGTCGTTAGCAAAGGCTAATGCCGATTTGGCTCGTTATAAGCCTTTGGTTGATGCAGATGCGATCAGCAAACAGGAATATGATGCCGCTGTGCAGGCGAAACGTGCTGCAGAGGCATCTGTTAAATCCGCACAAGCAGCCATTAAATCTTCACAAATCAATGTGAATTATTCCCGTATTACAGCTCCGATTTCAGGTTTCATCGGGCAATCAAATGTATCTGAAGGTACATTGGTATCAGCCAATGATGCGACAGTTTTGGCAAAAATACAGCAAACCAATCCGCTGTATGTCAATCTAACCCAATCTGCATCTTCTGTAATGAAGATGCGCCAAAGTATTGCTGATGGAACAATGCAGTCGGTAAACGGCGCGGTAGAGGTTGATATTTTGATGGAGGATGGCGCCCGATATGCATATAAAGGCCGCCTGTTGTTTGCAGATCCGACCGTTGATGCAACAACAGGCCAGGTAACATTGCGTGCGGAAGTGCCTAATCCGGATAACGTATTGCTACCCGGCCTGTATGTTCGCGTAGATCTGCCACAGGCAAAAATGGCGAATGCTTTTGTTGTTCCCCAGCAGGCGGTTGCGCGTGGCCAGCAAGATACAGTAATGGTTGTAAATGCAGACGGAACAATGGCGCCGAAGATGGTGACTGTAAGCCAACAACAAGGTAGCAATTGGATTATTACGGGCGGACTACAGGCTGGAGATAAGGTGATTGTCGAAGGTTTGTCGATAGCGGCAATGAGTGGTGCGAAAAAAGTTACGCCTAAAGAATGGAGTAATCCTAATCAAGTACAAGCTACCCAATCTGACAAGATGCCTGCAGGTGCGCCGGCATCTGAACCTACAGCTTCGTCAGCAAAGTAAGGAACGGAAATGGCAAAGTTTTTTATTGACCGACCTATCTTTGCATGGGTAATTGCGATTTTTATCATCATTGCCGGCTTACTTGGCATTCAAAATCTGCCGGTATCACAATATCCCTCGGTTGGAGCGCCGACAATTACATTGACGGCCACTTATCCGGGAGCTTCTGCACAAGTGATGGAAGACAGCGTTCTGTCGGTAATCGAACGCAATATGAATGGTGTAGAAGGCTTGGATTATATGTCTACCAATGCAACTTCCAGCGGCTCAGGTACGGTTAGCCTTACTTTTAAACCCAATGTTGACGAAAACCTCGCGCAAGTTGATGTTCAAAACAAACTTTCTGAAATTACGGCCGCACTCCCCGCTACGGTTCAGCAAAACGGGGTAGTGGTATCCAAATCGCGCTCAAATTTTCTGATGGTCTTGATGATGTCGTCTAAAACGATGACGACAGAAGATATTGCTGACTATATCGAACGCAATATCAAACCAGAGGTACAGCGTATCGATGGAGTAGGTGATGCCCGTTTGTTTGGCTCGCAGCGCGCGATGCGAATTTGGGTTGATCCTGCCAAATTACAAAATTACAACTTATCGTTTGCAGATGTATCGACAGCTATCAGCGCTCAAAACGCACAAATCTCAGCAGGTACACTGGGAGCATTGCCGGCGGTTGCAGGGCAAACAATCAGTGCTACGGTAACGGTGGATGGGCAACTGGCCACTCCAGAAGAGTTCGGTAAGATTATTTTGCGCTCCAATAATAGCGGAGCGAACGTTTATTTGCAGGACGTAGCAAAAATCGAGTTGGGCAGCCAAAGCTACAGTTCGTCTACACGTTTAAATGGCGAGCCTTCTGTCGGCATGGCTGTAATGTTGTCAAATAGCGGTAATGCCATGGCAACGGCTGCTGCAGTAAGAGCGAAAATGGAGCAGCTGCAGCGCTTTTTCCCCGGAGATTTGACTTGGAGTGCACCTTACGACACATCTAAATTTGTCAGCATCTCTATTGAAAAAGTAGTGCACACCCTTCTTGAGGCAATTGTGCTGGTGTTTATCGTGATGTTTTTGTTTTTACAAAATATCCGATATACCCTTATCCCTACTATCGTAGTGCCGATTTCTCTATTAGGAGCTTTCGCATCTATTTGGTATTTGGGAATGTCGATTAACGTATTAACCATGTTTGCTATGGTATTGGTTATTGGAATTGTTGTTGATGATGCGATTGTAGTGGTGGAAAACGTTGAGCGGATTATGGCGGAAGAAGGTTTGTCGCCACGGGAAGCTACTAAAAAAGCAATGGGACAGATTTCCGGCGCGGTTATCGGTATTACCGCCGTTTTGATTTCGGTATTTGTCCCCTTGGCGATGTTCAGTGGGGTAACAGGAAATATTTACCGACAGTTTGCCGTAACTATGGCAATTGCGATTGCTTTTTCTGCCTTTTTGGCTCTTTCGCTGACACCTGCTTTATGTGCTTCTTTGTTGAAACCAATCCCCAAAGGACAGCACCATGAAAAAACCGGATTTTTCGGTTGGTTTAACCGTAAATTTACGGCATGGACGCATGGTTATGAAGGGTGGGTTGCTAAAGTTTTACGTAAAACTTTCCGTATGATGATGGTTTATTTGGCGTTGGGTGGTATTGCGGCATTCTTATTCATGCGTATCCCCAGCTCATTCCTACCTCAGGAAGACCAAGGCAGCTTAATGATGATGGTACAGCTGCCCGCGGGCGCCACCAAAGAGCGTACGGATGCCACTTTAGCTATAGCTAATAAGGTAATCACCTCAATGCCGGAAGTGGAAAGCTTTATTGGTGTTTCGGGCTTCAGCTTTGCAGGTTCGGGACAGAATATGGGTTTTGGTTTCGTTACATTGAAAGACTGGAGTGAGCGCAAGGCTCCGGGTAGCGATGCTTCTTCTGTTGCCGGCAAGATTACCGGTGCGCTGATGGGAAGCGTGAAAGACGGTTTCGCTTTGGTATTGAATCCGCCGGCTATTATGGAGCTTGGTACAAGTTCTGGGTTTAGCATGTATTTGCAGGATCGTAATAATAACGGTCATGCCGCGTTACTTGCCAAGCGTAACGAGCTAATTGGAAAAATGCGCCAGAATCCGATGTTTAATCCGGCCAATGTGCGTTCTTCAGGTTTGGAAGATGCTCCTCAATTGAGAATTGAAATCGACCGTTTGGCAGCAGCTGCGCAAGGAATCGATTTTTCCAGCATCCGTACTGCTCTAGGGGCGGCTTTGGGGTCGGCTTATATTAATGACTTCCCGAATAATGGCCGGTTGCAACGTGTTATCGTACAGTCTGATGCTGCCTCCCGCATGCAGCCTGAGGATCTATTACGTATTACTGTACCTAACAGCTCGGGTATTGCCGTACCGCTTGCGTCGATAGCGACTGCATCTTGGCAAACGGGTATGGAACAAAGTGTTCGGTTTAACGGTTATCCGGCAATGCAGATTGACGGTGCGGCCGCGGCCGGTTATTCATCCGGTGAAGTAATGGCTGAAGTACAACGCATGGTGAATGAAATGGACGGCTACAGCCTTGAATGGGCAGGACAGTCGCGAGAGGAAGCCAAGGGTAAGTCGCAAACTATGATCCTATACGGTTTTGCTATTTTGGCTGTGTTTTTGGCTTTGGCCGCTTTGTATGAAAGCTGGTCGATTCCGTTGGCTGTGATTTTAGTGGTGCCGTTGGGGTTTTTAGGTGTGGTGCTGGGGGTAACCGGTCGCAATCTGACCGGTGGTCTTTTGGGCTTGCCACCTTCATATCTCAATGATATTTATTTCCAAGTAGGCTTGATTACGGTTATCGGTTTAAGTGCCAAAAATGCTATCTTGATTATTGAGTTTGCCAAAGACTTACAAGCCCAAGGCAAAACGGCGGTTGAGGCGGCACTCTCTGCGGCTCATTTACGCTTCCGTCCGATTATTATGACTTCGTTCGCATTTATTTTGGGTGTAGTGCCTTTATACGTGGCATCGGGTGCCAGTTCTGCAAGCCAGCGTGCCATTGGTACAACCGTATTGTGGGGTATGTTGATTGGTACAGTATTGGCTGTTTTCTTAGTGCCGTTGTTTTATGTCGTAGTGCGCAAACTCTTTAAGGGTAGTACACATGAGCAGGAACGTGCGCGGCAGCATGCGGTAGAAGTCGGCATTACGCCTGAAATGGCCGATAAGTACCTGCATGATGCGCAAACAGGTAGTCGCTCACTTGAGCATACTTATCCGACGGAAGATGAAAGCAAGGATAGTTAAGATGAAAATGACAACTATAAAACCTGTTTTGACTGCGGTGGCGGCAGGTCTCATTTTGTCGGCATGTACGATGATTCCGAAATATGAGCAACCTGCGGTGAATATACCCACTTCTTTTAAATATGATACTGCCGAGCCCGGAATCCAAGCAGCCTCTTTGGGGTGGCAGGATTATTTTGCAGACCCGCGCTTACATCGGCTGATTGAGTTGGCTTTGGCTCAGAATACGGATCTGAAGGCAGCGGCACTCAATGCAGAGGCTGTGCGTTCTCAATATATGATCAGCAGAGCCTCATTACTGCCTGGTATCAATGCCAGCGGTAGCGGCAGTCGGTCGCGTGTTGCTGCAGACCTGGCCGGAGGAGCTTCGTCTATTTCCTCTGCCTATAATATAGGTTTGGGCATTACGGCTTATGAGATAGATTTGTTCGGCAAGGCACGTAGTAATGCAGAGGCTGCTTTGCAAAGTTATTTTGCAACTGTGGCCGGTAAAGATTCTGCCCATTTGGCTTTGATTGCGGGGGTGGCAAAGGCCTATTTCAATGAGCGTTATGCCGAAGAAAGCATGAAGTTGGCGCAAAATGTTTTAAAAACCCGCGAACAAACTTATAAGCTGACTCAATTGAAGCATAAGGCAGGAGTAATATCCGCAGTCGATTTACGGCAGCAGGAAGCACTAATTGAAGCAGCGAAGGCATCTTACTCCTCTGCGGTACAAGGCAGGGAACAAGCGCGTAATGCTTTGGCGGTGTTGATTAACCAACCGTTACCTGATGATTTGCCGGATGGGTTGCCTTTAAGTAAGCAGTTTAAAATTGAGCGGCTGCCTGCCGGATTATCTTCGGAAGTATTGCTGAACCGACCGGATATTCGTGCCGCAGAATTTGCTTTGAAACAAGCCAATGCCAATATCGGAGCGGCCCGCGCCGCCTTTTTCCCGAGCATCAGTCTCACGGGTATGGTGGGAACCGGATCTACTGAGTTGAGCGGTTTGTTCGGTGCTGGTAACCGTACTTGGACATTTGCGCCCAGTATTAATCTGCCGATTTTCAATTGGGGTAGTAATGTTGCCAATTTGGACTATGCAAAATTGAAACAACAAGTAGAAGTAGTTAATTATGAAGCGGCTGTACAGTCGGCTTTCAGAGATGTTGCTGATGCTTTGGTCGCACGGGAGCAGCTGGATAAAACGTATGCGGCGAATGTTAGCCAAAGCAAAGCATATGCCGATTATTTGAGATTGGTTAATTTACGCTATAAACACGGCGTGGCCAGTGCGTTAGATTTGCTAGATGCAGAACGTAGTAGCTATGGTGCGGATACGGCTTTATTGAGCACGCAGCTTACTCGTTTGGAAAATTTAGCCGACCTATATAAAGCACTTGGAGGAGGTTTAAAGCGCTTTACTACCCAAGAAGAGCCTGTTTCTCAGTAAAATATGTTATTGATGTTATAAGTTGCTGGAGGCCGTCTGAAAATAGGATATGAATATTTTCAGACGGCATTTTTTATGAGAATTACACATGGTTTTCATCAAGCCGATTAAGCACGATTCATGAGGTAATCAGGCCGCTAGTGCAGGCTTTGCGTAAATTGAGCGTTACTTTTGGTGGCGAGTGATTTTTTATTGTTGCAAGGAGGTATTTTTTATCTTGTTAAGATTACTTGTTTGGTAAAACACAACATATTCTATTTGGTTTGCTTCTGAAATTATAGCTGTTTCAAAAAGCTACTTGAAAGAAGAGGGTATTTCGTGATATAAATCACGTTTTACTATTTTAGAAGTTTGGAGACTGACCATGGCACGAGTTTGCAAAGTGACCGGTAAGCGCCCGATGTCTGGCAACAACGTATCACACGCCAACAACAAAACCAAACGTCGTTTTTTGCCCAACTTGCAATCACGTCGTTTTTGGGTAGAGAGTGAAAACCGCTGGGTTCGCCTGCGTGTATCTAACGCAGCATTGCGCACCATTGATAAAGTAGGCATTGATGTCGTATTGGCTGATCTGCGTGCTCGCGGCGAAGCTTAATTTAACGCTTACTGAGGATTACTGCAATGCGCGATAAAATCAAATTGGAATCTAGTGCAGGTACTGGCCACTTTTACACCACTACCAAAAACAAACGCACTATGCCCGGCAAGCTAGAGATCAAAAAATTTGATCCGGTAGCCCGTAAGCATGTTATCTATAAAGAAACCAAATTGAAATAATTGGTTTTTGATAGTAGTCTGTGCTAAAAAACCTTTGTGTTTACACAAAGGTTTTTTATTTTGAAAGAGTCCTTCTAAATATAATCAGACGGCTTATGTTGCGGCTTGGTTTGTGTTTTGTACGAAGCCGGCTTTCTTATCTATACTCTGTTTATATTCAAAATAGGCCGTCTGAAAATGTATTTCAGATGGCCTATTAGATATTAAATAACCCTCATCTCACTTATTAGCTACCCTGTAAGCTGTTTGGTAATCAGTTTTTTAATCGGTGGGAAATTATTGCCGATTCTTAATACGGCATTGCGCAATAGTTTAGCCGGAGGCGTCTCATCGGTAAATAATTTCAACAACATATTGGTACCATGATACAACGGTTTGGCTTGGCGCATATGTTTAGCATTGTATTGGCTCAGGATATGCTCCGAACCAATATCCAAATGATGCTTGTGGGCATTCAGAATTAATGTGGCTAAAATCTCTGCACTGGATAAACCGAGGTTGAAACCGTGAGCAGTGACAGGATGCATACCAACTGCCGCATCGCCGATAATAGCACTACGGGTGCCGTAAAAACGTTGGGCAATCATACCTACCAAGGGGTAACTGTGTATGGTGCTGGCCAACTCCATGTCGCCTAATCGGTGGTTGAGCTGTTTTTGTATACTTGCCGCTAACGCTTCAGGTGTCATAGATTCGATTTCGGCTGCTTTGTCGCTATCTACGGTGATGACGGTATTCGTGAGGTGCTCTTCCAGTGGGAGCAGGGCGATGGTTCGACCATAATGGAAACATTCGTAAGCCGTATGTTGGTTGGAGATAGTGTGCTTCATACGGCAGACAAACATTGTCCGGCTGTAGTCATGCATATCGCAGGAAATGCCAAACTGGCGTCTTGTTTGGGAAAAGCGGCTGTCTGCAGCAATTAACAGGCGGGCCGTTAACGTTTTGCCGTTGTCGAGGATTGCTGATACACCTTGAGTGTCGGTTTGTGTATGTATTACGGTGCTATTGCACAATAAAGTAATATTTTTTTTATCGCGAATGCTTTCATAAGCCGCTTGGCGTATGTTGTGATTGGAAATAAGATAGCCTAAGCAGTCTGCTGAAATATTCAGGGTTTGATCGGGAGGGGGGAAATGGAGTTGGTAGGAAGAATTACCGTTCAATACTTTGGCATCACGTAGGGGATAGATTTCGCTTTCTGAAATTCTTTGCCATATACCTAACCGTTGCATAATATTTTTTGAAACGTGGGTAAGGGCGATTTCACGACCGTCATAAGGCGGATTTTGAAGCGTTTCCAGAGAACTTTTCTCTATTAGGGTAATATTCAGACTGCTGTCAGCGAGCGCAGCGGCAAAACTTAAACCGGCAGGGCCAGCGCCGATAACTAAAATATCGCTGTTCGTTGTCATGGTGCTTCCTTGGAATAATAAATATTTCAAGCTGGGTGAGGATAAACGAAAGCGGCCGTTTGAGGGAAAACTTTTGAAATTTGCTTAATATATGTCAAAATCTGATGCAGGTAAGCTTGGATAGTTTAAATATAAGCATAAAAAATTCAGACGGCATTTATTAAAATGCCGTCTGAAATATTTCTAATCGGATCGCTTATTTCCAATAACGCCACCAAGGCATGCTATCCAATTTCCATCCGGTTTGCAGATAGGGGCTGTTGGGGAAGTTTTGCGACAAAATACGGCGGGTATCGTCTGCCAATTGGGGTTTGTTTAACCGTTGATAGGCTTGCTCCATGATGGCTAGAGCCTCTTCTACAAAACGTGTGTTTTGATACTGCTGAACCACTTTTTGCGCACGGTTTGCAGCCGCCAAATAGGCTCCGCGTTTCATGTAATAGCGGGCTACCGCAATTTCATTACCTCCCAAGGCATCTACCAGCTTGGTCATGCGTTCGGTGGCATCTTGTGCGTAGCGACTGTTGGGATAGCGTTCGATTAATTGCGCAAAAGCATGATAAGCATCGCGGTTTGCTTTTGGATCTCGGTCAGACCAGTCTTGCGAGGCCAGTTTGTTCAGGAAAGACTGATCTTCATTGAAGAGGATGAGGCCTTTTAAATAAAGGGCGTAATCCATATTCGGATGTTGGGGGTACATACGCTGGAAACGCTCAACTGCGGCGAGGGCTTTTTCAGGTTCGTCATCTTTATAGTAGGCATATGCGGTGTCAAGCTGCGCTTGTTGCGCATGGCGGCCATTAGGGAAGCGCGATTCTAAAATTTCGTATAACTTGATGGCTCTAGTATAATTGTTGCTGTTTAAGTCGTCTTGCGCCTCGGTGTAAAGACGTTCTACTGTCCAATCTTGGGTCATTTGGGCATCTTTATCTACGGTGCCGGTAGCGGCACAGCCGCCCAATGCCAAGCCTAGAGTTACTACTAAAAGAATTTTTTTCATGCAAAACACTTCCTTTGACAATGAAGCCGATTATAACGATGATTTGGAGTTTTCGGCAGCCCCTGATGCAGAAAGTTGCATAAATTTAACCATTCCGGTCGACTTTGCCGGTATGCGTTTGGATGCGGCTTTAGCTAAATTATTGCCTGACTACTCACGCAGCCGCTTGACCGGATGGATTAAAGAGGGTGCGGTTTTACTAGATAATAAACCAACACAACCGAAAGATAAATTAATAGGTGGCGAACAAATTGCAGTAACCGTAAAGGTGAGCGATGAAGCATTGGCTTTTACTGCGGAAGAGATGGATTTGGATATCGTTTATGAAGACGATACCGTAATCGTGATTAATAAGCCTGCCGGTTTGGTGGTGCATCCGGCAGCCGGTAACTGGAGCGGTACTTTGTTAAATGGTTTGTTGGCACATTGTCCGGGTTTGGCACAAGTACCACGGGCAGGTATCGTACATCGGTTGGATAAAGAAACCAGCGGTTTGATGGTTGTAGCAAAAACTTTGCCGGCGCAAAATCATTTGGTTCAGCAGTTGCAAGCGCGTACGGTGAAGCGGATTTACCGTGCGGTTGCGAATGGCGTCGTGCCTTTCGATGGCAAAATCGATACTTTGATTGGGCGTGATCCGCATAACCGTTTAAAAATGGCGGTAGTGAAGTTTGGCGGCAAGCCTGCGGTAACGCATGTGAAGGTATTGGAACGTTATCGGGCGCACAGTTATATAGAGTGTGCATTGGAAACGGGGAGGACGCATCAAATCCGCGTACACATGCGGGAAGCCAATCATCCTTTGGCCGGAGATCCCGTATACGGTAATCCGCGCCATATATGTTCCGATCCGGTTAAAGAGGCAGTTAAAGGACTGGCACGGCAGGCACTGCATGCTTATCGTTTGAGCTTTGTTCATCCGCTCCGCGGGGAAACGGTTTCTTTTGAAGCTCCTATTCCGGAGGATATGTATCATTTGCTATCAGTCTTGCGTTTGGAGGCCGGATTGGATTCATCGTTGAGCGACGCGGTCGAGTGGAAAGACAAGCTGGGCGGCGATGACGATGATGATTGGAATGATGATGACTATGATGTTGAAGTCATGTATGTGCGTGATTAAGCCGAATGATATTTCTTTAAAATGCTTTATGCATGTTTGATACTTTATATTGTAGAATCGGTGTTTTTGAAAAATATGGCAGTCTCTCTATATATTATGAGGCCGTCTGAAAACAGAAAGAAGAAAGCTGTAGCATGAAATCATTGGATTTAAATGAGGCAATTGGGATAAGCAACGGCGAAACAGTATTTCTGCGGGCGGATTGGCCCGCTCCTTCGAATGTGCATACATTAATCAGTACGCGTAACGGCGGTGTTAGTAAGGCGCCTTTTCATAGTATGAATGTCGGTATGCATGTCGGCGATGATGATGAGGCTGTTTGTGAAAATCGGCGAAAAATTCAGAATCAGGTCGGCTTACCTCTAAAATACCTTAATCAAGTGCATGGTACGGATGTCGTACAGGCGGTTGATGGAGAAGTGCCTGCTGATGCAGATGCGAGTATAGATCGTAGCGGAATGGTTGCTTGTGCCGTGATGACTGCCGATTGCCTGCCGGTTTTGTTTTGTGACCGCATGGGTACGGTGGTTGCAGCGGCACATGCCGGGTGGCGCGGTTTGCAGGGCGGTATATTACAAAATACTGTGGCTGCCATGGGCGTGCCGCCTGAAGAAATATTGGCTTATTTGGGGCCGGCTATTGGCGCTGACGCTTTTGAAGTAGGGCAGGATGTCTATGATGCTTTTTGTCGAGAGATGCCTTTGGCGGAGGCAGCCTTCGAGCCGATCGGAGATGGTAAGTATTTAGCAGATATTTATATGCTGGCACGTTTGATATTGCGGCGGGAAGGTGTGACGCAAATTTACGGCGGGGATCGCTGCACCGTATTGGAACGTGATTCATTTTTCTCATATCGTCGGGACGGGAAAACCGGACGTATGGTAAGTGCCATTTGGTTAAATAAAGATTAAAGCATAAGGGGGATATGATATTTTTGAAATTTTGATATTAAATTTATAAAGAGCCGTAGCCGGTATTTAAAACGGCCTGTCTTAAAGAAGTTTGCATGGTAACACGCGAAGATGTTACGAATTGTGGGTTTAACATAAATCGCTGAAATATAAATAATTCGGCAGGTAATATTTGGATAATATGGATAATAAAATTAAAGGTATGATGATCGCCACAGGTTTGATGCTGTTCGCATTGTTTTTTGGTGCGGGCAACTTGATTTTCCCTGCGGCAATGGGGCAGCAAGCCGGTAGTAATTTATGGTCGGCAATGTTTGGTTTTATGTTGACTGGTGTCGGCTTGCCTTTGTTGGGGGTAGCCGCAATCGGTTATTCGGGTTCGCGCGATGTACAAGAGTTGGCCTCGCGCGTCACTCCGTGGTTTGGTTTTGCTTTTGCCGTATTGCTTTATCTTTCTATCGGCCCGATGTTTGCTATTCCACGTACAGCCACAGTAGCTTATGAAATTGGCGTCGTTCCGTTTTTGGGTGAGCTGACCCAATATGGGAAGGAAATCGCTTTGGCTGTTAGTAGTGTGGTATTTTTCGCCGTTACTTATTGGCTGTCTATTTCTCCGGGTAAATTGGTTGACCGTATTGGTAAGGTTTTAACCCCCGCTTTATTGTTAAGTATTGCAATTTTGGTTGGAGCCGCTATTTTTTCGCCCATGAGTGATTTACAGGTTGCGCAGGGCGGTTTTGTAGAATTACCGGTGCTGACAGGCTTTTTGGAAGGTTATAACACTATGGATGCATTGGCTTCGTTGGTGTTTGCCATTATTGTTATTGACGCAGTGAAATCAATGGGGGTTGAAAATCAAAACCAAATCATGCGCTTAACTATTGCTGCCGGCGCCTTGGCCGCTCTATGTTTGGTTTTGGTATATGCTTCGATTGCTTATATGGGGGCTACTAGTGTTGGCTTGTTAGGTTTGCTTGATAACGGTGCTCAGGTTTTAGCTTTATCGGCTCAACATTATTTTGGTGTTGGCGGGAATGTTTTGTTGGCGGTGATTGTATTCTTGGCTTGTTTGAGCACTTCTGTCGGCTTAATTACTTCTTGTTCAGAGTATTTCAACAGGGTTTTCCCTCAGATTTCCTACAGAAACTTTGCTATTATTTTTACACTTGTCTCATGTATTTTGGCCAATAAAGGCTTGAGCGGTATTATTAGTTTCTCTATTCCGATGCTGATGTTGCTCTATCCATTAACAGTAGTGATTATTTTATTGGCATTTTTGCATAACTTTTTTGGCGGAAGCCGTATTGTTTATGCATGCACGATGTTTGCAACATTGGTAGTAGGATTGTTGGATGCATATAAAACCGCATTTGGATTTAGCGCTAAAACTTTAGAGTCTATCAATAATACGTTGCCATTTTATGATGTAGGATTGGGATGGATTTTACCTACACTGGTAGGATTCTTATTAGGCTGTATGTTGAATGTAGCTTTAAAGAAAAAAAGATCTTAAATTAAAGCCCGTCTGAAATTGAGTTTCAGACGGCCTTTTAAAGTAAGAATGATGATTGGAAGAAATCTAATAATTAAAACTTACTACTTAAGAATAATAAAATCCTGGCCTGCGAACATAGATATTTTATTGCTAATGCGGAGAGTAAAACTTTAATTCAAATAACAGACTAAGAAGAGAAACACAAATTATTGCAGCAGGTATGGCACTATGTGCCATACCTGCTGCAATATTAATGGTATTTTTTAATTTGTAATTGATATCTTGACCGTATATGGCCGTAGATTATTATTTTTTCTGGCTCCATTTCGGGTTTGTAAAACACGTACTTCATAAGGCCCGGTAAAAGGGAGAATCTGATCAGAGGTTGCTAATAATTCATCACTTTTATTCTGACCTAAATAGCGTACTGAAACATCGATGTTCGGATTACTGTTATTCCAATTAATATTTAAGGTTTGCCCTTTTTTTGCATAAAAGCGGTAGCTGTCAAAATCATAACCTTTAATTTTCCCTTTATAAGTAGCGGAGGAGGAGCCGGGTTTAAATTGTACATTCACCGTTTTAACAGGCTTATCGCTGTTTGCAATAGCTGCTAACGGTGTTACGGCTAACATTATAGATAGGGATAATGTTGAGATTGAACGAATAAGCATAGTTTAGATCCTTATTTGATAACGTTTTAGAAATGATTGAGTAGTAATATAAAGAATAAAATTGAACAAATATTATATAATAAATTTATATATTTAAGGCATATTTAAATTTATTTGGAATATCATACGGAAATATTGATATGCGAGCAATAGGTTTTCATATCATGAGGTAAGTGCAAGCAACCTATAAATTGTGTTTGGCTAACTGGCCTATATCGTTCACAATAAATAACAAAAATAATGGCTCTACAGGTAGAGTATTTATCCAGATAAATTAATGTTTATCATGGCTTTTCAGCTGGTTGTCGCTTCGTTGTGCCGTTTTGCTGTATTCATTGCATTATGGCTCGGCGTTCTGTCATATATAGTCAGTTCGGTTGGTTATAGGTAGTACGTATCTTGTTTTCTTCAACTTTGGCAAGTTACAAATCATATTGTGTCAGGGTTAAAACCTTGCTCACTCAAAAAGCTACTGGCAAGACTTATGAGGCTTTGGGGTATAGTAATAGCAACTTGTAATCCATGCCAGTGATGATTTTTCTTATGGGATTGCTACTAATATAGTTGCTGGTATTTTTGCTGGGAGCAGGGGGGGCTGATTAAACCGTGTAGTTTTTGCAACAACCGACTATTCAATCAGACAAGAGTACTTTATGCGGCTTTGGCCATTTCATTTTTTGTCAGTACACATAGTATTTCCTTGCCGTCGATTTCTTTTCACATGAACCGCCCCTAATAAATACATAATCAAATAACACACCATTTCTGTTGTGTTGATCCATGTCGACCATCGACAAACGGCAGTAAAACTCCGGTACTCTGTACAGGGCAAGGCGGACATATGCTGGGTTATGAGGTTGGATAAATACTACTTTAATGCCTAGACAGGTTTATGATTTGTAAATTCCGACATGACCGCATATGCAAAATAGCCTCTGTTGGTTACCTGATGTTTCGGTAATAGGAATTGAACCTTGTACAACAATTTGATTCAGCAGGTTCTCGATGACTGCCAAAATGGTTTTATCCAACGGTATATTGCTTATAAGTGCCGGTATGTGCAATAGCTTTTTCCGCCTTATGGGCTTTCAGCGGTATAGGTTGACGGTGTACCATGAGGGATAATTGTCTGAAGGTGTTAAACCTGTACAGTGCTTCTTGCGGTTTTGGCTTGCTCTTAGATGTGGTAAAAGCTTTCCCTGCGAGGAGAATAGTAATTTGGTGGCCTCATCTTCCTCAAGTGATACGGCAGGGGTATTTACCAATTGAAAGCAATCTTTCTTTTTACCAATATGGTATTTAGCCGCTACAATTTACTGCCTGCGAGATAATAACCAAGTATGGGGGCTTAAATGCCGTCTGAAACTTGTAGGCTTTAGTGTTTTAAATTTGAGGTTACTTAGCAGCATTTCGGGGGGTGTTTCCAAGGATATTTATAGAGCATTCCTAAAATATACCCCTCTTTTAAGTTGATTTAGCAGAATTACTTTATGCTTTAGATGTTATTGGATATAAAATCAGTGGCAGGAGAATAGGTGAACCGGCTGAAAGCCTTGCTCTGATTGAATCTTGTGGGTGTTATCGGACGATATAAGGCGTAAAAAAAGCAACCTAAAAAGGCTGCTGTTTTTGAGTGTGGTGCCCGGAGCCGGAATCGAACCGGCACGACCTGTTTAGGGTCGACGGATTTTAAGTCCGTTGTGTCTACCTATTTCACCACCCGGGCTATACTCAAGCTTTTTATTTCTTGAATATATTTAACTGGAGGCGGGGGCGCGGATTTTAACCGGCCTAGATAAGGGTTGCATCCCTTAACGCATAAACACTCTGCCACCCCGCCATTAAGGCTTTTGTATTTGGAGGCGGAAGTCGGAATCGAACCGGCGTCCACGGCTTTGCAGGCCGCTGCATAACCACTCTGCCATTCCGCCTAAACTGCAAACAAGCCGTTTTGTGGTTTAAACGGCTTGGTTTATATTTGGAGCGGGAAACGAGTCTCGAACTCGCGACCTCAACCTTGGCAAGGTTGCGCTCTACCAACTGAGCTATTCCCGCGTGGGTATGTCAAAATTAATTTTGGAGCGGGAAACGAGTCTCGAACTCGCGACCTCAACCTTGGCAAGGTTGCGCTCTACCAACTGAGCTATTCCCGCGTGGGTATGTCAAAATTAATTTTGGAGCGGGAAACGAGTCTCGAACTCGCGACCTCAACCTTGGCAAGGTTGCGCTCTACCAACTGAGCTATTCCCGCTTTGTTCTCTAGTGAAGAGAGAAAGCTATTATAGTGTCTAAAAAATAAATGTCAAGCATTTAGGAAAAATTATTGTTGAAACTCTTTCCAAGCCATTTTAAGATAATAGAACATAGACCAAATGGTTAATATTGATGCAATCAACATCAGCATATTGCCGATATATATTAAGTCAAAACCGTAAAAATTTCTTAGGCCGACGAGTAAGCATAAAATGGCTGCCATTTGTGCTGCAGTTTTAAATTTACCTATGGTGGCTACAGCAACGCTGCCACGCTTACCCATTTGAGCCATCCATTCGCGTAAAGCGGAAATAGTAATTTCACGGCCAATGATAATCATGGCAAATATGGCGTATGTGCGCCCCAAGCTGACAAGTAGGATCAATGCAACGGCAACCATCAGTTTGTCGGCTACAGGATCCAGAAAGGCCCCGAAATCGGATGTTTGCTTCCAGCGGCGGGCTAAGAATCCGTCAAACCAATCGGTTATCGCTGCGGCAGCAAAGATAAATGCAGCTAGCCAATTGACGGTGATATGGTCGTTTAGCCACTCTTTGGGTAAGAAAAATAAGATAGTAAATACCGGAATGAGCAGGACGCGCATCCAAGTGAGGAAAATCGGGATGTTCCACGGCATGGTTTCGGCAAGACTCTCTTTTTTGAAGTTATCAGGAGGGCTAAAATATGGCCTATTATAGCGAATTTATGATGATGCTTGTGGATTTCTGGCAGATTCGGATCTCCGGTCATCATTAAGTTTTTATGTTTATTGCAGGTCCTGATGGCCAGTCGGAGTATTTTATTCTAACTTTTCTTCTTAGCGGACAGAAAACCTTCTCGGAATGAGGTATGTCGTGTTTGAGAAGGCTTTCGGATGCTGTATCATTTTATGGTTCGCGATGAACAGGTAATGCGCCAAAGCTTTGGGCAACAGGCATGATTTCTATACTGTTTACGTTCATGTGCGCTGGACTGCGATATAACCATAATACGGTGTCTGCAATATCTTCGGGACGAATGAATTGTACTTTTTCGTATAATTGGGCCGCTTTTTCATGATCGCCTTTGAAGCGTACATTGGAAAATTCGGTTCCTCCGCATAATCCCGGTTCTATATTGCTAACGCGTATACCGGTTCCTGCTAAGTCGGCACGTAAGTTTAAGCTAAATTGTCTTACATATGCCTTGGTTGCACCGTATACATTACCTCCGGGATAGGGATAGGTGCCGGCGATCGAACCGATATTGATAATGTAACCACTATTACGGGTTACCATTTGAGGTAGTATTTGCCGGGTTAGATAAGTGAGTCCGATGATATTGGTTTGGATCATGGTTTCCCAGTCTTCAAAATCTGCTTTATATGCAGGATCCAAGCCCAGTGCCAAACCTGCGTTATTGATGAGGCAGTCTATTTGTTGGAAGGGCTCAGGTAGTCTTTCTAATGCGTTACGAATACTTTCTTTGTTGGATACATCCATCTCCAGAGCCGTAAATTTAGAGCCTAATATGTCTTGTAGTTCCTGCAGCTTATCTATGCGTCTAGCTGCTCCGATTACTTGAAATCCTGCTTTTATAAAGCTATGGCACATTGCTAAGCCAAATCCGGCGGAAGCGCCGGTTATTAAAATAGCCATTATCTCTCCTTGGAAAACAGTTATTTGATAGTGTGTGCTTACTAAAATAAAAGCATTATAAGGTTTGAAGAGGTCGGAAACCAGTAAATATAAAATGAATCAAATGGCTATCTGTAAAGAAAGGTGTATAAATGATTTATGGCCAATAGTTATGCGGTGGCTTGTGGGAACTGTATTTTGCTTGCTGCTCCTAATGCTTAGCAGGAGTGGTGGTGAAGAGTAAACCAGATACGGTATGAATCAGTATCCGTTTTATGTTTTTTATGTAGGCCTTTATCCCATTTTTTATGGCCGGATGCTTTTTATTGACCGGTAGAAGACAGCTTTAATTTTATTTTTAAGTTTGGCTAAAGATTGATTACTTATCATTATAGAATCTAGGATCACAACCATAATCTAATTTATTAATTTTTAGGAGTATTTCTTGATGAATGCAGTTTCACCTTTTGTATTTATGTTGATTCCGGCAGTGATATCGGTAATAGGCGGTGTTGTTGCCTTACTTTGGAATCCTTCCCCTCAGGCTAGGAGCATGATACAGCACTTTGCGGCCGGCGTAATTCTGGCGGCATTAGCCACTGAGTTACTGCCGGAAATTGCACGCGAACATGCAAAGCCTTCTATATTGATTATTTCTTTTGCATTGGGTAGTTTTTTTATGTTTGGTATGAAGCTGTTGACCGATTATTTAGAGAAAAAAGAATTATCAAAGCAGCGGGAGGGGGAGCCTAAAGGATTGGCTTTGGGAATGTTGGTTGCGACGTTTATTGATATTGCCGTTGATGGCTTGATTATTGGTGCGGGTTTTGCCAGTAATACTGAAACAGGTATGATATTGGCCTTGGGTTTATCGGTAGAAATGTTGTTTTTAGGGTTAGCTTTAGTATCGGATAGATTGAAAGGCTGGAAAATTGTAGCGGTTACTGCGGTGTTAGGTATTGAAATTCTGGCTTTTGCTTATTTGGGCAACTTGCTCCTCAGTAATGCTTCGACTATGGTTATATCGGCTGTTCTCGCTTGCAGTGCTGCCGCGCTCTTGTATTTGGTTACAGAGGAATTATTGATAGAGGCACATGAAACAGAAGAAAAAAATTACTATACCTTGGTGCTATTTGCCGGCTTTTTGGCATTTTGGAGCATTCAAATGTTGGGTGTAAAGTAACTTATTGAAATATTTGTAATATAATAATTTTTTGAATATTATGAATGAGAAATTCCATATGATTTTTTGATTTAATTATTGGTATATTCCGTTTTTCGTAAAGTAGTTATAAAAATCGAAAGATGGATATGTAGCCGACCAACTATTTTTATCGAGCATGAACCTAAATATGTGATGTATGTTCTCTTGAAAATGTTGCTCGGCTTTATTTTTTGTGGATATGGTTATATTTCTTAAGCCTGTAAATCGGCTGTACGACATTTTTTCTTAAGTAAATCATTGACAGAAAAACCATGTTCGCCCATTATCCTTTCAAAGTGAACTTTACTTGTGGAAAGGAAAAAATGATGAAAATGAAAACAGCTTTGGCACTCTTGAGCTCGACGTTAGTTTTTGCGTTAACTGCTTGCGGTAGTGGCGGTACATCCGGCGAACCTGCAAAAGGACCAATTTCAGAGGCTCGCACTACAGCTTTTAAAGCGATGATGCCGAATTTCAGCAGTATGGGCAAAATGGTAAAAGGCGAAGAGTCTTATGATGTGGAAAAGTTTAAAACTGCCGCTGCTGCGTTTGCAGAAGATAGTAAAAAGCCTTTTGAGCATTTTCAAAAAGATGAGCAAGGTGATGGCGACTTATTACCGGTTACTTGGGAAAAACCGGACGAATTTAATGCCCAAAAAGAAAAATTTGCCGCTGCGGTTGCTGAGTTGAACGCTCAGGCTCAAACAGGTAACTTGGAGGCTATTAAAGTTGCTTATGGTAATGTTGGAGCAAGTTGTAAATCTTGTCACGATACATTCCGCCGTCCTAAATAAGTTGCTTAGCCCATAAATATAAAAGGCCGTCTGAAACATTTCAGGCGGCCTTTTATATTTATGGGCTAAACTCGGTTAATACTTTCAATTTAATATATTCAATTAAAGGTTGAAAATGCTTTGGTACAGGTTGGTTATTTTATGAGCATAGGTTTTGTTCTGAACCGAATAGTTCGTACGGTATTTTCTCCTGCTGTTAGGGAAAGGGTTTGTAGTTTAATATCACTTATATATGTATCTTTACTACAAATTTGCATATGGTTTAGAGGATGAACTATATGGTGATGAGATTCTGCATCATACTGGCTTGTATATGTTAAAAAGAGAGGGGGCTATAATTTTTATTATGCGCCTTTTTCTTTGTATTGATTCTTAAGATAAAAAATGCACACATTCTTTTGGAATGTGTGCCAAGTCTACAAAGGAGAAATAGAGGAGAAACTATTAACTGGTAAGTTCAAACCAATCAATGCCGAAATTATGCCAAAAATTTGTAAGTGCCGTCAATCATTTGTTTATTTTATTACGTTATCTGTGTGATGGTGTTGTTATTTTGTAGTTAAATTCCATGGATAAAAAATACGCGCATCAAAAAGGATGCGCGCCAAGTCTACAAAGGAGAAATAGAGGAGAAAGTTAAGCTGCGCTAAGCAACTTAACGGGTGTTATTATCCCTGTTTTGTCGTGGTTAGTCAATTAAATTTTGCGATTTCCATCATAAAAAAAGCAAAATCGCAACATAACGCACATTTGTAAACTTATTTTTGTTCGTTTTTTTTCACTTTGACGGAATGTCAAATCAGTGGCCTAAGGGCATCAGGGTTATTGTTTAGGCGGGTTTATCCTGAGAATTTGTATTTTTTAAGAATACGATAAGGTACGGAAATACTCGGGTGGTATGAAAGTTAGTGTCTGCACATTACCCCTTATCCGATAAGATTCGCTGTAAATTAGCTGTTGCCTAGGAGTTTGATTAAGTCGTTAGCACTTTCTGTGCGCTCGCGATGGCTTTGTTCAGGTTGGTGGGTATTGAGAGACGACCACTTACTTTGGCTGCGTGCCTTATTTAAAGCTGTGGGTAATTTCGAAGCCTGCCAAGGTGCTTTGCCGCTTTGCATTCGGATTTGTGTCTGCGTCGCATGGCCGCGGCTTTGCAGCGCCGTGAGTAAATCTAATGCCCGGGCAGCCAGTAGGGTGATAGTTTCTGGATCGATATGTAAAGTTTGTTTGCCGGAAAGTTTGTCGGAAATGGTTTGCATATTTGGTAGAACTCCACCTAAAACACTGCCGATGGCGGTTCCTAATCCGAGTGAGCCGCCGAGGGTAACCATATCTACGCCTAGGCCGATGAGTGCCCCCGTAGCGGCTCCGGTAGTGGTGCGTATACCGTATTCTTTTAAAAGTTCGCTATCGAACGGATCTTGGCGGAACTCTTTCAACATCCATTCGCCGGTGTCGATTTCACTGTGATAAAAGCGGTAGTTGTGAAAAAGCTGTTGTTGTAGCTTGCGTTCGAGTTGTCGGACGGCCGCCTGCATAGTTTGTAGAACAGGCTGCGGGTTGTCGTCTTCATTGATTTCTTGCTTGTATGCTGCAACGTCAAGTAGGAAGTGGGCTATATCACGTTTGGATTCGATATCAAGCTGCTGCCATTCCCGGCGGCGCATGGTGATAAGCCGGTCAAGTACTCCGCGATCGGGTAGCATGGTGGCAAGGTTGTCCCATAAACGGATTTCTCCTTCAAAATCAAAAGCTACAGTATCGAATCCGCTGTATACGTGTAGGTTTCGGCGGGCAAGCATTGTCGTCCAGTCGGTTAGGTCTTGTTCTGCGATAAAGTTGAAAACAGGCATCACTGGTTTGGCACACCAAGACAATACGGTGAGCTCGTCTTTGTATTTGTTTAAAACAGGTTCGCGAGCGTCTACAACATATAAAGCCATATCGCTTTGCAGCAGTTGGCGCAATACTTTGGCTTCTTGATTGAAATCTCCTGTGGCAGCGGGGCTTTCGAGAAATTGTTGCAACCGTTCGATACCGTCTGAACGTGGCGATGTGTTTTCCTCCAGCCAGTCTAATACGCCGCCCGCATCTTCTAATCCGGGTGTGTCATAAAGATAAACCAAGGTTTCGCTACCGTTATTGATTGCGGCCTTTTCGACATGGCGGGTGGTGGCGGCCGCATTTTTTACCTCTCCGAAATTGCTGTCGCGCAGAAGTGTTCGCAAAAGTGAGGTTTTACCAGTATTGGTATGGCCTACTACGGCAAGTGATAGGGGCTTCATATGGTTATCCTGATCGTTTTGAAACGGCTTTTAGGCCGTCTGAAAACCGTATTCAATATTATGAAAATTGAGAAATATCATTTTATTTTTCAATAGTCGGCTGGGTACGGCTTTGCTGACTGATGCGCGGTGGATCAATCCATGCAAGCTGGCGTTCGGCTAAAGCCGTATGCCATTGCTCCATATAATTTTGAAGGCCGTCTGAAGGATGGCTGTCAGTTTCTGCCAACAGTTGCACAATTACGCCTCCTTGGGCTGCTTCGGCTAGAGTAAGCAATTGACGCAGAATACCGCGGTCAGGTACTTGGCGCGTACGTACGCCTACTAAAAGTTGTACAGGCTGTTGAGATAATTCTTGTTTTAAGGCTGCTACGGCGTCGCGGCTGTCTGCTATTCCTTTATCTAACCAATGAATACCGAGTATATGGCGGTGCCATGTTGGGTCGGACCATGGACTTTCAAGCATGATGGCCCATTTTGGGGTGTTCTCGTCCAAGCGGATTTTGGGCTGGACGGATTTCACGGTTTCGGTGTGGATGTCGGCATCTACTATTTTGGTTTGCCAAAGTTGTAGAATTTGTTGGTAATACGGTTTCTCGATAGGTAGCGGGCTTTGCACGCTTTTGGCCAGCCATTTGCATATCAACCAAGCAGCAGCCCGCGGCAGCCAGCCGTAACAGATGATGCTGCCGATGAGCAATCCGCCCCATTGTCGGGCGGTTGTGGTATCGCCACTCATTCGGCTTGCCAAAACGGCTTGGGTATCGGGGGTTGGAAAGCCTAGTTTGGCAGGGAGCCACGTCAAAATCTGTACGATACTGGCAAATGCTCCGTCGCTCAGTAAAGTGCTTTCCCAGTTGAAGGTATATTGCCGCACCATCAGTAATAAAACGACCGCGGCAAGCATCCCGCTCAAAGCGGCTAACCAAAGTCGATGGCTGATCAGGCTTATTTGCCAGCGCATGCCGGGTTTGTGCCATTCGTCACCATATAAACGTAAAATGGCTTGGTTTATAGGATCTTTGCCGCGTATCCATAAAGCAGGGTTGACAAAAAAACCGTTAGATTTGAAGCGCGGCATCAAGGCGAACAGTAACCAAGCCAGTAGCATGAAAGTGTGTAGGCCGAGCACGCTGGCAAGGATGAAAAAGAAATTCAAGCCTGATTGTTGCATGAGGGTAAAAGTGCCGGTAAAGCCGCCGAACAGCCAAAAGAGGGTAGCGGCCAATAGTAGCCAAGAAAATGTACTTCGTACTCGGGTCAGTGCGTCCTGAAGGCGATGATCGCTATCAATCATTTCGGCGCGGCGGTTTAGCTTGGTTTCCGGACTACCTTCGGTATGGCGGAGGGTTTCGGTTATCGGCTCGGGGTCGGCAGAAAAAATATAGCCGCGCTCTTGTAACAAGCGGACGAGTTCGGTGAGCTGGCGGGACGGATTGAGCATAAGAGTAGGATGCCGTCTGAATCAAAGTGAAAAAACAATTTTAGCATAAGTGTTTTTTGCAGTAGCTGATAAAGAGGCTGTCTGAAATTTATGGATATGAAATTCAGGCGACCTGCTTTCTTTATATGAACAGTCGCTCTTTAATGTAGGCTGTCATATATTTTTTCGGCCAATGCGGCGCTAATACCTTCTACTTGAGCCAAGTCTTCTTTGCTGGCTGCCGCAACACCCCTTAGCCCGCCAAAGCGGGTTAGGAGTGCTTGGCGGCGTTTGCTGCCGATACCCGGAATGTCAGTGAGTGATGAGGTAATGCGTGCCTTATCGCGCTTTTTACGATGGCCGGTAATGGCGAAGCGGTGAGATTCGTCGCGTACGGTTTGCAGTAAGTGTAGGGCAGGGCTATTGGGCGGTAGGCGGAACGTTTCTCCGGTGAGCGGGAGGATAAGTTCTTCTAAGCCGGCTTTGCGTTCGGGGCCTTTGGCGATACCGATGATGGGGATATTAAGGCCAAGCTCCTGCCAAACGTTGAGGGCAACACCGACTTGCCCTTTACCTCCGTCGATTAAGACGGCATCAGGCCATTTGACGCTTTCTCCGTTGGCTTGTGCTTCCGCCATTTTGCCGTAATGACGGGTCAATACCTCTTGCATGGCGGCATAATCGTCGCCTGGTTTTGCGGTGGTAATGTTGTAGCGGCGGTATTGGCCGGGTTGGATTTTATGTTCGTCGTATACAACACATGATGCTGTAGTTGCTTCGCCTTGGGTGTGGCTGATATCAAAACACTCTAACCGTTGAAGATTGTCGCTGTCGGTGTTGAGGATGCGTGCCAAATCTTCGATACGTTGCTCTTGGTTATGGTGTTGCAGTTTGTGTTGGTTAAGGGCAAGACGGGCATTTTGCTCGGCCATCTTCAGCCAGACCCTCCGCTCTCCTATGGTTTTTGTGATGAACTGTATTTGTTTGTTGTGTTCAAGATTCAATGCTTCTTGTACGGCGGCAGGTACGGTAAAGTTGCTGATAATGATATCGGGTTTGTTTTTGCTCAAATAATGTTGGGCGATAAAAGCCTCCGCATAATCTTGGGCTTGAGGGTCAGGATCGTTGCGTACATCGGGAAAGAAGCTTTTGTCGCCGACATGCCGCCCGCCGCGGATGCTGACCCAATGAATACAGACCGCACCGCTTTCGATAAGCAGGGCAAGGATATCAATATCGTTAGGGTTATTGGGATTTTTGCTATCGATAAATTGTTGGCTTTGTACCAATCCCAGTGCCTGCAGTTGGTCGCGATAACGTGCCGCTTCTTCGAAATTGAGGGAGGCTGCAGCCTTTTGCATTTTGTGTTGAAGTGTTTGAGTGAGCTCATCGGTTTTGCCGTTGAGAAATGTAACGGCCTCTTGTACGCTGGCTTTGTAATCTTCTTGGCTGATGTGTCCGACGCAGGGGCCTGAGCAGCGGCGGATTTGATAGAGCAGGCAAGCCCTGTCCCGGTGTTCGAAAACGCTGTCTTCACAGGTGCGGAGACGGAATACTTTTTGCAGAATTTGGATGCTGTCGCGTACGGCGTAACCGTTGGGGTAGGGGCCGAAATATTGGTTCGGTTTTTTAAGTGTGCCGCGGTAATAGGCCATTTGCGGGTAGTCGTGACCGCTGAGCATGAGATAAGGATAGCTTTTGTCGTCGCGAAATAAGATGTTGTATTTGGGTGAGAGGGCTTTGATGAAGTTGTTTTCCAAAATCAGAGCTTCGGCTTCACTGCGGGTAAGGGTGGTTTCCACCGAAGCAACTTGTTTGAGCATCAGTTTAATGCGCGGCGAATGGTCATTTTTTTGGAAATAGCTTGACACCCGCCTTTTCAAGTTGACGGCTTTCCCGACGTATAACACGTGTCCATCCCGGTCTAGCATGCGGTAAACACCTGGTAGGTTGGGTAGGTTTTTAAGAAAAATATCAATATCGAAAGTTTGGCTCACGGTGTGCGACGGATAGGTTTCAGACGGCATAAATAATACATTAATTCTTGGCAGCCGTCTGAAAACGGTGGAAGCCCGGAAAATCTTTTCCGGGCTTTATTGATATTGCGATGAAGTGGTTTTTGTTGTGTATTCAAGCTAAATCGAGTTTGTAAAAATTACGGGACAAACTTTACTTAAGATTTGTCCCGCATAAGCATAATAGATATGTTTACCGCTTGGCTATCAGTTGCAGAATTTGCTGATATCCGCGTCATAACGCTGTATGAGCTGATCGCGGTTGTTGCTGCGGGCACTCTCCGCAAACTGGCGGTTCATGCGGGCTGTTTTACAGTTGGCTTCGCGTTGCTGACGGTTTTCTTCTTCGATTTTTTTATTTTGCTCTTCTATTTGCCGGTTATGTTGCGCCACTTGGTTGCTGAGTTGTTGTTGCTGTTCGGCCAAGGATTCTCCGCTTACCGGTTCTGCTGCGGGAGCGGCAGGCGGCGGGGTGACGGTTTGGGTACGCACGTTCAGACGGCTGGCATGAGAAGGTTTGAGATTGCGTGGTACGTCTGAGTAACTTGTGCTGCCGTTGGCATTTTTCCAGCTGAATACTTCTGATGCGTATAAGCTGCTGCTTGCGAACAATACGCCTAGGGCGAGAATTTTGGCGGTTTTGATAAGTTGCATAGTTGGTTATTCCCCTAAATTGTGGTTTTCATAGCCCTGCTATTGTACTGTGTAATCAGCGGGATGTCATGGGTGGGAAAGGGCGGAAATTTGGCTAAATTTTCGTAAAACGGCCTGACAGAAAGGGTGTAAATTTGCTACAATGCCGTGCATCTTGCACAAACTGAAAGTCTGAAAGCATCATGCGTATCGTAGAAAAAGCCTATACCTTTGACGATGTTTTGTTGGTTCCCGCACATTCCCAAGTGCTCCCGCGAGACGTTAGCCTCAAAACCCCGCTCACTCGAGCCATTTCTTTGAATGTTCCCTTACTTTCCGCCGCGATGGACACGGTAACCGAAGCCAGGTTAGCCATTTCTATGGCACAGGAGGGCGGTATCGGTATTATCCATAAAAATATGAGTATTGAACGCCAAGCCAATGCCGTGGCGAAAGTTAAGCGTCACGAAAGCGGTGTGGTGAAAGAGCCCGTAACAATTTCACCCGATATGCCGGTTGGTGAGTTGATGGAAATGCAGGCGAAACGCAAGCGCAAGATGTCGGGGTTGCCGGTAGTGGAAAACGGTAAAGTGGTCGGTTTGGTAACCAACCGTGATTTACGTTTTGAAAAGCGTTTGGATCAGCCTGTATCTGCGATTATGACACCGCGCGAACGTTTGGTAACTGTACCTGAAGGTACGTGTGTCGATGAAGCGCGCGATGTGATGCACGAGCACAAAGTAGAACGTGTTTTGGTGGTTAATGATAATTGGGAGTTGAAAGGCCTGATTACTGTAAAAGATATTTTGAAAAATACCGAGTTTCCTAATGCGAATAAGGATAGCGACGGTCGTTTGCGTGTCGGCGCAGCCGTGGGGGTTGGTGCGGATACGGACGAGCGCGTAAAGGCTTTGGTTGAGGCAGGTGTCGATGTATTGGTAGTGGATACTGCCCATGGCCATAGCCAAGGCGTATTAAACCGTGTTAAATGGGTTAAGGAAAATTTCCCTCAGGTACAGGTCATCGGCGGCAATATTGCTACGGCTCAGGCTGCACGTGACTTGGTGGCCGCAGGCGCAGATGCGGTTAAGGTGGGTATTGGCCCCGGCTCGATTTGTACAACCCGTATCGTGGCCGGCGTGGGGGTGCCCCAACTGACTGCTATCCATAATGTAGCCGAAGCGTTGAAAGGTACGGGTGTTCCTCTGATTGCGGATGGCGGTATCCGTTTTTCAGGTGATATTGCCAAGGCATTGGCTGCCGGCGCGCATTGCGTGATGCTGGGCGGTATGTTTGCCGGTACGGAGGAGGCCCCGGGAGAAATCGAGCTTTATCAAGGCCGTTCTTATAAATCTTACCGTGGTATGGGGTCTTTGGGGGCAATGAGTCAAGGTTCTTCAGACCGTTATTTCCAAGATAAAGAAGATAATGCCGATAAATATGTACCGGAAGGTATTGAGGGACGGGTGCCGTATAAAGGCCCGATTGTGCAGATTATCCACCAGCTGATGGGTGGTTTGCGCTCGAGTATGGGCTATTTGGGATGTGCGACTATTTCGGAAATGCATGAGCGTGCGGAGTTTGTGGAAATTACTTCGGCAGGTATGAGTGAATCACATGTGCACGATGTGCAAATTACCAAAGAAGCACCAAACTATCATATTCGTTAGGCATTAAACAGGGGGGTTGTCTCAAGCAGGCAACCCTTTGCTGTATTTGTAGGACGGTAATGTTTCAGCAGTTTGATTATTGATAGGGTTGGATTACGGTTGGTTCGCCGTTTGGTACGTTATTTATACTGTAGGCAGCCTGCCGTTTTGCATCATTTTATGGTGCCTAACTCGATTTAAGAGATTTTTGGGGAAATACTCGTTTGATACCGTCTGAATCAGTATAATCCCGTTCGGTAATGTTTTTTCAGACGGCGTGGTTCGGATAATATTTTATTATCTAGATTCGTACTGTTATTTTTTATTTTCAGGAGACTTTGCATGAGCGCAATTGTTGATATTTTCGCCCGCGAAATTTTGGATTCACGCGGCAACCCGACTGTTGAATGTGATGTGTTGCTCGAATCGGGCGTGATGGGACGTGCCGCAGTACCTTCAGGTGCATCTACCGGTCAAAAAGAAGCTTTGGAGTTGCGTGATGGTGATAAAAGCCGTTACTTGGGTAAGGGCGTGTTGCAGGCTGTTGAAAATGTAAACAATGAAATCGCTCAGGCTTTGATCGGTTTGGATGCAAGTGAGCAATCTTATATCGATCAAGTTATGTTGGATTTGGATGGTACCGATAACAAAGGACGCTTAGGTGCGAATGCTACTTTGGCCGTATCTATGGCTGTGGCGCGCGCTGCAGCTGAAGATGCAGGTTTGCCATTATACCGTTACTTGGGCGGTGCAGGCCCTATGGCTATGCCTGTACCTATGATGAATGTTATTAACGGCGGTGCACATGCCAATAATAGCTTGGATATCCAAGAATTTATGATTATGCCGGTAGGCGCCTCCAGTTTCCGTGAAGCATTACGGTGCGGTGCGGAAGTATTTCATGCTCTGAAAAAATTGTGCGACAGTAAAGGTTTTCCCACAACGGTCGGGGATGAAGGTGGCTTTGCTCCGAATCTGAGCAGTCATGAAGAAGCATTGAAGCTGATGCAAGAAGCAGTAACTGCTGCCGGTTATATTCCGGGCGAGGATGTGTTATTTGCTCTGGATTGTGCTTCGAGCGAGTTCTATAAAGACGGTAAATACCATTTAAGCGCTGAAGGCTTGGCTTTGAGCAGCGAAGAGTTCGCCAATTATCTGGCCAAGCTGGTTGACGAGTATCCGATTGTGTCTATTGAAGACGGCATGGATGAAAACGACTGGGAAGGTTGGAAGCTGTTAACCGATAAGTTGGGTGCTAAAGTACAGTTGGTTGGTGATGATTTATTTGTGACCAATCCGAAAATTTTGGCCAAAGGCATTGAGGCTGGTGTAGGTAACGCCTTGTTAGTAAAAGTAAACCAGATCGGTACTTTGAGCGAAACCTTAAAAGCAGTAGAGTTGGCTAAACGCAACCGTTATACCAGCGTATTGAGCCATCGTTCGGGTGAAACCGAAGATAGCACTATTGCGGATTTGGCCGTAGCAACCAATTGTATGCAAATTAAAACCGGCTCGTTAAGCCGCTCTGACCGTATGGCAAAATATAACCAATTGTTGCGTATTGAAGAGGAGTTGGGCGAAGCCGCATACTACCCGGGTAAAACCGCTTTTTATCAACTGGGTAAGTAAGGTCTGATACATGAAGTGGGTAACAGTGGTTTTAATTGCAGCGTTGGGTGGCTTTCAGTATAACCTTTGGTTGTCGAAGGGTGGCTGGCGCGATATGTGGAGCTTGCAAGACCAAGTGGTTGAGCAAGAGGCCAAAAACCATGTGCTTACCTTGCGCAATGCCGCACTGGATGCAGAGGTAACCGATTTGTCGGAAGGCCGTGATGCTATTGCGGAAATTGCCCGTGTAGATTTGGGTTATATCCAAAACGGTGAAGTTTTTTACCGATTAGTGAAGAAGCCTTAAAGCTTTTTAGTAGTATGAAAATGCCGTCTGAAAATATTTTCAGACGGCATTTTCATTACATATTTATAAATAATATTAATGATGTTTTTATTGCGGAAGATAAGGGGCTAAGGTGTGGCGTAGTATCTTGTAGTCAGATACTTCAGTAATATTGGCTTCACCTATGCGATTTAAACCAATAAACCTCATAATGCCGCCACTAACTTTTTTATCATGTTGCATGTGTTGTATCCAGCGTTCAAAAGGAAACTGGGGCGGAGCTGTTGGTAAGCCGGCTTTTTCAAGTAAAGTAGCAACGCATGCAATATCTTGGTCGCTGATTGAGCCTGTTTGGCTGGATAGTCGGCAGGCCAAAACTAAGCCGGCAGCTACGGCTTCTCCATGTAGCCAGTTGCCATATCCCATTTCTGCTTCGATAGCATGGCCGAAAGTATGGCCAAGGTTTAGCCAAGCACGAATACCTTGCTCGGTTTCATCTTGCCGTACGATGTCTGCTTTCATTTTGCAGCAGTGATAAACGGCTTCTGCTAACGTATCAGGATTCTTTTGCGTTAAATCAGTAACGTGTTGTTCTAGCCATTTTAGAAAATCCGCATCACCGAGAAGGCCGTATTTAATGACCTCTGCCAAGCCGGCAGATAGTTCGCGAGAGGGAAGGCTGGATAAGGTGTCCAAGTCAGCGAGTACGGCTTGAGGTTGATAAAAGGCGCCAATCATATTCTTGCCTAGAGGATGATTGATGGCTGTTTTTCCTCCTACTGAGGAATCAACTTGGCTAAGTAGGGTTGTCGGAATTTGAATAAATGGAACACCACGTTGGAAGGTAGCTGCAGCAAAGCCGACCATATCCCCAATTACTCCTCCTCCTAGGGCGATTAATGTGGTTTTCCGGTCAGCATGATTCTCTAGAAGGCCGTCAAAAATAAGATTTAATGTTTGCCAATTTTTGTGTGCTTCTCCATCAGGCAGAATAATCGCAAAATGCGGAATACCGATATTATTTAATGCCGTCTGAAGCTGATTCAAATATAGTGGCGCTACGGTTTCATTGGTGATAATGGCTACTTTACCCGTAAGATGGCGTTTTAATATATCCTTATTGCCCAGTAGTTTTGAACCTATATAAATGGGATAAAAATGGGAAGGTGCTTGTACGGTTAAAGTGCGCATAAGTTATTTTTTCTCACGTATGGCTGTAAGTAGCTGCTCAATGGTTTTTTGGCAGTGATTGCGGTTGGCATCCAGTATAATATGGGCAGTTTCCCGGTATAGGGCATCTCTAGCAGAATACAGTTCTTGTAGTTTACTGAGAGGATCCGGAACATTTAATAATGGACGGTTACTGTCGCAGCGTGTGCGTTCCAGTAAAATTTTCGGCAGGGCATGGAGGTAAATAACCGTACCACGTTGACGTAAATAACGGCGGTTTTCTTCTCTCAGTACGGCACCTCCGCCGGTAGCAAGTACAATGGGATTTCGTTGGGATAGTTCGTCAATAACAATACTTTCCCTGTTGCGAAAACCTTCCTCGCCTTCCAGCTCAAAAATAGTTGGAATAGAAACCCCGGTGCGCTCACATATCACATGATCACTATCGTAAAACGGACGCTCCAATAATCTTGCGATTTGCCTACCGATAGTGGTTTTGCCTGCACCCATTAAACCGATTAAAAATAAATTGCCTGCTATGTTTTCCATAGCAGGCATTGTAAATGAAAACTTCTGAGAAGTGTTTAATTTCTTAACACTTTAAAATTTTCATCCGAATCAAGTTAGTAACGCAGAGTACTGCCGATATTATCCATAATGCGCGGGGTAATAAAGATCAACAATTCGCGGCGTTTTTCATTACGTGATCGAGATTTGAAGAGATTGCCGACAACCGGAATATCTCCTAATAGTGGTACTTTATTCACAATATTACGGTTCTCTTCTTCATAAATACCACCGACAATTAAGGTGCCGCCGTCTTCAACCATCGCATTGGTTTGCAGGTTTTTAGTGCTGATACATTTAGTTGTCAAACTGTTGATCACACAGTCTTGGGGCGTATCTTTATTAATTTTGATAGTCATAATAATTTGCCCGTCGGGGGTGATGTTAGGTGTTACAGTCAGCCCTAATACGGCTTTTTTGAAGGTAATCGAAGTGGCACCGCTGGAGGTAGCTTCTTCATAAGGAATTTCAGTACCTGATTCGATAACGGCTTCTTTACGATCTTGGGTCAATACTCGAGGGTTGGAAATAATTTTCCCTCGGTTTTGCTCTTGCATAGCACTCAGCTCTAAGCCCAATGCGCCGGAGCCGATCGCGCGTACTAAGGCGATGCTGGAGGAGGCTGCAGCTGTAGGCAAGTTGATGTTGGGACTCATGGTGAAAGTAGGAGCCGTTATAGTATTGCCTCCTGATAAAATAGTATTGGCATTAGCTAGATTGGCTGTTCGTTGTGCACCCAAGTTATCAACAGCATTTGACCAGTTTGAACCCCAGCTATTATTCGTACCAACGCCTTGATAGCCAAATTTCACACCAATATCACGTGAGAAACCATCATCGGCCTCTACAATACGAGCTTCTACCATCACTTGACGAGCCGGAACATCCAATTCATCAATTAATTTTTGGAATTTCTGAATTACAACACGGTTATCAGTGATGATAAGGGTATTGGTGGCAGGATCTATCAAAGCACTACCGCGCGGACTAAGTAGGGTGTTGTGGTTTTTATCTGTATTGCTACTTGAGTCATCCAAACGTAGAATTTTCCGGAATTCTTCTACATTTTTATACTTGAGCTGGAAAGTTTGTGAAAATAGAGGACCGAGCTCTTCAATTTCTTTTTGTGCTTGCAACGTTGCTTTATCTTTTGCCAGCAGCTCTTCACGAGGAGCAATATTGATGATGTTGCCTTGGCGACGCATATCAAGATTACGTGCCTGCATCACTAAATCCAAAGCTTGATCCCAAGGTACATCTTTGAGACTCAGGGTCATTTTGCCATTTACGCTATCACTGGCAACAATATTGGTACCGGATTCTTTAGCTAAGATTTGTAAAATAGTACGAACCTCAACATCTTGGAAATCCAATGAAATACGGCGTCCAGTAAAGTTGCGTTTCGGGGCACTGCCCAAGCCTTGAGAAGCGACATCAGTTTTGGGGGAAATTTCAAAACTAAAACGACTGTTGCCCTGCTGTGTACGGATATCCCAGCTACCTTGGTTACGGATAATAACTTGGGTCGAATTACCGATACGTTTCATAGTTACGTTTCGGACGGGGGTGTTGAAGTCAGAGACATCCAAACTACGCTGCGCTTGAGTCGGCAGAGGGTAGTTTTTCAATGTAATGATGACGCGGTCGCTTTGTTGTTTAATATCCGGTTGGCTGCTGAAAGAAGGAGCTGTTAGTTCGATAATGCCGCTGTTTCGGTTACCGCGTCGGAAATCAATGTTTGCAGAAATCTGAGTTTGCTTGTTGCTGGAAGTAGCAACAGCTGCGGATCGTGAATTGCTTGATACTATGGTGCTGGTAATATTGTTATTATAAGTAGGCGCAGTTGTTTTATCAGCTGCTTCGCTGACATAGACCCATACTTCGTCACCTTTGATTTCGGTATTGTATTGGCCTGCATTATTTAGACCGAGAAGGATACGCGCCCTATCATTGTTTTGGGCAGCTGTGATTTGATTTAATAAAGGATCGGCATATTCTAATACGGATTGGGGTAATTGAATGCCGGTGCTGGGAAAGTCTAAGGCAATACGCGCTGGAGTAGTCGTAATAAAACCGCTTGGTGATACTACATCGCGGTCAAATTTGATTTTGATGATTTTCTGATTGTCCGGCAAAGTTGAAACATTGATGTCTGTAATATTCCCTGCCCAAGCAGCCTGTAGAGTCAAAGCGAGGCTGAAAGCAGAAAGCATTTTGATTTTATTGAATTTCATTATCTTGTTACCCCTTTAATTATTTGTTTGGTTGGCGTTGTTGTCCGATGTGCTGCTGAGAGGTAGCTCGGCATTACGAAAGGTCCAGTTGCCGTAAGTATCTTCTACAACTTCCACAATTGTGATTTTGTCTTCACGAATAGATTGAATTTTACCGAAATTTTGCCCGATATAGTTACCAGGGCGAACCGTATAAACATGACCATCTGCCTCAACAAAACCTGATGTACTGCCGTTCTTAGTCAGTCTGCCGACATAACGGAGGTTTTCTAGACTGAAAGCTTCCAATACTTCTTTGGGTCTGTTTGTGTTAGGCGCATTGGTTCCTTGATTGGCTGCGTTTAAACGTTTGCTATCAAAAGCATTTAGTCCCGTATAAGTAGGAGGATTATAGGGTTGTGGCGGATTAACAGTCGGTGCTTCAAAAGGTCGGATGCTTGCTTTGGCTTGTTTTTGGGTATCTTCCATCCATTGATGTAAATCTTCATGCTTAGGAGAACAAGCAGTCAATATAATGAAGCAAGGGAGTAAAAGTTTAATTTTCATTTGGTACCCCGTTAGTTTTTATTGGCTTCGCTAGCGGCAGCCTCTAATTCTGCGGCAACTTCTTCAGCAGGGCGGGCTTTATAGGTATTGGCCGTGGCACTCAGAGTCAGTTGATTTGATTTGTCATCAGATTTCAGTTGTAATGATTCAAGCGTAATGATGCGCGAAAGTTGGCCTACATCACGTGTGAATTGGCTAATCTGATTATAACGTCCGCTGATGCTGATATCGTATGGCAGTATCTGGATAGGGCCGTCGTTGATTGGTGCTTTGGGGCTTACGCTGTCCATTCTCATGCCATTTGAAGCTCCCGCTTGATGAAGTTCTTGGATCAAATTCGGAATTTCTGCATCCGTGGGTAATTGTCTCAACAGCACATCAAAAGCGGAGCGCAAAGATGCAAGCTCTTTTTTCAGATTATCGAGGCTCGCTGTTTGGATACTTTTTTCGTTATAGGTGCTTTTTAGCTCAGTTTCTTTTGTTGCAGCTGTTTCCAGTGCATCGAGTTGCGAGCGGAAAAGCAAGCCATAGCCAAGTATTAAAATACCCACTATAACAATAATGGCAAGCAGTAGTTTTGCGGGGCCTCCGAGTTGGTGGAGATTTTTGATGTCTAGGTCTTTATTCATTTTAGTCATAATTATTTCACCTCGGCTGCGACGGTTGTGTTATTCGGAGCAGGTGTAGCCGTGCGTTGGTTTAGCAAGACTTTTAAGGTGAATTCTTGTGCATTATTTTCTTTTTTGATGCTCAACAGTTCAGGCTGCATGAATACCCCTGTGCTTGGAATCGAACGCATAAACATGGCGATTTTATTGTCGCTTGTTGCTTTACCACTGATGGTATAGGTATCTGCAGACTCTGCTTGTATATTGGTTAGGTAAGCACCTTCCGGAAGAAGAACATTTAAAGTATCAATAATAGATGCTGCTTGGAAACGCTTTTCTTGTAGTTCTTCAACTTTTTGCTTACGTGTAAGAAAGTTTTGTTTCTCTTGCTCAAGTTGTTTGATTTCCACAAGTTTTTGATCTAGCTTTTCTATCTCTGATGAAAGAAATTGGTTACGGTCTTCTTGTCGGCTAATTGCTTGGTTTAAGCCTACATAAGCTAAAGCAGATAGGCATAGACCTATTACTGCTGCCGTCAGCATCATAATTTTAAATTGTTGTTTCTTTTTTTGTTCAATCTCTTCACGATAAGGAAGAAGGTTGATTTTAATGAGTTCGATCATGTTTATAACCCCCTAAGTGCCAAACCGAAGGCAATAGTCAATAATGGTGCGTCTCGTTGTAATTGTGGTAAGTCTATATGGTTGCTATGGTTTGTATACAATACCGGGTGAATACATTCGGTAGCCGTATTTGTTTGGGTAAAGACGGTTTCCGGCAAACCATTTTGTTGTGCAGGCAGACCCGTAAGTAGGATATGCTTCACGCTGGAGAATTGATCGCTAGGCTGAGTTGTGTAATAAAATTGTAAGACCCGTTGGATTTCTTGCGCCACTTGTATATTAAAACGGTCGGCAACTTGGCTTTGGTAATCGGAGGGTTTTGATGTGGAAAGCAGAATTTGATCTGCTTTTTCTTCGGTAACTTGGTATGTGCGTTGAATGAGCTGATTCAGCTGTTCTGCGCTTACAGAAGTTTCTTGTTTGTAGAGTATTTTGCCTTTTTCTACAATCAATGCGTACATTTGTGTTGCGTGAATGCCAATCAATGCAATTTTTTCATCTGCCATTTCAGGAGCATGTTGGTTGATCCAGAACGAAAAGGCGTTTGATTGCGCGAAAAGATCAACATCCATAAATGATAGGGGCATGCCGGCATTTTCAAACATTTCGATACGCGGCTCTACATCATCTTTACGAACCGCAGCCAGCAGGATTTGCTCCGATGCAGCACTTGAGTCTACAACTTGATAATCGTAGTTCATTTCTTCAATGGGAGCGGTTTGAGAGACTTCAAACTCTACAAAGCCTTCAATATCTGTTTCTGCGTTTTGGGCGTTGTATGTTAAGTTTTCAATTGTGGAGAGATTCTGTGGTAATGCAGCAACAATATTTTTGCTGTTGGCATGCAATTGGGTATATGCGTGTTGCAAATACGTGGTTAGCTGTTCGTAGTCTTGAATTCTACTGCCTTTGATAATATTTTTAGGCAATTTGGCAATAACATATTTTTCCAACTGAATTTGGTTTAAACTACGGCTGGAAACTTGAACCAAGGTGATTGCATTTTGTGTGATATCTACGCCTATAGCAGAACGGGCGGATAACGAATTTAATGCCTTATTATTTGTATTTTTTACACTTTTTTTGAAACGCATCATGTAACTTTCTTGCTCTGAGTAAGTAAATGGTGTTTGGCGTTAACTGTAATGTTTCTTTCTTAAACGGGTTCTGTTTAGGCTGCCCATTTTGAAATATTTGGTTATTTTACTTTATTTAATGCTTTTGATGGCAAAATTTATATTTGGTTATGGTTAAAAAGATTATAACAACTCTAGTTGGTTTAATATTCGGATTGGCTTTATTTGGAGTAGGCCTTTTGGCGATTGCAATTTTGGTTACATATCCCAAATTACCTTCGTTGGATACATTGCAGCACTACCAGCCCAAAATGCCTTTAACGATTTATTCTTCAGACGGCAAGGTCATCGGCATGTACGGCGAGGAGCGCCGCTCGTTTACAAAAATAGCTGATTTTCCTGACAACCTGAAAAATGCTGTAATTGCGGCAGAGGATCAGAGGTTTTATCAGCACTGGGGAGTAGACGTAATTGGTGTTGCGCGTGCCATATTAGGTAATTTGAGTTCCGGTTCAGTACAATCGGGGGCTAGTACGATTACCCAGCAGGTTGCTAAAAACTTTTACTTAACCAATGAGCGTACGTTTACGCGTAAATTTAACGAAGCTTTATTGGCTTATAAAATCGAACAGTCTTTAACTAAAGATCAGATCTTAGAGCTGTACTTTAATCAAATTTATCTTGGCCAGCGTGCCTACGGTTTTGCGGCAGCCGCTCAAATTTATTTCAATAAGCCGGTAGACAAACTGACTTTGGCTGAGGCATCTATTTTGGCCGGCCTGCCCAAGGCTCCTTCTGCATTTAATCCTATTGTAAACCCCCAACGGGCTAAAGTACGTCAGCAATACATTCTGAATAATATGGTGGAACTGAAAATGATCAGTCCGCAAGAGCGTGATCAGGCTTTAGCTGAAAAATTGCATTATGAACGGTTTGTACAGCGGGTAGATCAAAGCGCACTGTATGTGGCTGAAATGGCAAGGCAAGAGCTTTACGAAAAATATGGTGAAGATGCCTATACCCAAGGCTTTAAAGTTTACACTACGGTAAGTACCGAACATCAAAAAGTAGCCACAGCCGCTTTACGTAAGGCATTACGCAATTTTGACCGAGGCAGCCGCTATCGAGGAGCAGAGCATTATCTGGATTTAAGTAAAGAAGAAAATCCGGAAGATGCCGTTAGCCAATATTTGTCTTCTCTTTATACTGTCGACGGCTTGGTGCCCGCAGTAGTGACGGCAGCCAGCAAACAGTTGGTGACGGTTCAGATGCCTGATGGAGAAGAAGTAAAATTAGGTAGTGCGAATTTGGGCTTTGCTGCGCGGGCCGTCAATAATAAATCCATGGGAGATGCTCAAATACGCAAAGGAGCGGTTATCAGATTGCAAAACCGTAATAATCGCTGGTATGTAGCCCAAGAGCCTTTGTTGCAAGGGGCGCTGGTTGCTTTGGACAGTAAAACCGGTGCGGTTCGCGCTTTGGTGGGCGGTTATGATTTTCACAGTAAAACATTCAACCGTGCTACACAGGCACAGCGCCAGCCGGGATCGTCATTCAAACCTTTCGTTTATTCTGCAGCATTGGCAAAAGGTATGACTGCCTCAACGGTCATTAATGATGCACCAATCTCTTTGCCGGGGCGTGGGCCGAACGGTTCTACTTGGAATCCTAAGAATTCAGATGGACGTTATGCGGGTTATATTACCTTGCGCCAAGCTTTGACCGCTTCTAAAAATATGGTTTCCATCCGTATTCTGATGTCGGTTGGTGTGAATTATGCACAGCAATATATTCAGCGTTTTGGCTTCAAGCCGTCTGAAATACCGGCCAGCTTGTCTATGGCTTTGGGAACAGGTGAAACTACCCCATTGAAAATGGCGGAAGCTTATGCAGTATTTGCTAACGGCGGTTATAAGGTTTCTTCTTACGTTATTGACAAAATATATGATAGCCAGGGACGGTTGCGCGCCCAAATGCAGCCTTTAGTTGCAAAAGAAAATGCCCCTCAGGCTATTGATCCCCGCAATGCATATATCATGTACCGTATGATGCAAGATGTTGTCCGTTATGGTACGGCCACCCGAGCTAATGCTTTGGGCCGAAGTGATATTGCAGGTAAAACCGGTACAACTAATGATAATAAAGATGCCTGGTTTGTCGGATTTAACCCGGATATCGTTACGGCCGTTTATATCGGTTACGATAAGCCCCAGAGTATGGGACGTGCGGGTTATGGCGGTACTATAGCGGTACCGGTGTGGGTGGATTACATGCGTTTTGCGCTGAAAGGCGTTCCTACAAAAGGAATGACGCCGCCTGAAGGTTTGGTTAACCGGGGTGGGGAATACTATTTGCGCGAGCAGCAGAGCACCAATCCGAATCTGCCTCTCGATAATCGAGCCAGCAGACCGGTGGCGAGCGAAGAGCGTGATTCAAGTATCGCCGCCGAACAATCGCCGGGTAAATCCGAGCAAAACGGAGGGGCGCCGTCTGCTGCTCCTTCGCAAGGAGGGGAGGGTTCGTTACCTTCTCAGCCCGCACCGGCTCAAGGCGGAGGACATGGCCAATTGGATTCCTTATTCTAAGGAGACTCCGATAAGCAAAATATAATCTTAAACAGCCGAAACGGTTTGCCCGTTTCGGCTGTTTTATTATCGGATTGATAAAGAAGATGATAATCAAAAAATGCCGCCTGAAAAATTAAATTTCAGACGGCACGGATTATGATGGTCATATGGTTTTGTTATTGCCGACAAGCCCAAAAATTTATATGCGATAAAGGCGTGCGATAGTTTCTGCCGCTGCTACACATTCTTCTACGCCGGCGACCAGCGCAATACGGACATAGCCTTCGCCGGGGTTGCCGTCAACACCATCCCTAGCTAAAAAGCGGCCCGGCAATACTTGGATAGCTGCTTTCTCCCATAAATTTTTGGCAAAGGCCAAATCATCGCCTCCGGGTACCTTTAACCATAAATAAAATGACGCATCAGGCATATTTACATCAAAAGATTGGCGTAATATCGGCAAGACTTTATCGAATTTTTCTTGGTATAGGCGGCGGTTTTCTTCAACATGCGCTTCGTCATTCCAAGCAGCAATGCTGGCACGTTGGACCGGAATGCTCATGGCACTGCCGTGATAAGTCCGGTAAAGCAGAAAAGCTTTTAATAATTCAGCATCTCCGGCTACAAAACCTGAACGAAGGCCGGGAACGTTCGAACGTTTGGACAAGCTGGTAAACATCACAATGCCTTTATTGCTTCGGCCTAGCTCTGCTGCGGCTTGTAGACATCCGATAGGTTTGTTGCCGTCGAAATAGATTTCCGAATAGCATTCGTCAGAAGCAATGACAAAACCATAGCGGTCTTGCAGGTTGAAGAGTTCCTCCCAGTCTTCTTTCTGCATCACGTTGCCGCTGGGATTATTCGGAGAGCAAACGAACACCAAGGCGGCACGCTGCCAATCTGATTCGCTGATTTGCGACCATTGCGGCAGAAAGCGCGGGGCATTACAGTTTGCGAAAACAATATCCGCTCCACCTAAAAAAGCAGCTCCTTCGTAAATTTGATAAAACGGATTGGGGCTGATAACGGCCTGTTTGTCATCTTTGTGTGCCAACACTACTTGCGCAAATGAAAATAAAGCTTCGCGGCTGCCTAATACAGGCAGGATTTCAGTGTCAGGGTCGAGCTGTAAGCCGTTATAGCGTCTGGCCGCCCAATCGGCACAGGCTTGCCGCAATTCCGGCAGGCCGGCAGAAAGCGGGTAGGCGGAAAGCTCCGGCAGGGCTTCTGTTAGCGCATCGGTAATCACTTTAGGGGTCGGATGTTTCGGTTCGCCTATATGCAGGGGAATAGGTTTGATACCTTCGGGCGCATTACAGTTTTGCATGGCTTCGCGTAGGCGGGCAAAAGGGTAGGGCTTGAGCTGGCTTAGTAAAGGATTCATAGCGAAAATTCAAATCAGATAGGATAAAACGGTTTAATGTTAACACTATTTGCTGTTTTAGTGGTTTGCCAACATTCGAACACCCAATGCTTGCAGTTTGTCGAGTGTATATGTCCATGCGTCATTAATGGATTCGCAAGCAGTGTTTTCGGCTTTTAGGCCAAACTCGATATGTGGTTGTTGAAATCTGCCTGCACCGTCCGGTTTGCCTACGCTTGGCAGACTGAAAGTGCGGATGCCGGGATAGATTGCTTCGATTTCATGCATCAGCGGGACGAGCTTAGACTCGGCAATGTCAAATAAATATATTTGGCGTTGGCAATTTTTGCGTTTATGGAAATATTGCGCATAGTATGTTGACAATACCCATTCAGCCATCGGATGCGCCATTACGGGGAAACCGGGCAGGAAGTAATGTTGGCGGATAGAGAAACCGGCGATTTGGTTGTAACGGTTTGGAATTAATGTGGATTCTTTGGGAAACTCCGCCATTTTCAACCGTTGGAGGTGGGGTGCGGAGTCAAGACTATCGCCCCGTTGCAGAGAAACTTTTTCAATCAGGGCAGAGGCCTCTTCGTGCAGCACTAAAGGTGTATTTAATGCTTCTGCCGCTGCCTGTCGGGTATGATCGTCCGGTGTGGCTCCGATGCCTCCGGTCACAAAAGTAGGTAGGCCGTCTGAAAAACTACGGCGCAGCTGTTTGGCCAACCATTGCCGGTCATCAGGCAGATATTGTACTTGGCCTAGATTAAATCCGTATTTTTCTAAGAGTGATTTAAAAAACGCAAAATGTTTGTCGGTACGGCTGCCGTGTAGGATTTCATCGCCGATAATGATTAAGTTGAAGTACATGCGGGTATCCTTAAATAATTTAAGACTAAGTGTGCCGAAGCCGTCTGAAAACAGGTATGCAGTTGGAAAAACTGGACTAATCAGCAGATTCATACAATAATAAACCCATTTTGACACTATATCTGCATTACATCGGAATAAACAGCATGAGCACACAAAATCATACTATTTTACAGACTCTTCCTGTCAGCCAAAAAGTCGGCATTGCTTTTTCAGGCGGCTTGGACACATCAGCAGCCCTTTTATGGATGAAGCTCAAAGGTGCGCAACCTTATGCCTATACGGCCAACCTCGGGCAGCCGGATGAGGAAGATTACGATGCTATTCCACGTAAAGCCAAAGAATACGGTGCGGTAGAAGCCCGTCTGATAGACTGCCGTACACAATTGGCTCACGAAGGCATTGCTGCCATCCAATGCGGTGCGTTTCATGTGTCGACCGGCGGAATGACTTATTTCAATACCACGCCGTTGGGGCGTGCGGTTACCGGTACCATGCTCGTAGCCGCTATGAAAGAAGATGACGTGAACATTTGGGGCGACGGTTCGACTTATAAAGGCAATGATATCGAACGCTTTTACCGTTATGGTTTGATCACCAACCCGAATTTGCGTATTTACAAACCATGGCTTGACCAACAATTCATCGATGAATTGGGTGGGCGTCAGGAAATGAGCGAGTTTCTGATTGCCAATGGTTTCGATTATAAAATGTCGGTGGAAAAAGCCTATTCTACTGATTCGAATATGCTCGGTGCGACTCATGAAGCCAAAGATCTCGAGTTTTTGAATACCGGCATTAAAATCGTCAAGCCTATTATGGGCGTGGCGTTTTGGGACGAAAGCGTAGAGGTCAAGCCCGAAGAAGTGACTGTACGCTTTGAAGAAGGTGTGCCTGTGGCCATTAACGGAAAAGAATACGCTGATCCGGTAGCTTTATTTTTAGAAGCGAACCGTATCGGTGGCCGTCACGGTTTGGGTATGAGTGACCAAATCGAAAACCGCATTATCGAAGCCAAATCACGCGGTATTTACGAAGCTCCGGGGATGGCTTTGCTGCATATCGCTTACGAGCGTTTGGTAACCGGTATTCATAATGAAGACACTATTGAGCAATACCGTATCAACGGCTTGCGTTTGGGACGTTTGCTGTACCAAGGCCGCTGGTTCGATTCACAGGCACTGATGTTGCGCGAAACTGCGCAGCGTTGGGTTGCTCGTGCCGTTACGGGCGAAGTAACGCTGGAGCTGCGTCGTGGTAATGATTATTCGCTGTTGAATACCGAGTCGCCCAATCTCACTTATGCACCGGAACGTTTGAGCATGGAAAAAGTAGAGAATGCAGCCTTTACACCTGCCGACCGTATCGGTCAGCTGACTATGCGTAATCTGGATATCGTTGATACCCGTGCCAAGTTGGGTATTTATTCGAAATCAGGCTTATTGCAATTAGGTGAAGGTTCTGTGTTGCCGCAATTGGGTAATGAGAAATAGTGTACACAATTGATTAAATTTGAAAATAAAGGCCGTCTGAAATTTTTCAGACGGCCTTTTTAGTATTTTATGCTGTACGGGAATAAACTATCTATAGTTAATATAATTTGGTTAAATATTTTATCATTAGATTTATTTGGAATAAATGGTAGAGTATTTGCTATTATTCGCATAATATTTTTATTGAAACCGCTGTTTTATTTAGACAGCTAGTGACTATTCAAGAAAATTTAACGAGGGAGAAAGTATGAAGCGTACATTAATTGCAGCATGGATTGCGGCATTACCGGTGTGGGCGGTTGCCCAAGATACGGTGGTGTTTGGAGACAGTTTGAGTGATATCGGCCAGCCGGGGTGGGCTCTAAAAGCTACATATACAGACGAAACGGGGCAGCCGCATCGGTTATACGGCGAAATCGTAGCTGAATCTTTGGGTAGTAAACTGGTTGCTTCAGGAGCCGGCGGTACTGATTATGCTTATAGCGGGGGTGTTGTGGTAGGCAGTAATAGCGAACGTACTGCCGCGCAGCCGAATTTGGCCTTGCAAACGCAGGTAGATAATTATCTGGTTGCTGGTGTTAAAAAAGATGCCCTGCATATTTTATGGGGCGGCGGTAACGATATGGCGGCTATTTTGGAACGGGCGCAAAGCAGCGCTTCACCTGCTTTGTCGGCGGCGGTAGACATTGCGGCTGCTGCTCAAGCCAGCGGTAAGCAGTTGCAGAGTTTGAAAAATGCCGGGGTAGATTTGGTGGTGATGCCGAATGTACCGAATGTTGTTTATACGCCTACTTTGTTCGAATCATTTGCTGCGGCAGCGGCAGCGAGCGTTAATAAGCAGGTGAGCGGTGCTTTGATAGCAGCGGGACAGGATGCCCAACAGGCGGCAGCAACAGCTGGTATGGTTGCTGCCCAATTTACCCAAGCATTTCAGACGGCTTCAGCTTCATTGGCTACCAGCAAGCAAACTTCGTTAGCAGACTTTGAAAATGCCCGTGTTGCGGTACTCAATGACACTGTTGAAAAATTATATGCTACGCCTATAGGTGCGGCATTGACGGCGGCAGGTGTGGGCAAGGCGGCTTTTTCTGCGGGATTGCAGGCTCAATACCAAACATTTTCGACCAGTGCGGCGGATGCAACGGGCCGCTTGAATAATGAAACCAATACAGCTATCGGCAAAGTCGGTGGCAATGTTGTCCGATTGGATACCAACCAACTTTTCACCGATATATTAAATAACCCGGCGGCTTATGGATTTAATAATACGACTGTTCCGGTTTGCAGTAGCAGTACTGCGCAAACTTTATGCAGCCCTGCCAATGCCGCAGAAGCGGATAGCCGCTTGTTCGCCGATAGTTTCCACCCAGGACCGAAAGCACATCAGATAATGGCCGATTATCTGCTTAGCACGCTACAGGCACCGCAAGAAATAGCAGGGTTAGGACGCACGGCCTTATCCGGTAGTTTGGCGGCGGCAGATTTTATCAGAGAGGAAAGCCGCCGAAGCCGTAAACAGCCTCCGCGCACATTAGATGCGATAGCTGCGTACAATCATAACGGTGATGACGGGCAGACTGTTTATGCGGGTGCAAAGGTGCAGTTTGATCCGCAATGGCAAGCCGGGGTAATGGTCGGAAGACAAAATGTAGACAGCCGTTATGGTCAAACCGAGATTGGCGGCAGAGCCCATCATTTCGGGGCTTATTTGCGTTATGATATGCCGCGTGCTTGGGTAGGCGGTTTGCTGCAGATCGGTGATGCCGATTATACGACGCGTCGAAGCATCGTGTTAGGCCAAAACCGCATTAGCCAGCAGGCCGAAAGCGGTGGCCGTATACGGTCGGCAGGTTTGTTCGGCGGTTATGATGTATGGCGGCAAGGTGATACCCGTATTGCGGCTTTGGGAGATTTGACTCTATCTTCAGGTAAAGTCAATGCCGTAAACGAGAGAAGCGGCGGAGCGACACAGATGCAATTCGCCGAACAAAATATCCGCTCATTGCGTAGTGGTTTGGGTTTGGAGGCCAAACATACGGTAGGTAATCTGACGCCGTTTGCCAATGTGCGTTGGGTAAAAGAGTGGAAAAATAACCAACAACAGGTAACGGCCACTTTAAACGGTAGCAGTTTTACTTTGCCAGTAGCCGATGAAGACCGTAGCTGGATCAACGGCCAACTGGGCGTGGTATGGCAACCTAAGGAGCGCTTGCGTTTCCACACTGCCTTGGGGCGAGATTTTGCCCGTGAAGGCAGCAGTAATACTTCGGTGCGGGTAGGTGTGGGAATGCTGTTTTAAATCTCTGGTGAAGCGCGGAAGCAGATAAAGTTGATATATCGATAATCTGCAGTATTTCACCGTTCAAATGCCGTCTGAAAAGTTTCAGACGGCATTATTTTGTTAATACCGCTGTTTAGATATTTTTTATTTGATATTTTTTATTTGAATTGCTGCAATTTTAAAATTTTATTTTTTTAGATGGGTTGTTTGGAAACTTATTGGATTTTCAGACGGCCTTGGTAGATAGGCCGCCATATTATCCGTTTGCTTGGTTATAAAATTTTTAGGTTGGCGGGTTTTGTGTAAACAGTGCGGCAAGGGCTGAAAGGCGGAGGGTGTCGCTCCCCCATTTTCGCGCCTGTAGGTGGCGCATCCAATTTATCGGTTTTATAGATGAGTTGATTGCGGTTGCAATATCGTTGGAGAGGGTATTCTGATGTTGCTGCCAAATAGCAGAGGCTTGGTTTAGTAGATTGTGCTTTCTCAGCCAGATAGCGGTAGAGTGCAGATAGCAAAGGTAATCGCGGCTTTGGCAGCGTTCTATAGTCAGATAATCACCCGGATCATCTTCAAAGTCGATAAAGCCGATGATACCGTCCTCGCAAACGATCATATTGCGGGCGAATGCTTGGCTGAGATATTGGTTTTGCTTGTGCACGTTATCGATGGCATCCAGGCCTTGTTGCCAATACTCAAGGCGGTCGGGGCTGTTTTCGATGTAGTGAAGCAAGGTATGATCGCCGATATGGGTGAACATCAATCCGTTGTCGGCTTCTGCCAAAAGGCGCGGAACGCGGATATGATGCCGGCTGAGTTGACGCAAACGACGCGCTTCAATTTTCAGTGCTGCCCGCCCGCCCGGATTCGGAACCGGTTGCAGTGCACCCAAATTTAATGAGCGGGAAAGAATACTGAGTAGGGTGTAGCGCCATTGGGGAATGGTTTTGCCGGTTTTGCGTACCCATACATTTAGGCCGTCTGCAAGAATATGGTGGGCAATGGTGGCGGATTGCGTGGCAAGTAGGCGGTTGAGTTCAGCGGTATAGTCTGTCATCGGCGGGCATCTTGAAAACGGTAGTAGGAAGAGCCGACAAATGATGCGGCTTTACGTAGAGGCTTGCCTCCGAGAATGCTTCTGTGGCGGAGCTGTTCAAAAGGCCGCAGGCGGCTGCTGTCGCCTAATATCGCCTCTGCAACAGCTAAGCCGGCAATGCCTGTAATGGCCATACCGTGGCCACAATAGCCTTGCAAAAAGTAGAGGTTGGCTGCTTGGCGGCCAAAATGCGGAGTAAGGTTGGGAGTAATATCACAATCTCCTCCCCATGAAAAGTCGATGCGTGCATTTTCGAGTTGCGGGAAAACTTTCAACATATCACGGCGGACGGCTTGGGTCATGCGTTTGGCATCATAGATGAATTCACTGTCTTTGCCGCCGAAAAGAAGCCGTCCGTCGGCGCTGAGGCGGTAGTAATCGAGAATGTAGCGGTTGTCGCATGCGGCCATATTATTTCGGATAAGCGTTTGCGCGGTAGTACCTAATGGTTCGGTAGCAATCATAAAAGTGCTGACCGATAGGGCTTTACGGTCTAGACGTCGGAATGCGCGGTTACGGTTTTTGCCGGCAAATGTATTAACTGCCAACACAACGTTGTCGCATTGAATGGTAGCCGCGGGAGTGTGTACCAGCCAACCTCCGAAAGCAGGCTCCATGCTGATGAAGGGGGTGTTTTCATATATATGCGCTCCCGAAGCGGCTGCGGCACGAGCAATGCCTAAAGTATAGTTGAGCGGGTGAAGATGTCCTGAAAGAGGATCATATAGGCCGCCGAGATAGCGCTCGCTGGCGAGTTGTTGTTGAAGGGCGGTTTTATCCCACATTTCCAGATGGGTAATGCCATATTGGCGGCGGGCTTTTTCCTGCCACTCTTCTAAGGCTTCTAAATGACGGGGGCGGATGGCAACGGTGGCATAGCCTCGTGTCCAATCACATTCGATACGGTATTTACGGATGCGTTCGTCTACCAACTCGACAGCTGCCAGTGATTGTTGCCAAAACCACAGGGCGCGTTCGCTGCCGGCCTGCCTTTCTAAGGTTCCCATTCCGCAGGCATAATCGCTGAGTATTTGCCCACCGCTGTGCCCGGATGCTCCCGAGCCGATACGGGCAGCCTCGATGAGCGCGACACTATAGCCGTTTTCAGCCAGCGGTAGCGCAGTACATAAGCCTGATAGCCCGCCGCCGACAATACATGTGCCGACTTCAATATGCTCTTTTAGTTGAGGGTATCGGGGTGGTGAGATAATGCTGTGGTGGTAATAAGAGGAGGTGGAGTCTTTTGAAGCCGGAGTTCGCATAAAAATAAAGTTGTTGTCGGCAAACTGTTTTCAGACGGCACCGATATTTTGAAGTGGAAAACCGAGGCCGTCTGAAAACGGTCTGAAGCAGGTATTAATACAAATAACAAGTATGGTTTGAGAGGTATAAATACAAATTTGATGGTTGGTTGATTATAGAATTAAATTGGAAAATCGTCTGCATGTTTTTGTAAACACTTAATAAAAATACAGGCCGTTTTGAAACGGCCTGTATTTTTATGCCTGATTGGCTTTTTCAAGCGCTAATTTTTCTTGGCGGTAAGCTTCGGCCGCTTCCCGTTCCCGCTTCGTAGTTTGGCGCATCATGTAGTAATTGATAAGGATGACCAAGCTGCCTACGATGGTGATGAAAATAGTGGCCAATACGTTCATCTGCGGATCAAGGCCGAGTTTGATTTTTGAGAAAATCACTTGCGGCAATGTGGAAGATCCCGGGCCGGATAGGAACGAAGTAATTACCAAATCATCCAACGAAAGGGTAATACCCAATAAAAAGCCCGATGCGATAGCAGGAGCAATCAGAGGCAGGGTAATCACGAAGAAAATCTTCAATGGACGGGCGCCCAAGTCCATTGCTGCCTCTTCTAGAGATTGATCCAATTCAATCAAACGTGAGCGGATGACCACGGTGATATAGGCCATGCATAAAGTGGTGTGACCGAGAAAAATGGTGAAAAAGCCCCGGTCAAAATACAGGAAACTGAGCAGTTCGCTGTTTTGCAGGAACATTTGCACTTGGATAATCAGCAGCAGCATTGATAGGCCGGTAATAACGTCAGGCATTACCATCGGTGCAGATACCATACCTGCAAACAGAGTACTGCCGCGGAAGCGCTTGATACGCGCGAGAGCATAGCCAGCCAGTGTACCCAAAATAACGGCAGCAAAAGACGAAACCAATGCAATGCGAAGCGAGAGCCAGGCCGCTTCCAGAATAGTGCTGTTTTGTAGCAGTTCGCTATACCATTTGGTCGAAAAACCACCCCATACGGTTACCAGTTTGGATTCGTTAAACGAATAAATGACCAGTACGACCAAGGGAATGTAAAGGAACGCCAAGCCGATAAACAGCATCAGCTTTAAGAACCAGGAGAGTTTGTGACCCTGCATTATTTCGCTCCTTCTTCAAGTTCGCGGTTTTCATAGCGGTGGAACAGCACAATAGGCACGACCAGCAGCAATACCATGATAACGGCAACGGCGGAAGCCAATGGCCAGTTGTTTTGGTCAAAGAATGCCTGCCACAATACTTTACCGATCATCAGATTTTCTGGGCCGCCTACCAGTTCGGGAATCACAAATTCACCGACGGCAGGTACGAACACCAGCATCGACCCTGCGATAATGCCTGTTTTCGAAAGCGGCAGAGTAATAGTGAGAAAAGATTTGATCGGGCCGGCTCCAAGATCAGATGCGGCTTCAAGTAAGCGGCCGTCAAGTTTTACCAGCTGGGTATAAAGCGGCAGAATCATAAACGGCAGGTAGGCATATACCATAACCAAGTTGAGCGAGAAAGCATTGTAGAACAAATCCAACGGTTGGCTGATAACGCCGTATTTCATCAGCATGTTATTAATGATGCCGTTGTGGCCGAGTAACCCCATCCATGCATAAACGCGCAACAGGAAAGATGTCCAAAAGGGCAGCATGATAGCCAATAACAAGCCGTTGCGGATAGAGGGGTTGGCACGGGAAATTGCATAAGCAATCGGGTAGCCGAGCAGCAGACAGATAATGGTTGTCGTCAGCGCGGTTTTGATAGAAAGCCAATAAGTCAGCAGATAAATATTATTGCCGCGCCCTTCGGTAAACGGATTCAGCATTTGGCTGAGCGTAGACCAGAAGTTTTGGAAAATATCCGCATAGTTTTGATAGCTCAAGGCGATATTCAGACGGCCCATGTCGGGGTCGGTGGTGATCAGCGGAGAGTAGGGGGGAATGGCCAACTCCTGCTCAGCAAAGCTGATTTTCAATACAATCGCAAAGGGAATCAAAAACAACACCAGCAGCCAAATATACGGTATGCCGATAACCAGGCCGCGGCTGGGCTTAAAGTGAAGCTTGCTTTTGAGTTTAGGAAAATCCATTGGGCTTGCCCTTTATTTAGCGGGTGAGCGGGGTAGGCTGGTTTGCAGGCCAGCTCATGTACACGGTTTCGTCCCAAGTAGGCGGTGTGATATTGCGTACATACCAATACGGGGCAGGAACTTGGCTTTTTATGATGCGGCCGTTTTCCAACTCAACGTGATAGGTAGCAAAGCTGCCGAGATAGGCAATTTCTTTAACCGTACCGCGCGCCCAGTTGAACTCGCCCAAGTGTTCGGGTTTTTCTTTATATAGGTCGATATCCTCAGGGCGGATACTCAACCATAAATCTTGCTCGGTTGGGCCGCCTAAGCCGTGGTCGATGCGCACGGGATTTTCCAGCTCGGGGCAGTGGATGACGGCGTAATCGGCATGGTCTTCCGTTACCGTGCCTTCGAAAATATTAGTTTCGCCGATAAATTCAGCGGTAAAACGACTGTTAGGGAAGTCGTACACGTCGCTTGGGGTACCGACTTGCTGCAATTGGCCTTCGGACATAATGGCAATACGGGTTGCCATGGTCATGGCTTCTTCTTGGTCATGGGTAACCATAATGCAGGTAACGCCGACTTGTTCGAGCGTGTTTACCAACTCGAGTTGTGTTTGCTGGCGCAATTTTTTATCGAGGGCGCCTAATGGTTCGTCAAGCAACAGGATTTTCGGGCGTTTGGCCAAGCTGCGGGCCAATGCGACGCGTTGTTGTTGGCCGCCTGAAAGCTGGTGCGGTTTACGTTTTGCAAATTTGGTCATTTGAACCAAGCGCAACATTTCTTCTACGCGGGCGGCGATTTCGTCTTTCGGCATTTTGTCTTGCTTGAGGCCGAAGGCAATATTTTGCTCTACCGTCATGTGCGGGAAGAGGGCGTAGCTTTGGAACATCATATTAATCGGCCGGTCGTACGGGGCCAGTTTGGTAATGTCTTGCCCGTCGAGGATGATTTTTCCTTGTGTAGGCGTTTCCATGCCCGCAAGCATGCGCAGCAAAGTTGATTTGCCGCAGCCTGAGCTGCCGAGTAGGGCGAATATTTCATGTTTGTAGATATCGAGGTCGATATGGTCGACAGCGTAATTGTCACCAAACTTTTTCACCAGCCCTTGGATTTGCAGGTAGGGCGCGGCGGAAGAGGCAGCGGTTGCGGTCATGGGCGAATGCTCCGGTTAAGTAGCAAAATGCCGTATGCGGCATTTTTTATAGGGTGATAAAAAGCTGTTTGCTTGCTGGAAAAGCGCACGGGCAGCAGGTTATGTACAGTTGAATTACAAACTTGTAATTATATTAGGCTATGGCTTTTCGGGGCAATATAAAATTGGCTTAATGTTGGTATTTCTTGGTTAGAAGAATTGTTTTGCATTGTCGGGCGGCTTTTAATGAGGGAAGGTCGTATTTTTAGGTACGCTGAAATGTATTTCAAATACTTTTTTACAAGAGATCTAAATCCGGTTGGGAGTATGTGTGCGGATATGTAAAAGGCGCGTTGCTGTAAAGCAAAGCGCGCCAAATGTCGGATTGGGATGGTTTTAGGCCTGTAATTTCAATAAAACACCAGCTAGTGATTTTTGCCAGTCGGCAGGGATAATGCCTAAGGTGTTTTGAATTTTGTTGCAGTCCAGCACACTGTAGGCAGGGCGGGCGGCAGGAGTGGGAAAGCCGCTGCTGTCGATGGCATGGATTCGGGGAGGTTGTTGCGTCGGATCCTGTAAAGCGGCAGTTTCGAAAATCGTGCAGGCAAAGTCATACCAAGAGGCGGGCTTGTCGCCACAGTAATGATAAATACCACGGGGAAAGTCTGACTGTTGCAGCATGGTAAGGATGGTTTGTGCCAAATCGCCGGCGTAAGTGGGCGTGCCGATCTGATCGTTAACTATATGCAAGTCTCCACGCTCTTGAGCTGCTTTCAGCATAGTTTTCACGAAATTTTGGCCGTATTCGCTAAATACCCATGAAGTGCGAATAACCACGCTGGCGGAGTGTTCGGATAATGCCAGCAGCTCGCCGGCTAATTTTGATCGGCCGTAAACGCTTTGGGGTTCGGGAGCATCACTTTCGGTATAGGGAACTTTATTGTTGCCGCTGAAGACGTAATCGGTCGAAATGTGCACGAAGCGGGCGTGTACGGCACGGGCTGCGGCAGCTAGGTTATATACGGCGCGCGCATTCACGGCAAAGGCTTTGGCGCTTTCGCTTTCGGCCTTATCTACGGCAGTATAGGCCGCTGCATTGATGATTGCATCGGGTTGGAAGTTTTGCGCCATATTGAGAACGGCGGCGGCATCGGTAATGTCGAGTGTGGCAGAGTCGGCGGCAATCAATTCCCAATCTTCGGGCAGACGGTCTTTGATGCAGCGGCCGAGTTGGCCTTTGGATCCGGTGAGCAGAATTCTCATGAGTCATTTCCTTAGGTTGTTTGTTATCCAGGGTATATACACCGATAGCCCGTGTGCGTAGTTGTTGTTAATGGGCTGCGGGGTAGATTGGCCGTTGATTGGGTTCGGCTGTGCCGTAATCTATAATATATTTCAGACGGCGTGATTGTTTCCATTATAAAACAAGCAACATAAATTACACGAAATTATTTGATTTTTTGAAATATTCTGATGAGCGTAGTGAAAGTTAAAAAATGTGTTGTGTTTAAGATAATTATTTATTGTTACGATGCCTTCATTTTGTAATAGTGCGGCTTTGGGCTATACTCAATCAGGTATGTTTCAATAGACGGTATGAAATTGCGTTTGCCGTTGAAGCGGTAAGATTTTGTTTGATTTGAACGGAGTGTTCTAAAAATGTTGAAAAAATGGTTGGCCGCGGTTGCGGTGATGTTGTCTTTGTTTAGTTTGAGCGGTTGCGGTTATAACACTATGCAGGCCCAAGATGAGGCGGCTAATGGAGCTTGGTCGGAAGTTTTAAACCAATACCAGCGCCGTGCCGATTTAATTCCGAACTTGGTAAATACGGTAAAAGGTTATGCCACACATGAGCAAGAGGTATTTACCCAAGTAACCGAGGCGCGCAGTAAGGTAGGCAGCATTCAACTGACTGCCGAAGACGCTACCGATCCGGAGAAAATCAAGCAGTTCCAACAGGCTCAAGGAGAGCTGAGCAGTGCGCTTTCACGTTTGTTGGTGGTTTCTGAAAACTACCCCCAATTGAAGGCCGATCAAAACTTCCGTGATTTGCAGGCACAATTGGAAGGTACGGAAAACCGGATTTCTTTGGCGCGTAACAATTATATCAAAGCGGTGCAAACTTATAACACGACTTTGCGCCAATTCCCGCAAAACATTACGGCAAAAATTTTCGGCATGAAGGTTCGCGCCAATTTCAGCGTAGAAAATGAAGCCGCCGTTTCCAATGCTCCGAAAGTTTCTTTCTGACTTTCTAGGTTAGTGTTTATTCAGACGGCCCAACCTTTTATAGGCCGTCTGAAAATTCCGTATGTTGAAAACATTGTTTTTATTTGCGGTTACGGCTTTAGCTGAGATTATAGGCTGTTACCTGCCTTATGTTTGGCTGCGGCAGCAAGGTTCACCTTGGTTGCTGGTGCCGGCGGTTGTAAGTTTGGCGTTGTTTGCCTGGTTATTGACTTTGCACCCAACTGCCAGCGGTAGAGTGTATGCGGCTTATGGTGCGATTTATGTGTGTGCCGCTTTATTGTGGCTGTGGCAGATAGATGGCGTTCGCCCTACGGCAACCGATTTGCTCGGGGCTGCGCTGTGTTTGAGTGGAATGGTCGTCATTATGATGGGGGCGAAAACATAAAACCGCCAAGGTAATATCAGCGGTTATTTTCAGCCTTCTTGCCGACTGTTTGAAAACGGTAACTTAAAATTATTTTCTTTTAAAGCTGCTTTAAAACAATGCGAGAGCGGGTTCGGTTATTCCGTGTATGTAGTCTTAAACCGCGTATGCTTGGTTTATTTAGGGAAAAGTATGCTATTGAATATCCAACGTTTCGGCACTTTTCTGGCAGTGTTGCTGACCAGTATAGGATTATTTGCCGCCGATTTGGCAGCGATACCGCCGCTTACAGCACCCGTTATGGACAGTGCGCAGATGATGCAGCCCGAGGCACGGGTGCAGCTTAATACGCACCTTACCCAATATAGTCGTGACAAAGGCAGCCAGATTGTTGTGTTGACGGTTCCTACCATTGCTCCTGAAACTCCTTTTGATTATGCGGCCAGAGTTATGGAAGCATGGGCTCCGGGGCGCAAAGATGTTAGTGATGGCGTGTTGTTGCTGTTGGTGCGCGACGAGCGAAAAACCCATTTGGCAGTGGGGCGCGGCTTGGAAGGTGCCATTCCTGATGTTTATGCCAAACGTATCTTGGAAGATGTTTTACGTCCGTATTTGCAACGGGGTCAAACCGATCAAGGTATTTATGCGGCTGTGGCTCAGATTGAAAAACTGATTGCAGGTGAAGAGCTACCTCCTCCCGTACACACTAGTACCGGATATGATGTGCAAGAAGAGGGTAGCAGCCTGATGTTTCTGCTGATCTTTCCGTTTGTTATCGGCGGCTTCTTAAAAGCAGTATTTGGGCGGATTTTGGGCAGTTTGTTTACCGGAGGTGCATTGTTCGGCCTGGCTTGGTTTTTGGGCTGGGGCGTGATTATTGCCGCTCTGGCCGCTGTTGCAGGCGCAGTGCTGGTGTTTGCGCTTGGCAGCGGGACATTTATTTCAGGAGGCGGCGGACCGATGCGTGGTGGCGGTTGGCACAGCGGAGGAGGTTTTAGAGGGGGCGGCGGCTTTGGCGGCGGCGGTGGTTTTGGCGGCGGCGGTGCATCGGGAGGTTGGTAATGCAGGAAAAAAATAGATTTAAACGTTTATGGCAGCATTGGCTGCATCCCCGCTGGCGTGTCGAACGGTATTTCCCTTCATCCGAATTAAAGAAGCTCAGTGATGAAATCGGTAAATCCGAACTGACCCACTCGGGTGAAATCCGATTTGTGATCGAGTCCGGTTATGATAGCACCGATGTATTAAAAGGCATAGATACGCGTACTCGGGCATGGCAATGGTTTGGCGAGTTGGGTGTGTGGGATACCATGTCTAACAGCGGGGTGTTGGTGTATGTTTCTTTTGCCGATCATGCGGTTGAAATCGTAGCGGATCGCGGGATTGCGGCAAAAGTACCGGAAAGTGAGTGGCGCCGGGTGTGCGACAATATGTTGTTGCATTTCCGCGGCGGTGATTTCATTTCCGGATTACGGTTGGGATTGCGCGATATCGGCACGATTTTGGCCCGGCATTTTCCACAACAGCCGGACAGCGATGTCAACGAGCTTTCTAACGATGTGATATTGCGTTGATAACGGTTGCTTCGGTATCCCGTTTTAATATAAAAAACAGGCCGTCTGAAAATTTCAGCAGGCCGTCTGAAAATTTCAGACGGCCTGTTTTTTATATTTTTAATAAATACTGCGGTTGCTGCTTGCAAGTGCGGCGGCAATATCATCGGCCAGTAGCTCGCATTCCGATAAATTGAGATTGCTGATGGTAATGCGGATGGCGGATTGTTTCCGAATGGTAAAAGGAGAACCGCTTTGTACCGCCCAGCCTTTTGCCGCAAGAGATTGGATGACATGGGGTTCGTTGCTAACGGGCAGCCAAATATGCATACCTTCTCCGGTTTCGGGATGGTAGGGCAAATGAATATTGTGGCGGCAGAGGCTTTCTAACAAACAGGTACGCCGCCGGCTGTAACTTTCTGCAATTTCATTTAAACGTGAAGGAGTGAAGTTTCTCCAAATATGCAGTGCCATGTGTTGCAATAATTTGCTTATCCATCTCGGACCGAGGGTAAAGCGTATTTTCATGGCACTCAGAATGGGCGTATTACCTGTTGCGATAGCGATGCGGAAATCAGTGCCGAGGAATTTACTGGTCGACGTAGAATAAATCCATTCGTTTTGAAATCCTTCCATGCCGTGAAAGGTTTGGTGGCTGAGCGCCCCCCAATGGTCGTCTACGATTAAAAGAGCCGTATGGCGGCTTAAAGCTTGCTGCCATGCCCGCCAGCGAGAAGCACTGTAGCAAATGCCGGTTGGGCTGTGCGCGCGTGCTGTAAGGATAACGGCCGAGGCACCTGCCAAATCGTTTTCATCAGGTATTTTTGCACCTTCGCTATCGAGTACAAGTGGTACGGCTTGCAGGCGCAGATGGTTAATCAATGCGAGGGCCGGTGGCCAGCAAGGGTCTTCGATGAGGACTTTTGCACCGGGCATGCAACGCTGGGTCAGGGCGCGTTCGATAATATCGAGTGTACCGAAAAAAAGATACGGTTCGTGCTTGATTCCGCAGCGGGCATCCAGCCATTGGCGGGCAAAATCCACTAAATCACTGCTGTCGCCATGACTGCCGACATCCGTAGCCAGTGTGTAACCTTCGGTTAACTCAGGGGTAAGAACGGGCAGTAACCGGCGGTCTACATTGCCGCTGGCTAAATCCACCAAGCCTGCCGGAATTGCCATTTCGGGATAGTGGGCTGCCGTTTTTTCGGGCACAAAACTGCCTCGGCGGCCATCTGTTTGGATAATGCCGGCATCCCGTAATTGCTTATAAGCGGCTGAGACCGTGTTGGGATTAACGTTGAGTTCGCTTGCCAGTGCGCGCACGGTCGGAAGTTTGTAGCCCGGCGGCCACGTTTCGGTACGGACGAGTTCTTCTATTGAGGCGGCGATGTTGACAGCACTGTTGCCTTTCGGTTTTAATTGCATAACACAAAATTAATATTGTTCTAGTACAATAAAATCTAACCTACTTTTCAATATTTGGCAAGCGTTTTCAGATGGCATAACCCCAATGCTTTCATATATATCAAATTGTGTTGATGTATATATTTGAGGCCGTCTGAAAGAACCGTACAATGCAATTGCAATTCCGCCGGGCGGAGCCAATTATTATGAATAATTCAATTATTATGAATAATTAAGGAATACAAACTATGTCAACCGAGCCGCAATCCAAACAGCCGAAAGAGCAGGTTATCCAGCTTTATCAAGGCAGTAAGCGTATTCATCCGAAGTTGGCGAAGGGACGCTTTGCCAATTTGCGTATTTTGGCGATTTTAGCCACGCAGTTTGTATTTTATGTTTTGCCTTGGTTTAACTGGGGCGGCCGGCAGATGGTGCTGTTTGATATTCCCGACCGTCATTTTTATATTTTCGGTTTGTCGCTGGGCATGGGTGATTTAATTTATCTGGCCGGGTTGCTGATTATTTGTGCATTCGGTTTGTTTTGGTGGACAACGTTGGCGGGGCGCTTATGGTGCGGCTATGCCTGTCCTCAAACCGTTTACACCGAAATTATGTTGTGGATAGACCATTTGGTAGAAGGCGACCGTAACAAGCGTTTGAAGCTTGAAAAAGAGCCGTGGAATTTTCGTAAAATCCGCATTAAAGCCACAAAGTATCTGTTGATTTTTTTAGTGTGCGCATGGACAGGGTTGACATTTGCCGGTTGGTTTACCCCTATCCGGGAGCTGATTCCAAGCCTGTTTGATTTCAGTATCAGCGGGGGCGCATTGTTTGCGGCTGCTTTTTACGGCTTCATGACTTTCTTATTTGCACATATTATGCGCGAGCAAGTGTGTAAATACATGTGCCCGTATGCGCGTTTCCAAAGTGCCATGTTCGATCACGATACATTGATTATTTCTTATGATGAGGAGCGCGGCGAACCACGCGGCGCCCGTAAGAAAAATGTCAGCCGCGAAGAAACGCCTTTGGGTGATTGTATCAACTGTACGATGTGTGTTCAGGTATGCCCCGTAGGTATTGATATCCGGGATGGTTTGCAATACGAGTGTATCGGTTGTGCCGCTTGTATTGATGCTTGTGATGAAATCATGGATAAAATGAACTATCCGCGCGGCCTGATACGCTATACCACCGAAAGCGTGCTTAAGCACGAATATACAGATAAAGATATCAAAAAACGCTTGCTGCGCCCGCGTGTGTTGGGTTATGGTGCTGTTTTATTTATCGCCGTGGCAGCGTGGTTGTTCGGAATCTCTACCCGCGAAGCGTTGCGTATCGACATTATCAAAGACCGTGGCGTGATGGTGCGTGAAAATAAAGCGGGTTGGTTGGAAAATGCTTATAATCTGCGCATTATCAACTCCAGTGAAGACGAACAGGTGCTCAAAGCCAGCGTAAGCGGTTTTGAAGATATCGCCCTTACCGGCCTGCCCGAGGAGGGGGTGCGTATTCCGGGAAACGATACCATCACTATTCCCGTTCAGGTTTCTACCATTCCTGAATACGCGGATAAAGGCAGCCATCCGATTGAGTTTACCTTCCGCTACCACGAGACAGATGATGAATCTGAATTTCGCACCATCATTGAAAAAGCATCTTTTATCGGAGAGTAATATTGGTTAAAGAGCAGCAAAAATCCAAGGTTTGGTATAAAGAACCCTGGCCTTGGATTCTTATGAGCGGCCCTGCTATTGTAGTAGTGGCTGCTTTTATCACCTTGTATATCGCCCGAAGCAATTCCGTAGATTTGGTGAGTGATGATTACTATAAAGACGGCAAGCATATTGATATCCAGCTTCACCGTGATGAAGAGGCATATAAGCGTAATATCCATGCCCAAGTATTGGTAAGTCCGGGTTTCGATAGTGCAAAAGTTTTTGTAAGCGGTGATTTCGACCCCAAACAGCCTCTGAATTTGTTGTTGATGCATCCGGCACGAAAAGCAGAGGATCAAACCGTAAAACTACAGCCTGTCCAAGAGGGTGTGGCCTCGGGCGGAAAATATGAATATAACGCAGTATTCAAACCCTTGCCGCAAACCCACCATTGGTATGTGCGTGTAGAGGATGCGGGCGGGATTTGGCGCGTAGAAGACAAATGGTTGGTTAGTCAGGGTAATGCAATTAGTCTGAAGCCTATGGACAAACTGCTGGCCCCTGCGGCTAGCTCCTCCAACTAAGTTTTAACAGTATTATTTTTATTTGTTTTAATCAGGACCGTTTGAAAAATATTTCTTTCAGACGGCCTTTTTATTTATTGGTTGTATGCGGCGGCAGTTACACATGATAACATTGCTGCTTTATAACCTTATTTTCACCGTTGGGATATGCAGACGGTATTGTCAAACAGCCAGTCAATCATCAGGACACGAAAAGCATGGACGATTTAATCAAAGAAGCAGCCCTTCATTTTCACGAATTTCCAACCCCCGGTAAAATCCAAGTTGCGCCGACAAAGCCGCTGGGTACTCAGTATGACCTTTCTTTGGCCTATTCGCCTGGTGTTGCCGCACCTTGTATGGAAATTTACAACGACCCTCTGGCTTCGTACAAATATACCGCGCGTGGTAATTTGGTTGCCGTAATTTCCAACGGTACCGCCGTATTGGGTTTAGGTAATATCGGTGCGCTGGCAGGTAAGCCGGTTATGGAGGGTAAAGGCGTACTGTTTAAAAAATTCGCCGGTATCGACGTATTCGATATCGAAGTCAATGAAACCGATCCTGATAAATTAGTTGATATCATCGCCTCGCTTGAACCTACTTTCGGTGGTATCAATCTTGAAGATATCAAAGCGCCCGAATGTTTTTACATTGAGAAAAAGCTGCGCGAGCGCTGTAATATTCCCGTATTTCACGATGACCAACACGGTACTGCCATCATTACCGCAGCCGCCGTATTGAACGGCTTGCGCGTTGTTAACAAAAAAATCGAAGAGGCAACATTGGTTTGCTCGGGTGCGGGCGCAGCGGCGATTGCCTGTTTGAACCTGTTGGTTGCTTTGGGTATGAAGCGTGAAAATATCACCGTATGCGATTCGAAAGGTGTGATCTACCAAACCCGTGAAGACAAAGACCGCATGGACGAATCTAAAAAACAATACGCCATTGCCGACAACGGTCAGCGCGTATTGGGAGATGCGGTTCCGGGTAAAGATATTTTCTTAGGTTTGTCGGGCCCCAATGTTTTGAGCACCGAAATGCTCAAAACTATGAATGACCAGCCAATCGTATTTGCCTTGGCCAATCCCCAGCCGGAAATTTGGCCGCCAGAAGCCAAAGCTGCCCGCCCTGATGTGGTAATCGGTACGGGGCGCTCTGATTTCCCAAATCAAGTTAACAATGTATTGTGCTTCCCCTTTATTTTCCGCGGTGCGCTGGATGTGGGTGCGACGACGATCAACGAAGAAATGAAATTGGCTTGCGTGCGCGCGATTGCGGATCTTGCTTTGGCCGAAGCCAGTGATGTAGTGGCGGGCGCATACGGCGGCGAAGAGCTTACTTTTGGCCCGGAATATCTGATTCCCAAACCTTTCGACCCGCGTCTGATTGCCAAAATCGCACCGGCCGTTGCACAAGCTGCCATGGATTCGGGAGTGGCAACGCGCCCGATTACCGATATGGATGCTTATGTTGAAAAATTGACACAAAGCGTTTATAAAACCAGCCTGTTTATGCGTCCGGTATTCAATCAGGCTAAGAAAGAAATCAAGCGCATTGTATTAACCGAAGGTGAAGACGAGCGTATTTTGCATGCCGCCCAACAAGTGGCAACGCAAAAACTGGCTTTCCCGATTTTGGTAGGTAACTTGGAAGCGATTGAGGAGCGTTTGCAGTCTCAAGGCTTAACAATCCAAGCAGGTAAGGATTTTACCGTTATCGATCCGCACCAAAATCCTTATTTTGAGGAAAGCTGGAGAGAATATTACAAACTGCGCCAGCGTAAGGGTGTAACCGAAGAAATGGCCCGCCGCCGCGTTCGTGCCAACAGTACGTTGATCGGAGCGCTAATGGTGCGTTTGGGTCATGCAGACGGCCTGGTGTGCGGTACGATGGGCCGCTTCCGCGACCATTTCACTATCATGGAAGAGGTGATCGGGTATAACAATCCCGAAAAAGACGCCTTTGCCATGAATGCGTTGATTTCTAATAAAGGCAACTATTTTATCGCAGATACTTATGTAAACCATGAGCCGACCGCCGAACAGCTTGCCAAGGGTACGATTATGTGCGCCCAAGAAATGAAGCGTTTCGGTATTAAACCGAAGGTGGCATTGGTATCTAATTCCAACTACGGTTCGCATGTGGATAAAGATACACTGAAGATGCAGAAAGCTTTGGAGCTTATCCGTGCTGCCGATCCCGAATTGGAAGTGGATGGTGAGATGCAGGCCGATGTGGCGATGGACGAAGTGATGCGCAAAAAAATCTTCCCCGAAACCACGCTTAGTGGTTCGGCTAACTTATTGGTAATGCCGGGGGTGGAGGCCGCCAATATCAGTTACAACCTCTTGCGTGTACACTCTTCCAACGGTATCACTGTCGGCCCGATTTTGATGGGTTTGAATAAGCCGGCTCATATCGTAACGCCGATTTCAACCGTACGCCGCATTGTGAACATGATTGCGTTGGCGGCAGTGGATGCCCAACGTTTGTAATTAGTTTCTTAGAACCAGTAAGGCCGTCTGAAATTTTCAGACGGCCTTTATTTTATTAGGTGCCGATTTGAAATATTTGTTGTAGTGTTAGGCTTGATGAAGAAATGCTGTATTTCCAGCCGGGAGCCGCCTGGAGTCGATGTATCGGTTGGAATAACAGAGCCTATCTTTTATTCCAAACAATTTTGTTTAGTCGGCTTAAAATTTGTTTTTCGATTGTTCTTTCGGTTGGTTATGTGTGTATTTCTCGCCGACTACCTCTTTTAAGGGTTCGGCCTCGGCGATTTTTTCGGCGGCTTCCTGCTTATCGTCCTCATCAGGCAGGCTTTCTTCTTGAAGCATTTCGGCGGCCGGTGAGAATTGGAATTTACCGTATACGGGGAAATGGTCGGAACCGATCGAAGGCAAAACTTTAATTTCACTCATCATGAAATCGTTGCTGTGGAAAATATGGTCGAGAGGCCAGCGCAGCAGTGGGTAGCCGGCATGAAAGGTATTGTATAGCCCGCGGCCTTTGCGGGGGTCGAGAAGTCCGCTGATTTGTTGGAATAATTGCGAAGTGCGGGACCATGCGACATCATTCAGGTCGCCGAATACTAATACGGAATGGTTATTGCGACCGATTTCCCTGCCGACTAACAGTAGCTCGGCATCGCGGTCGGTAGCGGTGTCTGCTTCGGTAGGGCTTGGCGGCATCGGATGTAAACAGTAAATACGAATCCATTGGCCGGAGCGCAGTTGCAAACCGGCGGCAATCGAAGGGATATTTTCTGCCACCCAATGGCGGATTTCTACATCGCGTAGCGGCAGACGGCTGTATAAGTGCATACCGTAAAGATTGTCGAGTGGGATTTTAACCGTATAGGTGTAGCCCATATCGGTTTCGAGAGGGGACAATTGCTTTTCCCACCATATATCGGTTTCCAGTGTTAGAACAACATCGGGCTGGTGTCGGCGTATTTGCGCCAATAGCAAATCGGTACGCCGGTTTGGGGTGAGCACATTGCTGGTGAGCAGGGAAATAGTATGTTCGTTATCGGGTCCGAGGTATTGTAATACTTCAGGTCGGGTGAGACGGGTATAGGCGGCGATTGCTTTAAGTTGGTAGAGAAAACAAGCCAGATTGATAACTTCAAAAACATTGAATAACCAATAATCGGTAGGGCGTAGCAGCCAGTTGAGTATTACGCATAAAAGGCTGACGGCTGCAATTTGCAGGCGGGGAAAGTCAAAAATACGAAATACCCAATGGGGGTGCTTACATAGCGGTAATAAAGTGGTAATTACCGGCAGCATCAGAAGGGCGAGTAGTAACCAATCGGTAGCGGTTAGTTCAGTCATAGTAAAGAATGATCAAACAAAAGCAGGCGGTTGTTGTCGGGTATGGCTTGGATTTTCAGATGGCATATCGTTTTCAACAGCCTTTTCCAATATAGCCGATTAAGACTTCGACGGCAAACTTATTCCGATAAGCTGTTTGTTCCCTTGTGTACGCTTTGTGGATAAGTAGGCTTTTTAGTTGAATCGCTTAGAAAATTTATGATTGATTGAAAAATGGGCAATGTGCTGATTGGTGGGGTCGCAATATATACAAATATTTGCCAAGCAGTTAATTCTTCCATATTTGTACATAGTGCTCTCTGTCTGATGATGCTTAATATGCCTGAAACATAAGTCAGGTTAAGGCTGCCTGAAAAATACTGCGGATTTATCCTTGATAAATGTTTGCGTATATGTGCGCATTATGTGGATAAGTATTGTTGTCGCTTGAAATATTTTAGAAAAATATAATTGCTTAAAAAGTGTGCAGTTATATGGTTGCCATATATTAGGCCGTCTGAAAGGTTAGACAAGATATTTTTTAGCTAATCGGATTTTTTTGGGCTTGTATGGTTGTTTGATTGTTAATGTCGGGTAGCTCAATTTATTCGATATTTATCCGCATAGTTTGTTTGCTGTCATGTGCATGGTGTGTGGATAAGCTGCTTTATGATTTGAATTGCTTGGAAAAAATAGATTTGCTTAAAAAATAGGCAATATTGGCGTGTGGGGGGAGGTTTGATACATAGTGGGCAAAGTTGCTTATCCTCATCTGCTGTTTGCGGTTGTGTGTACGATGTGTGGATAAGTGGGGTTATATTTTGAATGAATTGATAAAAATAGATTTGCTTAAAAAATAATCAATGGTGTATGGTAGGGGCGGCGCGTTATAATTCGGACGGCCTGTTTTATTTGGAAAACTTATGCATACTCTTTCTGCACAAGCACGTAGTGCTGCGGCACGTGAGCGGTTGCGCCGTGGTCGGCGGTTGGCGACCGGCTTACTGATAGCGGCCTGTATTTTGTTTGCGGTGTCGGCGTCTTATGTGCGCGAATATCCCGTTCTCGGTTATGTTAAAGCTTTTGCCGAAGCGGCTATGGTTGGGGCTTTGGCTGATTGGTTTGCAGTAACGGCATTGTTCCGCCGACCTTTAGGCCTACCGATTCCGCATACGGCAATTTTGCCGCGTAACCAACACCGTATTGCGGATGAATTAGGGCGTTTTATCGAAAACAATTTTTTGCAGGGGCGGCCTATTGCATTGCGTGTTTATCAAGCTGCGCCGAGTGAAAAATTATTACGTTGGCTGGCCGGAGAAGATATGCGCCGGCGTTGGTTGCCTTGGTTGGCTGTACAGCTGCCGGTTTTATTAAAGGTGGCCAAGCCCGACCAAGTGGCGCGATTCGGCAGCCTTATGCTGGCGGAACAATACAGCGGCGATAAAATTGGTAAAACGCTGGCCAATGGTATGGCCGTATTAAAAGCTCAGGGCTTGCATGAAATGCTGCTGCTGGCTTCTATCAAACAGTTGCGACGTTGGTTACAAGATGCCGAAACACGGGTCATTCTTGAGCAAAACCTGCGGGAGTGGGCGGCAAGGGTAGAAAGTGATGCGCCCAGTGCGTGGGACAAAATCAAGGCATCGTTAAAGGGTACACTGGTAGAACGTGTAGACGGCTGGGTAGCAGCTAAAGCTTTGGATTGGGCAGATGACTATTTAGCAGCGGCTCTGGATAATCCGCAGCACCGCTTGCGTTTGGGTTATGAAGAACAGTTCGACCGTATTACCGACGCTCTGAGGCACTCTCGGTTATGGCATAAGCGTTTGGAACAGGGTAAGATGCAGTTGGCACATTCACCGGCGGTACAAGATACATTGGCGCGCGCTTGGGTGAGCTTGCAGAATTGGACGGCTGCCGATGTGGTGAAAACAGATTCGTTGTGCTTGGCGCAGTTGAACAAATTGCTTGACCATATGTTGTCTCAAGCACATGAATATCCGCAGTTTATGCGGCGGGTAGATGTGCGTTTGTCGTTGATGGTACGCGATTTTGTGATGAAGTATAAAGATCGGGCAGCAGTGTTTGTGGCGGAAAAGGTGAAAAGTTGGGACAGCCGTCAGATGGTCGAAAAATTGGAATTAAGCGTCGGCAAAGATTTGCAGTTTATCCGTATCAACGGCACGCTCGTCGGCGGTTTGGTGGGATTGGTGATTTATACTGTATCGCAATGGCTATTTTGAGTTTGAATAAACTGAAAGAATTATATTTTTGAAAGGTTTACTCTTTTTCAGACGGCCTTGTCTATAATTAATAGATCGTTTCAAATAATGGTGCAGGTGCCGCGATATGCTGTCGTATCATTGCCGTATTAGAGGCTGTTATAAAAATACCGCCCGGGGAGAGGGCGGTTTTTATGTGAGAGCCATTGGGTTTTAATCTCGGCAAGGCTGCACCAATACCCAGGGTGCCACTACGACTGCCCACATATCCTGGTTGTCATCGAGAAACTGCCGTGCCTGATTTTCCGTCACCACGCCGAACCGGCCTTGCTGCATCAGCTTTGCCAACTCAGTGCTGTTATCGTCAGCCATCATCTTGGCAATGCCGATTAAATCCAAATCTTCGGCCACATAAACCGCTACGCCGCGTGCAAAGTGCGGTTGTAGTTCAAGCCATGAAATGCGGGCGGTTTCGAGATTGAGTTTGTCGCTGAGCAAGGGTTCGGACATAACGGCTCCGTGCAGATTGAAAAAAATGTATTGTACCGAAATTCAGACGGCCTGGTTTGTTATGCGACGGTATATTTTACAATTATAATGTTATACAGTATCATTTTGCTGTTATTCTAATATTATCTGTTTTCAGACGGCCTGCTTTTTCGGCAGGCCGTCTGAACTCTTCATACTTATGAAATCTATTTTACTGGCCGGCCTCAGCCGGCGACTGATTTTGGCTGCGGCAGCATTGCTTTTGCTGTGGGGTGTTTACTTCTGGGCGGTTGGGTTATGAGTATCGTTGTTGAAAATCTGACTGTAAGTTACCAGCACCGCCCGGCTATCCATCATTTTGATATGACTTTCGATGATGGTCAGATGTGGGCGGTATTTGGGCCGAACGGCGCAGGTAAGTCTACTTTGCTCAAAGCCGTGATGGGGTTGGTAAAAGCCGATACCGGAAAAGTAGAATATAAGGATTTGCAGCGCAGTGGGATCGCCTATCTGCCTCAACAAAGCGAAATCGACCGTAGCCAGCCGATGACAGTTTTTGAATTGGCGGCTATGGGGCTTTGGTATGAAATCGGCTTTTTTAAACAAGTAAATGCCGTACAACGTAAGCGGGTAATGCAAGCTTTGGAACGGGTGGAAATGGCCGATGCCGCTGACCGTCAAATCGGGCATTTGTCAAACGGCCAGTTTCAGCGGGTATTGTTTGCCCGAATGTTAGTTCAGAACGCCCGTTTTTTGTTGTTGGACGAGCCGTTTAATGCAGTGGATGCGAAAACGACTTATGCCCTATTGGAAGTTTTGCGCCAATGTAACCGCGAAGGATGCGCGGTGATTGCGGTATTGCACGATTATGAACAGGTGCGTGCATATTTCCCGAAAACAGTATTGGTGGCACGGGAAAAAATTGCGGCGGGAGCTACCGAACAAGTGTTGATGGATGAGGCTCTGGCAAAGGCCAATGATGTCATGATGCGCCACGGTAGCGGTGATTGGTGTGCGGCCTGATATTTTCAGACGGCTTTTGATCAAGGCTTAAGGCCGTCTGAAAAAAGCGGTACGGTATAAAATGAATATTTATGAATTGATTGTTTCCCCTTTTGTAGAATTCGACTTCATGCGCTATGCGCTGGCTTCGGTGGTATTTTTAGCTTTGAGTGCTGCGCCGGTAGGGGTGTTTTTGGTGATGAGGCGCATGAGCTTGGTAGGTGATGCCCTGAGCCATGCCGTTTTACCGGGTGCGGCCATAGGTTATATGTTTGCCGGTCTCAGCCTTCCGGCAATGAGCTTAGGCGGATTTGCAGCCGGTATGCTGATGGCTTTGTTGGCAGGCTTGGTTAGCCGTTTCACTAATTTGAAGGAAGATGCTAACTTTGCCGCATTTTATCTTAGCAGCTTGGCAGTCGGCGTTGTGCTGGTGAGTAAAAGCGGCAGCAGTGTGGATTTACTGCATTTGCTGTTTGGCTCGGTATTGGCGGTAGACTTGCCCGCTTTGCAATTGGTCGCCGTTGTAGCCAGCCTGACAATCGTTACATTGGCAGTGATTTACCGGCCTCTGCTGCTTGAGAGTATTGATCCGCTGTTTTTAAAGGCTGTGGGTGGTAAAGGTGGCTTTTGGCATATCCTGTTTTTGATTTTGGTGGTTATGAATTTGGTAGCGGGCTTTCAGGCATTGGGGACGTTAATGTCTGTCGGATTAATGATGTTGCCTGCGATTACCGCCCGTTTATGGGCAAGAAGTATGGGCGTGCTGCTGTTGTTGACGGTAGGATTTGCTTTGCTGTGCGGGTTTGGTGGGTTGCTGTTTTCGTATTACATTGAAATACCTTCGGGGCCGGCGATTATCTTATGGTGTGGTGTGGCTTATTTATTGTCGGTCGTGTTCGGTTGGGAAAGCGGTTTGTTACCGAAGTGGTTGCGTCGTTTACGCCATCACAAAGTCTGATGAATAGTGCCGTCTGCATTCCGTTTCAATGAAAATTATAAGTGTGAGTGAAAAACTTTCAGACGGCCTCTATGGTTGGAGACATTAGGTTGGCAGCATGGTGTAACTGATAATTGTATTGTCGATTACGGGTAATTAGCTGTTAACCGAATATGGGATTGGCTTGAAAGAGTTGTGTAATAAAGGCTAACAGGCCAACTGTTATACTGTTTTTTTACTGCAATTTGTTATGTTATATCATTGGAGGATTTTATGAAGCATTGGAAATTGGGCATATTGGCGGCTTTGGTTTCGTTCGGTGTGCAGGCCGAGCCACTGAAAGTAGTGGCCAGCTTTAGTATTTTAGGCGACGTTGCCAAGCAAATCGGTGGTGAGCGGGTGGCAGTACAGAATATAGTCGGCGCGGATCAAGATGCCCATGCCTACCATCTGACCAGTGGTGATATCCAGAAAATACGCAGTGCAAATTTAGTGTTGCTTAATGGTTTGGGTTTGGAAAAAGCCGAATTGCAACGGGCGGTGAAGCAAAGCAAAGTGGCGTATGCTGAAGCTACCCAAGGTATCAAGCCGTTGGCTGCTATGGAAGAAGGGCATCATCACGGAGACGGCCATGATCATGACCACGACCACGGTGAGTTTGATCCTCATGTGTGGAATGATCCTATGCTGATGCAGCGTTATGCGGCGAATGTAACTGCGGCCTTGATAAAGGCCGATCCCGAGGGCAGGGCGGAATACCGCCGCCGTTTTGCCGCATATCAAAACGAATTGAAAAAACTACATGTCGATACTGCCAAAACCTTTGCTGCTATTCCTGTATCTAAGCGTAAGGTGTTGACCGGACATGATTCCTTTGCCTATATGGGCAAGCGTTACAACATACAATTTGTTGCACCGCAAGGGGTGAGCAGCGAAGCAGAACCTTCGGCCAAACAAGTTGCAGCGATTATCCGGCAAATTAAGCGCGAGGGTATTCAGGCTGTATTTGCCGAAAATATCAAAGATGGCCGCATGGTTGAGCGTATTGCAAAAGAAACCGGTGTGAAACCGAGCGGCAGGCTTTATTCGGATGCGCTCGGCAAAAACAGTAATGCCGATACTTACGTCAAAATGTATCGTTCCAATGTACAGGCATTGGCTGCTGCCATGAAATAAATCTCATCCGTAATTTCATGCCGTCTGAAAACTTTCAGACGGCATTTTATATTGCAAAACTTGACTTTGATTAAAATTTGCAGTATCTTTCGAAGATTAATTTTATGCGCCGATTTGACACAGCTTGCGGGCGCGAAAACAGCTAAAGCGTGCGGTTGAGATGCCGTAATGCTGTATATAATTTTTGGCCCGCTGTGTTACACAACGGGCTTTGTTGTTTTTGGATGGATTATGATTATTCTGGACAACGTTTCCAAACGTTACCAACATCGCGACAAATCATGGTTTACTGCTGTAGAGCCGACTACCTTGTCTATCGAGCAGGGTGAAGTATTCGGCTTGATGGGGTATTCGGGAGCCGGCAAATCGACGCTGTTGCGTCTGATTAACCTGCTTGAGCGTCCCGATACCGGAAAAGTGGTGGTGGACGGACAGGAACTTACGGCGCTCAATGCGGCCGATTTGCGTCGTGCGCGCCAAAATATCGGTATGGTGTTCCAGCAGTTCAACTTGTTAAGTAACCGAACCGTGGCCGACAATGTGGCTTTTCCTCTGGAAATTGCAGGTTGGCCTAGTGACAAAATCAAGCAGCGCGTAGCCGAATGTTTGGAAATCGTTGGTTTGGACGATCGTGCCGGTCATTACCCTTCCCAACTGTCGGGCGGGCAAAAGCAGCGTGTGGGCATTGCCCGCGCATTGGCTCCCAGCCCTAATGTGATTTTGGCGGACGAACCTACTTCGGCATTGGATCCCGCTACTACCCGCAGCGTATTGGAATGTTTGCAAGACATTAACCGTCGCTTCAATGTGACGATTGTCATCGTTACCCATGAGATGAGCGTTATCCGTCGCCTGTGCGACCGTGCGGCTTTGTTGCATCAAGGAAAGTTGCTGGAAGTGGTGGATGTACGCGACAATCGGATTCATGCCCAATCTGAAATTGGCCGCGAACTGATTCAGGAGGATTGAAATGGCCGATATCACTTTTGCACAAGCTGTCGCCACAATCAGCGGGATGCGCGGCGAAATTATCCAAGCCTTGTGGGAAACCTTCATTATGGTCGGTCTTTCCACAACATTTGCCGCTATTTTCGGTACTTTGCTCGGCGTGTGGTTATTTGTCACCGCAAACCGTCAGTTGCATTACAGCCGTCCGATTAATCTGGTGTTGGATAATCTGGTCAATCTGATGAGGGCATTTCCGTTTGTAATTCTTATGATTGCCATGATTCCGGCCACACGCGCTATTGTCGGCAGTACCATTGGCCCTGTAGCGGCCTCGCTGGTGTTAAGCGTATCCGGTTTGTTTTATTTTGCCCGGTTGGTTGAGCAAAACCTGCGCGAAGTACCGCGTGGTGTAATTGAGGCTGCCAGCAGCATGGGGGCGACGCCGATGACGATTATTCGTAAGGTATTGTTGAACGAAGCCCGTGCGGGTATGGTGTCTAGCATTACCGTATTGGCCATCGGCCTGCTGTCATATAGTGCGGCGGCAGGTATGATCGGCGGCGGCGGTTTGGGTGATTTGGCCATTCGTTACGGCTATTACCGTTACCAGACCGAAGTTATTATTTTTATTGTTGCTATTTTGGTGTTATTGGTAGTATGCATCCAAAGTTTGGGCATGTTTATCGCCCGTAAGTTGGATAAGAGATAATTTTAGGTATCAGATTCAGCATGAGATAGCAGGCCGCCGGAATATTCCGTTTTCAGACGGCCTTGAAAATAATTTATATTTAATCAAACAAAACATTGCATTCATTTCAAGGAGATATATTATGCAAACCAACATTTTATTGAAAACTTTCTCTGCCGGCGTCTTGGCATTGGCACTGGCGGCTTGTGGTGGTCAAAAAGAAACTGCACCTGCCGCTGCTTCGGTGGCCTCAGGTGTTGCTGATACTGCTGTTGATAAAAAAGAAATTGTTTTCGGTACAACAGTAGGTGATTTCGGCGATATGGTGAAAGACCAAATCCAGCCTGCGTTGGAGAAAAAAGGCTATAAAGTGAAGCTGGTTGAGTTTACCGATTATGTTCGCCCGAACTTGGCTTTGGCCGAAGGTGAGTTAGATATCAATGTGTTTCAACATAAACCTTATTTGGATAATTTCAAAAAAGAGCATAACTTAGACATTACAGAAGTATTCCAAGTACCGACTGCTCCCTTGGGATTGTATCCAGGTAAGCTGAAATCATTGGATGAAGTGAAAGATGGTAGTAGTGTATCTGCACCGAACGATCCTTCCAACTTCGCCCGCGCTTTGGTTATGTTGGATGAATTGGGTTGGATTACTTTGAAAGAGGGCGTAAACCCGCTAACTGCTTCTAAAAACGATATCGCCCAAAATCTGAAAAATATTAAGATTGTTGAACTGGAGGCAGCTCAGTTGCCGCGTAGTCGTGCAGACGTTGACTTTGCAATCGTAACCGGCAACTATGCTATGAGCAGCGGTATGAAATTGACCGAAACTCTGTTCCAAGAACCTAGCTTTGCTTATGTAAACTGGTCTGCTGTGAAAACTGCTGATAAAGACAGCCAATGGGTGAAAGATGTAACCGAAGCTTATAATACTGATGAATTCAAAGCTTATGCGCACAAGCGTTTCCAAGGTTACAAATATCCTGCGGTTTGGGGTGAACAAGCCGTTGCCGGAGCTTCTGCTGAAGCCGCCTCTGCGGCATCCGCTGCCAAATAAGCTATATTTTCCGGTTGATAAAAACGCCTGTCCTGTTAGGAGAGGCGTTTTTGTTTATCGTCTATATTTGAATAAAGATTTAGATGTCGATAAAAAGGTTATTGATTCGATGCAGAATCGTTATGTCAACTTGAGGAAATGGCTCGGTGATTTACAGGTTTTACCAGTAGAAAATATATCTGAAACTGCATCATGGTGATATATGCCGTCTGAACGTTTCAGGTGGCATATATCAATCAGAATAAATAGAAGAGCATATTGCGCGGAATGTGTTGTTGGAATTTCGTATCAGGACAATTTGGCAGCAGTTTCGTGGTCGCGCAGAATTTTTTCATATACGGGGCCTGGAATATATCGGCGTACCACATCACGCCAGCCCTCCGGACCAACCATGCCTTTAACCATTGTAGATGATACTTCGGCAAATTCCCGTGGCGGCATCAGCAATACGGTGGAGATTTGGGGCTGCAAATCACTATTGATATAGCGCATTGAGCGTTCATATTCATAATCTGAAGCTGTTCGTATGCCGCGCACAATAAATTGGGCGTCGATGCTGCGTGCATAATTTACTAAAAAACGATTACCAAACGAAGTAATACGTACGTTTGGAAACTCTTTGGTAGTGGCCTCCAGCATTTCAATGCGTTCTTGTACGCTGTATGTGCTGCGTTTGTCAGGATTAACGCCGATGGCAACGATCAATTCGTCAAATAAAGCTTGTGCTTCGCGTATCATCCATAAATGGCCGTTGGTAGGAGGGTCGAAGCTGCCGGCATAAACCGCGCGACGGATAGTTTGGTTCATATTGATACGATGTTATTTAATGCAGATTGCAGCATAAACGCCCAAACTGATGATGTCAAAGAAAATGCCGCCTGAAGGTTTTTCAGACGGCATTTTTATTTAATAACTTTTAAAAACAGCTCATATATCGTATCGTCGTATAGGCTATTTTAGGATGCTGCTTAATCTTCACCGGTGAGGGAGGTCAAGATATGCAGCAGGCTGCTAAAGATATTGTAAATTGAAATGAAGATGGTTAAAGCGGCACTGATATGGCTGGTTTCGCCACCGTCAATTACAGTGCGGATTTGATACATAATCAGTAGTGAGCTGAAAATCACAAAGCCGGCAGAAATCGTGAGGCTTAAAGCGGGAATTTGCAGGAAGATATTCGCAATTACGCCAACCATCAATACTACCGCTCCAACCGTTAAGAAACGACCCAAAGACTGCATATCGGCGTTGGTGCGTCTTGCTAAGGCAGACATGGTAAAGAAAACCGCTGCTGTCATGACTGCCGCAATACCGACTATTTGTGCGCCATTGCTAAAGCTCAATGTGTATTGAAGAAGAGGACTAATCAATACGCCCATGCCGAAAGTAAATACCATAAGCAAAGCAGCGCCGGTATTGCTATAGCGGTTTTTTTCAATCAAAAAACACATGCCGTAGAAAAAGGCGAAGAATACGCCTAAAGCTACCCAACGGTTGCCAAATAAACTGAACAGGCTAAAGCCCATTTGGTTGCTTAAAAATGCGCCGAGGGCACAGGGGATAAATGATAGACCTAGTAGGCCATAGGTTTTTTGCAGTACGGTATTTTTTTGTACTGCGCCGGGGGCGGCTGGTTGTGTGTAATCGTAAACGTCGCGTTGCATGGCGTTTGCTTCCTTTTATTTAGATAGTAAGTACGTTGTTGAAGAAAAATGATTTTAACAGCAAATCATGAAAAATGTTGAAAAATTCTCTCAAATAAATGTGAGTTCCTAAAAATTTTATCAGAATAGTTTATTTATGTTGGTATTGGACATGAGCCGGAAAAATATCATGTGGCGGTACATTTCGCTTACTTCAAAAAATTAGGGGAGTTTACTGAAAATACAAGAAGTTGGAAGAAAGTAATTTACTTATGTAGGATAATGGGTGGAGTAATTTCGTATTGAACCATCTTTCTGGTAACGGGATACTACATTTCTTTCAATCTTAAATGATTGAAGAAATTAAGAGTATTTTTAGAGCTTGTATTTAATTGGGCGATATGTGCAAAATAAGGCTGATTTGTTGGCAATCCCAAGCTATAATCCGAGAATGCCGTGTAGAAACGGCTTGTGCTGCTGATGGCAGACAATATGAAATTCAATTCATTTATCAAGGTAAACAGACCGTCACTTAGGAGAAAAGATTATGACTGCTGCAAATAATTACGAGCGCGTACAGCACGCAGGTTTGCGTGAAAAAATTATGAGCGCGGAGCAGGCAGCCGAATTCATTCAAAACGGTATGAATGTAGGTATCAGCGGCTTTACTGGTGCAGGCTATCCTAAAGCCGTGCCAACAGCGTTGGCAAAGCGCATGGAAGAGGCGCATGCACGTGGTGAGGAATTCGGTATCGGCATGTTGACCGGTGCTTCTACCGCAGATGAGTGCGACGGTGTATTGGCGCGTGCGCAAGGTATCAAATTCCGCACGCCGTTCCAATCTGATCCCACTTTGCGCAAACAAATTAACGCAGGCGCTACCAACTATATTGACGTGCATCTGTCTCACTTGGAGCAGCAAGTGCGCTACGGCTTTTTTGGAGAAATGGACGTTGCGTTGATTGAAGTAACCGGTATTTTGCCTGATGGCCGTTTAATCCCTTCGTTGGGTATCGGTACTAATAACCAATGGTTGAAATCTGCCAAAAAAGTAATCGTTGAGGTTAACAGCCGCCAAAATATTTTGCTTGAAGGTATGCACGATATTCATCCTGATATCGGTGTGCCGCCGAACCGTAAACCGATTCCGATCACAGCGCCGAATGACCGTATCGGTTCCCCTTATTTGGAATGTGATCCGGATAAAATTGTTGCGGTGGTATTAACCGATTTGCCTGACCGTAACAGTAAATTTGCCGATCCGGATGATAATTCAAAACGCATTGCCGCCCAAATTATCGATTTCTTCTCTCATGAAGTGAAAATGGGCCGTATGCCGAAAAACCTTCTGCCGTTGCAATCCGGTGTGGGTAACGTAGCCAATGCCGTATTGGCAGGTCTGCAAGATGGCCCGTTTGAGAACCTGACCGGCTATACCGAAGTATTGCAAGACGGTATGTTGGATTTGATTCTTTCCGGCAAAATGCTGTCTGCTTCGGCAACCGCATTGTCATTCAGCCCGGATGCGCTAGACCGTTTTAATGCCAATATTGAAACGTTGAGATCAAAAATTATTCTGCGCCCGCAGGAAGTTACCAACCATCCCGAAGTGTCGCGCCGTTTAGGTGTGATTGCGATGAATGCAATGATCGAGTGTGATATTTACGGTAACGTAAATTCTACCCACATCATGGGAACCAATATGATGAACGGTATTGGTGGTTCGGGCGACTTTGCACGCAATGCCTTCTTGTCTTTCTTTGTGACTCCTTCTGTCGCAAAAGACGGTGCGATTTCTTGCATCGTACCGATGGTGTCGCATCACGACCATACCGAACACGATGTGATGGTATTGGTAACAGAGCAAGGTTTGGCTGATTTGCGTGGTAAGTCTCCGCGTCAACGTGCCAAACTGATTATTGAAAATTGTGCGCATCCGGATTATCGTCCGATGTTGAAAGAATACTATGAGCGCGCTGAAAAAGCAGGTGGTCTGCATACTCCTCATGTTCTGAACGAGGCGTTGTCATGGCATCAGCGTTTTGTAGAAACTGGTGATATGCGCATCAAATAAGTATCAGAATTGCTTGATTAAAACCTCTGCTTAGGCAGAGGTTTTTGCTTCATAGAGATGATATTAAGATTTTCAGGTATAGTTTCTTAATTGTTACTTATGATCTGGGTATTTTGATTAAGTTATTGCCAAATAAATAATCGATAAGAAGGGCCGTCTGAAAGTTGACTGATGCCAACATACTAGATTATTCAGTTTTTTGTATATATGAAGCATAGAATTTCTGTGGTCGAATAAATTCTAGGCCAGTATTTAAAAATGTTTGGTTACGCTAGTTATTTTCGGCGGAGATAAGTAAAACCAAGCCATATGGTGATGGCTTGGTTTGATTTTTATTGGCTAATCAAAGAAGTTACTCTTGGGGTGTATAGCCTTGCACATGGTCGGCTCCATCGCCGAAGAAATAATTTTCCATTTGCTGTGCAAGATATTGACGGGCACGGGGGTCTGCCAAGCTCAAACGGTTTTCATTAATCAACATGGTCTGATGACGTGTCCATGCCTCCCATGCTTCTTGTGATACATTTTCAAAAATACGCTTCCCCAACTCATTGGGAAGAGGTGCGAATTTCATACCGGGGGCTTCTTTGCCCAATTTCACGCAGTGAACCATACGGGTCATGGTGTCGTTCCTTTGAGAATGATTCAGACGGCTTTTATTTTAGCCGAATGCAGACAACCTGTATATTGTGGGATTTAGATCCGATAAACAAATACTTTGGATTTGCGTCCGCTATCATCATATTCGCGGCGACGCTCGGTGGGCAGTTGGTCTACCGAAGCCGTTTGGAAGCCGCGCTCGATGAACCATTCGCCAGTATGGGTGGATAGGGCAAAAAGAGTATGGATACCGCGTGCTTTCGCTTGGTTGATCAAATGCTCAAGTAAGAGTTCACCGTACCCGCTATCTTGTGCTTCGGGTGAAACGACTAAACAAGCCAATTCTCCCACACCCGCTTCATCAAAGGTTTTCAAGATGACACAGCCGTAGATATGACCGTCGTGTTCTAATACGGAAAATTCGCTAATGTGGTTTTCAAGATATTCACGGCTGCGGCGCAATAGAACACCGGACTCTTCCAAGGGGCGTATTAAGGTAATGATGGCTGCAATGTCGCTGCTGGTAGCCTGACGAATGTTGATAAACGGGTTTCGGGCAATAGATGTACCTGCGCCATGCCGTGTGAATAGTTCGCGAATCAGGCTGCCGTCTTGGAGGCCGCTAAGTATTTGTGTGCGGCTTACACCATTTTCGACAGCATTGATCGCATGGCCGATAAGGCGGCGTTGTTGGTCATGGATACGGTCTGAGTTTAAATATTCTTGTGCTTCGCGGGCAGAGAGGTTGTCGAGTAACAGGCCTTGTTTATCGAGAATACCTTCCTGCTCGGTCAGGTAAATCAATTTTTCGGCGGCTAAGGCGATGGCAACTGCCTCGGCAATATCACCCATGCTGAGATTGAAAGTTTTTCCGCTCAGAGAATAGCCGAGCGGGCTGATTAATACCAATGTGCCGTTATCCAAATATTGGCGGATGGCTTCAGTATCAATTTTACGGATACGGCCGGTATAGCCCATATCTATACCGTCGATTACACCCAACGGGCGAGCAGAAACCATATTGCCGCCAGCTGTGCGTAGAGGTTTATTGCGATAAGGAGAAGGTGCGATACCTACAGCTAATGCGGCTTCTATTTCGTAACGCAGCATACCGCTGGCTTGTTTGGCACGAATAAGAGTGGTTTCATCGGTAATGCGGCGGTTGTTGTAATATTCCGGAGTAATGCTGTCTGCTTCGAGTAGACTATTGATTTGGCTTCTCGAGCCGTGTACGACTACAAGTTTCACACCTAAGCTAGCCAGCAGGTTTAGGTCGGATGCGATCGAACGTAGGGTAGCTCCCTCTAACAGTGTGCTGGAGATGCCGATAACGAGAGTTTTGCCCCGTAGATAGTTAATATAGGGGGCGGCTTCACGAAAGTCGGGAACGAAAAATTCGGAATGACTCATTTTCGGCTTAGCGCAGTAAGAAAAGGTAGAAAAGTTGCATGATCAATACGGTAAGGGCCACCATTGAAGCCATGGTCCAGTTGAAGCCTTCTTTGGCATCTTTTTGTGAGGCGGCTTGATTGGTGGGTTCTCGTTTGGTCGTAGTAGTCAGCATATTATCGAGCAAGTCGGCAATTTCGTGCTTGCTCATGGTTTTTTGCTTGCGGACTTGAGGGCCTAGGCTATGAACCAGCTTTACGTCGGTGATGGCATTAGGTAATTGGCCTGGTTTGACATTTTTAGGCATCTCGCGGGTATGGTGTTTGGCTTGGAACAAACCTTCGCATTTGCTGCACACGACATAGCCTTGGGCAACATTAAGTTGGTTGTCTTTAACCCATAGCTGGGTTTTACAGTGCGGACACACGCTGACTGGCATAATCGGCTCGGCCTTTTGAATCAAGGATATATTATTTTAAGGGGTTTCTGAGTTTGTGTATATCAACTACCGCCTGAGAAAAAGGCGGTTAGGTATTACTCTACGCCGTACCGTTCGCGGTATTGCCGAACAGGTTCTAAGTAACTTCCAAACTCTTCATTATTGTGTAAGAGGGTGAATAAATCGTTGAGATTTGCAATGGAGATAACCGGCAGACAGTATTGTTGCTCGACTTCTTGTACCGCCGAAAGTTCGCCGGTGCCTTTTTCCATGCGGTCAAGTGCAATCACAACGCCTGCCGGTTCGGCGTTTTCACCTTGAATCAATTTTACTGATTCGCGTACGGAAGTTCCGGCAGATATGACATCATCGATAATCAATACCTTACCTTGTAGCGGTGCGCCAACCAATACGCCGCCTTCGCCATGGTCTTTCGCTTCTTTCCGGTTGTAGGCAAAAGGTACGTTTATCCCTTTTTCGGCCAGCATCATGGCTGTAGCGGCCGCCAAGATAATGCCTTTATAGGCAGGGCCGAACAGCATATCAAATTGAACTTTACTGGCAATAATGGCTTCGGCATAAAATTTGGCTAGTGCCAAGGTTCCGGCGCCATCGTTAAATAGACCGGCATTGAAGAAGTAAGGAGACTGACGGCCGGCTTTGGTGGTGAATGAACCGAAACGCAAAACATCTTGGCTGAGAGAGAATTTTAAGAAATCTTGGCGGAAATCAGACATAACGGTCTTTCTTCAAAATAACAAAGGGTAGGGCAAATATGGTCGATTATAGCAAATAAAGAATATGCGTATGGGGTTGTAGCTTTCAGACGGCCTTGGGTACTTCTTAATTATTATTTTTGAGGGTTGGGAATTTTCAGTGTCCGCCGCCGCCTCCGCTGCCAAAGGGCGGTTTGGCAAACCATACTACGGTAATCATGAGAATAAACAAAATGCTTCCTGCCCAAAATATTTCGTTTGAGCCGATTAAAAAGCCCTGTTGGGAAATGGTGCGGGCTATCGTCCCGTATGCTTGTGTATCATTCATGCCCAGTTGTACCATACCGTTTAATGCCTCGCGTGTGGCATCGGAATAGGGTGTAATATTTTCTGCCAATTGGGTATGATGCAGGGCTTCGCGTTTTTCCCACATCGTGGTTACCACAGATACGCCGACACCGCCCATAAATACCCTTAGGAAATTTGATAAGCTGCTTGCGGCGGCGATTTGGGAGCCTTTCATATTGGAAAGTGTAATGGTGGTAAGCGGCATGAAAAACATAGCTACGCCCAAACCTTGCCAGAATTGCGGCCAAACTACGTTGCCGAAATCCATACCGGAATAGAAGGTGGTGCGCCAATAGAAGGTGCCGGCAAAAACCAGAAAGCTGGCACTTACCAACCAGCGCATGTCGAGCTTTCCGCCGAAGCGTCCGATAATAGGGGATAAAATGACCGGCAGAATGCCGACGGGTGCAGCCGCCAGCCCCGCCCAGGTGGCGGTATATCCGAGGTGCCCCTGTAATACTAGCGGTAGCAGGGTGAGCGTTCCCATATAGAGCATAAAACCTAGGGAAATAGTGATGACGCCCACGGTAAAATTACGGTCTTTGAAGAGTGATAAGTCAACAATCGGATATTTTTCGCCCAGCTCCCATACGATAAAGTAGCCTAAGCAGACAGTGGCAATGACAGCCAATAAAATAATTTCTCCTGATGCAAACCAGTCTAATTCTTTGCCGCGATCAAGCATCATTTGTAATGCACCGACGCCGATAACCATTAAAACCAATCCTGTATAGTCGACAGGTGTCCGTTGTATTTCGGTTTCTCTGTGGCGCAGATGTTTCCAAGCAACTAATGCGGCAACCAGGCCGATAGGTACGTTGATAAAGAAAATCCAGCCCCAATGCCAATTATCGGAAATCCACCCGCCTAAGATAGGCCCCATTACCGGAGCGACAACGACAGTCATCGCCCATAAAGCCAGTGCCAATGTCCGTTTTTCGGGAGGATAAGATGCCATCAGCAAGCTTTGAGAAAGAGGTATGAGCGGCCCCGCGATAAAACCCTGTAATACACGGAATAACACCAATAAGCCCAAACTGTGGGCAATACCGCACAGCCATGACATAACAACAAAGCCAATGGTAGAAAAAACAAATACGCGTACTTCACCGAAACGACGGGCCATAAAGCCGGTGAGTGGAACTGAAACGGCATTGGCTACGGCAAAAGAGGTAATCACCCAGGTTCCTTGTGTCGTAGCCGCTCCTAAATCGCCTGCGATAACGGGAACGGCAACGTTGGCGATGGTGGTGTCCAGCACTTCCATAAAAACAGCCATACTCAATGCTAAGGTAACCAACACCAATGGAAGGCCTTTGAGTGGCGGGTGATTCATAATATTTTCCTTTGGATTTCAGACGGCCTGCCGGATAAGGGCTTGAAACAGCAGTCAGATAATTTTCATTACAACACTTTTTGTTTTTATTTTTAATAGAACGGCCTGTAAATTTTATTGGTTTGGGTAGCGAAGTGGGTTTCTTACAAAAAGGCCGTTTAAAAGCATAAGTTGCACCAGAAGAAGTTTGTGTTTGAAAATTGTTTGGCAAATCGGAATGGATGCTTTGCGGAATGTTACCGGAGATAAATCATTCAGACGGCCTTGTACATCAGCCAAGCGATTAAGTAATTCGGCAAATAAGGCCGTCTTTTTTATTGGGAAATACATTTTAGACTTAATATAACGGCAGCCTGATAAATTCTTATCCGGCCGCCTAAGGTATTTATTTTGCGTATTTTTCAAAGATTTGGTCAATCAGTGCATCTGCGGCAGCCCAGTCTACCGGGTCTGCTTCGGGGGCTATTATATTTTTGGCTGCGGCAGCCGCCATGTTTTGGCCGTTTTCATTCTTGGTGTCGACTGTAACCGACATAGACAAACCGACCCGAAGAGGATTTTTTTGCAATTCTTGCGGATCCAAGCTGATACGTACCGGTACGCGTTGCACAACTTTAATCCAGTTGCCAGTAGCATTTTGCGGCGGCAGCATGGAAAAAGCGCTACCCGTTCCGGCCGATAGCCCCATAATTTTGCCTCGGTATTTGACTTTATTGCCATAAAGGTCAGAAGTCATGACTACAGGTTGGCCTATGCGCATTTTGCTTAATTGTACTTCTTTAAAGTTGGCGTCCACCCAAAGATCTTGTAAAGGAACAACAGCCATCATCGGTGCGCCGGGTGTTGTTTTTTGGCCGATTTGGATATTGCGTTTAGCGATTTGGCCTGAGGTGGGAGCGCGGATTTGGGTACGCTGAAGGTTTAACCAAGCATCTTTAATGTGGCTGACGGCAGTTTGTACTGCTGGCTGCTGGCGTAGGGGAATATTTTTACCTAATGCGGCTTGAACTGATGATTCTTGAGCCTGAACTGCTTTTAAAGCGGTTTGTGCCTGCACCACAGCGGCACGGGCATGGCTCAGTTCTTCTCCTGAAATAGCATCCGTGCCGGCCAAAGATTCGCGCCGGCGTAGGTCTGCCTGTGCTTTTGCCAAATCGGCTTTAGCGGCTAAAACCCGTGCTTGCGCTTCGGCATTGCCTGCATTTTGTTGTTGGTATTGGCGGATAGCCTGAATCAGTTCGCTTTGCGCCCTGTCGTATGCCAGTTGGAAGTCACTATCATCCAGTATCACCAAGACATCGCCTTTTTTTACGATATCAGTATCTTCGACAGCCACTTTGCGTACAGTTCCAGCTACTTGGGGGGTGATCTGTACCAAATGGCCGGCAACATAGGCGTCTTCAGTTTCTTCTTGGTGTTGCCAAACCAGCAGGTATATCAGTAGGAATCCAAGACCGATGATGATAAAAAAGAGAGTTAGCAGAGTCAGATTACGTTTACGGTGGCCGGATATGCCGGTTTTTCTAACGGTAATAGATCCCGGTTGTTCTGTTGCCATTTCGGTGCTTGGGGAAGAAGTATGATTGTTATTCATAGTGATATTCGGCTTTGTTTGGTTGTATTCTTTATTCACAACAGTGTCGGGACGATTGGTTTTGTGCGGCCGGCAGGTATCAGTTTGGAATCGATTTTGCGATGTTGTTGCCCGTTTCGTACTTGGTTGCCCCGATATGATTACTTTGAATTGTACGACTATTTGCGCTCCGCTGCCTTATACTATTTCGTTTGGTTAAGGCAATTGTATTCATTTTAATACGGAAATTTGAATACGGTTTATTCAAAAATGCTTTCAGACGGCATACATACTTTTCTGATGTATGGATGCCGTCTGAAAATAATTGGCAGAAGTTTATTTTATTCCGCCTTAAATCCTCCGCCAAGCTGTGCATGTAAATTGCTCCATGAGGTTAGCAAATCAGCTTGGATTTTTACACTTTGTTGCTGTTGTTGTAGTGCTGCGTCTTGTTTTTGCAGATAAGTGAGCTTGCTATCCAATCCGGCACGGACTCTACGTTGGCTGGCCGTGGCTGATTTGTTTGCGGTTTGCTCCGCACGCTTTTGCAAATTAGCTTGTTCTTGCAGTATTTGGTAATCACTGACCGCATCTGCCGCTGAGCGCATGGCATTCAATACGGTTTGGTCGTATAGGGCAATTTGACGGTTATATTCTGCGCGGCTCATAGCTAACCGTGATTGTAAGGCTCCTGAAGTGAAAATCGGTAAATTAACGGCAGGCAGAAGCCCCAGCATGGCGGAATTTTTGCCGTTTACAATATTGAAAGCGTCAATATGCGATAAGCCGGCCAAAAGCTTAAGTTCGATATTCGGGTAGAATTCCGCTTTCACTGCTGTGATGTCTTCGGAGCGAGAAAGCAGTAAAGCTTTTTGAGCGGCAATATCGGGCCTGCGGCTCAGTAAATCTGCCCGGATATTGTTGATGCGCAATGAAGGAGCATTTGAAATCGCCGTGGGTTGGAAGTTATCGAGTGCATTGGGAGCCTGCCCGCAGAGTGTTGCAAGACTGTGACGGAGACGGGCGCTTTGGCGTTGCAATTCAAGAAGCTGACTTTGCAAAAGCAGCTGAGCCTGCTCGGCAGGATATAAGGCACTACCAGGCAATAGTTGTGCTTGGATGCGTTGGCGTAATAGCGTTTCGGTTTCTGATGCGAGAGCGATTCGTTCTTGTAAGATTTTTTCTTGTGCAGAAAGGCTTTGTAAGCTGAAATATTGGGCGGCAACCGCTTGTGCAACTGTTAGGCGGGCTTGTTCCGCTTCATATGCAACTGCTTGTTTTTGTCCTAAAACGGAACGTATGCGGGCACGGTTTTTGCCCCAAAAGTCGAATACCCAGCTGCTTTGTACGGCCAAGTTGGCAAATTTTAAAGTATTTCCGGTATCGCCGTATGGTGAGGAGGGCTTGGGTGAAACGTAGATTCCTGCCCCTTGGGCGGTTAAACCGATTTGAGTTTTATCGGCGGCTTCGGTGATCCCCAGTTGGGCTTGCGCCTGATTAAAGCGGGCTTGGGCGGCGCGCAAGTCCGGTGAGGTTGCTAATGCGCGGTTAACCAATCGATTGAGCTGAGGATCATTTAGCTGCCGCCACCAGTATGGGGCACTTGGTGTGGAACGGCCTTTCGGCAACGAATACGCCGTTGGAGATTCCAACGGCGATTGTTTTCCAAGGGGTGCGCATGCTGCCAATAGTGATATTGCGCTTACCAGCGTTGCGCATCTTAGGATAAATAAACGGTTCATACAGTTTTCCAGCAATACTTCTGTCTGCGACCAAATCAGTTGTTCAGTCGGGTCAGCAGTTTGCTCAGCAGATGGTGCAGTTGGGTATAATCTTCTTCGGTAAATACGTCCCAGACATTATCGCCATTATCAGAAATCTTAGGCCAAATTTTCTGGATGAATGATTCACCTTCGGCAGTTAATTTTAGCACGATTTGCCGACGGTCTTGTTGGTTTATATGCCGTTCTACCCAGCCGCGCTCTACCATTTCGTCGGAAAGACGGGTAGCACTGGTACGGGTCAGATCCATCAAATCGCTCAGGCGGGAGGGAAGAATTTCACTGTTTGGGCTTACATATACCGCCATTACGGCAAACCAAAGGTTTTCATTAATGCCGTAAGCTTTCAGACTTTCATTCAGTTTGCTGCTCAAGCGTTCGGTAACAACACGAAGCATGCGGGTTGCCCGTGCCTGCGGTTCTGAAAATTGAGGCAGTCGCTCGGAAAGCAGGCGTAAAGCATTAGATAATTCGGCTTGTGAAAAACTCATATTTATTATCTCGAAAATTAGATTTAAGCAAAACCTTAAGTTACATTAACAGTGGAAACTTCATGTTAGCAGAGGGTAAATGCAGGTAGGCTATAAAATAGATAATCGGTTAAGCTATGCAACAGGCGGTTTAATCACTTCTTGAATTGTTTTATTGTGAGTTGTGTTGCAGGTTGCTTTTCTATTTTTAGCTTTCGCCAGGTTTGGGGAGCAATGTCAAAATACCTTTTTTTAGGGAAAGTGTATTTTGATCGGTGGAGTGCTCGTATATGGCGGCTTTCCTTAAGTCTAGTACTTGGGTTCGCGGTTGATTGTCTGTTGTGCGCCAGCTAATGAGATAAAGGGTGGGAGATACTGTTGTGATGGCTGCATGAGTACGGTATATGCTGCCTTGAGTAATTGGAGTGAGGAGAATTTCATTATCAGAAACAACGGTAAAATTATAACGTTCGTTGCCGAAATCAATACGGTATGTTCTGCCGGCAGCTGGGAAGGGAGATTGACCGTTGTTTGCAAACGGGCTTGATGCAATAGCAGTATTTTCGGGTGTTGGTGAAGGAGAAGGGTGTTCAATTTTAATTGAAAATGCAGCATCTGTTTGGGGCATAGCTACTGTGGGGGCTGCTTCTTTTTCAATGCGGACAGGAAAGGTGATATCGGGAGTAAGGATCTTATATTCTAGACCCCAGGCCGGCAATGCCGCGGCCCAAATACCTATACCGTAATAAATAATTGGTCTAAACATAGTGCAACTCATACTCCATTGAATTTGTTTTATTTATAAATTAAATACCTTGTATCTCCAGTTAGACTTTTAGATTTGAATTTAGTTTCTATACTTTACTAATAAAATAGCATTAAGAATTATTATTTTATTTTTCATAAAAATGATGCAGTTATATTCTATAACAAAAGTATTTTTGCATATTTGTTGCATTAATGTTTGGGGACGGATTGGGAATTTTCCTACGTTATGATGGTGTTTCTATATTCCATGAAAATGGAAAATAGGAGTATTAAAATACCAATTATTACAGTTTGAATTAAATATGGAGACGTAAAATTTATGTGTTATCGGTTTAATGCTATAATTTAAAAATTGCACTTGTGGTTCGAGAACCTCCCACATAAAAAAACTAAGGAAATTGATATGTCTAGAAGTGAACAGGAGTTAGACGGGATTACTTTATTGGGTGATAATAATACCCAATATAAAACCGAATATGCTCCGGAAGTACTGGAAGCTTTTGACAATAAGCATCCGGATAATGAATATCTCGTTAAGTTCGTATGTCCTGAATTTACCAGCCTGTGCCCGATGACCGGGCAGCCGGATTTCGCCACTATCTATATCCGTTATATTCCTGACGTGAAAATGGTGGAAAGTAAATCACTCAAACTCTATCTCTTTAGTTTCAGGAATCAAGGTGATTTTCATGAAGATTGTGTGAATATCATCATGAAGGATCTGATTTTGTTGATGCAGCCTAAGTATATCGAAGTACTGGGGGAGTTTACCCCCCGCGGAGGTATTGCTATTCACCCGTTTGCCAATTATGGGCGCCCGGGAACACGCTTTGAAAAAATGGCTGAAAACCGCCTCTTTACTTACGATTTGCCTTAAACAAAAATTACCCGATTATTTTTTAAGCTTAAGTGAAATACCTCAATTGGTATGCCGTCTGAAAGTTTCTTTCCGGCTGCTTTTGTATGCCAATGATGAATGATAGAGGTATGCGGTTTACTTTATTCTGATTGAAAGATTGTTATGTATCATTTTACAGCGGAACAACAAAGCAAAGCTTTGGTTTGGTTGTGCTTTTTTCATATTTTAGTTATTGCGGCCAGTAATTATTTGGTGCAGTTTCCATTTGAAATTTTTGGTTTTCATACCACCTGGGGAGCTTTTACTTTTCCCTTTATTTTTCTAACTACCGATTTGACAGTACGCATTTTCGGCCAATATTTGGCACGTCGGATTATTTTTTGGGTGATGCTGCCGGCCTTACTGTTGTCTTATGTGGTTTCGGTGTTGTTCAGCGAGGGAAATTGGATGGGCTTGGCCTCTCTGTTCAGTTTTAACACCTTTGTCGGGCGGATTGCCTTGGCTAGTTTTGCTGCTTATGTAGTAGGGCAGCTTTTGGATATTTTTGTTTTTAATCGCTTACGCCGTCTGAAAGCTTGGTGGGTTGCGCCTGCAGCTTCAACAGGATTTGGTAATGCGGTTGATACTTTGGTTTTCTTCAGTATAGCTTTTTACGCCAGTAGTGACAGTTTCATGGCGGCCAATTGGCCAGAGATTGCGTTTGTTGATTTCTTATTCAAACTGATTATTTGCGGTTTATTCTTTTTACCCGCATACGGTGTGATTTTGAAGTATTTGACGGCCAAACTGACGACTTTAAAGAAGAAAGAAGAACCTTTGTTTGAATCTGCTTAACAACTGGCTTCAAGATTTTTTGTTGGCCTATTATTCTGGAAAACCGGCTTTAGAGAGGCCGGTTTTCTTATTGCGGAAAGCTAAGCCATCCATATTTCGTTTTAAAAAAAAGATTGCTGCCATGTAAAATAAGCCAATTGCCACAAGGCCCAAGCACATACCAGCATGCCAGCTATAAAACGGACATATTGTTGTTGCAGAAATCCTTTAAGTTGGCTTGCGAAAAAGCCCATTGCAAGCAAATTAGGCAGGGTTCCCAAGGCAAAAGCCAGCATATACAACCCGCCTTTTAAGGCACTCCCACTACCTAGTGCGTAAAGTGATGCGCTATATACCAATCCGCAAGGTAACCAGCCCCATAAAATACCGACTCCCAAACAAGCCGGTAGTGAGCGTATCGGTAGTAATTTGTTGAGCAGAGGATTTAAGCGCCTCCATATTGGGCGGCCTAGGTTTTCGATTTTGCTGGCGGTGTTGGTAAGACCAGCCAGATACAGGCCTAACAGCAGTAGAAGTATATGGGCGGCGATGAATAAAATATTTTGAATGCTACGGGTTTGATCTAATGAAATACCGACTTGGCCTAGTAGTCCGAGTAAGACACCTATAATCGTATAACTGGAGATGCGGCCGATATTAAGCAGTAAAATCAACCAAAAGCGCCGGATGTGCGATGGCAGCTGTAAGGCAAATGCGCTGGAGAGTCCACCGCACATGCCGACACAATGTCCGCCCCCGAAAAAGCCGATTAAAAATAATGTAAATAAGGTAATGTTGCCGCTCATGGCTGTTGCCGCTTGGTTGGAATAATGATGAAGCAGTAGCAGTTATTGTAGCAATAATATCTTTAGGCTGCTGATTTGTGGACAGTGCAATACACATAAATTGTAAAGGGAATAATATTAAGGAAGCTCTTTTTGGGGAGATCTTGCATTTGATTTCCATGGAAGAAAGATCTATTAGATAGGTATATCCATATGTAAATTCGAGTAATTTTTACAAATGCTGCTTGAAAATTTGGCGGCTAAATGGAATCTTATAAACGAACCGGGCGTGGCTCGGGTTTTTAAATCTCTTAGGGAGTCTAAATTATGGGGCTGTTTAGCTTTGTTAAAAATGCAGGTGAAAAGCTGTTTGGTAAAGATGAAAAAGAAGTAGCGGCTGCGGCTGCTGCCAATGTGGCGGATTTGAACGGTAAAGCTTCTGCTGCGATCCAAACCTATATCGAAAAACAAAATCTCGGTTTAACCGGTTTGGCAGTATCTTTCGACGGTGCGACCGGCAAGGTTACCTTAAACGGCTCAGCACCTTCTCAAGAAGCTGCCGAAAAAGCAGTGCTGGCTGCCGGCAATGTAACCGGTGTGGCTGATGTTGATAATAATTTGGTATTCCCTGCTGCCTCTGCTGCACAATATCATGATGTGGTAAGTGGTGATACTTTGTCTGGTATTGCTAAAAAATACTATGGTGATGCCAACAAATATATGAAGATCTTCGAGGCCAATAAGCCTATGTTGAGTGATCCCAACAAAATTTATCCGGGGCAGAAGTTGCGTATTCCTGAATAAGCTCAGTTTATTGGATAACTAACGACCTTATCCTAAGGCCGTCTGAAAAAAGTTTCAGACGGCCTTTTTGTGTTCAGATGTTTTTGAATAAACCATATTGCTACGAAAATTTCATTCATTTTATTTTTAAGTGTTTTGTAGTGAAGCTAATTTGACATAAATTTATTTAAAGTAATTTTTTTTTAGAATTAAATTTTTTCAAATCATGTTTTAGGTATCGATTCATGTAATTTTACCCAGTGCAATTTATTTTTTTTTCGCCTAATATTCGAAGCACAGACTATTTTGTTTGCCCGATAAGGATAAAAAATGAGCAAAACATATACTACTAAATTTTCATTGCTTGCAGTGGCTGCGATGGCTTTGGCCGCATGTTCGCCTGCCGAGCAGAAAAGTGCCGCTGCTACTGATGCCGCTCCTGCTGCCGGAACCGTAAAGTATGTAGCAATCACAGCCATTGTCGACCATCCTGCTTTGGAGAGTGTGCGTAAAGGTGTGATAGAGGAGCTGAAAACACAAGGTTTTGAAGAGGGTAAAAACCTGAAAGTCGATTTCCAATCCGCACAGGGCAGTACGGCTACAGCGGGGCAAATTGCGAAGAAATTTGCAGGCGACAAACCCGATGTGATTGTTGCCATCGCCACACCCAGTGCACAATCCATGGTTGCGGCAACCAAAACCATTCCGATCGTATATGCGGCAGTAACTGATCCGGTTGCGGCGAAACTGGTGCCGAGTTGGGAGGCTTCTAAAACAAACGTTACCGGCGTTTCTGATGAGCTGCCGTTGGAGCCGCAGATCGAATTGATCAAGAAAATTGTGCCTAATGTAAAATCCGTCGGCTATGTGTATAGCCCGGGAGAAGTAAATTCAACGGTCGTATTGGATCAGCTGAAAGCAGCCTTGATTCCTCAAAATATCACCGTAGAGGCTGCTCCTGCACAGCGCAGTGCCGATGTGCCGACTGCTGCCCGCAGCCTGAAAGGCAAAGCTGATTTGATCTATACTTCATTGGATAACAATGTGGTGTCTGCATTTGAGTCGCTTTACAAAGTAGCCGTAGAAAATAAGCTGCCACTTTTGGCATCTGATACCGGTTCGGTAAAGCGCGGTGCAGTAGCCGCATTGGGTGTTAATTATATTGATCTGGGTAAGAAAACCGGAGAAACGGTTGCCCGTATTCTAAAAGGTGAAAAAGCCGGCGATATTCCTTCTGTCCGCATGGACAAGCTTGATCTGATCGTGAATAAAAAGCATGCGCAAGAGCAAGGCCTGACTCTTTCGGATGAAGTTTTGAAAGAGGCGGCAGAGGTACAGGAGTAAAGCAGAACATTGGATGAGATTGCTGAAGGTTTTACGCAGTCTCTCGGAACCATAAAGGCCGTCTGAACGGAAATCATTATTCGGACGGTCTTTATTGTTGGATTTACAGTTTGAAAAATAAGCAGAAAAAAATGTCTATAGAAGCATTATTCGGAGCGTTTGAAAGCGGTTTGATTTATGCACTGGTAGCCATCGGTGTGTTGATTTCCTTCCGCATTTTGGATTTTCCTGATCTGACTGCCGACGGCAGTTTTCCCTTGGGTGGTGCGGTGGCCGCAGTTTGTATCGTAAGCGGGGTAAATCCGTGGTTAGCTTGTGCCGCAGGAATGCTTGCAGGCGCGGTAGCCGGTGTGGTTACTGCCTGGTTGCATGTGTCGCTGGGTATTTTGCAGCTCTTGGCCAGTATTTTGGTGATGGTCGCGCTGTATTCCGTCAACCTCAGAATTATGGGGGCGCCGAATGTACCGCTGATTGGGGAGAGTACCGTATTTACTCCATTTGTTGCCGAGGATTTCAGTAATCAATATTGGGTGCAGCCGCTGGTGATTTTGGGTTTCGTGATAGTGGCAAAACTGGTTATGGACTGGTTTTTCTCAACAGAAGCGGGTTTGTCGATGCGCTCGACGGGGGCTAACGGCCGTATGGCTAGGGCACAGGGCGTGGGTACGTCTAAGATGATTATTATCGGTATGGCGATTTCCAATGCACTGGTTGCATTGGGCGGCGCGCTGTTTGTGCAAACACAGGGCGGTGCTGATATTTCTATCGGTGTAGGTACGATTGTGATCGGTTTGGCGGCAGTGATTATCGGCGAAACTTTAATGCCGAGTAAGCGTGTGTGGGTATGGATACTATCGGTGGTGGTAGGGGCGGTGCTATACCGTTTGTTTATCGCCTTGGCCTTAGGCAGCGAAACTTTGCGCAACATAGGTTTCGGCCCGCAAGATTTGAATCTGCTTACCGCTGTTTTAGTCGTGATTGCTTTGCGTATGCCCTATATTAAACGCCGCTTGAAAAGGAAACATTCATCATGATGCGCGCCGATAATCTGAAAATTACTTTTAACCCGGGTACGCCGATTGAAAACCCGGCCTTGCGCGGCACCAGCTTGAGCATTGCAGATGGTGAATTTATAACCGTTATCGGCAGCAACGGCGCGGGTAAATCTACATTTTTAAATGCCATCAGCGGTGATTTGCAGGTGGACTCGGGAGTGATTACGATTAACGGTCAAGATGTTACCCGTTTGCCCGCCCATAAGCGCGCACATCTTGTCGCTCGGGTGTTTCAAGATCCGATGGCAGGAACTTGTGAAGCTCTGAGTATTGAAGAAAACATGGCACTTGCTTATAAGCGTGGACAAAAACGCGGCTTGGGGTTGGCTTTGAATAAGGCGAACCGCGAGCTTTTCCGTGAAAAACTTTCAATACTGAAGTTGGGTTTGGAAAACCGTTTAACCGACCGTATGGGCTTGCTCTCGGGCGGACAGAGGCAGGCGGTTAGTTTGCTGATGGCTAGCTTGCAGCCCAGTAAGATTTTGTTGCTTGATGAGCATACCGCCGCACTCGACCCGAAAACGGCGGCTTTTGTATTGGAGCTGACCGACCGTATCGTGAATGAAAACAAACTCACGGCCATGATGGTTACCCATTCGATGCGGCAGGCTTTGGATCACGGTAGCCGTACGGTAATGCTGCATCAAGGGCAGGTGGTGTTGGATGTATCAGGTGAGGAGCGTGCGGGTATGGATGTTCCTGATTTGTTGGACATGTTTGAGCGCACGCGTGGTGAGAAAGTGGCGGATGATACATTATTATTGGGTTGATTATTGTAAAATGATTGAACTGTTTAATATTGAATAATTGCCGGCCAAATATGCTATGCCGTCTGAAACTAAGTTTCAGACGGCATTTTTTACTTTGGGCCAGATAGGTTTGAAAAAAGTTTATTTTTAATTGACTAAAAAATGATGGGAGTATCAGGCTTTAAATTGATAAATAAAACTTAAGCCTGGCGGCGGCGTGCGGCCATTTTTTCACCGATAATGGTTAACTGTTCGACCGGAATAAATTTTTTGCCTAGCTCAAATAAGGGTTCTTCCAGCGCCAAGTGTTGTTTATAGGCTCGCGTAAAACGACGCAGAATTTCTTCATTCGGAAGATATGGTGTGTCGCCGGTTAATTTTTCAAATTCTGCGGTAAGTGCTAACCAATTGAGATGAAGGGATTCGTGCTGTTGTAACAGCAGGTTGATATCATTTTGAGTTTGCGGGGCATATTGTACCAATAGAGGGAAAAAGTCCTCTTCTTCGTCTTGATGGTGAAGTGGCGCAGCCTGTGTGAAGTAGCGGATGATTTGTCGTACGGCTTGGACTGCAACAGCGTCATATCCTTTTTCGGCAATGTGTTGCGGTAGAAGATTAATATCGTTGCAGAAACGGCGTACTTTTTCGTGGCATGCGTACAGCATTTCGACAGGCTCTGCAAAGGTTGTGCTTGTTTGGCCGGCGGGTGTAATTTGTATCATGACAGTAGGCTTTCCGACAAAATGATTAATTTATATGATAGCCGATTGGTGCGGTATTGCCATTCTTCAGAATGACTAGCGGCAACATGTGCCATCGAGAAAGTTGTGCATCACTATTCGGATGTAAAATAGTAAAGATAATAACTATTGTGCCGCACTTGATACAATCCGTATGTAGGGCCAAGCGGAAAACGGCGGATAAAGTTTCAGGCCGTCTGAAAATATGCTAATTTAGTATGGTTTTAATAACGGTTCGATAAGGGGAAAAACATGTATATGTTGGCGAAAAACCGTGCCGAATACGACCGGGAATGGGCGGTAGGGCGGCAACTGGCCGCATCGGATACGCAATCTCTGATTGAACGGATTCACGCGGGCGGTTCGGCGGCTCTTGAAGCATTGGATAAATTATCAAATATCCATTTTGCCCGTGCTTTTGTTGCATTAGAGCAGACCGATCTCCGAGCTTTCCGTCAAGAGTGCTATACGGCGGGCAAACTGCATATTATGGCTGCTTTTAATGATGGTCATGGCGGCCAGCCGTTTAAGGTTCATAGCGGAAATTATATCTATATTTTGTTTGCGGCTTTAATGTCGGGAAATCCTGCTTTAATCGGATTTTTGCAGCAAAATACCGAACATATCGGGCAGGGTGGGTTTAAGTTTTCCGGTGTGGATGGCGAACCGTATTTGGCGCAAACGATTTTATTGGCTTTGAAAGGCGATTTTTCTGCTGTGGCGCAGCGTTGTGCGTTATTTTTAGAAAAACCGGTAACTAAAGCAATGCAGAAGCGTTTGGCGGATTTTCAATTTTTGCAGGCGTTGGCAGAGGGGAATATCAAAGCAATGATCGGTTCGCTCACTTCTTTGCTCGAACCTGCTACCGCACGCCGTTCCGCCCAAGGTATGCTTTGCGGGTGGGATTTCTGTTTACAGCCGCAGGTATTGATCTATTTGCGGGTGGCGCAATTGCATGGTTTCGTATTGAACATTGCTTCGAATATTGCGCCGCGCGGCTTGGCTTTGGCACCGATGCCGTCTGAATATAGTGAATCTTATCCGTGGATGGCAGATTATGATTTGGGTGCACCTTTCGACCGGCAATATCAGTGGCTGGAGAAATTAAGCGCATAAAATTGATTGGTACGAGGTGATAGGCCGTCTGAAATATTGAGTTTCAGACGGCCTATAAATTTGCAATAACCTTAGTAAACCTATTATAGCCAATGCTGGTGCTAGGTGATTGTAGTTTAGTCTATGTGGTTTGATTTTATTGAGTAGGAGAAAGCCGTCATAACTGGGCGCGTAAATTATGAGTTATGACCCGTGGCGGCTAAACAAGTTTGTGTCAATTAATTGATATAAAAGTGATTTTTCTGTTTTCATTGATAGCTTATATGATTGCAAACAAAATTATGCCAATACGGTAACAGCATCACCTACGGCAACCGTGCCGCTGTTGAGCGCCCGCATGTTCATGCCGAAAATGGCTTTTCGGGTTTGGGCTAGGGTTTTCAGCGGCTGTTGTTGGGGGTCTTTTTCACCGTTGTGCAAATCTACGGTAGTCATCACACAGCGTGTACAAGGTTTGAATAATTCAAACCGCACATTACCGATTTGAATTTCCCGCCAGCTTTCTTCTTCATACGCTTCGATACCGTTAATCACGAGGTTAGGGCGAAAGCGGCGCATTTCCACTGTGCGGGGCAGGGTGGCATTCAGAGCTGCCAAAGAGGCTTGGTTGGTAAGCAGATAGGGTGCACCGTCGGCAAAGGAAAGAGGGGTGTCCGTGCCGGCAAGGGTACGGTTGCTTGGTGCGCCGATATAATTCAGACGGCATTGCGTACCGATTTTGCTGCTTAACCATGGGTCTGTATCATTGGTGTTTTGTTGTGCGGCAAAAGTATCTTTCCATACGGTTACATTGCTTGTTAACGTAAATTTTTTGGTAGGAAAAAAGCGGGATTCTCCATCAGGTGCGGTCAGGTATAAACCATCGGTTTCCACTGTTGCCTGCCATAGAAGTAGTTGGGGATATTTGCGGGCGGTGATGAAATTGCCTGTAAGGTCGGTCAGCAGCCAGCAGCGGTCGTGTTTAATGCCCATGGGTAGGATTTCCGTTTGTGCCATGTTGATGCCGCGCATGGATTTAACGGGATAGTAAATTAGTTCGGTCAGTTGCATAGTGGACTTCCGTTTCCGTGTGGTTGGAGCAAGTGGCAAGCAGAGCAAGGCCGTAATCGGCATTTGGATGGGTGGCCTGAAGGCTCCAACGTTATCGTAAAACCATTCTCTCTTCAACATACGCGATAGATTTTGATTGTAAAGAGATTTTGACTGTAATTTAAGTTGTCGGATTCTGAATGTTGCTTGCCTTTTAATTATTGGAAAACGTATCTGTATTTGTGATGTAAAAGGCTGTCTGAATGTATGATGGTGTTGATAGGCTTTTAATGCAGTTTAAGGCTTAAAATGATATGGGAGGTTGTCAGACGATATATTTTGAAATTCATCGGGCTGGTGTGTATTTATGGGTATACCGATATTAAAAGCCGACAGTTCACAAACTGTCGGCTTTTAATATCGGGCAAACGAAGAGTGAAGTATCTTAGGCTTCTGTTTGGTATTGCAGAGGCCGCAAGCCTAATTTGTCCATCAGCAGGCGGTCTTTGTCTTCTTCGGGGTTACCGGTAGTCAATAGCTTGTTGCCGTAGAAAATAGAGTTGGCACCTGCCAGAAAACACATGGCCTGCATGGCTTCGGGCATTTCGCCGCGCCCTGCCGAAAGCCGTACATAGCTGTTGGGCATGGTAATGCGGGCAACGGCAATGGTGCGTACGAATTCTGTCCAGTCTAAGTCTTCGGCATCGGCCAGCGGCGTGCCTTCTACTTTTACCAGTTGGTTGATGGGTACGCTTTCGGGCTGGGGGTCGAGATTGGCGAGGCTGGCGATCAAGCCGGCACGCTCGGGACGGCTTTCGTTCATGCCGACGATACCGCCGCAGCATACTTTCAAACCGGCACGGCGTACTTTACCTAAGGTATCCATACGGTCTTCGTGTTGGCGGGTATGGATAATGTCGTTGTAACGCTCGGGGTCGGTATCGAGATTATGGTTGTAGTAATCCAGTCCGGCATTTTTGAGGTCTTCGGCCATGCCTTCTTCGAGCATGCCGAAGGTGCCGCAAGTTTCCAAGCCGAGATTTTTGACGGCGGCGATAATTTCGCTAACTTGTTCGACATCTTTTGGTTTGGGGCCGCGCCAGGCAGCACCCATACAGAAACGGCTGGCTCCGCGTGCTTTGGCGATTTGTGCTTTTTCGAGAATTTCGGCCACATCCATCATGGTTTCTTTTTGAACCTCGGTGCTGTAATGCGCCGATTGCGGGCAATACTCGCAATCTTCGGGGCAACCGCCGGTTTTGATGGAGAGTAAGGTAGAGAGTTGGATTTCTTGTGGGTTGAAATGCCGGCGGTGTACTTCTGCGGCCCGGTAAATTAAGTCGAGAAACGGCATTTCAAACAGTTCTTCTACTTGGCATTTGCGCCAATATTGTGCGGTAGCGTGCGGGTTGCGTTCGCTTTGGCGGCGCAAGGCAACTGGGGATACGGTCATGATATGGCTTTCTGTGGTTTGCAGCGGCGCAATGACGCTGACGTGCCGTTTGCAAGCGCAATGTTTGCAAGGGCGGTGGTAGGGATAAGGCCGTCTGAAAGCTATAAGGATTCAGGCGGCCCCAGTATGTGCCGCTTAGTGTAGCATACAAATAAGTGGCGGACATATTTGATATATGGTAGGAATGCTTTACATCGGATTGGCTTTTCCTTTTATGAGGTTGGTGTGGGATGAAAGAAATAGAAAGGCCGGTATTTAAAGAAAGCCAGCCAGAAAAAGTTCGTTTAATTGATACGTATATTTTTTTGAGATGGAGCGAAAGAGGTGCTGCGGCGGTAGGAAACACGAGGTTGGGCTGCAAGCCGCATAACTTTTTAGGAGCAGCCGCTTGGTGAAGGCTTTAGCAGCCGGTGTTAATTGAGTAGCATTTCCTGCATTAATTTCATTCCCCACTGCCAACCATGCAGATAACCGTTCAAATGGCCTTCATGAGGCGACGTAAGTAAGCGGGCATTCCAACAGGCCGCTTGTGAAGCTGCCCATTCACGGGTGCAGTAAGGGTCGTTATTTCCGATAACCAAAGCGGTTTTGCAGTGACAACGTACCCTTTGCAGTGTATGGCAGCCATCATCGGGAAACGCGTGTTGCAGAGGCGAAACCAAAATCATATTTTTGATCCGCTTTTGCGTGTTGACATCTGCGAGATAAAGCCATGCCAGCCAGCCGGACACGCCCGCGCCATGTGAAACTACAGCGATATTCCGACTATGTATATCCTGCCAAGCCTGTCCAATAACCTGTTGCCAGTGAGCAATTGTCTGGTTTTGAGAAACTTCCGTAAGGCGGACGGTGGGATAACTGACTGCCCAACGGTCGATCCACATTTCAGGCTCGTCCGCATCGCGGACCAGCAGTAGGGTAAGGTCTTCGAGTTCTTGCGTATGCATGGCTTTGCCTAAAAGTTTCAGACGGCCTTATCGGATAGAAAATAAACAGTAGGGCTAAAGCAGTTTACAGCGAATAATCATATTCCACCACTAAAGGCGCATGATCGGAGAATTTTTCATCTTTATAAATATGGGCGTGCAGTGCGCGTTCGGCCAAGTGAGGCGTTACCATTTGATAGTCGATACGCCAGCCCACATCTTTCGCATAGGCCTGCCCGCGGTTGCTCCACCAAGTATAACCAGGTACTTCGGGGTACAATTTGCGCCACATATCCACCCAGCCCAAATCGCGAATCACTTTGCCTATCCATTCACGCTCTTCGGGTAAAAAGCCCGAGTTTTTCTGATTGCCTTTCCAGTTTTTCAAGTCGATATTTTGATGGGCGATATTCCAGTCACCGCATACCACAATATCACGGCCTTCCATTTTCATAGTTTCCAACATCGGGTAAAACGCATCGAGAAAACGGTATTTGAGTTCTTGTCGTTCCGGTGCGCTGGTACCCGAGGGTAAGTAAAGCGAAATAACGGAGAGATTACCGAAATCGGCACGTACAAAACGGCCCTCACGGTCAAATTCTTCAATACCCATACCATATTGAACATTATCCGGAGCCTGTTTGCTATAAATGGCCACACCGCTGTAGCCGCGTTTTTCGGCACAATGCCATACACCGTGCATACCATTCGGATTACGCATTTCAGGCTTCATATCAGCCTCTTGGGCTTTTAATTCTTGTACGCATACCACATCGGCATCCACTCGGGCAAGATATTCAATAAAGCCTTTTTGAGCGGCAGAGCGAATACCGTTTACATTGGCAGAGATAATTTTCAGCATAAATGTTTGGAAAAGGAAAAAATTGAAAGGTTGTATTGTACCTGAAAACCTTTTTGGACAGTTTGGGGAAAATAATAGTTATTTTATTGCTTTTGCTATTTTGTTTGGTTGTTATCATGCAGTTATATTGTTGTGCGGCTTTTTCGGCGGCTACGGCTGTGCTGCCGCCCGATGCGGGGCTGCTGCCGTTAATGTAGGCCAAGGTCGCGCCCAATGCGGGGCTGCTGCCGTTAATGTAGGCCAAGGTCGCGCCCAATGCGGGGCTGCTGCCGTTAATGTAGGCCAAGGTCGCGCCCAATGCGGGGCTGCTGCCGTTAATGTAGGCCAAGGTCGCGCCCAATGCGGGGCTGCTGCCGTTAATGTAGGCCAAGGTCGCGCCCAATGCGAAGTGTCCCAGTATTTGGGCGGCTTCGTTTTTGTTTTCACCGTGGCCGAACTGCTGTCCGATAGCGGCTGCCTGCAGGTCGCTTTGTCCGCCCAATGCGCCGGTAATGAGGGTGGTTGCGGCATTTAGGGCGCGGCTGTTGCTGCCGCCTACGCCCCAATCGCGGGCTTTTGCATAGGCCGTCTGAAAGCTTTCGCTATTGTTTAGCAGAAAGAGGGTTTTTCCTGTGTCGTCCAGATTGGCGTAATGCATTTGTTGTTCGGGCGACAGGTTGTTGAGGGCTTCTGCGCGGGCGGTTTCTTGCTCTTTTAGGGCATCGGCAGCCATATTGCCGCTAATGGTGCGTACGGCGGAGAAGATGTCGGTAGTGGCTTTGGCAACGGTTTGCTGTTTCTGCATCACCTCGCGGATATCGGGCAGGGCGTCGATTTGGCGGTGGGCGGCTGCCGCATCGCTGTTGATGCCCAATTCCTGTGTGGTGGTTGCTTTACCGCCGATATTCAGACGGCCTTCGCTTAGGGTGGCGTGGATCTAATAGTAAGAAAATGCTGTATGAAAAGTTACAGGCTGCTTTCAATCTGTAAAGGCAGCCCGAAAATCAGCGGCAAAAGTAACGATTAGAAATTGTCAAAACTAACAATGCAAAAAGTTGGGTCTTGACCCAACCTACGCTTACTACTTGCTAAAAAAAGAAAAAAATCCCTGTTTCCCTTTCTATTGCTATAGAAACTAAATCAAATATCTGCTTATAGATTTCTTCAGGGCTTTCCTGTATCCAATCTCTCAAAAAGTTTCTAAGGATAATTAATTTTTTAATATCAGTAATTTCTTCATTTTCGAAATCATCTATATTAATATCAAGTATATAGTTGATTTTTTCAAAAAAATCAGATGAAAATAGTTTATTAATTTGTTCCTGGTTAAGTGTTATTTCAATTAACTCATCTTGACTAGCTTCATTATACATTAACCTCTGTAAAGCTAATATATTAATAGGAACTGTGATGTACTTCATGATTTTATCCTAGTTCTTAATCTTAAAATGGGTTACTTCATTATATTCAGCAGTAGTTCTTCCAGCCTGTTTTCCCGTTGATATAATTTTATTATTTGGTACAGTTCCATTTAAATCAAGATAATTTCTTTTTCCAGATATTTTAGTATCTAAAATTCTAAAATATCCTCCCGCAATGTCCTGAACAATCTGTATCCCATTCTTTCCTTCATATATAGCTTTACCTTTAGGGGTAAAATATATTTTAGGATTGCTACCAACAAATTTTCTAATAGTTTCGTCTAAATCAGCTTCCTTCCAGTTTTGGCTGTATACTTGGGCACGTTTAGCACCCAAAGTTACCTTTTGTGGCACGGCAGCCATTTCTCCATCTACAGGAGAAGGTTTAGCTATTTGATTACCTCTTTGTAAGGTCGTTAATGTTTTAGATGAAGTTGCTTTAATTGCTGCCCCCGAAATGGCGGCTCCCACTACCGGACTAAGCTTCACCCCCGTATCCAGTAGTTTTGCACCGTCCGTTAACTGGTCTTCGTGGTAAGTTAAGTCAGGAAGGTTGGAATCCAACGCCAAGCCCCATGCCGAAAGGTCGGTTCTGCCTGATTCGGTTAGTGAGAACAGTAATCCGTTATTTATGATGGTCGCTGCCGCCTGATTGGTATTTCTCAAGTCGGCAATTGCGTTCAGATGGCATTCATTCCCTTTGCTGCGACAAAGTTCTCTCAATGCTTGGGATTGCTTTTCACCTTTTTTGCGGTATTTTTCAATTATCCTTTCTTTTTCTTCGTCTGTCTTGGCACGTTTAAGCTCGGCACGTAAATCGTTGACATCTTTTAAACTTAGATAGTTATTCTCGACTGCATTCTGCCCAATCACCCCGCCAATCTGCGCACCCAAGGCAGAGCCGCCGTCTCCGGTTGCGCCAACGATAGACGCAATTACACCGGTAGTCGATTTAATTTCATCTTTGATATGCTCGGGTAACAGGTTGGCGTTGAATTCTCCCGTTACCGGATCGCGGGCGGTTTGTCCGTCGTCATACTGTTGCGCCAAATATTGTGCGGCTTTTTCGGCGGCTACGGCTGCACTGCCGCCCGATGCGGGGCTGCTGCCGTTAATGTAGGCCAAGGTCGCGCCCAATGCGAAGTGTCCCAGTATTTGAGCAGCTTCGTTTTTGTTTTCACCGTGGCCGAACTGCTGTCCGATAGCGGCTGCTGCATAAGGGGCGAGAGTGTTGGCGGCTGCCTGCAGGTCGCTTTGTCCGCCCAATACGCCGGTAATGAGGGTGGTTGCGGCATTTAGGGCGCGGCTGTTGCTGCCGCCTACGCCCCAATCGCGGGCTTTTGCATAGGCCGTCTGAAAGCTTTAGATTGCTTTATATTACAAGTATACCGTCTGAAAAAGATAAGATTTTTTCAGACGGTATCAAACTTATATATTTAAAATTTCATATTATTTTTTCTTCTGTTTATATATGAATTTATAAGTTTAGTTATTATGTTTAATAGTATTAAAAATATAATGCTTGAGATAATTGAGGCTATAAGATAAATTTCTTTTGTTTTGAAAATAGGTATGTGTATGGGCCTGTATTGATTGTCTGAGAATCCAATAAATAATCCATATCCATAACAAAATAATAATAAAAAAGTTGAAACAAGATTAACTATTTTGTTTTTTATAAAATATCTTAATGTGGCAATAATAAGTAGTGCTAGGAAAAAATAAAGATATGCTATAAATGCAGCACCAAAAGATCCTGTAATATAGTCTATTATTGTTTCAAATATATTTCCTTCTTTATAATTAATGCTTAATAATAAGTATGCAAAAAAAATATATGAAATAATAAAAAATGTTAATGAGGTACAAAAAAAGTGAAAAATAAAAGAAGGTTTTTTCATGATTTACATCCTTGCTTTTCTGTATAGCCTAGGAGATTACATCCATATTGTATTCTTGACTTGTAGTCTAAAATATTTACTCCGCTTACTATTTCAGATACTTTCCGAAATAGCTGTTTATTAGCAAGATATTTATCATGAATCGGTTGTAATACTCTTTGTTCATCTTTAAGTTGCTTAATATCCCATTGTATTGGGTTGGGTCTATTGTTATATAAATATTTAAAATTATTAAAACCTTGTGTTATTAATGTATCTCCAGCTTCTTTACGCCAACTATAGATATCAGGATTAGAAAGGATTTTACCAGCACCAAATGTTATATAGGAGCCGCAACCATCTGCTCCGAGGCCTGTTATACAATTACGAGAAACTTTTTCTGCACCTTCAAACCATTTTGCCCCCACTCCTAAGTTTTTCTCATATTGGTTACTTGCTGCAAAAAAGTCTGCTCGGTTATCAATGGTATTCATATAATGAACCAATCTATCTTTTGCTTTTTCCGTATTGTAAATGTAATTAAATGTTTTATTAGATGTTCTTGAAACATCTTGTCTCATGACGTTCCATGCTTCTTGCATAGAAATATACTTTATTTGATTTGAAATTCCTGTTCTACATGCATCACTATACGGATTTGTAGAACATAATCTTTGTACTTCCTGATCTAGTAATTCACTAATTTTTTCAGCTTCTTGAGTTGATAATTCACCACGTTTCATTCTTTGGAAATGTATTGGGGTGAGATAATTATTTTCTACAGCATTTTTGCCAACGGCGGCATTGATTTGGGCGCTTAATGCCGAATCACCGCCAATGCTGCCTACAAATGCGCCTACCGCACTGCTGAGACTGCGGATGTTTTCTTTCTGATCTTCGGTGAGGTTGTTCGGATTATCCGCTGCTTCTTGACCGTATAGTCCTGCCGTAATCACTTTGGCTGCGGCCTCCGCACCGGTGCCGGCTATTGCGCCGGTACCGAAGCTGCCGCCGTTGGCATAGGCCAGTAAACCGCCGATGACGGCATGGCTGAGAAGCTGTGCCGCTTCATTCGGATGACTGCCGCTTTGCCCGAAAGTTTTACCGACCGTTTCGGCGGCATAGGGTGTTGGCGGCTGCTATAGCGCTGTTGATGCCTAATTCCTGTGTAGTGGTTGCTTTACCGCCAATATTCAGACGGCCTTCGCTTAGGAGCGTAGTTGCTTGAATAGTAAGAAAATACTGTCTGGAAAGCTGGAATTTTTTCAGACGGCAGTGTCATTTACCAAAACAGAAAAATAATTAAATTGAGTTGGCAAAAGAGGTTATTCTACAGTTCGTTAAATTTCATTAAAGAAATCAGGATTTTCAAACAATTTGTAAATAAAATTTTCTATTGAATCTGCTAATGGGTTCTCCATATCCCATATCCAATATACAGGTTGTTTAGGTTTGTCTACATCTCGTATATCAAAACAAACAAAATATTCGCTAAATCTTTCGAAAAATGGTACTTGATATGGCTCGAGAACGAAATCTGGAGATATTTGTTCTGACTCTCCTTTTAGTATATCTGCAATTGATAGGGGATCCATTAGTCTATTTACTTCCTCTGTTACTTTACTTTTATCAGCACTAGTTTTAAAGAAACCATATCCTATTTCTTGCCAAAAATAGAGCAAATCAGATGGAATATGAATATATTTTTCCAGCTCTGCAAAGTCGTCATCTGGCAGCTTGAAAAATAAATTTTTTTCTACAGGCGATGTATATTCACTTGGGTCATCCATAATAACGGAAGCATTCTTTATTGAATCAAACATATTATTTATCCTAATCTTTTTGAAGACTTCTTAGTGGGCCACCTGAGCGGTGAATACCGCCTTGATGTTGGTCAGGGTATCTAGCAGGAGTAATATTTTGCCAAATGTTAGCGCCATTATTTTCTAGTGGTTGAATATGATGTACATCATATTTATCTCCTATATTCCTAATGCGTAGCCCTGTTTTAGATGAATTAACAGGCTTAGTATAGGTTGGCCATTTTTGACCTGTATTCTGTTCCCATTCTCTGATGAGTTTAGCTTTATTTCTGCCAAACTCCGCTCGGCGTTTTGCCAACTCCTGCTGGCTTGGTCTGGCTGTACCATTGGCTCTTATATATTCAGTTAACCCTGCACGCTGGCTAAATTCAATACGATAGCCCGTTTGAGCCTGAATATCATTTAAGTATTCTCGAATATTCAATGCTCTTTGAGTTACCGCGGTAGGTGTTTGATAAGCCTGATAGTTATTATTAAATCTTGCTACATATTCAGCTTGGCTTCTTCCTCTCGGTTGCGTTCTTAAAAACTCTGCAAATGCCCTCATTTGAGCAATTTCTGCAGCAGTTATAACACCCCTTCCTTCTGCGTCTATATTTCTATATGTCGGAAACCCATTAAAGTTAGGTATAAAAGAGCGTACTTGTGCCAATTGAAGATTATTGGCCGCAATATTAGAATCATTTCTCACTAATTGTGGGGCTCTAAATCTTCTTCCGGCGGTATTATTCTCCACCGCATTCTGCCCAATCACCCCGCCGATCTGCGCACCTAAGGCAGAGCCGCCGTCTCCGGTCGCGCCCACCACGGCAGCAATCGCTCCCGTAGCGGCTTTGATTTCATCTTTGATATGCTCGGGTAACAGGTTGGCGTTAAATTCTCCCGTTACCGGATCGCGGGCGGTTTGTCCGTCGTCATACTGTTGCGCCAAATATTGTGCGGCTTTTTCGGCGGCTACGGCTGCACTGCCGCCCGATGCGGGGCTGCTGCCGTTAATGTAGGCCAAGGTCGCGCCCAATGCGAAGTGTCCCAGTATTTGAGCAGCTTCGTTTTTGTTTTCACCGTGGCCGAACTGCTGTCCGATAGCGGCTGCTGCATAAGGGGCGAGAGTGTTGGCGGCTGCCTGCAGGTCGCTTTGTCCGCCCAATACGCCGGTAATGAGGGTGGTTGCGGCATTTAGGGCGCGGCTGTTGCTGCCGCCTATGCCCCAATCGCGGGCTTTTGCATAGGCCGTCTGAAAGCTTTAGATTGCTTTATATTAAAAAATATGCCGTCTGAAAAATATAATATTTTTCAGACGGCATATTAGCCATTTTATTTTAGGTAGTTTGATTTATTATACTACTTACCATCATTTTCTGCTCCTTTTAAGAAAGTAAGAAAGCATTAAAATATTTCAAAACTTAATGTTTTTCATTGTGTTTAATATTTAGAATGTAAATATTTAATAATATGGAGTGAAATTATCTTGCTTATAATTTAAAATTATTATATTTTTATTTGCAAGAGTCTACAGGGTATCTCCATTGAATGATTATTTGCTTTTGGTTTGAGATATCGTCAAAGCTGATGAATATAGCCTCTTTATCCCGGCATACCCCATTAAATCCAATGGAAGGAATTTTATTTTCAATAATGCTATTTATTTTTTTATAGTCTTCTTCTGTTCCTTTGATATAAAAGTTATTAATGCTTAATGGACCTTGTTGGGCGTGATTTTTTTTATATATTTTATAAGGTTTTATAATATATTCAATTTCGGCTGATATTTTATTATTTCTTTCTGAGTAATCTTTTTTGTACCCGAATTTTTCTTTTTCAAATTCAAACCTCGTTACTAAGAATATTATAAAAAAGAGGAATGCTGAGAAAAATAGAATTTGGTATCTTAATTTTATATGAATATTAGAATGCCACATTAAAATAACTCCAATTGAAATATTTTATATATTTATGTATTTTCTGTTCAGTCTGTAATAAATTTTCCAATTTTTACCATATTTGCTTTCCCAATAGAGCCAGAAGGAGATTTAGTTGTTGTAATTCCAAATTCAAAAGATATTTTTCCACTAGGAGTTTTGCTACTACCTACACAGGCAAAATAACCACATCCTGATATTGTTGTAGATTGCCCTTGAAGGGTATTTGTAATTGTTTCCCATAAACGAGCTTTTTCAATAGATGATAAATTATTAATATTACCTGCTGTAGCTGTTACGCTGGGTATACCTAAAAAATTAATATTATTATTTTCTTTAATGTTTGGGGAGGCTGATGCTCCTAAAAATATTTCTCCAGTAACTCTATTTACAGCTAAGCTTAGTCCGTAGTTTAATTTATCAGTAATAGGTAAATTAATAGTAGTAGCCCAGTAATGAATGCTGGGATTATTAGCCCATGGGGTATTATAATAGTTTACAAAAGCAGGTATAGGCTTAGCTGGATTATTATTTCCATAAGAATTTAATTCTTTCTTTGTTATTTCTCGACTTAAATCTGCTTCCTTAACATATTTGCTACATAAGGTAATATTACCATTTTCAGCACATGCAGCTTTTAATTTTTCATTACGATTTTTACTTATTGCATAAAGCTTTTGTTGAGCTGTGCGATAACATGCAGCTATATTTTGATTTTGTGAGCAAGATTTAATAGTATCTCGATATTTATCCCAATCTTGCTGAAGTAAGTAATTATTTTCTACCGCATTTTTGCCAACGGCGGCATTGATTTGGGCGCTTAATGCCGAATCACCGCCAATGCTGCCTACAAATGCGCCTACCGCACTGCTGAGGCTGCGGATGTTTTCTTTCTGATCTTCGGTGAGGTTGTTCGGATTATCGGCGGCTTCTTGACCGTATAGTCCTGCCGTAATCGCTTTGGCTGCGGCTTCCGCACCGGCGCCGGCTACTGCGCCGGTACCGAAACTGCCGCCGTTGGCATAGGCCAGTAAACCGCCGATGACGGCATGGCTGAGAAGCTGTGCCGCTTCATTCGGATGACTGCCGCTTTGCCCGAAAGTTTTACCGACCGTTTCGGCTGCATAGGGGGCGAGGGTGTTGGCGGCTGCCTGTAAATCGCTCTGTCCGCCAAGCAGGCCGGTGGCTAGGGTGGAAACCACATTCAGTGCGCGGGATTTGCTGCCGCCCATCTCCCAGTCTTTGGCTGCCCGGCTGGCTAGATCCAATCGTACGGCCGCTGTATCTATGGCAGCCTGATCATTGCTTTGCAATGCCGTCTGAAGCTGTTCTTGTGCCTGTTGCTGCTCTTTTAGGGCATCGGCAGCCATATTGCCGCTAAAGGTGCGTACGGCGGAGAAGATGTCGGCAGTGGCTTTGGCAACGGTTTGCTGTTTCTGCATCACCTCGCGGATATCGGGTAGGGCGTCGATTTGGCGGTGGGCGGTTGCCGCATCGCTGTTGATGCCCAATTCCTGCGCGGTGGCTGCTTTACCGCCGATATTCAGACGGCCTTCGCTTAGGGTGGCGTAGGTGGTGCCGCTGTCGCCACCGCTTTCGTATTGCGGCAGGGTAGGGGCGAAGCCGGCTCCTTGGTTCATACTTTGTCCGGCAATGGCGGATGATTTGCCCAATGCGCTTTGTTTGAAGGCTTCGCCGGAATTGAGCTGTCCGCCGTAGCCGCCGCTCAACCCGATATTTGACGCTTTGTAGCTGCTTTGGTTTTGAATATCTTCAAAGGTAAGGCTGTCGGCAGTCAGCTCGTTTTGCGCTGCGGGGGCGGTTGAGGTGATGGCGCCGCCTTTGAGGTGGACGCTGTCGGCTTTGACATGGTAGCCGCCTTCTCCGGCAAAGAGGCCGGATTGTCGGTTGCGCTTTGTCCGCCGACTTCAGAACTCGTAGGTATGGTTAACTGCCCTATGCGGCATAACCGTACGAATCCCTTTGAAATGAAAATATGCACAGCCGTCTGAAACAGTTTTAAGAAAACGGATTTCAGACGGCTTTTTAAATAAATGCCGTCTGAAAAGTTAGAGTTTTTTCAGACAGCATAGAACTGTCAATTATAGAAAGTATACTATAGGTACGTCCCATATCTGTGAATTTTATATATTATTTAGGTTGCAACTTACTAATCATCCTTATTTACTATATCAAATAGATTTTTAGTAAGATTTAGGCATTCATCTTTGCTTAATTTGAACTCTTCTCCCATATCCATTGCAATTAAATTCATAATTATATCTCGGCTTTCTTCGTTAAAATTAGATGAATATTTATTTAGAATTTTCATAGATATATAAGAAATAATATTTGCATCAAAATTATTTTCAATGTTATCTTTTAAATATAAGAGTGCATCTAAAAAGCTTCGATCAAAATTAGTATTAATCTTCATTTTTTAATTCCTTGATTAATTTCATGGCCTGTTGGTGGATAATGTTGCCCAGAAACAACTTGACCATTTATAGATTTTGGATGTACTTGAATGACATTTCCATTTTTGTCATAATTTTCCATCCATTGTCGAACATGACCATTGTTAGGATTATATTCTGTTACAAAAGAAGCTCCTCTTGTATATCCTGCTTTTTTAGAAGGAACTTCTTTATCATAATACCTTATACGCCCATCAGGTAATTTTGTTATTCTAACAGCTGACTTTTGAGCCCCCTGAAGGCCAGATAATTTTGCCCGCAAAGCTGCTTGTGCATTCAAATTATTAGAAGTGGAGGGATTATTTCTGTTAGATACCTTTTCATTAATAGCAGGTGCCTCTTTAGATATGTCAGTATGTTTGACACCTTTCAGATTATTAACTTTACTGGCACCAGTAGTACCTACCATTCCTGCTTTACCTACACTCAACGTATCCACCGCCAGTTGCACATAATTGGCAGCCTGTTCAGATAAGCCCAGCTTTTTCAAACCTTGAACAGTAACAGTAGGTCTTTGTTCGCTGGCTTTCTTTCCGAAATTGCTCAAACCGGTAATCAGATGGTCGCTTGATGAAGCGAGGCCAACTGCTGCTGCACCACAAGTCAGGCCAAATGTTTGGGCACAAGTGGCTGCGCCACCTTTTACCGAAATAACAATACCCGATGCACCGCCTACAATTTCAGCACCCGGAGTGATATAGCGATGGAGGATACTTTTATCTTCACGGCTCAGCTTTTCGTATTGTGCTGTTAAATAATCAGCAAGTATTTTCGGATTATCGGATAAGAATTGCATTGACTCGATTTGTAAGTCTTTATAACTTCCCGAAAATCTTGTGTCTTGAGCAAACGCAATAATACGTTTGACATCTTGACGGCATTCTTGAATTCTACCGCCCTGGCACTCTTTGTGTACTTTATCCTTTAATACTTTATATATATTTCGAACTTCTCTTGATGTTTTAGCTAAAGCATTCTCAGTCAGATAGAAATTATTCTCGACTGCATTCTGCCCAATCACCCCACCGATCTGCGCGCCTAAGGCAGAGCCGCCGTCTCCGGTTGCGCCAACGATAGACGCAATTACACCGGTAGTCGATTTAATTTCTTCTTTGATATGCTCGGGTAACAGGTTAGCGTTAAATTCTCCTGTTATCGGGTCGCGGGCGGTTTGTCCGTCGTCATACTGTTGTGCCAAATATTGTGCGGCTTTTTCGGCGGCTACGGCTGCGCTGCCGCCCGATGCGGGGCTGCTGCCGTTAATGTAGGCCAAGGTCGCGCCCAATGCGAAGTATCCCAGTATTTGGGCGGCTTCGTTTTTGTTTTCACCGTGGCCGAACTGCTGCCCGATAGCGGCTGCGGCATAAGGGGCGAGGGTGTTGGCGGCTTTGGCCGGATTCAAGGCGTATGTTTTGGGCGGCATCAAGGGCGATGGTGTCGCCCGCGCCGGCGTTGGTGTGGTGCAGCCGGATGTCGCCTTCGGTAGCTTGTAGATTGAGGTTGCCGCCGGCGGTGAGGCTGTTGGCCTGGCTTTGGGCATAGCTTTGGTTTTGGCTGGAATTGGCGGTTTTGAAGCCGACACCGGCTTCCACCTTGGCAATCACGCCCTTGCCGGAAACGGCATTATAGGCCTGATAACCCTGCGCGGCGGCGGCCATGCCTTGCAGGGCGCGGGTGCGGCCATCGGCTTTGCTTTCGGCTGCACCTTCTACGGCGTTGAGCAAATCAATCAGCGGTGAGGAGACTTTGGCAAAGCTGCCGATTTTGACATCGCGCTCGGATTGCTGATTGCTGCCGTAGTTGCTGTCGGCCAAGACATCGATGCTTTGGGCGCGGATGTTGATATCCTTGGTGGCGGAAACATCGGCCACTTGCTGGGTGTAGCGTTCTGAGGCACGGATGTTGACGTTGCCGTCGAGGCTGCCGATTTAGGCTTTGACTTGCTCTACCTGATTGCTGCGGCTGTTTTGGGTGTTTTTCATCCAACCGCTGAAGTATTCAGTGTCGGAGATTTGGACGGAGCCGATGCCGCTGCTGGTTTTTTGTTCGCTTTGGCTTTTGAAATTGTTAGAGAACAAAGGCCGTCTGAAAATTGATATTTCAGATGGCCTTTATTTAGCTGTTAGTTATTCAATGCCCATAAATTCTGGCAGATTACGAATAAAATTAATTTCTTCCTGCGTGTAACTATTTAACTCTAAAGATTCAAGTGTTTCTAAAAAAATTTTTATATCAATTTGATTCATTTCTTGGAAATTTATAGCTATACTTTCCATAATTTCAATAGCTGAATCTGGATTTAATATCTCTTCATTTGAAAACTCGAAAAATAAAAGGGCATCTATTAATGATTTCATTAAAATTTGGTTCATATTAATTCCTATGGTTTAACAACTTTTACGGATATATTTTTAATGTTTAACTCCTTAAGTAATTTATTAGCTCTATTTGCTTGTAATTCTGATGAAACCTCCCACCGTCCAGTCATTCCATTTTCTTTAAGTGCTTGTGATTGCCTGATTGCTTGATCCTTAGCTTTTGGGGTAGTTACAACGGAAATCTTTCTATCAATCAGTATATTATTCTCCACTCCATCAAATCTTACTAGCTTTTTACTACCATCAGCTAATGTCCTTTCTAGAGCAGGTGCTTCTCCCTGTTTAGTTTGAATATTAGATCGGGCTCCAGTTGCAGCATCATTGTAGCTACGAGCTTTTGAGCCCATATGCGCATTTTCTTTTACCCAAATGACATTTTTATCACTAGCATTCCACTGATTGCCAACCTTAGATTTCCCAATACTGCCAATTATTCCAACTGAGGCGTACATTGCTGATTTTGCATGGTCGATAACTTCTTGGTCATTCATGCCACGGAAATCAAGAATTTTACCTAGTGCTCCGTTGCGGTAGCCGTCTGCGGTTCGCTTCAAGAATTCAGAGTTACGCTCTACAATTGATTGGTCAAGATTGTTTCTTAAATCTTGCCGGGTGATTTCGTCGCGACAAGTTTGATTGTTGCCGCACAATAGGTGGAGAGCTTCCTTACCGGGTTTAGAAGGGTCTGGTCTGGGGTAATTATCACTCTCAGTAATTACTGCCCAGTCGCCTGATTGCGCACCTCCAATTAAATCAGCACAGCCTTTTGTTTGCGGGGCGGTAGTACAAATATTGACTAGTTTTTGCCGCTGATAAGAATCTAACGCAGCATAAGTTTTCTTCACATCTACGCAAGCTTGTTCATTGCCTGATTGGCAATGTTCTTTTAATGCATCTGCATATGCCCAAACTTGTTTTTCAGTCAGGTAATTATTCTCCACCGCATTCTGCGCCACCACGCCGCCAATCTGCGCATTCAACGAAGAATCGTCCGCTACTCCGCCAACCAGCGCACCGACTGCTGCACTCAAGCTCTTGATGTTTTCTTTTTGCGTTTCAGACAGACTATTGGGGTTGGCGGCGGCTTCTTCGCCGTACAAACCGAGGGTAATCGCTTTGGCTGCGGCTTCCGCTCCCGTCCCTGCTACTGCGCCGGTTGTGAAGTCTCCGCCATTGGTGGCGGCTACTACGCCGGCGAGGATGGCGTGGCTTAACAGTTGCGCGGCTTCGTTGGGGTTGCTGCCGTTTTGGCCGAAGGTTTGGCCTATGGTTTCAGCGGCATAGGGCGCGAGGGCGTTGGTGGCCGTCTTAAGACCGCTTTGGCCGCCCAGTGCGCCGGTAACGACTGTGGTGACGGCATTCAGGGCGCGGCTGTTGCTGCCGCCGATGCCCCAATCTTTAGCGGATTGCTCGGCCTGATTGTAACGCTGCATGGCTGCTGCTATGGCCTGATTGTCTTGGTTTTTAATGGCCGTCTGAAGCTGATCGTATGCCTGCTGCTGCTCTTTCGCTGCCTTATCTGCCATATTACCACTGAAGGTTTTCACCGCCGAGGCAATATCCGCCGTAGCGGCGGCTATGGTTTGCTGTTTGTCCAACACTTGTTGGATATCGGGTAATTCGTTCAGCTTTTGATGTGCGGTAGCTGCATCGCTGTGAATGCCCAGCTCTTCAACCGTGGTTGCTTTACCGCCGATATTCAGACGGCCTTCGCTTAGGGTGGCGTAGGTGGTGCCGCTGTCGCCGCCGCTTTCGTATTGCGGCAGGGTAGGGGCGAAGCTGGCTCCTTGGTTCATACTTTGTCCGGCAATGGCGGATGATTTGCCTAATGTGCTTTGTTTGAAGGCTTCGCCGGAATTGAGCTGTCCGCCGTAGCTGCCGCTCAAACCGATATTTGACGCTTTGTAGCTGCTTTGGTTTTGAATATCTTCAAAGGTAAGGCTGTCGGCAGTCAGCTCGTTTTGCGCTGCGGGGGCGGTTGAGGCGATGGCGCCGCCTTTGAGGTGGACGCTGTCGGCTTTGACATGGTAACCGCCTTCTCCGGCAAAGAGGCCGGATTGTCGGTTGACGGTTGCGCTTTGTCCGCTGCCTTTGCTTTGGTTGAAGTTACCCGAGGCTTCCCAAGCTGTGCCGAGGGATACCTGTACCCGTACGCCGGCACCGCTTTGTTTGCTTTCCTGAGAAAGTGTGTCTTGCAGGCTTTCGATATGGAGCTTGCCGCCGATATCGGTGTCGATACGGCGGGCGGTGGCGGCGGCACCGCGCAGGGTTGTACCGCCTTTGCCGGTGATGCGGATGTGGTCGGCATTGAGTGTGGTGTTTTCGCGGGTTTGGGCATCGCTGCGGTATTTGCCTTTGCCGGCACCGGCTTCGGCATAAACGTATACGCCGGTTTGTGCCCCTACGGATGCGCCTACGCCGACAGATGCGCCGACATTACTGTTCTTACCGTCTGCATGCTGCCGGCTTTGTCCGGCTTCTTTTTAATCTTTAATTTTTATTTAAATATAGATTTATTTGAATCATAATTTATTATTTATGTTTTTAATCAATATATCTAGAACTTTAATGAGCAGTTGATACATGCTATGGGTTACTTAAACACTTTGGATTGTTCTTATGTTCACCTTGTCTCCATGAAATAGAGAAAGAAATTTTACCACATATATAATATTTCTTATCAGCTTCTACACCATAGTCCATATTTTTCTCAGCGCGTATGTCGGTGATTGAAACATCTTTTTTGCAATAGTAAGAAGTGTTTCCAATTTGGTTGAATCCTTGGTTATATAAGGCTTCTTTAAATGCATAATATTCAATACACTTGGGTAAGGTAATATATGCGCCCACATAAACCCATGCATTTTTTTCAACATATTTACCATCTCCATAATCCCATAATTTTGCATTTAGTGATTGAGCTAATTCGGAAATAGTATTTTTTGTATGGTTTAGCTCGTATAAACCATTGTTACTTAAAAATCTTTCTGGTTTTTTGGATGAATTTTTAAGCATAAAGAAGAAAAAAAGCACAAATAAAAGGCTTGTTATCTTCATGATTATTTCAAATTTTTTCACAAAAAATCCTAATTAAAAAATGCAAAGAAATAAAAAGTTAAAATATTATTTCCCATGAAGATCATTAAATAAGCCATTCAATTTTAAGGTGGGGTTTACCACCAATAATGTGTATCTTTTAATATTGGATTAAATAGCGTATAAATATCTCTGAGTTTGAAAAAAAGGGTTAAATCTTGGGTTTGATAATTTAGTAATCTTAATTTCCTACTTTGCTACTAATAAAAATACCTACTAGAGTACGGAGAATATTCTCTGCAGGATTTTTTCTTTGGATTTTTCAAGAATTAGCTGTTGTGTTGATAATCAATTAATAAAACCAAAATTATATTTAGAAACAATACCGTCCGTGGCATATTTGAAGCAATAGTAGGATAATTTATTGATATCCCATTTTTTTGAATGGTTGAGCTATCAGTCTTGGTATAAAAATTTATGTTGACCAAAAAATATTAATCACTAATAAAATTAGTATAATTACACCAAATATTAAATTAATCCTTAATAAAAGCAAATTAAATTTGTTTGATATCTCTTTTTTTCCGAACAATATTTTGAAATATTTAAAATTTAAGTGGCTAAATTTAATTAAAAAATCAAAAAATCCAGAAATTTCTCCTTCTTCTTTAAATATTTTGTATGAAATTATGAAGTTCAGTATAGCTACTATTATATAAATTAGTATCAGAATTCCAAAAAAATAAGGTGATGACATCATTTAGTGTTTCCTTTTGATTTAGGTACATTAACTGTCCATTGATAACCGATATTTGCATTGGCGATTGCTGAAGCTCCTCCTCCTACTTTTCCTGTTAACACTAATGGTTCATTTCTTGAAAGATGTGCACCTGCACAACCACCTAATACAATACCTCCACCAGCAGTACTACATACTTCAGTAAAAGCACCATCTCCTCTAGAAACATTCGAAGCGGATAAACCAGCAAAAGCTTCGAAGCCAGTACCGGCTGTAAGAGCAGCTGTTATTACAATGCTTTTATCTTGGTTAATAGTGACACTTAAATTGGCACCTAATCCCAGTGCAGCCGTTACCTCCGCAGTAAGGGCAGCATTTGCCTTGTAGGTTTTTAATAGATCAAATAATTTTTTTCTCTCTGCAGCAGTACTATTTGCATTGACGATAAATTGTTGGGTTCGTTGATGTGCCATTTGTTGTAGATTGCTTTGTGCATTTGGAGAAATCCCAAAATCACTCAACGAGAAATTATTCTCCACCGCATTCTGTCCAATCACCCCTCCAATCTGCGCACCCAAGGCAGAACCGCCGTCTCCGGTCGCGCCCACCACGGCAGCAATCGCTCCCGTAGCGGCTTTGATTTCATCTTTGATATGTTCGGGTAACAGGTTGGCGTTAAATTCTCCTGTTATCGGGTCGCGGGCGGTTTGTCCGTCGTCATACTGTTGCGCCAAATATTGTGCGGCTTTTTCGGCGGCTACGGCTGCACTGCCGCCCGATGCGGGGCTGCTGCCGTTAATGTAGGCTAAGGTTGCGCCCAATGCGAAGTGCCCCAGTATTTGGGCGGCTTCGTTTTTGTTTTCACCGTGGCCGAACTGCTGTCCGATAGCGGCTGCGGCATAAGGGGCGAGGGTGTTGGCAGCTGCCTGCAGGTCGCTTTGTCCGCCCAATACGCCGGTAATGAGGGTGGTTGCGGCATTTAGGGCGCGGCTGTTGCTGCCGCCTACGCCCCAATCGCGGGCTTTTGCATAGGCCGTCTGAAAGATGGTATTTTATGCAGATTTACTATTTACAAGCGGGATAATCTTTATACGCATTTTTATCGCATGTACGTTTTCCATTAAATAAATATCCTTTTTTTTCCATACATAAAGAAGCTTTAATGTATTTGTTGTCTGACATCTCTGCATTATTCCATGCATTTTCAAATCCACAAGAACGCATATCGTTTTGCACCACTTCGTAACCAGGCCATTTGCCGTTTTTTTTCCAATATTCGCTTGCTGTAGGAAATGTACCGCAACCAACCAGCCATACCATTATTACTATTGCCATCAACATATTCTTTTTCATTTGTAAATCCTTTCATTCACCAATTTGTTTTACTGTTAAAACTTGCAGGTTTCCATTCGGGTAAATTATTAGGAGATTGTTGCCAATATCTCTTATCTCTACACAAATCATTACCTTTTCCATAACAACTGTGCACCGTAGCTGGATTTCCAAGCATATCCTTCCATTCTTGCCATGTGGTTTTACCTTCAGAAAGATTCCCACCTGTCGACTTATTTCCACCGATTAAGCCGCCCACCGCATCGGCTTTATGAGATTGGTACTTCAATTCGGCTGCGGCAGCCTGCTCAGATGACATTTTTTCACGACCCTGCAATGGAGCAAGAAAACCGTCAGCTTTGCTTGCGTTATAGGCCGGCCCTACAAAATGAACCGTTAAAGCAGGTAATTGTCCCAATTGTGCTTCATCTTTAGCCAATGATTCCAAAGCATTGCCTGTTGTCATTGCCCCACGGCTATGGCCATCGATATGAACACCATCTTGCCCGTATTTAGCCATAATGGCTTTGGTTTCTTGAGTAGCATTGGTTAGCCCCATAAAATCATTTTCCATAAATTTCATATACCCTGCTACCAGCATTTCTGCAAAAGCATTATTGGTTTGTGGGAAATAAATGAAGTATTGGACGTCCGGATTATGTTGGTCGGCATATTGGGCGGCAGAATCGATATTGGTAAAAATGCCATTATTAAATACGGTTACTTTTCCTCCCGGACCAGCCTGCAGGTTCTGCTTTTCTTCATCGGTTACTTTTCGATACTTGGGCAACTCTTTTCCATTTTTGTCTGTTCCATTGGGAATAATTTTGCCATCTTTATCTCTTTCCAATACATATACATCAGCAGACTCCACAAACATTTTGTTATAAGCTTCATCGCTACTAAACGTTAATGCCAAATCCGTTAACGTGCCTTTAGCATCTCTTTTTGCTTCTACGTTGGTCAACATTTGCTGAATATCAACAGCCTCCAATTTTCTGTGCGCACCCTCTAAATCTTTTCTGATTGATTCAGCAGCTTTTTGTCCATTTTCAGAAGAAATATTGAATACACCATCACTGAGTACGCTATAGGTTGTACTGTTATCGGATTTAGATTCTGAAGAATTGGCGACCTGATCCATAACCACACCACGGGCAATCGCATATTTACTGCCATTCAGCATATTTTGATCAACACTTACACCCATACTGCTGGCACTGCCGCTTGTATGATTGCTCATGTTTTCATAGCTGAAATCATTGGCAGTCAGCTCGTTTTGCGCTGCCGGTGCGGTTGAGGCGATGGCGCCGCCTTTGAGGTGGACGCTGTCGGCTTTGATATGGTAGCCGTCTTCTTCGGCAAAGAGGCCGGATTGTCGGTTGACGGTTGCGCTTTGTCCGCTGCCGTTGCTTTGGTTGAAATTGCCCGAGGCTTCCCAAGCTGTGCCGAGGGATACCTGTACCCGTACGCCGGCACCGCTTTGTTTGCTCTCCTGAGAAAGTGTGTCTTGCAGGCTTTCGATATGGAGCTTGCCGCCGATATCGGTGTCGATACGGCGGGCGGTGGCGGTGGCACCGCGCAGGGTTGTACCGCCTTTGCCGGTGATGCGGATGTGGTCGGCATTGAGTGTGGTGTTTTCGTGGGTTTGGGCATCGCTGCGGTATTTGCCTTTGCCGGCGCCGGCTTCGGCATAAACGTATACGCCGGTTTGTGCCCCTACGGATGCGCCTACGCCGACAGATGCGCCGACATTACTGTTCTTACCGTCTGCATGCTGCCGGCTTTGTCCGGCTTCGAGCATGATATCGCGGGCGGAATCCAAAGAGAGGGTATCGCCGGCTTGTACCTGCGTGTGTTGCATGCGGATATCGCCTGCGGTGGATTGGAGGTTGACGTTTCCTCCTGCAGACAGGCGGTTGCTTTGGCTTTGCGCGTAGCTTTGGTTTTGGCTGGAATTGGCGGTTTTAAAGCCGATGCCGGCCTCGGCTTTTGCCAATACGGCTCCTTGTTTCAAGTCTTTGGGGTCGACGGCAGTGCCGTTTTGCAGTGCTTTTTGTACGGCTTGAGCGTTATCGGCGGCTGCGCCGGCGACTTTGTTGACGGCATCGTAAGCCTGATAGGCTTGGGCACCGGCGGCCAGCCCTTGGAGGGCGCGGGTGCGGTCGTCGGCTTTGCTTTTTACTGCGCCTTCGGCGGCATTGGCTAAGTCGATGAGCGGTGATGAGACTTTGGCGAATGCACCGATTTTAAGGTCTCGTTCAGATTGGCTGCTGCTGCCGAGATTGTGGTCTTGAAGGATGTCGATGCTTTGCGCGCGGATGTTGATGTCTTTGGCCGCGGCTACATCCGCAACTTGTTGGGTATAGTTGCCGCCTGCTTGGATATTGACATTGCCGCCCAAGCTGCCGACTTGTGATTTGACTTGCTCTACTTGGCTACTGCGGGAGCTGCGGGTGTTTTTCATCCAGCCGCTGAAGTATTCGGTGTCGGAGATTTGGGCGGAGCCGATGCCGCTGGCGGTTTGTGTTTCGCTGAGGTTGCTGCTGTTTTGGGTAGAGCGGATATTGACATCGCGGGCGGCATTGAGGGTGAGATCTTCTTGTGCGACGGCACTGCTGCCTAAAATGTTGATATCGCCTTTTTGGGTTTGCAGGGTGGCGGTACCGCCTACGGACAATCGGGTAGCGGTAGTATTGGCCAGTGCGCCCCGGCCGTCGCCGCGGTCTTTGAATGTGCCGGCGGGAGTCAGCACGTCGACGGTATCGATAGCGAAACCGCTGCGGCGGCTGTCGGCGCTCTGGTTTTGGCTATCGGTGGCGAATCCTAGGTTGATGTTGTCGCGGGCATGCAGCAGGGCGTTGCCTTCGGCGGAGATTTTAGTGCCTTCGCTGTTGATGCTGCTTTGGGTAGCGATAATGTTTAGGTTGCGGCCTGCGGTGATTTCTCCGGTAACGGCTTGTTCCGAAGCGGTATTTTGCCGGATCTCGCTATTGGTTTGGCCTCCGCGGATAACCAGAGGCGATTGTACAGACGTAGCGCCTTTAAATGTGGCCAAGCCGTGCGTAACGGATTTTCCGACCAGGCTGCCGCTGTTTTGGCTGCCGGCCATGGTTTTGTCGTAAACGTCTTTGGTTACTTTGAGCGGGTTATAAACCAGCCCTACGGATAAGCCGCTTTGTTTGCTTTGCTGCTCGGTATGGTTGCTGTCTGTGATATGCGCTGCGGTCAGGTTGACTTCGCTGCCTTGCAGGTTTATGTCTTGACCGGCATTCAGACGGCCTGCTTCGATGTTGAGAGCCTTATCCGCAATAATGGTTGTGTTGCCTTGGGTGCTGCCGATTTGGGAAAGGGTAAGGGTTTGGCTTGTGCCTTCTTGTTGCAGGCTTTGGCTGGATTTGCCGTAGCCTATGGAGGCAACGCCGCCTTTCAGGCTGCCGGTAAAGCCTTTGCGTGTTTCCTGCTGGAAGTTTTCATGATGAGTAGTATCAGTAACGGTATCAATATGAATATTTTGTCCGGCAACTAAACGGGTTTGTTCTTGTGCCAAAATGTTACTGCCACTTACCGTCAAATCATTGCCTGCACTAATCTGGATATTTCGTGCGGCAAGATTGCTGCCAACGGCATTTTCTTCAGCTATCCGGATATTGCTGATATTGGTCTGCTTACGTCCTCCTCCGGTTCGTCCGACATGCTTGGAGGCGTCATCAACCGTGTTGCTGCTGTTGCCTGCATTCAGTGCAATATCGTTACCGGCGCTCAGATTGAGTTTGCCGTCGCTGCTGTAAAGATCGGCGGCTGTGGTACTGATGTTATTTTGAGCTGCCAGCGTAATATCGCCTTGTGCATGAATGGTGCTGCCTATATCGGTATGACTGTCACGGATAATATGGTTGTCGGCATCAAAATGGTTTTCCTGATGGCGGCCAGTACCCACAGCTCCCAGTACAATCTTATTACCCGCCTGCAACAACGTTTGACCGTTGACTGCTGAATTGCCGATGTCGGCGGCAGCAAGGTTGATATTACGCCCGGCATCCATTTGCAGAATCGCATTCTCTGCACCAGAAACGTAAATGCCGGCCAAGCGATCAAGATGGGTAACCGAACCTTGTTCGTTTTGGTTGCTTGCACTGGTACTGCGGTGATTGATGTCGCGCTCTGCTTGCAGCAGCAAGGTATTGTCGGCATCTATGCTGCCTCCAATATTGTTGATATCTTCGGCGGCATTGGCAGCCAATCGGGCAGCATGGATTCTGCCGCCGATGTTGTTAACCGTATCGGCATTAATTTGCAAGGCTTGGCGGGCGGCTATGGTACCGCTGTTGTCAAGGTTGCCGCCTATATCCAATGCAGCGACACTGCCTGAGAGTAGTGCGCCGTTGCCGTCTATATCACCCGGTTGTACACGGACATAAACTTGCGGTACAAAGACAACTTGGACACTACCGTCGGGTAATGTAACATCTTGAGCAACCAGCCAGATGATATCACTGGTAAGGCGAGCAATCTGTTCTGCATTCAAGGCGATACCGGGAGTGAGGTTGAAAGCTTGTGCAGCAGTGATTCCGCTGTCCATCAAGGCCTTGAATTGTTCTTCATTATTGCTATGGCCATTCAAATAACGTTGGCCGGTGAGGTTCAGAATCTGCTCAGTGACCATGCGTTGCTCGTAATAGCCGTCGCCTAAGCGTTTATGCATATTTCCGGAATCAATGTTCAAGGCTTTGAGCATGTAATCGCTGGATAACCACTGGCGGTAATTGGTAAAAGCAGGGTCGGTTTCAATCAGATAACTGCCAGACTGGGCATTAACGGCAAACAGGCTGCTGTTCGGCAGTGTAGCGCCCGGTGTGCCGGTACGCACGGCTACTTCGGCAGCGGTGGCTGCATTGGTTTGTCGTACTGTTTGCTGGCTGTCATTTTGTGTTTTTGTGGCTTCGGCAGTGATAGTTTGGGCCGTGGCAGCACGATTTGGGATGTCTATGACCGATGTGGCCGCATCGGTGTTGATGCGCAAACCTTGGCGTTTCTCGGTGGTGTTTGCAGGTGTAACAGCCGCATATTCCCGGTAGGCAAAAGAGCCGAGGGAAATATGGTTATTGATTTCCGGTGCCGGAGCGTAATCTACCCGGTTGTGACCGGTACTATCCCGGCCTTTTTGGTGGTTACGCCAGTAAGAATGCAGGCCTGGAGAGGATTCGCTGTTCCAGCGCCCTTTGCTTATGTTGAGCCCGGCCTCGGCTGCTTGTTGCTGGGTCAGGCAACCATCGGCATTTGCGTTCTCGACCGCGCAACCCAAATCATGGGTTATCTTAGTGCCGAAGGATTCTTTATTAAACAATTGGCCTTTAGGCAGATTAGCAGCCAGCTTGCCTCCAGCCACGATTTGGCTGTCGCTGTTCCACAATTCACTGGCGTTAATGGTCAGATTGTTACCGGCAATAATTTTGGCCGGAGCAGTTTCTGTAACACGGGTTTCCTGGGTAATACGCCAATAATCATACTTATGCCAGCTTTCATGGCGTTGGCCGTCAGGAGTGCGCAACTGATTGGATTCATCGTTAAAAATACTCCAGCCCAATTCGGTCTGAGTGCCTTCGCGCAATCGTTCATCGCGCCCTTCTTGTGCCCCGTATTCAACGATATGTTCACGACTGGTTTCCACCAGCTCGGTCTTAAGGTGCTCGTTGGTGTTACGCAGTTCTTTGGCGTAAATTTGCATATCACCACCAGATTCGATGGTGGCGCTGCTGTTGTGGATGGTGTCCGCTGTGCCGATGGCTTGGTTTCGTCCGTCCAGTGCACCACCAATGGCCATTTCTCCATCGCTGAGTATTAGTGCATTTTCCCGGTTGGTGAGGTTTTTTACTCCAAGATCAAGACGGCTTCGTGCTGCAATGGTGCCGGCTTTACCGTTTTCATTGTCGTTATTCAGGGTTTGGGCGGCAATAGCCAGGTGATTGCCATAAATTTTGGCGTTTTCTCCTAGATTGTGGAGCGTTTGTGCTGCAATCACGGTGTCGGCACCATCAATCAGACCCTGATTGGTTAGGGTGCCGCTGATCTGAATTTGTGTGTCAGTGGCGTTGATTGCTCCGGTAGCTGTGTTGTCAAGCTTGTCCGCTTGCAAATGCAATTGTTGGCCGGCTTGCAAATTGCCCCGATTATCCAGTGTGCCGTCAATTTGAATATTTGCGTTACCTGAGGCGGCCATATCGCCGCGCTGCTGGTAATCCGAGGCAAGATGGGCATTCAGGTTGCCCAAAGAGATGATTTTGCCGTCAAGGTTATTCAGAGTTTGGCTGCTCAAATTGAGTTGGTTGCCTGCAAACAATTTACCAGTGTGGTTTTCGAGGGTGGTCAGCGGATGATTGCCATTACTGAGAGAAAGTGTATCAGTCGCAGTGATTTTGCCTTGGCTGTTATCCAGGTTATGGCTGTTGATGTCTATGTGGTTGGCTTGAATGCCTTGGCTTTCGGTTTGGGTTCGGCTGTTATCCAACAAGGCTGTTTGAATGGAAAGGGATTCTCCGGCAGCCATCAGCCCCTGTTGGTTATTTAGCTCGTTGGTACTGGCAAGCTGCATATTGCCAACGGTCTGGATTTCTCCGTTTTGGTTATAAATGGCCGTGCTGTCGACAATGATGTTATTACCGCTCAATATGCTGCCTTGCTGGTTTTCTAGCGAGGAAGTATGGATCGACAGGGAGTCTTGTGCCAACAAGCCGCCGTTGCTGCGGGTGTTCTGATTGTTGAATGCGTGGCCGTGCGTATCGATATTGAGCGTACCGTTACTTTGTATCATGCCGCTGCTGTTGTTTAACGCGCCGCTTTGTAGCTCGGCTTGCGTGATGGCGCTGATACGGCCATTCTGATTATTGAGCTGTTGTTGCTGGGTGTCGATATGCAGATGCCCGTTAACACTGATTTCACCAGCCTGATTATTCAAACCCAGGCTGGCTAGGGTGGTTTCACCACCCGAAACAATACGACCCCGGCTGTTGTCCAGGTCTTTTTGGGCATGGAGGGCTATCTGGCCGCCAGACAGGATGCCGCTTTGATTGCCAATTTTCTGGGCTTGGATGTACAGTTGATCGGCCGCCGTGATTTGACCGCTCCGATTTTGTAGATTGCCGCTATTATTGATTGTTGTTGTGGAGCTTGCGGAGCCTATTTCACCGTTTTGATTGTCCAGATTGTTGCTGTTTAGACTGAGTAACCGATTTGCAGCAATCAAGCCGCTTTGGTTGTTCAAGTCGCCCGTCACATTGGCTGTCAGCATGCCGGTGCTGAGTATGTGTCCTTGTTGATTGGTCAGAGTACCGGAGGATAGCAGCGTATCGCCGCCCGTTATTTGCCCTTGAGCATTGTCCAGCGTCCGGGATGTGAGTTGCAAAGACTCAGCAACAGCGATGCTGCCTTGGTTGTTGGTGCTTTCGGTTGCCTGGATATGGGCTGTTTTAGCAGCTATTGTGCCATCATCGTTGTTCATCCTGCCGCTTTGAATATTGAGGTCGGCTGCATAAATGCCTCCGCTGCCAGCAGTATGACTATTGTCCAATATTTTCTGGTGCGTGTTAATCAAGGCGGCTTTCTGTGCAATCAGACTCCCATTTTGGTTCAGTAAAGCTCCGCTCTGAATTTCAGCCTGCTGCCCGGCACCGATTTGCCCATCGGTATTGGTAAGTTGCCGACCTTGTGTGTCCATGGTAATGTTTTGATTGGCTAGAATTTGGCCTTGGCTATTGTCTAGAGCACCGCTGCTTATTTGCAAGTCGGTTTGGCTTAGCAGTTTCCCTTGTGTATTGTTGATTTGCTGGTTGCCTGCGCGCACATCCAGTTTGTGTCCCTGTATTGTGCCTTCAGTATTCTGGATGCCGCTTGCCATCAGCGAGATATTTCCCGTGGATTGGATGCGGCCTTGCTGGTTGTTAAGGCTGCCTGATTGTCCATCAATCGAAACGGTATCTTGTCCTGAGATGATTTCACCGGCTTGATTGTCAATGCCTTTGCTTTGCAGCGTAATGGATTGATTGGCATGCAGTTTGCCTGCTTGATTTTGCCAAAGCGCCGCGGCATTGATATAGAGTGCATCGGCGCTGGCAATGCTGCCTTGCCGGTTGTTACCCTCACTGGTTCGGATTTCGGTGCTTTCACCGGAAGCTATATTGCCTTTGCTGTTGTCAAAGTACTCGCTTTCGATATTGATGCCATGACGGGCGCGGATTCGGCCGGATTGGTTGCTGAATGCCTGAGTTGCGCTTTGGAAATCAGTGGTTTCGATTTGGCCTTGGTTATTGTTGAATGTTTGTCCTCCTGCGTTCAGGTTATGCAAATTCAATATGCCCTGATTGCTGAGACTGCTGTGGCTGTTCACATCCGTTTCGCCGTTGGCACTGATACTGCCGCTGTTAATTAGGTTATCTACAACAGCAATGCTGCCTGCGGCTAGTGTTACAGGAACACTTGTAGTCGGCACGGTAGTAGTGACACCTCCGCCGGTGGCGGTGCTGGGGGCAGGAGAGGCGTTGCCGTTATTACTGCCGTTATCGGAGGAACCGTCGCCGGTGCTGCTGTCGGCCGGGGTGTAGCCGATCAGGCCGTTGTTACGGTTGGTGAGCGTCGCGGTATCTACAGTCAATGTCTGCAAACCGGTTTGGCTGATGTCGCCACTGTTGAGGAGAGTGTCTGTTTCAATATCGAGGCGGGCTGCGCTGGTTTGGCCGCTGTTGCTGATTTCGCCGTTATTACGGATGTTCAGCTCGTTGGAGGAGGCTAACAGACCGCTGTTGTTCAATGAGGCCGTCTGAATGGCGGCTTTGCCTTGGGCGGAAATGCTGCCGCTGTTTTCAAGCGCATCGGCACGAATGCTGACGGACGCATTATCAGCATGGCTTTGCTTTTGCTCGGAAGCAACGATGCTGCCGCTGTTGCCGATTTTGCCGTCGGCGCTGAGGGTGACGCCGCCCGCTCCTGCGAAGATTTGGCCGGCATTGTTGATGCCGATGCCCTTATCGGTGCTGACAAGGCGGATTTTACCAGCATACATGCCGCCGAGGCTGCCGGTATCGATGGACACTTGGGGGGTATCAGTAGTTTGGCCGTCTGCAACCGGGGTATGCGTGCCGTCGGCGTGGATGTCGTTGCTGCCGGCAACCACTTGCAAGTCTTTCGCCCAAATGCCGGCATTGATCTGGGCGGCACGGGCGAGGATACGGGTGTAGTCGCTGTCGGACGTATTAAGGCCTTTACCTGTAATGTCGATGCTGCCACCGCGTATGATAAAGCTTTCAAGATAGCCGTTGTTGAGCACTGGTTTGCCGGTAGTGAGTGTGACGCCGGCGGTGTTGATGAAGCCGCCGCCGTTCACCTGAATGCCGGCGGGGTTGGCCATGATCACTTCGGCGCGTTTGCCGCCTACTTCGATGTAGCCGTTCAGCAGGCTGGGGTTGCTGCTGTTGACTTGGTTCACAATCACTTTGGCTTCGCCGCCGGCCAGCCATGGATTGCCCTGTATCCAGCCGCCCAGCTGTGTTTGGGTATTGCTGCGGCTGTTGTTGAGGATGGCGCCTTTGCCGTCGACGTCGAACTGGCGGTATTGGTTCATCGATACGCCGCCGACCGTCGGCGTTTGGATGTTGACTTGCGGCAGGCCGTTGCCGGTTTTTAAGACGGTGGGCTGCTGGTTTTGCGGGGCGGCTTTGTCGGCCGTAATGCCGGTGGCGTGAGCGGGAAGTACCAACGCCAAACCGAACGCGAGCATCAGCGAGAAACAGACAACTGGTAGATGCAACACCGGAGTTGCTCCCCTTGCTAAAGTCGTGCCACCCGCGCTGTCCTGAACTGATTTACCTTCACGGGTAGTATTTTCGGCAACCACCACCATTTGGCCACGTTTTTTGTTGAAGATGACTTTATATAGGGTTTTGTTCATGATAATGCTTTGTTCAAATAAACGTTTGAATAATTGGAATAGATACTAAATAATTGTTTAAAACGGTGCTTGCCGTATAGGGTGAGCCTTCTCCCATGCAGCTTGTTGTACAGCATCAACGGCTTGCCCTTTAAACAACATGATTCTCATGCCGCGTTCATCCCCTCTATGATGTAAAGAACGCACGCATTGATGGGGAAATAGCTGAACCGTTATATTTTTTATTAGGCGGCTGTGTCCAAAGGGAGCAAACCAATTAATGAACCACATGCAATCACCACTGTTCCAATCTTGGTTCTGCAGCAAGCTGTCGTTCGATTCCAGGTAACGTGATTGAGCCGCCTCATCGAAGTAGGCCCACGTGATATAACCCAGAGGTTGGGCATGACGGCTAAACAAGGCAAACTGGCCATTTTTCAATACGGGCAATACCCAAGCAGCCATTTCGTTGATAGGGCTGTTGCAATAGGCTTTTGATTTCATCCACAACCAGGTAATAGCGCCAAAAACCTCTGCTTCATTCCAAATTTCATCAGGAAACAGGCTCGGAGCAACAACATCTATATCTTCAAATTTCATTTATCTGCTTTTCATTAAAACGAATAATTCAAACTGAATCCCAATGCCGTATTGGCCGTCTGAAAGCCGGAGGGCTTTTTAAACGGCCTGCCGGCGAACACATCGTAATAAAGCTGGCCGCCGGCCTTGATTTGCCCTTTAAGACCGACCACGCCGCCGGCGAGAGTTTGATCGAGCAGTTTCGGCGCGGATGGCCCAGACACATGGCCGACATCGGCACCGATATACGCCAAATGTCCCGGCCGGTATTGCCAGCTCAGATCGTTGCGCCAATACCAGCCACGCTCGGCCGCCAGGGTCATCTCGCCATCGAAGCCACGCACGGTGTATCGCCCGCCGATGGCAAGTTTGTCCAGCTGTATCAGCGGCGATTTGTTCCATTGGGCATGTACGGCGGTGTCGTAGGCCAAAGTCTGTTTGCCGATGGAGAAGGGTAGGTTGAGACCGGCATCGGCAGTGAGGATTTTCATGCGCGAAGTGCCTTCGCCGACGGCTTCTTCAGGCGCACGCAAGCTGTTGGCCCCGCCGGTACCGCGTTTGTAGGCCGCACCAAGGTTGAGGGTGGCATTGCCGATGTATTCCTTGTGGCTCAGATTGAGTCCCCAACCGGCGGTTTTGCGGCGCTGTACGGGAATTTCAGCATCATTGATGAAACTGTGTGATTCCTGCTTCCACAGTTTCAAACCGGCATGACTTTTACGGTGGGCATCCCGGTAAAGCAGGCGGGTGACGCCGATGTCGGTATTGAAGCGCTCACCGTTGTAATCATAGTTTTCACTATCGCCGGCCACCGCCTGATGGTAGCGGTAACGGCTGTGGTTGAACGCCCACAGCCAGTTGCCGAACGGCACTGAATAATGTGCTGCCAGAGATTTGCTGCCGCTGCCGGTGGTGTGGCCGTCGTTATCTGTGTAGCTGGCTTTATGGCCCAAATCGCGGCCGTATGAAAGATAGAACAAATCGCTCAAACCAAACGGGTTGTCGGCCGAGAAGGTCACATTGGCCTGGTATTTGCCGGTTTCCTTACTGCCGCTGTCGTCAACGCCGAAACTCAGGCGGTAGGGCAGAGGGCGCTGCTGCCATTGCACCACCACGTCGCTTTGGTTGGGGACTGCTGCCGGTTCGATGCGGATGTCGGCTTCGGCGGTGGGGATGCGTTTGAGGTTTTCCAGTCCTTGCTCCAGATCACGGAGATTGAGAATTTGGCCGTTTGAAATAGGAAATTCGTTCTGAAAGTTTGCAATGCGTCCTGCGGTATTATTGCTGTTTTCTTTTCCTTGCACATATAGTTTGCCTATACGTCCGGGGGCAACAGTTAAGGTCAGGATACTGTTATTTAAGTCTTGCGGGGCAGCCAAAATGCGGGTGGTGATATAACCCTTGCCGATTAATGTATTTTGGGTAGATGACATTATGCGGTTGATTCCTTGCGCCCCCAAGCACATACCGGATTTAAATCCGAGAGAATCTAATGACTTTTTGAGGTCTGCTTGAAATTGCTGTGCACTATCGCCATCAAGCAATACTTGTTGGATGTGGAAGCATGGAGACTCCTCCTCCGGCAGGGTTGTTGCAGGTGATTGTATTTTTCTATCTAAACGTACATCTTGGCTAGGCTGCCATTGTTGCTGTTGCTGGTCGATGCGCTGCTGTTCGCGCAAAAAATGATTTTCTTGTACTTCGGCGGCTTGATGTTCTGATTCTGCAGCGATGGGAGCCGAAAAAAGAGTTGTTGGTAAGGTAAGGGTGACTAAAGCTGTTGCTAAGGGTTTGATTTTATAGTTTAGCGTTTTCATCTTTATTAAATAAACTTATCTGGTTGTTAGATATATTTTATTTGTAAAAATAATTTAACATTAAGTGGAGCTGAAAGGCTGAACCAGGTAATAAAAGGTTAAAACTTAGTAATGGGCGGTATTGGGAAGTCGCGATTTCATTTTCAGTAAGAGAACTTATTTATTATTTTATTTAAATCTTAACAGGCTCGCCGTAAGACTATTGGTATCTCTAATTGAAACTGGCTGTGGATTTTCAAAAAATTGAAATACTTGAAGTTTATAGGGTTCTAGCCATTATTTTCAGACGGCTGTTTGAAGATACCTGTTGCGGATCCTTATGCACATGATATTAGGCTACAAAAAACCGCTGTAATATACAGCGGTTTTTTAGTAAGAAGCCCGTATTTAGGCTAGTTTGCCATGGCACTGCTTATATTTTTTGCCACTACCGCAAGGGCAGGGATCGTTGCGGTGGATAAGTTGGCCTCGAGCTGCTAATGCTTCCGGGCTGAAATCGTTACCTGTCGGATCGAAAGCTTCGGTAGCCAAATTGTCGCGCGATTCTCCCAAAACTTCCGCCATAGCAGGTGCACCGGAATGGATTTCTTGTATGTCACTAATTTCCTGCGGTTGTGTTTCCGCAATGATGTCTTCGGTACGCTCTATTTGAACAGAGGTTAGCAATGAGGCAACGTTGTGCTTGATGCTGCTCCATAAGTTTTCAAACATTGAAAAAGCTTCGCGCTTGTATTCTTGTTTGGGGTTTTTCTGTGCGTAACCGCGCAGGTGGATGCCTTGGCGTAAGTAGTCCATAGCGGCTAAATGTTCGCGCCAGTTGCTGTCGATAACTTGCAACATAACGTTGCGTTCGAAGCCACTCATGGTTTGCTCGCCGACAATTTCTACTTTTTCGGCATATTCACGTTCTACTTGCTCTATCAGGCGGGCTTTGATATCCGGATTATCTAAGGTTTTTTCTGCTGAGAGCCAACCTTGAATATCGGCGTGAACGCGGAATTCGCCTGCTAATTGGGCTTCAAGTGCGGGAATATCCCATTGCTCCTCCATGCTGTCAGGCGGCATATGCAAATCGACCAAGTCACCGATTACCTCTTCACGGATACTCTTAGCCAGCTCGGTTACATTGTGATTGGTTAGGATTTCGTTTCGTTGGTGGTAAATCACTTTACGCTGGTCATTCGCAACGTCGTCATATTCCAATACTTGTTTGCGCATATCGAAATTGCGGCCTTCAACTTTGCGTTGTGCCCCTTCGATTTGGCGTGTTAACAGGCCGTGTTCAATGGCAACGCCGCGCTCGGGTGCGAGGCGGTTGAGAATGGCAGCAGCACGGTCAAGTGCAAACAGGCGAAGTAAAGGATCTTCAAACGAAAGGTAGAAGCGGCTTGAACCGGGATCTCCTTGACGGCCGGCACGACCGCGCAGCTGATTGTCGATACGGCGGCTTTCGTGGCGCTCCGTTCCGATGATGTGCAGGCCGCCGGCAGCCAATACTTTTTGATGCTCTTCTTCCCAACCGGCTTCCAGCGCGGCGATACGGGAGGCTTTTTCTTCATCGCTCAGGCTGTTGTCGGCCATGATGGCATCGGATTGGTGTTTGACGTTACCGCCCAATACAATGTCGGTACCGCGTCCGGCCATATTGGTGGCTACGGTAATCATGCCGGATTTGCCCGCTTGTGCCACGATCAGTGCTTCACGTTCGTGCTCTTTGGCATTTAAGACGTTGTGAGGTAATCCCTCACGATTTAGAAGCTGGGATACGAGTTCGGAGTTTTCAATACTGGTGGTGCCCACCAATACGGGCTGACCGGCTTCATAACAGCGTTTGATGTCGGCGACGACGGCTTCGTATTTTTCTTCTGCACTTCTGAAGATTTGGTCGTTGGCATCTTTGCGCTGCATCGGACGGTTGGTCGGGATAATAACCGTTTCCAAGCCATAGATGCTTTGGAACTCAAATGCTTCGGTATCGGCTGTGCCGGTCATGCCGGCAAGTTTGTCGTAGAGACGGAAATAATTTTGGAAGGTAATTGAGGCCAGTGTTTGGTTTTCACGTTTGATTTCTACGCCTTCTTTTGCTTCTACGGCTTGATGTAAGCCCTCGGACCAGCGGCGTCCTGCCATCAGACGGCCTGTAAATTCATCGACAATAACGATTTCGCCGTCTTGGATAACGTAATGCTGGTCTTTGTGGAACAGGCTGTGTGCGCGTAATGCGGCCATCAGATGGTGCATCAGCATAATGTTGGCAGCGGAATATAGGGAATCGCCTTCTTGTAACAGGCCGATTTTTACCAAGATATCTTCGGCATGCTCATGGCCTGCTTCGCTCAGGATAACCACATGGCTTTTTTCGTCCACCCAGTAATCGCCTTCACCTTCTTCGGTTTCTTGGCGGGTAAGCATGGCGGGTACTTTATCCATGACTTGATAAAGTTGTACGTTATCATCGGCTTGGCCGGAGATAATCAGCGGTGTACGCGCTTCGTCGATTAAGATCGAATCGACTTCGTCCACTACGGCAAATGACAGTTCGCGCTGGACCTTATCGTATTGGTCGGTAACCATGTTGTCGCGCAGGTAGTCGAAACCGAATTCATTATTGGTGCCGTAGGTTATATCGGCGTTGTAAGCGGTTTGGCGGTGGAAAGGCTCCATATCAGCCACAATCACGCCTACGCTTAAGCCTAAGAAGTTATACAGTGGCTCCATGATGCTGGCATCGCGGCGGGCGAGATAGTCGTTGACGGTTACGACATGTACGCCTTTTCCGGATAGGGCATTCAAATAGACGGGGAGGGTGGCAACCAGTGTTTTGCCTTCGCCTGTACGCATTTCTGCAATTTTACCGTCGTGCAATACCATGCCGCCGATCAGCTGTACATCGAAATGACGCATACCGAGCACGCGTCGGGAAGCTTCGCGGCAAACGGCGAAAGCTTCTTCGAGAATATCGTTAAGTGTTGCGCCATCGGCCAAGCGTTGTTTGAATTCGGCGGTTTTGGCTTGAAGCGCTTCATCGCTGAGTGCTTGGATTTCGGCTTCGCGGGCATTGATTCGATTAACTGTTTTACGGTATTGTTTGAGCAGACGGTCATTACGGCTGCCAAAGACTTTTTTGGCTAATTTTGTAAGCATATATGGATTTCCTGCGCCAGAGTTAAAGTTGGCAATCAACTGCCGATTTTAACACAAACGCTGCGTTTTAAGGGACAATGCCGACAGATATGGCGGCCGATCAGCCGGATTTCAATTCTGGGAATATAACTTTTCCCTGATCTTCGCCCGTCGAAGGGTATCGGATACGGATCAGTATTATGGATTTAGACCAAATCGGTAGGCGTAATGCCGGAGCGGTAGAACACACCCGGTTAAAGAGCTTGATTGCGCAGGCACGTTATTGGCATAGACTGCATAGCCGGGTAAGTGAGATTCTTCCGGCCAATTTACGTCCTTATGTTCAGACGGCATGTATTGAAGAAGGTTGTTTGGTATTGTTGGCAACCAATAATATGGCGGCGTCACGTTTGAAAATGTTGATGCCGGGGCTATTGCCACAGTTGCGGCAGTTGGATAGCCGTATAGAGAGGGTGCGGGCACGTTTGATACCGCAGCCGCCCCAGGCGTTAAGAGAAAACCGCTTGCAGATGAGCAAAGCGGCTTTGGATGGTTTCAGCCGCACAGCCAGACAGTTACAGCATCATCCGGAGCTGGCTGAGGCTTTGCAAAAGTTGGTGCGGCGTCGGAAAAATACGGCTGGGTAATTTCTAGAATATTGAATATATTTTGAAAATTTATCTTATTGATGGAGTGTTAATGCTACTTGAGTAAGGTTGTGCGGATTCCTACTTATTGTGTTATGCATGTGTAAATTTATGTCGTTTTATTTTGATATAAGACAAAACTGATACACAATACATAGACCATATGACATATCGGTTTGGCCGAAACTGCTATGGTTGGAAACCAATCGACGGATAAGGTATGGCTTGCTGCTAAAAACCGAGCTTTTGTATTGCGTTTCTCAGCTAACCCGTCCCTGTTTTAGGGAAATCTAGAAATACCAAGGAGTATATTATGAAAGTTTATCTGGCTATGATTTCCGCTGCTGCATTAGGCTTGGCAGCCTGTTCGCAAGAAGCTCCGAAATCTGCCGAAACAGCAGCACCTGCTACCGAGGCTTCAGCAGCAGCTTCTGCTCCGGTAGCAGAAACCGCACCTGCATCAGCCCCGGCTGCTGCATCATCAGCGGTTCCGGCAACTGCGGCAGCCTCTGATGCGGCGTGCAGTACGGTTGTCGAAGCAACTGATGCGATGAAATACAATGTATCTGAAATTAATATCAGCAAAGCTTGCCCGAAATTCTCTATTACTTTGAAACATGTAGGTACGATTCCGAAAGCGGCAATGGGACACAATCTTGTGATTGCGAAAACGGAAGATGTTGACGGCGTGGTTCAAGAAGGTGCGGGTGCGGGTGCCGACAATAACTTTATTAAGGCGGATGATACCCGTGTAATCGCCCACAGTAATTTGGTGGGTGGCGGTGAGGAAACTACCATCACGGTTGATACCGGCAAATTCTCGGCGGGCAACCAATATGAGTTTTTCTGTACGTTCCCCGGCCATGTGTCGATGATGCGCGGCAAGGTGAATTTGACTGATTAATATGCTTTAAATCAATTGAGAGGCCGTCTGAAATTTTCAGACGGCCTTTTTTATGGTTTGGGTAGTAGGAGATTTTACAGTTTATTTTTAAAACTTATATTCTAAAGAGCTGGTTTTTTTATATCTTGCCCGTGGTGGGGTTTTATAGTCGGCGGTAGAATTTTATCGGCTGTACGGATGGGTATGCAAATTCGGGCGGTGCTACGAAGAATATGGATATTCGCTGCTTTATATTGTGCGGTTGTGTTGTTTGATTTAACACAAAGCCGCCAAAGCATATCCGTATCATACTGAACACCGTTGCGAATGCTTGCTATCAGGGTTATTTTTATTTATTGGGAAAGTATTCCGTGTTCTCAAAGGAGTAAGATTATGAAAACTTATTTGGCTATGATTTCCGCTGCCGTACTGGGTTTGGCAGCCTGTTCCCAAGAGTCTCCCAAATCTGCTGAAACCACAGCGCCCGCTGCCGAATCTCCGGCATCGGCCGCAACGGCAGCCTCTGCTGAAACCGCATCTGTCGCGGCGGCAGATGCGGCTTGTAGTACGGTTGTGGAATCTGATGACGCTATGAAGTTTAATGTGTCGGAAATCAATATCAGTAAAGCTTGCCCGCAATTCTCGATTACGCTGAAGCATGTGGGCAAAATGCCCAAAGCGGCAATGGGGCATAATATTGTGATTAGTAAGGCCGAAGATGTGGATGCTGTGGTGAAAGAATCTGCCGCAGCAGGTGCCGATAACGAATTTGTAAAAACCGATGATGCTCGTGTGATTGCACACAGTAGCTTAATCGGTGGCGGTGAGGAAACTACATTTACGGTTGACACCGGTAAATTCGCAGCCGGCAACCAGTATGAATTTTTCTGCTCATTCCCCGGCCACGTAGCCATGATGCGCGGTAAGGTGAATCTGACGGAATAATAGGCAGTATACATAAAAACACTTACGGGACTTCAAAAAAATGCCTGCAGGATAATGCGGGCATTTTTTGTTGCATAGCTTGCCAAACGGGAAAATATGGAAAAGATATGGATATATACACCTTATTATTTGATGATGCCGTCTGAAAAATGCGTATTCAGACGGCTTTTTAAAGATTGTTAGGTAATAGTGGGGGCGATGTATTTGGTTGCAGGTGTTGGCCGTCGAAGTAGATAAATTAATTTTCCACTAACGAGCCGCCTGCCGTGTCGGCTTTATGCTCTGAATATTCAGGTAATGCTTCCTGGCTGTTTTGGGCTTGTTCGATTAGGGATTTTTCTAATTGCTTGCTGGCTTTCGCTCCCAATTTGTAAAGTTTTTGGGCGCGATTTACCAGATTGCCCCGGCCTTCGGAAAGTTGTTTATAGGCAGCCTGATATTGGCTTTGTGCCTGCTCCAGGTTTTTACCTATATTTTCTAGTGTGCCGACAAAACCGACGAATTTGTCATATAACTTGCCGCCCTCTTCGGCAATCGCAAGTGCGTTTTGGTTTTGCTGCTCATTACGCCAAATATTGGCTACGGTCCGCAAAGTAGCCAGCAGGGTACTGGGGCCGACCAGCATGATGCGTTTGTCGAAGCATTCTTGGAATAGGGTATTGTCGTGTTGAAGAGCCAGCAGATAAGCGGGCTCGACTGGAATGAACATAAAAATGAAGTCGAGGGTATTGATGCCTTCGATGTTGCTGTATTGTTTGAGGGAAAGCCCTTTGATGTGCGCGCGGATGCTGGCGACGTGTGCCGCCAAGTGCTGTTTGGCTTCGCTACTGTCGGCAGCTTGGGTATGGCGCACATAAGATGTCAGGGATACTTTGCTGTCGATAATGATTTGTTTGTTGTCGGGCAGGTTGACGAGAATATCGGGTTGCAGCCGGCGTGTACTACCGTCTTCTTCCGTACGCGTGCCTGCAGCCTGGACAATATATTCACGGCCTTTGAGTAGGCCCGAATTTTCTAATACCGTTTCGAGTATCATTTCGCCCCAGTTGCCTTGGGTTTTGTTTTGAGTGCCGGTGAGGGCTTGGGTAAGTGCTTGGGCGTCATTATGCAGTTGCGTGTTGAGGTTTTGCAGGCGTTTGAGTTCGTTTTCGAGAGTTAACCGTTCTTTGGCTTCTTTTTCGTAAGTATTTTGTACCAATTGGCTGAATTGCCCCATCCGTTCATTGAGCGGATTGAGCAACCGATTGAGGCTTTCGGTATTTTGTTCGTTGAATTTTTTGGTTTTTTCTTCGAGTATGCTGTTGGCGAGATTTTGGAATTGGTCGCTTAAGCTGGTACGCGCCTCGGTAAGTAAGGCGAGCTTTTCTTCGTGAGCAATTCGGTCTTGCTCAATGCGGGTGGCAAGGCCTTCATTGCGGACTTGTTCTTCGGCCAACTGCCGGCGTAATTCTGTCGCTTCGGCTTGTAGAACGCCGAATTCTGTATCCCGCTGTTGTCGCGCTTGGTTGACCAGTGCGGTTTTTTCTTCGTACGCCAGCCGCTCTTGTTGGATTTGGGTGTGCAGCCGCTCGTTACTAACTTGCAGGGCAGAATAGGTTTGCTGTAATTCTTGGTAGTCTTCTTTCAGACGGCCGTATTCATTGTTGTGGGCTTGCAGATTTTCAACTTGTTGGGTAGCGGCGGCAAGACGGCTATGTATATCTTGTATTTGTGATTGTAGCTCGTGAACAAGTTTACGGCTTTCTTGGAGTTCGGTTTGCAGGCCGGGCATTTGGGCAGCTGTGGTTTCGGCTGCCGTAAGAGCGGTTTGGCTGTGCCGGTATTGTTGTTGCAGCTCTGCCAGTTCGGCTTCTGCCGAGGTGCGTGTTTTCTCGGAGAATTGGTATTGTTGGTTCAGTTCGGTAAGGCGGTTGTTGAGTTGTGCGGTTTCGGTTTGATGTTTGTTACGCAGTACCAGCCAAACAAGTAATGCACTCAGTGCGGCTGCGGCAAGGGCTGTGAAGACTAGGATAATAGGGGCTGAATCGGTCATGTTTGTGAGATAAGATTGGGTTGGTAAAGGTTTTTTATTATAGCTTATCGCGGATAAACGTTTAGGGCTTTATCAGCAATGAAACATGGCAAGTTTGATTGGATAAATTAAAAAATGCCGTCTGAAAATTCAGACGGCATTTGTTTTGTATAGGGTTTAAAGGGTAACCCTATGCCAATCAGGCGGTTTTTAATTTGCTGTTTACATCGCGTAGTGCGGTGCGCAGGCCTTCTTCAATCACGGGGTGGTAGAAAGGCATATCGAGCATTTGTGTGATGGTCATTTTTTGCTGGTGTGCCCAAGCCAGCAGATGCGCAAGGTGTTCGGCTGCGGGTCCGACAATTTCGGCGCCGAGGAATAGTCCGCTGCCTTGTTCGGCGTAAACGCGCATGTGGCCTTTATTAACCAGCATGACGCGGCTGCGGCCTTGATTGCGGAAGGATACTTCGCCGATGGCAACGTCATCCGGATTGGGATATTGGGCTTGGACTTGGGCGAATTTCAGACCGATGCTGGCAATTTGCGGGCTGGTAAAGACTACGCCGATAGGGCTGCGCCGTAAACCATTGCGGATTTCGGGGTAAGTACCCGCGTTTTCACCGGCAATTTTGCCTTGGTCGCTGGCTTCGTGCAGCAGCGGCAGTTGGTTGGATGCGTCTCCGGCGATAAAAATGTGGGGAATGCTGGTTTGCATGGTGAGACGGTCGGCTTTGGGAACGCCGCGTTCGTCTAACTCAATATTGAGGTTTTCCAAGCCGATTTGGTCGGTGTTGGGGCGGCGGCCTACTGCAGCCAGCAGGTACTCGGCAGTGAATACTCCGCTTTCGCTTCCTTCGCTCCATTGAACTTCTACTTTGCCTTTGCTATTGAGTTTTACGTCGGTTTTAGCATCCAGATTCATGGTGAGTTCTTCGCCGAATACGGCTTTGGCTTCTGCGAGTACGACAGGATCGGAAATGCCGCCGAGCATACCGCCCAAGCCGAAGATGTGTACACGCACTCCTAAGCGGTGCAGTGCTTGTCCGAGCTCCAAACCGATAACGCCGGGGCCGAATACGGCGACGCTTTCGGGCAGCGTATTCCAAGAGAAAACGTCATCGTTAATAATCAGCTTGTCGCCCAAGCCTTGCCATTGTGGGAGGATAATCGGGCGCGAACCGGTAGCAATAACGATGCGGTCGGCAGTGATTTGGGTATGGTCGTCGATTTGAATGGTGTGTTCATTGATGAATTTTGCTGCACCGATGATGCGTTTATCGGCCGGCCATTCTTCTACGTCGCTCACTACAAAACCGACAAAGCGGTCGCGTTCGGATTTAACGCGGTCCATAACTTCTTCACCATTGACTTCAATACTGGTTTTATCCAGGTGTACGCCGAACGGGTCGGTATGCAAGGCATGATGGCGGGCTTCGGCTGCGGCAATCAGTAATTTGGAAGGCATACAGCCTACGCGTGCGCAAGTGGTGCCGAATGCATGGCTTTCAATTAAATAAACATTGTCGGTGTGCAGGCGCGCGTTGCGGAATGCGCCCATGCCGGCGGTGCCGCCGCCGATAACTACTACGTCTGCTTGGATTTTTTTCATTCTGTTTCCTTGGGCGGCCGTTTCAGACGGCATCGCTTTGTTGGTATGGGATTATTTCGGCTTTGTATTGTCGTTTTAAACTTAAGAAATCAAAAGATTATTTAAGGCCTTGCTATCGGCAGGGTAGTTAAAAGCAATTTGTAAAGCCAGATATAAAAAGAGTTACCCGCCTGCCTTAGGATGCCCTGTGACTATGCGGATAACCCTTGATTAATCAGGTTGTTGGAAACAGCCTGATTTTTCGGTTTGCATTAACGGTATTAAACGTTGGCCAAGTAAGCTGCCAAATCTTCGCTGCCGCCGATATATTTGCCGCCGATGAATACTTGCGGAGCGGTAGCTTTACCGGTAATAGCGCGTACAGATACGATGCTGGCGTCTTTACCCAATACGATTTCTTCGTAAGCCAAGCCTTTTTCTTCCAAAGCGGCTTTAGCTTTGGCACAGAATTGGCAGCCGGGTTTGGTGAAGATAGCGATGGATTCTTGCGGTTTCCATTCGGGGGCAATGTGTTTCAGCATGGTGTCGGCATCTGATACTTCGAAGGGGTCACCTTCTTTTTCAGGTTCGATGAACATTTTTTCGATTACGCCGTCGTTTACCAGCATAGAGTAACGCCAAGAGCGTTTACCGAAGCCCAGGTTGTTTTTGTCAACCAACATGCCCATGCCTTCGGTGAATTCGCCGTTGCCGTCGGGGATCATCACGATGTTGTCAGACTCTTCGTCGGCAGCCCAAGCATTCATTACGAAAGTGTCGTTTACTGATACGCACAAGATGCTGTCTACACCGTTTTCTTTAAACGCGTTGGCCAACTCGTTGTAGCGGGGCAGGTGGGTAGAAGAGCAGGTGGGGGTGAATGCGCCCGGCAGAGAGAATACGACTACTTTTTTGCCGCTGAACAATTCATCGGTAGTAACGTCTTTCCAAGAATCGCCTACGCGGGTGTGGAAGGTGCAGCTCGGTACTTTTTGACCGGTACGATCTACTAAAGCCATGTGATTACTCCTAATCGTTAAAAAGGTTGGAACAACTATATTAATTTCACGCTTTGCATTATAGCGTCTATCGGTGTGGGTGTTAATTTACACTTCAAATGATTGTTATTATGAAAAGCTATATATATTTAAAATTTGATTGGATTTGTTTGTTGGGGCGATGTATCCGTATGCGTGTGGGCGACCGGGCTGTCGGTCATCACTTTACTACGGACAAAGTTTTCGGAAATTTCTTTGAGTTGGAAACGGTCTGCTCCGGGATATTGTTCGGGCATGAGGGGAGCGTCAAAATCGATACGGATGCATAGGCCGGGCATGGAAACTATACGCCAAAGAGAGCGGAAAAGGTTTGTTTTGCCTGCATACGAGGCGGTGGTGGTGCGTTGCCCGGTATGATCATAATAGCGTAAAGCAATACTTTGAATCGGTACGTTGCTGTCGATGGCGGCTTGGAACAATGCGGCTTTGAAAGGTAAAACATCAATACCCAGTGAAGTGCGTGCCTCAGGAAAGAAGCTGACATTCAAACCATGCCGAAGGGCGTCGTTAACTGCTTGTTTGGCCGGTTCGATATCGCGGCGGGAGTCGCGGTTGATGAATACTGTGCCGGCATTTCGTCCCATTTTGCCTAATATGGGCCAGCCGCTGATTTCTTTTTTTGCAATGAAACTGCTTGGATAGACTGCGCTGATGGCAAAAATATCCAACCATGAAATATGGTTGGCGGCAACTAATGCACCTGTCCCTTGCAGCATTCGGGGCGGTGCTCCGATTTCAAGGCGGATATCCATGGCTGTCAAAGCACCGCTACCTAGACGGATCAATACCTGTTCCCGCCCGGCTGCATCGTCGCTTTTTACATTGCGCAGGTCGCGACCGGTACGGAACAACCAACATGCCATACGGCATAAGCGGGTGATACGTTTGGTAAGAGGGGCTTTTTGTTTGGACATGGCGCCGAAATTAGGTTTTTTAATCTAATCTTAAATTATATTACAAGTTTGTTGGGTGTGCAGACTAAATCTGATTTGGCTTGGGAACAGTATTGTTTGGAGTATATATAGACATATATGGAATACGGCTAAGATTTCAGACGGCATTTTTGAAAATGAAACATAAATCTGGCAGATGGCAAATAAAAATACAAGAATAAGCTTCGGGCTTGTTTTGTTTTCGTACCTTTTTATTTGGGGCCGTCTGAAAAGCAAGCCGATAAGCGCGCATATCAACTATGATTTTATAGTTTATGCTTTCCGTCATGCAGTCTGCGGGCAGGCTTTGGATTGCATGCCGGTGAAGGATGGTGAAAAAGCGCTTTATGAAGGCTGTGGTAATTTTATACGGGTTTTTGTGTTGCCTTTTATCGTGCCGCTAATACAGAAGGGGTAAGTGCGGCTTTGAGCTTGACGTTATATCCGCCTTCTTCTGTTGCTTTGACTTGAAGCCACCAGAATCCTCCTTTTTTGTATGACCAATATTGTTTGTCGGACCAATCGCCATTGAATAAAAAAGCGGTTAGCTCGCCCAACCAAGGCTGGTGGCCGACAATGACAACGGTTTCATCGTTATGGATACTTTCTAATAGCCGGGGGAGCGTGCGGGCATCGGTTTCCGGATTGAGGCGGGAAAGCGACAAATAATCCTTCCTCAGATAAGAAGCGGTTTGCCGGCTGCGTTCTGCTTGTGATGCCCATAATTGATAATTGGGAGGCAGGTGTCGGTTTAGCCAGGCGGCCATTTGTTTGGCTTGTTTGCATCCTTTGTCGGTCAGACGGCGTTCCAGATCGGGTGGTCCGTATTCGGCTTCGGCATGCCGCCATAAAATAAGATCCATTTTTATTCCCTTTAAAGTATCCGCTAATCGTATTGTGATTATAGCGTGCTTTTCAGGCGGCCTATATAATGCGGCGCATGGATAATTTATTAGATTGGCAGGCTTCTTTGCCGGATGTTTTTTTTGCTCCCGAAGTGGTAGTCGCACAATCTTTGACGGCGGCCTTGCGCAGTTTGGGGGCGGAATTTTCAGTGCGGCTGCTGTATCTTGGGAATGTGGGTTTTGATCCGATTTTTGCCGGTGGTTTGCAAGAGCAGGGTAAAAATAATTGGTTTGCCCGCGATGTTTTATTGTGTTTGAACGGCACACCGGTAGTGTGGGCACGTAGTATGTGTCATGAAGGTGCAGATAGATGGTCGGCATTACTTGATTGTGGTACCCAACCTTTGGGGGAACGTTTGTTTGACGGCTCTCTGCCCTTGATCCGTACGTCTTTCGAATACGCAAGTATACCGCCTGCCCGGTTGCCGCAAGGTTTGGTTGCGCAGGAGGTATTGGCAAGGCGTTCGTTTTTTGATTGGGAAGGGCAAACACTTGGTTTGGCAGAATGCTTTTTACCTGCTTTGTCTCAGTTTTTACCGGCCAAGCCACAATAAGTTTGCTGGCGGCTTAGTTTGCATTATGAAAAGCTGTTTTTATAATTAAGGCGCCGGGTGCTAAATTTAAGACATAGGATCAATATGTGGTAGATGGAATGTAAAAGCCATATAATGCCCGATTGCCTGAAATATGCTTTCATTGCTCAAATATATTTCTATAATATTGATATAAAATTTTCAGACGGCCTTGTGAAAACCAACTCCTTTACTTTAACTTTCCATGGAAAAGAATATTAAAAGACTATTACTGCGGTTTCTGCCCCGTTATGCGGTTGGCAGAATATCGGTGTATGCGCGTCTGATGCGTATCGAGAAGCCTATTGGTACGTTGCTTTTATTGTGGCCGACGCTTTGGGCGCTATGGATTGCGGCAGAAGGTATGCCCGATTGGCCTATTTTGTTTGCCTTCGTTTGCGGTACTTTTTTAATGCGCAGTGCGGGATGCGTCATTAATGATTTTGCTGACCGTGATATAGACGGGGCGGTTGAGCGTACAAACCAAAGGCCGTTTGCCAAAGGTTTGGTTACCAAAAGCGAAGCTTTGCTGTTGGTGTTGATATTGTGTTTGTTGGCAGCCTTGTGTTTGTTGCCTTTAAACGTGCTGACGTGGCTGATGAGCCTGCCTGCACTGTTTCTGGCGATGACTTATCCCTTTACCAAAAGATTCTTTCCCTTGCCGCAACTCTATCTCGGTTTGGCCTTTTCATTCGGTATTCCTATGGCTTTCGCAGCGGTAAGCGCGGATGTACCTCATTTGGCATGGTTGCTTTTTGTGGCTAATGTGTTTTGGACATTGGCTTACGACACTGTTTATGCCATGGTTGATAAAGAAGATGATCTTAAAATAGGCATTAAAACGTCAGCCATTACATTTGGCGATTATGATGTTGCGGCGGTGATGTTATGTCATTTCTGGTTTACTGCTTTGATGGCTGTTTTAGGGTGGCAGATTGGAGCAACATGGCCTTATTGGGTGGTTTTACCGATTGTCGTTTACTGGCAATGGCATCAGTATCGGACGATTAAGACGCGTGATCGGGGAGCATGTTTCCGTATATTTTTAGAAAATAACCGGATAGGCCTGCTTTGGTTTGTGGGTATTGTTTTACATTATGCTTTCAAACTTTAAATGGATCCGTCTGTGGCCGCCTAAGGTGCCGAAGTTGAGTTTTAAAGCACTTTTTAAATTATAGATGATTGATTTATTTTTGGAATTGTGCTGATTATGTTGCCGTTGCAAATGTAAAATACTTTGCAAAGATTGAGATTTAAAACAACACTCGGTACAATCAGCGATTGTTTTGCTTACTTACTAAAGAGAAGTTCTATGAGCCTTATCGGCGAAATTTTGCCCATCTCCCATATTTTATTAGATTTGGAAGTTAGCAGTAAAAAACGTCTGTTCGAACAGGTGGGTCTGCTGTTGGAAAATGAGGCCGGTTTGGCACGGGCGGATGTTTTCGATTGTCTTTTTGCCCGTGAAAAACTAGGTACTACCGGTTTGGGGCAGGGCGTTGCCATCCCCCACGGTCGTCATGCTTCTGTAAAAAAAGCTGTCGGTGCGTTTATCCGTACCAAAGAACCGGTTGCTTTCGATGCGCCTGACGGTAAGCCTGTTTCGCTTGTTTTCGTATTGTTGGTGCCTGAAAATGCGACGGGCCAGCACCTCGAAGTTTTGTCTAAGCTGGCGGGCAAATTTTCACAAAAAGCAGTACGGGAAGCCTTGATGACTGCAACCGATCCCACAGAGGTACAGCACCTGCTAACCGAAGAGTAAATATTATGCCGAGTGTTTCTGTCCGCCGCCTGTATCAAGATAATCAAACCAAATTGCAGTTGGCTTGGGCAGCCGGTACGGCAGGTGCCGACAACCGCATCGGCGTAGAGGCCGACAAGCCCGTTTTGGCGCTGGTCGGCCATTTGAATTTTATCCATCCCAATCAAGTGCAAGTGTTAGGTGTTGCCGAAGTCGATTATCTGCAGCGCGTTGAGAACGGTGATATCTCATACAGTTTCGACCAATTGTTTGATTTCCCGATGTCGCTGGTGATTGTCGCTAATGGCCTGCCTGTGCCGCCTATTTTGCGTGATTATTGCCATACCCATAATGTACCGCTGCTGACTTCAAAGCTGGAAAGCCCATATCTAATGGATGTGTTGCGGATTTATCTGCAGCGAACTTTGGCTGTTTCCACGGTAAAGCACGGTGTGTTTTTGGATGTATTCGAAGTGGGAGTGTTGATTACAGGGCAATCGGGCTTAGGTAAGAGTGAGCTGGCTTTGGAATTGATCTCACGGGGACATAGCTTGATTGCAGATGATGCGGTGGAGCTTTACCGAACAGGCCCGGAAACATTGGACGGACGCTGTCCGCCGATGTTGCGTGATTTCTTGGAAGTACGCGGTTTAGGGGTGTTGAATATCCGCCATATTTTTGGCGAAACCTCTATCCGACCTAAAAAAATACTTCAATTAATCATTAATTTGGTTGCAGCTGATGATGAGTATATGAAGCGGCTCGACAGATTGAGTATCCGTACCGAAACCGAATCCATCTTAGATGTAAGTGTACGTTCGGTGACCCTGCCGGTAGCGATAGGTCGAAACCTTGCTGTTTTGGTAGAAGCTGCGGTGCGGAACTATATCTTGCAATTACGGGGTAAAGACAGCACCAAAGAATTTCTCGAACGCCATCAAACTATGTTAAAAGAAGACGAACTCAACCATGAAAATAGTTCTAATTAGCGGTCTTTCCGGTTCGGGGAAATCGGTTGCGCTAAGATTATTGGAAGATTTAGGTTATTTTTGCGTCGATAATCTTCCGCTCAAACTTTTACCCTCACTTATTCTTTACCATATCGGTGAAGAGACTGTAGAAAATTTGGGAATCAGTGTCGATATCCGTTCACGCATTGATTTGTGTGAAGCACGAAAGCATATTGAAAATCTTCGAAACCAGGGCCATGAAGTCGAAGTGCTGTTTTTGGAGGCTGAGGAAGGCGTATTGGTACGGCGTTTTTCCGAAACACGCAGAAGCCACCCCCTATCTGGTCAAAATCTCACACTGTTGGAAAGTTTGAATCAAGAAAGGCAAGCCCTATCGCCGCTTAGAGAAATAGCATACTGCATTGATACTTCTAAGATGAATGCCCAACAGTTGCGTTATACCGTACAGCAATGGTTACAAATCCAGCGTAAGGGCTTATTGGTTATTTTGGAATCTTTTGGTTTCAAATACGGCGTGCCGACCAACGTCGATTTCTTATTCGATATGCGCAGCCTGCCTAATCCCTATTATGATCCTGAATTAAGGCCGTTTAACGGCATGGATAAAGAAATTCAAGATTATCTTGATGCCCAGCCTTTAGCGGGTGAAATGCTTGAGGATATCAACTTATTTCTTTCCCGTTGGTTGCCGAGAATGCAGATAGAAAGCCGTAGTTATGTCACCATAGGCATCGGTTGTACTGGTGGCCAGCACCGTTCGGTTTATATGGTTGAGCGCTTGGCGGAACGGCTTTCCGGTCAGTATGAACTTCTGGTACGCCACCGCCAGGCACAGAATTTAGCCATGCGTTAAACAGTATGGAATCGTTATTGCTTTGAAAAGTTAAAAGCTTAGAAATACAATCTGCTATAATGCAGTTTTATTTTCAGGCAGCCTTGGTGCTGCCTGAAATACATTATTCTTTTCCGAGATATTTTCAGACGGCATATTGGTTTGATAACTCAATAAAAGCCAAAAATAACCTGGCCTAATAATGGGCCTCTGCCAATTATGAAATAAAAAATTAAAGAGAACAATATGGCAATCCAATGGTATCCCGGCCACATGCACAAGGCCAAAAAAGCCATTATTGAAAGGCTTAAAAGTGTTGATATGGTGATCGAGGTACTCGATGCCCGGTTGCCGGCTTCCAGCGAAAATCCGCTGTTGGCAAAGCTTTCAGCCGATAAACCGAAATTGAAGATTTTAAATAAACAGGATTTGGCGGATCCGGAGCGTACCGCTGTGTGGCTGGCTGAGTTTCAAAGCCGTCCTAATACCAATGCGATTGCGCTGGATGCCTCAGACCGAGGGGCAGCTGCCAAATTAATTGAAGCCTGCCGAAAGTTGGTGCCAAACCGTAAAGGTGTCGACAAGCCGTTGAGGGTATTGATTTGCGGTATCCCCAATGTGGGCAAATCTACCTTGATTAACGGTATGCTGGGTAAAAAGTCAGCCAAAACGGGTAATGAACCCGGGATTACTAAAGCCGAGCAACGTTTGTTTTTGGCCGATGATTTTTGGTTGTACGATACGCCGGGAATGCTATGGCCTAAAATCATTGTAGAGGAAAGCGGTTATAATCTGGCTGCCAGCGGTGCGGTGGGGCGTAATGCTTTGGATGAGGAAACCGTAGCACTTGAGCTTTTGGACTATCTGCGCCGTCATTATTTGTCGTTGTTGCAGGAGCGTTACCAAGCCGATAGAGATGCAAGCAGCCACTGGCGTGATGACGAGTGGTTGGAATGGATAGGACGTAAACGCGGCGCATTATTGCCGGGCGGGCGCATCAACTACCAAAAAGCCGCCGAAAATACGTTAACTGATTTTCGCGACGGCCAAATCGGCCGCATTACTTTGGAAACGCCGCAACAGTGGGAAAATTGGTTGAAAAAAGCCCGGCAGCACGAGGCGGCGTTAAAAGCCGAACGCGAGGCGAGAAAAGCGGCGCGTAAAGGCCAACCCCTGCAAGAGCATTAAATGTTAATTTGATGAAACAATATTTTCAGACGGCTTGGCAATATACGGGCCGTCTGAAAAATACCGGTTCAAATTTGATTGCATTACGGAAACCATGTCGAAACCACGTTCGCAAACCATCAGAATTTTTTTACCCGACGGTAATCCGCGCAGTATCCGCAAAGTAGAGCGCAGCAGTAACAGCAATATCCGCCTGTTTGATATTCCGCGCGCTGAGCTGGGAAAATTTTGTCAAATGAACGAAGCGGCAAATATGGGTATTTACCTGCTGCTCGGAGACGGTCAGCTCTACATCGGGCAAACTTCCGATTTGGGCGCGCGTCTGAAAACGCATGACAAAAACAAACCGTTTTGGCAACGGGCATTTGCCGTTGTTTTAAATAACGATTTCCGTACGTTCGATCATTTGTATTATCTTGAGAAAACCGCTATCGAGCATGTGCAGAAGGCGGGACGGCTGGTGTTGGAAAATGGAACGGCCGGAAACAACCATCGCCATCTGCATGATTCGATCAGATCGGACTGCGAGAATATTTTTGATGAAATCGAAACCCTATTGGCGGTATTGAATCAGGATTTTTTCACGGAAGAGAAGGCTGCTGTATTGCCTGAGATATGCGCTTCGGGTGTTGTGGTGGAAAATGGAAAAACTTTATCCGTTGAAACAACGGCTGATGAGAGGCTGTCTGAAAACAATAGGGAGATATTTTATTGTAAACGTGGCGTTGCGGATGCGCGTGGCTTTTTACATGAGGACGGTAAGCAATTTATTGTAATGGCGGGTTCTTTGATCAATAGCGAGTATGCTTCATATGCGCCGCGCGCTATTGAAATACTGCGTCAACAATGGCTTTCAGAGGGCTTGTTGTCGCCGGTAAATTCCAAACAATACCGATTGAATCAAGATCAGATATTTAGCAGTGTCAGTTATGCGGCTGTGATGGTAATTGGTAAGAACGCGAATGGTAGAGCTGAATGGAAGAATGCTTCGGGCCGAACATTTAAGGAATGCTATCCGCAAGAGTCTGAAAAATAAAATGGCCGCAAACCGTATGCCTGAAATACTGTAATTATTCAAAAAAACGGTAAACCGATATGATATGGTTTCAGACGGTTCCACATTATTTCAGGCCGTCTGAAAAAATAATATTTTAAGAATGAACGATAAACTTTCTCCCGATGCGCTGATAGAAGCCGCACTGTTAACCCAAATCGAGCCCTTGAGCGAAAAAGCCATGCGAGAGTTGTGTGTGCCGCCGCTTTCCGCAGATAAGCTGATTGACGTACTTTCTACACTGAAAGCACGTTGGTACAACCGTGCATTGCAGTTGGTTCACACACATGAGGGCTGGCGCTTCCAAATTGATGCCCGTGCATTCGAGCGTTTGGGCAGTTTGCAGGAGCAGCGCGCACCGCGTTACTCGCGGGCTGTAATGGAAACACTGGCGATTATCGCTTACCAACAGCCTGTTACCCGAGGTGATATCGAAGGCATACGGGGCGTAGCGGTGTCCAGTAATGTGATGCAGACGCTTCAAGACAGAGGTTGGATTGAGGTAATCGGCCATCGGGATACGGTTGGACGGCCGGCTTTGTGGGCGACCACAGAGGCGTTTTTAACCGATTTGCAGTTGAATGATTTAACCGAGCTGCCGCCGCTTACCGAATTGGGTGAATTGGTGTTGCCGGATTTGATGGAACCCCCGCCTGAAGATGATAGCGAAGAGATTGAGAAAGATATAGTGGAAGCGGTAGAAAACGTTTCTGCATCAGAAAACGGCGGCACTTTATTAAATTAAAGGCCGTCTGAAAACCGTAATACGGATTAAATGATTTTAAAGGCGTTTAATTGGTGTTATCGGGCTAAATGAGGTGGGCAAGCGCCGCACCGTTTTAACCATCCTGCCGCATAAGCCGCAGAAGAACTGTTTGAAGACAGTTAGGAGATATGTCATGAAAAGTAAACAACCTACCAGCAAACGGGAGTTTAGGGACGGTGTGGGCACCAAACCTACTACCCGCAAACCTCAAGCCAAACGCTCGGGTAGTCCGAAAGCACAGATGCAAGCGGCTAAAGGTAAGTCGCAAGCTAATGATAAATTAAAAAATACCACTGGCAATGAGCAAAGTGCGCCAAAAGTGCGTGTCGCACGGGCAAAGAAATTAGTGGTGCGTTCGCCCAACCAAAAAATCCAAGACCGTGTACGAGATTTGAAAGATAAGCGTGTAGATGCCGAATATATCGAACCAGTACGCTTGCAAAAGGCGTTGGCTGCATCAGGCGTAGGCTCGCGGCGTGAAATGGAAGAATGGATTGCACAGGGCTTGGTGAAAGTTAACGGGCGAGTGGCCGGTTTGGGTGAAAAAGTCGCTCCGGGTGATCAGGTATTGGTGAAAGGTCAGGTGATTAACCTGAAATGGGCCGACCGTTTGCCGCGTGTGATTCTGTATTATAAGCAAGAAGGCGAGATTGTTTCGCGAGACGATCCGCAAGGCCGGATCAGCATTTTCGACCGTTTGCCGCAAGCCGCCAGCAGCCGCTGGGTTGCTATCGGCCGATTGGATATCAATACCAGCGGTTTGCTGATTCTCACTACTTCGGGTGAGTTGGTACAGCGGTTTGCCCATCCAAGTTTTGAGGTAGAGCGCGAATATGCCGTCCGTGTGTTGGGCGAGTTGACGACCGAGCAAATGAAAATGCTGACTGAAGAGGGCGTGATGCTCGAAGACGGTTTGGCAAAAGTAGAGCGCATATACGAGCAGGGCGGAGAGGGTGCGAACAAATGGTATAACGTGGTGATTAAAGAAGGCCGAAACCGCGAAGTACGCCGTATTTTCGAAAGCCAAGGTTTGACTGTGAGCCGGCTGGTTCGTGTGGGTTTTGGCCCGATAGGATTACCCAACCGTTTGAAACGTGGTCAGTTTTACGAGTTGAATCCTGCAGAGGTGGCCAATATTATGAAGTGGGCGGATATGCCTCTGCCGGGCGAGCGCCGCCGTAAAAAATAAGCATATTCTATATGCCGGTTGTATCAATAAAGGCAGGTATAAGCTCTGTTTAATGTTGGAATTTCAGTATGGTTTTATGATTTGCAGATAGAATCCATTTTCTGGATTTCTCGTTGACTGATCATTCTGATGCCGTCTGAAAGAAAAATAATGATGGAAAAGCCCCGTTCGTTTTCTGCTGTTCAGTTCATTGCATTGTATGAGGTAGGCAAAGGAATTCTGGCACTGCTTACCGCTGCCGTAATTTGGTACGATCGGGATAAACTATCGTTATTAGCACAAGTGCTAACAGAAGGTTTACATCATTTTTTTGGTCGCTTTCTTGTTTATCAAATCGATAAATTGTATGCATTGAGCCAAACGGCGATTCACAACGTATATGCTGTTATCACTATGTTGGTAATTTATGCCCTGATTCGTTTTGGTGAAGGCTATGGGCTATATCGTGAACGAACTTGGGGTTATTGGTTTAGTTTTATTGCTTACGGTTTGTTTGTCCCTGTTGAGTTGTACGAGGTTGTAAAACGGTTTAATTTTGTTCACTGTATGGTTTTTATTGTGAACATTGCCATTATGGTGGTGATTTATAAGCGGATGAAAAAACAGGGGTTGCTGTAATTTTTAAGGGGCTGTATTAGATTGGCAGTTATGTTACCCTTTAAAAATGAAGATAACATACTGTAAACTATCTAAAAAAGTACAAAAAAAGTTGCTTGAATTTTTTGTACTTGAGGTAACCGCCCGTTCTGCTGCCAATTTATTGGATATTAACCCCAATTCAGCAGCTCTGTTTTACCGTAAAATTCGCCAAGTCATTGCCTATCATTTAGAGCTTCAAGCTGATGAAATCTTTGATGGTTCAATCGAGCTTGATGAGAGTTATTTTGGTGGACAACGAAAAGGCAAACGCGGTCGCGGAGCGGCTGGGAAAGTAGCGGTATTTGGTATTTTGAAACGTCAAGGCAAGGTTTATACTGTTGTCGTTAAAAATACCAAACAAGATACTTTACTACCTGTTATTAAACGAAAAATAATGCCTGATAGCATTGTTTATACGGACTATTACAAAAGCTATGATGTGCTAGATGTGAGTGAATTTACGCATCACAGAATCAATCATTCAGAGCTTTTTGTCGACCGTCAAAACCATATCAACGGTATTGAAAACTTCTGGAATCAGGCAAAGCGCGTTCTACGAAAGTACAATGGAATTGACCGAAAATCTTTCCCTTTATTCTTGAAAGAATGCGAATTTCGTTTTAACTTTGGTACACCAAAAGAGCAACTTAAAATCTTGCGAATTTGGTGTGATATTTAAGGCTAATCTAATACAGCCCCATTTTTAATTAAGGCTTGCATGGAAACATGTAGGCCTTTTATTTTGCTGATTATAGGGCGCGTATTTTTAAGTTGATTAAAAATTTAGAGGCCGTCTGAAAATTATTGAGGCTTGGGTTTGATTGCATTTCCAATGATTGCCGGGTACATGTGGGATAAGTGCATCGGGATTGACCATGGTGTAGAAATATAAAAGCTTGGCTGAGTAAATAGGCCATACTATGGGAAATATGAAGATAGTATCTTGAGGGGATGAAAAGGCTGGATTCGGTTTATATTTGCCCTAAGCTGAGCCATATTATTTTGAAATAAAAAACAAACCTGCTTTGATTTTATCAAAGCAGGTTTAAAATTTTTGGTCGGAATGAGAGGATTCGAACCTCCGACCCCTTCGTCCCGAACGAAGTGCGCTACCGGGCTGCGCTACATTCCGATTAAGCTGGACATTATAGATAGTAATCCGCTTTTTAGCAAGTTTTGTTTACAGTTTGGAGGAAACGGGTTTTATCCAGTCAAAATTTTGACGGTTATCTGCCTGAATGTAGTACGAAAATAGTAGGGCGCTTTTTTAGTTGAGGTAATTCGCTGCGCTTGCGCCATTCGGATATAGGCAGGCTGATGATGTTTTGGGTGGGTAAGGTTAAGTCGCAAGCGATGCAAAGGCGGGTATCAGGGTGCAGTATATTTATGGCATCTTCGAGTAGAGAATCATTCCGATAGGGCGTTTCGATAAATAATTGGGTTTCATTTTCTATTCGCGAATGCTGCTCTAGTTTTTTTAATGCCTGCAAACGTTCTGTTTTATCAGTAGGCAGGTAGCCTTTAAAGGCAAAATTTTGCCCGTTTGTACCGGAAGCCATCATTGCCAGTAATAGGCTTGAAGGGCCGATAAGGGGACGTACTTCAAAGCCGTGCGTGTGTGCCAGTGCAACTAAGTTAGCGCCGGGGTCGGCTATTGCCGGGCAGCCGGCTTCACTGAGTAATCCGAGGCTTCGGCCTTCGTGCATAGGCTCCAAAAGCTCGGGTAAGATTTCTTGTGGGGTGTGTTCGTTGAGCGGTTTTAAATTTAATTCACGAATAGGTGTCGTAACGCCTAAGTGTTTGAGATGGGCGCGGGCTGTTTTTTCTGCCTCAACAACAAAGTCTTTTAAATTAATAATTTGAGCCTGCTCGTGAGGTAATAAGCAGGGCGTATCGGCAGTGCCTAGGGGGGTTGGGATAAGATAGAGAATTGGTTTCATATACGGCGTTTTAAATGTCGGTGGTAAAATGTTAGATAATGCAACCCATAAGTATTTATTGTTTTCTTATACGATATAAATACCTTCGGTATTGAGAAAGTCGACCAATCGGAAAAGCGGTAAGCCGATTAATGCGTTGGGGTCGGTTGTTTCAATCCGTGAAAGTAGAGCGGCGCCGAGCCCTTCACTTTTCGCTGCTCCGGCACAATATATAGCGTCCGGTTCTCGTTCCAGATAGCGGCTGATCTGTTCAGAGCTCAAAACCCTCATAGTGACGGTAGTATGGTCAACATAGCTATGCAGTTTGCCGGTGGCGGTATTCAGTAGGCATAGGGCACTGTAAAAGTCAATGTGCTGTCCTGATAGTTCCTTTAGCATTTGTTGTGCTTTTGCTACGCTCATGGGCTTGCCTAATTGTCTGCCGTTACAGTAGGCCACTTGGTCGGCACCGATGATGAGGGCCTTCGGAAATTTTCCAGCTAAGGAATATGCTTTGTTTTTTGCGAGCCTGAGGGCAGTCGTTTCAGGTGTCTCGCCTGATAGGGGTGTTTCATCGCACTCAGGTTTTGCGATTTCGAAATATAGTCCCAGTGTTTCCAGCTGCTGCCGGCGGAAGATGGAAGTTGAACCCAAAATAATTGGTAAGTAGGTATTCATCTGTATAAAATATGTAAAAACATTGACGTTAAGCTTTCAAAATTATATCATACCCCGTTTATGTTAGACCCTATTTTGATTGACCCCGAGGTGTTCGCAGCTGAAAAGCGCCGTTTGCAGGGCGAGTTGATACTGAATCAGCTTGACGAACGCGTTTGGTCGCACGAATATTTGGCAGACACTCAAGCTAAGGTATCGTTTACCCTACAAGGCGGACGAGACCGTTTGCAACGTTTGTTTCTGGAACTGGAGCTCAAAGGCGACGTACCGTTGATTTGTCAGCGGTGTGTAAAACCGATGCCGTTCCGGTTTGATGAAGCAAGCCGTATTGTATTGTTTGCTGATGAAAACAGTTTGGACGAAGCCATGCTGGCCGATGATGAGTTGGAGGGCATGCTGCTTGAGAAAGAATTGGACGTGCGTGCGTTGCTCGAAGACCAAATCCTGATGGCTTTACCGTTTTCGCCGCGGCATGAGGATTGCGGAAATGTTGTACTGACTGAAGTCAATCAAGACAAACCCAATCCTTTCGCCGTATTGGCAGGGCTGAAAAGCAGCCGCTAACCCATTTGTATTTTAAAATTTAGGAGCTTGAAATGGCCGTTCAACAAAACAAAAAATCTCCCTCTAAACGCGGTATGCACCGCTCTCATGATGCGTTGACTGCGCCTGCTCTGTCTGTTGACAGCGCTACCGGCGAAGTGCACCGCCCGCACCACATTTCTCCCAACGGTATGTACCGTGGCCGTAAAGTGGTAAAAACCAAAGGCGAATAATCTTTATTTTGCCTTTTCTAATAAGACGAAAGCCAGACGATTGCCTTTGAGCTGCAATTACTGGCTTTTTTCCGTTAAACAAACAGCGGTTCGCTTGCCTGAGCCGTTTTAGTGGTAGTTTCAGCCATGACAACAAAAATTTGGTACACCTATGATGATATCCACCGCGTTATCAAATCATTGGCAGAAAAAATTCAGGCTTCGGGTGTGAAGTATGATGCCATGATTGCGATCGGTGGTGGAGGTTTTATTCCTGCCCGTATTTTGCGCTGCTTTCTTGATATTCCGATTTATGCTGTAACCACTGCTTATTACGACAGCGAATATGAAGGTAAAACTACTGAAGAAGTTAAAAAAGTCCAGTGGTTGGATCCAGTGCCGGATGTATTGTCCGGTAAAAACGTACTTGTCGTTGATGAGGTGGATGATAGTCGTGTAACGTTGGAATTTGTATTAAAAGAGCTGGCGAAAGAAGATTTCGGCACTATTGGTGTTGCCGTATTGCATGAAAAAATCAAGAATAAAGTCGGCCAGCTACCGGAGGGAATGCCTTATTTCAGCGGCATTACTGTGGAAGACTGGTGGATTAATTATCCTTGGGATGCGGAAGAGCTTGACGAGCATAATCGTTTGGCTGCGATCGGCCCGCATTAAAACTATGATCTCGCAGCAGATTTGCTGCGGTGTTTTTTTATAGACAGATAAATCCTTTCAGCCTTGCGTTTCCAAGACAAAGGCCGTCTGAAAAGAAAGGGGATAGATAATGATTACTTTGGCTGTAGATGCTATGGGAGGAGACGCCGGACTGGATGTCACTATCCCGGGCGTATTGGCTTTCTTAAAACAACAAGAGCAGGTAAAGCTCATTTTGGTGGGGGATGAAGAGAAAATCCGTGTGGCTTTGACTGCAGCAAAAGCCCCATTGGATCGGATTGAAATCTGCCATGCTACCCAAGTGGTTGAAATGGACGAACCGCCGCAGTCGGCATTGAAAAATAAAAAAGACTCTTCGATGCGAGTGGCGATCAACCAAGTGAAGGAAGGGCGGGCTCAAGCCGCTGTATCGGCTGGAAATACCGGTGCATTGATGGCAACGGCACGTTTTGTGTTGAAAACCATTCCCGGTATTGAACGGCCGGCTATTGCCAAGTTTTTGCCATCTGCCGGTAATCATATGACTTTGATGTTGGATTTGGGCGCAAATGTTGATTGTACCAGTGAGCATTTGGTGCAGTTCGCAGTTATCGGCGGTGCCCTTGTTCAAGCATTGTACCCTGAGAAAGGCGCACCACGTATCGGTTTGCTGAATGTCGGAACGGAAGATATAAAAGGTACGGATACTGTTAAACAAGCCTATCGTTTGCTCAAAAGCAGTGATATGAATTTTATCGGCAATGTAGAGGGTAACGCGGTATTTGGAGGGCAAGTTGATGTAGTGGTGGCTGATGGCTTCGTAGGTAACATTATGCTAAAAACCATTGAAGGCGCAGTGAAATTTATGGGCAGCGCAATTAAGCAGGAATTTCAAAGCAGCCTGTTTACCAAGGCCGCTTCCTTATTTGCACTCCCTGCACTAAAGAGCTTTAAAAACAAGCTGGATCCACGCCGTTTTAACGGTGCTATCTTCCTAGGGTTGCGCGGAGTGGTCATTAAAAGCCACGGTGGTACAGATGCGGTCGGATTTACCTATGCTTTGGAAGAGGCATACCACGAAGCTAAGGCGGGAAGCTTGGCAAGAATAGAAGAAGGTGTTGCGGCCCAGTTATCGGTTTTATCGGAAAAGAAAATGGAAGCAGAACAGGCGGCCATGGCCAATAATTTGGACTAAATATTGGTAAATGTTGGGATGCTTTTGCGATGCAGCCCTGATAAATAGGCTTGGCGGCATTGAGTAATTAGAGTGTTTTGACTACAATCGCATCTTAACGATGCAAACCAGTAAAGGCTAAAACCATGCAATACGCCAAAATTCTCGGTACGGGCAGTTATCTGCCGGCTAGCCGTGTGACTAATGACGAACTGGCACAAAAGGTAGATACCTCTGATGAGTGGATTACCACGAGAACAGGTATTAAAGCCCGGCATATTGCGGCAGATAATGAAAAAACCAGTGATTTGGCGACAGAAGCAGCCAAAAGAGCTCTGCTGGCTGCTGGTGTAGATGCGGGAGAAATCGATCTGATTGTACTTGCAACGGCTACGCCTGATATGCAGTTTCCCTCTACCGCGACGATCGTTCAAAATAAATTGGGTATCGCTGGATGCGCTGCTTTTGACGTGGCGGCAGTATGTGCCGGCTTTATGTATGCTCTCACTACCGCTCAGGCGTATATTCAAAGCGGTATGGCTAAAAAAGCATTAGTTATCGGGGCCGAAATATTCAGTCGGATTGTGGACTGGAACGACCGCAGCACTTGTGTGTTGTTTGGTGACGGTGCGGGTGCAGTCGTGTTGGGCGCTTCAGAGCAACCGGGCATTATCGGTGGAAAACTGCAGGCAGACGGTAATTATTTACCTTTGTTGCAAGTGCCGGGGCAAATCGCCGGTGGCAAAATCACCGGTACGCCGTTTGTGCAAATGGACGGACCCGGTGTATTTAAGTTTGCAGTAAAAACATTGGCCAAAGTAGCAGAGGATGTTTTGGAGCAAACCGGCACTTCGGCGGAGGAAATCGATTGGATTGTGCCTCATCAGGCTAATAAGCGGATTATTGAAGCTACCGCCAAACATTTGGGTTTGAGTATGGATAAGGTGATTCTGACGGTAGAAGAGCATGCAAATACTTCAGCAGCCTCCATTCCGCTTGCCTTGGATACGGGTATCCGTAGCGGGAAAATACGCCGAGGGCAGACTTTACTGCTTGAAGGTATAGGAGGTGGTTTTGCATGGGGGGCGGTGCTGGTAAAATACTAAAGGCCTAGAGGCCGTCTGAAGCCTTCAGACGGCCTTATTTTTATTTTATAAATCAACTTAAAAAATAATAATGAAGCACAATAAACATTACGGAACGGTCAGCTATTGGTTTGATGACCGTAAAATCGGAGCGATCCGCTCGGATGAAAATAGGGGGAGGCATGTGATGCTGACAGCAGAACAGCTTGCCGGAGATTATAAATTCCCGAAAGCAGGAGACGAAGTTTGCTATGGTTTGGGAGTCGATGCTAAAAGCCGCCCGCTGGCGCTTGCCGTAGAACGCCTGAAACCGCCGCCTGAAGGAAAGAGGGTGCGTTTGGTGCTCGAATATTGGGATTTCCAACGCAACGGCGGATATGGTTTTTATGGTGATGACAGGCCGGTGCAAGTGTTTATTTTAGGACCGTCCCTACGTGACCAGCGTCGTGTACCAGAGGATGGAAGCATGCTAGAAGGGCTATTGTTGCAGCATGGTAATGGACAATGGATACTGGACGATGTTGTTAGCGTAGACCATTTAGATGTAGAACAGCTTTCGGATTCACCTCATTCGGCGGATATTACAAAAAATATTGTGACAACCGGTCTTGAGGCTGAAGCTGAAGAGGATTATCGAGTTAGCTGGGATGATGAGCCTCAGGTAAAACAAGAAAGTTCCATCCCCATCAATACGTTGTTGGAAGGGCGTGTTGTTTATTGGGATAAAAGTCGCGATTACGGTTTCATACAATACGGTAATGAGCGTGTATTATTTTATTTATCAGCTTGCCAAGATGGAAAGCAGCCTTTCGAGGGCGCAGTTGTTAATTTTCTATGCCGCCCATTCGGCGAGGAAGAAAGTAAGCGAGCTGTGAAAGTGGTATTAAAAGACGAATATGCCCATTTATCGCCCTCTATCTCTTCCACAGAAACAGGAAAGAAATACTTAGTGCCGCGGAAATACAAAATATCGTTATATATATTTTTTATACTGGTTTATGTGGCTTTTTTAACGTATCGTTTTTGGCCGTTGGCATTGTGGTATGCAGTGTGGAGCATAGTCGCTTGGTTGATGTACCGGCATGATAAACAGCGCGCTTTGGCATTTGGAGCCTATAGGGGTTTTGCCGGCAGGATACCGGAGTCGACTTTGTTGGCGGTAGGCCTGATAGGCGGTTGGCCCGGAGCATTGCTTGGGCGTTTCTTCTGGCGCCATAAAACTACCAAACAGCCGTTTGTTGCTTGCTTTTGGATTACCGTATTGATAAATATTTTGGTTACGTCACTATTGGTGTGGTCGGGTATTTTGGATTGGCTTTCCCATTTGCTAACCGTTGAATTCGGGTCGAACGGGTTGTCGTAATTTAGGATAAGATTTTTATGCTGCCCGAGAGCGAATTAAAAAAGATGTTTCCCGTAGTAATGACGCCCAGTCATGACGGTAAATATTTTCAAAATTATACATAGTCATTGTTAAACCTGCTATCAGCCTCTTATGACTATGGTTTTGGTTTGCCAGATATCCCTTCAACGCGGAGAGAGTCTGATTACGCGGGCAAGAAATAATGCAGTAGCCGAGTTTTTATCTCATTCCCAGTGGACACATCTTTTTTGGATAGATAGCGATATTGGATTTTCACCGCAGGCGGCAATCCGTTTATTACTATCGGATTACGATGTCGCTTGTGGGGTTTATCCGCTCAAGCATGAAAATTGGCCGCTAGGCGGACTTCCTCAGGGCATGACACGGCAGCAGTTCGAAGCACAATATACCCGTTATACTGTAAACATAGTCAATGCAACAGTAACGGAGAAGTTGAAATAAACATCGGTTCAGACGGCTTTTTTGAAGTAGACGAGACCCCTACCGGATTTATGCTGATCAAACGCAGCGTATTTGAGCGTATGATATCTGCCTATCCTCAATTGCGTTATGTACCTGATACACTAGGTGTTGCCGATCAGGGACTGCATTACCGCTTTTTTGATGTAATGGTGCATCCGGATAGTGGACGTTATTTGTCTGAAGATTATGGATTTTGCAAATTATGGCGTGATATCGGCGGTAAAATTTATGCAGATGCAAATTCTAATCTAAATCACCAGGGTAGTAAGTTGTATTGTGGAAATTTTGCTGAATCGCTGACAAACAGCTTACAGTTTGCAGTTGGGGCGCCTAAAGGGATGAGTATGAAGCTGCATGGTGCCGAATATCACAACCAAACGGAAGCGGCTCTCAATAGTATGAGGGAAGCATCTTAAAATAAAAGAAATCAGTGTTTGCCGGTTTGCTTTTATTATGCAGTTGGTGTGGATTTTTCTTGAATATTTTTATGTAAAAGAGTTGAAACATTATGAACTTTGCCTTTTTCTTTCCCGGCCAAGGCTCGCAAAGCCTAGGTATGATGAACGGTTTTAATGAAAGTAACGTTGTAAAAGCAACTTTTGATGAAGCTTCTGCGGCTCTTGGCCAAGACCTATGGGCTATGATGAATGCCGAAGATGCAGGGCCGATTAATGAAACCGTAAATACCCAGCCGCTGATGTTGGCTGCCGGTGTAGCCACTTACCGTGCATACCTTGAAGCAGGTGGGCAGGCACCTAAAGTTGTGGCAGGTCATAGCTTGGGCGAATATACGGCTTTAGTAGTTGCAGGTGCATTGAAATTTGAAGATGCCGTCAAACTTGTACGTTTGCGTGCCGAATTGATGCAGTCTGCCGTACCGGCCGGAGTGGGAGCAATGGCTGCTATTTTGGGTTTGGAAGATGAACAGGTAAAAAACATTTGTGTTCAAGCGGCGCAAAACGAAGTAGTCGAAGCTGTTAATTTCAATTCGCCCGGCCAGGTTGTTATTGCCGGCCATACTGCTGCCGTGGAGCGTGCAATTGCATTAGCAAAAGAAGCAGGAGCCAAGCGCGCTTTACCCTTACCGGTATCTGTACCCTCGCATTGCAGCCTGATGAAGCCGGCTGCTGAAAAATTGGCAGAAGCATTACAAGACGTGGAAATTACCCGTCCGGAAATCGAAGTAATCCATAATGCCGATGTGGCTGCTTATACTGATGTGGAGAAAATCAAAGATGCATTGGTACGTCAGCTTTACAGCCCGGTACGATGGACTGAAACCGTTAATGCATTGGTTGAACGTGGTATCACTGAATCAGCGGAGTGCGGTCCGGGTAAGGTCTTGGCAGGTTTGGCCAAACGTATTAATAAAGCCGCTGTTTGTACGGCTCTAACTAATATGGAGCAGGTGGTAGCATTTATTAATTTAAAATAATCTGTAGTTAAGTCAAAATGATGTAAGCCGTCTGAAGTTTTTTTGGGCGGCACTTTCATATTGTCTATTGTCCTAATTTTTCATCGGAATTTATATATGTTGCATAATTATGTTATTAGTCTTCCTCAAGCAGAGGAAAGAAGACAACATATTAGAAACGAGTTTGATGCGAAAAATATACCATTTAAATTTTTTGATGCACTACAACCATCGCTTGAATTACAGCAACATATAGTGAAGATGCTTCCGCGTTTGCAAGATGAGCCCAATATGACTGATGGAGAAAAGGCATGCTTAATGAGTCATCTTGTATTGTGGCGGAAATGTCTTGAAGAAAATTTGCCATATATTGCTATTTTTGAAGATGATATTGTTTTAGGAAGTCAGGCTGAAAAATTTTTAATAGATACGTTATGGTTGGAGCAGAGATTTGCTAATGATGCATATTTCCTATGCTTGGAGACCGTGTTGCGCTTAATTAATTTAAAATCAACTGGAATACAAGAATATCAAGGCAGACAGTTTAAATTTCTAGAAAGCAGCAATAGTGGATGTGGTGCTTATATTATATCAAATCAGGCTATTAGACTGTTACTCCAAAAGATACATACTTTGTCAGCTTATGATTTAAATCCTGTAGATGTATTAGTTTATGATTACTTGAATAATATTCCTAAATTTTCCTTATACCAATTAACTCCGGCTCTCTGTATTCAAGATAGTGTTTTAAATAAACAAAAAGGATTAGTAAGTCAATTGGAAAAAGATAGGTTTTTTAATTTTAATAACTTGCCTAAAAAGAAAAAAAGAAAAAAATTTTCTGAAAGAATTCAACATGTATTGTTGAAGCCTATAAGAATGATAAAAAAAGTGCAGCGTCAGCGTGTTTTATTTTTATAGCTTTTGAAGAGAGTCTAATGAATAAAACTATTTTATTTGGAATGCCATCTTTTGCAGGGATGTATAAGCTAATTGAAAAGAATCTACAGTATTATGGATTTAATGTAATTAATATTGTAGAAGATTTTGATAATTGGAAGCCATCTTTAAGTGAAAGAATTTATGGTAGATGGAGAAAAATCCGTTATCGTGATTATAGCTATAAGCACAGTTTAAAAGCTAAAAGATTGAAATATTTGGCAAGTGAGAGAATTCAAGGAGTAAGTTTAGACTATGCATTATTTATAAATGGCCATATATATAGCCAAGATTTTCTAAAATTTATTAGTAAAGAAAGTAAACATGGTATTGTTAATTACCAGTTTGACGGCTTACATCGATTTCCTGAGATTTATTCAGTAATTGATATATTTGATCGGTTTTATGTTTTTGATTCGAGTGATTTGGAATTTCCAGGATTAAATATTTATCCAGCAACTAACTTTTACTTTGATTATGATCTGCATGATAGTTATGAAATAAAGAGCGATTTTTATTTTATTGGGGCACATATGGATTGTAGAGTGAATGTAATCAATAATTTTTTAAGATACATAAAAGCAAATAAGTATTCAGCTGATATACAAGTGTGCGGAAAAGAGGTTGAAAAAAGAACTTGTTATCTTGATGGAATTAAATTAAATAATGGATTTATTTCTTTTGAAGAGAATTTAAAAAGAAGCCGGCAAAGCAGGGTCCTGGTTGATTTTGTAATAGATGAACATTCGGGCTTATCATTTCGAACATTTGAAGCATTGGGATATAGAAAAAAGCTTATTACTACGAACACAAAGATTTTAAATTATGATTTTTATCATCCTAACAATATTTTGGTTTGGGATGGTGAGGATTTTTCTAAGTTAAATGACTTTTTAGAGCTACCATACTATGAAATTGATATTGGTATTCGCCAGAAATATAGCTTTGGTAACTGGATTAAATATATTTTAAATATTCAACCACATCAAAAAATTTCACTTCCTCAATAGAGTTATATATTGGAGATAATATTGGCTGATTATCCTTTAGTTTCTGTAATTATTCCCTGTTTTAATGTTGAGCAATACTTACCTGAAACATTAGAGAGTTTGTTTGCTCAAACTTATAAAAATTTTGAAGTTATTGCTATTGATGATGGTTCTACAGATGGTACTCTTAGATTGTTAGAGCACTATGCGGAAAATAATGCCAATTTAAAAGTTCTGAGTCAAGAAAATGCTTATTGTGCTGTAGCTAGGCAAAATGCTATTGCTTATGCTAAGGGAAAATATTTAGTTTGTTTAGATTCGGATGACAAATTAGATCCTAGTTATATTGAAAAATGCGTTGCTGTGGCTGAGTCTAATAATGATGTCGCGATTGTTTATAGTAATGCTGTTTTGTTTGATAATGAAAATAAGCCTTGGTATTTGCCGGAGTTTGATACAGTTGGATTTTTATTAAAAAATTGTATATATGTTACTGCATTGATTAGAAAGTCAGTATTTGATAAGGTCGGAGGGTTTGATACTTCACTTACAATGTATGAAGATTGGGATCTATTTATCTCTATTATAAAGAATAATGGTAAGGTATTTAAGATAAATGAATATTTATTTTTTTATAGGAAAAGAAAAAATAAAACATCTGTTTCTAATTCTATTTCCAAAGAAAATGAATCAAATAACTTATTAAAAATTTATAACAAGCACTATGAGTTTTATATTAAGAATGGAATTTACTTTCAAGAATTAATGTGGTCTGGGTTTGAAAAAAGGGAAAAATTAAAAAAGTATTATAATAGGTTTTATAGAAAAATATTTTATAAGTGGTTTAGGCCAAAAAAATATCGTCAAAATTCTTATATGAAATAATGATTTTAGGGTACGGTATCAATATCGATTCTGATTGCCAAAGAAAGGATGATTCATGAGTTCACAAAATTTAACCGGTAAAGTTGCGTTAGTTACAGGTGCTTCGCGCGGTATTGGTGCGGCGATTGCGGATACATTGGCGGCAGCTGGTGCCAAAGTTGTCGGTACGGCTACTTCTGAAAGCGGTGCAGCCGCTATAGGCGAGCGCTTGGCGCAATGGGGCGGAGAGGGCAAAGTATTGGATGCTGCTACGGAAGGTAGTATTGAAGCTTTGATCTCCGAGATTGAAAAAGAAAACGGTAAATTGGATATTTTGGTGAATAATGCCGGAATTACCCGCGACAACCTTTTAATGCGTATGAAAGAGGAAGAGTGGGATTCTATTATGCAGGTAAACCTGAAATCGGTATTCCGTGCCAGTAAGGCCGTGTTACGCGGAATGATGAAACAGCGCAGTGGTCGTATTATCAATATTACTTCCGTTGTCGGCGTAATGGGAAATGCTGGTCAAGCTAATTACTCGGCTGCAAAGGCAGGCTTGATCGGTTTTTCAAAATCTATGGCACGTGAGGTAGGCAGCCGAGGTATCACTGTGAATTGTGTCGCTCCTGGTTTTATTGATACTGATATGACCCGTGCTTTACCTGAAGAGCAGCGTGCGATGTTTGAAGCGCAAACGGCTCTGGGCTGTTTCGGTGAAGCTCAGGATATTGCTGATGCGGTTTTGTTTTTGGCCAGCCCTCAGGCTAAATATATTACCGGGCAGACATTGCATGTTAATGGTGGCATGCTGATGCCGTGATATTTTGAGTTTTTTTAAGGCCGTCTGAAAATATATTTTCAGACGGCCTTTTATTTATATTCCCAAATAGGTTTATATTGGTTTGAATATGAAGATGATTGGTCTATTGTTGGTAGGTTATATCAATAGTGATCAATCTATCGGTTTTAAATTGAATGGTTGCTTAAAATGCAAAATATTTTACTCAAGTATAAAAAGTTCTTTACCGTGTTGTTTTAACCATGTTTTAGCGTTAATGGTATGCGGGGTATAGAGGTTGACGGCAGCCCAGAATTGTTTACTGTGGTTGGGATGAACTAGGTGGCAGAGCTCGTGTATACATACATAGTCGATTACAAAATCGGGTGCGCCTATTAGACGGTAGTTTAGGCGGATACCGCTTTGGGTACGGCATACTCCCCAAAAGGTTTTGGCGTTTGATAGTGCTATGGCTGCGGGAAATAGTTCTAATTGTTCTGCATGTGTTTGTAAGCGTGGAAGTAAGATATTTTCTGCTTGAGTTCTTAAAAAGCGGAGCAAGTGGGCTTTTTGTTGTTCCTGCTCTTTTTCAGGAAGAAAAATATGGTTTTCGGCAATCTCAATATAGGGCTTATTGTGGCTTCTCACATCATGTGATATGCCTCGATACCAGATTTTTTGAGGAATATTGTTTTCAGGAGGCGTTTCCGCAAGATTGCGTTTAAGAATATTACGTAAGACTTTTTCGTTGGTTTGAAGCCAGTAGCGAAGTTGTTTTTCGTTGAGCTTAGGCGGGATGCTTAAGCTGATCTGGTTACCGTGCATAGGGCGCAAGATAATGTTTTTTTTCGCACGGCGGACTATATGCAAACAGATAGAAAGGCCGTCTGAAAGAGTATGAGATATTTGCATTTATAGCCAGCCGAGATAATAAAGCAAGCTTAGTAAAATAATTACGGTAGCAGTTCCTAAAATAATACGGCGCCAAAGTGCAGGAATAGCATTGTTTGCCAAAGCCCGATTAAAATGCTGCCAGCCGAAAATTAGTGCCACCGCTGCAAAAGCAACGGCGGCTAATGAGTCATTATCCATTTCAGACGGCCTTTGGGGATTTGGCGCACGGGCCAACACCGCTGATTTGTGATTGCTGCTCTTCGATCCAATGTTCGCATCGCTTCATCATTTCTTCGGGTGTGCCACTATTGTGTGCGATGGGTTGGCCGATAATAACGGTTATTTCGCCCGGGTATTTCATAAAAGAATTTCGCGGCCAAAATTCACCGCTATTGAGTGCAACGGGTACCAAATCCATTTCAAACATTTTAGCCATACGGGCTCCGCCATAACGATATTTCCCACGTTCACCCGGCGGCATACGGGTACCTTCGGGAAAAATAGCAATCCACAAGCCTTCATTGCGGCGGGCAATACCTTGCTCCATCAATTGTCGACTGGCTTCCGCACTGTTGCTGCGGTCGATACCAATGGCTTTGGTTAGCTTCAAGCCCCAGCCAAAAAAAGGAAGTTTGAACAGTTCGCGTTTGGCTACATATACATGCAGCGGAAATATTTCTTGAAGGGCTAAGGTTTCCCATCCCGATTGATGCTTACTGCAGATAATAGCAGGACCTGCCGGGATATTTTCACGGCCGATAACGCGGTATTTAAGGCCGATAATATTTTTTAGCATCCATAATAAGGTAAGAGCCCATAATCTTCCCATTTTCCCTGCTCCATTTGGAAACAGTAAAGCAGGAGGAAAGAGAAATAAGAACATCGGCGGGGTAATCAGACACAATAACAGCCAATAAAGTAAATTTCGGAGTAACAGCATGATGATTCCGGTTAAATCGTCTAAATCAGGCGGATTGTAGCATGTTTGGAGAAGGATATTTTCAGACGGCATGCTTTGCTTCGGGAAAGAGCCGCCTGAAAAATTGGATTTAGGAGAAAGATATCAGTCCGCGGCCCCCGGTGATTGTTGCTCGCGGATATACTGGGAAAAGGCCATCAGATCGTCAAAAATTTGGGTATTTTCAGGTAATAGGTCTGCTTGGGTAGCAAGTGTTTTTTTACCTTTTCCTGTCAATACTAAAGCGGGTTTGCCGCCTACCGCCGCAATTGCCTGTAAATCGCGTAGGCTGTCTCCTACCAGCCAAGTTTCTTTGGCCTCGGCATTGAATCGGTCGATAATATCTTCAATCATACCGGGTTTGGGTTTGCGACAGTTACATGCGGAGTCGGCCGTATGCGGGCAAAACCAAATACCATCGATGTGTCCGCCGGCCTGCTGTACTAAACGGTGCATTTTTTGGTGCATTTCGGTTAGGTCTTGCATAGTGAAATAGTGGCGGCCTATGCCGGATTGGTTGGTAGCAACTGCTAGGGTATAGTCTGCTTGTGTTAGAAGGGCTATGGCATCCATGCTGCCTTCTATCGGCATCCACTCATCAACATTTTTTACAAAGTCGTCACGGTCGTGGTTAATAACACCGTCACGGTCAAGAATAATTAGTTTCATTTTTTATATTCCAAACAAACTAAGCAGGTTCCAGCATCTTGCAGAGTTGATTTATATGGTATGAGAGGGTGGGGTTATAGTTTAATGCCTGTAAAGGGTTATTAATCTTATGTTTGCCGTTTTGTTTTAATATAACAGCTTGGGTAATATATTCAGCTAAAGTTTGAGGGTTATTACGAGAAAAGAAAAAGCCAGCTTGGTTATTCAATACTTCACAACATCCCATATTGTCTGCCAATACGACACGTGTACCGCTTAATACCGATTCTACGCCAATTAATCCGAATGGTTCGTATTGTGACGCCATAATGGTGTAATCGGCAGCTTGGTAGAGTTCGGGCATGTTTTTACAAAAGCCCAGCTCTATCACATTTTTCATAGGACGTGGTAATGGAGAGCCGGCAACGGCAAGCTTAACAGGTAAGTTTGTTTGTTCAAAAAAATCGGCTAGAAAATCTAAACCTTTACGTTTATGCCCAGTAGAGGGAAACAAGAATACCGTATCTTTTTCATTAAAGCCGTATTGTTTTCTGAGTCTAGAAATTTGCTCCTTGTTGGCAGGTTGAAAGCGTTCGGTATCTGCTGGTGGATGAACTACATGGATTTTTTCAGGGGATATACCGTACAAAGAGGTAAGCTCATGTTGCATTAAGTGTGAGTGTGCCATAATAGACTTTGCAGTTTTATAATTGGTATGGTTACGATGGATAATGAGCTTATCAAGAATCCCTCCTTGCTTTTGCATGCCTTTTAGGTAGCCCAAGTGCGTACCGCCACAGATAAATACATCTGCATAGTCAGTAGGGTTGCAAGCAACTAAATATTCATTCGATTGGCGGTATTTTTGTAGCTGTGGGCTGAAAAAGAACGGCCTAAGTTTTTTGGGAATACGTTTTTGATTAATCTCTACAGCTTTAATGTGTTGGTATAGAGGCAGTTGGGTATCGAAGGTAGTAGCATAAATTTTGACCGGATGTTGGATTGCCGTTAAATATTTAACAAGGTCAAAAGTATAGCTTTCCATACCGCCGCCGCTACGAAAACGGTTGATGCTGATAGTGATGTTTTTATCCATAAGATTTAATCTAATATTGGGGCTTTGTGAAGCGGTAAACCATTCAAATCTTTAGCTGAAAGTTGCGGTTCGCCTTTTAGTGGCCAGTCTATGCCGATATCCGGATCGTTCCAAAGCAGGCAGTGTTCTGCTTCGGGATTATAGTAGTCGGTACATTTGTAGACAAATTCGGCACCTTCGCCCAAAACATAAAAGCCGTGGGCAAAGCCTTCGGGAACCCAAAGTTGGCGGCGGTTTTCGGCTGATAGTTCTGCACCGACCCATTTGCCAAGAGTGGGTGAGTTGCGGCGTAGGTCGACAGCGACATCAAATACTGCTCCGGCTACCACGCGTACCAGTTTGCCTTGGGTGTTGCGGGTTTGGTAATGGAGGCCGCGCAGTACGTTAGCAGATGATTTCGAATGGTTTTCTTGTAAGAAGGTACAGGGGGCGATATGGGTTCGGAACCATTCGTCACGAAAGGTTTCCATGAAAAACCCCCGATCATCGCCGAAGACTTTCGGCTCTAGGATTTTAACGTCTGCAATGGCGGTGTCGATAATGTTCATATATTTTCACCTTTGGTTTAATGGGTATGTTGCAGTAGTCGCAACAGATAGCGTCCGTATTCGTTTTTTGCCATAGGTGCAGCCAGGGTTTCGAGTTGGCCGTCTGAAAGCCAACCATTGCGCCATGCAATTTCTTCTAAGCAAGCAATCTGCATATTTTGCAGTTCTTCAACGGTTTGTACGAATGATGCGGCTTGATGTAGGCTTTCATGTGTGCCGGTATCTAGCCAGGCAAAGCCACGACCGAGTAGTTGTACTTTCAGCGAACCGTCTTCTAGGTACATTTGGTTAATACTGGTAATTTCCAGCTCACCCCGTTCGGACGGTCTAACCTGTTTGGCAAATTCCGTTACTCTGTTATCGTAGAAATACAGGCCGGTTACAGCCCAGTGTGATTTGGGTTGGATTGGTTTCTCTTCGATAGAAAGGGCGCAGTAGTCTTTGTCGAATTCAACAACACCAAAGCGTTGCGGGTCTTTTACTTGGTAGGCGAATACCGTTGCGCCATGGCTCTGTGCTGCTGCTTTTTGCAGGCTTTGGCTGAATGATTGCCCGTAGAAGATATTGTCACCCAATACTAAGCATACGCTGTCGTTACCGATGAATGACTCGCCTATGATAAAAGCTTGGGCCAGACCATCAGGACTGGGTTGGACGGCATATTCTATTCGTATGCCGAAATCACTGCCATCACCGAGCAGACGGCGGAAAGCCGCATTATCTTCAGGGGTGGTAATGACTAAAATTTCACGTATACCAGCTAGCATTAATACCGATAAAGGGTAATAAATCATCGGTTTGTTGTAAACTGGTAGTAGTTGTTTGGATACGCCGCGGGTAACCGGATAGAGTCGGGTACCTGAGCCGCCAGCCAAAATAATACCTTTCATACGTTTATTCCTTGTTATAGCTTGTGTGTATTACCGATCCCGTGTGGTTGGGTGTCCGAGCCGCTCCATTGCATATGAACCGTCTAATACACGTTGCCACCATTCGGTATGATTCAGATACCATTCTACGGTTTTTCGCAGGCCGCTTTCAAAGCTTTCTTGTGGTTTCCAACCTAATTCGCGTTCGATTTTTGAGGCATCTATGGCATAGCGGACATCATGCCCGGGACGGTCAGGAACGAACGTAATCAAATCTTCGTAATGGTTTACACCATCGGGCTTTTGAGGAGCTATTTCTTCAAGTATTTGACAGATGCTACGTACGACATGAATATTGCTTTGCTCGTTGTGCCCGCCGATATTGTAGGTTTCACCAACTGTGCCCCGGGTAAGGACAGTATAGAGCGCGCGGGCATGATCTTCTACAAATAACCAATCACGTATTTGCTGGCCGTCGCCATAAACAGGCAGCGGTTTGCCTGCCAATGCATTTAATATCATTAAAGGAATGAGTTTTTCTGGGAAATGATAAGGGCCGTAGTTGTTTGAGCAGTTGGTCACCAGTGTCGGTAGGCCGTAAGTGCGCTGCCATGCGCGTACAAGATGGTCGCTTGAGGCTTTGGAGGCAGAATAGGGGCTACTTGGTGAGTAGGGCGTGGTTTCGGTAAACAAGTCGTTCTTGCCGTGTAAGTCGCCATACACCTCATCGGTAGAAATATGATGGAAACGGAAATTATTTTGAGTTTCGGCTGGCAGTTGTTGCCAATAAGATCGAGCTGCTTCAAGAAGGGTATAGGTGCCGATAATATTGGTTTCCATAAAGGCTGCTGGGCTATCGATAGAACGGTCGACATGGCTCTCGGCAGCCAAATGCATCACGGCGTCAGGCCGGTATTCTGTAAAGATGCGGTCTAATTCTACGCGGTTGCAGATATCGGTTTGCTCGAAAGCGTAGCGAGGGTTGTCGGCTACGGAAGCGAGGGATTCCAAATTGCCGGCATAGGTAAGTTTGTCGACATTGATAATATGGTGTTCGGTATGGGTGATAATATGGCGGATAACTGCCGAACCGATAAATCCGGCACCGCCGGTAATCAGAATGTTCATTAGAAATTTCTTTTTTAATATTTATAGGTTTATAGATTAGCGCAAAGACTCTTGCCATTGTTCGAAGGCCGTCTGAAAAACTGCTGCCAGTAGCCGTTGATTTTCATTGCTGTTGTTTACGTGATAAAAACTGTCGAGTTCAGGGGTATTCATGGTGGTCACGTAATCTTCCATAAATTTACCATAGCCTTCGTCTTCATCATCATAATAAAAGGCGGTAAAGCGTTGTCCTAGCTCATTAAAATCTTCAGGAATAAGTGCCCCGTCCATATGGGTCAATACAAAATCAGCACCGCTCATCTCTCCGGCCAGCATGGCTTTAAAATCCGAGGCGCTTTCGGGGGAATTTTGCCAAGTAGGGTTTGCCAAGCCTTGCGAGGCGGCCCATGCCCAATACATACCGATATGGGTGGCTGCGGCTTCCGGCGGAAGGTTGGCAGGATAGTTTTCATCTGTATGGAATCGGATATTGTCGTACATGGCGGTAGGCTTTCTTTATAAGCGGTTTGACCGATTATAGCATTTTTGCGGAAACGACAGAGGCCGTCTGAAAATAGACGGCCTCGGGAAAATATACATTCCGGCTTTAACCTTAGTCGGTTAGCTGTGAAATATCGGCTACCGCATTGAGTTGCTCAGCTAAACTGTTCAGTAAGTTAAGGCGGTTTTGCTTAATGCTTGCATCATCTGCCATCACCATCACACCGTCGAAGAATGTATCTACTTGCGGCTTGATAGCAGCCAACTCGGATAAGGCGGTTTGGAAATCCTGTGCAGCCAGTGCTGATTCGATCTTAGGTGCCAGATTTTGAGCGGCTGTGAACAAGGCTTTTTCTTCTTCTTGCTGGAATAGGGCAGGATCAGGCAAGCCCAATTCGGCATCGGCCTTTTTCAGCAGGTTTTGTACACGTTTGTTAGCTGCGGCCAAGGCAGAGGCTTCCGGCAGTGTCTTAAATGCGCTTACAGCCTGCAGACGCGCTTCGATATCACTTAAGCGTGAGGGCTGTTTGGCTAAAACGGCAGCAACGATATCTTGCGGATAATCATTCTGAAGCAATACGGCCAAACGTGCACGCATAAAGTCGGCTACTTCGGCTACGGTGTTAGATGCGAGTTTGCCGGCAGGAAAACTGTCGTAAGCGGCTTGAAGTAAATCATTGATGCCCAAATCATGCCGCATGAGCATCCGTAATACGCCCAAAGCGGCACGGCGCAAGGCATATGGATCTTTGTCTCCCGTCGGAATCAGGCCGATGCCCCAAATCCCTACCAAGGCTTCGAGTTTATCTGCTAGCGCAACGGCGGTGGCCGTATGGCTTTCGGGTAGTGAGTCACCTGCAAAGCGCGGTTGGTAGTGTGCTTCGATGGCAGAGGCTACTTCTTCGCTTTCTCCGTCTAGGCGGGCATAGTATTTGCCCATAGTACCTTGTAACTCGGGGAATTCACCTACCATTTCGGTAACCAAATCTGCTTTGGCCAAGCGGGCGGCACGCTCTGCTGTTTTGCTATCGCTGCCCAATGCTTCGGCCGCATAGGCGGCAATTGTGGTAAGACGGGCTACACGTTCTGCCTGGCTGCCCAGTTTGTTGTGGTAAACCACATTTTCCAGTTTGGGTAAGCGGCTTTCAAGCGTGGCTTTTTGGTCTTGCTTGTAGAAAAATTCGGCATCAGCCAAACGGGCGCGTAATACACGTTCGTTTCCGTGGATGATATGCGCGGGGTTCTCGGCTTCTAAATTGGATACCAATAAGAAGCGATTCATTAGTTTTCCGTTACCGTTTAACAGCGGGAAGTATTTTTGGTTTTGCTGCATGGTGAGGATCAGGCATTCTTGAGGTACGGCGAGGAAATGTTCTTCAAATCCCGCTTCGAGTACGACAGGCCATTCAACTAATGCGGTAACTTCGTCTAATAGGGCCTCATCGGCAGCTACGGTCGCTCCCAAGCCGGCGGCTTGTTGGTTTAAGGCTGATTGGATAGCCGTTTTGCGTTCGGCAAATGAAGCAATGACTTTGCCCGTACTCCGCATTTTTTCAGCATATTCGTCAGCATCGGAAAATACTATTTCTCCTTGAGACAGAAAACGGTGCCCTAAGGTATGGTTGCAGCTTTGCAAACCTAATACGGTTGCGGGTACGGTATCCTTGCCATGCATCACGACCAAGCCGTGAACAGGGCGCACGAAGGTATGGGTACTGCTACCCCAACGCATAACTTTCGGAATCGGCAGTTTTTTTACTGCTTGCGCCAACATATCACTGATAAGTGCGCTCAATGGTTGGCCGGTTTGGGTAAATTCGTAAGCATATACATCTTGCTTTCCGTCATTGACGATCGAAAGCGAAGCGATATCGGTATTGCATGAGCGGGCAAAGCCTTCTAAAGCTTTAGTTGGGGTGCCGTCTTTCATACCGGCTGCTACCGAAGGGCCTTTGCGGGTAACTTGGCGGTCGGCTTGTACGGATTTGACGTTACGTATTTGAACAGCCAGACGACGGGGCGAGGCGTAGGCGGTGTAATCAGGATTGCTTTCGATAAGTTGTTCTTTTTCCAAAGATTCGACGATGGAGTCTACCAAGCTGTTGCCCAAAAGATTGAGGGCTTTGGGCGGCAGCTCTTCGGTGAGCAGTTCGATTAACAGGGTTTGGTTAGTCATAATATTTTTAACTTTCGGTATGTTTTCAGACGGCATTCTTGAGAGAAACATCAGGCCGTCTGAAAATATCTTTTAATGTTTTTAATCGGCTTGTTTTTTAATCAGCGGAAAGCCTAATTTTTCACGGCTTTCGACAAATTTTTGCGCGACCATACGGCTGAGGGTGCGCACTCGGCCGATATAGGTGGCCCGTTCGGTAACAGAGATAGCACCGCGCGCATCCAGTAGGTTGAAGGTATGGCCTGCTTTCAATACTTGTTCGTAGGCGGGCAGGGCAAGGCTGGTGTCTTCTACTTCCAACAAACGTTTGGCTTCGGCTTCGAAATTATTGAAGTTTTGCAGCAGAAGTTCTACGTTGGCGTATTCGAAGTTGTAGGTAGACTGTTCAACTTCATTTTGGTGGTATACATCGCCGTAGGTAACGGTTTGGCCGTCGAGCGTTTTCGCCCATACCAGATCGTAAACATTTTCAACGCCTTGCAGATACATGGCCAAGCGTTCGATACCGTAAGTGATTTCGCCCAGTACGGGAGAACAATCAATACCGCCTACTTGTTGGAAATAGGTAAACTGGGTAACTTCCATACCGTTTAACCATACTTCCCAGCCCAAGCCCCATGCGCCTAAAGTTGGATTTTCCCAGTCGTCTTCTACGAAGCGGATATCGTGCTCCAGCGGTGAAATACCCAGTTCGCGCAATGAATTGAGGTAAAGCTCTTGGATGTTTTCCGGCGCCGGCTTTAATGCCACCTGAAATTGGTAATAATGTTGCAAACGGTTGGGGTTGTCGCCGTAGCGGCCGTCTTTAGGGCGGCGGCTGGGTTGTACGTAAGCGGCAAACCAAGGTTCCGGGCCGAGGGCGCGCAGGCAGGTGGCCGGATGGCTGGTACCTGCTCCGACTTCCATGTCGAAAGGTTGCAGGACGGTACAGCCGTGGTTAGCCCAGTAAGTTTGCAGCTTAAAGATGATTTCTTGAAAGGTCAGCATGATAAAGTGTTCGGAATAGTAGAGAGATAAAGCCGCTATTTTACTGTTTCGGCGGCCTATTGAACAGGGATTCGGCTGTCGCATCGCCGTTAAGTTGGGTATAATGCGAAAAATCACTAAATTACGGTGTATTACAAATACGCTGATATCCTGTTTGCTTTACTTTGAAAAGAGAGGCTGGAAATGTCTGATCGTGACGACGATAAAGAACAACGTTTAGGTTTGTGGATTGCCGGCGGAGCTGCGGGCCTGGCTGTTTTGGCAACATTATTTTACGGTATTTGGGGCTGGGAAAACGGCCATGTCGAAGGTGCGCCCACTTATGGTCAGGTCTCGGCAGCTTCTGCTGAAACGGTAGCTGCTTCTGCCGCTTCCGGCGAAGCAGTGACTAATCCGGCCGAAGTTATTTTGGCTCCTGTTGCAGCCAGTGCGGCAGATGAAGCTTCCGTAGTTGTGGAAAATGGCGTGGTGAAATTCTATTTTGCCAGCGGTAAGGCGGATTTGGCCGTTGGTGCGCAAGATGCTTTGCAAGACGTATTGGCCGGTACTCAAAATGGTAAAAAAGCAGTGGTTTCCGGTTTTCATGACAGTACCGGTAATGTACAGCAAAATGAAGAATTATCGAAACAACGTGCTTTTGCCGTACGTGATGCCTTGTTGGCCCTCGGTGTGCCTGAAAGTCAGATCGAGTTACGCAAACCGGCCAGCTCGGATGGCGGCGGTAGCGGTAGTAATGCCGAAGCTCGTCGCGTTGAGGTAGTTTTGGAGTAAAGTTCCCCTAACTTTTGAACAGCCCGGAAATATCCGGGCTGTTTTATTTTTAGTGGCGGATTATGGATTAGATAGTAGCGGATTAGAAAAAAATGTGAAAGGACGTAGGATAGAAAGCCTTTTAGAAGGCAAGAAATGTTCAAATAGATAAGATCGGGCCAGATAAAAGTATTAAAGGCCGCCTGAAAAGACGGCCTTTGCTATATTGCGTTTGGAAATTATTTGAACGGTTTAACTTCCAAGCCGAACATCGCACGGGCGGTATTTAGCATTTGGCAGCTGAACCCCCACTCGTTATCATACCAAGCAAATACTTTAACCATATTGCCGCCGGTTACTTTGGTGAGCGTGGCATCATAATGGCTGGCTTCGGTAGTGTGGTTGAAATCCATAGAAACCAAAGGAAGGCTGTTGTAACCTAAAATTCCTTTTAACGGGCCATTTTCGGCGGCTTTTTTCATGATTTCGTTAATTTCGTCTACAGTAGTATCTCTGCCTGCCTTAAAGCTGAGGTCCACCAGCGAAACGTTGATTGCCGGTACCCGGATGGCCAAGCCGTCTAAGCGGCCTTTGAGTTCGGGTAATACCAAGCCGACCGCTTTGGCTGCTCCGGTTTTGGTTGGAATCATATTCTCTACACCACTACGGGCGCGGCGTAAGTCTTTATGGCGTACGTCGGTAATGTTTTGATCGTTGGTCAGGGCGTGGATGGTAGTCATCAACCCTTTACGGATGCCGATGGCGTCATTGAGTACTTTGGCAACGGGGGACAAGCAGTTGGTTGTACATGATGCATTGGAAACTACAGTCATATCGTCAGTTAAAACATCATGGTTCACACCGTAGACGATCGTAGCGTCTACATCGTCTCCACCGGGAGCGGAAATCAGCACTTTTTTTGCGCCCGATTCTAAATGTACCTTAGCTTTTTCTTTGCTTGTGAATGCGCCGGTACATTCCATTACCAAGTCTACTTTCAGTAGTTCCCAAGGTAATTCCGCTGGGTTGCGGGTAGAGAAGAAGGGGATTTTTTTACTATTAATAATTAAATGGTTTTCATCATGATCAACATCGGCGGAAAAGCGTCCGTGTACGGTATCAAATTTGGTCAGATGGGCATTGGTTTCCAAACTGCCGCTGGCGTTAACGGCTACAATCTCGAGTTGGTCTTCCAATTTATAATCGTAGATTGCGCGTAATACTTGGCGTCCGATACGGCCATAGCCGTTGATGGCAATCCTAATGCCCATGTTTGAATTCCTTATATAATATAGTTTATGTTTCGCAAAATTGCAGTTTTTTGGCAGGGCGGATTATATCGTAATGTAGTGGTGTGTAGTCAAGGTGGAGTTACAAGCGGTTACAGTTTGAAGCCATAAGGTGTTGCATATGAGAACGGTTATTCAGTGGTTAGATGATATGGGAAATAGGTGCTAGGAAAAATTGGGAAAAACGGTACGGATAGATAATGTAAAGATATAAATAAAAGGTGGCAGGCAAGGTTTAAAAACAGCAGATAAAAAAAACCATCTATACCAAGGGGAAAAGTATAGATGGCCAAACACATTACGGGGAAAACGTCTTACTCACTTACTCACTTCTCATGAAGTAAGTGTTACTTCAGACGTAAGAATTATATAATAGTTCACTAAAATTAGTGTTAATAATTGTAAATATGAAAAATGAATAAATAATTTGTTGATATTAAATAAAATTTAATAAATTTATTTGACTGGGATTTTATGGATTTAAGGGGGAAATAAATTTCCATTGCCCGGGTAATAACGATTGGGTATCCAGTTCTCCGAATTTTTCACGGTGTAGATGGCTGACTCGGTTACCAGCGGCAGCAACCATACGTTTGACTTGATGGTATTTGCCTTCGGTAATGGTAAGCATCAGCGTAGTGGGGGTTTCCAATACGGCATCTGCGGCACAAACGGTTTCTTGATCATCGTGCAGCAAGACGCCTTTTTTCAGCGTCATGCAGATTTCCTCATCTGCCGGGTGCTTGAGTGTGACGCGATAGAGTTTGGCCACTTTATGCTTTGGCGAAGTAACCCGATGGTTGAATTGGCCGTCGTTAGTAATCAATAAAACACCGGTGGTGTCTGCGTCAAGCCTGCCGACTGCCTGCATATCTATATTACGCATATGGTTGGGAAACAAGCTGAAGACACTCGGATATTGTTGGGGCTTGTGTGAGGTTTCATAGTTGGCAGGTTTGTTGAGTAATATATAAAAAAAAGGCATCGGTACTGTGACGATTTCTTCACCATCTATTTCTAACTTGTAGATATCATCAGGATTAATATCGGCTTTGGAGTTGTTGGAAATTTCACCGTTGAGGGCGATACAGTCGTTTTCGATCAGCCATTGGCATTGTTTGCGACTGCCTACGCCTTGTGATTGGATATATTTGAGTAGTTGCATGGTGATATGGAATATTGAATACAAAGCCGTATTGTAATTTATTTGAGGCCATCTGGAAGGCAAAAAAAAGCCCCTGCGTGAGGGGGCGTAAAAGGAACACAAACCACTACCAAAATTTTATGGGCATCTATAAATCTGCTATGGAAAGATGGGCTGCAGGATATAAAGCCCTATGCAAATCTCCGGCACAAAGTGTGAAATCTTGGCTATTGCCTATAGTAAAGCGGCCTTGTAGGGGTATCAGCTCAAGCAGATGGGTATTGGCAACTTGTATTAAAGAATCCTTTGTATGACGTATGCGTTGCTGGAGTGTGTGTAGTGCGCGGCTATACAGGCTGCTTTTAGGACTGATAGCTTTGGTGTCTGCAATCCAGCTTAAACGGGCTTGATTAGCATTGTCTTCTATCAGAAAAATCCCTTGGCGGTTTCTATACGGTATATCCGCTTGCGGCAGCCAAACATAATAATTGCCATCAAGCGTAACATATACGCTCTCATGAACCTCAGCGCTGCTATTACATTGGGTAGCTAATAGCAAACGATATGTATGCTGGTGTAGTCGCAATATATCTAGAGAGATTTGCTTGAAAATATTTTCTGGCATATAACTCTCCTTTACTGTTGGTTACCGTTAACCATATAGTACGGAAAATTAAAAATAATTGCAAATGATAATTGTTTTTATTTAAAAAAATTATTTTAGTATTTTGTATTTAAAGGAAATAAAGTTTATTTAAATAGGGGTGGTTATGGTTTTTCATTATCGGAACAGGCTTATTTTTACTTTGACGGCTGCTTTTAGTATGATGCGGTTGAATTTTAAAGAAAGCTTTTATCTAGTATGAGCCAACGTCAAATTATTCTTGATACCGAAACCACGGGTCTTTATCCCCAAAGCGGCGACCGTATGGTGGAGTTTGCCGGTTTGGAAATGGTAAACCGCCAATTTACCGGTAGTAACCTACACTTATATATTCATCCGGAACGTGATATGCCGGAAGAGGCGGCCGCCGTGCATGGTTTAACGATTGAGGTGCTTGAAGAAAAAAATGCGCCTATATTTGCCAAGGTGGGACAGGAAATTGCCGATTTTTTACGCGGAGCCGAGTTGATTATCCATAATGCCAAATTCGACGTAGGTTTTTTGGATATGGAGTTTTCCCGTATGGGTTTGCCAAGCATAGAGGAGTTGGGCTGCCGTGTTACGGATACTTTATCGATGGCGCGCGAAATGTTTCCGGGCCAAAAAGCCAGTTTGGATGCGTTGTGTACCCGCTTTGATGTAGATCGTAGTAAGCGTGTGTACCACGGTGCATTAATTGACTGCGAATTGTTGGGTGAAGTGTATCTGGCGATGACGCGTGGCCAGTTCAGTTTGGTTGATGGTTTGGCGGAAACCGCTGCCCAAGAGGAGGTACGGCAAGTGGCACGTCCTGTACATTTGAAAGTGTTGAAGGCAGATGAAGCCGAATTGGCCGAGCATAAAGCATATTTGGATATTTTGGACAAGGCTTCCGGTGGTAATTGTATTTGGCGGCCTAAAGAAGCAGAGGCTGAAGCATGAGGCGTAATATCGCATTGATTCCGGCAGCTGGAGTGGGCGCGCGTTTTGGTGCAGACAAGCCTAAACAGTATGTCGTGATTCATGGTAAAACAGTATTGCAGCACACGCTGGACATATTCATCAATCATACAGCTATACATCATGTAGCCGTTGTATTGTCGCCGGAGGATAATTATTTTCAGACGGCCTCATGTGAGCGTGTGAGCATCTTACGTTGTGGTGGAGCAAGCCGTGCGGAAACGGTGCGAAACGGTATCAATGTTTTGCTGGGAAAAGGTGTTGCAGCGTTAGAGGATAACATTTTGGTGCATGACGCCGCACGTTGCTGTTTACCCGAACAAGCTCTAGACCGATTGATCGAATCGGCGGGAAGCCGCTCCGAAGGGGGAATCCTGGCTGTGCCGGTTGCCGATACGCTCAAGCGGGCTGATGCAGGGCAGCAGGTTGAAGAGACCGTTTCCCGGGATGGTTTGTGGCAGGCACAAACGCCGCAGCTGTTTCAGGCTGCATTGTTACAGCGTGCTTTGTCGGGTGATTTAGATAAGGTAACTGATGAGGCAGGTGCTGTGGAAGCATTGGGCATAAGACCATTTTTGGTAGAAGGGGATAGCCGCAATTTGAAATTGACCCTGCCACAGGATGAATATATTGTGCGCCTGCTTCTTTCGGATAATTTGTGAAATATCTACTGTAGGACGATTTAATGGGCGACAAGCCACAGTCGGTTGTTGATGGGGTTCCTATAATAATGTGCCGTCTGAAAATAAACGAATGAAGGGTAAACCTCAAGGGTATCTATGGTGCCTCCAATAAGTATGGTCTGATTTGGTTAGGCCCATGATTTTTTTAGGTAAAGATTAAATAGGATCCGTATAGGGATCTGATATAGAAAGTATGAAGGTTAAATAATGAATATCCGTATCGGACAAGGCTATGATGTGCATCAATTGGTAGAGGGGCGCCCTTTGATTCTTGGCGGAGTAACGATTCCGTTTGAGAAAGGTTTATTGGGGCATTCTGATGCCGATGCTTTATTGCATGCGATTACAGATGCACTGTTAGGTGCCGCGGGTATGGGCGATATCGGCAGCCATTTTCCTGATACTGCAGCAGAATTTAAGGATGCAGACAGCCGCATATTATTGCGTGAAGCCTACCGTAGCGTAGTAGAGGCTGGCTGGCGTGTGGTTAACGTAGACAGCACCATTATTGCTCAGCAGCCTAAGCTTGCTCCGCATATCGCTGCCATGCGTGCCAATATCGCTGCGGATTTGGGTTTGTCTGAAAATGCCGTCAACATTAAAGGAAAAACCAACGAAAAGCTGGGCTATTTGGGGCGCGTAGAAGCAATTGAGGCACAGGCTGCGATCTTGTTGCAAGCAGTATAGGGCGGTGTGAAACTGCTGCGGCAGCGGTGGAAAAATGTTAGGATTTATTGGTCAGTGTGGTTTCAACGAGGAGATATTTCATGGCAACACAAGATGATTTGAAGCGTATTGCGGCAGAAAAAGCCGTAGAATTCGTACCTGAAAACGAGTATATCGGTATTGGTACGGGCTCAACCGTTAATTTCTTTATCGAAGCTTTGGGAAAAAGCGGTAAGAAAATTAAAGGGGCGGTCGCTACCTCTCAGGCAACGGCCGATTTGATGGCTAAGTATGAAATCCCGCAGGTAGCTCTAAACGATGTGATGGGTTTGGCGGCTTATTTTGATGGTGCAGACGAAGTCAATCATTCGTTGCAAATGATTAAAGGGGGCGGCGGTGCGCATTTGCGTGAAAAAATTGTCGCCAGTATGGCGGATACTTTTGTGTGCATCGCGGACGAAAGCAAATATGTGTCACGTTTGGGCAAATTCCCCCTGCCGGTAGAGGTGATTCCGATGGCACGCTCGATGGTATCCCGTCATTTGCTGGCAATGGGTGGTGAACCGGAATTGCGTTTGAATTTTGTTACCGAGTCTGGTAATCAGATTGTAGATGTACACGGTATGTATTTCCCTCAACCTTTAACTTCGGAAGACGAAATTAATAAAATCGCCGGTGTGGTTGAAAACGGCTTGTTTGCCCGTAATGCGGCCGATATTTTGGTGTTGGGAACTGCTGATGGGGCAAAAGTCATTAAGCCTCAATAGTAAATTGTTGGTATGATACCGGCAAAGGCCGTCTGAAAGCCTAGTTTCAGACGGCCTTGTTTTATTTATGGGGTAGTACAAAAGAGTGCAGTGGAATGTTTTCCGAGAAGTATTTATATAAGAATTAGTAGATAAAAATATTAGAACTAATATTTAAGAATTTGAAAATACGCGGAAAATAAGTATTAAACAAAGGATTCGGTTTGGTTGGCGGTATCAACGGCCGATAAAGGTAGCTGGCAAATATTTTAAGTAGTAAATATGGATTTGAGTTTTTTATATGGCTGGGTAGTGGCCATATTCGGTTTGTTGGGTGCAAATGTGTCGGATGCGGCATTGCCCCAATGGCTTCAAAATAGTGTTGAGTTTATCAGGAAGCAAAGTCGTGAGCAGACTGAATCGGCAGCACAGGCACACTTTGGCGCATATGTGTCTGCCGTATCTGATGGTGACAGTATCAGGGTAATTGATCCAAACGGCCAACGGCGGCGTATACGTTTCGCTTATGTCGATGCTCCCGAATTAAACCAAGCATACGGTAAAGCAGCGCGTAAGGCCTTGATGGAGATTATCGAGGGACAAAATGTGGAAGTGCTGGTGTTCGATCGCGACCGCTACGGACGGGAAGTCGCTCAAGTCCGCCTCAATGGCCGGGATGTAGGTTTGTGGATGATTGCCAACGGGCATGCTTGGCATTATAGGCAGTATGCAAAGCGTGCTCAAAATGGTGTGGACTACAGTGATTATACGTATGCCCAAGCGCAAGCCCGGCAAAACCGTATTGGTTTATGGCGGGCAGCCCGGCCGCAAGCTCCGTGGGATTTTCGGGCAATGATCAGGGAGCAGCAAAGTAATACGGGTAAGTAAATATTAAAGAAACAGTATTCGGAAAACCATATACAATATTTGATTTAAGGGTAATGCCTCCCGGATGATATGCGCCCCCTGAACAATTGTCGCCTAGCCGCTCATAAATAGGCCGTAGCTGCCGTGTTAGGTCGGTTTGCGATACAGGATTTATCACGATACAAAGTATGATTGATTATGAACAAACATATCCGCCAAGAAATATTTGAAAGATTGCGTGCCGATAATCCGCATCCGACTACCGAGTTAAATTTCAGCAGCCCATTTGAGCTACTGATTGCCGTATTACTTTCTGCGCAGGCAACGGATGTTGGCGTAAATAAAGCCACGGCCAAGCTTTTCCCTGTTGCCAATACACCGCAAGCCATGTTGGATTTGGGTTTGGAAGGTATTATGGAGTACACGAAAAGCATCGGGCTTTATAAAACCAAATCCAAGCATATTATTGAAACTTGCCGTATTTTATTAGAAAAACACGGTGGGGAAGTGCCGGATACCCGAGAGGCTTTGGAAGAGTTGCCCGGTGTAGGGCGTAAAACGGCGAACGTTGTATTGAATACGGCTTTTCGCCAGCTTGCTATGGCTGTAGATACCCACATTTTCCGAGTCAGTAACCGTACACGGATTGCTCCGGGTAAAAATGTACGTGAGGTTGAAGACAAACTGATGAAGTTTGTTCCGAAAGAATTTTTGCTGGATGCCCATCATTGGCTGATTTTGCATGGCCGGTATACCTGTAAGGCCCAGAAGCCGCAGTGCGAACGTTGCATTATTAATGATTTGTGTGAATATCCAGCAAAAACAATAAAGATATAAAATATTTTCCTTGGAAAATATTTCTAAAGATATTGCTTTGCTATGGTAATTGTTTATATCGCATTTTGTTTGGGGCTCTGCTTATTTTTTCAGACGGCTATAAACAAGTATTTCATTTTTTTAATAAACGTTTTGTGCAATCAGGCTTGATTTCATTTAAAATGATCTTTGGATCGGTTGATGGACAATATGAAAACAAAAGGAAAAGTTGTGAATAATAAGCCAAAATATATCGCACTGCTTCTTGCTTCTTCGCTGGCTTTGGGCGGCTGCGACAAAGTAAGTAGTTTCTTTGGTCAAGATGAAGCTAAAGAAGGCAGTTTGGTACAAACGGTCGAAACTAAAACCGAGGACGGCACGGTTAATATGCTGCTGCCCGACTTTACCAAACTGGTTGAGCAAGAAGGCCCGACGGTTGTGAATATTCAGGCAAACAAAGCGACGATGACGACTGCATCGCGCAGTGACAACGGTATGGACTTGAGCCAATTCACCGACAATGATCCGTTTTACGAGTTTTTCAAACGACTGGTTCCGAATATGCCGGATGTGCCGCAGCAAGAAGAGGATTCCGAGCTTAATTTCGGTTCAGGCTTTATCATCAGCGCCGATGGCTATATTCTCACCAATACCCATGTAGTCAACGGAATGAACAATATCAAGGTGTTGCTTAACGACAAGCGCGAATATACAGCCAAGCTGGTTGGTTCGGACCAGCAATCCGATGTGGCATTATTGAAAATCGAAGCCAAAGACCTTCCGGTCGTAAAAGTCGGTAATCCCAAAACTTTGAAGCCGGGCGAGTGGGTTGCCGCCATTGGCGCCCCGTTTGGCTTTGATAACAGTGTGACGGCAGGTATCGTATCGGCTAAAGGGCGTAGTTTGCCAAATGAAAATTACACCCCGTTTATTCAAACCGATGTGGCGATTAACCCCGGTAACTCAGGCGGCCCGTTATTTAATCTGCGCGGACAGGTAGTTGGTATCAACTCTCAAATCTATAGCCGTAGCGGTGGGTTTATGGGTATTTCTTTCGCCATTCCGATTGACGTTGCCATGAATGTTGCCGAACAATTGAAATCAACCGGTAAAGTACAGCGCGGTCAATTGGGCGTGATTATTCAGGAAGTTTCGTATGATTTGGCCAAATCATTTGGTTTGGACAAGGCCAGCGGGGCGTTGATTGCCAAAGTTTTGCCGTCTAGCCCGGCTGCTAAGGCAGGATTGCAGGTGGGCGATATCGTCCGCAGTGTAAACGGTGAAGAAATCCGTACCTCAAGCGACTTACCCGTTATGGTAGGTGCAATGGCACCGGGTAAAGAGGTCATCTTGGGGGTATGGCGAAAAGGTAAGGAAGTAGAAGTCAAAGTGCAGCTTGGTTCGGTTGATGGTGCTAATGAGTCGGGTGAGGCTGCATCTGATAATACTACCTTTGGTGCACAACAAGGCCAAGGTTTTACCATAAGTGAAATGGGATTGAGTTTGCAGGTGCGTGAGCGTAACGGTAGTAAACGCTTGGTGGTGTCGAATGCGGAAGGGTTGGCGGCACGGGCAGGGTTACGCAGGGGCGATGAGATCCTGGCTGTTGGCCAATTGAGCGTAGAAGATGAGTCTACTTTCCGAAGTGCCATCGAAAGTACGGGAAAAAATATTCCGCTTTTGGTGCAGCGCGACGGCAGTACTTTGTTTCTTGCAATGAATCTGCAATAAAGATGATTAATGCGTTTCAGACGGCCTTTTTAAAAAAAGGCCGTCTGAAATTTTTGAAAACCATAATTTAGTATATTTGATTCGGCTTCAAATCAGTAGGCCGGATTTTATGTTTTCTCCGAGGATACTATGTCTGAAACCCGTATTCCGCGCGGCCCGGTAATGGCCGATGTACAAGCTTTCAAGCTTACTGAAGAAGAAAAGCAGCGCCTGCGCGACCCGGCAGTGGGCGGCGTGATTTTATTCCGTCGAAATTTTGAAAATATCGAGCAGCTTAAAGCGTTGGTGGTGGAAATCAAAGCTTTGCGTACTCCCGAATTGATTATTGCCGTAGATCATGAAGGAGGAAGGGTACAGCGTTTCATAGAAGGCTTCACCCGTTTGCCCGCCATGAGTGTATTAGGTGAAATTTGGGATGAATCCGGAGCGGATGCAGCTAAAGCTCAGGCGGAACAAGTCGGTTGGGTATTGGCTACCGAACTTTCTGCTTGCGGTATTGATCTATCATTTACGCCAGTGTTGGATTTGAACTGGGGGCAATGCGCCGTTATCGGTAACCGTAGTTTCCACCGAGAGGCTGAGGTTGTTACTGAATTGGCTTTGGCATTGCAGAAGGGTTTAAATCGTGGCGGTATGAAAACTTGCGGTAAGCATTTTCCCGGTCACGGTTTTGTAGAGGGAGACAGCCATCATGTGCTTCCACAAGATAATCGTTGCCTGAAGGAGCTTGAAGCGGCCGATATTCTGCCTTTCCGCCGATTGGCTGCCGAAGGTATGGCGGCGGTGATGCCCGCACATGTGGTTTATCCTCTGGTAGATTCGAAGCCCGCAGGCTTTTCTGAAAAATGGCTCAAGCAGATTCTGCGTAGGGATATCGGCTTTAACGGGGTGATATTTTCAGACGACCTGACTATGGAAGGCGCTAGCGGGGCGGGCGGAATTAAAGCGCGTGCGCAAATTTCGTTTGATGCGGGCTGCGATATTGTTTTGGTATGTAACCGCCCGGATTTGGTCGATGAATTACGTTGTAATTTTGAAATGCCCGACAATTCCGAGTTGGCTGCACGCTGGCAGTATATGGCCAATACTTTGGGAACGGAAAAAGCGCAAGCGATTTTGGAAATGCCCAAGTTTCAAGCTGCTAGGGTTGCCGTTGCCCGTTTGGCGAGTCCTAAAGATTTGGCCGGCGGTGTGAAAGTAGGTGAAGCATTTTAACGGTATTTTTATGATTGGTTAGGCTTAAGTATTGGCAAAATGAATGATACGCTGAAGAATTATATTACCCCTAGCGGTTGGCAGGCATTAAAAGACGAGCTTTATCAGCTGGTCAATAAAGAGCGCCCTGAAATCGTGCAGGTAGTGAATTGGGCGGCCGGCAATGGCGACCGTAGCGAAAACGGCGATTACCTTTACGGTAAGCGTCGGATGCGTGAAATTGACCGCCGCATTCGCTTTCTAACCAAGCGTTTGGAAGCGGCCGTGGTTGTGGATCCCGAAGCAAGAGAGCCGACCGATCAGATATTTTTCAGTGCTACGGTTGAATTGTTGCGTGGTGATGGCAGCGAGCAAACCGTTAAAATCGTCGGAGTGGATGAAATTGATACTGCCCGCAACAAAATTTCTTGGGTATCTCCTTTGGCCCGTTGTTTGATTAAAGCGCGCGAGGGAGATGAAGTTGTGCTGAACGGTCCGGATGGACAGGAAACCATCGAGATTTTATCGGTACAATATATCAAGATTGACTAAAGAATTTCTATTTAAAGTGATTTTCGTAAAATAGGCCGTCTGAAAAAACAGAAGATAAGTATCTGTAATTTTCAGACGGCCTATATTTAAATTTTGATCTATCGGTATCCGTATTAAAAGATTTCACCCCGCTGTTTTTCAGAAAGCGGGGTGAAATCTTTTATGGAAATGAGAAGGCTTTAAGCCACGTTTACCCCCAATAATTTACCGATGAAAGCCGTGGATGCCAATGCGACGGAGCCCCAAATCAATACGCGCATCAGTGCCGGCAGAATCCGTGCGCCGCCGAGTTTGGCCGATAAAAAGCCCAAAATGGCCAAGCCGATTAAAGTGGTTCCGGCTAATACCGTCATTAATTGTTCGGAAGGAGTGAGCAGCGCAACAAGCAGCGGAAGGATAGCTCCGCAACAAAAAGCCAAAGCGGAGGCTCCCGACGCTTGCAAAGGATTGGCACTGGCGGTTTCGGTAATGCCGATTTCGTCACGTGCGTGGGCATCGAGCGCATTATGTGCGGTCAGCTGTTCCGCCACTTGTTGAGCCAGCTCTGGTGTCAGTCCGCGTTGGCGGTAAATTCCCGCCAGTTCAGCTAGTTCACGTTCGGGGTTGTTGGCCAATTCATATTCTTCTTTGGCTAAGTCGGCGCGTTCGGTATCAGATTGGCTTGATACGGATACGTATTCGCCAGCTGCCATGGAAATGGCTCCAGCTACCAAGGCGGATACACCGGTAAGCATTAATGTGTGGAAATCGGGCTTGGCAGCGGCTAAACCCATCAAAAGGCTGGCGGTTGAAATCAGGCCGTCGTTTGCACCGAGCACACCGGCCCGCAGCCAGTTACCGCGGTGGCTGTAATGTTGTTCGCTGTGGGAATGCATGAGAGTTCTCTATCGTTAATAATTTCTTATAAATCTTAACATAGAAGGATTAAGTAAAGCTTAAATTAGAGAGTAAGCGAATAGCTGCCCGGTTTGATTGCTACTGCCAGGCCTTCTTTTGTGTCTGTGTTTCTATTGCATCACAATATACTGTGCCTATGACCTTTGCCATAAGTAAGTCTGTAAAGATTGATCGGTATAAAATAGGTATTAAGATTGAACAACTTCGGAGGGTGAGTCCTATCAGGTAAGCACGTTGGTGCATATCCGTGCTTACCAAGATTAATAAAGGACTGTGGTGTGTATTTCAGTAGTAAAAAACGCTGAGATTCTTAATCGTATTTACAGAGTTTCGGGGTATCAATTGTTTTGTTTCCGCTTATTGCGGCCATTTCATTTCACCGCTTAATACCTTGGCACTTAATTCCAAATCTTGGGTGCCTTTGTAATTCGGATATTCGGCTTTTATTTTTTGGATAAATACCTTGCTTGTTTCACCTGGATGCCAATTTTTTTCCACATGGCGCAGATATTCTTGGTTTTCTTGAATAACCTTTGGACTAGGTGTACCGATAAAGTGTCCGGGAATAACCGTTTTGGGTTCTAATTCTGCCATTTGTTGAAGGCTTTGCTGCCAGCGGCTACGGGCTTCTGCCGTTTGGCTGTCAGCCAACCATAAGTGCATACCTTGGTAAAGTTGCACACCGCCAAATAGGGTGCGGCTTTGCGTATCCCATAAATAGGTATGTGCAGGGTCAATATCTTGGCCTTTTATGGCTATGCGGCTGTTGCCGACTGTCAAGTTGTTGCCGGTAAAAGGTTGTGGCAATACTAAAGCCTTTGGGGCATTTTCTTTTAGAATCGGTGACCAATAGTTGTATTTGCCGATAATACTGTTTTGAATATGATTAGCAGTTTCGGGAGTAGCGATTACCTTTGCCTTTGGAAAAGCTTGGGTGATGACATCTAAGCCAAAATAAAAATCAGGATCATAGTGGCTGATATAAATGATTTTCAGAGGTTTGTTGAGTGATTGCAGTTGAGATACTACTTTCAGTGCGTCATTACGTTGGAATTGTGCATCTACAAGCATCAACTCGCTGTCTCCTTCGACGATAACGCTGGTAACCGGGAAAATACTATTTTCTTGAGGGTTGTAAGTATGAAATTTTAAGTTATCCGCTAAAGCGGTTTGGCTTAAAAGTGAAGCAGTTAGAAGTAGTGCGGCGGTATTTTTCATTGTATAGAACCTTATATTGGATAACGAATTTGATTGTATTCGTTTTAAAAATAAAAAAATAGATACTAAAATGAAAGTATTGTTTTCAAATATGGAAATTAAAAATGGATTTAAATGCAGTAAAAATGTTTATTGCCTTGGTTCAAGCGGGAAGTTTTTCGGGTTGTAGCACTAAAACAGGCATTCCTATTGCCACTTTGAGCCGAAAAATTAAAGAGTTGGAAAGATACTTGAGCGTACAGCTTATTGAGCGTTCCCGCCAAGGTATCCGTTTGACATCAAGCGGCCAGCAGCTTGTTGAACAGGCAGGAGAAAGTATTGAAAGTTTGAGTACGGTAGAGCAGTATATCCGTAACAGCCAGCAAAAATTAACTGGAAAATTAAGACTTTCGATGCCGCAAGCTTTTGAATTGTGGTGGGCATTACTGCATGATTTCCAATTGGCTTATCCTGATATCGATGTACATGTAGCAGCGAATAACCGAAAACTCGATCTGATTGCTGATGGTATTGATGTGGCTGTTAGAGTGGGAGCTGTCGGAGTGGAAAATATGGTAGCGAAAAAAGTGATGGAACTGGAAATGCGCTTGGTAGCCGGAAAAACGTTTACTGCCCGTTACGGCATGCCGGACAGTATTGACAGGTTATTGGATTTTCCTTTGGCTTGTAATGCAGAGGCGGCGGATAAGCAGGCAGAATGGAGACTGGGTGGTGAGATACTGGTGGTAAAGCCGCATTTTGCTACCAATGATTATTTCCATTTGCGATATTGGGCATTGTTGGGTAACGGTATATGTGAGCTGCCGGCGATGCTAGCAGATAGTTTTATCCGTAGTGGAGAGCTTGTCATCGTTTTGCCAGAGCAGGCTTTGCCTAAGCAAAATATCCATTTGGTTTATCCCAGCCATCGTCATCCATCCAGCATCGTGCGTGTTTATATTGATTTTTGTGTAACTTGGTTGCAGCAACATGATATGGTTGGGCAAGCAACTTTGCAAGGTATTCCCTTGAGATTGGGATTAGGGTAGCTTGTAAATTTATTTTTCTATATTAATCAATTATCTTGTTATGTCTGTCGGCTATTCTTTAGGATAGCAATGTAAGGGTTATGGATAGTGATTATTGCCCGCGTAAAAAAAGTGAATCTAAATCTTTTAACGACAGTTTTACCCAAGTAGGGCGGCCGTGGTTGCATTGGTTGCTACGCGGTGTACGTTCCATATCGCGCAAGAGAGCGTTCATTTCGGGCAGGGTGAGTTGGCGGCCTGCACGTACCGAACCGTGGCAGGCCATGGTAGCAAGCATTTGGTTTTCCCGTGCTTCTATGGTTTGGGCCGATCCTGTATGGGCGACTTCATGCAGCATATCGCGCGCCAGTGCGGCAACATCTGATTTCCCTAGCATTTGCGGTACGGCCCGCACGGCGATGGTGTTGCCGCCCATATCGGAAAGTTCCAAGCCGTATTCGCACAATATTTCACCGTGATCTGCCAAGGCGGCGATTTCCTCATGGCTTGCGGTAAAGGTAACGGGGATCAGAAGAGATTGTGAGGATAGGCTGCCTTGTTCGTTGCGGCGTGCTTTCATTTTTTCATAATTCACCCGTTCGGCTGCAGCGTGCATGTCTATCAGCAACAGGCTTTCCTCGGCTTGAGCCAATATATAGATGCCTAAAAGTTGGGCGATGGCGAAGCCGAGGGGAGGTGTTTCCGTATCGGTTGTTTGGTTTTCACCAGTGGAAGGTGTGGTGATTCCGTTTGTTTTGCCACCGAAATAAGCCGATTCTATTGGGTGCAGCTCGGTATCGTTGTGATTAACCGGTTTATGGTCACGGTATAGCTCCGCGTATGTATTGAGTGCAGCCTGGCTTTCGCGTAAGGATAGGCTGCGTTGTTGGGGCGGCCGTGCGGCCGGGGTATAGGAGACAGGCGTGGATTTGATATTGTCATTTTTAAAAGTAGCACTTTTTTCGGCAGGTAAAGGATTCATGCCGTCTGAAAAAGAAGAGGTAGGGTTTGCAGAGTTTTTTTCCACTGCAATGTTATGCAGTATGCTGCCTGCATTGCTAACGCTTTCGGTTTGGTCGGCCCGGGTTTCTGCCAAGGCTTTGTTGAGGGTGTGGAAAACCAGCTGATGTACGGCTTGGCTGTCTCGGAAACGGATTTCGGTTTTGGTTGGGTGTACGTTGACATCCACAGCTTCGGGCGGCAGTTCTAAAAATAGTACGAATGCGGGGGTAAGTGCATTGTGCAAAACGTCGCGATAGGCTTGCTTAACGGCATGTAGCATGACTTTATCGCGAACGAAGCGGCGGTTGACAAAGCAGAATTGTTTGTCGGTTTTTCCTTTGGTAAAAGTGGGTTTGGCAATAAAACCGGTTAAACGCAACGGGCCGCTGCCGCTGTCGATTTCCAGCGAGGCCGTCTGAAAGTCTGCGCCGACAATCGCGGCTACGCGTTCACCGAGCGATTGCGGCGGATATTGGAAAACGGTTTTACCTTCGCGCTTGAGAGAAAAACCGATATGGGGATTGGCCAATGCCAGGCGTTCGAGCATGGTGGCGCAATGGGCGTATTCGGTGTTTTCTGACTTCAAAAATTTACGGCGTGCCGGTGTATTGAAAAATAATTCGCCGACTTCTACGGTAGTGCCGACCGGATGTGCGGCAGCACCGCCTTGGTGGAGTTTGCCGTCTACGGCACTGATGCGTCGTCCATGGCTGTTATCGGCTTGTCGGCTGGTTAGTGTGAGCCGCGATACCGATGCGATACTGGCTAAACCTTCGCCACGAAAACCCATACTGGCCACGCGCTCCAAATCGGAAAGGCTTTGTATTTTGCTGGTGGCATGGCGTGAAAGCGCCAATTCGATATCGTCCGGATGAATGCCTTTGCCGTTGTCGGTAATGCGGATGAGTTTGATGCCGCCGCCCGAAAGTTCGACATTGATTTCGGTAGCGCCCGCATCAATGCTGTTTTCAACGATCTCCTTGACGGCGTTGGCCGGGCGTTCGACTACTTCACCCGCTGCGATTTGGTTGACAAGATGGTCGGGAAGGGCGGCAATACGGTTCATTTTCATCAATCGGCAAGGGTACTTAATGGGGGTGATTATAGCGTATAGGCCGTCTGAAAGGAAAAAGCTCCCTCTTGACGACTTTTGATTAAACAGGGTAGATTGGTGTCAAAGCAAGTTTGCTTTTGTTTTTTTAGATTTTTTTATTCCATTTTATCTTAGCGGTGCCATGAAAGAATTATCGAATCAGCCGGCTTAATTTTATTGGTTATTCAGTTTTTGTAACGTTTCATCAATAAGGTTGTGCCTGCGGTGAGTACCATGTGCGATGCCAGGAGGAACTATGCAGAAAACCAGCCCAGCCAGCAGAAACCTTGATGAGGCTTACCTTGAAGCCAGCCGTATGCTGGATATTGTCAATACACCCGAGGAGCAATTGAATGACGAACAGCGCCATTGGGTATCTTCTCAAGTAGCCGAAAATTTTGCCAACCACGTTAACCGCGGCTTTTTGAATTATCGAAAATCAGTAACCGAAACTACGGATTTTGCGCTTACCGATTGGTGCGGCGAAGGTTCGATATTACGCGATATTATGGGGCGCGAATATATCGATATGCTCGGAGGATTCGGGCTTTATAGCCCGGGTATCCGTCATCCTAAAATTGTTGCAGCTGTCAAAGCCCAGCTTGACCGAAGCCCGCAATACAGTCAGGAAATGCTTGATCCCTTGCGAGGGCAGTTGGCTAAAGTATTAGCCAAACTGACTCCGGGAAATCTGCAATACGGATTTTTTGCCAATAGCGGCACCGAGGCGGTGGATGGGGCGATGAAACTGGCCAAGCTTTATACGGGACGGCGCGGTTTTATCTCGACTACCGGCGGCTTTCATGGCAAATCTTTAGGTGCGCTTTCGCTGTTGGGTAAGTTTGTTTACCGCGAGCCTTTGCTCCCTCTGCTGGGCGGTATCCGCCATGTACCATACGGTGATGCCGATGCGGTGGAGCAACTTTTGCGTATCGCCGATTCGGTAGGCAGTATGGATGTGGCGGCCGTTGTGGCAGAACCCGTGCAGGGAGAGGCCGGAGCGATTGTTCCGCCTGACGACTATTGGCCTCGATTGCGCGAAATATGTAGCCGTTATGGCGTCTTGCTGATTGCCGATGAGGTGCAAACCGGTTTTGGCCGCACCGGTAAAGTATTCGGTGTAGATCACTGGGGGGTAACGCCCGATATCATTTGTTTCGGCAAAGCCTTGGGCGGTGGCGTAGTACCGATGTCCGGCTTTTTCTCTAGCGCTGAAATTTGGGCATGTCTCGAACCCAATCCGTTCATGCATACCACTACTACGGGCGGTAACCCGTTGGCTTGTGCCGCTGCGCTAGCCGGAATCAGTGTTATGCTCGAAGAAAACCTACCTCAGCAGGCAGCGGAAAAAGGCGAGTACCTGATGAAGAAAATCGGTATGTTGCGCAACAAATATCCGCATATTTTGAAAGATATCCGCGGTAAAGGCTTATTGCTTGCTATGGTGTTTGAAAACGATGAGATCGGCTATAAAGTGGTTTCGGGTTTGTTCAAGCGCAATGTGTTGACTTCGGGTACGCTGAATAATTCTTCAGTCGTTCGTCTTGAGCCCGCACTCAATATTTCTTACGAATTACTCGATGAAGTGTTGTTACGGTTGGAAGATACGCTTAAAAGCGTCAGCGAAGCGGTTTAAATGAAAAGGCCGTCTGAAACAGAGTGTTCAGACGGCCTTTGTGTTTACTAAGTAATAAAATGGTACGGAGTCAGTCGTGCGGAAACAAAGGAGAGAAGCGATGGAATATAAATTATGGATTAATGGTGCGTGGCAGAATGGTGCAGATACAATTGCTGTCGAAAATCCGGCTACGGGCGAGACTGTAGCACAAGTGGCAGTAGCGGGAGAGAAAGAAGTTAACGCTGCGGTGTCTGCGGCTAAAGAAGCATTTGAAGACGGTCGTTGGAGCAAGCTCAGCCCGGGAGAGCGTTCGGCCGTATTGTGGAAAATGGCGGATATCGTTGAAGAGCGTAGTGACGAGTTGGCAAAAATCGAAAGTGAAGACAGCGGTAAACCTTACGAATTTGTCAGCAAAGGAGGGGATTTACCCTTTGTGGCAGACAATTTGCGCTTTTTTGCTACTGCCGCACGCGATATCCATGGCAGCCGTGCGGGTGAGTATAATCCCGCGTATACCTCGATGTTGAGAAGAGAGCCATGCGGTGTAACAGCAGGTATTGCGCCGTGGAATTATCCACTGCTGATGGCAGCTTGGAAAATAGGCCCGGCATTGGCCGCAGGTTGTACTTCCGTTATTAAGCCTTCCGAGCTTACCCCGCGTACCGCATTATTATTGGGAGAAATTGCTCAAGAAGCCGGTTTGCCTGACGGTGTGCTGAATATTATTACCGGAGCCGCAGAAACGGGTAAAGCGATTGTGGCTCACCATGATATCCAAATGGTAAGTTTAACCGGCTCCAGCGATACCGGAAAATTTATTATGCGCTCGGCGGCAGATACCCTTAAGCGCGTACATTTGGAACTAGGCGGAAAAGCTCCCTTGATTGTTTTGGCGGATGCCGATATTGAAAAGGCAGCAGAAAAAGCAGTGTTCGGCGGATTTTTCAATTCAGGGCAGGATTGTACTGCTGCTACGCGTCTTTTAGTGCATGAATCTGTTGTGGAACAGTTTACTGAAGCACTGCTGGCTGCAGCGAAAAACTTTAAAGTAGGCTTGCCCTTTGAAGCTGATACTATGATGGGATCGTTGATTTCAGCCAAGCAGCTGGAGCGGGTATCCGGTTTTGTCGAGCGTGCCAAAGCGGCAGGTGCAAAAGCATTGTTCGGCGGACACACGCTTGATTTTGGGGGCGGTCATTATTACAGCCCGACTATTCTCAGCGGCGTGGAGCAAACTGCTGAAATTGTGCAAAACGAAGTATTCGGCCCGGTAATGACCTTGCAAACATTCAAGAATGATGAAGAGGCATTGCATATGGCCAATGATGTGCGCTTTGGTTTGGCTTCATCGGTATTCACAGCTGATGTGGCCCGCGCTATGAATTTTTCAGCTAATTTACGCTTTGGCACGGTATGGGTAAATGATCATTTGCCGTTGACTTCTGAAACACCGCATGGTGGGTTCAAGCAATCCGGTTTTGGTAAGGATTTATCGGCTGAAGCAGTGGGAGATTATCTCATTACCAAACATGTAATGGTCGCTTTGTAGTTAGCTTTTCTTCTTAGGGAATCAAATGGTTGGAGGATATAGTAGGTATTAATGCCATGTAACCCAATTAATCAGCCGACTTGATGAAAGATTATTTGATAACCGTTTTACAAAAGTAGAAGGGCTACCTGATAGATATATTTTCAGATGGCTAAAGCCCTTTGTAATGCCTCTAAATTCTTTTGAAAGAATTTAGAGGCATATTTTCTATAAGAAGCAGAGCTTACTTCTTTGCTAAGCTAGCCCGCAGAATGCTTGTTATGCATTTTGTATAGAGCCGCTTCCTTTTTCTTTTCAGCAGGTACAGTTCTTATGGAATAGCCATATATTTATGTAAATGCCACTATCAAAAATCAAATGTAAGTGTTTACAAATCGTATGATTTCAGAATGGTATGGAGTGCAAAATGTTTAGAGGGAAATCTTTTGGCAGGGAAATGAAGCCGTAAAATACGTAGTTATTGAAGATTCGGTTAAGTGGATTGCAAACTGCAAATGAATTGTTTTAGAAGCTTGAGGATAAGCAGCTATATTATTGGGTTTTATGCGGATTAGCGGAAAAGTCATTTGAAAGGCGGGCGTTTAAATTTATCAGAGAGTAAAAAAGCTTTGCATACTAGGTATTCAGGGGGGTTATAAAGATTAAAGGTTGATATCTGCTTTATTTGAGGAATAAAAATACCCGCCCTGAGGCGGCGGGTATCGGAATAGGGCAGAAATTAACCTTTGCGAGCCGGCAGTTTTTCTTTAATACGGGCTGCTTTACCGGTCAGGCCACGCAAGTAGTACAACTTGGCACGACGTACGTCACCACGGCGTTTAACTTCGATTTTTTCTACGTTCGGAGAGTACAGTTGGAAAGTACGCTCAACGCCTTCGCCGCTAGAGATTTTGCGAACGATGAAGTTGCTGTTCAGACCACGATTGCGGCGGGCGATAACAACACCTTCGTAGGCTTGCAGACGGCTGCGTGAACCCTCTACTACGCGTACAGATACCACAACGGTGTCACCCGGAGCAAATTCGGGGATATCTTTGTTCAAACGAGCGATTTCTTCCTGCTCTAATTGTTGGATCAAGTTCATTTTAATTTCCTAAATTATAATGGGATTCTCGTTCCTCTTGCTTAATTTCCTGCAAGAGCCTAGATTCCTGTGGGGTTAATTCGCGCTTTTCCAGTAAATCAGGGCGGCGCGCTAAGGTGCGTTGTAACGCCTGCTTGAGACGCCACTCGGCTATCAGTGCATGGTTACCAGAGCGTAAAACTTCCGGTACTGCCATACCCTGAAATTCAATAGGGCGGGTATAGTGTGGGCAATCAAGCAGGCCGTCGGCAAAAGAGTCTTGTTCGGCGGATCTGCTGTCACCCAACACGCCGGGTAAGAGCCGTAATACTGCATCCATCAACATCATGGCGGGAAGCTCTCCGCCTGAGACGACAAAATCGCCGATACAGATTTCTTCATCTACTTCTTGTTGCAACAGCCTATCATCTATGCCTTCGTAGCGGCCGCATAGCAAGATAAGATGTTTTTCAGTAGCCAGTTCACACGCTTTGGCGTGGGTAAGCGGTGTTCCTTGCGGGCTGAGGTAAATTACTTTGCCTTGGCTATTTTGTGCTTTCGCTGCGTTGAGGGCTGCGGCTAGGGGGGGGGCCATCATAATCATGCCAGGTCCGCCGCCGAAAGGCCTGTCGTCAATATAGCCAAGTTTGTTATCGGCAAAACTGCGCGGGTTTATGACATTGAATTGCCATAAATTTTGCTTTAGTGCTCTTCCGGTTACGCCATGGCATGTGATGCTGTCGAACATTTCCGGAAAGAGGGTAATTGCTTGAATGAGCATTAATAATCCAAGCCCCAGTCAGCAATAATAATGCCGTTGGCACTGTCGACTTGGTCGATATAGTGGGAAACGAACGGAATCAGTTTTTGCCCATGTTCACCTTCAAGCACCAATACATCATGAGCACCGGTTTCCATTAGGTTTTTTACTTTGCCGAGGGTTTGGCCTTCTCGGTTATTTACCGTCATGCCGACTAAATCGGCCCAATAATATTCGTCTTCTTCGGCGGGGGCAAACTCACTGCGGCATACTTCGATGGTGTAGCCTCTGAGTGCGAAAGCCGCATCTCTATCATCTATGCCTTCAAGCTTTACTTGAAGCTCGCCGTTAACTGCTTTGCCTGATTCGACTTTGACTGTTAAAAGACGTCCGTCTTTGTTTAGCCGCCACTCGGGGTAGTCCAGCAGGCTGTCGGTATATTCCGTGCCGGCTGCTATTTTTACCCAGCCTTTTATGCCGAATACGCCTTTGATGTAGCCCATGGCTACCCATTGTTGAGTGTCGGTCATGGCAGTCTAAATCAGAGGATTAGGCGGCAGCTTTTTGTTCTTTGACTAATTTGGCTACGGCGTCGCTCATTTGTGCGCCTTGGCCCAACCAGTGGTTTAAGCGTTCTGCGTTCAAACGTACGCGTTCTTGTTTTTCATTGGCTACGGGGTTGTAGAAGCCTACGCGCTCAATGAAACGGCCGTCGCGGCGGTTGCGTGAATCTGCAACTACTACGTTGTAAAACGGACGGTGTTTTGAGCCACCACGGGCTAAGCGGATAACTACCATGTTGATTCCTTCTGTGAAAATCGGATATATAGAAAACCGCTAATTTTAGGGTATTTTGCGGTTTTTGTGCAAGCATTTATTGTTTGTGCTTGCGCCGGGTGTTGTGTTCAGGCGGCAAAAGCGGACGTTCGGCTTCGCAGATTTCGCCCTCGTGGGGAGAGGGGCGTATATGAAAGCCTAGTTTTTCGGCCAGCTTGAGCATGGGTACGTTGCTTTTGAGGATTTCCGCAGTCATGCTGCGATAACCCTGTGTGGCGGCATGGCTGAGGATTTGCTGCATCAGATGGTAGGCTAGTCCTTGTCCGTGCATGTTTTCGGCGACACTGATACCGAATTCGCAGCTTTCGGGAAACCGATTGCAGCTATATCGGCTGATGCCCAGCAAAATACCGTTTTCATCTTCGGCTGCAAACGCTGCTTCACGGTGGTAATCGAGATTACAGAAGTTAGCCAGCATCGTTGGATTGAGCTCTTTAATATGTGCCATAAAGCGGGTTTGACGGCTTTTTTCCGAAAGGTTGCGTACATATTGTTGCTCTGCCTCGGCATCTTCGGGGCGGATGGGGCGGATGAATACGCTGCCGCCGTTTTTAAGTGTGAAAATATGGCTGGTTTGATCAGGGTAAGGGCTTAGCACGTTGTCGGCTCGACCGAGTGTGGAGGAAAAGTCAAGCTTGGTAACGGTGTTTTGTTGCCCGATATTGATATGTAGGGTTTGCAGTGTGTGAAGTTTATCGGTCGCTTCGTTGAGGCTGTGCAACCATTGGTAAAGGTTTTTTTGTTGGCGTTTGAGGTTGAAAGTGTGGATGAGGGTGTCGGCATGCATGGTATTGAAGGGTGGCAAAAAGGCTAGCGAGACGTGGTTTTTTTCTGCAGATAGAACGAAACCGTAGCGGTTACGCTCCAGGATTAGGTTCAGGCCGTCTGAAAGGGGTGCTGTTGCGGGATTGTATTCGGGTAGATATAAGGATTTCAGCCATTTTTCAGGTATATCCGTTTGGGTAGATGCTGCCTGTATTTCGGGTGTTTTGACATAAGCGGGCAGTGGTTTGGCGGTTTGGATAAGCTGCTGTTTGAAGCGGTGGTAGCGTTGGTGCTGGTGGAAAGCTTGCATGGCTTGTTCGGAAGTGGAAAACTGCATCAGGCCACGGGCATGGGGACTGCTGATAATCAGTGGTTTGGGCGATTGGTTCTGCAGTTGTGCCAATGCGGTGGTAATGCCTGACTCGGCACCGTCGGGCGTGGGAGCGATTACGGCCAACAGGGCGTGGGTATGTTTGCTTTCGAGGTGTTCATGAGCCAAGCCTCGGTAGTGTGTAATGCTTGGGTTGCTACCAATGTAACCGTTGTGACGTGCGGCAGGGCGGCGGTTATCGTTGCTGACGCGTAAGTCGATATCAAGGATTTCTGCTCTCCGTTGCAGCCAACCGCAGGCTTCGTTGGCAATCAGATGCAGGTGGCTGGCAGGTAGTTTGTTGGAGGAGAGGGCGTGAATGGCAGTGAAGAGTTCTTCGGGAGTGAAAGTGGGTAGAAAGCCGCAGCGGCCTGCAAGGTGATGCAAAATGGCTTGTTCGCGAGTGTCCGCATAATGGTTGCAGTGCAGTATCAGCGGTTTTTTGCGGGCGCAGTGGCGTAAGGCGCTGAAGAGTTCGCGTAGGTTTTGGGCAGGTTGGTATTCAATGATAACCAGTTTGGTTTGTTTGTCTTCAGCGAGATAGTCGAGAATTCCGGCACTGCATTCGGGCGTTAGTTTTGGGTGCAGGCCGACATGGTGTGAGATGCCTATCCCGGCTTGCTGCAAAATAGGATTGATAAGGGCGGAAAATTCACTATGGCAGCCGACTAGAGCAATATCGCCTTTACTAAAAGGTACGGTATATACGCTGCCGTGCAATCTAGCCGCAGGGGTGGTTAGTCCGGAAGTATTGAGGGCTATGATATGCAACCCCGCTTGTTTGCCGCGGGAGATGGCATTTTGTGCCAGTTGCCATTCGCTATCGTTAAAATTATCCCAATTTTGCATAACGATTATATGGGGAATCTGCTTTTTATAGCAGGCCTTGAATATGGCATCGTAGGTATCGGGCATGGTAACGATCCATGCGGTATCGGCATATTCGGGTACTCTGTTGATATTCGGGAAAGCTTTAATGCCGCCGATTTGTTTATGGCGCGGGTTGATAGGGGTGATGCGCCCTGAAAAGCCGCCGCGCAAGAGGGCGGAAAGAATGCGTTCACCCAAGCTGTATTGGCGTTCGCTGGCACCGATAAGAAGAATATGTTCCGGCTGGAAAAATTTGGAAAGCGGGTGAGGCGTAGTCATAATCAGATGCCTTTGGCGGAATTTGCCGATGATGCCAATCTTACAATATTAAAGTGCGGGAGTATTGGCTTTAGGGTTAAGGTACGAAAGGCCGTCTGAAAAAAGTAGTAACTGCTATGGTGGTAGATGTACGCTGGTTTTCAGACGGCCAGCCGTAATTTTATTTTTGTTTGGGGCGGAATGCTTGGCAGATATCTGGGTGGGTTTCGATAAATGCACCGCCGATTAAATCAATGCAGTAAGGAATGGCGCTGAATAGACCGTGCACTTGGATATCTCCGACCGGGTTACGCACGCCGCCTAGGGTTTCGGCAATTGCTTTCGGTCTTCCAGGCAGGTTGACAATCAGGCTGCGGCCGCGAATGCCTGCTGTTTGGCGGGACAAGATAGCAGTCGGCACATAATATAGGCTGATTTGGCGCATTTGTTCGCCGAAACCGGGCATTTCTTTGTCGATAACGGCAAGGGTAGCTTCAGGCGTGACATCACGCGGGGCGGGGCCTGTGCCGCCGGTTGTAAATATGAGGTCGCACTGGTCGTGATCAGCCATGCGGCACAAGGTGTTTTCAATTTCGGCTTGATCGTCGGGAATGAGGGCTTCAATAAAACGGATAGGGTTGCGAACTGCCTGTTCCAGCCAGTTTTTCAGTGCGGGGATGCCTTCATCGGTGTAAACGCCACTGCTGGCGCGGTCACTGGTGGAAATCAGGCCGATGGTAACGGTTTGCATATAGATGATCCTTTTAAGCGGCTTGTTTTACAAATCGGTAAGCAGAAGGCGGATTTTTTCGATGGCCTGATGGGTTTGGCGGCTACGGAAATCGGGTGAAGACGTATGGCCGTCATTAAAGCCCGTCATGCCGATTACACCGCACAAGTGGGCATAGGCTATGTTGAGTTCGCGCGCTAACACGGCTTCGGGCATGCCGGTCATACCGATAATGTCTGCGCCGTCGTTTCTAAAGCGCCGTGCTTCGGCACGAGTAGGCAGGCGAGGGCCTTCGATGCAGCCGTATACAGCACTGCTGATAACAGGTGTTCCATGTGTTTCCGCATGTTTGATCAGGCCGACACGGAATTTTCGGTCGTAAGGGTGAGTAAAGTCGGTATGCACGACTTCTTGGTCGGCACCTTCGAAAAAGGTAGATACGCGGCCCGAGGTATAGTCGATAATATCGTCAGGTACTACCAGCGAGCCGGGTTCGATGTTGGAATTAAGGCTGGTTACCGAACCTACGGAAACGATACTTTGAACACCTAAAGAGTGTAATGCCCAAATATTGGCGCGGTAGTTTATTTCGTGAGGCGCCAAAGTATGGTTGAGGCCGTGGCGGGCGAGAAATACGATTTGGTGGCTGCCGAGTGTGCCTTGCATGAGCGGACTGCTGGGCAGGCCGTAAGGTGTGCGGACAATTTCGCGGTGGGTAATGTGCATTTCGGGCAGGCGGGTGAGTCCGCTGCCGCCGATGATGGCGATCATGAGCTAGACTTTCGGTCGGTTGGAGAAATGTTATTGTAAAGGATTTGAATCGTGCTGAGTATGATTGTTGGCACTGCTAAACAGAGGATTGGAAATGCAATAGACGAGATAATCAAAACCAGCCGTTTGAAAATGTCGGCTGATTATTTTCAGACGGCCTACTTCTCAAATTATGAAGAGTTAAGAGGCTCTAAAAATATGCTGCAGTTATAAACGTTAAGAAAGCCGCAAAAGGCCTATTTGCTTTTGCGGCTTTCTTAACGTATAGATGCTTTACAGGTGTGGTGCGATGGTTTGCAGCATTTGCGCCAGTACTTTCGGATTGGCGGCAACGATATCACCGCTTTCCAGCCAGCCTTCGTTACCATGCATATCGGTAACGATACCGCCCGCTTCCTGTACCAACAGAGCGCCGGCTGCGATATCCCAAGGTTTTAGGTTAAATTCGAAGAAACCGTCCAAACGGCCGCTGGCTACGGCGCATAAATCCAAGGCAGCAGAGCCTTCGCGGCGGGCGCCGGCGGTTTTGGCAAGAAAATCTTTCAAGATAGCCAGGTAGGTATCCATTATGCTTTGATCGACCACCGGAAAGCCTGTGCCCATCAGGCAGCGGTTCATTTCGATGCGGTTGGATACACGGATGCGGCGGTCGTTCAGAAGTGCGCCTTGGCCGCGCGAAGCCATGTAGCAGTCGTTGCGTTCTGGGGCGAATACCAAAGCTTCTTGTAATTTGCCTTTGTGCAGCAGTGCCATAGAAACAGCATATTGAGGGTGACCGTGCAGATAGTTGGTAGTGCCGTCCAGTGGATCAATCACCCATTCGTATTCGGGAGTGGCAGGTACGTCTGCGGCGGCTATTTGTTCGATTTGCAGACCTTCTCTGGTTTTGCTGGCACGGAAGTAACCGCCTTCTTCGCTGCGGATGAGGTGGTCGGGATAGCTGTAAAACAGGGTGTCGAGAATCAGGGCTTCTGAAGTACGGTCAACATCGGAAACAAAATCGTTAAACGCCTTGCTGTCGATTTTGATGGCATCTAAGTTGGATGAAGCGCGAATCATCATATCGCCGGCTTTTCGGGCGGCTTTGAAGGCTGTATTTAAAATAGGATTCATGGCAGTCTTTCTAAATCGGGTACAATGGCTGCTTGCATCGGCAAACAGGCAAAACGTTAAAACGATAGAAACCGCCGCCGCAGATATATTGGGCGGTAAAAGCAGTTTCCGATGTTAAAGAGCATTCAGACGGCAATCAAAGGCCGTCTGAAAAATGTGTTGCAATTATACGCCCATTCTGAAAATAAAGCATGATGAATAAACCGACAGTTCCCGATTATCTCGACAATATCCATATTATTTTGGCGCGTACCAGCCATCCGGCCAATATAGGATCCGCAGCGCGCGCGATGAAAACCATGGGTTTGGGACGACTGACACTGGTAGCGCCGCAATTGATTGCAACGCCGATGACGCCCGAGCCGCCTGTGTTTGATTCCGCCAATGTGCAAAACTTTGTTTTGCCCGAAGAAAGTTTTGTGTTGGCTTCGGGGGCGGCAGACGTATTAGAGAGGGCGAGGATAGTAGCTGATTTGAGTGAAGCCTTGGCAGAAACTACTTTGAGCTGCGCCCTTACCAGCCGCAAGCGCGAATTGACCTCGCCGCTGCAAACTCCGCGGGCATTGGTGCCCGAGTTGTTGCAGGCGGCACATTCGGGACAGCAGGTAGCGTTGGTGTTTGGCAATGAAACGTTCGGTTTGAGTATCGAAGAAGTGCAGCAGTGCAACCGGTTGATGACGATTAACGGCAATCCCGATTATTTTTCACTCAATCTAGCCCAAGCCGTGCAGGTGGTCTGCTATGAGCTTTTCAGTCAGGTCGATATGCCGATGACGCATCTCGAACAGGAAAACCGCCCTGCTACGCATAGCCAGGTCGCTGGTATGGTGGCGCACATGGAGAGCGTGATGGATGAAGTCGGCTTTTTTAACCGCCGCAACGGTGAAAGATTAATGCGGCGTATGCAGAATTTATTTAGCCGTGCCAATATGGAAACAGAAGATATTGATATTTTGCGCGGATTTTTTAATACGGTAACGCGCCGTTTGAAATAGGCCGTCTGAAAAATGAACTACGCATTAGATGCCTTGTGGTGGCGGTTGACTGATCCGAACGTACGCGATTTGGCCGCTTTGCTGACTGCTCCTCCGCTATGGCATACGGGGTGCGAACTGGAAATACGTAAACTTTTGGGTGAAACAGGTTTTCGTTATCTATTGGCTTTGGATGAAAATCCGATGCCTTTGCATCGGCATTTGCAACAAGAAATACCTTTTAGCCATAGGTTGGGGTTTTATGCCGAAAGTTTGCTGGCGTTTTGGTTTGCTCATGCGCCGCATACGCAGCTTTATGCCCGCAATCTGCCCGTGCAAGATAAAAACGGGCATACATTGGGAGCGTTTGATTTTATTGCCGCAGTGAACGGCAAGCCCTACCATATCGAGTTGACATGTAAGTATTACGGTAGCTTTTGCGGCAAGCCTGAAAACATGATCGGGCTTAATCCGAAAGACCGTCTGGTCGACAAGGTGGCAAAATTACAGCGGCAACTGACATGGTCGCAATTGCCTGAAGGAAAAGAGGCTTTGAAAAAGGCTGGATTTGGCCATTTTGATACAACAGCCGTATCGATTGTGCGCGGCATCGGTTTTTTTTTCAGAACGGCGGGTGGAGCGCGAACCGTTGAATCCTTACGGTTGGCATGGTTTGTATATAGATGACTGGACACAATATACGCCTGTAACAGGGCAGCGTTATTACCCTTTGTTGCCTATGCAGATACTTTCGCCTGCTCGGGTATCGGAAACTTACGCTGCCGAGGCAAGTATTTTGCCTGAAATCCGGTTTGGCCAAATCGCCGTGCTTGAAAAACGACCGGACGGCTATTGGCATGAAACTGCACGTATTATGAAAAGCAGGCCGTCTGAAACGATATAGCCGTTTTTTATTGTGAGAATATATTTTATTTCCGCATTGTGATAAACTTGCAATTTAAATTTTTGCCCCTTTGTGGGCGCTTACGGAACAGCATCAACGGGCACAATGCCGGTTGTATTGATTAACCCAGTATAATTAAGGGCTTATAATGAGCGTAACTGTAGAAACGTTAGAAAACTTGGAGCGCAAAGTCGTATTGTCTTTACCTTGGAGCAGCATTAATGCCGAAACCGACAAACGCCTGAAACAAACACAGCGCCGTGTAAAAATCGATGGTTTCCGTCCGGGCAAAGCACCATTGAAAATGGTTGAGTCTATGTACGGTGCCAGCGTACAAAACGACGTAATGAACGAACAGGTGCAACAGGCTTTCTACAACGTAGCAGTAAGCGAAAATCTGAAAGTGGCCGGTATGCCCCGTTTTGAAGGCGTGGAAGAGCAAGATGACAAAGAAGCTTTCAAAGTTGCCGCTATTTTTGAAGTATTCCCTGAGGTGGTTGTAGGTGATTTGGCTGCTCAGGAAATTGAAAAAGTAACCGCCCAAGTGGGTGATGCGGAAGTTGATAAAACTATCGATATTTTGCGCAAACAGCGTACCCGTTTCAACCATGTAGCGCGAGAAGCCCAAAACGGCGATCGTGTAATTATTGATTTTGAAGGTAAAATCGACGGCGTACCATTTGAAGGCGGTACTTCCAAAAACTATCCTTTCGTATTGGGTAACGGTCAAATGCTGCCTGAATTCGAAGCCGGTGTAGTAGGTTTGAAAGAAGGCGAAAGCAAAGATGTGGAAGTAAACTTCCCAGAAGATTATCACGGTAAAGACGTAGCAGGTAAAACCGCCGTATTTACTATCAAACTGACCAACGTATCAGAGCCTGTATTGCCTGAAGTAGATGAGCAGTTTGCCAAAGCATTGGGCATCGCGGACGGCGATGTAACTAAAATGCGCGAAGAGGTGAAGAAAAACGTAGAGCGCGAAGTGAAACGCCGTACTCAAGACCAAACCAAAGAGGCGGTGATGGAAGCTTTGCTGAAGTCTACCGAAATCCAGCTGCCCAAAGTATTGGTAGACGAAGAAGCCGCACGTTTGGCTGCGGAAATGAAGCAAAACTTCGTTAACCAAGGTATGGCTGATGCTGCCAATTTGGATCTGCCTGCCGATATGTTTAAAGAGCAGGCAGAGCGCCGTGTAGCTTTGGGTTTGATTCTTGCCAAAGTGGTAGAGGAAAACAAGCTGGAGCCTACTGAAGAGCAAATTAAGGCTGTTGTTACCGATTTTGCGGAAAGCTACGAAGATCCTCAAGAGGTTATTGATTGGTATTTCGCCGACCAACAACGTTTGCAAGGCCCGACTTCTTTGGCAGTGGAAGCCAATGTTGTAGATTTCGTATTGACTAAGGCTAAAGTTACCGAACGTGCTTTGTCGTTTGACGAAGTAATGGGTGCACAAGCCTAAGCCGGCGCAAAGCTGAGTGATTGAAAAAGCACCAAGCCTTTTTGTGTTTGGTGCTTTTTTGCAGAATTATCCTGAAGAAGGAAAGGAGTAGAAAATGACTCTTGAAATTGAAAATAGCTATTTGGTGCCTACGGTTATCGAACAAAGTGGCCGCGGCGAGCGCGCGTTTGATATTTATTCGCGTCTTTTAAAAGAGCGGATTATCTTTTTGGTTGGTCCCGTAAACGATCAAACTGCCAATTTGGTGGTGGCGCAGCTGCTGTTTTTGGAAAGCGAAAATCCCGATAAAGATATTTACCTTTATATTAATTCACCGGGAGGGTCGGTAACGGCAGGTATGTCGATTTACGATACCATGAATTTCATCAAACCGGATGTTTCTACCCTCTGTTTAGGGCAGGCTGCCAGTATGGGTGCGTTTTTGCTGTCGGCCGGAGCCAAAGGAAAGCGTTTCGCTCTGCCAAACAGCCGTGTCATGATTCATCAGCCTTTAATTAGCGGCGGCTTGGGCGGACAAGCATCTGATATTGAAATACACGCTAAAGAGCTGCTGAAAATCAAAGACAAGCTCAATCACTTATTGGCTAAGCATTGCGGACGCGATGTCGCTGATTTGGAGCGGGATACGGATCGTGATAATTATATGTCTGCGGAAGAAGCCCGCGCTTACGGTTTGATTGATCAGGTATTGGAAACTCGAGATAGTATCCATCAGTCTAAATAAGATCCGGTAAGATAAATATTTGATATTTAATTTATTCTGAAAGGCCGTCTGAAAAAATCAGGCGGCTTTTTTATCTGGAAATAATGATGTCAAAAGTTATAAAACAAACATATTGTTATCTGCTTGGGGCAGGTGGTTTGAGAAGCAAGGATAGGTTATAAACAATGGCTTGGAAAATCTGAATTTGATGCAAGCTCTTTTCATTTAAAAGTTATACCATCTTATAAGAAAATTCATATAGAAACATGGAATTATAATTTTGAGCGCTTCAGATTGCACAACAATTATACTTATGGCATATAATTTTTAGTTATAAAGAATATCAAAAGTGATTCTTTGTATTTGCATCGGGCTTAAAGTAGAATATCAAAATTACATTACAGTTAAGATTAAGGTTGATCATTATGTTGAAAAAAATCGTACTTGGTAGCATTGCCGCTTTGGTATTAGCTGCTTGCGGCAATGAAACAGCCGGAAACAGCGCTTCTGTTGCGGCATCTGCTCCGGCTGCAGCTTCATCAGGCTCTTTGCTTGAGCGTATTAATAACAAAGGTACGATTACAGTTGGTACGGAAGGTACTTATGCGCCTTTTACCTATCATGACGAATCTGGCAAGCTTACCGGTTACGATGTTGAGGTTACCCGTGCAGTAGCTGAAAAATTAGGCATTACTATTGATTTTAAAGAAACTCAATGGGACGCTATGTTGGCCGGCTTGAAAGCGGGTCGCTTTGATATGGTTGCCAATCAAGTTAGCCTTACCACTCCTGAGCGCCAGGCTACTTTTGACAAGTCGGAGAATTACAGTTATTCCGGCCCGATGGCGGTTAGCCGTCAAGATGATGACCGTATCAAATCATTGGCAGATATGAAAGGCTTGTCTTCAGCCCAGTCTTTGAGCAGCAATTATGGCGAAATGGCACAACAAGCGGGAGCTAAAGTAGTGCCTGTTGACGGTATGGCGCAAGCCTTGGCATTGGTACAGCAAAAGCGCGCTGATTTCACCTTTAATGATTCTTTGGCCTTGCTTGATTATTTGAAGAAAAATCCGCAATCCGGCTTGAAAACGGCTTGGGTCGCTCCTGCGGAAGAAAAATTGGGTGCGGGCTTCATTGTAAACAAAGGCAATGAGGAAGCATTGGCTAAAATTAGTACCGCGGTTGAAGAACTGCGTGCAGATGGCACATTGAAAAAATTAGGTGAACAATTCTTTGGCGAAGACGTAAGTGTTAAGTGATCTCTTAAGCGCATTACCGTTTATGACTGAAGCCCGTGCGGCTTTGGTCATAAACGCTTTTTGGCCGATGGTAAAAGCAGGTTTCATTTATTCCATTCCTTTGGCCGTTGTCTCTTTTATATTTGGTATATTGATTGCCTTGATAGTTGCCTTGATACGGATTATACCGGGCAAGGGTTTTGCATACCGTTTATTGTTGGCCGCAGTAAGGTTTTACGTATCAGCTATCAGGGGAACGCCGATGCTGGTGCAGTTAATGATAGTGTTTTACGGTTTGCCCGCTATCGGTATCCGTTTGGACCCACTTCCTACGGCTATTATCGGCTTCTCGCTCAATATCGGTGCCTATGCCTCAGAAACGATCCGCGCGGCGATCTTGTCCGTACCGAAAGGGCAATGGGAGGCCGGTTTTACTATCGGCATGACCTATATGCAAACTTTCCGACGTATTATTATGCCGCAGGCGTTTAGAGTATCCGTACCGCCTCTGAGTAATACGTTCATTAGCCTGTTTAAAGAAACTTCGCTGGCTTCGGTGGTAACGATTACCGAGCTTTTCCGGGTAGCACAGCAGATTGCTAACGCCAGTTACGATTTTTTACCGGTGTATATCGAAGCAGGTTTGGTTTATTGGGTATTCTGTTTCTTCTTGTTTATCGGACAGTCGAAATTGGAAAAACGCCTTGACCGCTATATAGCCAAGTGAGAATGATAGATGATAAAAATCCGTAATATTCATAAGGCTTTCGGTAGTAACCAGATTCTTCGCGGTATTGATTTGGATATTGCTAAAGGCAATGTGGTGGTGGTACTTGGGCCTTCCGGCTCTGGGAAAACGACTTTTCTTCGCTGCCTTAATGCTCTGGAAATGCCTGAAAAAGGTGAAATCGAATTCGACGGTTCTCCTGCATTAAAAATTGATTTTGCCACTAAGCCGTCTAAAAAAGATGTATTGATGCTACGCCGTAAATCTGGCATGGTTTTCCAACAATACAATCTTTTTCCCCATAAAACTGCATTGGAAAATGTGATGGAAGGGCCAGTAGCCGTACAAGGCAAGCCTGTAGAGACGGCTCGTGCGGAGGCACGGGCTTTGTTGGAGAAAGTTGGTTTAGGAGATAAGGCTGATCTTTATCCTTTCCAACTTTCCGGCGGCCAACAACAAAGGGTAGGAATTGCCAGAGCTTTGGCAATCCAGCCTGAGTTGTTACTATTTGACGAGCCTACTTCGGCGCTTGACCCCGAACTGGTGCAAGACGTGTTGGCAACTATGAAAGAGCTGGCGCGCGAGGGCTGGACTATGGTAGTTGTGTCCCATGAAATTAAATTTGCTTTGGATGTGGCAACAACAGTGGTCGTTATGGACGGCGGGGTAATTGTAGAGCAGGGCTCACCCGAACAGTTATTCCAAAATCCGAAGCATGAGCGAACCAAACGTTTCCTACAACAAATTAGAGCAGAGGCATAAACTTTATTCTTTTGACTAAGATGTTGCATATCTCGGCGGTTTCTGTGATTTTTTAGATACTATCCGTTGTTTTAAAAATGCCGTCTGAAAACTATTTTGGTTTTCAGACGGCATTTATTTTAAAAGAGCAGCAGATAAAAAATCGTTCCGGATAAGCTTGGTTTTGCTGCTGAAGAAATCAAACAAGCGTATAAGTTATCTGGATGTTTTACCGCTAGATACGGTAGGTTAGCTTGGAATCTTACATGTTTGTTTGATTTTTTAACAGTTTTGCGCAGCTGATAACAACCTTAAAACCTATATGTAAGTACCGCTCCGCTGCCTTCAGCATGTTTACGAAATTCAGTCAGGCTTCGTGTATTTCGCTTGTTAATTGGCGGCAGAAGCGGCTGCTTCGGAGGTTGCAGCAGGTTGTTGCTCGGCCGGCCGTTCAAATCCTTTTTCTTTCATGCAGGCATCGAAAGCGGCACGGTCTTGGCCGGCACCGGTGGTTTGTTGGCACTCTTGCAGAGCTTGCTCAACTGCAGGGTTGGCGCCTTGAGGGTGGGAAGACTGCTGTTCTTGTTTTGCATCGTTGCTGGCACAAGCAGACAGCATCATAATCAAAGCAGTAGTTGCCAATAATTTTTTCATATTTCAAACCTTTCGATTGTTTTTCAAATAATGCTCCGTTCCTTCCCTTTGATAACTCAGGTTGGGAAAGCAGTCATGCGTTTACATATATTCTGCTTTTTCAGGAGTATCGAAGCTTTTCAGTACTTGCCGGCTCAAAGAGCCTCATACTGTTCAAGAGGGTGCGGGGTTATGCCGCACTTGTACTTTACGACTATCCGTGATTTGGGAAAGTTTCAAAAAAATTTATTGGGTTTGTGAAATGCTTTTGATTTTTTTGATAAAAAAATAGAATTTTATGCTTAAATGAAGAGGAAATAAATTGAACAATGTGATTAATGCAATGGAGATTCAGTTTTGTGTTTGGCATTTATCCATGCGACCAAAGACAGCATAACGGGCACTTCCACCAATACGCCGACAACAGTAGCCAGAGCTGCTCCGGAATGAAGTCCAAAAAGTGAGATGGCTACTGCAACGGCCAATTCGAAAAAATTAGATGTTCCGATTAAGCAGGCGGGTGCGGCGATTTCATGCGGTAGCTTGAGTAGACGGGCACCGATGCGGCCGATAAAAAATATGCCGTATGTTTGTAACAGCAGAGGGATAGCGATCAATACGATGACCAATGGTTGTGCGATGATGGTTTGAGCTTGGAAACCGAATAGTAGGATAACGGTCAATATCAGCCCGCAAACGGCAAAAGGTTTCAGACGGCCTGAAAAAACAGTAATAGAATGTTTGCGTTTGATTAATAAGCGGCGTGTCATCATGCCTGCTGCGAGCGGTAATACAACGTAGAGTAGGGTTGAAAGCAGCAGCGTACTCCAAGGAACCATAATTTCGGAAACACCGAGTAAAACAGCGGCAATAGGTGCATAGGCAACAATCATAATTAAATCATTAACGGATACCTGCACCAAAGTATAGTTGGGATCACCTTTAACGAGTTGGCTCCATACGAAAACCATGGCGGTGCACGGTGCAACGCCTAGTAAAATCATACCTGCAATATATTGTTGGGCATCGTTGGGGTTTACCATTGAGGCAAAGAAAACTTTGAAAAACAGCCAACCCAGAGCTGCCATAGTGAATGGTTTTATTAGCCAGTTAATGATTAAGGTAAGGAATAAACCTTTGGGGCGTTTTCCGACTTTTTTTACTGCCGACCAATCAATCTGGATCATCATCGGGTAAATCATTAACCAAATTAAAACAGCCACCGGCAAATTAACATGTGCCCATTCGAGTTGGGCAACGGCTGCAAAGATATTGGGTACCGTTAAACCCAACAAAACGCCTGCGGCAATCGCCAAGGCAACCCAAATGCTTAAAAAGCGTTCAAAAATTCCCATTATTTATCGCCCCGTTCATTAGAAAGTTGGTTATTGTTACAAGTGTTTAATCCGCTGCCCGTTAGCGTCGATAACCGGTTCGCCATCTTCTTTAAAAAATACCCCTTGCTGCGGAGAAGGCAGAATATCCAACACTTTTTCAGACGGCCTGCATAATGCCGTACCCAAAGGGGTGACCACAAAAGGGCGGTTAATCAGAATAGGGGCTTTTAGCATGGCGGCTATAACGGCTTCTTCGCTTAAGGTATCATCGTTAAGATGAAAGGCTTGAAATTCGGGAACATTGGTTCGCAAGGCCGAACGTGCACTTAGACCGCTTGCCGCCAGCAAACCGCGTAAGTCGGATTCGCTTGGCGGTGTTTTGAGGTATTCGATAATGTGCGGCTCGATACCTGCATTGCGGATTAAGGCGAGGACATTTCTGGAAGTGCCGCAATTTGGATTGTGATAGATGGTTACTTTTTGCATAATGAGTTTCCCAGTCGGATACGCGGTTTTTGTTGCGGAATACCGCATTGGTCGGGTGCAAGGCATGCGGTCAGAGTGTTCTCCAAACGGAAAATGCCGTCTGAAAAAGAAAGGTGGTATTTGCCGATGGTTTGATATTGGTATTCGACTTCGATTTCTGCATCGGGCAAATCCAATTTACGCTCGCTCAGGCGGATGATGCTCAACAATTTGGCGGGTGAAAGCCTGTGTTCGGTATCGTGCGCTACCCATAATTGGAAACCTATTCGGGTTTCATGGCGGATAATACCGCCGCAATCAATAAAGTGCTTATCGTTTTTGGCGACTTCGGTAATATGGAAATGTGCGGGTACGGCAGAACCGCAGGGCAGGATGAATGTCAGTGCATTAAGGTTGTGGAGATGTTGTTTGAACTTGGAAAGTTTCATATTGGTTCGGATTTTTTGTCGGAATGGGCTATACAAATAGTATCCAGTGAAGATACGGCTTGGCGGCAATGGGAATTTTGTGCGCCTTGTGTTGGAGGATAGTTGGAGCAACATTCTTCGGTTAGAAATGTAGTAAGCCCGACCATAAGTGCCAAATCTGCATGATAGCGTTGAAAGCGGCCTTCTTGTGTGGCTTTGATTAAGCCCGTGTGGCACAAGTCTTTCAAATGGAAGGAGAGGTTGGCTGGAGATATGTTGAGGGTTTTAGCGATTTCTCCGGCCACCATCCCAGCGTCACCTTGAGTAACCAGTATGCGGAAAACGGCCAACCGTGTGGCAGAACCTAATGTGCCGAATAATTTGCTTGCAGTTTCAATATCCATTGTCGAATGATAGCATCCATATTTCAATATTTAAAGAAATATTGAAATATGGATAAAAATATATGACCGACAGTAGAGGCCGTCTGAAAAACAGGCTGTCGGTCATATGTCTTAATAAATAGGTTGTTGGCGCTTGTATTGATTTAATTGTAATGCTTTGCTCTATAAGAGATTTTTTGATACAGCTCATCATTGTAAAGATCGCTTACAGGCACGATATAAAACAGCTCATTACTGCGGACAAAGCGGCTGATCAGGTTTTTATCAATGTGCAGAATATGATGACGCAAAGTATTCAAACCTCTGAAGAGCATATGTTGTGGTGATAAATAGTTGTCGGAATTGGGGCGGATATCATTCATAGCATCCAACGCTAATAGTTTCCGGTTACGCTCTTCTTTTGTAAGTGGGTGAGAAAAGATAGAGCGGAAATAAAACGGGTGCTCAAATTTTGGCGGCAGGCTCAGCATGGATCCGCTTGGGCCGATGGGGTAATCATCGCCGATATAGTGTAAGGTATGTAAAAACAATTCACCTTTGCGGTAATCGATTTTTTTCAGTGCGTCAAAAGTTGCCATGGCCGCCATTTGGTGGTCTTTATGTGCGTCTAGATTGGGAGTAGGGACAACAATAATATCAGGCTGAAATACTTGAATAATATGGGCGAGATTGCCGACCAAATCATGCCAAGTTGAGCCGCCGGTCAGCTGCTTCGAGAATTCGGATGAGTTACCGCTGCGGAAGATATTCAGGTCTGCCGTATCCAGTTTAGTTGATTTCACTTCCATATCGGGATGTTGGTACATTTCTTCTAAAGTACCGTCAAAAAAGCCAAGTTGTAAGATTTGTTCAGAGGGAACTTTGGCTAATAGCGGAACGGTTAGGCTGTTCCAAACGCGCATACGCCCCTTTTGCAGATATTGGGCTTCTGCTTCTTCGGGTTGGGTGCGGTTGTAAAGGTTGGGATAGTGGAAGCTGCCTCCCTCGCTGGCAGTTAATGTGACAATAAAACTATTTTGCGCGTGTGTTTCGTATAAACCGTATGCAGATAATTCGGCATCATCAGCATGAGGTGCGATAACCAGAATTTTTTTACCTTCTAACTGTCGGGCCGGATAAACGGATAATTCGATTTCCTGATTGGAAAAGGCTAATCTTTGCGCAATAAGCTTTATGCATTTATCTGTTTCGCTGAATGTGTGGCTTAGGTTGAGATAACGTATGCCGCGACCTCCGTGTTCGACAGGATGCTGCCATTGGCCTTTGCTTGATTCAACTGTGATTACAGGGAGTTTCCAGTAGCCAGATAAAGATGATTTCACACGTATTTTGGCTATTACTGTATCTCCTTCGTTTAAATTTGCCGGTAACTCCAGCGTACCGTTTTTCAACTGTACTTTTGCAGAAATAGGTAAATCATATTGATAGTCTTTATTGGTATTGTAGGTAAATTGTTTTTTACGGCTGATAGCGATAATGGCTGCAGCAATGGGCGTTAATAAAACGCTGCTGAAGAAAATGCTTAACATGATGGTGCCCGTATTGGTGGGTGTATATTTTGGGGAGGTTCGTGGGATGGCGGGAGCTCTACTTGGGAATGCAATAGATGGAAAGAATTATTGTAGAAATTTTATACACCCAATAATTAAGAGAATTCTTATGTCTATCTTAATTTTTTTGTGAAAGTATGAAAGCCATTTTTTGATGTGGAAATGATTTTCACAAACATGAGTACTGTCAGAGTATATTGCACAAGGATTATTTGAGTATGTATATAACATAAGATAGGAGTGTAAAGTGTTAAGAGTTAATATTATTTTTTAAAGATTTTTATTTGTTTTATTTAATTACTTTGAACTACATAAAACAATTCTGAGAATACCTGATATTATTAAAAGTGTAAATAAACAATAATATTTTATTTTTATTTGTCATTTTATTTTAATTTTAGTAATTATAATTATATTGAAATTTTATAGCTTATTAGCAGTTGATTTTATATGGATGGTGGGTTCATTTTTTGTAATGAAAAGATATTTGCTTTGATCGTAAAACCGAAATCAGCGTAATAAAAACGCCCGCCTGTGATTATTCAGGCGGGCGTTTAATATGCATTGCTAAGCACTTTAGTGATGATGTATTTGGTGATTGGTTTTGCGTGGATCAAGGCGGTTATACATTACCCATACCATTAGGCTTAAATAGCCGATGCTGGATAATACGCCGATTACAGCAAAAATCGGTATAAGGCGTTCTATCATAGAAAATACTCCAAGATGAAATGATGTAAGCTGAAGCAATAGGTTTTCAAGTTATACAGCGAAATTGCTGCTTATTTTTCCCGTAGTTATATTCACAAATAAAACTATATTTTTGAATATAATAAAATTATGATACTGAATGAACGGTCCGTCAATGATGTTGCATGGTAAAAGTCATTGTAATCATAGAATTTACATATTGATACGTGAGCAGTTGTATTTTTGCAGCTAAATTTTGTTACGTTTGTTTGAATGCTTCAGGCAAATTTGATTTTTATTTTATGTTTTAAAATTTAAAAGTCATGATATTATGTTTTATTTGTTTGGGGTTGTAATGAATACTTGGTTATCTGCATTGGCGGGCGGTCTGCTTATTGGTTTCGCAGCCGCAATATTATGGCGTGGGTATGGCCGGATTATGGGGTGTAGCGGTATTTTAGCCGGGCTTTTTCGGGGTGGGGCTTGGCGAGTGGCATTTGTTGCAGGTGTTTTGGTTTCACCTTGGTTATATAAAATTTGGTTTGGTATTCCGGAGATTGTAGTCACGAATCAGCCGGTCCTTTTGGTGTTAGGTGGATTATTGGTAGGTTACGGAGTACGTTTAGGTTCTGGTTGCACCAGCGGACATGGGGTATGCGGTTTGGGGCGGTTATCAAAACGCTCGGCAGTGGCGGTGGGTGTGTTTATGCTGTTTGGATTTTTAACTGTTTTTATATTGAAGCATATGGTGGGTATAGTATGAAGATTTTAGGGGTATTTTTGTCCGGCCTTTTATTTGGATTCGGTCTGCTGCTTTCGGGAATGGCTAATCCGCAAAAAGTGCAGAATTTTTTGGATGTATTTGGTAATTGGGATCCGTCGTTGGCTTTTGTGATGACGGGAGCGGTAATTGTTACATTATGGGCTTTTCGTATCGGAAGAGGCGCAAAGCACAAAGCGCAACCAAAATGGTCGGAACGGTTTCATAGTCCGGAAACCGTACATATCGACAAATCTTTATTGCTGGGCAGTGCTCTATTCGGTATCGGTTGGGGTGTAGCAGGTATTTGTCCGGGGCCTGCATTGGTATTGATAGGCATGCTGAGAGTCGAAATGTTGTGGTTTGGTGGTGCAATGGCAGTGGGATTGTCGTTATATCACTTGCAGAACAAGCATCGGATAGCGTAAATTGCTTTATAGTTATTCAAGATAGGAATTTCGACCTGAATGTCGGAGGTCGGTAGCCGATATTTTTTGGCGGGCAGACAAATAGTCGTTAATACGGACGAGCGGCCGTTCCTTTTTTATAAGTTTGTAGAGTTTATCGATAGTTTGGGAGGTGCTATGAAATATATTCCGGTATTCTGCGGTTTGGCTGTATCGGTATTGGCGGGCTGTGCAGCCACTCCCGAGCAGATTGCGGCCAGAGAAGAAGCAAGGCGCCGTTACGAGCAAGATCTTCAGATTACCTTGGCAGCACAATGTGATGTAAAAACGGCTGAAATCATGCGGGCGCAATTTGATAAATCCGTCGACTTGGATAGTAAGGCAGGAAAGGAATTTCGCTTGCAATATATTGATAAGATTTCTGATCCTATGTTCCAAAGCTGCTACAAAATGGCTTGGCAGAACTATATTTCTCAGAAAAAGTTGCAACAGATACGTTATTACTACGATGACTGGGATGACTTTTATTATCCGTTTCAGAGGCCGTTTCGGCGTTATTACGGGTGGTGAGTAACGATATTGAAGATGATTTCAGACGGCCTGAACACATAATATTGGCCGTCTGAAATTTTCTAAGCCAGATTCATATTGAATATTATTAAATGAAATACAGTACAACAATATTGCGGGGAAAGAGGAAAACTACTGTTTAAAAACGGTTTTGTTGAAAAGGCGGAATATGCAGAAAATTTTATTGACGTTATTTGCTTTGTTTTGGGCAGTGACGGGGTTTGCTAAAAGTAATATTCAAGACAACACATTTTTATGGAAAATCAGCAAAGAAGGTAGACCTGATTCTTATCTGTTGGGTACGATGCACGTCGGCCCTGTGGGTGTGCGGCTGCCGGCTGCTTATCAGGGTGCATTGGATCGAGTTGAACGGTTGGTGGTAGAAAGCAATGAGGCCGAATTGCATGATCCCCGCTATGCCGCGGATATGGCAAAAATGTTTTTACTGATGGCAGACGGCCGAACTTTAAATCAATCGCTGGGGGCAAGGCGGATAGAGGCATTAAACCGTTCTTTATCGCTAGGTAACGACAAATTGGCATTTGACGGCAACAGTAAATTGAAACCTTGGGCCGTATGGCTTTCCGTTCAAAGCTTGTTTGTGCCCAAAGGTTATTCTTCCGAATACGGTATTGATGTCCAGTTGATTAAGCGTGCAACGGAAAGCGGAAAGACAGTGATGGCGTTAGAGCGCTTGGAGCCTTTGCATTATTTTCAAACTGTTCCCGAAGATAAAATCAAGCGGGGTTTTGATGTCATCAATCGCAATCCCAAGCGTTTTTTAAAGCAGCAGGCACAAGCAATTGAAGACTACTATGCAGGTAACGCTTTAAAGTTGTGGTCGGATTTGGCTAATCCGAACTATGTATTGGCAGGAACGCCCGGGCGCGACAGGGCATACTGGCAAGACTTTCTATACAATAAGCTTTTAATCGAGCGAAACCAGCAATGGCTGCCAAAGCTGATTGAAATTTTGCCTAAAGAGCCGACTTTGGTGGCGGTAGGAGCGGCGCATCTTGATGGAGAACATGGCTTAATACGCCGTTTACGTCAGGTTGGCTACCGGGTAGAACCGGTGCGAACACGATAACCGTAAAGGTATAAATTGACCCGAAGTTGAAAAAGGCGGATAATTTACAACACTCTATCTAACGATATTTATCTGTTTCAGACGGCGCTTCACGCCGTCTGAAACATTTGTAAGGTTTAAAACACACATGAAATCTCCCGAACTTTTATTACCGGCCGGCGGCTTGGAGCGTATGCGTGCCGCATTTGATTACGGTGCGGATGCCGTTTATGCGGGTAGCCCGCGTTACTCGCTGCGTGCGCGTAACAACGAATTTGCCAAATTGGACGTATTGGAAACCGGCATCCGAGAAGCGCACGAGCGCGGTAAAAAATTCTTTCTTACAGTCAACACCTTACCGCACAATAGTAAGCTGAAAACCTTCATAGCGGATATGGAGCCATTGATTGCCATGAAGCCCGATGCTTTGATTATGGCAGACCCAGGCTTGATCATGAATGTACGCGAGCGTTGGCCGGAAATGCCTATTCATCTTTCCGTGCAAGCGAATACCACCAACTGGTGGGGCGTGAAATTCTGGCAGAAAATCGGTGTGGAGCGCATTATTCTTTCCCGCGAGCTTTCTATGGAAGAAATCGCCGAAATCCGCCAAGAATGCCCGGATATCGAGTTGGAGGTATTTGTACACGGTGCATTGTGTATTGCTTATTCCGGCCGCTGCCTGCTTTCGGGTTATTTCAACCACCGCGACCCCAACCAAGGTACTTGTACCAACGCTTGCCGTTGGGATTACAAAGTACATGATACCGAAACCGATGAAATGGGTGACAGCAAACTCTTGCAAGGTTTTGATTTTAATAAAGCCCAAGAAGAAGCCAATTCAGTTTTCGAAGGCATTAACGGACAAATCCGCCATCCGGCTGCTGATAAAGTATTCTTAATAGAAGAAGCGAACCGCCCCGGTGAGCTGATGCCGATTATGGAGGATGAACACGGCACTTACATCATGAACTCCAAAGACTTACGTGCGATTGAGCAAGTGGCCAAGCTGGCGGAAATCGGCGTAGACAGTTTGAAAGTAGAAGGACGTACTAAGTCCGTATATTACGTTGCCCGTGTGGCTCAGGCCTACCGCAAGGCTATTGATGATGCCGTTGCCGGCCGTCCCTTCGATTACAGCTTGCTGGCTGAGCTGGAGGGCTTGGCCAATCGCGGCTATACTCCCGGATTTTTGGAACGCCACCAGACAAAAGAGTACCAAAACTATCTCTCAGGCCATTCTTTGGCCAAGCAAAGCCAATTTGTCGGTCAAGTTACAGAAATTGATGAAGAGGGCTGGGCTACAGTGGATGTGAAAAACAAATTCAGTGTCGGTGATACCTTGGAAATTATTCATCCGAGTGGAAATCAAACACTGGTATTGGCGCAGATGAAACGTAAGGGAGAAGCAGTTGAGGTGGCTCCCGGTAACGGTGTCCAAGTACAGATTCCATCAATGAAAGGTAAAGAAAAAGCCTTATTGGCCCGTGTGATGAATCCGTAAATGGTGAGATAAAAAGATGCCGTCTGAAATTTTCAGACGGCATCTTTTTATATTTTTATGGTTCAAGGTGCAGTAATACTTGGAACGGGCAGTCATACAATGGAAAAGAAAATAAATAATTTGAGCTGTATGCAAATAGGGTTAACGTATGGTTTCTTAATAGAGGATGATTAGTTTTTATCTGTGTAATCAAAAGCTTTTCTTTATTTAATGAAATGGTTATGCCCCATATACCAGGCCGTCTGAAATTTTTCAGACGGCCTTTTTTAACCCGCTTTTTAAAATCAAATATAAAAGAATATATATATAAAATATAATTATTATTATTTGCAAATAATAATAATTATATTTTATAATAAATTTGTATGTTAATTAACCTTTACAGTAGTAAAGTTGGGTGTTGCTGGTAATGGTTTTATTTTTATATTTTATAAAACAATGTTTTAATGATGGAGGTGGTATGTTTCGGCATAAATTGGGATATTTGAATTTATGTTTGCTGGCGGTTTATTGCACCGGTTGTGCTTCAGGGGGAGGAAGTTTGGAAGTTGATAAGATTCCGGACCGTAGTAGCAATATTCAACGTGGGCCTGTGTATATAAAAGGGGATACGCCAACAGCGGCAGATCAAACCGAGTTGGGTTATACCGTAACCGTACCGTGGGGAGAAGATTGGGAAAAACATGGTGTGAAAGCGGTAACTGAAACCCGGGTGGATAAAGACGCGAGCCAATACGATGCCATCCGCTTTGTGGCAGACGATGGTAAAAAAGAAGAGCGTCTGATTTCACTAAAACACGATGGGGAAAAATGGTATCCCGGGAATGGCTTGGATGACGTTGCTCTGGAGTCGGATTTAGCTAAACATGGTTTGTTTGGTAAACGCTATGGAACGGATTTTCGTGAGGATACATCGAAAGAAACCCGTTTGCGTGAGCATGCTTTTGAATATAGCAAGGTTGGTTTCGTAGATATCGTGGTGAAAGGGGAGAAGCGTTGGCAAGATAAAATGTACCGCAATATCTATTACAAAGGACAAAACAAAACTGCCGATATGCCGGTAGGCGGTACTGCGGAGTATTCGGGTACGTGGGAGTATGCCACTCGAAATCAGGTTTCGAGCAACGGTTTTCATCTTGCGGGCAGCCAACCGGATAATGGGCGTTTCAGTAAACAGAATACGGCGGATTTTAAAGTTGATTTTGGCAGTAAAACATTGAACGGGGCTTTGAAAGCACAAAATTCAAACCGTCGCGGCGGTCAGATTCACTATGACATTTCGGCAAATATCAGTGGCAACGGATTTCGTGGCGAAGCGGTAAAAAATACCAAAGGTACGACTTTATTTGAAGATGATTCATCTAATAACCCCTTAGATGATAAAGCGGATGTAAGCGGTTCATTTTTCGGGCCGAAAGCCAGTGAGTTAGCCGGCCGCCTAAATGGTAAAACGGGTAGTATTGTCGGTGTTTTTGCCGCAGAACAGAAAACTTCAGACGGCATTAAAACAGACGGTAAGCAGATACACAGTTCTGTTTTGCGCTTTAATCCCGAAATGACCAAGAACTATCAGATATCTGAATCGGCAAAAGGTTTTGAGAACAATAATTTTTCAGGTGATATCAAGTTGTTGCAGTTGGATGGAATGCTGATTGAACTAGATAAAATGGCAGAAAAGAGTACGGCCAATCCGATATGTTGTGATGTTTTTGATTTTGTACGCTTGGGACGCTACTTCGATGTGGCCAGCCAAACCAGCAACAAGGCAGGTTATTTTATCCAAGGCCATGTAACGCCTGAATCTGATATGCCGGTAAATGGTAAGGCTAAGTATAACGGTTTTTGGTACGGCTACGGTTTCAGTAGCCAAGACGGAAAAGGAGTTTTGTTCTCCGGTAGTAAGCTAGATGCCGACTTCACCGCCGATTTTTCTAATAAAAAACTGCTGGGTAACTTACACAGTGCCGCCGGTGTGCCGGGGGCGGTAGAGTTTGCCGCAGATATCAAAGGTAATGGTTTTTCAACCGATAAGGCAATATTAAAGATCAATGCCGACAGCGGTAACAATCTAAGCCGTAATTTGATTGCGGGAGAAGGGCGGGTTCATGGCCATTTTTACGGCAGTAAAGCCAACGAATTGGGCGGAACCGTTACTAAAGATGATCATTCATTTGCCGCAGTATTTGGTGCTAAGCAAATTAAATAATCTTTATTTTCAATAGATTTCCTAATTTTTCAATTATGTAATTCAGGTTTGGAGGCTATCGAATTAGGCTCTCCAAGTTGTCGTGCGGTTTGTCTGCATGCAGGTTAATAAGGAATGGTATGTCAAATTTATTATTCACCCGACGCTTTCGTATCAATTATCTGGCTTATGTAGTATCTACGGTTTTTCTAGGTATACCTTTATGTGCCGGAGCGGCACAAAATACGAACTTATCAGAAGATGCAGCACTGAACGAAGCGGAGCTTGAAACTGTTCACGTATGGGGAAAGCGTTCACCTGTAAAAAGCGGTAATGCCAGCGGTTTGGGCGAAATTAAGAAAATATCCGGAAGATTACAGCGCGAGCAGGTGGAAAACATTCGTGATTTAGTGCGTTACGATCCGGGAATTGCCGTGAATGAGTCGGGGGGACGGGGAACATCGAGAGGCTATGCTATACGTGGTGTTGAAAAAGAACGGGTAGCGGTAACGGTGGACGGTATGGGGCAGGCGGTTATGCTGAAAAGGAGAGATCGAACTGCAGGGCTTAATTCTGCTTCACGTTCCAGCGGCGCTCAAAATGAAGTCGAATATGAAAACTTGAAGGAAGTTGTGTTGAATAAAGGATCTGCTTCTTTTGAGTCAGGTAGTGGGGCATTAGGGGGTGCAGTTGCTGCTACTACCAAAGATGTTTCTGATTTTTTGGATGAGAGGGAGAATTTTTCCGGACGTTTTAAAACCGGATTTACATCGAAAGATATGCGTAAGATGGGATCACTTGCTTTAGCTGGTCGTATTGGAGATTTTGAAGGGTTTATCCAATATACCCACCGAGGCGGGCATGAGACCAAAGCGCATGGTGATTTATATAAACAAAGTGTTTATGTGCAGAACTATTCAGATGCTTCACGAGGGAGGTTGCTTTCTGCCAACCAAGTGAGTGGTACAGATGCGGAAAGCGGTGCGATACGTCGGATACCTAATCCGCTAGATTATTTGAGTGGATCGTGGTTATCTAAATTTGGTTGGAATATTACGCCGGAACATTATGTTGGCGCAGTAGTAGAAAACAGCCGACAGAAATACCAAGTTCGGGATATGTTTGTACCGAATTATCATGGAGCACGAACGATAAAGGATGTACAAGAACCACTATATGAAATTGATAGTGATGTAATTAAATATACGCCGACCAGGTTTTATGTAGATGACCATGATAATCGGCGCTTGGGTATCGAATATAAATATCGAGCCTCCGAAAATGATTCGGGTTGGTTGCCGGATACATTAACTCTACGGGCAGATAGTCGGGATTTACAGCTAAAAACTACTGTGAAAACATTGAACTGCTCTCCTTGGCCGAGTATAGATATCAACTGCTGGCCTGAAAAAAGTGCGGATAATGTTGGCAAACGCGGCTATTGGTTGGATACCGTCTTGGCGCAAAAAGATACACGGTTCGAGTTAGATGCCGGTAAGCAGTGGCAATTTAAGGATATAACTTACGATTTATACTTTCGTAGCGGCTATACCCAATCCCAGTTTGATGTAGACGAACGCGCTCGATACGTTAAGGTTGATCCAACTATTACCGGATTTGAAGTATCTGAATATGATTATTCAGATCATGCAGGGCCGATTAAGGGGAAACATTGGTTTGTTTCTGTGGGTAACCATGTGGATTTGGATGAAAAAGTATCATTGAGTGGCGGAGTCCGATATGACCGACATAATTTTTCAGCGAAACCAGATGATGAACAAAAGAAAAGAGGGATCATCTTTACTAATAGCCGTTATGGTAATCTTTCATGGGATTTGGGCATGCAGTATCGCCCTGTTGATGGTTTAGCATTTTCTTACCGTAACAGCAGTGGTTTTAGGGTACCAAGTATAGTAGAGCAGCTAGGGCCAGATTTTAATATCAGCAGTGTATTTTTGCAGCATCAGCCGCCCAAGGCAGAAAAATCGCTAAATAATGAAATCGGCATAAATTGGCAGAGTCCTTTACTAAAATTTTCAGGGAGTTATTTTTGGACAAGCTATCGGGATTTGATTGGAGTAGCCTCTAAGCCAAAACCGAGCGGTATCGGTCATGGAGATAACGTTTATTACAATCTGCATAGGGTTAAGACTTATGGGTTTGATGTTAGTGCATATGTGGATGGTAACACGCTTTGGCAGAAATTACCGGAAGGTTTGAGATTATTTGCTCGTGTCAGCCAGACTAAACATAAGGGAACAGTGGAAATCAGTCCTGAATATAGTATGGTTTTTGGATACTCCCTAGATGCAATACAGCCGTTGAGGATTGTGTACGGTATTGATTACAACCGACCGGATGATAAATGGGGAATAAATTTTACTACTACATATTCAAAGGCTAAAAATCCTAATGAATTGGTACTAAATATGCGTCAGGGTAGAGAAGAAAAAGTCAGTGATAGTATGGATGTCCGTGCAAAAAGCTGGCGTATTGCCGATTTGTCTGGTCATTATCGTTTTGGTAAAAATAGCGTTTTACGGGCCGGGGTGTATAACTTATTTAACTACCGCTATACCACTTGGGAATCTCTGCGCCAAACCTCCTATGGCTTGGATGCACGGATTTCTACCCCTAACTATACTGCCCTAGCAGCACCGGGACGCAATTACCAAGTTAGTTTCGAAATAAAGTTTTAACCGCTTATAAATTTGGGTTATCTGCCTACTTCACGAATAAAGCAGGCAGATAGCCCTGTTTTTAAGAGTGTGGTGTTTAGACAGGCGGCAGGCTTTAAAGAGAGTGCCGGCTTTTCCTTCTGATTCATTTTCTACCGCATTGTGGAATGAAATCGGTAAAAAATTATTTCACCGGATAAAAGTATGAAGTTATTGTTCAAAGGCTTATCGGAAGTGTCGTGTGGGCGGATATTTATCTTTTGGGGCTGTTTATTGTGTGTCGGTGTAGGGGAGTCGATGGCGCAAACTTTGAATCCTTCGGATGAACCGCCCGATTTGCAACGCAAGTTGGAACACAGCAGTCATTTATTGGAAAGCACGGCTGTTCCTAATGAATATCCCATATTGTCTTCGGAACATGGGGTATACCAAGTTAGCAGCGAGCAAATTTTGGCCCAGCCCCGATTGTTGGAGCAAGCTATGCAATCGGTTGTCGGCAGGAACAATGTGGCGGGGATTTCAAAAATTTTGCCTTTATATATGCGTTTGCCCGGGCATAACCCTGCATTGGCCGCCTATGCCCAAGGTATTTTGCTAATGCATAAAAAGGAATATGCCGAAGCGGCCGGATATTTTCGGCAGGCAGGTGTGGATTCTCATTATGCGGAGGCAGCTTCGCTTTATCTGGCTGCTTCAATGGCTGTGAACAAACAAAATTACGAAGCGCGGCAGATATTGGATGATCTGAAGGCAAACGCTTCCGATAATACTATAAAAGAAGCTGTCGCTTTATATGCCAATTCATTGGAGCAAAGAGGAAAATGGCAAGCCGATTTATCTGCTTCATTTATTTACGACCGCAATCTTAATAATGCCCCTGATGCCCGTAGCTCTGGTGGTTTTACGTTTAATGAAAAAATTGAAGATAGCGGTATACGCTTTCAATCTAATGTGGCCCGCCGTATTGCGCTACCTAAAGGTTTTTATTTACAACCTTATGCGGATATATGGGGAAAATATTATAAGAAGGCAAGGGATTTTAATGATTTGAATATTCAAACTGCTATGGTGCTGGGTTGGTCGGATCGGCGCTATGATTTATCCGTCAAGCCGTATGCAGGAAAGCGTTTTTATGGCAACCGTCCCTATTCCCATACAGTCGGCAGCCGTTTTAGTTTGGCCCGCCGTTGGCAAGATTATATAACCACTTCGGTTGCCTTTGATCATGCACAAGAAAAACTTTCTAGGAAAGAGCGTCGGATATATAACAATAAAAACAATGAGATTAGCTTTAATTTGGCCGGTAGTGATCCTAATGGCGGTTTTGGTGCTTTGATTGGTGTTGATATTGGCCGCCATTACGGAACCCGGGATTCTGAAGACCGTTATCAAAGCCGCCGTATGCGCTTATTGTGGTCGCAGCAGCTGCCCGCCGGTTTTAAAGGGCAGCTTGGCTTGGTGAAGGAAAAGCGCAAATATGGGGGAGGCACTTTGTTTACGGGAATACATCATCGTAGGGATCAGTATACGTTGCTGAGCGGAACATTATGGAATGATAAATTTGAGATTGCCGGGTTGACGCCCAAATTATCTTGGCAACGGCAGAAAAATCAAAGTAACAGTATTTTAAATACATTTAGCAAGCAAGGTGTATTTGTTGAGATAGAAAAGAAATTTTAACTTAAAATATAGTAATTAATGTTATAATTTAAAGCCGTCTGAAAGTGTATATTATCTTTTCAGACGGCCTGTTTTAAAATGCGTGTTTCAATAAAATAAGGATGGTCTGCTTATATATAGGCAGGAAAAATCCGTTTGCGATAACCATGAAAAATCATCATCATGTTTAAGAAAACACTTACTCTTCTATTGGTTTTTTCTTCGCCGCTTTATGCGCAAAATCAGACAACTCCGCCACAGCCGGCACCCGATCCGGTATCTTTTGGAAACGGTGTGGAAAGATACAAGACATCGTCGCAAGAAGTATTACCCGATAAGCCGTCTGAAAAACTGGGGTCGGAGGTATTAACCGAAACAGATTTACTTGCCAAGCCGGAGACATTGGTCTATTTGATTAACCGGGCGGTAGTAAACAAACAATGGGATTTATTGACAGATTTGTTGGCAGTATACCGCCGGAGTGAGCAGCCCGACCAAAACCTGATTCGTCATGCCGAAGGTGCTTTATTGCGTAAGCAGGGGCAGGTAGGCGAGGCGGTAAAACGTTATCGCAGCCTGCTTGAGGAACAGCCGGAGCTAGATTACGTCAAGCTTGATTTGGGTTTGATGTTGGTCGAAGATAAACAATACAAAGAGGCCGAGGAAGTGTTGTCTTCGCTGAAGGATTCCGATTTGCCACCCCGTGCTAAAAATATGGCGGCGGCCTATAGCAAGGCGTTGGACAAGGTGCAGGCGTGGCAGCCGGATTTTTCTTTACACTATGAGCGTACGGATAATGTAAACAATGCCTCAAATGAGCGCGTAATCGAATGGCAGGGAAAACGGTGGACAAAAAATGCCGAAAGTCTGCCGCAAAGTGCCGAAGGTTTCCGCTACGGTGCAGGGTTTAAGCGTGATAAAAATATAGGTGGCAACCATTTCATTCATGCCAATTTGAGCGGGGACGGCGTGTTTTATTGGGACAACCATGATTATGACGAACAAAGCCTGCGCTTGTCGTCAGGTTATAAGAATCAGAATGCGAACCGTTCATGGGGTGTAATCCCGTTTGTTGAGAAAAACTGGTTGGGAGGCTCCTCTTACAGCCGCTTACACGGCGCAGGATGGGAATACGGCTATAAAGTGTCGCCCAGGCTGAACATTGCGCTTAACGCTTCGCGTACCGAGCGGCGCTATGATAAGGAAGAAACGGCCAAACGGTATAACGGATTCAGTAATGCGTTGGGTACCACCGCCACATATAGGGTAGACCGCTCGTGGACGGTGTTCGGCGGTTTGGATTATCAGGTAGATAATAACCGTGATGCCTCGGTATCCTCCGACCGCCGCGGTGTCCGCATCGGAACAGTCAAAAACTTTGATAACGGTTTGGGCACCCGTGTGAATTTGCGCTACACCCGCCGTATTTTTGATGCGCCGGAGCCTGTGGTTTACCGCTATATCCGTAAAGACCACGAATATCAGGTACAGGCATCGGTATGGCATCGTAAATTGGCTTGGCAAGGTATCATGCCCCGGTTGAATTTCCGTTATCTGAATATCGACAGTAACATGCCGGGCTTTTACTCCCGCAGTAGCGCCCAGTGGTTTGTAAGTGTTGAAAAAGCATTTTGATTGAGTATTAAAAAATGCCGTCTGAAAATTTTCAGACGGCATTTTTTATCGGAAGATATGTTTTAACCCATCAGTCCGCCAATATATTTAACCAAAGTGATACCGCTCAAAATAGCCATCAATACCACGACTACGATGCCAGATAAAGTCATCCAAAACGGGTGTTTGTAGTCGCCGACAATTTTGGTTTTATAGGCGGCCATCAGGATCAAACCCAAAGAAATAGGCAGAATCAGGCCGTTGAGCGTACCGACGAATACCAATACCTGCGCGGGGCGGCCGATAGTGGCGAGTACGGCGGTAGAGATCAGAATGAAGCCGATGATCCATTTGTTACGGTGGCGTTGGATGGCAGGGCTTAATCCGGCAATAAATGATACGGATGTATAAGCCGCCCCGATTACGGAAGTAATGGAGGCCGCCCAAATCACCACGCCGAAAATCATCAGGCCTGCCGAGCCGGCGGCATAGGCAAACGGCGTAGATGCCGGGTTTTTAGGATCAAGCTCTACGCCTTGCGATACCACGCCGAGTACGGCCAAAAACAGTACGATGCGCATGATAGAGGCGATTAGGATAGCCGATACCGAACTTTTGCTGACTTGGGGCAGCGCTTCTTTACCTTTGATGCCCGCATCCAGCAAACGGTGTGCGCCGGCAAAAGTAATGTAGCCGCCTACCGTGCCGCCTACCAAGGTAACGATTGCGATTGCGTCAAGTTCCAAAGGCGCAAAAGTACGTACGACTGCTTCGCTAACAGGGGGATTGGCTTTAAAGGCGACATAAACAGTCAGCGCAATCATGACAAAACCCATGATTTGGGCAAAGCGGTCCATCACTTTACCTGCCTCGCGGAATAAAAATATACCGATGGCGATGATACCGCTGATGATGGCGCCCATCTCAGGGCTGATACCGGTGAGGAGGTTCAAGCCCATGCCGGCCCCGCCGACGTTACCGATATTGAAGGCTAAGCCGCCTATTACGATTAATAGTGCCAGAAAGTAACCCGAACCGGGCAATACTTTGTTGGCGATGTCTTGTGCACTTTGTTCGGAAACGGCAATGATGCGCCAGATATTCAATTGGGCGCCGATATCCAACAGAATAGAAAGTAAAATCACAAAGCCGAAACTGGCCAAAAGAGTTTGGGTGAAAGTGGCAGTTTGGGTAAGAAACCCCGGGCCTATGGCAGAAGTAGCCATTAGGAAGGCCGCGCCCATTAAGGCACTGCGGTTGGAAGGTTTGCTAGACATCTGAAGAACTCCTTGTTATAGAGGCATAGCCGTTGAAATGATATGCTTTGATATTTTATGTATATGATTTTAAAAGTAAATATTTCGATTAGGAAAATTTCAAGCAAGATGGGCGGCTTCAGCCGGCCTTGACGGCAATACCGCCGGCCCGTAACGCATCGCTGATTTTGTCTGCGAAAACCAAAGCATGAGCGCCGTCTCCGTGAAGGCAGATACTGTCGGCACATACGGCAACTTCGCCGCCGTCTACGGTATTTACCGTTCCTTGGCGGATCATTTGCAATACTTGGGCAATGGCTTCGTCGTCATCTTCGATTTGGGCATCGGGGCGGCTGCGCGGTACCAGGTTGCCGTTAGACAGATATCGCCGGTCGGCAAATACTTCCGAAATTACACCTAATCCGGCGGCTTTTCCGGCTTCTAAAAGTTGGCTTCCGGAGAGTGCCATCAGTTTCAGTTTGGGATCGAACTGCCGTACGCAGTCTACCACGATATCGGCTAAAGCACGGTTGACAGCCGCTTGGTTATAAAGCGCGCCGTGCGGTTTTACATAGGCCATTTCCATACCTTGGGCGCGGCATAACGCCTGCATGGCTCCTAATTGGTAAAGGAGATGGGCGCGTAATTCCGCTTCGGGTAAATCCATATTGGTACGGCCGAAATTTTCACGGTCGGGGTAACCGGGATGAGCGCCTATCCGTACACCGTTAAGTTTGGCCCACTCCAGAGCACGTTGCATTTCGGCGGCATTACCCGCGTGCAGGCCGCAGGCGATATTGGCGGAGGAAACCCTTTGCAGCAGGGCTTGGTCATTGCCGCAGCCTTCTGCTAAATCAGCATTAAGGTCAACTTGCATCATTGGCTATCTTCTTTATTTGGTTTAAATACACTTGGTTTTTTCTTTGCAGATGGGCTGCTTGGGCAGGCGTTATCCGTTGGAAATAAACAGGGCTGCCGAAGCGGATTTGCGCCAAACGCCCTAAATCGGCTGCCGCAACGGCGGCGATTTTCGGATAACCGCCCGTGGTTTGGGCATCGGCCATCAATACTATCGGCGAGCCGGAAGGGGGAACTTGAACCGTGCCGAATGCCACGGCATGAGAAAGCATTTCAAGCGGTTCGCGTAAAGTGAGATTACCACCCTGCAAGCGGTAACCCATGCGGTTGCTGTTACTTTGCAGCGTCCAGCTTTGGGACCACAACGCACGGTGTGCTTCCGGCGTAAATGCTTCGTATTCGGAAGAGGGCAACGCATGGATGCGGTTGGTCAGCGCAATCGGTGCGATACCGATTTTAGAAAGTTTGCGTGCTCCTTGGCCGATTGCGATTTCATCGCCGGCGCGCAGACAGCGGCCTTTAAATCCGCCGAAGCCGGTTTTTAAATCTGTGCTGCAAGAGCCAAGAGCGGCGGGTGTGTTAAAACCTCCCGCTACACATAAATAACCATACATGCCTTGTACGGCGCGGGTAAGCGTGAGTATTTGGCCGCGTTTGGCGGTGTAACGCCAGTATGAGTGAATCGCCTCTCCATCGAGATCGGCTTGGTAAAGGGCTCCGGTAATGCAAAACGGCGTATCTTGGGTAAACGATACACTGATACCGCCTAAGGCAATTTCCAAAGCCGCTGCCGAGGGGTTATTGTGCAACAACAGGTTGCCTGCCTGCAAAGCCAGCGTATCCATTGCGCCGGCATGTCCGATACCGAAGCGGCGCAACCCGAAACGTCCTAAATCCTGAATATGTGCAATAGCCTGCACGGAATGTACGCGCATCATAGAATCACCTTTTCCGCGACAAAACGTACGGTATCTCCGGCGGCCAGCAGGGTTGGCGGCGAAGCGTCCGCTTGAAACAAAGCGGTTTCGGTTCGACCTATCAGTTGCCACCCGCCGGGTGATGAAAAGGGGTAAACCCCGGTTTGGCTGCCGCCGATGCCGACAGAGCCTGCCGGAACGGAGGTGCGCGGTGTGGCACGGCGCGGTGTGTGAAGGTGCTCGGGCAGACCGCCCAAATAGGGGAAGCCGGGCTGGAAACCCATCATATATACGGTGTAAACCGGCTCGGTATGACGGCGTACGATTTCGGCGGGTGTGGTTTGGTGAAAGGCCGCGACTTCGGCAAGGTCTTCGCCGAACTCACCGCCGTAATATACGGGAATTTCAATATGACGGCCTTTATGCACACTGCTTTTGATTGTTGCCCATAGCTTATTAAGGCCGTCTGAAAGAACGGCCAAATCGGTTTGCGGGTGAGCGAATACGGTAAGGTTGTTCATGCCTGTTACGGTTTCCGACACACCTTCCATGGCGGCAGCGGCTTCGGCAAAGGCCCATAGTTTTTGCTGCTTTTCCAATGAAGCAGGCGGCGGCAGAGTACATGCCAATGCAGATTCGCTGATAGAAGTAATGATTAAGGCAGACATGTGTGATTTTTTGTTAGTTTATTTTAAAAAAAGTGTTTGTTTATAGCTTTTTGTGTGTTGGGTGTCAATAATCGCTGCGTAAAACCTGCTATTGATTTTTTTATGAAATTTGGCATTTTAGAGGAAGGTTGCGAGCGCAGCCGGAGAATGATTTTGGTATGTAATCTTTTATTTTAGCGAGTGTCGGCCGTATTATTTTTTTGTTTTACCCATATGAAGTTTGCTTGAAGACGGGGAACCGATGAATATGCTTGCGACATGGCATATATACAACAAGGCCGTCTGAAATTTCAGACGGCCTTGTTGTATTTTAAATTAATAAATATAGTGACTAATTTGTATATGTTTTAAATATTTATCGGTTTGCGGGAGTATTTTTTGCGGAAAGGCGTTGGCGCCGTTTTTCCTGTTTTCGGCGAACGTTGCTGCGCCAGATAAGCTGTACCAAAATATAACCGCAAACGGCAAATGTAATACCCATTACTAATACGCCGACGGTTAAAGGTTTTCCGAATTGCAGCGCCCAACGCCCGGCATCGGCCCAAAAACCGGGCTCTCCTAATGCCGGCATGACCAAATCTCCGGCAGGAGTATGGCCTGTTAAGAGTAAACCGCCGAGTTTGTATGCGGCAACATATAGAGGGATAAGGGTAAGAGGGTTGGTATAGAGCGTAGAGAAGAGAGCTACGGGCAGATTGGTGCGGGTGAAATAGGCAATGAGCAGGGCAAACGCAAATTGCGTGGGAGCCGGAAGCATACCGCAAAAAAGCCCGATAGCTACCGACAGAGCAACTTTGTCGCGCTTGAACGACCAATATTCGGGCTTGTCGAAAAGCGGTGCGAGAGGTTTGAAAAATCGGGAAGCAAAGATTTTTTCACGGGTAGGGAGTTTGTGTTTCCAACGTTCGATCATGTGTGTTGCTTCGATTATTATGGTTGGTCAGGCGGCTTCAAACGGAGCGGTAAAATAAGTTGCGCTATTGTTATCCGGCCGGGCATGATGCCGTTGCATTGGTACATCAGCTTAATTCGTTATTGTAATTAAATTTTGCAGCTAATTGTATTTAAATTCTTTGAAATTGAATTAATTTTGATGTTTTGCTGAAAATTTCCGAAAAAATATAAGTATTTTTGAAACAGGAGGCTAAGATTGCCGTCTGAAAAATTCAGACGGCATAACGGCGGATGTGCAATATTGTTATCAGGGTTTCCAGATTTCGCGTTTGGGTTGCAGGTAACGGGCATCATCGTAGGTAATCAATAGTTGGGGTGCAAGCGCGACAAAGATTGCCGTAAAAATACCGCTGAGAAAACCTTCCCCCCAGGTAAGCAGGAAAAATACCGGAAACGCGTTTCCCCATAATACCGCCGGTTCGTATGCCCCTGTAAATTGAAGGCAGAGCAGTAATACTATGCCGGTAAGTATCATGCTGGCGGCTGCCGTAAAAAAACCATTGACGAATATGTAGATAAAAATATGCGGCGGCAGACGGCGGCTGAAACGACGGACACTCAAATTCAGTAAAATGGAAGGCAGCAGTAAGGCCAACGTATTGATACCGATGACGCTTAGATTTTCCACGCCGTGCAGCAGCCAAGTGTAAGGAATCAAAAGTAGGGTGCCTAACCAAAGTGCAGCAGGGGCGCCCAGCATCAGTACTACCAAGCTGATGCCAAGCAGATGATAAGTCATTCCGGCCAAATGGCCTTCACCCAGTTCGACGTGAAGCCCCCATAAGATGCTTAATGCGACCGCAGCGGCAGCAAAGGCCGGCAGCCGTTTGTGAACGGCTGATAAGGCCGGTTTGGCGGTTTTAATCAAGATAAGCAATAACAAAATATTGGCGCCGACAAGTATTGTGTGGGGGAACCAAGAGGCAAGGAAATTCATGGCGCTAAAGTTTGAAGATTTTAGGGCGAACTATTGCATTATACGCGTGCAGATGCAGCTGTGAAGGTAAAAAGTTCGGGGGAAGGCTTGATACAGTACGATTTGATTCGGAGGGCGGTTTCAGATGGCGGAAAGCGGTTCTGTTCATATCAAAAACACGTTAAAATAACGCATTTGTCTGAAGAGTGCTTCAATGGCTTGGCCTGTTGTCCGGATGGGCGGCAGCATTGGGGATTTCTGATTTCTTAATTCGGGACTGCCGTATTTATGTTGTGGATTTTTTTATTGATTATCTTGGTCGGTGCGATTGCCTGTGTACTTTGGGTCCGTCATCGCCAAGAGCAGGAATGGATGCGCGAGCTGACTTATCTGAGCCGCCATGAAAACGGAGAAAAAAACAGTGGGGCGGCGGAAATGAAACCTGCCAAAGAAATCCGCGGTGCCGACCCTAATCTGCAAAATATCCGTCAAAGCCACAAGGCCGCGGAAGAGGCAAGGCAGGTGTATGAAAAAACGGTTGCCAAGCTACGCGAGCTTTCTCCAAAGCACAGTCGCAAGTTGGATGCTATTTCCGGTAGAAATATGCCGTCTGAAAACGACAATCTTGATGACTTGCCGATTTTTGCCGCATTGCCGAAAACAGAAGAATTTGCCGAAGTTGATGATAACAACAGCGTGCCTAAGCCGGTAAATCCGGAGCAGTCGGAAGCAGCAGAAGCATCCGTTCATCAGTTAAAAGCAGAGCCTCTGGAAGCAGCCCGTGAAGATAACGGCAATGACCGTGCGCATGATATTCCCATGTTCGGCGCCGTATTGGAACCTATGGTGAAACCGGCAGAAGCCGTAAGGAGCGGTAAGGCGATGGCGCCGGCGCCGTATCTGACTTTTGAAGAAAGTGAATACCGCCCGGTAAAAAAAGTTGATGCGGACCTTCCCGTTATTACTTTGGAAGAAGCGACCCGCAGCCTGCATGAGACACCTTTGGCCGATTTAATCAAATCTCCCGAGGAAGAAACGGTAGCGACAGTAAAAACACCGCCGCCCGCGGATTTGGAAGTAGTCGATATCAATTGGCATTTTAAGCCGGCTTTGGAAATGGAGGGCATACAAACGCCCAAGCCGCCGGTAGAGCTGAAAACCATCAGCCCGGACGATCCCGCGTTGGTACGTACGAGAAACCGCACTTTGGCGGAAGTTCAGAAAATCAGCCATGATGTCCCGAAAACAGAAGCGCGCCCCGCAGCTATTGGCGATGCTTCTGCCGCGCCCAAGATTATCGGTGAAGACGATATCCGCAGTAATCTGTTGCGCCAGCGTTTGGCGCGCCGTCGCCAGGTTTCAGCCGAAAGCCCGGTACAGGAGGTTATACCTAATGTGATTCCTGAGGGAGAGATTCTGGCTAACTTGGCTAAAACGGATTCGCCGGTAAACCGCCAGCGTATCCGCCGGGTAAGTACGGCTATGCGCGAGAGCGTAATTCCCGAGGCGGCCCGGGTGGAGCAAAGTCATGCGATCCGGCTCCAAACGCCTAAAGCCACGGCTCCGATTTCGACCCGCTTTACGCCTTATACGGCGGCGGTGATTCCTGCTCCGACGGCTACGGTGGTAGAGCCTCCCCCCGTTCCTGAAATAGAAATGCCTGCAATCGATATTCCGCCGCCACCTGTATTTCAGGAAGCGGAAATATATCCCCATGTAGCGGATGAGGTTGAAATATTGCCGGAACCGGCACCCGTAACGGCGAGCGCGCATATCAGCGATACTCCCCGTTGGTCGATTACCGATCGTTTGATTAGCGAATCGGCTGCCGTATTTACCGAGCATGTGCCGCAACGCAGCCCGCTGGCGGAGGTTTTGGGCGAAGAAACATTTGAACCAGAGGCGGAAGAAGGGCAATGCGGTACTTCTCCGGCGCCTATGCAGCAAGCCCAAACCCAAACCCAAACCCAAACGGCAAATCCGGCAGTGCATATGCCGTCTGAAAACCGTTTGCCTTCTGTAGATTTGCTTTTGCCACCGCAATACGATCCGAGTGCCGCCCAAACGGAAGAGGCCTTATTGGAAAACAGCATTACGATTGAAGAAAAGCTGGCTGAGTTTAAAGTTAAAGTCAAAGTGATGGATGCTTATGCCGGGCCGGTGATTACCCGCTATGAAATCGAGCCTGATGTCGGCGTGCGCGGTAATGCGGTATTGAATTTGGAAAAAGATTTGGCCCGCTCGCTGAGTGTCGCTTCTATCCGAGTAGTGGAAACCATACCGGGTAAAAGCTGTATGGGCTTGGAGTTGCCGAATCCGAAACGGCAGATGATACGCTTGAGCGAGATTTTTAATGCCCCTGCATTCCAAGATTCCAAATCTAAGCTGACCTTGGCTTTAGGGCAGGATATTACCGGTGAACCGGTAGTAACCGATTTGGCCAAGGCCCCCCACCTTTTGGTAGCAGGCACGACCGGTTCGGGTAAGTCGGTAGGTGTGAATGCAATGATTCTTTCCATGCTCTTCAAGGCAACGCCCGAAGAAGTCCGCATGATTATGATCGATCCGAAAATGCTCGAATTGAGTATTTACGAAGGTATCCCGCATTTGCTCGCACCCGTGGTAACCGATATGAAACTGGCGGCAAACGCACTTAATTGGTGTGTGAACGAAATGGAAAAACGTTACCGCCTGATGAGCCATATGGGTGTGCGCAATTTGGCAGGCTTCAACCAAAAAGTAGCCGAAGCCGCCGCACGCGGTGAAAAGTTGGCAAACCCGTTCTCACTGACGCCCGCTGATCCGGAACCTTTGGAAAAATTACCGTTTATTGTGGTTGTGGTAGACGAATTTGCCGATTTGATGATGACGGCAGGTAAGAAAATCGAAGAGCTGATTGCGCGGTTGGCGCAAAAAGCCCGCGCAGCGGGTATCCATTTGATTTTGGCTACCCAACGCCCGAGTGTGGATGTGATTACCGGTTTGATTAAGGCCAATATTCCGACCCGTATCGCATTCCAAGTATCGAGTAAGGTGGATAGCCGTACCATTTTGGATCAAATGGGTGCGGAAAACCTTCTCGGCCAAGGCGATATGTTGTTTTTACCGCCCGGAACGGGTTATCCGCAGCGTGTGCACGGTGCATTCGCATCTGATGAAGAAGTGCATAAAGTGGTCGAATATTTGAAACAGTTTGGCGAACCCAATTATGTAGATGATATTCTGACTGCCGGTGTCGGCAGTGATGATATGTTCAGCAATGCCAACAGCGGGCGTAATAATGATGGCGAACTTGATCCGATGTATGACGAAGCGGTTGCCTGCGTATTGAAAACACGCAAGGCGAGCATTTCATCTGTACAGCGTCAATTGCGCATCGGGTATAACCGTGCGGCACGTTTGATTGATCAGATGGAGGCGGACGGTATCGTATCGGCACCGGAAACCAACGGTAACCGTACGGTATTGGCACCGCCGAATAATGAAAGCTTGGATTAATGCCGCTTGGTATAAATAATAAAAGGCCGTCTGAAAGTTTCAGACGGCCTTTTATTTTGGTAGGCAGCTGTTTTTTATTATTTAATCGGTAACCGCACGCGCGGACGTATTGATTTTCAAATGATCGGTGGTATTCCGAAAGCACGGTCACATTTAGCCCGCCGGATTTAGCTCGGATCAAATATATATTGATGGAATATGAAATCAAAGCCAGGGCGCAAGATCGGCCGTATCGATATCCCAAGACCATACGCCGTTGCCGTTATTGTTCAGGCCGCGTAAAAACAGATAGCGGACAGCAACCGTTTGCAGCGGGCGGCCGCGTTGTTTGAAATAACGCGCAGTGGCAATGGCGTAAATGAGGGCTTGAAGATAATAGTGGTGCTCGGCCATGGCGGTATCCATATTCTCTGCGCTGTAATCATTGCTGCTATTGCCTAAGTGATTGGATTTGTAGTCGATAATGCAGACATGGCCGTCTGAATCCTGATAGACCATATCGATAAAGCCGTTCAAAAAACCTTTTACGTCGCTGAAGTCGAGTAGTGCGGCGGCATCAATGCACACCTGCGGCAAACGTATGTGGTCTTGGGCCAACCATGTTCGGATATGCGGTAGTTTGAAATCCTCCATGTGCAATACAAACCCCATTTCGGGCAAACGCTGTTTGGTTGGTATATCGGCCAAGGCGTATTTCCCCGTGAGCTGTGTTCGGCGGGTATGTTCGAGCATGGACGCAATAGAAGAATACCAATACTCCGCATCAAAGCTGTGTTTGGCTAACGTGGTGCGGATCAATTCAGTTTGTTCGACGGCGGAAAGATTGAAATTAAATTTCTCAAGTAGTTCATGCAGGCAGATACCGGCAGCCGCACCGCGTGGGAAATCGAAGATGCTGTCGGCTTCGGCAGTATCGGTGCCGGATACGGGCAGGTTGGACAAGCCTGCTTCGGCGGGGTCGAGCGTGGGTTGCAGTTCGCTGTATTCGTAGTCGTGGGCGGGGGTGGTTCTGCTTAAGCCGGTAAAGCTGGTATGTCGGATAAATTCGAATATGCGTTCAGGCAGAATATGTGCCTGATAGTTGCCTTGTGTGCTGTTGTTTGCGTGGTAAACGGCGGGAGGCGGGATATCGTTGCATAAGGCAATACCGCTATCGGGGTGTTTTTGCACAAAGCTTTGCCAATTCCGATAAAACATCTGCATTTCTCCGGCGGCTTTGTTGCTTTTTCTTTCGGCCATATATGCAGCGGCCGTGTCTTCACGGCTTGTTTGCGGCGTACCTTCCAATAAATAGGCAAAAGTATTATCGGGCGTATTGTTGCAATAGCCTGCATAGATGGTTAGCTGTTCCGCAGCACGGGTAAGGGCTACATATAAAAGACGCAGGTTTTCCGAGGCGGTTTCATCGGCTAATTGTTGTTCGTTGCTGCTGTCGAGCTGGTGTTTGGCCAGTAATTCGGTGCCGCCGGAGGGCGTGTGTAAAACCTGCCAATCATCCGGAGTGTTTTTAGCCGCATCCCAAATAAAAGGGCAGAACACCAGCGGATACTCCAATCCTTTTGAGGCATGGATGGTGACGATTTTGACCAGTGCTTCGTCGCTTTCCAAACGTAGGATGTTGCTTTTGGCAGATTTACCGCTATGTGCGCTTTGAATTTGTGCCTGAAGCCATTGGAGCAGTGCAGCGGGCGTGTGGCTTTGTTCGTCTTCTTCGGCCAGTTTTTCCAGAAGCTGATGATAATTAGTAAGGCTGCGTTCGTTACCGGAGGCAAGCAGATGGGTTTCTATACCGTGGCGGGAGGAAAAAGCCTGCATGGCGGCGTAAAAACCGTGTTGTTGCCATTGTTGTGCGGCCGTTTCGGCCGAATGTATCCACTCGGATAATTCGGCTTCGCTTTGGTTTAGGGTGTGTAGGTCGGCAGCAGTAAAACCGAAAAGGACGCTGCTCAATACAAATCTTAAAAGCTCGGTACGTTGGGGTTGAAGCCAAAAGGAGATCAGAGCCGCAAGGGCAGCGGCCTCTTCGGCTGCAAATACCGAATCGTGGTAGATTAATACGCTCTGAACGTTTCGGGCTTTGAGCGCTCCGGCTATCATATGCCCTTCGTTGTGGGTGCGTACGAGCACGGCGATATGGCCGGATTGCAGCGGCTCTCCTTGAAAGTTCAGACGGCCTGTTTCGGCTTGGTTTAGGATACCGGCGATTTCATCGGCACAATAATCGGCCGCCCTGCGGCGTAGGACTTCTTTACTGACGGCTTCGGTTTCATTGCCGTGCAGCCAGCGGATGCGGATGACATTTTGCGGCGGATCCAGCCTGCTTTCGTTACGTTGCGCGCGGACCTCTGCAAAATCAAGGTCTTCGAGTACAAACGGGCGTTGCTTTTGGTTAAACAATGCACTGATGCCGTCTACCAAGGCCGTGTGGCTTCGATAGTTTATATCGAGCGTATAGTGATATTCGGCATCTTTGGCTGCCTGCAGATAGGCATAAATATCGGCACCGCGAAAGCTGTAAATAGCCTGTTTGGGGTCGCCCACCAAAAATAGAGGGTTGCCGTGCCGGATAAAAATATCACGGAAGATGCCGTATTGTAGTGGGTCGGTATCTTGGAATTCGTCTATCAGGGCTACTTGCCAGTTCTCTGCTACCGTTTTTGCAAAGGTATGTCCAAGAGGGCTTTCGTTGAGAGCATTGTGGACATCAATCAGCAGATCATCAAAGTCGCGTTCCCGGTTGGATTTTTTGTATTCGGCCTGTGCCTGGTTAAGGTAAACCAGCATATCTATTTGCAAGGCGGTGAGAACGGCCGTTGCGGCTTCTTCGTGCGCTGTTTTCAGACGGCCTAGTTCGGCCAATATATGCAGTTGCTTAAATGCTTCGTGGTTGGCAGTTTGGCCTTTCTTTAGCTTACTTTGTAGTATTTCGGCATCCAGATCAGCCAATTTGCCTTTGGAATCTCCGGGAATCAGACCGTTATCAGCCGCATATTGCAATTCGGCGAACAGTTCTTTAAATGTGCTTTCACGGTAGCTGTTACCGTTTAGCGTAGGACGGACATTCCAGAAAATACGGATAAGTTCGGGCAGTCGGTTGCGGACATCCTGCCAGCAGGTGTGTAATTCCGCTTCAATTTTATCTAAGTCGGCATTGGGCCGTCTGAAATTCAGATGGGGGCGGTTGAGAAACCGGCGCAATGATGCCAGCATGTTTTGCGGAGTATATTTGTGTTCATATACCAAACGTGCCAAGGTGGGATTGTTCGCAATACGGGTGCGCCAAAAATCTTGGGCGGGTAGAAGTAGGCGCTCGTCGTTTTGCTCGGTAAGCTCGGTATCGAAGGGTACTTGGCATAGAAAAGCGTAATCGCGCAAAAGCCGTTGGCAGAAACCGTGTATGGTGAAAATGGCCGCACTGTCGAAATCGGCAATGGCGGCTTTCAAACGGATAACCAGCCGAGGCAGGTTTTCTTTTTTCAAAGCTTCGGCAAGCAGCTTGAATATAAAATCATCGGGAGCCTCTTCTTGCCGGCGGTATTGCCGGTAGAGGGTGTGCAGTGCTTGATAGTCGGTATCGTGACGGATCAGTTCGATGCCGGGGGTTAATGTTTCCAATACTTCTAATGCGTCTTCCAACCGTGCGCGCAGGCGGGTTTTCAGTTCGGCGGTGGCAGCTTTTGTGAAGGTAACGACTAAGATTCTTTCCACAGCCATTTTTTCAAGCACAATCAGGCGGGTAAAAAGGGCTGCTATGCCGTAGGTTTTACCAGTGCCCGCAGAGGCTTCGATCAGGTTGGTTCTTTCGATGGGAATAGTCAGTGCGTTGAAGGGTTGGGTTTGGAACATCATATGAAAAAATCAATATAGTGGCTGGCAGAATTATATAGATAATCGGTTTTCAATACTGTTATGTATCGAATTATTTTTTAGAAAGCATGGTTATGAGCGGCTGCATTGGCTGAAGCTGAAAATTAATTTGTAGAATATTGGGCTTTAATTCAATTCCGGACAATCATGATGATTTGTCTGTTTTGGCACATACCGCATATAATAAAAAGTTGAATCTCAAAAAAATAGTTTTTCAGGCCGTCTGAAAAGTATAGGCGATTCAGATGGCCGGATACTCAATATAATGATAGAAAGGTATAAAAATGAAGCAGTTTTGTGTAAAAACCTTACTCCTTACCACAGTATTTGCATTGGGTGCATGTGCCACCGAATCTTCGCGCGTATTGGAAACCGCGCAAGTGGCAGGTGCGGCTACCGCGGCACAATATCAAGGTGTGCGCAGCCCGATTGCGGTAGGTAAGTTCGACAACCGTTCAAGCTTCCAGCAAGGTGTGTTTTCAGACGGCGCAGACCGTTTGGGTAATCAGGCAAAAACCATTTTGGTAACCCATTTGCAGCAAAGCGGCCGCTTTAATGTGCTTGACCGCAGTAATATGGCGGAAATCAAAGCGGAAGCCGGTATCCGGGGGCAGACACAAGCGTTGAAAGGCGCGCAATATGTGGTAACCGGTGATGTAACTGAGTTTGGCCGTAAGGAAGTGGGCGATCACCAATTGTTTGGCATCTTAGGCCGCGGTAAAACCCAAGTGGCTTATGCTAAAGTGAATTTGAATGTCGTGAACGTTTCCACCTCGGAAGTCGTGTATTCGGCTCAAGGAGCAGGGGAGTTCGCGCTTTCCAACCGTGAGATTATCGGTTTCGGCGGTACGGCCAGCTATGACTCTACTTTAAGCGGTAAAGTGTTGGATTTGGCCGTTCGTGAGGCAGTAAATAAATTGGTAGCCGGTATCGATAGCGGTATGTGGCAGCCGGCGAAGTAAGCATCTGACGGAGATCAAGGGAGATAGGGAAAATGAAAAAAATACTCTTGCTGCCGCTGGCTGCGATGCTGGCTGCGTGCGGTACGTCGCAACAGACTCTATATCACTGGGAAAAATACCCCGATACCGTTTATCAAGGTATGCAGGGGAAAAAATCCCCTGATCAGCAAGTGGTTGAATTAGAAAAGTATTTAGAGCAGGCTAAATCTAAAAACAAGGCGGTTGCTCCCGGCGTATATGCCCAGTTGGGTATGCTATATGTAGAAATGGGGCGAGGCGAGCTGGCTGCAAAGGCATTTAACGAAGAAAAGGTAAGATTTCCCGAGTCGGCGCAATTTATGGATTTTCTATTGAAAAACAAATCAGCCAACCAAGGAGCCGGTAAATGAATACGTTGCGTATATGTGCAGCGGCTTTAGCTGCAGCTTTATTGGCGGGCTGTGCGAGCCAAGCCGTGCCTCATGACTATAGTGCCTTTAAAGCCAGTAATCCGCGTTCTATTTTAGTATTGCCGCCGGTAAACGAATCGCCCGATGTTAATGCGGTGAACGGCTTTTTGTCGCAAACCACTTTACCTTTAGCCGAAGCTGGCTATTATGTGTTTCCCGTGGCGGTAGTGCAGCAAACTTTCCGACAAAACGGTTTGGATCATTCTGCGGATATTCACGCTGTTCAGCTCAGTAAGTTGCATGAAATTTTCGGAGCGGATGCAGTGCTTTATCTTAAGGTGAAACAATACGGTACCAGCTATAAAGTATTGGTAAGCGATACCCGTGTAACTGCTGATGCAATATTGGTCGATGCTCGCAGCGGCCAAGAGTTGTGGCGCGGAGAGGCAACTGCTTCCAGTACGGAAAATCAGAGTCAGCAAGGATTACTGGTTATGTTGGTACAGGCAGCAGTTCAGCAGATTGCCAGCAATATTGGTGATAAAAGCTATGAAATCGCCGGAATGACCGCACAGCGTTTACTCAATGCAGGCGGCTCGAAAGGTATTTTATATGGACCGCGCTCGCCTTTTCATTGGAATCAGAAGCAAGAGAAGTAAATAGCCTTCTATTAATCAAGCTAATAAAAAAGCCGCTTGCCTATAGCCTATAGGTAAGCGGCTTTTTTTAAGTTGGTTGTGCGTATTTGTTTGGGCTGGCTTCTATTCGTTGGTTTGACCTGAGCGACGGGCCCGGATAATTTCGATAATGCCTGGCAATATGGAAATAACGATGATCGCGGCCAATACCAAACTAAGGTTGTTTTTGACGATCGGTAGATTTGCGAAAAAATACCCAGCGTATGAAAAAGAGGCTACCCATAAAACCGCGCCGATAACGTTATAGTGCAGAAAGCGGCCGTAATGCATATCACTCATGCCTGCAACGAAGGGGGCGAATGTGCGTACAATCGGTACGAATCGGGCGATAATGATAGTCTTGCCGCCGTGTTTTTCATAAAAACGGTGGGTTTTTTCCAGATAACTGCGGCGGAAAATTTTGGAATCGGGATTGGCAAACAATTTGGCGCCGAAATACTTGCCGATCATGAAATTAACCGCATCGCCTACAATAGCGGCAATCAGCAGCAGCAGTACCATCACATGAATGTTCATACCGCCCACAGCAGCAATACCGCCTGCCGCAAACAATAATGAATCTCCGGGCAGGAAAGGAGTAACCACCAAGCCGGTTTCACAGAAAATAATTAAAAACAAAATGGCATAAATCCATAGCCCGTACTCTGCCGACAATGCAGCCAGATGTTGGTCGATATGGAGAATAAAATCAATAATGGTACTGATCACGGTGTTCTTTCAGATATAAATATGAAATATTTGTTGTAAAGCCCCAAGCAGGCTTTCAGACGGCATAGCTTGTATAAAAGTTCATCATTTTAAGCGAAAAAAGTAGTCGCGCCAAATCAGCCGCCTATACGGCGCAGCTTGCCGCTGAACGTTGAAACAACGTACAATCAGATGTTTTCCAGTCTACCGGTTAGCCTTGTGAACCAGCTGATTTTTGATTTTTCCGCCGATGCTTATCCGGCATTTGATAAGTTTTTGGGTACCGCCAATGCAGAGCTTGTGCATGTGCTGCAACAGCAGCACGGCCAGTTTATTTATGTTTGGGGTCAGCCGGGGTCGGGGAAAAGCCATTTGTTGCAGGCATGGATAGTACAGGCTTTGGCGGCAGGTTACCGTGCCGCTTATATTGATGCGGCCGGTATGCCGCTTACCGAAGAAGCATTTGATGCCGATTATCTCGCCATCGACCAAGCGGATAAGCTCGGTGATGAAGAGCAGGCTTTATTATTCAGCATATTCAACCGATTCCGTAACAGCGGTAAGGGCTTCTTGCTGCTTTCCGCAGATGCGCCGCCGCAACGGCTGATGATTCGGGAAGACTTACGCACACGCATGGGTTATTGCTTGGTATATGAAGTCAAACCGTTGACTGATGAGGAAAAAATCAATGCTTTGATGAGCATGGCGGCGGCGCGTCAGATTACCGTGGAGCCTGAAATTTTCGAATACCTGCTGAACCATTGGCGCCGAGATATGGACAGTCTAATGCAGATGCTTGATACGCTCGACAGCTACGCGGTTACATTGGGTAAACGTATTACTCTGCCGTTGTTGCGCCAACTTTTAAAACAACAGGAAGCCGAATGAAAAACCTCGCCATTTTCGATCTCGACAACACATTAATCAACATTGATTCCGATAACACCTGGCCGCAATACCTGATGAAAAAGGGCGTAGTGGATGCAGAGTTTGTGCGTATCAAAAACGATAAATTTTATCAAGACTACAAAAATGGCTGTCTCGATATAGATGAATTTTTAAAATTTCAGTTAGAGCCGTTAAGCCGCTTCGATATGGAAGAATTGGCGCAAATGCACCGTGAGTTTACACAGGAGTTTATCCTGCCGCATATTAGCCCGATGGCAAAAATGCTGGTACAAAGCCACCGCGACGCAGGCGATGAATTGTTAGTCATTTCTTCGACTAATGAATTTATCATTACCCCGATTTGCCATTTGTTCGGCATTGAAAATATTATCGGTACGCAGCTTGAAGTCGGTACGGACGGCCGCTATACCGGCGCATATATCGGTACGCCCAGTTTGAAAGAGGGTAAAATCACGCGCTTAAACGAATGGCTTGCCAAGCGCGGCGAAAGCTTCTCCAGCTACGGAAAAATCTATTTTTACAGTGATTCAAAAAATGATTTACCGCTGCTGCGTATTGTTTCTGATCCGGTAGCTGTGAATCCGGACGAGGAACTGCAAAAAGAGGCAATGGCCAACGGTTGGCCGGTTTTAAACTTCATGTAAGGTATCCAGCCTGTGGCACATTTCAAACCGGTTATTATCACCACCACCGCTCCGAATCTCGATGAAGCGCGCCGGATAGGTGCGGCTTTATTGGAAAAAGGTTTGGCGGCGTGTGTTCAATATGAAAGCATCACCAGCCATTACTGTTGGCAGGGAGAAGCGGTTTGCGAAGATGAAATCCGCATTACTATTAAATCTGCCCGCTGCCATTATAAAAAGGTAGAAAAAACTATTTTGCGTTTGCACAGCTATGAGTGCCCGCAGGTTCTGATGCAGCCTGTGCATAGAGGGTTTACTCCATATCTGGTATGGGCAAAAGCGGCTTTGGGTTTATAATACAGGCCGTTTGAAAGCGTGTATAATCCGGCAGTATAGATTTCAGACGGCCTCAGATGCCGTCTGAATGCTTTAAAAGATTGAATTTGATTTAGCAGAAAGAAAACCATGTTCCGTACCATGTTAGGCGGCAAAATTCATCGTGCAACCGTTACGGAAGCCGATTTGAATTATGTCGGAAGCATTACGATAGACCAAGACCTGCTTGATGCCGCAGGCATTTGTGTGAATGAAAAAGTACAAATCGTCAATAACAACAACGGAGCCCGCCTCGAAACCTATACCATTCCCGGCGAGCGCGGTAGCGGTGTTATTTGCTTAAACGGTGCCGCCGCGCGTTTGGTTCAGAAAGGCGATATCGTGATCATCATGTCGTATGTGTTGATGAGCAACGAAGAAGCGCAAAAACACGAACCGAAAGTGGTATTGGTGAACGAGCACAACAAAATCCGCGGTATTATTCATTACGAACCGCCGCATACGGTGTTGTAGAAAAGGGTTCCTTAAAGGCCGTTTGAAAATGATGTTTCAGACGGCCTTTTCTTGTTTATATCTGTTGCACACTGCATAATCGTTGGCTGTATATTCAAGTGATGCCGTCTGAAAAGGAATATGTATGAAACCCGCTAAATTTTTCAAACTCGCCGCTTCGGTGTTGAAGCGGCTCGATGCTTTGTTGCCCCCCGAAACTGCTGAACCGGATTGGCAGGCATTGGCTTTTCGCTGGCAAACGGTGGGTAGGAGCGGTATTTTGGAAAGTTTGCCGCAGCCGCATACCTTCCCTTTGAGCCGCTTGGCTGCGGTGGATAATCAAATACAGCGGTTGGTACGTAATACCGAACAGTTTCTTGAAGGCCGGCCGGCTAATAATGTATTGATGACCGGTGCACGCGGTACGGGTAAATCTTCACTGGTTAAAGCTTTGCTGCACGAATACGCAGGGCGGGGGTTACGATTGATTGAGGTGGATAAAACCGATTTGGTAAGTTTGCCCGCCTTATTGCCGATATTATCGAAGCGGCCTGAGAAATTTATTGTTTTTTGTGATGATTTATCATTTGAAAGCGGTGAAGATACTTATAAAGCTTTGAAAACCGCATTAGACGGTGGCTTGTCGCAACGTTGTGTCAATGTTTTGGTTTATGCCACTTCCAATCGACGCCATTTGATGCCGGAATATATGGATGAAAATACTGCCGTAACCGGTATTCGCGGGGAAGTGCATCCGAAAGAGGCGGTAGAAGAAAAAGTATCTCTTTCCGACCGTTTCGGTTTGTGGTTGAGTTTTTATCCGTTTGATCAGAATGATTATTTACAGGCTGTTGCCAATTGGTTGGATGAGTTCGGTTTGCCGCTGGACGATACCGCCCGCCAAGCTGCTTTGAATTGGTCGTTGATGCGCGGCAGCCGCTCGGGGCGGACGGCTTGGCAGTTTGCCTGCGATTGGGCAGGACGTTTGCCGCAGCAGCGGGTGTTGGATTAATTATTCAGACGGCCTGTTGAGATAATCGTTAAGCAGGCAGATAAGGCGGCAGGGTTAGTATGAATATGGTACAATCGACGCCGATTTGAATAATTTGGGGAAGCTCCGAAGCGGCCGGTTCAAAGCCTTACCCTTATCGGTAAGCAGAGCGGTAGCTGGCGGGGCTTTCCGTTGCATAAGGTTGATATAAAATGATTTCTACTAACGGCATTACCATGCAGTTCGGCGCCAAGCCGCTGTTTGAAAATGTGTCTGTGAAATTCGGTGAGGGCAACCGTTACGGCCTGATCGGTGCCAACGGTTCGGGTAAGTCCACATTTATGAAAATCCTAGGCGGTGATTTGGAACCGACCAGCGGCGAAGTAGCGATTGAAAACGGTGTACGCTTGGGTAAATTACGGCAAGACCAGTTTGCCTACGAAGATATGCGCGTGTTAGACGTAGTGATGATGGGGCATGCAGAAATGTGGGCGGCCATGACGGAGCGTGACGCTATCTATGCCAATCTTGATGCTACCGAAGACGATTACATGCGTGCTGCCGAATTGGAGGCCAAATTTGCCGAGTACGACGGCTATACCGCCGAAGCGCGTGCTGCCGAATTGCTCAGCGGCGTAGGTATTTCTGAAGATTTGCATAATGCTCTGATGAGTGAAGTTGCTCCCAGTTTCAAACTACGCGTTTTGCTGGCGCAGGCGCTGTTTTCAAAACCGGATGTGTTGCTGCTCGACGAACCAACCAACAACTTGGATATCAATACTATCCGTTGGTTGGAAGGTGTGTTGAACCAATACGATTCCACAATGATTATCATCTCGCACGACCGCCACTTTTTAAATGAAGTGTGCACTCATATGGCTGATGTCGATTACAACAGCATCACCATTTATCCGGGAAATTACGATGATTATATGTTGGCTTCGGCTCAATCACGCGAACGGGCAATGAAAGACAATGCGAAGGCCAAAGAAAAGCTGCAAGAGCTGCAAGAGTTCGTGGCGCGGTTTAGCGCCAACAAATCTAAAGCCCGTCAAGCTACAAGCCGTCTGAAACAGGCAGATAAGATTAAAGCAGAAATGGTAGAAGTGAAGCCTTCTACCCGCCAAAACCCGTATATCCGCTTTGAAACTGATGAAAAAGCCAAATTACACCGTCAAGCCGTAGAGGTAGAAGGGCTGAGCAAACGTTTTGAAACCCAATTGTTTAAAAACCTCAACTTTATGCTGGAAGCCGGTGAGCGATTAGCGATTATCGGCCCTAACGGTGCAGGTAAATCCACTCTGCTGAAATTATTGGCCGGCGCATTTGACGCAGAGTACGGTGAAGGTGTAGAAGCCGATGCAGGCACGATTAAATGGGCGGAAAAAGCCAATGTGGGCTACTATCCGCAAGACCATGAAAACGATTTCGATGTTGAGATGGACCTCACCGAATGGATGCGCCAATGGGGGCAAGAAGGTGATGACGAACAAGTGATTCGCGGTACCCTCGGCCGTTTACTGTTCGGCAGTAACGATGTTGTAAAGCAGGTACAGGTACTCTCGGGCGGTGAAAAAGGCCGTATGCTGTACGGCAAACTGATTTTGCTCAAGCCGAACGTATTGGTGATGGACGAACCTACCAACCATATGGATATGGAAAGTATCGAGTCGCTGAATATGGCTTTGGAAAAATATAAAGGTACGCTGATTTTCGTATCGCACGACCGTCAGTTCGTATCTTCTTTGGCCACTCAGATTATCGAGTTGGATGGTAAAGGTGGTTATGAACATTATTTGGGCGATTACGAAAGCTATTTGGATAAAAAAGGCGTGTAATTATCTGATGGTTTGAAAAATGCCGTCTGAAACTTTGGTTTCAGACGGCATTTTTATATGCAATATATTTTTTAAGCGGAGGTAATTTTATTTATGAGTAAAACTGTTTATTTGTTCTTGTAAGAGAATTATCTTTTGAAGGTTATCTTGCTCCAGTTGATTTAGCTGTTTTAACTCAGGAAGAGTATAGGTTGATAAAAATTTTATAGCCTCCTCAGATTCTTTTTTCATTGTCGATAGCTGTTCTTGAATATTAGCTATTTCCAAATCAATATTACTGTTATTTAGATTCAGTATTTCATTACTTAATTCATTAAGATTTTGTTGTTTTGTTTCTGCTATTTTTTTACGCTCAGCATAATTGTAATATTGTAATAAGATAAATTTATTATTATCTATATCACTCAAGGAGGTTGAGCTTGTATCCCAATCTGAGGGATCAAGGGTTTGGTTGTTTATAATATAAACTTGGGCATATATATTTGTAGATATGGTAATTAAAAAAAAGAGGAGCCATTTTTTTAATTTATTGTTTTTTTTATAATGCATCTTGTAGTTCTCCTAGCATTCTTGGCTGCGTACTTGATAGGGCTTCAAGAATTTATCAAGTAATTCGTATACGCCTTTATCTATCATTTCTTTAATAGCGGCAGTTTTAGGATCTGAAACTTCAACAGAGTAATCAAGCCCGTAATCTTTCGTGCCAATCAGTCTGAAAAAGTTATTTCCGGTTTTTATGGTATAAATGGCATTTGTCAGATTAATACTGGCTAAATCACCTGTTTGGGTTCTTACGATGGCCCCTGTCCATGAGTCGATTAATCTTAGATTAATCGTAGTCGTAATCATACTTACGTCATGTCTGAACTGATATTGGTAGATATCTGCAGCAATACTGCGCTTACTGGGTAATACGTCGCTTTCGTCATATTGGATAATTGCCCCGCTGATATAATAATTAGAGGGAAATAATACACCTATGGGTAAATGTTGGAGAGTAGTCATAGTTGCAGCAAAATTTTGAATAATACCCGGCTGCATTCCATAGCGAGGATCTAGAAAGTTATTGCGAGAATCTGCTAAACCATCTGGGGAAAGTGGCGTTTCCAACACATCAAAATGTTTGAAATGTACTAATGAATCCATCACCATATCTGATAATACGGTTGAATTTGTATCAAAAATTTTCCCGGTTTTATCACGGATAGGCGCAACAGACATACGGAACCGGCTATTATTTTTTAGTTGTCCTGATTTTTGTGCCGCAATAGTTTGAGCATCAAAAAAATCTTTATGTAAGTTGCTTAAACACTCTAGTTTTTTTCCATAAAAAGTACGGTCGGTTGAAATTTGCTTAGAGCGCTCGTCAGCTACTTTTTGTTGTTTTTGAAGACTTTTTTCTGAGCGGTAATGAGCTCGGGATAGTTCTAAGTCAGTTGTCGTACAAGCACTTAATGCAAGAGCAGCAGCCGCTGCGATAATAGAAGTTTTTAAAGAAGTATTAATCATTTGCAATAGCCTCGAAGTAATTATTCCCCCGGATTTCTACGGTAATATTATTTTCATCGTCCTTGCCGGATCCTGTACATACAACGCCTGCACAAGCAGATGCACCGCCTGAAGACTTGGCACGGACGGTGGTGTTTTGTGCTTTTACACGCACATTATTAACTTTCACTCGAGAGGTGGAGTTCCCGTATTGTTTTCCGTTTTCAATAATGATGATTGCCGCATCGCCGTCGCTATTGTCTTGTTTATATCCGTCACTAATAATGCGGGTATTCTGAACTAAAATATTTTTATTTTTAGGATTTTGGATTTGTATGAGCGGTTGGCTTGTGCCGGGTTTAGATACAATAGTACCTCCTTGAACGACAATGTTATTGCCATTTTGAATAATCTTGCCGTCCTTCAATCCGTTTATTTTTATAATTTCCTTGTTTTTAGTTTGCGAACTAGCTGAATTCTGGGGTTGAGTAGATTTGGGTTGGCTTGCTGAACCTTTGTTGGTAATCGAACTAGGGGATGCCATCACTAAGCTGGATATAGCCAATATAGTGGCAGCGAATTGGAATGTTTGAATTGCTTTTGCCATTTTATGTTCCTATTGTGGCTAGTTTTTAAATACCAATTAAGGAAACACAAGTCAGTATTTTTCATGTAGATACTTCATACTGACTTGTGTTTAAAAATAAATTATTTATTAATCACTCCGCCTGCATATGCGGCACCACCACCGCTTGCTTTGGCTCTAGCCTTAATCGTACTATTTTCGATTACGCCGGTAGTTACGCTAAGTTTTACACCTTTCATATCAGGTGATGCGCTAATTACACCACCGGCCATGGCTTCAGAATCTTTTCCGCTTGCCTCGGCAGTAGCATCAATGGTGCTGTTGGTAATTACTCCTGTTGTAACATTCCCTTGAGCTCCGGCGACAGCGCCAAGCACACTCGCAACACCTCCTATCCCTCCTGCTTGCACCGCAGCAGTCATAGACATAGCCAATAGAAACAGAGTAATTTTTTTCATGATCAAATCCTTTGAAATTTAAAGATTAAAAACTTGGGTACCGGTAATTGAGGTGCACCTAATTACGTTAGTAAGATATGTTGCTCTAAAAAGAAGTTCAATTAATAAAATTACAGAAAGATTTTACGGATATTAACAATTGATTTTATTGGAATTAAAATAGATGTCCTATTATTGAAATAATAACCTTGTGTGTAGTCATCTATATAATATATTGGTGTTTTCGATAAAAATTTATGATGTTATAATAATTTATATTATGAAATTTATGATAAATAAATGAGCATCAAACAATGGCCTCAAGGGGAGAGGCCGCGTGAAAAATTATTAGAGAGAGGGGCTGCCGCGCTTAGCGATGCGGAACTGTTGGCAATTTTGTTGCGCGCCGGTACGCGTGGAATGAGTGCAGTGGATTTGGCACGCTATCTGTTGGGTGAGTTTGGCAGTTTGGGTAGGCTAATGAATGCGGATCAGCGCGAGCTTTCGGCTTATAAAGGCATGGGGCCGGCTAGCTATACCCAATTTGCCGTGGTACGCGAAATCGGGCGGCGTGTGTTAAGTGAAGAACTATCGGAAGAAACGGTATTTAACCACCCTCAGGCCGTAGCGGATTTTTTACGTTTACAGCTCGGACATGAAAAAGTAGAGGTAACGCTGGCCTTGTTGTTGAACCAGCAGAACCGGTTAATTTGTCTGCGTGAATTAGGAAGGGGGACGGTAGCGGAAAATACCGTATATATCCGAGAGGTGGTGAAATTGGCTTTGGAAAACCATGCCAGTAGCTTGATTATTGCGCACAACCACCCGGGCGGGTTACCGGAACCTTCGAATGCGGATATTGACTTTACCCGCAGATTGCATCAGGCATTGGCACTGGTAGATGTGCGCTTGTTGGATCATTTTGTGATAACGGCGAGTCAGGCCGTATCCTTTGTCGAACGAAGGCTGCTTTAAGCCGTTCTACGCTTTATTGGTGCTGTTAATCCGTGGTTTGTGTCTCTTCGCTACCGGCAGTTTCATTAGGCAACAGCCAGTTTAAGACAATAGCCAAGATAGCGCACAGGCCGACACCGGCAAAGCTCATATTACCGAATTTCATCACCATACCGCCTACACCGGTAGTCAGTACGGAGCTGACAATCACCAAGTTTTTGGGTTGCATCAAATCAACTTTTGCATCAATCAGTGTTTTTAGGCCGAGCGAGGCAATGGTGCCGAATAGAAGAATCATCACGCCACCCATTACCGGTAGTGGAATAGAGGCCAGAAATGCATTGAATTTACCGAAAAAAGCCATGGCAATCGCGAAAACGGCGGCCCAAGTCATGATTTTGGGATTGCTGTTTTTAGTGAGCATGACCGCACCGGTTACTTCTCCGTAAGTTGTTACGGGCGGACCACCGATTAAACCGGCGGCGCATACGCCTAGGCCGTCGCCGGCAAGTGTTTTGTCTAAGCCCGGATCTTTGGCATAGTCTTTACCGGTTACTTTTCCGATCGCCATTACCCCGCCGATATGTTCAATAGCGGGTGCAATCGCTACCGGCAGCATAAATAGGGCTGCATGCCAGTTAATTTCGGGCGTAATGAAGTGGGGCACGGCAAACCATGGTGCTTCTATAATCGGAGTGACATCAACCAAACCCATGATTAAAGCGACAATATAACCTGATACAACACCGATCAAAATCGGGATCAATTTCATCATTTTGCTGCCGAATACAGCTACTAAAACGGTAATGGCAAACGTAAAACCCGATAGCAAGAGAGATTGGCTGTATTCCATCACCTGATTGCCGCCTGATTGTCCCATGGCCATTTGGCTGGCAACAACTGCTACCGACAAACCGATCACCATAATAACCGGGCCGATAACTACGGGAGGAAGCAGTCGGTTAACAGCAGCCAAACCGCGCCATTTAATCAGTGCGGCAAAAACAAAATACATAAAGCCTGCGGCGAACAAGCCGAACATGGTGGCAGGCAGTCCCCATTCGGCAATTGCGTAAATGATCGGGGCGATAAAGGCAAAAGAAGAGCCGAGGAAAATCGGCACTTTACGCTTGGTAACTAATTGGAACAATAGAGTACCGATACCTGCTCCCAATAGAGCCATTGCCGGATTCAAGCCGGTAAGCAGCGGTACCAAAACCATTGCGCCGAAAGCCACAAAAAGAATTTGTGCGCCCGAAACGGCCATTTTGAGTTGTTGCATGTTAATTCCTGTTAACAATCTTAATAAACGGTGTGGATTATAACGCTGTGTGTTGATTTTGTATGTAGCATTCCGTTTGTATAAAAAGATTTGCCTGTTAAAAAAGGAATATAGTGGCGATTGGGGTATACGTTTTTAGCAATATTTATACTAAATATTTGATTTTAAATGAGTATTATTCTATTTGACTGATGATGCTATTTTACGGATAAGGCCGTTTTTGAATTTTGTGGAGCTTATCGGCTACAGAAAATATGACGAATTATTGCATTAGTGTCGTATTGCTGATGTGACTATAAGAAAAATGCCGTCTGAAATGTTTTAGGCGGCATTTTTTTATGTATATCAAGATGAAGATAACGATGGATGTAACCTACGTTTTTCAGACGGCCTTACAGATAATTTAATTGGTGTTGCCGAATAAATGAAAATTTATTGTTTATTTAGCCATTAAATGAGGTTATTTATATGATTAGCCAATAAAACCTAGGCAGATTACATATGCAAAGCCGCCTTGGAGGCGGCTTAGGGCGGATTTTTAGGCGTTGACATTAATCACGGTACGTCCGCGAATTTCCCCTTTGAGGATACGTTGAGCCACTTCTACAGCTTTTCCCAGCGGATATTCATTGATCATTTCGGCCAGCTTGTTGCGGTCAAGGTAGCGTGCCAAACCCTCCCAGGCAAGGCGACGTTTTTCGACAGGGGCATATACGGAATCGATGCCGGCCAAAGTGACGCCGCGTAAGATAAAGGGCATCACGGTCGTTACCAAATCAGCACCTTGTGCCAAGCCGTTGCAGGCTACTATGCCTCCGTAACGGGTTTGGGCGAGAATGTTGGCCAGCGTGTGGCTGCCTGCCGAATCAATGGCGGCGACCCAGCGTTCTCGAAGCAGAGGTTTGGATGACGGAGCATCTAATTCGCTTCGGTCGATGATTTCGTTTGCCCCCAATTTGTGCAGATAATCGGCTTCATGCATCCGGCCCGTAGATGCAGTAACGCGGTAACCGAGTTCAGCCAGCAATGCTACGGCAACCGAACCGACACCGCCGCCTGCTCCGGTAACCAATACTTCGCCTTTATCGGGCGTCGTGCCGTGTTGCTGCAAGGCCAATACGCCCAGCATGGCGGTATAGCCCGCGGTGCCGATTGCCGCGGCCTCTCGCGTTGTAATACTGTCGGGCAGTTTGATCAGCCATTTGGCCGGTACGCGCGCAAGCTGTGATAAGCCGCCGTGATGGGTAAAACCGAGATCCCAGCCGTTGGCAGTAACACGGTCGCCGGCTTTGAAATCAGGGTGGGAGGACTCTGTTACCGTACCGGCAAAATCAATACCGGCAATCAGCGGAAAACGGCGTACGACAGGTGATTTATGGGTGAGCGCCAAGCCGTCTTTATAGTTGATCGTACTGTATTCTACGGCTACGGTTACTTCACCTTCGTCTAAATCGTGCGGTTCTAGAGTCACGATTTCGGTTTGCCGTCCTGCTTCGGTTTGGCTGAGGTAGATGGCTTTAAACGGCATAACGGCTGCTCCTTAATGCGGGTAGACATAGGTAAAGATATTTTGATTCTGCCTTGAACAGCAATGAATAGCAAGCGTATTGAGGAAGAAATAACTTCATGCCGGGGCGTTTAAGGTTTGTTAGCTACTCGGTGGTATCAGGTGCATGAACTGAGCAGGGCATGAGATAAACAAAAGAAAATAACAGGCGGCCTGATGGATAAATATATGGTTAGTTATCGTTTTCAGACGGCCTGATGGTGAAATTAGCGGTGTTTATTTGTGTAAACCGCATTCTTTGCTGTCACGGCTTTCCCACCACCAGCGGCCTGCTCGAATGTCTTCACCTTGTTTGACCGGGCGGGTGCAGGGTTCGCAGCCGATGCTGGGGTAGCCTTGGTTATATAAATCGTTTAAGGGGATTTGATATTTGTGCGCATAGGCCCAGACATCTGCTTCTTCCCAATCGTAAATCGGATTGAATTTGGCAATTTTTCTGATCTGGTCGTGTTCTTCAAAATTTAGATCGGTTCGGGTGGAGGATTGGCTGCGGCGTTGGCCGGTAAGCCAGGCAGGTGCGTTGGATAGGGCACGGTTGAGCGGTTCGATTTTGCGTATATGGCAACATTGCTTGCGCTTTTCGATACTTTCATAAATGGCAGAAATACCGTAGTCGTGATCGAATGAGGCGGCAGCTTTTGCTTGCGGATGGTATACCTCGATAGGAATGCTGTAACGCGTATTGGTGATATCAATCAACGCTTCGGTTTCGGGGTTGAGTTTGCCTGTATTTAAGGTAATGATACGCAAGGGTAACGACAAACGGGCGATTTGATCGGTAATTACCATATCTTCCACCGCCAGACTCGATGCGAATACGGCCTGCGGATAGCGTTCGGCGATTTCCTGTAGGCGCGTTGCGAGAGAAGCTTCTAAAGCGGTTAGTCGGTTTTCATCAGCGGTATGACTGGTGGGGACTTGCCAAAGTTGTGGTTTGCTCATGATGTCGGCCCAGTTATCGGTATTGAATAACCGTATTTTCAGCCGCAAAGATGCAGTTGGGAAAGAATGGTTTTTTATGTACTTATAACTAAAAGGTTTATCATGTGTTTTGCTTGTATATACAAAAGCCGTTGCTTAATATTTCTCACATTTGATATCTTGGTTTCTGCAAAAAATTTCAGATTGCTCTGCTTTGCAGGCGCGGCTGACTTGCAGGCGGGCAAGCCCTTCGTTTTCGGAAGCGGCTTCATAAGTTTTACCGAATGGAGAAGTGCGGCATGTATATAGATTGCGCACGGCTTGGCGGTTTTCAATCACAATCCGCTGTGTCTTGTTTTGTTGTTCTAAAAATTGAACGCGGCGGCTTAGTTCTGCAACTTGCTGCTCCAAGCGGGCGATGCGTAAATTGTCGGAATCAGCAAAAGCGCTATAGGGCATCATCAAGGCAGTTAAAGTTAATAAAAAAGCTTTTTTCATAAATAAACAAGGGGGCTGTATTAGATTAGCCTTAAATATCACACCAAATTCGCAAGATTTTAAGTTGCTCTTTTGGTGTACCAAAGTTAAAACGAAATTCGCATTCTTTCAAGAATAAAGGGAAAGATTTTCGGTCAATTCCATTGTACTTTCGTAGAACGCGCTTTGCCTGATTCCAGAAGTTTTCAATACCGTTGATATGGTTTTGACGGTCGACAAAAAGCTCTGAATGATTGATTCTGTGATGCGTAAATTCACTCACATCTAGCACATCATAGCTTTTGTAATAGTCCGTATAAACAATGCTATCAGGCATTATTTTTCGTTTAATAACAGGTAGTAAAGTATCTTGTTTGGTATTTTTAACGACAACAGTATAAACCTTGCCTTGACGTTTCAAAATACCAAATACCGCTACTTTCCCAGCCGCTCCGCGACCGCGTTTGCCTTTTCGTTGTCCACCAAAATAACTCTCATCAAGCTCGATTGAACCATCAAAGATTTCATCAGCTTGAAGCTCTAAATGATAGGCAATGACTTGGCGAATTTTACGGTAAAACAGAGCTGCTGAATTGGGGTTAATATCCAATAAATTGGCAGCAGAACGGGCGGTTACCTCAAGTACAAAAAATTCAAGCAACTTTTTTTGTAATTTTTTAGATAGTTTACAGTGTGTTATCTTCATTTTTAAAGGGTAACATAACTGCCAATCTAATACAGCCCCTAAACAAGAATTAATAAAACGCAAAATTATAACATTCCGCATATAACGAAATCTGCTAAAGAAAGTAAAAAAGGTTCTTTCCGCTGTGTTTCAGACGGCCTTAATATAAAAGTTATTGAGACTAATTGAACCATTAAGGCATACGATGAACCATTACCCGATTTATACCGATTTAAAAGGCCGCCCTGTGTTACTGGCCGGTGCGGGCCATGTGGCAGAACGAAAAGCCGAAAGTCTGTTGGCGGCTGGTGCGCGTGTACGGGTGGTGGCGGAAACCTTAAACGAGCATTTTCGGAAATGGCATGCTTCGGGTGTAATTGAATGGTTGGGTACAGCGTTTCACGAATCTTTGCTGCAAGGGGTGTTTCTGGTAGTAGCGGCAACCGATGATCATGCGCTCAACCGCCGTATTTTTGAGGCAGCCGAAGCTTCTGGGAAATTTTGCAATACTGTAGACCAGTTGGATTTGTGCTCTTTTATTGTGCCTGCCGTAATTGATCGCAGCCCGATACAGATTGCCGTATCTAGCGGCGGCAGTGCGCCGGTGTTGGCGCGCAAATGGCGGCGGCAGATAGAAACGCTGATACCGCAGCACACAGGAAAAGCAGCAGCTTTGGCCGGGAAATGGCGTAGCCGCGTGAAGGCGCAAATAGCCGATATGAGTAGCCGCCGCCGTTTTTGGGAAAACCTTTTCGACAGCCGTTTTGATACTTTGGTCGCGCAAGGTAAAAAAGAGGAAGCCGAAGCCGAATTGCAGGCACAGTTGGAAGGTTCGGGAGCACAGCAGGGCGAGGTGGTATTGGTGGGTGCGGGGCCGGGCGATGCGGGTTTGTTGACGCTTAACGCATTACAAGCCATACAGGCGGCGGATATCGTGTTTTACGATGCTTTGGTTTCAGAGGAAATCCGCGCCTTAATCCGTAAAGATGCCGACAAGGTGTGTGTGGGTAAACGGGCAGGACTGCATCAGGTACAGCAGGAACAAACCAATGCTTTGCTGGTGGAACATGCTTTGGCCGGCAAACGGGTGGTGCGTTTGAAAGGCGGAGATCCGTTTGTGTTCGGGCGAGGTGGCGAAGAGGCGCAAGTATTGGCGGAGAAAGGGATTCCGTTTCGTGTAGTGCCGGGTATTACCGCTGCTTTAGGGGCAACCGCTTATGCCGGTATTCCGCTAACGCATCGTGATTGTGCGCAAACCGCACTGTTTATCACCGGGCATTGCCGTCCAGATGGTTCGGAGCTGCATTGGCAAACACTGGCACGGGGCAACCAAACGTTGGTGATCTATATGGGCACGATTAAGGCGGCGGAAATCACAGAGCAATTAATCGCACACGGACGTGCTGCGGATACGCCCGTGGCAGTGGTATCTAACGGTACCTTGCAAAAGCAAAGCGTGCGTACCGGTATTTTGGCCAATCTGCCCGAATTGGCGGCGGCAGCCGAGCGGCCGGCTTTGATGGTGATTGGCGAAGTGGTCGCCTTGCGTGAGGAATTACGTTGGTTTGCCGATAACGGTGAAAATTAAAGTATTTATTTTTACAACATGATAAGGTATTTATAAGATTTCCATGGCTAAGGTTGGAGACCGTCTGAAAATATCGGCAGCAAAAAGTAGGCTTTTAAGCCTGCTTTTTTCTATGTGCGCTCCGTTTTTCAATTAGCTAATATTTTTCAGACGGCCTTGCTATACCTAAGGGTAAATCCATAAAAAGCGCATAAACACATTGGATTGCATTATGCGGAAAGTTTATGTGCAAGCCGTGGTGCTGACCTCCAAACGGCGGTTATGGAATGCTGCCAGCGTTCCGCGGTGGCCAATGCTGACAATCATACTGTCGGGCAGGCGGGTGCGTATCAGGCGGTAAAGATAGGCTTCGGTATCTTCGTCCAGCGCACTGGTGGCTTCATCGAGCAGTATTGTTCTCGGGCGGCTGAGCAGAATGCGGACGAAAGCGATACGTTGCAGCTCACCCGGGGAAAGCCGCTGTTGCCAGTCTTCGATGTCATCCAACTTCTCAACCAGATGAGACAGGCGGCATTCGGTTAAGGTTGCCGCTAAACCGGTATGTTGCGGGTTGATGTTTGGATAGCATACCGCTTCTCGTAGGCTGCCTTGAGGCATGTACGGGTGTTGCGGCACAAACAGCATACCGCTTTGGGCTGGGCGGCGTATCAGGCCGCTGCTGCCAAATGGCCATAAACCTGCCATTGCACGCAATAATGAAGTTTTGCCGCAACCGCTGGGGCCTTGTATCAGTAATGCGTCGCCTTTTTTGATATGGAAGTTGAGTTGGGTGAGCAGAGCTTCGCCGTTATTGCGGTATATGGAGAAACGGCTTAATTGCAGGCCGTCTGAAATTTCTTCGATATCCGCTTGAGAAATGATTTGTGTTTTGCCAAGGCTGGTGAGAAAGCCGCTTAAGCGCTCCAAACGTGCACGATAAGCGGTGAATTGTTCGTAAAAATTGCGGAAAAACGACATGGCTTTCTGTAATCTGGCAAATGATTGTACGGTTTGCTGCATATCGCCGATTTTGATTTGCCCGGCAAAAAAACGAGGGGCTTGCAGCATAAGCGGCAGCAGTTGCATACATTGTGAAAAGATGTCGTTGAAGCCGCTTAAGGTAACGCTTTGGCGGGCAATGCGCCAGCGATTGCGGATAATTGAGGCGAAGCGTTGCGAGATTTGGCGGTGTTCGCGCCATTCTCCGTTGTAAAAGGCAATGCTTTCGGCATGGTCGCGTATACGGATTAACGAGTAGCGGTAATTGCCGTTGAGTTTTTCATTGTCGTAATTGGAGCGGATAAGCGGACGGCCTATCCACATGGCAGCGGCGGTAGCCAGCAGAATGGCAGCATATACGAAAAAAACGATACCGCGCGGAATTTCAAAGCCGAGTATGGGCAGCGTGCCGGCCAATCCCCATAAAACAAGGGTGAATTCTATAGTGGAGATAATCGAATTGAGCATGCCGCGTACGAATTCTATGGTTGAAACAATAAAGTCTTGTGCATCTTGCTGAATGCGTTGATCGATATTGTCGGGCGTATGCCGCTGCATTTGCAGGCGGTAATAGTTTTTATCCGATAACCAACGGCGGGTGAGTACGCCGTTAAGCTGTTCCGACCATTTAATCGCCAGAGCCTGGTCCAGAAAATCATTAAAAATGCCGTTTACTGCGCGTATGAGCATTACTGCGGCATTAATCGAAACCGCTGTCCAGAATACGGCTGCCAGTTTGTCTTGCAGGGCACTGTATGCACTGTTGTAGAGGAAAGTATTTAAAACGAACAGGCGTATTTCGGTTAGCAGCAACAGTATCATCAAAGCAATCATAAAAGCTGCTTTTATACTGATTTTACGGTTGAGGCAGGGGCGGAGTATCTGCCAAAATTGTTGGCCGAAGCGCGTTTTACCGATACAGAAAATGATGATCACCAAGGCTGCCGTTACACCGCCAAATGTTTGTAGCAGCCATAAAGGCGTTGCATAAAGTTCGATTTGCCATTTTTGCATAAAAATTTCACAAGGCCGTCTGAAAATGTTTCAGACGGCCTAAAAAATGTCTGTTGAAGCGGGAGTTACTATTATTTTTAATAAAACAAAAGGTTGTTAAAAAAGCTAAGCAACCGTGGGAAAAAGCGTTGTTTTCGAATTATAATACGAAAATCTTATGTAAATAAATATGATTATCAAAATTAATTTATTTTAAAGAAATAATATTGAATAAACTTTCAGGGATTTCAGCTATGAAAAAACAAACACAAGGTTTGGCATTGCTGCCTTTTTTAGTATGTCAGGCATTGGCATATGCAGAAACAGAGCAGGCGGAAGCAGGAAAAGTGCAACTGGATACCGTGGTGGTTAAGGCAAAATCGGCAAAGTCGTTTTCGATTGCCAGTGACGGAGATTTACAGGACCGTGTCAATCTGGGTTTGTTGGGGCGGGCAAATGCTTTTACCGTACCGATTACCGTGGTGAATTACGATGAGAAAATGTTGGAAAACAATGCTGCCCGAACTTTGGTGGATGCGGTGGCACAGCGTGATGCTTCGGTGATGCAGTTCGGAGGAGAAAGTAACACTTTGCAAGGGCTGTATATCCGTGGTTTCCAACTTGATGCACGACAGTTCAGCGTTAACGGATTGTCGGGTATGTATGCTTACCAAAGTTCGCCCACGGCGGCAGTCGGCTCAGCACAGCTGATTAAGGGAGCCAGTACTGCCATCGGCGGTATGGATCCTGAAGGCGCGGTTTCGGGAGCGGTGAATATTGAAACTAAAAAGGCGGCTGATGAAGGCAGTCGAAAAATCGGTATCGGCTATTTCAGCAACAGTCGGGCACAAGCTACGTTTGACTTGGGGTGGCGTTTCGGTAACGCGAAAGAGTGGGGTATCCGCACCAACGGCACATTTCGGCACGGTGACACGGCACGCAAAAATTATCAGGAAGACAATAAAGAGTTTGCCCTTAATACCGACTATCGGGGTGAGAAACTCCGTGTGGCATTGGATCTGATGCAGGCCGAACGTAAAACTACAGGTGCGCGCGCCCGTTTCCAAGATTTGCAAAATTTGCAATTTTCTTTGCCGAAAGCACCCGACGGAACAACCAATCTGGTACCGGGCTGGCAGGCGCAAACCACCCAAGACCGCACCGCTATGCTGACTTTCGGATACGATACCGATTGGCCGGTACAGTTTTCAGGCGGCATCGGCTATAGCCGCTCGAATTATCAAGGTAACTTTGCGCAGCTTACCGCCCTTAACGAAGCTGGGGATTATTATGTGGGGACGGCTAGAAACGGTTCTCGTTTATCTGATCAAACCAGTAAAACCTTCAGTATGAATCTGACTGCCCGCGGTGAGCTGGAAACCGGTGATGTATCGCACAACTGGAGCGCAGCTTATGATCGTGTGCGCCGTTCACGTTTGAATTATTGGGGCAGCGGATACAGCAACAGTATTGCTACCAATATTTATAACCCTTACGGCAACAGGGCATTTGGTGATACGGCTCCCGTATTGGCCGGGCTGAATGCCTTGCCCGATGTTCATTCTACTTATACAGCCAACAGCGTAGCGTTTTCCGATACATTGGGCTTTGCCGACAACCGCTACCGTTTGACTTTGGGCGGACGGATGCAATGGATCGGACAGGAGGATAAGCCGCGTCGCACAAATAATGCTTATCAAAAGGCTTCTGCACACCGGTTCAGTCCGATGCTGGCAGCCGCATGGGTGCCGGGTAACGATTGGGTAGTTTACGGCAACTACATGGAAGATTTGGAACCCGGTGCGATTGACAGCGAGAGCGGTACGATGGCTAAACCGCGTGTAAGCCGCCAAATGGAAGTGGGTGTGCGTAAAAATTGGGGTAATGTGGTCACTGCTTTGAATGCTTTCCAAATTTCCCGTCCCGGTTATTGGCGAGGCAACAGCACTTCAGGTACGGATTTTGTGCGGATGAATGCCATTGCAGGCGAAGAGCAGGGTAAAGAGCGTAATCGCGGTATCGAGTTCAATACCTATGCCAACTTGCTCAACCAAACACTGCGTCCGAGTTTTGGTTTGACGTATATGAAGGCCGACTTGATCGACTATCCGACTTACGCAGATAACTTGGTTAACGGCAGCCAAGTAGCCAGCCCGCGCGTGATTGCCAAAGCAGGCGTGGAGTGGGATTCTCCGTTTGCAGACGGCCTGACCTTAAATGGCAACGTGCAATATTACGGTAAGTCTTACCAAGATACACAACGGCAATATAAATTGCCCGGATATATGCTGGTGGATGTGGGTGCACGTTATACAACCATGTGGGCAGGTAACAAGTTGGTCGTTAGCGGAGCAGTAGAGAATCTCTTTAATAAAAATTATTGGCAGGTACAACGCGGTCAGTATGACCGCAGTTTTGCCGTATTGGGCTTGCCGCGCACTTATTGGTTGAAAGCTTCTTTAGAGTTTTAAGCGCTGTCATGCGACCGAATCGGATAGGATGGTTTAAGTATCGGCAGAAAGCGGTTCACCAATAATTGCTAATCCCCCGGTTCGGCAGGCTTGAGCAGAAACGGATTCAGTATTCAGACGGCATTGAGTAATCTTTATTGCAACGGCAAAACGGTTTATTCGCTATCTTGTCTTTGCATATGTCGGATCAAACGATTGCGCAGCCAGCGGGCGGCGGCAGGAATTTCGCCGGCTAACATGCCGACTTCGCCGATTTCCGAATCACGCAATACGTCTGCCGCTGCTCCGTGCAGCCATACGCCGGCGCAAGCTGCTTGGTAGGCATTGAAGCCTTGTGCGCAAAGGCTGCCGATTATGCCGCTGAGAACGTCGCCGCTGCCGGCCGTTGCCAGTCCGGGGTTGCCGCTGGTGTTGGTGTAAATTTCTTCTCCATCGCGGTATACCAAACTGTTGCAACCTTTTAAAACTACACACGCATCATATTTCCGGGCAATGTCGAGTACGGCTGTGCGGCGGTCTGCTTGAACCTCGGCAGTCGTGCAGCCGATTAGACGTGCCGCTTCGGCTGGATGGGGGGTGAGAACCAGATTGGTTCGGTTGGGGTGTTTTTTCCAATCAGGTTGGTGCGATAGCAAGGTGAGGGCATCAGCATCCAGTATGAGCGGCGCTGTGGTTTCGGTGAGAAAGTATTTGACCAATTCGGCGGCGGTGCCATCCAATCCCAAGCCGCAACCGACAACCCAGGCGTTAATATCATTGCGGCTACATAGGTTTTTTGCGGTAGCCAGCATAATTTCGGGGTGCTCGGGAATAACTGGTAAGGGCAAGGCCGCTTGGTTGAATCCGGCCCAGACTTTACCGCAGCCGTTATACAAGGCTGCCGTTGCCGCTAAAATTACCGCACCGCTCATGCCGCTACTGCCGCCCGCAATCGCCAATGTGCCGTATGTGCCTTTATGGCTTTCGGGGTGACGCGGTTGGAATAAAAAAGGAAAATTTTTGCTTTGCTCCAAGTATGCTCGAATATCTGTTGTTTGATACGGGCTTGAAAACATGGTGATTCCTAGCGGGGGATTGGTTACAATAAGGTATCGGACGGCGGTTTGCGGGCTTATTTTTTATTGGCGGTAGTTTATGATCAGATAGTTGCCAACAGTTGATCGTTTCCTTGTCCGCTTAGATTAAACTGTATCAGAAATATTTGCTCCGACTATATCATCTATATTCAAGAAAGTAATTTATGAAGCAAAGTTTGAAAGTATGGGATTTTCCGACTAGGCTGTTTCACTGGACTTTAGTGGCTGCTTTTGCCTTTATGTGGTACAGCGGTGAAAACGGCGGTAGCCTGATGGCATGGCACTTGCCTTGCGGACTGCTCATTTTAGGTTTGGTAGTGTTCCGCTTGTGTTGGGGCATATGGGGTAGTGATACGGCGAGATTTGGCAGCTTTGTACGTGGCCCGGCGCAGATCCGCCGTTACTTACAGGGTGATATCTCGGAAAATGAGCAGCCGGGGCATAATCCGCTGGGTGCTTTGATGGTATTGGCTCTGTTGGGCGCATTGTCTGTACAGCTGCTAACGGGATTACTGGCCAGCGATGAAAACATGTGGTTGTACAACGGCTACTTAAACGGATTGGTAGGCAGTGAAACAGGTGCCCAAATGCGTGGCATCCATGTGGCCTTTTTTAATGTATTGTTGGTATTGGTAGTGGTTCACGTTGCAACGATTTTGTTTTATAAGTTTGTGAAAAAACATAATTTGATTACGCCGATGCTTACCGGATACAAAGAGCTGGAAGGCAAGCTGCCGGTATTGAAATTTGCCGGCGCCGTAAAATTCGTATTGGCGGCGGCAGTTGCATTTGCAGTGGTTTGGTTGGTACGCTCGCTGGCTTGAGTGCTGTTTATCAAATGGATACAGGCCGTCTGAAAGCTTTCAGACGGCCTGTATTGTTTGGAACAAAGTTACCTATTATTTATTTCAAATTCAAGCGGTGTGCCCAAGTTTTGACGAACGCGGTAATTTCGGAAACACTTTCGGGCTTCAGCCACGGCTTGGCTTCTTTAGCCAGTTTTTTGATGTCGGTAAAGTTGATTTCTCCGGCACGGTATCTTGCCCAGTGGGTTTGAACAAAATTTTCCATCTCTTCTAGGTGCTGCTCTTGAGTATGTTTGAGTAGGAATTTTAATGCTTGTTTTTCAAGGATATTCATAGAACTTCAATAAATCGGGTAATGTAAGGGTTAAGGCTGCCGATAGCTTGAGCAGACTATAATATATGTTTGTTTTTTTACTTAAATATCAAGTATTGTGCGAATCATAAGCAGGCCGTCTGAAAGCTTTCAGACGGCCTGTTGATCATCATACATTCAGATACATTTAAGCGACTTGGGTTTGATGCTCTTCGCCGTTGCGGGCGCGGATTACACCGATGCGGTAAACGGTTTCGCCTTGTGTTTCCAATAGTTGCTGTACTGCATCCGCGTCTTCCTGAGAAACCACCACGACCATACCGATACCGCAGTTGAAGGTACGGTACATTTCCTGTGTTTCTACGTTGCCTACCGCTTGCAGCCACTGAAACAGTTTGGGTAACGGCCATGAGGCGGCATCAATTTGGGCTACGGTATTTTCAGGCAGGATGCGAGGTACGTTTTCGGTAATACCGCCGCCGGTAATGTGGGCCATGCCTTTGATAGTGTATTGCTTTAAGGCCGCTAAAATCGGTTTGACGTAAAGGCGGGTAGGAGCAATAACGGCTTCGCGCAAGGTTTTTTCGCCATCAAAAGGTGCGTCTAAATCAGGCTGGTCGCGGTCGATAATTTTGCGGATGAGAGAATAGCCGTTGGAGTGTGCGCCGTTCGAAGCCAGACCCAATACGATATCTCCGGGAACAATACTGCGGCCGTTGATAACCTTGTCTTTTTCTACCACGCCCACGGCGAATCCTGCCAAATCGTATTCCCCCTCGGGGTACATGCCCGGCATTTCTGCCGTTTCCCCGCCGATTAAGGCGCAGCCCGATTCTTCACAGCCGGCGGCGATACCTTTGATTACATCGGTTGCGCGGGCGACATCAAGCTTGCCGCAGGCAAAATAATCAAGGAAAAACAGTGGTTCGGCACCTTGTACGAGAATATCATTCACGCTCATGGCAACTAAGTCTATGCCTACGGTATCGTGCTTATCCCAATCGAACGCCAGTTTTAATTTGGTGCCGACGCCGTCCGTACCCGATACCAAAACAGGATTACGGTATTTTTTACTGATTTCAACCAATGCGCCGAAGCCGCCCAAATCCCCCAAAACCTCTGGGCGCATGGTGCGTTTGGCAAACGGTTTGATATTTTCGACTAATTGGTCGCCGGCATCGATATCTACGCCGGCATCGCGGTAGCTCAGTGAATCGCTCATCTTGCGGGGCTTTCTTTGAGTAGTTGGGTGGGTAAAAGTCGGCTGCTATTTTACCTGATTTTTCTAATACCTGCCCTGATGCGGCAAATTATTTCTCTATGCCACTCCGATTCGTTTTGAAAGGCAAATTAAATGACATTTAAAACTTAAGGATACAGATGCAAAAGCAGCATTTAGCTGGTATCCTGAAGAATAGTGATAAATGACTTTTAATAAGGGCAGGTTAATGTATCTGAAGAAAAAGCGCGGAATACAGCCGTGGATGGCGGCGGTAGCGGCATTACTTGTTGTAATATGGTTGTTTTATGCATTGGGCAATATACTGACCCCTTTTCTCATTGCTGCGGTGCTGGCTTATATTCTGAACCCTTTGGTAGAAAAATTGCGTGACAGAGGTATGAAGCGGACACTTGCTTCGATGTTGGTCATGGTGTTTGCTTTGGTCGTTTTATTGGCGTTGGTGCTGATTATCGTACCCATGTTGATTAACCAATTCAACAATTTGGTTGCACGATTACCGCAGATAGTAGGTTATGTTCAAAATACACTACTGCCGTGGATACAGGGTTTTGCCGGTGATTATGTATCCTTGAATACAGATTCGATTGTGGCTTGGTTGCAATCGCATACCGGTTCGTTAAACGAGGCTCTGCAAAAAATCGTACCAACGGTGATGAAGCAGGGGGGGAATATGGTGTTGGGCGTAACCAATCTGTTTCTTTTGCCGTTTTTGCTGTATTACTTTTTGCTTGATTGGCAACGTTGGGCACATGGTATACGCGCTCTTGTGCCACGCCGTTATATCGATACCTACAGTCGCATCAGTTCCAATATGGATCAAGTATTGGGTGAATTTCTGCGTGGGCAGCTTACCGTAATGCTGGTGATGGGACTGGTTTACGGCATCGGCTTGATGCTAACCGGTTTGGACTCCGGCTTTGCCATCGGCATGATTGCCGGCATTTTGGTTTTCGTACCTTATCTGGGAGCATTTACGGGCTTACTGTTGGCTACTTTGGCAGCTTTGCTTCAATTCGGTTCGTGGCAGGGATTGCTGATGGTTTGGGCAGTTTTTGCAGTTGGCCAATTTTTAGAAAGCTTTTTCATTACGCCGAAAATTGTCGGCGAACGTATCGGTTTGTCGCCTTTCTGGGTGATTTTCTCGTTGATGGCTTTTGGTCAGCTGATGGGTTTTATCGGAATGTTGATTGGTTTGCCGTTAGCAGCCGTGAGCTTGGTATTGCTGCGTGAAGGAGCCGATGCTTATTTTAAAAGCCATTTTTACCAGCATAAATAAAAGGGAAATAACCCATATCGAAAGGCCGTCTGAATATTTTCAGGCGGCCTTTTTTAAGGTCAATGGTATATTGAGCCGGGTTGATTGAAATATTACTGTACTGTTGTCGGGTGCGGTTCGGCAGGGAGTATGCCATTCCCAGTGTTCTTGCTAAGTAAGAATGGGTAAGAAAATGACCGGGTTTTTACCCGGCCGTATGTAAAATTTATTTGAAGTTAGTTACGGAATTTGCGAAACAGGCGCTTTTCGGCTGAGTTTCCATTTGATACCGTAACCGATTAATACCGGAACTACGGATAAAATACTTTTAAATGTCCAAGTAGCGTACCAAGGTTTTGCGATAACGATAGTATCGGTGGTTGCACCGGGAACAACGATATCGCGGATAGCTATCCAATCCAGATAAGGCCACCAGCAGGCGGCAAGCAACCCCAAGAATATCGGCCAAATCAGTCGGGTTAGATTGCGCTGCCACAAAATAAAAAATACAACCGCCCAAACCAAAGTGAGCAGGCTGATTAAAAGCGTGGTGTGCGTGGGCGCACCGAAATAGTCGGCGATAAAGTAGGTTAGCGCTACCCACAATGCCGCCAATACGGCCATAATCAGTTCTTCAGGGCGTTTAAACATACCAAGGTTGTCCTTTTATCAAGTGTTGCAAATCATTATACCAACAGTATCAGTTGCTGCAAGCATTCGCAGATGCTGTATTTGAGGGATTACTCGAAAGATATTTTTAAATGGGTAAAATTTTATATGCCGTCTGAAAGATCGGGGTAATCGTTGTATAATCGCCGATTACATTGAAAAATTTTCAGACGGCCTTTGCCGCTTTTGTTTTATATCATGGCCAAACAAAACCGCACCCAAATGTTTCCCGAAGAATGGCGCGCCAGCAGCTCTTTAGCGGGAGTTTATGCTTTACGTATGCTGGGCATGTTTTTGGTTTTGCCCGTTCTTGCTCTGTATGCGGCTACTTTGCCCGGGGCGGAAAATAATAAAGTATTGATTGGTTTGGCCATGGGGGCGTATGGCTTGACCCAGGCGGTAATGCAACTGCCCTTAGGGATGGCCTCCGACCGTTTCGGCCGGAAAAAGGTGATTTATGCGGGCTTGCTGGTGTTTGCAGCAGGCAGCTTTATGGCTGCCGTTGCAAATAGTTTGGAAATGCTGGTTTTAGCCCGTGCGGTGCAGGGGGCGGGAGCAGTGAGCGCAGCGGTAACGGCTTTAGTAGCCGATCTGACGCGCGAGGAAGTCCGTACCCGTGCCATGGCCATGATAGGCTTGAGCATTGGTTTGACATTTTCATTCAGCTTGGCGGTCGCTCCGCTGCTAACCCGTTGGATAGGGGTGCCCGGCTTATTTTTACTGACGGCCGTGCTGACCTTGATCAGCATCGCTGTAGTGGCGTTTATAACTCCTGATCCTGTCCGCTCAAAACTGCATGAAGACGCGCAAGTCCAACCCGGGCGCTTGGGAGAGGTATTGAAAAACGGGCAGTTATTGCGCCTGAACTTCGGTATTTTCGCACTTCATGCCGCACAAATGGCATTGTTTACTTCGTTACCGTTTGCCATGGTGGCGCAAGGTCTGGATAAGGTACAGCATTGGCAGGTGTATCTTCCTGCTACCGTTATCGGTTTGATTGTGATGGTGCCGTTGATTATAGTCGGGGAAACGCGCAATAAGCTCAAACAGATATTTATATTAGGTATCGCATGTATAACAGCCGCGCAATTGGCGCTTTGGCTCGGCTTATCGTCATTGTGGTGGATTGCTTTGGCTTTAGTGGTGTATTTTATCGGCTTCAATGTGTTGGAAGCCAGCCTGCCGTCTCTAGTATCGAAAATCGCTCCGTCTGATTTAAAAGGCACGGCTATGGGTGTTTATAATACCTTACAGTCTGTCGGTTTGTTTGTTGGCGGAGCAGCCGGCGGCGTATTGTTCCAATACTTCGGTTTCGGCGGTATATTCGCATTCTGTATCGGCTTAATGTTGTTATGGTTCTGGGTGGCGGCTACCGCGCCTGCCCCAAAGCCGGTAAAAAATATTGCGTTCGGCGTACCAGCAGCTTGGCAGGGGCGTGAAGACGCTTTACACTCTGCATTAAATACGCTTGACGGTGTAGAGGCTGTGAGTTTCAGTGCCGACAAACAAACCGTGTATATCAAGGCACTGCAAAAAGGTTTTGACGAGGCAGCGGCCAACCAAATAATTTCAGGAGTAGAAAATGTCATTAAATAAAGTGATTTTAATCGGTAACCTTGGCCGCGACCCAGAAGTGCGCTATATGCCCAACGGCGAGGCCGTATGTAATTTTAGTATCGCAACCAGCGAAACTTGGAACGACCGTAACGGCCAGCGTCAAGAACGAACAGAGTGGCACAATATCACTATGTATCGCCGCTTGGCCGAAATTGCGGGCCAATATTTACGCAAAGGCAGTCAAGTGTATATTGAAGGCCGCATTCAAAGCCGGAAATATCAAGGTAAAGACGGCATTGAACGCACTGCATACGATATTATTGCAAGCGAAATGAAAATGCTCGGCTCGCGCAGCGGCGGGAGTTCTGCCGAATATGCGGATCAAGGTAGTTATCAATCGGCGCCTTCTCAAAATCATTACCAAAGCGCACCGCCTGCTTACCAGCAGGAAGCCCCGGCAGCCCCACCGGCAGCACCGCGCCGCCAAGCCCCAGCAACGCCTGCCGCTCCGATCGATGATATTGATGATGATATTCCGTTCTGAGTGTATAGAAAGAAAAAACGGAAGCAAGGCTTCCGTTTTTTCTTTCTTACATTTCAAACCATTTATTACACCGAACGTACATTTTTATAAATCAACTTCGCGATTCTACGGCTAACTCGGTATTGAATTAGGTTTGCTCGAATATGGTCAGGGTCGTCCAGTAAATGAGTAAGGTTAAACCCACTGGTGTTGTAAAGAGTTTGCTTGCGGTCTTTACCTACAATTTCGGTGAGTTTTTTATCCAGTATTTTTTGCGAAAACCGTTCTTTTTCAGGCTTCTTACGGTCTGCATCAAACAAGGCTTTCATCGTATCCGTATGCGGGGATAAAATCGCATCAAAACGCGCTAACACAATCAGCGGCAGCATTACATGGCGATATTGTGGCGGACGGTAGGTACCGCGTAAACCGTTGGCAACAACCACCAAGTGTTAAAAGGAAAAGGACGTTCCACGCGAAACGGAGGCAAAATAGCGTTTTGCCATCGTTGAGTGATTGATCAACCAAATCAGATATTCTGGTAACAAGGCTTCTCCCCTCTAAATTAATTATAAATGGATTGCTTATTACCAATTTATCTTAATACCTCACGTAATAAAAATAAGTCATCAGCTCCCTTTGTGTTACCAATAAAATAGCATTGTGTAGCCAAAATGACGGCTTAGGATCATACTTCCAATCAATGCTTGTGAGAAGTGTAGTATTAATTTGATAAGAGTCTTCTGGAAGTGGTATGAAGCGGTATTATGCCGACAAAGGAAATAAAGCATAAAATTTTTATGGCTCTCTTGAAACGAGTTAAATAAAGGAGTGAAGAATGTCGGCAGAACAAATGAACACCTTGGAAGAGATTCGTGCGCAGATTGATGTGATTGATGCGAAGCTGATTACGTTGCTTGCCGAGCGTCAAAAATATGTAAAGCGTGCGGGTGAGATAAAGCCAAAGAATAATCCTATGGCTGTTGCAGCCCCTGACCGCGTCGCACAAGTGATTGCAAAACGGCGTGAGCAAGCAGAAGTAGTAGGCTTGGCACCTGATGTGGCAGAAGCCGTTTGGCAGGCGATGATCACAGCGTTTATTGCATTTGAGCATCAGATAAATGTTGCTGATTAGCAGTATATCATTATTTTTGAATTATTTTTATTACGACGTATTTTTATAGATGGGTGTCGAGTGCCATCTGTAAGACGGAGATTCTGGGTGATGTTTTTTTAACACTCTCAATATACATATAATAGTAAACCGGAATGTCTAAAAGTTGATGTAGGGCGAATGAATGGATATTGAAATAGGATACTGCGTTTCCTAGATTTGGTATTCTTATCCAACTTACGAAAATTTTGTTTGGAAAGGTGCAAATCTATAAAGTAAACGGCTTTACCATGTCATTAAAATTAGATTGCAACGGTTGCTATTTTGGCTATCTTTGATACAATAAGCACTATATTTGAAAGCAACAAGCAAGCCGCCGCAATTCGGGCGGCTTGCGTTTTTATATTAAAAAACAGGGCGGGTGCGCCGCTCTTTTGGAGAAGAAGAAATGCAGAAAATTCCGTTGACCGTACGCGGTGCCGAATTGCTGAAAGCCGAATTGCAGCACCTTAAAAGTGTGGCCCGACCTGCTGTCATCGAAGCCATTGCCGAGGCCCGTTCACATGGTGATTTGTCTGAGAATGCCGAATATGAGGCTGCTAAAGAGCGCCAAGGTTTTATCGAGGGGCGGATCGCTGAGGTAGAGGGTAAGCTCTCGATGGCGCATATTATCAACCCGGCCGAAATCCATGCCGAAGGCAAGGTGGTTTTTGGCGCAACGGTGACTTTAGAAGACTTAGAAACCGAAGAGCGCGTTCGTTATCAAATTGTGGGTGAAGATGAGGCAGATATTAAAGAAAATAAAATTTCTGTCGGCTCGCCGATTGCACGAGCTCTGATTGGTAAAGAAGAGGGTGATGTGGCTGAAGTACAAGCTCCGAGCGGTGTGCGCGAGTATGATATTGTGAGTGTTGAATACATTTAATTGTATTTTACAGAATTGCTTGCTGTGTTATTAATGATTGAGGGCATCGGATTTAATAGAATTGGATCCGGTGCCTTTGTTTTCCGATTCTAATTTGTAAAAACATTTTAAAACAAGGGTACAAAGATTATTGGTTGGATTATGTGGCAGATAGGATGATCTGGCTGGGTAAATATACAGTATCCTCATATATTTACTGTGGTAATATTTGCACTAAGAGGAACGTTTATCCGGATAAACCTTTGCTTTGTCTTAAACGTTTGACAGTAAGGGCAGGCTCAGCGTATACAGGCAGACATACGATAAGCAAATTATAAAATGAGGTAGGAATGAATAAACTGGCAGCAGTGTTGGCAGGTGCATGGTTGGGCTTGCAATTGGGTATAGGTTATCTGGCCGTGCCGGTGCTGTTTTCTCATATGACGAAAATGGAAGCCGGAGCTATGGCCGGAAGTATGTTTAATGTTGTGGCCTATAGTGGTTTGGCGGTATGGTTGTTAATTTATTTTATAGGCCGTCATGAATTGAGCCGAAGCCTAATCCGTACCAAAACCAATAAATTCGTTTTGCTGTTGCTGGCTTTGTTGGCGATAAATCAATTTTTGGTTACGCCGGTAATTGAAGCGCATAAGGCGGGAACAACCAATTGGTTGCTTTCTCTGGTAGGCGGGAGCTTCGGACAATGGCACGGCACTTCGAGCGTGATTTATATGGTTTGCAGTATATTGGCTTTCGGATTGGTATTTCGTATGTTACGCTTGGAATGGCATTAAGCTAGATTTGGATATTAAACAAAGGCCGTCTGAAAATTTTCAGACGGCCTTTGTAATTCAAGATAGGGTTACTCTTTAAGCTTCAATATTTTTACGCCATAAAACCAGTAATTTGCCAATATGCTGAACTAGCTGAGCATCTACGGCTTCGCAAAGAGCTTCGCACATTTCGATACGTTCGCTGCGGTCATCACCCAAAACACGTACTTTAATCAATTCGTGCGCGGTGAGCGCCGCATCGGTTTCTTTAATAACCGATTCGGTAAGGCCGTTTTGGCCGATCATTACTACCGGATTCAGGTGGTGGGCACGGGCTTTAAGCGCCAAAATTTCTTTATGGCTGAGCTTGTCTGTCATGATGAACTACTTTAAATCAAATAAATAAATTCTTATTTTACGCGAATTGCAGCCTTTCGTGCAGAAAATAACGTACAATAGCACTCTTTTGTTTTTCAATATGGCTTTATGGCAGTCCGTTCGAAATCCTCCAAAGCTTGGCTCAACGAGCATGTGAACGATCACTATGTGCATATGGCGCAAAAAGATGGCTATCGTGCGCGCGCGGCTTACAAACTTTTGGAAATCAATGAAAAAGATAAGTTGATCAAGCCGGGTACAGTATTGGCAGATTTGGGTAGCGCTCCGGGCAGTTGGTCTCAGGTGGCAGCCAAACTGGTCGGCCAAGGCGGTGAAGTTTTTGCTTTGGATATTTTGCCGATGGAACAGATTGACGGCGTATCGTTTATCCAAGGTGATTTTCGTGAAGAATCCGTATTGGCGGAGTTCGAATCTTTACTTGCGGGGAGGCCGCTAGACCTTGTAATTTGCGATATGGCCCCCAATATGTCGGGCAATGCAGTAACGGATCAGGCCCGTAGCTTCTACTTGTGCGAGTTGGCCTTGGATTTTGCGGCCAACCACCTGAAGCCTGGCGGTATGTTTTTGGTTAAAGTATTTCAAGGTGCCGGTTATCAGGAGTATCTGTCGGAAATGAAGAAAGTTTTCACTACAGTACAGACGCGCAAGCCCGAAGCTTCACGCAATCGTTCCAGTGAGATTTATCTATTAGGTAAAAATAAACGCTGACAATGCACCTGCCCTGATTTAAAATTCATTTTTCATTTTCACCCTATTTATGGAGCCTGTTTCAGTGGGGAATACCGTTAAAAACTTATTGGTCTGGCTGGTTTTGGCCGTGTGTTTGATGGCAGCATTCAATGCCATCACCGACAAACAGGAAAACAAACAGCAGATCGAATACTCGCAATTTATCGAACAAGTTAATAAAGGTGAAGTAGCCAGTGTCAATATCGAAGGTTCGGTAGTTAGCGGCTATATGATCAAAGGCGAGCGTACCGACAATACGCCTTTCTTTACCAATGCTCCGTTGGATGACAATCTTGTTCCTACGCTTTTAGAGAAAAAAGTGCGTGTGCAGGTAACGCCGGAAGAAAAGCCGAGCATGTTTACTAGCGTGCTATTTAGCTTGCTGCCTGTATTGCTGCTGATCGGCGCATGGTTTTATTTTATGCGCATGCAAAGCGGCGGTGGCGGCAAGGGCGGAGCTTTTTCATTCGGCAAGAGCCGCGCCAAGTTGCTGGATAAAGACAACAATAAGGTAACTTTTGCAGACGTGGCAGGTTGCGATGAGGCTAAAGAGGAGGTGCAGGAAATTGTTGATTACCTAAAAGCACCCAACCGTTACCAAAGTTTGGGCGGACGTGTGCCAAGAGGCATTTTGCTGGCTGGTAGCCCGGGTACCGGTAAAACTTTGCTGGCCAAGGCGATTGCAGGCGAAGCGCAAGTACCGTTTTTCAGCATTTCGGGCTCGGATTTCGTAGAAATGTTTGTCGGCGTGGGTGCCAGCCGTGTACGCGATATGTTTGAGCAGGCCAAGAAGAATGCGCCGTGTATTATCTTTATTGATGAAATCGATGCGGTAGGCCGTCAGCGCGGAGCAGGCTTGGGCGGTGGTAATGACGAGCGTGAACAAACCTTGAACCAACTGCTGGTTGAAATGGATGGTTTCGAAAGTAATCAAACTGTTATTGTGATTGCTGCTACCAACCGTCCGGATGTGTTGGATCCGGCGTTGCAACGTCCCGGACGTTTTGACCGCCAAGTAGTTGTGCCGTTGCCGGATATTCGCGGACGTGAGCAGATTTTGAAAGTGCATGCGAAAAAAGTACCGCTAGATGAATCTGTGGATTTAAAAACTTTGGCAAAAGGTACCCCGGGTTTTTCAGGTGCGGATTTGGCCAACTTAGTGAATGAAGCCGCCTTATTTGCAGGCCGTCGCAATAAAATCAAAGTAGACCAAAGCGACTTTGAAGATGCTAAAGACAAAATCTATATGGGGCCGGAGCGCCGTTCGATGGTGATGCACGAAGATGAGAAGCGGGCCACTGCTTATCATGAGGCAGGTCATGCCATCGTAGCTGAAACATTGGAAGGAACGGATCCTGTTCATAAAGTTACCATTATGCCGCGTGGTCGTGCTTTAGGTTTGACTTGGCAGTTACCTGAACGTGACCGCATCAGTCTATATAAAGATCAAATGCTGAATCAGATTTCGATTCTGTTCGGCGGTCGTATTGCCGAAGATATTTATGTAGGCCGTATTTCGACAGGGGCTTCTAACGATTTTGAGCGTGCTACTCAGATTGCGCGTGATATGGTTACCCGTTACGGTATGTCGGAAAAAATGGGGCCGATGGTGTATGGCGAGAACGAAAGCGAAGTATTTTTGGGTCGTTCGGTAACTCATTCGCAAAATATCTCCGAGCGGACTATGCGCCAGGTTGATGCCGAAATCCGCCGTATTATCGATGAACAGTATGCGGTTGCTTACAAAATCTTGAGTGAAAACCGCGATAAAATGGAAACCATGACCAAAGCTTTGATGGATTGGGAAACCATTGATCGTGATCAGGTGCTGGAAATTATGGCAGGTAAACAGCCCAGCCCGCCTAAAGATTACAGTCATAATATCCGTACTGAAGAAGTTGTTGAAACTCCTGCTTCTGAAGAGGCTGTGCAGGCTGAGTCTTCAGAGCATGTACAACCTACAACAGGTTCTGCGGATATTGAGACAGGGCGTCCTAATCCTGATGGAGATCAACCGCATCAGCCTTCGGATAAAATTTGATGGCAATACAAAACAGCAGCTTGAAAGGCTGCTGTTTTTTTATGGTATTGAATGGGCGTATGAATAGATTATTTTACCTAGCCTGTCGGATCAGGAATGGCTTCAGACGGCCTAGGAAGAAATCAAGATTTTGATACTTATAAGGAAATAGTAGTTATCCATAAATAAAATCACATCACTTTGATATTTATTAATGACTCGGATGCCCTATATGGTATCGTTTGTAGTTTCCATAATTATATAATATGCAAATTTTATCAATGTAGTGGCGATCGCCGAAGACCTGACGTTGTAGTAAAGATTAAAGCATATTGAGTTTTTATTTTCGCTATCTTGATGTATTTGTAAAAGAAACCTATGAAAAATTATCAATGGCAATGTAACCGTTTTACTCTCGATTTGGCAGAAACCAAAATTATGGGTATCGTGAATTTAACGCCTGATTCGTTTTCAGACGGCGGTGTTTATTCGCAATCAATTCAGTCATCTTTAAAGCATGCCGAGCAATTGCTTAAGGATGGTGCGGATATATTGGACATAGGCGGCGAGTCTACCCGTCCCAGTTCGGATTACGTGTCGCCAGAGGAAGAATGGACACGAGTAGAACCCATATTGGAAGAAGTTGCAAAATGGAATGTACCTGTTAGCTTGGATAGCCGGCGTACTATTGTCATGCAGCGGGTTTTGTCAAATGGTTGGGTAGATATTATTAATGACGTGTCGGCATTGTCCGATACAGGTGCGGTTGATCTGCTGGCAGGGTACGATAAGGTAGGCGTGTGCTTGATGCATATGCAGGGAGAACCGAAAACTATGCAGCAAAATCCGACCTATCAGGATGTGGTGGCGGAGGTGGCCGCTTATTTGGATGAGCGGGTTCGTATTTGTGAGGAGGCCGGTATCGCAAAAAATAGAATTGTGGCAGATCCGGGGTTCGGTTTTGGTAAAACTTTGCAGCATAATATTGCTTTGATGGAGCATTTGGAAGAATTAGGAGCCAGTATTGATTTGCCGTTGCTGGTTGGGATTTCTCGAAAAAGAATGATTGGCGAGCTAACCGGAGAAGGTAATGCGGAGCTTAGGGTTTACGGAAGTGTTGCGGCTGCTTTGGCTGCTGCCGCACGCGGCGCCCAAATACTGAGGGTACATGACGTAAAAGCCACTTCGGATGCGTTGAACGTATGGCGCGCATTAGGTGTCTATAGTCGGTCCGTCAGATAAAACCAAAGAAGTAAATTTTCAGGTTTAAGCGGCATAGGATTTAGCAGTAAAAAATATTTCAGTTGCAGATGGCATAAGTAATGGTTATTGGGATAAAAACCGTATAGATAACCGTTTGAACGCTACAAGCAGCCAGCTGTCCTGATTATGCTTTCTTATTTGGATTAGTAGCAGATAATAGTGAAGTATTTTCAAAAGCGGAAAGACTATGCCTGCCTGGGGCAAAAGCGGATAAACCGCTAGCTGCTTTGGTTGTGCTGATTTAGAATGTCTACTGAATTAAATGGAGACTCCATAATATGGCGAAAAAATATTTTGGTACCGATGGCGTTCGCGGCGAAGTCGGCCAATTTCCGATTACCCCTGATTTTGTATTAAAGCTGGGTTATGCCGCCGGCCAAGTATTGGTGCAGCATGATAGCGAACAAAAGCCGACTGTGATTATCGGTAAAGATACCCGCATTTCAGGCTATATGTTGGAAGCGGCATTGGTGGCGGGCTTTACCGCTGCCGGTGTAAATGTGATTCAAACCGGCCCGCTGCCGACGCCGGGCGTAGCATATTTAACCAAGGCTTTACGCCTTTCTGCCGGCGTGATGATTTCCGCTTCGCATAACGTTTATTCCGATAACGGCATTAAATTTTTTGCAGAAGGCGGCGTTAAGCTGAGCGATGAGATTGAGTTGGAAATCGAAGCTAAGCTGGATGAAGAAATGAAAACCCAACCTTCTTCCGGTTTGGGTCGGGCCCGTCGTATTAATGGTGCGGATGACCGCTATATCGAATTCTGTAAATCAACCTTTCCCTCGCAAATGGACTTGCGTGGTCTGAAATTGGTAGTAGATACAGCTAACGGCGCAGGATACCATGTCGCCCCTAAAGTATTCCATGAGTTGGGTGCCCATGTCATTACCATCGGTGGAGAGCCAAATGGCTATAACATCAACGAAAAAGTAGGCGCTACCCACCCGAAAGCATTGCAGGCGGCTGTTCTGCAAAACGAAGCCGATTACGGTATTGCATTGGATGGTGACGGCGATCGTTTGATTATGGTGGATAAAAACGGGAAAGCCTACGACGGCGACAGCCTAATTTATGTAGTGGCCAAAGCCCGCGCCAAAGAAGGGGTTGATATAGGTGGCGTAGTAGGAACTGTGATGACCAATATGGCGATGGAGTTGGCCTTGCAAGAGCAGGGTATACCGTTTGCCCGTGCTAAAGTGGGTGACCGCTATGTCTTGGAGCAGCTTCATAAACGCGGATGGTTGATTGGCGGTGAAGCCAGCGGCCATATTTTGTGTATGGACAAACACAATACCGGAGACGGTATTATTTCGGCTTTGCAAGTGCTGGCCGCTCTCAAAACCCTTGAGCAGGATTTGGCAACGGTATGCGCCGATTGGCAGCCGTTTCCTCAAACCATGATTAACGTACGCATCCAAAAAGGCCAGGATTGGCAAACTGCTTCGAAAGATGTATTGGCCGAAGTAGAGAAAGAGCTTGAAGGTAAAGGACGTGTCGTGTTACGGGCGTCCGGTACAGAGCCTGTAGTGCGTGTGATGGTAGAGGCGCGCCAAACCGATTGGGCTAAGCACGGTGCGGAGCGGATTGCGGCAGCAATCCAAGGCACTAAAGCGACAAAAAAGTAAAGTAAGCGGACAGTATAGTTGCCGCTGTTTTGAGGCCGTCTGAAACGCGGCCTGGAAACCGGATATTGTACCGAGGGAGGCCTTAGCGATTAGTAGGGTTTATCGGTACAATATTTCTGTAGTTACCGGTTTCTTCGTTATAATAACGAATTGACTTTTCTCATCAGGGAATCCGATCTGCATGTTAGCCTTATTAGAAGCTTTTTTCACCCAATACGGATATGCAGCCGTATTTTTCGTACTGGTTGCTTGCGGTTTCGGCGTACCGATTCCGGAAGACATAACACTGGTAGCCGGAGGGGTGATTTCTGGTCTGGGCTATGCCAATGTGCACATCATGGTTTTGATCGGAATGTTGGGGGTGCTGGTAGGGGACGGACTGATGTTTACGGCCGGCCGCATCTACGGCCATCGTATTTTGAAAGTTCCTTTTATTGCCAGGGTTATGACCCCGAAGCGCTATGCACAGGTACAGGAAAAATTTGATAAATACGGCAACCGCGTATTGTTTGTTGCCCGTTTTTTACCCGGATTGCGCACGCCGATTTATATTACCGCGGGTATCAGCCGCAAAGTATCCTATACCCGTTTTTTACTGATGGATGGCTTTGCCGCCCTGATATCGGTTCCCGTATGGATATACCTTGGTGCATATGGTGCAGAGCAAACCGATTGGCTTATGGAAAAAGTACATCAATTCCAGTCCGGTTTGTTTGTATTAATTGGTATAGGTGTGGCGATATTGCTTTATTTCTGGTGGAAAAAGCGTCAGCGTTTACGTTTTTACCGTCAGCACTTAAGCGAGCTGCGGGCCAAGCGCAAAGCTGAGCGGGCCGCAAAAAAAGCCCGATAGTAAGTTTGTTTGTTACAATGCCGTCTGAAATGTTTCAGACGGCATTTATACCGCCTAGACTTCAAACAGTACGATATCGATACATCATCAATAATTCTGTATGCTCCTGTTATGAGGGAGCGGGCTATTTGAAATCTTATTTGCCGATATGGAAATTGGTTTCCGTGTAATGCATTTACGATAAAACAGAAGTAAAGGATCATCTCAATGACTGAAAAAATTTACGGCGACGGCGCGTTTCGCCGGGAATCGTTGAAAGGCTCGACTATTGAAAACACGTATGCCGGTGCGCTGTCGTTTATGCGCCGCCGTTATACTCGTGATTTGAGTGGTGCGGATGTAGTGGTTTCAGGTGTGCCGCTTGATCTGGCAACGACTTTTCGTCCGGGAGCCCGCTTAGGGCCGGCCGCGATTCGGGCGGCCAGCGTGCAATTGGCCGAGTTGAATTTGTTTCCTTGGGGTTTTGATCCGTTTGATGATTTGGCCGTTATTGATTACGGCGACTGCTGGTTTGATGCGCATAAGCCGTGGGGCATACGCGAAACCATCAAGCAGCATGCTTTGGATATTATCACCAACAGTGATGCCAAAATGCTCACTTTGGGTGGCGATCATTTCATTACATATCCTTTATTGCAGGCACATGCCGAAAAATACGGTAAGCCGCTCAGCCTGCTGCATTTCGATGCACATTGCGATACCTGGCCTGACGATGATCCCGAATCATTGAACCACGGTACGATGTTTTATAAAGCGGTGAAAGACGGTTTGATTAATCCGGCTACTTCCGCACAAGTCGGTATCCGTACTTGGAACAGCGACTTTATGGGTATGAATATGCTGTTTGCACCGTGGGTAAATGAAAACGGCGCAGAAGCTACTGTAAAACGGATTTATGAAATTATCGGTGATAATCCCGTTTATATCACTTTTGATATCGACTGCCTTGATCCCGCTTTTGCTCCGGGTACGGGTACGCCTGTTCCGGGCGGATTGGATTCGCATACGGCTTTGAGCATTGTACGCTCGTTGGGTGATTTGAATATTGTCGGTATGGATGTGGTAGAGGTATCGCCTGCTTATGATAATGCGGAAATCACCGCCATTGCTGCTGCGCATGTGGCCGCCGATATGCTGTGCTTGATGCGTAATAAAAAAGTAGCCGGGAAATAATTTGTAATAACGGGATATGTCGGGTTGTAGTGCACCGTTATATTTCGCGCTGATAGCGGTAGCGGGATACTTATTGCATATATCGGCATGGTTGGTATCGGCTTGCGTGATCCGCAGGCCGATATGCATATTCAGGATAAGGATGATGGCATTGAAAAAGCGTATTTTCGTACTTTATACGGGCGGTACGATCGGCATGTGCCAAAGTGCCGAGGGTTTGCGCCCTGATACCGCATTGGTTGGGAGGGCATTGAAACCATTTTCAGACGGCCTTGATTTCGATTGGCACGTTTGCAGCCCTTTGATTGATTCGTCTGCGGTAACATTGGCTGATTGGCAGCAATGGTTGGATTTGTTGGCCGATAAGATACCTCAATATGACGGTATTTTGGTACTGCATGGAACGGATACACTGGCTTATACTGCCAATATACTGGCTTTGGGGTTGCAGAATTTGGATAAGCCTGTGGTATTGACCGGTGCCCAATGGCCGTTTGATAGCGAGGGCAGCGATGCGCCTTTCAATTTGGCAACGGCAGTAGCAGCTTTTGAGCTGCCCGATTTGCGTGAAGTAGCAGTAGCATTTAACGGAAAGCTTTTTGCGGCGGTGGGCAGCAGTAAAATCAGTACGGAAACATCTGAAGGTTTTGGTAACCCGCATTTTGGCATACTGGGGGAGTGGGTGGAGCGGCAAGGTTGGCAGAATCTGGATATCAGGCCGTCTGAAAACTGCGGGGGCGGTTTTTTTGCCCGGTCGTTGGACTCCTCTGCCAAGGTGTGGTGCCATACGCTAACGCCCGGTTTTTCCTCGCATATACTGGCATTTCAGTTGGCAAAGACAGATGCCCAAGCCGTGATACTGCAAAGTTACGGTCATGGTAACGCGCCTGCGGAGGAAGATTTTATTGGTGCCGTATCGGCTTTTACCGGGCATGGCGGTTTGGTGTTGAATATCAGCCAAGTGCAGCAAGGGTGTGCCGCGGCGGTTTATGCACAAGGTGATGCTTTGCGTCGGGCTGGTGTGGTGAATGGCGGTAAGGCCAATCTGGAAACTGCGCTAGCTTTGTTAACGTGGGCGGTATCGTTAAAATGGAGTAAAGCGCGTTTGGAAGAAGAACTGCAATTTTTGAAATTAGTATAAGCATTTTGCCGTCGTATAAAAAAACATGCCGTCCGAACGATTTCAGACGGCATGTTTTTTACATTACGAATCAGGCATAAACAAAGTAAGCCCAGAAGCCGACTAAAAGAATACATAAGATATTCAGCAGCATCCCTGTCCGCATCATTTCGCGTTGCTGGATTAACCCCGTGCCAAATACGATGGCATTAGGCGGAGTGGCAACCGGCAGCATAAAGGCGCATGAAGCACCGATACCGATAACAAATACCAATACTTCTTTAGGTAATCCCATTTGGGTGGCAATGCTGGCAAAAATCGGTACCAACAATGCGGCAGAAGCCGTATTACTGGTAAATTCGGTCAGGAAGATAATAAAAGTCGCTACGGCCAAAATCACGATTAAAGGATGGGCGAGGACGAAAGTCGTTGCAATTTGCTGTCCGAGCGCTAATGAAGCGCCTGATTTTTGCAATAGGCTGCTCAGTGCGATACCACCACCGAACAGCATCAATACGCCCCAATCGGTATTGCGGGCAATTTCTTTCCAACGGGCCACGCCGAATACGACTACGGCAATTGCGGCAATTAAAGCTACAACGGTATCAGGATTACTGATGCCGAAAGCAGTTTTAATTTTGTCGCCCGAGATCCACGCAACAACCGCACCAATGAAAATCAACATGGCTAATACACGGTGGAGGGTCCAAGGAATTTCTTCATTGGTAACGGTAACTTTTTCGCTCAAATTCGGGCGTAGGATAACAAACAACGAAATCAACATCAGCGGCAGAATCAGCAGCATCATGGGCAGACCCATTTTCATCCAACCGGCAAAATCCAAATCAAGTGCTTTGGCGGCGATTGCATTGGGCGGAGAACCAACTACGGTTCCCAGGCCGCCGATGCTAGCGCAATAGGCGATCCCGAGTAAGACAAAAACAAACGTTTTACGGTCTTTCTCACGGTCTAGGTGGTCCATCATACCAAGAGCAAGCGGCAGCATCATGGCTGCCGTGGCAGTGTTGCTGATCCACATCGAGAGAAACGCCGTAACGCCGAAAATAGCCAAAACGGCGATTTTCATATTACCGCCTGAAAGCGAGATCAACCATAAGGCGATTTTGCGGTCGAGACGTTGCATATGCAGGGCTGTCGCCAATGCGAAACCGCCGAAGAAAATATAAATAATCGGATCGGCAAAACCTGCCAGAGCAGTTTTCGTATCCATTTCCGGAATGCCGATAATGGCGGCCAATACCGGAATCATCAGCGCGGTCACGGTAATATGTACGGCCTCGGTAAACCATAAGATGGCTACGAAAATTAATACGGCGATACCTTTGTTGGCATTTGTTTCATAGGGAAGAATCTGATAAATCAAAAAACTGACAATAGCGGCAATAAAGGTGATCAGCAGCCCTTTGAAATTAGTAATCGGCAGCTGCGCGCTTAGTAGCTCGACATTGTCGGGGCGTTGGTCTTTCTGTTGGGTCATTGTTTCTCCTGGTCATATAGGCGCGGATAATTTGAAGTTAATTGCAGTATAAAACGTGATTTTGGCTGGTTTTGCTGCAAATTCACCGATTTATTATAAATGTAACTGTATGTAATTGTAAAGATATTGTTAAGCTGTCTATTGTGATTTGACGATGATATGCAGATGGTTTTAATTGTCGGCGTGTCGCTTCATATTTTAAAAGCAGTTGGTACTGGTCGGGTGCAGTCGGCAGAGAGCAAGACAAAAGGCCTTCCTTGTTAAAGAAGGCCGTCTGAAACAATACGGGCTGTTTAAATCGAATAATCAATCAGCTCGTTTTGCGAGAATATATAAATTTGTTTGGGGGTGAGTGCGATTTCTTGTCCGACTCCCAAGCCTCGGTGGGCAACTTCACTGTCGGCAAAGCTGACATGGATATCGCGCTTGTCGTGCAGCGGCTGCATAGTCAGATGGGTAAGTGCGCCTGCAGCATGGATTTTTTTTATACGGGCTTGCAGCATCGGGGTATTACCATTTTCGGCAATCGCCCATTCGTGCGGGCGGATATAGCCGGTGGCGGTCTGCTCCTGCCAGGCTGCAGTGCTATCCAGCGACCACTTGAAGCCGTTGTATGTCCAAGCACCTTTCTCAATACGCCCTTCGAAGGCATCGGTTTCACCGAGAAACTCGGTAACGAAAGCATTGGCCGGGCGGCGGTAGAGTGTGTCGGCAGTGCCTATTTGTTCGATGCAGCCGTGGTTCATCACAACGATTTCATCGGATACTTCCAGTGCTTCTTCTTGGTCGTGTGTAACTAAAATACTAGTGATGTCCAGCTCGTGGTGGATATCGCGCAACCAAACGCGCAATTCTTTGCGTACTTTGGCATCTAACGCGCCGAACGGCTCATCGAGCAGCAACAATTTCGGCTTGACTGCCAATGCGCGTGCCAAGGCGATGCGTTGGCGTTGGCCGCCTGATAGCTGGTGCGGGTAAGACTTGGCCAAATGGGAAAGTTGTACCAGCTGCAGCAGCTCTTCGACACGCGCGCGGATTTCGGCTTTACCCGGGCGTTGAGCTTTTGGCAGCACGGTCAGGCCGAAAGCGATATTATCGAATACGTTCATGTGACGGAACAGAGCGTAGTGTTGGAATACGAAGCCTACCTTACGCTCGCGTACATGTTTGTCGGTAACGTCTTGCCCGTCGAACAGGATTTTACCGCTGTCGGCATTTTCCAAACCGGCAATAATACGCAGCAGGGTAGTTTTTCCGCAACCGGAAGGGCCCAGTAGGGAAGTGAGCTTACCTGTAGGTACGTTGAGGTTGATATTGTTGAGCGCACGAAAGTTTTGGAAAGATTTGTTCAAATTTTGGATGGTGATGCTCATACGCTGCTCCTTTCGGCGGCGGCAAGTTTACGTTCTTGAATGCGGCTGATGATGTTTTGTACGGCAAGGGTGGCCAAAGCCAGCAGTGCCAAGATGCTTGATAAGGCAAACGCGCCGGTAAAGTTGTATTCGTTGTAGAAAATTTCGACCAGCAGCGGCACGGTATTGGTTTCGCCGCGGATATGCCCTGAAACAACGCTGACTGCGCCGAATTCGCCCATAGAGCGGGCATTGGTCAGGATAATGCCGTACAGCAGCGCCCATTTAATGTTGGGCAGGGTGATGCGCCAAAACATCTGCCAGCCGGATGCACCTAAAATCAGTGCGGCTTGCTCTTCACTATCGCCTTGTGCCTGCATCAGCGGAATTAGCTCGCGCGCGACAAAGGGAAAAGTAACAAACAGGGTGGCCAGAATAATGCCCGGAATGGCAAAAATGATTTGGATGCCTTGTGCTTCAAGCCAGCCGCCGAATGCGGTGTGTGCGCCGAAAAGCAGAACAAACATCAAACCGGCAACAACGGGCGACACGGAAAACGGTAAATCCAGCAAGGTAGTGAGAAGCTGTTTGCCGCGAAAATCGAAACGGGTCAATAGCCAGGCCATGGCTACGCCTAGTACAGCGTTAACGGGCACCACAATGGCTGCGGTAATTAATGTCAGGCGGATGGCAGACCAAGCTTCAGGATCGGTTAGCGATTGAAGATAAAGGTTCCAGCCACCTTTCAAAGCCTCGTAGAATACGGCGGCCAGCGGTACCACCAGCATCAGCAGTAAAAAGGTGAGCGCAGTGCCAATCAGGATACCGCGCAGCCATTTCGACTCGGTTAGGTTAGGATTGGAAATATTCGTTTTCATGTTTCTCTACTTTTTGTCTTTATTATTTTCAGACGGCCTTTTTTTAGCCTTATAAAAGCTAGGCTTTTGCACCGGCCCGTTTGCTCAAAGCCCATTGGCCGATATTAAGGGCGAATAAAATCACAAATGAAATTATCAGCATGAATAGGGCTACTGCCGAGGCGCCGGTTACGTCGAATTGTTCGAGTTTGCCGGTAATGATAAGAGGCAAGATTTCCGACACCATGGGGATATTGCCGGCGATAAAAATCACGGAGCCGTATTCTCCCGTAGCACGGGCAAACATCATGCCTGCGCCGGTAAGCAGAGCAGGGGTGATTTCGGGCAGTAGTACGCGGCGGAACGTGGTGAAGCGGCTTGCGCCCAACGTGGCGGCGGCTTCTTCATATTCGCCGGAAAGCTCTTCCAAAACAGGCTGTACCGCCCGCACGATAAAGGGGAGGCTGACAACAACCAATGCAATCCAAATACCAATGGGTGTGAAAGCGATTTTGATATCAAACGGAACAAACCAGCGGCCTAGCCAGCCGTTAGGCGCATAGAGTGTGGCCAATGCGATGCCGGTTACCGCAGTAGGTAGGGCAAAAGGTAGATCAACCAAAGCATTGACCAAGCTTTTGCCGGGAAAGTCGTAACGTACCAATACCCACGCTACTAATGTGCCGAAGACAATATTGGTAAGCATGGCGTAAAAAGACATTTTCAGACTGAGCCATACGGCGGCTAAAACATTTGGCTCGGAAATGGTACGCCAAAAGCCGTTCCAACCGATATCTGCCGCCTGAACCGCCATCATGGCAAAGGGCAGCACCACCAGCAGCGAAAGGCATAAAACGGTTAGGCCGAAGCTGATTTTGAAGCCGGGTAGTACGCTCGGGGTTTTCAGTAGCAACATAATCGTAAAGTAAGGGAATTTTGATGATGCTTACTTTAGCGAGGCCGTCTGAAAAAGGGAAAGAATGGTTTATTGTATGTAAATGAAGTTTGGTTATATACCCCGGGTGTATGGTGCGTAAGCCGGGCGCTTTTCTGGATTCGTTTCGTTAAAGAGCGGTAAAAATGGTGGGAATATTGAGGTAAAAGTCAGTAACAAAATAGGATAGCCAATACGGATTATCCGACTGATATTTATAAACGATAAAAGATGCCGTCTGAAACATTCAGACGGCATCTTTAAATAAATAGAGTGTGTTTGCCGGTCATTCAACCAAATAGTAGCCGGTTAAATTTCAAATGTACTTTGTGCCTGCGTGCTGCTGATCATGCCTGCAGCAACGGTGTGGTGTGTCGCTTCGTCGATCAGGATAAACGAGCCGGTAGCCGGATTTTCTTCATATGTGCTAGCAGTAAGCGGTTGCTGTGTTTTCAGGCTGATGCTGCCGATATCGTTTAGTTTCAGTTCGGTGGCGGACTGCACGTGGCTTAATGTATGTACATCCCAAATGTAGGAAATTTCATTGATTTTTACGGCGGTAGTTTGTGTGGCTTGTTTCAGCAGATATTTACGGCGCAGATTGAGCGGCGTTTCGTCAAACCAGCATAAGGCCGCCTGAAAGTTTTGACCGGGGCGGGCGGTGTGGGTGGTGGCTAAAATACTGTCGCCGCGGGAAATATCAATATCTCGATCAAGCGTGATAGTGAGGGTTTCACCTGCTTCGGCAGATTCGGTTTCACCGTCCGGGTTGTAAATTGCGCCGATACGGGCGTTTTTTCCAGAGGGCTGTATAACCACTTCGTCGCCTTTTTTCAGGCGGCCTGACTCCAAGCGGCCTTGATACCCGCGAAAGTCGTCACTGCTGCTGCCGTCTTGGCGGGCAACGCGCTGAACGGGAAAATGAGCAGGCAAGTCGGCACGGCCTTGGCCGGCGACGGGCAGACTCTCGAGCAGCGGCAGCAGCGGTTGGCCTTGATACCAAGGTGTATGCGGGCTGGTTGAAACGATATTGTCGCCTTGCAATGCGCTAATCGGCAGATAATAGATAGTTGCTTGTAAGCCGATTTGGGCGGCTAAGGCGGCATAGGATTCGGTAATCGCACGGTAACGGTTTTCGTCAAAATCAAGTAGATCCAGCTTGTTTACCGCTACGATGATATTCGGGCAGCCCAGCAGTTTTAAAATCGCACTGTGGCGTTTTGTTTGCGGTAGCAAGGCGGCGGGCGAGGTGGAAAAGTCCACGCGGGTGGCGTCAATCAAAATAATCGCGGCATCTGCGGTGGATGCTCCGGTTACCATGTTGCGGGTGTATTGTTCGTGACCGGGCGTATCGGCAATGATGAATTTACGCTTGGCGGTGGCAAAATAGCGGTAGGCCACATCGATGGTAATGCCTTGTTCGCGTTCGGCGGCGAGGCCGTCGGTCAGGCTGGCGAAATCTATATTGCGGCCCTCGGCTGCATCCCGGTTGAGCTTTTCGAGTTGGTCGGTGAGCAGGGTTTTGCTGTCGTAAAGCAAACGGCCGATGAGAGTAGATTTACCGTCATCAACGCTGCCGGCTGTGATAAAGCGCAAAACGGGTGCGGTATTTGCGGACATGGCTTTTTCCTTTTGCAGATGGCTTGAAATTTGGGCTTTACTTTAGCGAGGCCGTCTGAAAAAGGGAAAGAATGGTTTGTTTTAATAAAATGCAATTTCGTTATATATATGACGGATTAGTTGTTTTAGATGGCTTTAGGTGCAGAGGATATGCTGATTGCAGGTGTTCCGGCTTTATTAATATAAGCTGTCATGTATTAGGGATAAAAATAAAAAAATCCCCTGTTTTAAACAGGGGATTTGCAAAGGGAAAAGTGGTTATGCCAAACCGGATAGAGCAGCAGTATCTTGTGCAATCATCAGCTCTTCGTTAGTCGGAATTACAACTGCTACGGGGCCGTTGCCGGTAGCGGTGATAACGCCCGCATTGCCGAAGCGTGCTTTTTGGTTGGCTTCCGCATCTGCGTTGAAGCCCAAGAATGCTAGATAACCCAATACTTTGGCGCGGATAACGTCTGAGTTTTCACCAATACCGCCGGTGAATACCAGCGCATCGATGCCACCTGCCGCAACGGCCATGCCGGCAACGTACTTGGCCAAACGGTAAGCAAAGATTTCCAGTGCCAATACGGCACCTTCGTGGCCTTTGGCAGCTTCTTCTTCAATAGTGCGGCAGTCGCTAGAGAGTTCGGAAATACCCAGTAGGCCTGATTTTTTGTTCAGCAAATCGGTAATTTCGGTGATGGTCATGCCTGTGTTTTGAGCCAGGAAAGAGAACACGCTCGGATCGATATCACCGCTGCGGGTGCCCATAACCAAGCCTTCCAGAGGGGTTAAGCCCATGCTGGTATCGCGGCATTCGCCGTTTTGAATGGCGGCGATAGATGCACCGTTACCGAGGTGGGCGATTACCATGCGCAGGCTGTTTTTGTCTTTACCCAAGAAACGGGCGGCTTCGTCGGCAACAAAACGGTAGCTGGTACCATGGAAGCCGTAACGACGCAGGCCGTATTTGCGGTAAAGTTCGCGTGGTACGGCGTAAGTGTAGGCGTGTTCGGGCATGGTTTGGTGGAATGCGGTATCGAATACGGCTACATTGGGCAGACCGGGGAAAATGGTTTGTACGGCGCGGATACCCAGTAGGTTGGCAGGGTTGTGCAGCGGTGCCAGCGGGATACATTTTTCGATACCGGCTATAACGTCTTCATTAATCAGGATTGAATCGCTGTACGTTTCGCCGCCGCTTACTACACGGTGGCCAACGGCGGCTACGCGGTCGGCCAGGTTGCGGGTTTTCAATTCTTCCATCAGCGCGCCTACGGCACCGGTGTGGTCGGGTTGTTGGGTTAATTCTACTTTGTGTTTTTCGCCGTTTGCTTTAAAGGTGATGTAGGCATCCGGCAGATTTAGTTTTTCCGCCAAGCAGCTCAGGATCACTTCGCCGCTGCCATTGTCGAGCACGGCGCCTTTTAAAGAAGAACTGCCGCAGTTTAATACCAAAATCAGTTGGGAAGACATTAAAAACTCCTAGTGTTTAGTTTGGATTTATCATAAAAAATAGAATGATAAAGAAAAGTGATTGTTGAGCGGGCTATATTCTAACAAAATTTCTTGTCCGGCGGCATTTTGCTTGAAATAGTGTTATAAAATTTCTGTTTTTGGGGCTAATCAGAAAAATGTACCGGCACCGACATAACGGTCGGCAAAATAACGATTGTTCATTTGTTCGGTACGGATGGTTCCTCTGCTTGAGGGCGCGTGGATGAATTGGCCGTTGCCGATATAAAGGCCAACGTGGGAATATTTACTGGAGCCGCCGGTGTTAAAGAAAACCAAATCTCCCGTTTTAAGGTTTTTGGGGGAAATAGGGCGGGCGGCCGCAGCCATATCGCGTGCGGTACGGGGCAGTTGTATGCCGAGAGCGTTTTGATAAACAAACTGTACCATACCGCTGCAATCAAAACCTGTAGCCGTGCTGTTGCCACCATATTTATAAGGTGTGCCGATCAGGCTCATGCTGTGTAACATCAGCTCTTGAGAGGCCTGATCACGGCCGATGTGGGTGATTCTGATTTTCTGAGTTTGAATACTGCTTATTTTGGTTTTAGGTGCTTTGCTACTGCCGCAGGCGGCCAGTTGGAGAATGGAAACGGCGAGAATGGTGGATTGGAACAGGGTTTTCATTAGGATGACTTAATCGATGGCAGTGGAATACTATTGATTATAGTAGAACTAGGCGATTAGGCAGGTAAACAGTTTGCGGATATGCATTTTATTGTTGTATTTGCTGTTTAAGCAGATTTGTTTTTCGGCTTTTTAGAGGCCGTCTGAAACTTTACAAGAATAGTTTGTAGCCGTGTAATAGCCGCGGGGAATAATCTTTTTATCGGCATAATATAAATATGTATGTAAGCCTGTTACCGATATTAGATATGATGTGTTTTCTATTTTATCGGGTTATAAATATTGAGGCCGTCTGAATTTTCTTATAGATATTTCAGACGGCCTGTTTCAATTGTGGCAAATTATGCAGGCTCGGCCATACTGAGTGCTTGTTGGATATCAACGGCCACAATACGCGATACGCCTTTTTCCTGCATGGTTACGCCGATCAGCTGTTCGGCCATTTCCATGGTGAGCCGGTTATGGGAAATATAGAGGAACTGGGTTTGTGCCGACATTTCTTTCACCAGATTGCAGAAGCGGCCGGTATTGGCATCATCCAGCGGTGCATCGACTTCGTCCAGCAGGCAGAAAGGTGCTGGATTGAGACTGAAGAGTGCGAACACCAAGCTCATGGCAGTAAGGGCTTTTTCTCCGCCGCTGAGCAGGTGGATGGTGCTGTTTTTCTTGCCGGGCGGGCGCGCCATGATGGATACGCCCGCTGAGAGCAAATCGTCACCTATCATATGCAGTTTTGCTTCTCCGCCGCCGAAAAGGGTCGGGAAGAAGGTTTGTACCTTTTCATTAACCGCATCAAAGGTTTCTTTAAAGCGTGCTTTTGTTTCGTTGTCGATTTGAGAGATGGCTTCTTCGAGCAAATCAATAGCGGATTGTACGTCTTCGCTTTGGCTTCGGTAATAGCCGTCGCGTTCACGTGCTTCTTCCAGCTCTTCCAGTGCGGCCAGGTTTACGGCACCGAGTGCTTGGATTTTTTGTGCCAAATTGCCGATATCTTCGCTTAGTGCGTTGAGATTACCCGAGGCATCCGCGAGGTTTTCAAGTTCACTTAGATCAGCATTGCGAACGGCGAGATTTTCGTGGAAACGTTTGGCATTAAGCAAGGCTTCTTGCTGTTGCAGCAGGGCGGTTTGTGTGGCGGCTTGCAGTTGGGGCAGTTTTGCCGATAGAGCCTGCTGCTGTGTATATTGTTGACGCCCTTGTTTCTGTGTGGCCGAAAGCTGATCTTGGATACCGAGATACGCTTCATCCAAGGTTTGTACTTCTTCACCCAAACTTTGTAGTTTGATGTGTTGTTCGTCATTTTGCTGTTCGGCTTCGTAAGCCAGTGCCAGTTCGCTTTGGCGTTCCTGCCAGTCAAGCGTTTGTTGCTCGAGCTGGGCAAGCTGCTGCTCTCGACTTTGTTTTTGCTGTTGCAGTTTGTGTACGGCTACTTCGACCAAACCATATCGGCGGTTGGCCTCTAGAAGGGCGAGTTGCGCCTGCTTGAGTTGGTTTTGTTGCTGTTGGCGGCTGCCTGAAGTGGTTTGTTGTTGTGTTTCCAGCTCCGAACATGCTTCGGTGAGTGTGGCGATGTCGTCTTCGAGGCCGTCTGAAGTTTGCTCGAGTATCAGCTGCTCTTCTTCGAGTTGCAGTAGTTCCCGGGTGATATGTTCGCGACGGATTTGCCCTTGGTTGGTACGGGCCAGTAGTTCGGCTGCACGGGTTTGAGCGGCCTGGTACTGTTGATTGTGTTGCTTCTGCTGCTGTTGTAGGTTTTTATAGTGTTGTTCGGCGGCAAGAAGGGCGCTATGACTTTGGTTACGTTGTTGTTCTGCTGCCGCCAGCTTTGGTGTGAGTGTAGCCAATTCGGTGTTAAGCTCGTCTAAGCGGGCCTTACGGGAAATCAGATTTTCTTGCCCCGCCTCTGCGTAAAGTAATACGCCGGCTCGGTCGACTTGGTGTCCTTCTGGAGTAAGCCAAAGTTGTTTGCCTTGTAAGTCGCCTTGGTGGGCAAGGGCATAGTCTAGATCCGGGGCGCATAATACGCCGTCCAACCAATGGTGCAAAGCAGCTTGGAATGCGCCTTGAGCATGAATTTGGTTAAGAAGGGCCTGAGCCGGCAGTGATTTTTTTAGGCCGCCGCTGAGTTTGTTGTCGATCCAAGCTGCCCGCCCGTTCGGTAGAGGGGTAGGAGGGTGGAATGTAACTGGTACGGCTCGGGCATGCAGTCGTTCGGCCAGAAATGCACTTAGGGCATGCTGCCATTGGGCTGGTGCTTGTATGTGTTGCCAAAGTTGGGGCATTTCTACAGCGTCGGTATGCTGCCAGAAATCGCTGTTGGCATTGTCTTGCGCAAGTAATTGGGTAAGGGCCTGTTGTTGGGCGGTTAGTGTGATGTGTTGCTGTTGAATGGTCTGATGATTCGCCGAGGCCGTCTGAAAATCATTTTGCAGGGTTTCAAGTTGTGTTTCCGCAGCCAGCAATTGTTCTTCGTAATGTTCTTGTTGGCTTTGCAATAAGGCTGCCTGCTCTTGCGCTGCTTCGGTATCTGCTCCGGCGGGCAGGTTCAAGGCCTTATTTTCTTCGTCTAAGCGTTGGCGGCGCTGAGCATGCTGTTTGACGGTTGCTTGGGCGTGAGTCAACTGTTGTTGTTTGAGAGCCAATTCACGCTTGATACGGTTGTATTCGTCTTGTTGAGCTTGGAATGCATTGTTTAAATTAGATTGTGCTTCTTCAAGCTCGGGCAGGCGTTCTTCATGCTCGGCAACTTGCATTGCCAGTTCGGCTAGCTCAACTTGCTTGTTTTCAATTTGGATATCGTGCTCTTCAATCTCCGCATGAATTTCTTGCTGTTGCTGGTGGATACGCTGCAACTGGGCTTGTGCCGCTGCTTTATCACGTTCGATACGCTGGTGTAGGGTTTGTTGGTGGCGGATTTGTTCTTCTAGGCGGGCGATTTGTTCACGCAGCACACTGCGACGGTTGCTGATATCTTGTACTTGTATCTGTTGCGCTTGCTCTGTAGCTTGCAGTGCATGAATTTGTTCTGTCAAAGCTTGGATTTGCGCGGCCATTTCGTCTTGTTGTTGTTGGAACTGCCGGTGTTGTGCAGTAGCTTTGTCTGCATTAGCCAAGGCTTGTTGCCATTGCAGGTAATCCAGTAAATCTTGTTGCTTTGATAGCTGTTGTGTAAGGGTTTTGTAGCGTTGGGCCGTTTCGGCTTGCTTTTCAAGTTTTTCAACCTGGCGGGCCAATTCGTTTTGCAAATCTGCCAAACGTTGCAAATGCTCGCGGGTATCTTTCAGACGGCCTTCTGTTTCTTTGCGCCGCTCTTTATATTTAGATACGCCTGCCGCCTCCTCTATATATGCACGTAACTCTTCGGGGCGTGCTTCGATAATCCGGGAAATCATGCCTTGTTCGATAACGGCATAACCACGCGCGCCCACACCCGTTCCCAAGAAAAGGTCGGTGATATCTCGGCGGCGGACAACTTGATTATTGATAAAGTAGGTGGATTCTCCTTGTCGGGTCAGTTGGCGTTTGATACTGACTTCAGCATATTGCCCCCATGGTCCTTGTAGAGAGTGGTCTGCATTATTGAAAACAAGCTCTACAGAAGCGCGTGGAGCGGGGCGGCGGGTCGCCGCACCATTAAAAATCACATCCTGCATGCTTTCACCGCGTAATTGCTTGGCGGAAGCCTCTCCCAGTACCCAGCGAACTGCATCGATTACGTTGGATTTTCCGCAGCCGTTTGGGCCTATTACTGCAACGAGTTGTCCCGGTACGTGAATGGTTGTGGGATCGGTAAAAGATTTAAACCCTGCAAGTTTAATATGGGTAAGGCGCATGTCGGTGAAGTTTGCTTTGAAAAAAGACTGCTATTTTAGCTGAAAATTATTATTAAGTGATGGATTTTTCGGATAGAAAATACTTAGATATATAGTGCAAGACGGGTTTAAATTTCAAGTGAAATATTTGATCGGTCGCCGGATAAATTTGAATATTCAAATTATATCCTAGGCTGCCTACTCTAAATTACTTGTGTGAAGCGGATTGTTGCAGAAAAGTAACGGGTGAAACTACCACTTGTCAGGTTAACTAACCGTATAGGTATGCTAAAGAAATGCGAGATAAAATGCCTTTATCATCTTAAACATAGTAAAGGGGTTATTATCTATTGTCTGCCGATTTGCTGGGGATTTTGTTTCGGCAGATATATCGGGGATGTTTCTGTCTTAAGTTAACCTCTTAAAATTAAAACAATTTATTAAAATTTATATTCAAATAAAATTAGGAGCCTGTCATGATGTTTTCTCGTCGCCATTTAGTTTGGGTTTTGTTGCCGTTTTTCGCTACAGGTTGCGTCACTCACTCTAAAGTGACTTGGGTTGATACTAAAGACATTGTATACAGCACTTCAGTTCCAGAGGGGCGCTCTTCAGTAGTGTTTTACCGATCTAGTGACGCAATTGACGGACCAACGGTAAATATTTATGTAAATGGTGAATATCTAGGTTCGCTGCAGCCCAATGCATACCGTCAGGAAACAGTATGTGCGCAAAATCAACGTTTCCATGCGGATTTTACAAATCAAGATCGCGCATATCGTAAAAAGGCCGACTTAGGGGATTACTATAATCTTCCTGAGGCGGCTGTATCTTTCTTTAAAATTACCAACAATAATGGACAACCGGCTTTGGAACCCGTAACTCCGGAGCAGGCTGAGGCTGATTTAAAAGGTGTTCAGCAGCAAAACCATACTTTGTCACGCGTATCAAAAGCCAGCCAATGTGCCGAAGTATTGAAAAAATACAGCTTGCAGGCTTCGGCTTTATTTAAATTTGATCGTTCCGAATATAAAGATATGTTGCCTCAGGGTAAACGTGAGGTAGCTGCAGTTTCTGATGATATCAAGCAAAATCTCAATCGGGTCAGCAGCATTTCCGTAATCGGTCATACCGATCCGGAAGGTAGTGATATTTATAACAATAAATTGTCGACTGCTCGTGCTGCTACTGTGAAAAAAGCGTTGATGGAAAGTGGCCTCCAAGGTGGAATGATTGTTGCCGAGGGACGCGGTAAAAAAGAGTTGTTGGTAACTAACTGCCGTGCTCAACATCCGAAAAATGCCAAAGCTCGCCAAGAGTGTGATCAGCCTAATCGTAGGGTAGAGATTCTGCTTCATGGTGAAAAAGCTGCAAAATAAATTAGTAAAAATAAATACATATATCAAATAAAATAGAAAAGATAAGGTGAATCAAATGGCGAAAAACATTACGCTCAATATTAATAATGCTAAAGAAGTAGTGGAAAGCATCAAAATTCAGACTGCCAGTGGTGAGGCTGTCCGTATTGCGGCGCAACCGGGTGTGAATTATCAATTTATTGATGACCTAACTCAGTTCGGCCCTGAAAATATCATGATTAAGCGTGTTGGGGACGACTTGTTTGTAGCGGTTGAAGGTACAGATATTGCTAATCCCGATTTAGTGATTGAGGGATACTACTCGGGTAAAACCAGTGCGTATAAAGATAGCTTGCTGATCGGGCAGCATGAGAACGGTAATATTTATCCCTATATCCCTGAAAGTACCCTTCCGGAGGATGCGGTAACCTTGCTGGCTGAAGAAGTGCAAGCCGGTCAAGCTTTGGGTGGAGAAGTGATCCAAGCTTTATGGATGCCGAATCCATTATGGTTATTGGCTTTGATGCCGTTGGCCGCATTGGGAGCGCAAGGGGGTAATAATAACGATACTCCAGTTCCAGAGCTTCCTGCTCCTGAAATCACAGTTGATGCGCCAGACCTGACTAATGATAATACCCCGACTATTAGTGGTAAGACTGATGCTGAGCCGGGACAAACAGTTTCTGTATTGATTACAGACGCGGAAGGCAAGCAGCAAACAGTTACTACTACAGTTAAAGATGACGGCACCTATGAAGTGGATGTAAAAGAGCCTTTGGCTGATGGAGAATATACTGCTGAAGCAACTGTGAATAATAAGGCTGGTAAAACAGCTACTGCTACTGATCCTGGAACGGTAGATACAATGGCGCCAAGTGCTCCTGTTGTAACTATTATCGAAGATAAAAATAATGATGGCTATATCAGTTCTGATGAATTAGATGGTGATATCAATGTAACTGTAACGTTGCCACGAGATGCCGTAGCGGGAGACACGCTGAACGTCGACACCAACGGCGACGGCAAACCCGACTTCAGCCATGTACTGACCGCAGCCGACATCGTTAAAGGCAGCGTAGACGTACCGGGCGTTAAGAATCCCGGCGAAGGTAAGACCCTGACCGTAGAGGCCTGGGTGACCGATCCTGCCGGCAACAGCGGCGAGAAAGGCCGCGACAGCGCCGAAATCGACACCCAAGCACCGGGTGCGCCGACGGTTGAAATCAAAGACGGCGGCGACGGCTATGTGAACGGCGAAGAAGCCAAAGGCGGCGTAGAAGTATTGATCACCCCGCCGAAAGACGCGAAGCCGGGCGACGTATTGGAAGTTGACTATGACGGCGACGGCAAACCGGACTTTACCAAAGAGCTGACGCCGGAAGACATCGCGGGCGGGGTAACCGTAACCGTACCGGAAGACAAGATTCCGACGGACGGGCCGCTGGAAGTAAGCGCGACCGTAACCGACGCGGCTGGCAATACCGGCCCCAAAGGCAGCGACAGCACCCAAGCCGATACTGCCGTACCGAACAACGGCGTAGCACCGGTAGTGGAAATCACCGAAGATGCCAACAACGACGGCTTCATCAACCGCGAAGAGCTGGATGGTGCGGTAGACGTTAAAGTCAGCTTCGACGGAGACAAAGTATCCGTAGGCGACGTTGTGAAAGTGACTTCGGGCGGCGTTACCAAAGAAGTGATCGTTACGGCCGAAGACAAAGCCAAAGGCTACGTGACCACCGAATTCGACGCACCGGCACACGGCAGCGAAATGGTTGTGACCGCAGTGATCGCAGACAAAGCCGGCAACGTTTCCGAGGAAGGCCGCGACAGCGCCAAATTGGATCTGAGCGATTTGGTTTCAGACGGCGTCAGCATCGTGATTGACGAAGATGCCAATAACGACGGCTTCATCAGCAAAGAAGAGCTGCAAGGTACCATCGACGTTACCGTTACTCTGCCCAAACAGGCAGTGGCGGGTGATCTGCTGGTCGTGACCGCCACGGGCAATACCCCGAAAGAAATCACGCTGACCCAGGCCGATATCGATGCGGGCAAAGTCAGCACCAGCTTCACCGCACCGGGCAACGGCACCGAGTTTGTCGCCACAGCGCAAGTGAGCGATGCCGCAGGCAATAAGAGCAATGTTGCCGAAGACAAAGCGACGTTGAAACTGGACGAGCCTGGCGCACCGGTAGTGACCATCGTTGAAGACAAAAACAACGACGGCTACATCAACGCGGACGAATTGGACGGCGACATCAACGTATCGGTAGAGTTGCCGAAAGGAGCGGTTGCGGGTGATACCCTGACCGTCACCGACAACGCCGGTAACGAACAAAAAGTCGTACTGACGCCCGAACAAATTGCCGCAGGCAAAGTAGAAGTTACCCTGCCGGCACCGCAAGACGGCGGTAAGATCGAAGTAAGCGCGACCGTAACCGACGTAGCCGGTAACACCGGTCCGGCGGGTACCGATTCCGCCACCGTAGACACTACCGTATACAAAGGTCTGGTGATCGAAATTACCGAAGATGCCAACAACGACGGCTACATCAACGCGGCCGAGCTGAAAGGCAACGACATCGACGTACGCGTTACCCTGCCGGAAGGCGCGGCAGCCGGCGATACCCTGACGGTAAGCGGCAGCGGCAATACCGACAAAGTGATCACGCTGACACCGGAGCAAGTAAAAGCCGGTTACGTGGACGTGAAATTCAATCCGACGGGTGACAACACCGACTTCGTAGCGACCGCCTCTATCCGTGATGTGGCAGGCAACAGCGCCGGTCCGGTTAACGACAGCGCCCGTCTGCAACTGAGCGCGCCGGGCAAACCGATCGTGACCATTACCGAAGACGCGAACAACGACGGCTTCATTAACGGTAAAGAACTGAACGGCGACATCGGCGTCAACGTAGCGCTGCCGGCGACAGCCGTAGCGGGAGACACGCTGAACGTCGACACCAACGGCGACGGCAAACCCGACTTCAGCCATGTACTGACCGCAGCCGACATCGTTAAAGGCAGCGTAGACGTACCGGGCGTTAAGAATCCCGGCGAAGGTAAGACCCTGACCGTAGAGGCCTGGGTGACCGATCCTGCCGGCAACAGCGGCGAGAAAGGCCGCGACAGCGCCGAGATCGACACCCAAGCACCGGGTGCGCCGACGGTTGAAATCAAAGACGGCGGCGACGGCTATGTGAACGGCGAAGAAGCCAAAGGCGGCGTAGAAGTATTGATCACCCCGCCGAAAGACGCGAAGCCGGGCGACGTATTGGAAGTTGACTATGACGGCGACGGCAAACCGGACTTTACCAAAGAGCTGACGCCGGAAGACATCGCGGGCGGTGTTACCGTAACCGTACCGGAAGACAAGATTCCGACGGACGGCCCGCTGGAAGTAAGCGCGACCGTAACCGACGCGGCTGGCAATACCGGCCCCAAAGGCAGCGACAGCACCCAAGCCGATACTGCCGTACCGAACAACGGCGTAGCACCGGTAGTGGAAATCACCGAAGATGCCAACAACGACGGCTTCATCAACCGCGAAGAGCTGGATGGTGCGGTAGATGTTAAAGTCAGCTTCGAAGGCGACAAAGTATCCGTAGGCGACATTGTTAAAGTGACCTCAGGCGGCGTTACCAAAGAAGTGATCGTTACCGCGGAAGACAAAGCCAAAGGCTACGTGACCACCGAATTCGACGCACCGGCACACGGCAGCGAAATGGTTGTGACCGCAGTGATTGCCGACAAAGCCGGCAACGTTTCCGAAGAAGGCCGCGACAGCGCTAAACTGGATCTGAGCGATTTGGTTTCAGACGGCGTCAGCATCGTGATTGACGAAGATGCCAATAACGACGGCTTCATCAGCAAAGAAGAGCTGCAAGGTACCATCGACGTTACCGTTACTCTGCCCAAACAGGCAGTGGCGGGTGATCTGCTGGTCGTGACCGCCACGGGCAATACCCCGAAAGAAATCACGCTGACCCAGGCCGATATCGATGCGGGCAAAGTCAGCACCAGCTTCACCGCACCGGGCAACGGCACCGAGTTTGTCGCCACAGCGCAAGTCAGCGATGCCGCAGGCAATAAGAGCAATGTTGCCGAAGACAAAGCGATGTTGAAACTGGACGAGCCTGGCGCACCGGTAGTCACCATCGTTGAAGACAAAAACAACGACGGCTACATCAACGCGGACGAATTGGACGGCGACATCAACGTATCGGTAGAGTTGCCGAAAGGAGCGGTTGCGGGTGATACCCTGACCGTCACCGACAACGCCGGTAACGAACAAAAAGTCGTACTGACGCCCGAACAAATTGCCGCAGGCAAAGTAGAAGTTACCCTGCCGGCACCGCAAGACGGCGGTAAGATCGAAGTAAGCGCGACCGTAACCGACGTAGCCGGTAACACCGGTCCGGCGGGTACCGATTCCGCCACCGTAGACACTACCGTATACAAAGGTCTGGTGATCGAAATTACCGAAGATGCCAACAACGACGGCTACATCAACGCGGCCGAGCTGAAAGGCAACGACATCGACGTACGCGTTACCCTGCCGGAAGGCGCGGCAGCCGGCGATACCCTGACGGTAAGCGGCAGCGGCAATACCGACAAAGTGATCACGCTGACACCGGAGCAAGTAAAAGCCGGTTACGTGGACGTGAAATTCAATCCGACGGGTGACAACACCGACTTCGTAGCGACCGCCTCTATCCGTGATGTGGCAGGCAACAGCGCCGGTCCGGTTAACGACAGCGCCCGTCTGCAACTGAGCGCGCCGGGCAAACCGATCGTGACCATTACCGAAGACGCGAACAACGACGGCTTCATTAACGGTAAAGAACTGAACGGCGACATCGGCGTCAACGTAGCGCTGCCGGCGACAGCCGTAGCGGGAGACACGCTGAACGTCGACACCAACGGCGACGGCACACCCGACTTCAGCCACGTACTGACGGAAGCCGACATCGTTAAAGGCAGCGTAGACGTACCGGGCGTTAAGAATCCCGGCGAAGGTAAGACCCTGACCGTAGAGGCCTGGGTGACCGATCCTGCCGGCAACAGCGGCGAGAAAGGCCGCGACAGCGCCGAGATCGACACCCAAGCACCGGGTGCGCCGACGGTTGAAATCAAAGACGGCGGCGACGGCTATGTGAACGGCGAAGAAGCCAAAGGCGGCGTAGAAGTATTGATCACCCCGCCGAAAGACGCGAAGCCGGGCGACGTATTGGAAGTTGACTATGACGGCGACGGCAAACCGGACTTTACCAAAGAGCTGACGCCGGAAGACATCGCGGGCGGTGTTACCGTAACCGTACCGGAAGACAAGATTCCGACGGACGGCCCGCTGGAAGTAAGCGCGACCGTAACCGACGCGGCTGGCAATACCGGCCCCAAAGGCAGCGACAGCACCCAAGCCGATACTGCCGTACCGAACAACGGCGTAGCACCGGTAGTGGAAATCACCGAAGATGCCAACAACGACGGCTTCATCAACCGCGAAGAGCTGGATGGTGCGGTAGACGTTAAAGTCAGCTTCGACGGAGACAAAGTATCCGTAGGCGACGTTGTGAAAGTGACTTCGGGCGGCGTTACCAAAGAAGTGATCGTTACGGCCGAAGACAAAGCCAAAGGCTACGTGACCACCGAATTCGACGCACCGGCACACGGCAGCGAAATGGTTGTGACCGCAGTGATCGCAGACAAAGCCGGCAACGTTTCCGAGGAAGGCCGCGACAGCGCCAAATTGGATCTGAGCGATTTGGTTTCAGACGGCGTCAGCATCGTGATTGACGAAGATGCCAATAACGACGGCTTCATCAGCAAAGAAGAGCTGCAAGGTACCATCGACGTTACCGTTACTCTGCCCAAACAGGCAGTGGCGGGTGATCTGCTGGTCGTGACCGCCACGGGCAATACCCCGAAAGAAATCACGCTGACCCAGGCCGATATCGATGCGGGCAAAGTCAGCACCAGCTTCACCGCACCGGGCAACGGCACCGAGTTTGTCGCCACAGCGCAAGTCAGCGATGCCGCAGGCAATAAGAGCAATGTTGCCGAAGACAAAGCGATGTTGAAACTGGACGAGCCTGGCGCACCGGTAGTCACCATCGTTGAAGACAAAAACAACGACGGCTACATCAACGCGGACGAATTGGACGGTGACATCAACGTATCGGTAGAGTTGCCGAAAGATGCGGCGGCAGGCGATACCCTGACCGTAACCGACAACGCCGGCAACGAACAAAAAGTCGTACTGACGCCCGAACAAATTGCGGCAGGCAAAGTAGAAGTTACCCTGCCGGCACCGCAAGACGGCGGCAAGATCGAAGTAAGCGCGACCGTAACCGACGTAGCCGGTAACACCGGTCCGGCGGGTACCGATTCCGCCACCGTAGACACTACCGTATACAAAGGTCTGGTGATCGAAATTACCGAAGATGCCAACAACGACGGCTATATCAACGCGGCCGAGCTGAAAGGCAACGACATCGACGTACGCATCACCCTGCCGGAAGGCGCGGCAGCCGGCGATACCCTGACGGTAAGCGGCAGCGGCAATACCGACAAAGTGATCACGCTGACACCGGAGCAAGTAAAAGCTGGTTACGTAGACGTGAAATTCAATCCGACGGGTGACAACACCGACTTCGTAGCGACCGCCTCTATCCGTGATGCGGCAGGCAACAGCGCCGGTCCGGTTAACGACAGCGCCCGTCTGCAACTGAGCGCGCCGGGCAAACCGATCGTGACCATTACCGAAGACGCGAACAACGACGGCTTCATTAACGGTAAAGAACTGAACGGCGACATCGGCGTCAACGTAGCGCTGCCGGCGACAGCCGTAGCGGGAGACACGCTGAACGTCGACACCAACGGCGACGGCACACCCGACTTCAGCCACGTACTGACGGAAGCCGACATCGTTAAAGGCAGCGTAGACGTACCGGGCGTTAAGAATCCCGGCGAAGGTAAGACCCTGACCGTAGAGGCCTGGGTGACCGATCCTGCCGGCAACAGCGGCGAGAAAGGCCGCGACAGCGCCGAAATCGACACCCAAGCACCGGGTGCGCCGACGGTTGAAATCAAAGACGGCGGCGACGGCTATGTGAACGGCGAAGAAGCCAAAGGCGGCGTAGAAGTATTGATCACCCCGCCGAAAGACGCGAAGCCGGGCGACGTATTGGAAGTTGACTATGACGGCGACGGCAAACCGGACTTTACCAAAGAGCTGACGCCGGAAGACATCGCGGGCGGGGTAACCGTAACCGTACCGGAAGACAAGATTCCGACGGATGGCAAACTGGTGGTTGAAGCGACCGTAACCGACGCGGCCGGCAACACCGGCCCCAAAGGCAGCGACAGCACCCAAGCCGATACTGCCGTACCGAACAACGGCGTAGCACCGGTAGTGGAAATCACCGAAGATGCCAATAACGACGGCTTCATCAACCGCGAAGAGCTGGATGGTGCGGTAGACGTTAAAGTCAGCTTCGACGGAGACAAAGTATCCGTAGGCGACGTTGTGAAAGTGACTTCGGGCGGCGTTACCAAAGAAGTGATCGTTACGGCCGAAGACAAAGCCAAAGGCTACGTGACCACCGAATTCGACGCACCGGCACACGGCAGCGAAATGGTTGTGACCGCAGTGATCGCAGACAAAGCCGGCAACGTTTCCGAGGAAGGCCGCGACAGCGCCAAATTGGATCTGAGCGATTTGGTTTCAGACGGCGTCAGCATCGTGATTGACGAAGATGCCAATAACGACGGCTTCATCAGCAAAGAAGAGCTGCAAGGTACCATCGACGTTACCGTTACTCTGCCCAAACAGGCAGTGGCGGGTGATCTGCTGGTCGTGACCGCCACGGGCAATACCCCGAAAGAAATCACGCTGACCCAGGCCGATATCGATGCGGGCAAAGTCAGCACCAGCTTCACCGCACCGGGCAACGGCACCGAGTTTGTCGCCACAGCGCAAGTGAGCGATGCCGCAGGCAATAAGAGCAATGTTGCCGAAGACAAAGCGACGTTGAAACTGGACGAGCCTGGCGCACCGGTAGTGACCATCGTTGAAGACAAAAACAACGACGGCTACATCAACGCGGACGAATTGGACGGCGACATCAACGTATCGGTAGAGTTGCCGAAAGGAGCGGTTGCGGGTGATACCCTGACCGTCACCGACAACGCCGGTAACGAACAAAAAGTCGTACTGACGCCCGAACAAATTGCCGCAGGCAAAGTAGAAGTTACCCTGCCGGCACCGCAAGACGGCGGTAAGATCGAAGTAAGCGCGACCGTAACCGACGTAGCCGGTAACACCGGTCCGGCGGGTACCGATTCCGCCACCGTAGACACTACCGTATACAAAGGTCTGGTGATCGAAATTACCGAAGATGCCAACAACGACGGCTACATCAACGCGGCCGAGCTGAAAGGCAACGACATCGACGTACGCGTTACCCTGCCGGAAGGCGCGGCAGCCGGCGATACCCTGACGGTAAGCGGCAGCGGCAATACCGACAAAGTGATCACGCTGACACCGGAGCAAGTAAAAGCCGGTTACGTGGACGTGAAATTCAATCCGACGGGTGACAACACCGACTTCGTAGCGACCGCCTCTATCCGTGATGTGGCAGGCAACAGCGCCGGTCCGGTTAACGACAGCGCCCGTCTGCAACTGAGCGCGCCGGGCAAACCGATCGTGACCATTACCGAAGACGCGAACAACGACGGCTTCATTAACGGTAAAGAACTGAACGGCGACATCGGCGTCAACGTAGCGCTGCCGGCGACAGCCGTAGCGGGAGACACGCTGAACGTCGACACCAACGGCGACGGCAAACCCGACTTCAGCCATGTACTGACCGCAGCCGACATCGTTAAAGGCAGCGTAGACGTACCGGGCGTTAAGAATCCCGGCGAAGGTAAGACCCTGACCGTAGAGGCCTGGGTGACCGATCCTGCCGGCAACAGCGGCGAGAAAGGCCGCGACAGCGCCGAGATCGACACCCAAGCACCGGGTGCGCCGACGGTTGAAATCAAAGACGGCGGCGACGGCTATGTGAACGGCGAAGAAGCCAAAGGCGGCGTAGAAGTATTGATCACCCCGCCGAAAGACGCGAAGCCGGGCGACGTATTGGAAGTTGACTATGACGGCGACGGCAAACCGGACTTTACCAAAGAGCTGACGCCGGAAGACATCGCGGGCGGTGTTACCGTAACCGTACCGGAAGACAAGATTCCGACGGACGGCCCGCTGGAAGTAAGCGCGACCGTAACCGACGCGGCTGGCAATACCGGCCCCAAAGGCAGCGACAGCACCCAAGCCGATACTGCCGTACCGAACAACGGCGTAGCACCGGTAGTGGAAATCACCGAAGATGCCAACAACGACGGCTTCATCAACCGCGAAGAGCTGGATGGTGCGGTAGATGTTAAAGTCAGCTTCGAAGGCGACAAAGTATCCGTAGGCGACATTGTTAAAGTGACCTCAGGCGGCGTTACCAAAGAAGTGATCGTTACCGCGGAAGACAAAGCCAAAGGCTACGTGACCACCGAATTCGACGCACCGGCACACGGCAGCGAAATGGTTGTGACCGCAGTGATTGCCGACAAAGCCGGCAACGTTTCCGAAGAAGGCCGCGACAGCGCTAAACTGGATCTGAGCGATTTGGTTTCAGACGGCGTCAGCATCGTGATTGACGAAGATGCCAATAACGACGGCTTCATCAGCAAAGAAGAGCTGCAAGGCAGCATCGACGTTACCGTTACTCTGCCCAAACAGGCAGTGGCGGGTGATCTGCTGGTCGTGACCGCCACGGGCAATACCCCGAAAGAAATCACGCTGACCCAGGCCGATATCGATGCGGGCAAAGTCAGCACCAGCTTCACCGCACCGGGCAACGGCACCGAGTTTGTCGCCACAGCGCAAGTCAGCGATGCCGCAGGCAATAAGAGCAATGTTGCCGAAGACAAAGCGATGTTGAAACTGGACGAGCCTGGCGCACCGGTAGTCACCATCGTTGAAGACAAAAACAACGACGGCTACATCAACGCGGACGAATTGGACGGCGACATCAACGTATCGGTAGAGTTGCCGAAAGGAGCGGTTGCGGGTGATACCCTGACCGTCACCGACAACGCCGGTAACGAACAAAAAGTCGTACTGACGCCCGAACAAATTGCCGCAGGCAAAGTAGAAGTTACCCTGCCGGCACCGCAAGACGGCGGTAAGATCGAAGTAAGCGCGACCGTAACCGACGTAGCCGGTAACACCGGTCCGGCGGGTACCGATTCCGCCACCGTAGACACTACCGTATACAAAGGTCTGGTGATCGAAATTACCGAAGATGCCAACAACGACGGCTACATCAACGCGGCCGAGCTGAAAGGCAACGACATCGACGTACGCGTTACCCTGCCGGAAGGCGCGGCAGCCGGCGATACCCTGACGGTAAGCGGCAGCGGCAATACCGACAAAGTGATCACGCTGACACCGGAGCAAGTAAAAGCCGGTTACGTGGACGTGAAATTCAATCCGACGGGTGACAACACCGACTTCGTAGCGACCGCCTCTATCCGTGATGCGGCAGGCAACAGCGCCGGTCCGGTTAACGACAGCGCCCGTCTGCAACTGAGCGCGCCGGGCAAACCGATCGTGACCATTACCGAAGACGCGAACAACGACGGCTTCATTAACGGTAAAGAACTGAACGGCGACATCGGCGTCAACGTAGCGCTGCCGGCGACAGCCGTAGCGGGAGACACGCTGAACGTCGACACCAACGGCGACGGCACACCCGACTTCAGCCACGTACTGACGGAAGCCGACATCGTTAAAGGCAGCGTAGACGTACCGGGCGTTAAGAATCCCGGCGAAGGTAAGACCCTGACCGTAGAGGCCTGGGTGACCGATCCTGCCGGCAACAGCGGCGAGAAAGGCCGCGACAGCGCCGAGATCGACACCCAAGCACCGGGTGCGCCGACGGTTGAAATCAAAGACGGCGGCGACGGCTATGTGAACGGCGAAGAAGCCAAAGGCGGCGTAGAAGTATTGATCACCCCGCCGAAAGACGCGAAGCCGGGCGACGTATTGGAAGTTGACTATGACGGCGACGGCAAACCGGACTTTACCAAAGAGCTGACGCCGGAAGACATCGCGGGCGGTGTTACCGTAACCGTACCGGAAGACAAGATTCCGACGGACGGCCCGCTGGAAGTAAGCGCGACCGTAACCGACGCGGCTGGCAATACCGGCCCCAAAGGCAGCGACAGCACCCAAGCCGATACTGCCGTACCGAACAACGGCGTAGCACCGGTAGTGGAAATCACCGAAGATGCCAACAACGACGGCTTCATCAACCGCGAAGAGCTGGATGGTGCGGTAGACGTTAAAGTCAGCTTCGACGGAGACAAAGTATCCGTAGGCGACGTTGTGAAAGTGACTTCGGGCGGCGTTACCAAAGAAGTGATCGTTACGGCCGAAGACAAAGCCAAAGGCTACGTGACCACCGAATTCGACGCACCGGCACACGGCAGCGAAATGGTTGTGACCGCAGTGATCGCAGACAAAGCCGGCAACGTTTCCGAGGAAGGCCGCGACAGCGCCAAATTGGATCTGAGCGATTTGGTTTCAGACGGCGTCAGCATCGTGATTGACGAAGATGCCAATAACGACGGCTTCATCAGCAAAGAAGAGCTGCAAGGTACCATCGACGTTACCGTTACTCTGCCCAAACAGGCAGTGGCGGGTGATCTGCTGGTCGTGACCGCCACGGGCAATACCCCGAAAGAAATCACGCTGACCCAGGCCGATATCGATGCGGGCAAAGTCAGCACCAGCTTCACCGCACCGGGCAACGGCACCGAGTTTGTCGCCACAGCGCAAGTCAGCGATGCCGCAGGCAATAAGAGCAATGTTGCCGAAGACAAAGCGATGTTGAAACTGGACGAGCCTGGCGCACCGGTAGTCACCATCGTTGAAGACAAAAACAACGACGGCTACATCAACGCGGACGAATTGGACGGTGACATCAACGTATCGGTAGAGTTGCCGAAAGATGCGGCGGCAGGCGATACCCTGACCGTAACCGACAACGCCGGCAACGAACAAAAAGTCGTACTGACGCCCGAACAAATTGCCGCAGGCAAAGTAGAAGTTACCCTGCCGGCACCGCAAGACGGCGGTAAGATCGAAGTAAGCGCGACCGTAACCGACGTAGCCGGTAACACCGGTCCGGCGGGTACCGATTCCGCCACCGTAGACACTACCGTATACAAAGGTCTGGTGATCGAAATTACCGAAGATGCCAACAACGACGGCTACATCAACGCGGCCGAGCTGAAAGGCAACGACATCGACGTACGCGTTACCCTGCCGGAAGGCGCGGCAGCCGGCGATACCCTGACGGTAAGCGGCAGCGGCAATACCGACAAAGTGATCACGCTGACACCGGAGCAAGTAAAAGCCGGTTACGTGGACGTGAAATTCAATCCGACGGGTGACAACACCGACTTCGTAGCGACCGCCTCTATCCGTGATGCGGCAGGCAACAGCGCCGGTCCGGTTAACGACAGCGCCCGTCTGCAACTGAGCGCGCCGGGCAAACCGATCGTGACCATTACCGAAGACGCGAACAACGACGGCTTCATTAACGGTAAAGAACTGAACGGCGACATCGGCGTCAACGTAGCGCTGCCGGCGACAGCCGTAGCGGGAGACACGCTGAACGTCGACACCAACGGCGACGGCAAACCCGACTTCAGCCATGTACTGACCGCAGCCGACATCGTTAAAGGCAGCGTAGACGTACCGGGCGTTAAGAATCCCGGCGAAGGTAAGACCCTGACCGTAGAGGCCTGGGTGACCGATCCTGCCGGCAACAGCGGCGAGAAAGGCCGCGACAGCGCCGAGATCGACACCCAAGCACCGGGTGCGCCGACGGTTGAAATCAAAGACGGCGGCGACGGCTATGTGAACGGCGAAGAAGCCAAAGGCGGCGTAGAAGTATTGATCACCCCGCCGAAAGACGCGAAGCCGGGCGACGTATTGGAAGTTGACTATGACGGCGACGGCAAACCGGACTTTACCAAAGAGCTGACGCCGGAAGACATCGCGGGCGGTGTTACCGTAACCGTACCGGAAGACAAGATTCCGACGGACGGCCCGCTGGAAGTAAGCGCGACCGTAACCGATGCGGCCGGCAATACCGGCCCCAAAGGCAGCGACAGTGTTAATGTTGATACCAAAGCACCTACTATAGACATTAACCATATTGCCGGTGAGAACCAAGGTGCGACGGATGCCGACGGTTATGCTGTAATCAATGCGGCGGACAAACAAAACGGCTTCAACGTATCGGGTGTAACCGATGCGGAGAACGGTCAGACCGTAGTTGTGAAAGTATTGGATGGCAACACAGAGGTGGCCAGCTATACCACTACCGTGACTAACGGTACATGGAGTGCTGCCGTACCTGCGGGAGCTGCTTGGGTTGCCGACGGTAAAGCGTATAGCTTCAGCGCCAGCGTTACCGATAAAGCAGGTAATACAGCTACTGACGTAGACGTAACCAAAGCTACCGACTTGACTGCTCCGAATGCCAATACGACCAAACTGGTTATCAGCAGTGTGGCAGGTGATGACGTATTGAACGGCCAAGAATCTGCTGCTACTGAAGTTCCGGTGGTAGGCAAAGTAAGCGGTGAATTTAAAGCCGGAGACGTCGTAACCGTAGTGGTTAACGGCAACAGTTACACAAGCAAAGTAGATGCACAAGGTAACTTCACCGTTAAAGTCAAAGGTAGCGATTTGGCGGCCGATGCGGATAAGGTAGTAGATGCCAGCATCACGACTACAGACGCGGCAGGCAATACCGGTACGATAACTGCTACCCGTCCGTACACCGTGGATGGAAAAGTTTCTATCGACATCAACCATATTGCCGGTGAGAACCAAGGTGCGACGGATGCCGACGGCTATGCTGTAATCAATGCGGCGGACAAACAAAACGGCTTCAACGTATCGGGTGTAACCGATGCGGAGAACGGTCAGACCGTAGTTGTGAAAGTATTGGATGGCAACACAGAGGTGGCCAGCTATACCACTACCGTGACTAACGGTACATGGAGTGCTGCCGTACCTGCGGGAGCTGCTTGGGTTACCGACGGTAGAGCGTATAGCTTCAGCGCCAGCGTTACCGATAAAGCAGGTAATACAGCTACTGACGTAGACGTAACCAAAGCTACCGACTTGACTGCTCCGAATGCCAATACGACCAAACTGGTTATCAGCAGTGTGGCAGGTGATGACGTATTGAACGGCCAAGAATCTGCTGCTACTGAAGTTCCGGTGGTAGGCAAAGTAAGCGGTGAATTTAAAGCCGGAGACGTCGTAACCGTAGTGGTTAACGGCAACAGTTACACAAGCAAAGTAGATGCACAAGGTAACTTCACCGTTAAAGTCAAAGGTAGCGATTTGGCGGCCGATGCGGATAAGGTAGTAGATGCCGGCATCACGACTACAGACGCGGCAGGCAATACCGGTACGATAACTGCTACCCGTCCGTACACCGTGGATGGAAAAGTTTCTATCGACATCAACCACATTGCCGGTGATAACCAAGGTGCGAAGGATGCCGACGGCTATGCTGTAATCAATGCGGCGGACAAACAAAACGGCTTCAACGTATCGGGTGTAACCGATGCGGAGAACGGTCAGACCGTAGTTGTGAAAGTATTGGATGGCAACACAGAGGTGGCCAGCTATACCACTACCGTGACTAACGGTACATGGAGTGCTGCCGTACCTGCGGGAGCTGCTTGGGTTACCGACGGTAAAGCGTATAGCTTCAGCGCCAGTGTTACCGATAAAGCAGGTAATACAGCTACTGATGTAGACGTAACCAAAGCGACTGATTTGACTGCTCCGAATATTACTGTGGATGCTCCTGATAACAGTAATGACAATACACCGACTATTACAGGTACGACGAATGCACCTGCCGGTTCGGTAGTAACTATTTCTGTTACAGACAGCAATAGCCAAGTACAAACCTTCACGGCAGTAGTGCAGCAAGATGGTACATACCGTGCAGATGTTCCGAATCCGCTTGCGGACGGTAATTATCTTGCAACAGTTACCGTAAAAGATCCGGCCGGTAATGAAGCAAGGGCACGAGATTTAGGTAGTATTGATACTGTTAATCCGACTGTATCTGTGAATGACGCCAATCTTGCAGTGAAAGAGGCTTCAGGTGCTAGCGTAAGCGGTATTATTAAAGTTAGCGATAGTAATGGTGTAGCTTCCGTGACCGTTGGTGGCAAAGATGTAACTTCTGCTACTACTTCTACGCCTGTAGTTATTACCACTGCTAAAGGTACCTTGACGATTACCGAATACAATGCTTCTACCGGTGTGGTTTCTTACACTTATAAAGAAGCTAATAAAGCACAAGATCACAGCCAGGGAGATTTATCAGTACGTGACAGCTTCATCGTAACCGTACGTGATAAAGCGGGCAATATGGTGATGGACAGCTTGGATGTTGTCATTACAGATACTGCTCCGGTTGCTGCGAATGATACAAAAGCAATCAATGAAGGAGACATTAGCGTAAGTGGCAATTTGTTGGCTAACGATACAATTGGTGCAGATGCGCCAGTCACTGTGAGCATCGCCAAATCTGCCGGTAATTATGGTGTACTGACCGTAGATGCTTCTGGTAACTATAAGTATGACTTGAACTCTGCGAATCCTGCTGTTAAAGCATTGAAAGACGGCGAGACTCTGAAGGAAACCTTCAGCTACACAGTAACCGATGCAGACGGCGACAGTAGTACTGCCCAGCTGACTATTACGATTAATGGTGCCAGCGATAAATCTGTTATTGGCACTAACAAGCCTGATGTTATTACAGGTGGCAATGGAGATGATGTACTGGTCGGCGATACAGGTGGTTCTGAAATCATCATTACCCCGGGGGCTAATTACAATGTAATGATCCTCTTGGATAATTCGAACAGTATGAACTTCTTTAAAGCGGCTAATGGTTTGACTTATGGAGAGATGGCTAAGAAATCATTGTTGAAGTTGGCAAATGATTTGGCCGGGCATGATGGTAAGATTAACGTTGCATTCATGACTTTCAACAAAGTATCAAATATGCAGTTGAGCATAAAAGACTTGAATGGCAGTAATGTTGATCAATTAATCAATAAGATTAATAGCTTAGCATTTACGGATGCAACCAACTATGATGATGCTTTCCGTGATGCGACAACTTGGCTAAATAGCGTTTCATCAAATGGCTATAAGAATGTTACTTATTTCTTAACTGATGGTGAACCGACTACTTATGGTACAACTGGTTGGATTAATGGTGCTTATGTAACACAAACATCAATGGATGCCGCCTTGTCTAGCTTTAAAGGGCTGAGTGCGATTTCAGATGTACATGCCATCGGCTTCTCTAAAGGTGTTGGTAACAATACACTGAAATATTTCGATAATACTTCCGATAGTGATTTGGTGTATAACCAAGAATGGCAAAATTATTTTGCACCGTCAGGTTACAACACTGTTAAATTGAGCGGTTATACCGGTGAGTCTGCGATTGTAAGTAACCCTGATGAACTGGATGCTGCATTGCAACACGGTACTACTCAAATTCATTTGGATAGTGTTTCAAATGATGTAATCAGTGGTGGTGCAGGTGATGATATTCTGTTTGGTGATACAATCAACACGGATCATCTGTCTTGGGTGAACACTAGCACAGGTGTGGCGTACACTTCTGATAACCATGACGGTCAAAGCATTAATGCGCTGAAAGAGTACATTAAATGGACCGATAACAGTGGTGCAGATGCTACCAGCGATCAAATCAACAGTTATGTCCGCAGCAACTGGCAGGATCTGTTGGATGGTCGTAGTGATGGCGGAGACGATACGCTCAACGGTGGCAGCGGTAATGACATTCTGTTTGGTGGAGCCGGAAACGATACGCTGACTGGCGGTGAAGGTGCTGATCAGTTTGTATTCCTGGCCAACAGCAACAGTGGTCAAGATATCATTACTGATTTTGAGGCCGGTGTGGATAAAGTAGTGTTTGCCGACTTGGTAAGCCCTGCTCAGTTGAAAGGTGCTGTTTGGAATGATGCAACCCATACCTTAAGCTTTACCGGTGTGGGCAGTGATGGCCAAACTTACAACAACAGTATCACTTTCAAAGGAATGGCTTCGGGCCAAACCCTAAACATTATTTTGGACAACCATGTTGAATTTATCGGTTAAAGTTGTCTGAATATATCCCACTATCAAAGCCCTGCCGAAAAAGCAGGGCTTTTATTATTTATTTAGATAAGGCTGTCTGAACATAAGGTTGCTTGGAAGATAAAAGATATAGGTGATATGGTTACCATGTTTTGAGTGTTTCAAATAATGTTTTGAATAAATGGTAAACTTTGTTTGCAGAAAAAAATTTTATGGGGTGAAAATATATTCAAGCCAAAAAATTTCTAAGATAGAAGGGGACTAATAATTTTTCTAAATAGGTTTACTTTCTAACTTTACCTTTACAATACAGTCGGATTAAGATGCCGTCTGAAAAGATTAGAGAAACAAATAATATGCCTAAAATTACTTTGATTGCCGCTTATGCGGCGCACCGCTGTATCGGTATTAATAACAGTATGCCGTGGCATTTGCCCGAAGACTTTGCTTTTTTCAAACAATATACTCTCGGCAAACCGGTTGTTATGGGTAGGAAAACATGGGAATCGCTGCCTAAAAAGCCATTGCCGGGTAGGCGTAATATTGTTATCAGCAGGCAGGCAGGTTATATTGCTGAAGAGGCGGAAATTGCAGCTAGCCTTCGGGAGGCTTTTGAAAAATGTTTGCATGCTGAAGAAATCATTGTGATGGGGGGGGAGCAGATTTATCGCCAGAGCCTGCCGTTTGCAACCGATTTAAGAATTACCGAAGTGGATTTGGATGTGCAGGGCGATGCGTTTTTTCCGGAAATTTCCCGTAAAGAATGGGAAGAAGTTTCCCGAGAGGTATATCAAAGCAGTAAAAACATCCGTTATGCTTTCGTTCACTACAAAAGAAAAGATACTGCTAAGCTTGATGTGGCTTGCGGATAAAAAGTAGAGCTTAAAAACCGTTTATTGACCATGCCGCTATCTTGCTATATTTTTCAGACGGCTTTACTTTATTCATGATCGCGTAAAATATATTATCTGATATTAAACTTATTGCCAGAGTTTCACAAATAGGCAGCGGCAAAACAAATATTAAAATTCAGGAATCTAACCAATGACCGAAACAATCCAACGTGACAGCATGCAATATGATGTTGTAATTGTCGGGGCAGGGCCTTCAGGCTTAAGTGCAGCCATCAAGCTCAAACAGTTGGCTGAAAAAGCAGGCCGTGAGATCAGTGTTTGCGTTGTAGAAAAAGGCTCCGAAGTTGGTGCGCATATTTTATCCGGTGCCGTAATTGATCCGAAAAGCCTTACCGAGCTACTGCCGGATTGGAAAGAGCAGGGCGCGCCGCTTACCCGTAGCGTTACCGAAGACAAGGTATTATTTCTCACAGCCCAAAAAGCACATAAATTAATTACCCCGCCCAGTTTTCAAAACCATGGCAACTACATCATCAGCTTAGGGCAGTTAACACGCTGGCTGGCCGAACAAGCCGAGAGTTTGGGCGTGGAAATTTATCCCGGGTTTGCCGCTTCGGAAATACTTTATCACGAAGACGGTTCTGTAAAAGGTATTGCGACCGGTGATATGGGTATCGGTAAAGACGGTCAACCCACGGCAAATTACCAGCCCGGTATGGAATTATGGGCGCAGCAAACTATTTTCAGCGAAGGTTGCCGTGGTTCGTTAACCAAGCAGGTGATTAAGCGTTTTGCCTTGGATCGAGACAGCCAGCCGCAAACTTACGGTATCGGTATTAAAGAAATCTGGGAAGTCCCCGAAGCACAATGCAAGCCGGGTTTGGTTATCCATACGATAGGATGGCCTTTGGACAACCAAACCTATGGCGGTTCGTTTATTTATCATTTGGATAATAACCAGGTAGCCGTAGGATTTGTAGTTGGCTTGGATTATCAAAATCCCTATTTATCGCCGTTTGAAGAATTACAACGTTTTAAAACACACCCTGAAATACGCAAAACCTTCGAAGGCGGGCGCCGCATTGCTTACGGAGCTCGAGCCTTAAGCGAAGGAGGCTTGCAGAGTTTGCCCAAACTCAGTTTTAAAGGTGGCGTATTGGCGGGCGATTGTGCAGGCTTTTTGAATGTACCGAGGATTAAAGGCATTCATACCGCCATGAAATCCGGAATGCTGGCGGCAGAGGCCGTATTTGGCGTATTAGGCGAGAGCGTTGAAATAGAAAGCGGTAAGGAGGCTTCGGGCTTGAACGAATTGTTCAAACAAAGCTGGCTTTACCGTGAGCTTTACGAGGTACGCAATATCCGCCCCTCATTCAGATACGGACTTTGGCCCGCCATGATTTACACGGCTCTCGAGCAATACGTTTTCAAAGGCAAGGCGCCGTGGACACTTCCTCACCATGGTAGCGATCACAGCAGCTTACGTAAAGCCGCTGCTTGCCATCCGATTGATTATCCGAAGCCGGATAATGTGCTGACTTTCGACCGCCTCAGCAGCGTATTTTTGGCAAACCTCAGTCATGAAGAAAACCAGCCGGTACATTTGAAATTGGCCAATTTCCAATTAGCGTTGGATGTGAACAAAGCCGATTATGCTTCTCCGGAAACAAGATATTGCCCGGCTGCGGTATATGAAATCGTAGAGGCAGAAGGCAAACTGGCTTTGCAGATTAACGCGCAAAACTGCGTACATTGCAAAACCTGTGATATTAAAGACCCGACCCAAAACATCACTTGGGTTTGTCCTGAAGGTGGAAGCGGCCCGAATTACGGTGCTATGTAATAACAAACTTTCTATGGTTGTCAGGCTGGTAGTGAAATAGTCTTTGGCAGATAAGTCGATGTTATCTTGTCTCGTTCCAAAGGCCGGCAGTATGATAGTGATGCCGAATCAAAGAAAGCTTGCGTACCGTTATCGCTAGAAGCTGACCAATATTTCATATCTGCTCTTAAGATGAAGAGTACCTGATTACAGGTACTCTTTATTTTTTGTGCGATGATAAGCGGAGATAGAAGGAAAGAATTTAAACATTTACTTGATGTTCAAACCAATTACAGCACAATCACCATATAATACTGATAATAAGCCGCTATTTTTTGATTTTTTTTTCACTGTAATTATGCCACTGTTCCCTTTGTGTTTGATCTCTTCAAACACAATAAAACTGTGCGCCATATCCAGCAGCGTTACCCAACTGAGCAGCTTTTGCATCAATACCTCCAATTCGGACTCGTTGTAGTGTGCCTCACTTTCGCTCGAGTGTGTTTTCCATGTCATATAGCGACTGAGATCCGCTGGAGTCTTACCTGCTCTTGCTTCTAGGCCGTCTGAAACAACATTGAACGTATTGCAAACAAACAGTTCGGGCAGCTTGCCTGATAAGTTTGAATCTGATTAAACGCCCCTCTTACGGCCGCTTGGGCATCCGCCGCATTTTTCAGCATCCAGCACCACCAGCGGCAAACCGTTTACAAATAAAACCACATCAGGCCTGCGCTCTGTGCGTTGGTTTTTGATGGTGAGTTGATTTATCACCCGCAAACAGGTTGTCTAGCGGATAATCCCAATAGACCAGCCAAGCCAGCTTGCCTTGCGTATGGCCGTTTTCGTAGCTCTCCAGCTTCACGCCCTCGGTCAGCATCCTGTGGAAAGCCTAATTGCCTGCCGTTAAACCCTGAGCGTAAACGCTTTCCGCCTCGCGTATTACCTGCGCAACCTGTTTATCGGTTAAATCTGGATTAATCGCCGCTACAGCCTATTACAACACCGGTTGAGCAAAGCTTGCGAATACGCGCATTGAAAGGCTGCCGCTTGGCTCAAGCGGCTGAGACGTGATGATATTCATCGCCTAGGGACTGCAACATCTCAACAGCTATTTGTTAGATATCTGATTCGTAGATTCTGCTCATATTCCGTTTTCCTTTTCAGACGGCATGCTGAAAGATATATTTTTATTTTTAATGCATAAATGTGTTTTTAGACAGGATTTGGCGATATTTAGGCCATCTGAAAAATTAGGGAAGCTGTGCGTTGGTTTCGGTGTAACTGCTGGTGGCGTAGACTTTATCGGATTTGCAAATTTTTAAACAGGCGGCGACCTTGATATTTATATGGAAAAGAAGAAGACAATAAAAAAAGACCTTGAAGAAATCAAGGTCTTTTCTTTGTAACTGGTGGAGGCGGGGGGAATTGAACCCCCGTCCGAAAGCCCTCTACAAAGCGTTCTACATACTTAGTCGAATCTATTTGAATCTTGTTTCCATTCCGCCGACCGACAGGCTGTTTGGAAACCAGTTACCTTAAATCTTATTTCCTGCCAAGTAACCCGACAGAAAACCAGCCAATGTAAATGACGTTGCCGTAGGTTTTACCCTACACAGCCCATCGGCCAACTGTTGCAACGGCAGGCCTTAAGCGGCCAGTGCGTAAGTTTCGTCGTTTGCGACTATTTAATTTCAGTGTTTTACGGGAATCTGAGACCCCGGTATGCCCGCATCTGCTTCGCAACCCCCGTCGAAACCAAGATCGCCCCCAGATAGGAATCGCCGATTATACGCGCTTTGCGGCAAAAACGCTACCGGAGGGCGTACGGCGGAGGGTAAGAAGGCACAGTATTTCGGTTATAATGTCAAAATATTTGTAAGGATTGATGATTATGTATGACGTAAACACGCAAGACGTGCGCCGCTTTTTTGCGGATGTGTGGCAGAAGCGTTTTTTGCCTTTGGAATTGGACGCCTTGCAGCAGAAGGCTTTGCGTATTATCGAAGCGCATCCCGAATATCATCATTTTTTAGAGAATATCGAGGATTATCTGGAAACGGTGTGGACACCCGAAAAAGGTGAAACCAATCCCTTTTTACATATGTCGCTGCATTTATCCGTGCAGGAGCAGGCGGGAATCGACCAGCCGCCGGGCATCCGCGAAATCCACCGTCGCTTGTGTGCGAAATTCAATGATGATTGGGTGGCGGCTGAGCACGGCATGATGGAGGCTTTGGCCGAAACGGTATGGGAAGCCCAGCGTTTCGGGCGAGGCTTGGACGTGAATGCTTATATGACCCGTCTTCGCAAATTGTTGGGCTTAGGGCAGGAGGATAACGCCCGTATCAATCCGCATGAAGTGGCTGTTTCCGATAAAATCAGTAGTCGTGATTAGATGATTGGTAAAGGTTGTATGGTTTTCAGACGGCCTTTCAAAAGCGAAAATAAAAAAGGGAGGGAGCTGACAATGGGTATCGTCTTAACACTATTTCTGGCTGCAGTTTTTATCGTGCTGCCGGTAATGATTTACAACCGCTTGGTGCGCGCGCGTAATGAATACCGCAATGCGTTGGCGCAAATTCAGGTTCAGCTGAAGCGGCGTCATGATTTGGTGCCTAATTTGGTAGAGGCAGCCGCAGCGGCGTTAAAACACGAGCGGCAAACGCTTGAAGCGGTGATGACTGCGCGCAATCAGGCGGCTGCCGTATTGCAGTCTTCTATGGGTAGCGGTGAAACGGCGGCATTGGCGCAAAGCGAAAATGCGCTGACCTCGGCTTTGCGCGGATTGAATGTGGCGGTTGAGGCTTATCCTGAATTAAAAGGCAATGAAACGATACAGGCTCTAACCGAAGAATTATCGAGCACGGAAAACCGTGTGGCGTTCGCGCGGCAGGCCTACAATGATTCGGTGATGTCGTACAACAATACCCGCGAAACGTTTCCGGCTTCTTTGCTGGCTGATTTCTTCGGCCACAAGAAAAACGCTCCCTTGCTGCATTTTGATGATTATGCGGCTATTCGGCATGCGCCTAAAGTACATTTGGATTTAAACGGGTAAAGTATGCGCTTTCTCGAGCATCAGCAAAAAGCACGCCGCTTAAGTGGTGTGCTTTTGCTGTTTTATATGTTGTCGGTGGTTGCCGTATCGGTGTTGGCGGCGGTATTGACGGCTTGGGTCAGCTCTATAGGTATCAGTATTTCTGCCGATAATAGCCGAAGCCGTTATGAAACCGTTTTTATTTTGTCTTTTCTACTCACCGGAGTAGTAGTGGCCGGTTGCAGTTGGTTCCGGATGCGCCGTCTTGCCAAAGGCGGCAAGGTGGTGGCCGAAGCTTTGGGCGGACAGAGATTACGCAGGCACGAAGCGGATTTGGGTGGGCAGCGTTTGTTGAATGTGGTGGAGGAAATGGCGGTGGCTTCATCAATGCCCGTTCCCGCGGTGTATATTCTGCCGGAGAAAAGTATTAATGCCTTTGCCGCCGGTATGACGCCTGCCGATGCGGTAATCGGTATTACTTACGGTGCAGTGCGCATGCTGAACCGTAATGAATTGCAGGCCTTGGTAGCGCATGAGTTTAGTCATATTGTAAACGGCGATATGCGTAGCAATATGCAGCTTTCGGGTTGGTTGTTCGGTTTGCAGGCGATCAGCGTAGCGGGACGATTGCTGACTTTTGGTGATACGCAGGAAAGTTTCTGGGATTCGGCAAATTCGGTTTTGAATAAAAAGCAGGATGATGCACAGTTTCTGCCGACAGCCGTTTTGGGTATTCCTTTGCAGATTTTAGGTTGGTTCGGCTCATGGCTGGCGGGCTTGATTCAGGTGGCTATCAGCAGACAGCGCGAGTTTTTGGCCGATGCGTCGGCAGTGCAGTTTACGCGGCAAACAGAAGGCTTGGCCTCGGCTCTGTATAAAGCGGCAACGGCAGAAGATACTCGTTTCCATGCTGTTCATGCAGCGGAATATGCTCATTTTATGTTTTGCAGCATTGACGGCAGGCGCAGATTTTGGGCGGATTGGTTGGCGACGCATCCCGATGTAGTCGAACGCATCCGCCGCATCAGCGAATACCGTGCGCGTCGTTGGGAAAACGCTATCAGAAGGGCGGAGGAAAATGCGGCGGTGGTTGTGTTTGATGTGGAAAGCGGTATTTCCGGCTTTGCACCTGCCGCTTATTCTGAGCAGGCTGGTTCTCGTGAAAGGCACTATCTTTTGCAGGCAGTGCGTGCGGCTGATGCGGATTACGATATGCGGCAGCAGTGCTGGGCGGATTTCCTGGGAGCGGAGCGTTGGCAAAGCGCGGCAGGTGATGCCGAGCGATTGTTGGTGGCATTTGCCGTTTTATGGCTGCCTGACGGCATAGCCGATGAAACATTATCTCTTTGGGAGCGGCATTATCCGGTACGTGCCGCGTGGTATCGGCGTTTGCGGCAAAACCAACTGCACGGCCAGGTACGCTTGGCGATATTTGAACAACTACTTCCTTCTTTGGCATGGTTATCTGTGCAAGAAAAGCAGGTGCTGCAACAGGAGTTGATGCGTGTGTTGCAAGGCCGGGTTTTATCGCCGTCTGAATCTTGGCAGTGGTTGATGGTATGCGCTTATACCGCTAATAGTGAATCATTGTTGTCGATTGAAACGGCAGGTATAAGGGCGGAAAACATATTAGAAAAAGTCGCGGCATGGGCAGCGGGAGGCGGTAGTTTGGCTGCTCCCTTGTTAGACAAATTGCCTGACGTTTTACAAACTGCCGCCGCATGGCAGCCTGAGCAGAGGCATAAACTTTACGATGCATGCCGTTATGCCCTTGCGGGGCAGTCGGATGAAGAATGGCGGAGCGGTGCGGAGGCAGCGTTGGGTTTGTACCTTTTGGATAAGGGGCTTAGGTGTAAACGATAAAGGGCAGATTAGAGATATTTAAGGGCCGTCTGAAAATTTCAGACGGCCCTTTCACAAAAGTATTGTGTGTCACAAAGGCGCAAGGTCATTCTTATGAACAATAGCTGTATATAAAGCGGTACCCGCAAAGATTTTTAGGATACCGCTGCTGATTTTAGGTGGTTAGAAATAACCGGCTTTCTTGCGTTCTTCCATTGCAGCTTCTGATGTGCGGTCGTCCATACGGGTGGCGCTGCGTTCGGAAATGGTGGCGGCGGCGGTTTCGGCAATAATTTCAGACGGCGTGGCGGCAGTGCTGGCAACGGGACAGGTACATGAAATATCACCGACAGTACGGAAGCGGACACTTCTTACCGAAGCGGTTTCTCCATCACGTTTGGGGGTAAGCGGGGTAACGGGAACTAGCAAACCGTTGCGTTCGACTACTTCGCGTTGGTGCGCGTAATAAATCGGCGGTAGTGCGAGGTTTTCACGTTCGATATATTGCCAGATATCCAATTCTGTCCAGTTGGATATCGGGAAAACGCGCATATTCTCACCGGCAAACAAACGGGTGTTATACAAGCTCCACAGCTCGGGGCGTTGGTTTTTCGGATCCCACTGGCCGAACTCATCGCGGAAAGAGAAAATCCGCTCTTTAGCACGTGCTTTTTCTTCGTCGCGGCGCGCGCCTCCCATTAGAGCGTCGAAGCCGTGTTCTTCGATTGTTTCCAATAGCGTAACGGCTTGCGCGGCATTACGAGAATCGGTTTCCCTGCGCAAAACCACTGTTCCTTTTTTGATAGAGTCTTCTACATGGCCGACAACAAGTTTTACGCCGGTGCGGGCGACGGTTTCATCCCGAAAGCGGATGACTTCGGGGTAGTTGTGTCCGGTATCGACGTGCAGTAGTTTGAAAGGCAGATTGAGCGGGCGGCCGGGAATGCGGAAGGCTTTGACTGCCAGCGAAAGCAAAACAACCGAATCTTTTCCGCCGGAAAATAATAGGGCGGGATTTTTCGATTCGGCGATCACTTCGCGGATAATGTAAATGGATTCTGCTTCAAGCCAATCGAGGTGTCGATTTTGAATGGGCATAATGATTCCTTTTCGGGCGATGTCTTGAATAGGTTAGGCTCTACTTTAAACAGGCCGTCTGAAAAAGGGAAAGAATGCTTGGTTGTAATAAAATGCGCTTTGGTTATATGAAGAGGTGGAGTGGATTTGCTTGGCTTTATTTCTTAGATAGTTTTGCCATTGAAAAAGGCCGTCTGAAAATTTCAGACGGCCTTTTTTGTATGCAGCGGATATTAATTGCTCAATACGTCTACACCTTTGGGCGGTGTGAATTTGAAAGTATTGCGTGAAAGGTTCGGCTTGGTATTGAGGTTGCTGAAGCTAATGCTGGTTTCGTTGCCGAAGCTGTCTTTCAACTGCATGGCGGCCAGATTGTCTCCCTTGAAGCCGATTCGGATATATTGGTAGCCGGCGTTGTTGCGTTTAGGCTGTGCCAATACATAATCGATACCGTTGCTGCTGCCGTCTTCTTTCAGGTTGTAGCTGCTTTCAAGCGCGGTTTTATTTGAAAGGATGGCGGCGGGACTGTCGCCGATGGTTTGGTTTTGCGATGATTTGGTTACTTGTGCCAAGTCAACATCGTAAAGCCAAATGGTTTTGCCGTCGCCAACGATGGTTTGTTTGTAGGGGCGTGTGTATTCCCATTTGAACAGGCCGGGGCGGAGGATTTGAAAGGAGCCTTGCGTGGTTTGGGTGCGCTTTTTGCTTTTCACGGTTTGGCTGAAGTTTCCGCTGATGCCGTCCGTATCGGCATTAAATTTTTTCAGCGCATCAATAGCGCCTGCTTGTGCAAAGCTGATGACACCGGTAAGCGCCAATGCGGTAAAGGTTCGGATGATGCGTTGTTGTTTCATAATGCTCCTTTTTGGATGGGACAACATGTGTGTTGCCATTATGGCGTGTTGTCGGAAAATTTCCAGTAGCCGGATACGGGCGGCAGTTGTTTCAGATAGTGGTTATGCGGCAGGATAAATTGTGTAAACGGCTAAACCTTAACACAATCGGTTGAGTTCAAGAGGATTTTATTTTTGCCTGAAAGCGGCTGTTTACGTTTATTTAAATGCCGTTGGTATGGTAAAGCAGCGGGCAAAAAAATGTAAATTCAAAATTCATTGTGATTTTTAAATGATTTTCGGGCTTGCGCTATAATGGTAGATTATTTGTAAGAAGAGTATTTTGTACGAAACATGGATTCTATTTATCCGTTTTTGGAAGCGGTGCTTTTAGCAGAAGACGCTGTTGAAAAATGTCGTTTGACAAATGAGATTTACCAAGCCCGGCAAGCTGGGCGGTTGGGGTGTTTGGCTGCCGGGGCAGTGGCTGATTTCCGTTTTGCCGGTCGGCCGCGGCGCCCTTTATTGGTGCCTCCGGCACAAGTTCGGCAGCGTAAAATGAGCACGAAAGAGGGATATGCGGCCATGCTGCATGCCATCTGCCATATAGAGTTCAACGCCATTAACTTGGCTTTGGATGCGGCTTATCGTTTCCGCCTGTTACCGGAAGCTTTTGCCGACGACTGGCTGCGGGTAGCCAAAGAGGAAGCTTACCATTTCAGCCTGATGCGCGGGCGCTTGAATGATCTGGGTTATGACTACGGTGATTTCGAAGCGCATAATCATTTATGGGACATGGCTTATAAAACCGCTTTTGATCCTTTGTTGCGTATGGCGTTAGTGCCGCGTGTGTTGGAAGCGCGCGGATTGGATGTTACACCGGGAATACGGGCCAAAGTTGCCCAGCGCGGTGATGATGAAACGTGTGCGGTTTTGGATATTATTTATCGTGATGAAGTCGGCCATGTACAGATCGGCAATTATTGGTATCAGTACCTTTGCCGGAAGCGGGGCTTGGAACCGGTGGCTTTGTTCAGGCGTTTGTTGAGTAGGTATGATTTGTTTGTTTTCCGCGGTTATGTGAATTTGGAAGCAAGAGAGCGTGCAGGTTTTAGCCGTTTTGAGCTGGCAATGTTAGAAGATTTTGAAGCATCTTTAAAAGTCCGGCCGATGCAGGGGAGTTGGCAGCAGGCATTAAGCCGTTAACATTCAATGGGTAATATTTTGTGCTGTTTGCATTATCACTATAAATCCTCTTAAAAAATGCCGTCTGAAATTTCAGACGGCATTAGTATTAGGCAAGACCGGTTTAACTGTCTATCAAAACAGTGCAGGCCGAGATGCCCGCAATTTTTTATCAGTTATGGGTTTACACCGTTTCGGGTAATTCCATATTCAAAACGGCTTGTTCTTGAGCGGTGCGGAATTTTGCCAGTTTTTCTGCCAGTTCGGCATCTTCGTTAGCCAAAAGGGAAACGGCGAATAAAGCCGCGTTGGCCGCGCCTGCTTCGCCAATGGCAAAGGTGGCAACCGGTACGCCCTTTGGCATTTGTACGATGGATAGCAGGGAGTCTTCGCCGCGCAGATATTTGCTCGGTACGGGTACGCCCAAAACGGGCACGATGGTTTTGGCAGCGACCATGCCGGGCAGATGGGCTGCGCCGCCTGCTCCTGCAATGATGGCTTTAATCCCGCGCTCACGGGCAGTTTCTGCGTATTCGAACATTAAATCGGGTGTGCGGTGTGCGGAAACCACACGGGCCTCAAAGGATACGCCGAATTGCTGTAGGAATTGGGCGGCATGTTGCATTACCGGCCAATCGCTGTTGCTACCCATAATAATACCGACTTGAACCATGGTGTGTTCCTTTAAATATAAATATCAAACGCGCTTTAAGAAGGGCGGTGTTTTCAACGTTGGTTGAGTTGGACGGCCGCACGCTTGGCGGCGGCACTGTCAGGATAGGTTTGGATAAGTTTGCGTAAGGTATCGCGTGCGATATCCCGCTGCTGCATCCGCTGTTGGCACAAGCCTACGTTATAGAGCGCATCGGGAGCATCTGGGCTGCTGCGGAAACGGTTGGCGTAGCGGTTGCCGATATTGATCACGGATTCGCAGTTTGATAAGCGGTAATGGCTCTGCATCAGAAGAAACATACTGAGACGGTCTGTTTCGCTGCCGTTGCCCCCGCCTTCCGCATCATTGAGCAGGTTTACGGCGGCAGTGTAGCGCCCCTGGTTGTATTGTTGGCGGGCTTGCAGATAGCGGTCTTGGTCACGGGTATTGTTTGTTCGGGCGGGTACGGAGCTGGTATTGCTCCGGTTATCTTTTCGCGCTGCGGGGCGAGCGGTACGGGCGGGTACTGATGAAGCGCGTTCGAGTTGTTGAATGCGCTGCTGCAAGCTTTCGATTTGTTGTTGCATGCGTGCGACGTGTATGCCCAAGCGTTCGATTTCGGATTGCGTATCAACGGTGGGATAGGGTACCGGTTTGGTTTCGCGTATGTAAGGCGGCGGATTGCCGGTATCCGGAGCGACTGCCGAAGGTTGTGCCGTAACGGCGCATGCACTTAGAAAAATACTGGAAAGACTGACAAGACAGGTTTTTTTCATAATGTTTTCCTGCGGGTTTATTTTTTGAGCAACAGGGTTAGACCATCGCCCACGGGCAGGGTGATCGGAATGATACGGGTATCGTGCGGTAAGGATTCGTTGAAATCTTGCAGAATTTTCAGACTGGGCGGGTTGTCTGCCGCCGGCGGATTTATAACCCGACCGTTTAGCAATACATTGTCGATAGCTATCAGGCCGCCTTTGCGTACCAATCGCAGGCAATATTCGTAATATTGCGGGGTGGGCGGTTTGTCCGCATCAATAAAGGCGATGTCATAGCTTTCTGCTTCGCCATCGTCCAGCAGCTCTTCTAAAGTGAGTAAGGCCGGTTGGAGATGGAGCGTGATTTTATCAGCCACGCCGGCACGTTCCCAACTTTGGCGGGCGATATCGGTAAAGCTGACGTTGATATCGCATGCGGTAATTTTACCGTGGGGCGGCAGAGCCAAGGCCATGGCGGTACTGCTGTATCCGGTGAATACGCCGATTTCGAGATATCGTTCGGCGCACATCAAGCGTGCAAGCCATGCGAGCAGAGAGGCCTGTTCGGGGGCAATCGCCATATTGCCCAAGCGGTGCTGTGCGGTTTGGCTACGCAACTCGGTAAGGGCGGGATGCTCGGGTTCGCTGATGCGGCGAAGATAATCAATAAGGCCGGGGTGGATATTGCCGGTGTTTATGGTCATGACTGAGGCCGTCTGAAATAATCAGTCGGGTTGGTAGGCATAAGGTTTTTTTGGCAGAGCGGCTGCTGCAAAGTCGGCCTGTTCTTCGGGGTTGAGTTCGACATCCCACAATAAGGCGCGGTTTTTCAGGCGTTGTTCGGCTTCTTGCGGGTTTTTATCCAGGTATTCTTCGATAAATTGGGTAGCTTCGGATTTGTAGTTGTACATGCTGTGTGCTCCTGATAAAAATCGGCTGTCCCTAACCGTATGCTTCAGTATTCGGGGCTTGGCTCGGGTGGCGCTTATTATAGCCGATAAATTTTTTTCGAGGCAGTCTTTAAGGTATAATTATCGTTTTGAAATTTAAGGCCGTCTGAAACCTTTGCAGGAATATTTTAAATAAAGATATCCCTGCAAAGGTTTCGTTTGGCAAACCGCTGCGTTTCAGACGGCCTTTTTTCCCGTATGGTGGACAAGTTTATGTTGAAAAAATGGCTGCACAAAGTGCTGCCCGGCGGGCGCGGGCGTGTGCAAAAGCAGGTGTTGGAATTTGCGGAGCACGGCATTCGTGCCGATATGATTAGCTTTGCCGCTGAAAAGGTGGTGAAAAGACTGCATCAGGAAGGATTCCAGGCTTATGTGGTGGGCGGAGCAGTGCGCGACCTGCTGCTGGGGATCGATCCGAAAGATTTTGATGTGGCTACCGATGCGACTCCTGAGCAGGTACGCAAGGTGTTTCGCCGTAGCCGCATTATCGGACGCCGTTTTCAAATCGTGCATGTGATGGTGGGGCCGGAAACGATTGAAGTAACGACTTTCCGCGGTGGTAGTAAGGTTCAGCAAAACGAGCACGGCCGCATCATGAAAGACAATACTTACGGCAGTATTGAAGAGGATGCCATGCGTCGGGATTTTACTTGCAATGCCTTGTATTACGACCCTATTCGCCAGCAGTTATTAGATTTCCACTGTGGGGTGGAGGCGGTGCGTGCGCGTAAATTGGTGATGATAGGAAATCCGGCGGCGCGCTATCAGGAAGATCCGGTTCGGGTTTTGCGCGCAGTACGCCTTTCGGGCAAATTGGGCTTCGAGGTTGATGCGCCTACGGCTGAGCCTATCCCGCATGAGGCAGGCCGCCTGAAGCAAGAACCGGTGGCCCGGTTGTTTGACGAAATTATGAAACTGCTGTTTTCGGGGCATGCTCTCCAATGCTTGCAACAGCTGAAAATATTGGGGGTGGATGCGAATATTCACCCGTTGCTGAATGCCTTGTGCCAAAGTGCGCAGGAGAACGGTCAAAACATTGTTACTTTGGCCCTTCATAATACGGATGCACGCCTGCGTGCCGATAAGTCGGTATCGGTGGGGTTTGTATTGGCAGCGGTATTATGGCCGCAGCTGAACGGGCGTTGGCGACAATATTTGATGCAGGGGCAGAAACCGGCAGGCGCCATGAATTCGGCGATTGCCGATTTTCGAGATGAAATGGAAAAGGGTTGGGGCGTACCCCAGCGTTTTGCTGCGACTATGCGCGAAATTTGGGTATTGCAGCCTCAGTTTGAATACTGCAAAGGTGCACGGCCACACCGGTTATTGGCGCAGCAGCGCTTCCGTGCAGCTTACGATTTTTTAATATTGCGCGCGCAAATGGGTGAAGTAGATGAGGCGTTGGCCCAATGGTGGACGGCTTTCCAACATGCCGATGAGGTTTTGCGTAATGAAATGGCGCAAAGCAGTATGCGTAGCGAGAGCGCTTCATGGGATGATGGCGGAGAGGTTGCCGTAAAGAAAAAACGCCGCCGCAAGCCGCGCAAACGGAAACCTAAGGCGGAAGCGGCATAACAGATATATTTGTTGTAATTGGTAAAACATTTAAAACAATATTCGGCTTGGCTATATAATGCCCCGCCAAACGATTTTTAGGAGTATTTAATGCAAATCTTACCTTTCCAAAAAGAGATTGCCGAACGTATGTTGGCTGGTACGGAAGGTGAAATCATTCATCCCGAATCGGTATTCGTGCAAACGGAAAACGGCTATTGGGTGGCATGGCATGAAGGGCTGGCAGCCGTTTTGGCTCCGGACACTCCGCCTGATATTCCTTGCGATTGGGTGGAGGGCGCACATTCTCTGGAAGAAATGGTAGCGTTGCTCGAAAGCGGCGAGTATGCCGAAGTAATGGAGTTTGACGGCGATGACGAAGCATGGCAAGAGGCGTTGGCAGAATGCGGCGAAGATCATGACCATACTGAAAGCTGTTGCCATACTAAAAATTAATTTGGTTTTGTGATATCGGATTAATGTATTTAAATTTAGAATAAATTTTACGGCGGCTCTGTTTGGGCCGCCATTGTCTTAATCTGCCGATGGGGAATGTTTAAAACCGTAGGCACGCTGTCGGTAGTATTTATTTAGGAGTTTCAAGCCAAACTAATTCTTTTGGTTTGCGGAGAACGCATAAGGTGCGGATTCTGCTGTTTTGTATTTTGGATTTGTTTGAATATGCCGTCTGAAATTTTTTCAGACGGCATATTTTATGGGATTGCCTTGGATAAATAGGGTTTTAAAAAATAATTAAACAATTGTACGGCGCAGGGAGCTTCTTACCATACGCTAAACAGATTTAACCTGTTTTACGGTACAATGCCGGATTATCTTGACTAAAAAAGGGTTGCCGCACAGATGGCTTCTTTAGAAACCTGGATCGGCCTGCGCTATCTGCGGGCAAAAAAGCGCAACGGCTTTATGTCGTTCATTACAATGATTTCGATTGCCGGTATCGCTTTGGGCGTTATGGCGCTGATTGTGGTGCTGTCGGTGATGAACGGTTTTCAGAAGGAAATCCGCGGGCAGTTGCTGAATGTGGCGCCGCATGCGGAAATCGGTTATTACGATTCTTCTGCCGGAGAATCATGGCAGGATTTGCGCAAATATATAGCCGGTAAAAAAGAAGTATTGGCAACGGCGCCTTATGTCGCCGACCAGGCTTTGCTGGCTAACGCCGGTGAAGTGCGCGGTGTACAGTTGCGCGGTATTCTTCCTGATGAAGAACAGGCAGTGGTGGATTACGGCCAAAATATGCCACAAGGCAGCTTTAAAGATTTGAAAGCGGGTGAGTTCGATATTATTCTCGGCCAAGGTTTGGCGGAAGCCTTGGGGGCAGAAGCCGGCGGTAAAGTAACCGTGATTACGCCTGAAGGCAATGTTACGCCAGCCGGCGTGGTACCTCGTTTGAAACAATTTAATGTAGTCGGTATTGTGAAGACGGGGGTGTATGAGGTCGATAACTCGCTGGCGATGACGCATTTGCAGGATGCGCAGGTACTCTACCGCATGGGCGACGGCGTAGGCGGTTTGCGCTTGAAGTTGGCCGATCCGCAAAATGCCCCGTCGTTCACCGCCAATCTGATTCCGAAAGCAGAGCAGGACAAAGTATGGGTGCGCGATTGGACTTTTTCCAACCGCAGTTATTTTGAGGCGGTAGAATTGGAAAAACGTATGATGTTTATCATTCTTACGCTGATTATCGCGGTGGCGGCTTTTAATTTAGTTTCGTCTTTGGTGATGGCGGTTACCGAAAAACAAGCCGATATTGCGATTTTGCGTACCTTGGGTCTGTCGCCCGGCGGCGTGATGAAGATTTTTATGGTACAAGGTGCGTTTGCAGGCTTTTTTGGTACTTTGATAGGCGTGGTGTTGGGAGTATTGTTGGGCTTGAGCGTAGGCCGAATCGTGGCTTTCTTTGAAAACCTTTTCGGTGTTCATCTGATCAATTCACAAATTTATTTTATCGATTATCTACCCAGTGACGTAAATCCGCGTGATGTGGTGGTGATTGCTTGTATTTCGCTGTTGTTGGCATTTTTAGCCACCCTTTACCCGAGCTGGCGGGCGGCGAAAACCCAACCTGCGGAGGCTTTGCGTTATGAGTAATGTAGTTTTGTCGTGCAACCGTGTCAGCAAAAGCTATCGTGATGGCGAGTTAAATGTAAACGTGTTGCAAAACCTTGATTTCCAAGTGGCGGCGGGTCAGAGTGTGAGTATTATCGGTGCTTCGGGTAGCGGTAAATCAACTTTGCTGCATATTTTGGGCGGTTTGGATATGCCCAGTTCGGGCAGCGTCAATCTGATGGGTCATGATTTGAGTAATATGAGCCAGAAGACGTTGGGCGACTTGCGCAATCAATACTTGGGCTTTGTTTACCAGTTTCACCACCTGTTACCGGAGTTTTCGGCTTTGGAAAACGTGATGATGCCGCTTTTGATCGGTAAAAAGCCTAAGGTGGAAGCCGAAAGCCAAGCTGCGGCTATGCTGGAAAAGGTCGGGCTAAAACAGCGTATGCTGCACCGCCCGAGCGAGCTGTCGGGGGGGGAGCGCCAACGTGCGGCGATCGCCCGCGCATTGGTTACCCGTCCGAAATGTTTGTTGGCTGATGAACCGACCGGTAATCTTGACCGTAAAAATGCCCAAAATATTTTGGATATGATGCTGGATTTGAAAAACGAGCTGGGTACTGCTTTGGTAGTGGTAACACACGATGACGAACTGGCTGCCCGTTTCGATCGGGTAATGCTGATGAGCGACGGTTATCTGGCAGATAAACCTGTTGCGTAACCGTATTGTAGCGGTATGTTTTGCTGAAAAAAGCCGTCTGAATAATTTTTCAGACGGCTTTTTTGCAGAATAAGCCAATCTATAAACAGTAACCACTAAAAAAGCTTTATTTTAGAGCCAATTCAAGAAAATGAGCTGCTTTGATGCCTTTAGGTAAGGATATAGGCGGCTTTCTGTATAATGAAGGCAGAAATATTTATATGGAAGCTTTCCGGCCGATGATTACATAAACTTAAATATGTATCGTTTGAATGTGCGAGAAGCCTCTATGCAATATTCTCACGATAACAATACCCAATTATAGGAGAACTCATGCAGCAGAAACCTTTTCCCCGCGTTTTAACTATAGCCGGATCTGATTCAGGCGGAGGGGCAGGCATTCAGGCGGATTTGAAAACCTTCGGAGCGTTAGGCGCTTACGGAGCCAGCGTAATTACGGCGGTAACGGCTCAGAATACGCGCGGTGTGCAGGGTGTGCATGTGATACCGCCGCAGATGATTGGGCAGCAGTGCGAGTCGGTATTTAGCGATATACGCATTGATGCGGTGAAAATCGGTATGCTGCCTGATGCCGCCAGTATTCGTGTGGTGGCAGATATGTTACGCCGCTATACCGTTCCTTTTGTGGTGTTGGATCCTGTATTGGTGGCAACCTCAGGCGACAAGCTGGCCTTGGAAGATACGGTGGAAGTAATGTGCAGCGAGCTGCTTCCTTTGGCTGATGTCCTGACACCGAATTTAAGTGAGTTGGCGGCTTTGACGGGTAATCCGCTTGCCACGGATGAAAAAGAGATGTTGGTGCAAGGCGAAAAATTGTTGGATTCGGGAGCAAAAGCCGTTTTGCTCAAAGGCGGGCACTGGCAAAGCCAAGAAGAGGCCCGTGATTGGTTGGTACAACAATCGGCGCAGCCGCAATGTTTTGTGAATGCGCGTGTTCCGACTCAAAATACACACGGTACGGGTTGCACGCTGTCGGCGGCAATTGCGGCTTTGTATCCGCATAGGGGCAATTTGAATTTTGCCGTAGCCTCAGCCAAAAGCTATCTGCATGGGGCGATAGAGGTCGGCCAATATTGGCATCTCGGCAGCGGGTATGGTCCTCTGGCACATTTTTGGCGTACGGTTCGGGATTGATTGCCGGTGTTTATCCAAAATAAGTAAAGCTTAAAAGCCGCTATTTTACGAGGCCGTCTGAAATTTTCAGACGGCCTGTTGTTTTCATGTTTCGATATGGCGGCTTTATACGCCGAACCCCGGTTTTATACCGCTGGCTCTGTTTGCCAAACGATGCCGTCTTGTATCAAAAAAAGCATATCGGCTATATAATCCGGTCCTATGAAAACGATTACTTCCGCACAAAACGAACAATTGAAGCGCTTGGCCAAACTGCTTGGTTCTGCCAAAGCACGCCGGGAGACGGCCCAAACGGTATTGGAAGGCATACATTTACTGCAAACCTATCTGCAAAACGGCTTTGAGCCTTTGCAGGTGTATGTTCCCGAATCTAAATTACAATTTGAAGAGGTTCAATCCTTATTGGTACTTTTGCCGCCGGAAAAGGTGGTGTGCGTAAGCAAGGATGCTCTGGGAAAAATTACCAGCCTGGCCGAAGGCGAAGACGTGATGAGCCTGATTGCCATTCCGGCTGAAGAGGCATTACCGCAAAACGGAGATTGCGTAGTGTTGGAGCGGGTACAGGATCCGGGCAATGTCGGTACGATTTTGCGTAGTGCTGCCGCATCAGGAGTTTCGCAGGTGGTGTTGAGCGAGGACAGCGCCGATGTTTGGTCGCCGAAAGTATTGCGTGCCGGGATGGGAGCGCATTTTTTATTGAAGCTTTTCCGCGGCGATTTATTGCAATGGCGTCAGGCTTACAAGGGCAAGGTTTGGGCGACCGCTTTGAGCGAAAAGCGTCATTACAGTTTGTACGAAATGCCCGAGCATATGCCTTGCGCGTGGGTGTTCGGCAACGAAGGCAGCGGAGTAAGCGATTCTATGCTGGATTCGGCGGATGGTACGGTAAAAATTCCGATGGCTGGAGCAACCGAGTCGCTCAATGTGGCGATGGCGGCGACTATATGTTTGTTCGAACAGATGCGGCGGCGTTTATAGGCTGTTTGATGTGATGGCGAAATAGCGGTATTTATAGTGCCGATGACAATTTGAAAATAGGAAAAATAATGCAATTACAAACATTTGATGATGCGGCTGCGAAACGTTTGGCCGGGCTTTTGGATAGCAAGGCCGAAAACGGCAATGCTATGCGTTGCGACGAAGTACAAGGCTTTATGATGGCTTTGCTTTCCGGTCCGGACGCTTTGAATACGGCCGAATGGCTGCCCGAGGTGCTGGGTGATGAAGAGTTGTTTGACGAGGCAGAGAAGGCCGAAGTTGAAAAGTTGGTTTTGAGCTGGGCGGCCGATATGAAACAGCAGCTGGCGGCGAAAAAACTGCCGGAGTTATGTTTGTATGATGATGAACAGGGCAACAGCGATTTTTTCAGCTGGTGTAATGCCTATCTCTATGCTCTTGACGTCGTGCCTACCGACTGGTTTGCCGAGGCTGATGATGAAGAATTTGAAGACTTGTTTTATCCGTTGATGGCATTGGCCGGGTTTTACGATGAAGACGAAGAAGGGCGCACCGTACTTTCCCTCAGTGATAAAGAGCTGACGGCATTAGAAAGTGAAGTTCCGCATACCTTGCTGGATATTTACGGTTATTGGCAGGCGGTGATTAACAAACCTAAAACCGTGCGTCGGGAAGGCGAAAAAATCGGACGTAACGATGCTTGCCCGTGTGGCAGCGGCAAAAAGTACAAAGCCTGCTGCGGTAAAAACTAAGCTTTTGAAGGACGTTTCTAGAACGTTATTCCTGCTGTTTGCCGTTCGGTTTTGCATCGGGTGCCAGTTGTAAATTAAGTGCTTTTAGCATGAAAGGCCGTCTGAAAGTTTCAGACGGCCTTTTCCCATATTTGCAGTTTCTATATATGCAAGCTTTATTACTGTTTTGAAAAAGACTACAATAAAATAAAATTTCCTCAAAAAATTAAGCCTTTGAATATGACAAACGACCATATTAAATACTAATGAAATTTTCCTCTTTTCGCTCCGTTTTGATAGCAGTATTACTGACCTCTTTGGCTTACAGCTTTTGGAAAAGTCCGGCGTGGCTGCAACTTTGTTATGGCTTGGCTTTGTTTTTATTTGGCATGCAGTGTATTGAAGAAGGTTTGCGTAATGCCGCAGGAGGTACCTTAGAACGATTGATGGCGCAGAGTACGGCAACCCCGGTGCGGGGCATGTTGTTCGGCATGGGTGCGACTTTTATCCTGCAATCCAGCACGTTGGTATCTCTGCTGACCATTGCTTTTTTAAGTACGGGACTGATCGGTTTGGCAGGCGGCATAGCCGTATTGCTCGGTACCAATTTGGGGGCGACCAGCGGTATTTGGCTGCTGGCTTTGGCCGGGCAGAGTATCAGCCTCAGTCCCGTGGCCGTGCCGATGCTGGTGTTCGGCATTCTGATCGGTTTTTTCAAAGGAAAAATGAAGGCGATAGGGCGGGTTTTGGTTGGTATTGCCCTGATTTTTATCGGTATTGATGCGATTAAAAACGGTTTTCAAAATGTTGGCGACCAAGTCGATTTTGCTATGTTGGCCGCCGGCGGTGCGCTCGAAGTAGCCGTATTTAGCGGCATCGGGTTATTGCTTACCATCATTCTCCAATCCACACATGCAACCCTCATTCTTACGCTGGCGGCATTGGCCGGAGGGCAAATCAGCTTGGAGCAAGGGTTTGCCATTGCCGTCGGTTCAAACGTCGGCAGCAGCATTTCTACTGCTTTAGTCGGTATGCTGGGCAGCCAGCGCAGCGGTAAGCGGCTGGCTTTGGCACATTTGCTGTTTAACGTGGTAACAGCCGTGTTGTCATTATTATTATGGCTTCCGCTTACGGGCGGAGTAAAAATGTTGGCCGGATGGGTCGGTTTGAACAATTTACTACAGCTGGCATTGTTTCATACCTTGTTCAATCTGTTGGGATTGGCGGTTTTTTGGAAACTGCAAAACCGCTTGGCCGATATGCTGATGCGCTGGCTGCCTGAGAAGCCTGAAGAGGTGTTGATTGCCAGTGAAATAGAAAGTAAAGCCCGTAAACCCCAAAAAGAACCGGTGAGCCATGCGCTTTACCTTTCCAAGAATATGCTTAAATCCAGCGATACCGCTGTGATGGCAGTCCATCAGGAGTTACGTCATTTCGGGGCGCTTTGTTTGGAAGTTATTTGCCATGTTTTATTTGTTTCCTCTAAGCAGCTTTACGAATATGCGGAACAAGAACTGCCGCCTCCGGAACCGCCGTTGGAGCTCGACGCCGAGCAGCTTTACCGTTGCCACATTAAGCCTGTATACAGTGAGTTGTTGGATTTTACCAGCCGTGCTGATTTTGAAGATGCACAACAGCAGCATTTGATGATGCAGGCGCAATTGGCTGCATTGCATATGGTGGAAACGGTGAAGGACAGTAAGCATTTGCAGAAAAATATGCGCCATTATCTGCAACAACCCGATCACAGCCTATATCCCCATTACCTCGACTTGCGCAAACGTTTGTTTGATATTTTGGTTTTATTTAGGCAGACTGCCGCCCAACCTTTGTATAGCGAAGATTGGTATGCCGGTGTCGCACGCTTGGAAGAATATACCGTTATGCTTGACACCGCTTTCCGCAGCCAAGTTTTATTGTTGTTGAGAGACAAACAGATTGATGGCTGGGGCAGTAGCTCGTTGATGAACGATATCAACTATGCCCGCCGCATCGGTAGCGGTTTACTGGAAATTTTATGTGTAGCCGAAGACAAATTACTGGATGAAACCGAAGAAGATACAAAAATTTTGCATGTTTGAATAATCTGCCTTTTATTTGATTTCCGCCCGGGTAGTGTTTGTCCGGGCGGATTTTTGTTTACATACACCTCCGTACAAAATAAAACAGCCAAAAGCACTTGATACTTTTCAGACGGCCTTTATATGAAAAATGCACACCATTCAAAAAAAGGAAAAATCATGAAAGCCGTTTCCATGCTCAACCTTGTGCCGGTGCGTGCAGGGCAGACTAATGCCGAAGCCATCGGATCTATGGTTAAGCTGGCAAAGGAAGCCGAAAAACTCGGTTATGCGCGTTATTGGATTGCCGAACACCATAATACGGGCAGCTTGGTCAGTTCGGCCACACAATTGTTGATTGGCCATACTTTGGCGCATACGGAAACCATCCGCGTTGGTTCGGGCGGTGTCATGCTGCCTAACCATAGTCCGTTGTTGGTTGCCGAACAATACGGCACGTTGGCTACCATCTATCCAAACCGTGTTGATCTCGGGTTGGGGCGCGCACCCGGCACCGATCAATTGACGGCAGCAGCCTTGCGCCGTAACGAGCGGGATGTTTCGCTGAATTTTCCCGATGATGTCCGTGCCTTGCAGCGTTATTTTGGCCCGGCAGACAAACAAGGTTATGTGAAAGCATTTCCGGGCGTGGGCTTGGAAGTGCCGCTGTATATACTCGGCTCGAGTACCGAAAGCGCATACCTTGCGGCGGAGTTGGGTTTGCCTTATGTCTTTGCCGCACATTTTGCCCCGCGTATGCTGGAAATGGCCGTAGAAATTTACCGGCGCGGTTTCAAACCTTCGGCAGTGCTTGATAAGCCCGAAGTGATAGTGTGTTTGAATGCTATTGTGGCCGACAGCGATGAAGAAGCCGCTTATTTGGCAACCTCACAAGAGCAATTTTTTCTGAATGTGGTGCGAAATACGCGCAATCCTTTGCCCTTGCCGGTAGAAAGCATGGAGGGAGTATGGAGCCATCCGGAAGAAGCAATGGTAAGACAAATGCTTTCTGAATCTTTGGTTGGCAGCAAAGAGAGGGTGGCCAAACAGCTTGAATCATTCCAAAACCGTTTGCATGCGGACGAAGTGATGGCGGTCAGCTATATTTATGATGAAGAAAAGCAATACCGTTCCTACAGCTTGCTAAAAGAAATAGTTTCTGATGGCTGTATCGGGTAAGTAGAAAATAATATAAATGCCGTCTGAAAATATTTTCAGACGGCATTTATTATATTAGGGCTTGCGAGGGTGTGTTGTTAAAACAGATTGGCTGGAAAGTTTGCAATAGGTTCTTTACGGACAGGAAAATATTGTTATCTGAGAGTAGCTGGTGAAGGTTAATTGTTAATTTGGAGCTTTTTCAAGCTATTTTGGAAATTATTCGACAGCCGAGAAGTTTAGGCGGTTTGATAGGCGGATTGTGTTGGCCGGTAAGTGTGTAGCCAAATTTAAATATTTAAGAAGTTTGCAAATGGCTGTTTGGAAATTGGTTTTAGGTTTTATTAGTATCAAGATCAAGCCCGTCTGGATCTTAAAAGTAAAGTGAGCCGGATTTTCTTTAGTTAAGAAGATTTTCAGTATTGTTTGCACTTACGGATTTAAAACAGGTCGTTTAAGCCGAGATAGCGCACTGCGCACAGTAATTTAATGTGAAACACAAAAAGTAGTTATCAAAAGAGTATTCGTTTATTTTAAATGTTTGGGTATAGCCGGGCAGCACACCTATGTTCAATTTACAGACAAATTAAAACATACCGTATCCTTATAGCTATCCGATTTCATCTGTATGAAATTGAAATGTCCTATAGATATAAAGGGTATTTAAACGGGAGTTTTCAAGCTGCGTGCAAGAGCTAAAGTATCGGCGATCATACCGTTTCCGCTACTGATTTTACTGGCAGTTTCAATAATTAGCAGATTGGCAGGGCGGCCGGCATGAAGGCTCATGCGCATTTCAGCAGCGGTGAAGGGCAGGCCGCGGCTTTGGAGAAATGCTTGGGCGCGGCGGTTTGCTGTGGTCAGCATGGGCAACAAGGTAATGTCGAGGTGGAAGCGGCGTACCCCCAAAACAATGATGCGGGCGGCAAACCAGTCTGCTTCTTCAGTGAAAGTATCGGGGCTTGGCGCATCGAATTTATGACGCATCGCTGCAATCAGCATGGCTACGGTACGGATTTGAGGCAACATCGCTTCGCTGATCATCGGGTGCTCGCCGGTAGTTGCAGGTAATGTAGTTTGGCATAAATCGGCACGGTGGCTGTTGCCGTCTACAATCAGGTGGGTGCAGTGTAAGGGTTCTGTTTGCGGAAGGGTTTTCAAGGTCGCTGCTTTCATTTTATTTGCTCCGGTTAGATTCGGCGGCAAATAAAAGAAGCCGCCTAAGTTTTCTTGGGCGGCTTTTTTCGCGTTTGCTTATGTGGTTTTGCTGTGTTTCAGACAAGCGCAAAAGAGTACCGCACATTTGTGTGGTACCAATAAAAATAAGCAAAGGGGCGTAAATTAGATGTATTCATGGGCTTGAGATTAAAACAAAGCATCGAGTATTGTCAATATCCAATTTGCAAAATCTATAATCATTTTTATAAACTCTTGTAATCCTTGCACTTTATTCTCCCCATTTTTTCATTAATGTGTGGGGGATGCGTAGCTGGTCAAGAATACGGGCAACAACAAAATCAATAAGGTCTTCTATGGTTTTCGGATGGTGGTAGAAACCAGGGGACGGAGGTAGTATTACCACGCCCAATTTGGCAAGATTTAAAAGGTTTTGCAGATGCAGGGCGGATAAGGGGGCTTCACGCGGGACGATAATCAGTGGTTTGCGTTCTTTGATGGCAACATCGGCCGCGCGTTCGATAAGGTGGTCGGAGGTGCCGTGGGCAATGGCGGCCACCACTCCCATGCTGGCGGGGCATATAATCATGGCATCGGCAGGATTTGTTCCGGATGCGGGCGGTGCAAACCATTCGTCTTTTCCGAATACCCGCAGCCGTTCGGGCGGAACGCGAAAATGCTCGCATAAGGTTTTCTGACAAGCATCTGCCGAAGCAGGCAGCTGAAGCCCCATTTCTTGCTTTGCAACCACTTGGGCGGCTTGGGAATAAAGCAGCCATACGGTTTTACCCGCATTCAGCAAACACTCGAGCAATCGCATTCCGTAAGGCATACCTGAAGCACCGGTAAAGGCTAGGGTAACGGTTTGTATAGAGTGCGTTTGAGTATTCATTGAAGGGTGCAAGTGCAAAAGTAACGGTAGGATTATAAACGATAAGGCAGCTTAAATGGGAATCGGAATAGCAGGAATGATGGCAGGAGATACATTGGGTACGGAAATGTTTTCCTAAAGGTTTTCAGACGGCCTTTGGGGAAAGATAAAGATATGGTTTAAGAAAAATAGGCATCTTATTTTTGATAAATGCTAAAAATTATATGAATATTGGAATTTTTCTCTTTTCTTAATATTTTTTTCTGTTATCTGCTTGCAGATTTCGGGTAGATACATTACATTTCTTCACATAAAAATTGAGCTTAAACTCAATGAGACGCCAAGTTAACAAGGCGAGAGAAGGAAGAGAAAAAGCAGTACCATTACAGCAAACGAGCTATCCGATAAAATTCGGATATAGCTCGTTTTTAATTTTGGGCTAGGCAAATCAAGCCAAAATCATTGCCTAAACGTTTTTCAGACGGCATCTGAGTTGCCTCAGTAAGTTTCAGTTGGTGTTTTAGTGTGCTTATGTGCAATGTGGGCAGTTAAGTATCGGGCATATCTGTGAATAATTAAAAACATAGCTGTGTTACAATAGCCGTTGGATTTTTTAATTTTCCGTTGTCAGATCAAGTAAAGGGAAAAATGATGGCTCAAATCGCCCGTGATATTTTTAAAGCTTACGATATCCGTGGTATTGTCGGTAAGACGCTCACTGAAGATGCCGCATATTTAATCGGTAAGGCTATCGCATCACGTGCAGCCGCACAAAATCTCACTCATATCGCCGTAGGTCGAGACGGGCGTTTGAGTGGTCCGGCTCTGATGGATAATTTGATACGCGGAATTACCGAATGCGGAATTCATGTGTTGAATGTGGGTATGGTGGCCACACCGATGCTTTATTTCGCCGCTATCCGAGAATGTTCCGGAAGCGGCGTAATGATTACCGGCAGTCATAATCCTCCTGATTACAATGGTTTTAAAATGATGCTCGGCGGCGATACTTTGGCCGGCGAGAGTATTCAGGAATTGCTAGCCGCTATCGAAAATGATGCTTTTGTAGAAAATGCGGTTGCTGGAAATATTGCCCATAAGGATATTTCAGAAGAATACCGCGAATATATAGCAGCACATATTAAGTTGCGCCGCCCGATGAATATCGTTATCGATGCCGGTAATGGCGTTGCCGGAGCTTTTGCCGGTGATCTTTATCGGGCTTTGGGCTGTACCGTTACCGAACTTTATTGCGATGTAGATGGCAATTTCCCAAATCATCATCCCGATCCGGCCAAGCCCGAGAATCTTCGAGATGTTATACATGCATTGGAAAACGGCGATGCCGAAATTGGTTTGGCATTTGATGGAGATGGTGACCGTTTGGGTGTTGTAACCAAAGATGGCCAAATTATTTTCCCCGACCGTCAGTTGATGTTGTTTGCCCAAGATGTTTTGAGCCGTAATCCGGGGGCGAAAGTGATTTTCGATGTGAAATCCACCCGCTTGCTGGCTCCTTGGATTAAAAAGCATGGCGGGGAGCCGATTATGGAAAAAACCGGGCATAGCTTTATTAAGTCTTCCATGAAGAAAAACAGCGCATTGGTTGCAGGGGAAATGAGCGGCCATACTTTCTTTAAAGAACGCTGGTTCGGCTTTGACGATGGCATGTATGCCGGCTGTCGTATGTTGGAAATTATTTCCGCTTCGGATGATCCTTCTGCGGTATTAAATGCTTTGCCCGATAGTATTTCTACTCCTGAATTGAATATCCATCTGCCTGAAGGCAGTAATGGCCATCAGATTATTAGTGAGTTGGTGGCAGATGCCGAATTTGAAGGTGCGCAAGAGGTTATTACCATTGATGGCCTACGTGTTGAATTTGCAGACGGCTTCGGCCTGATGCGTGCTTCCAATACGACCCCCGTATTGGTATTGCGCTTTGAAGCCGATACGGATGAGGCAATTACCCGAATTCAAAGCCAATTCAAGCAGTTGATTGAAAGCTGCCCGGGCTTGAAATGGCCTTTATGATTAATTGCTTTTAAAACATTAAAAATATGCCGTCTGAAATTTTCAGACGGCATATTTTTTATCATGGTTTGCTAAATTAGGATTTAGGCAAGTTTGAAGATTGCTCCGTATTTTCCAGTTCGGTAACATGCGGCGCATCTGTTACGGGTACTTCGCTGACTGGGATTTGCTCGTCAGGATCAAGATCCGAAGGAGGGGCTACTTGTACCGCCTCTGCGATATCGGCTTCTAGCTTTTCAGGAGAGTGTGCATCAGTTTCTTCTACACTCATGCCTTCGCTTTGCAAAATGCTATCCGTGATTTCAGAAGCTGCAGGAGCAACTGCCGATACGGCCAAATAAGAAACCGTAACCGATTTATTGCTGCGTAAAGCCAGCTGTTCTTGCAAAGCCTCTTTACCCATCAGGCTTTGGGCTCCCGTACTTAAATGCTGTATCACTTTCTGATAGCTGCGGTTTAATTCATCTACTGCGGCAGCGGTATCGATAAAGTGTTTATCGACATCTTGACGGTAATGCTGGAAAGTTTGTACTAATTCTTCATGCTCTTTTTGCTTGGCTTTATTCTGACGCAATAAAAGCCATGTTATCAGGATACCAACTGCCAGTCCGATAACGAATGCCAGTATGAGTTGTACTTCCCAAGGCAGTGTGTTCACAATACTCTCCTTTTCCGGTTTGGTAATTTTAGGTTGCCCAAATATGAAAATAAATACCGTAGATTCGTATCATTTTCTTTTTTGGCAGCTATTTTCAAGAATAGATATAGTCTTCATCTTACCAATGAAGCGAATAGATAAACAAGGTTTATAGCTTATAAAGTTATTTGATTTTATTAAACAATAAGATATGTTGGAGAGAAATATAAATATGCAGCTGGATAGGCTGCCTGTACGTTACTGTTGCTCACGTTGGCTATACCAAGCGTGGCGGCATATCGTTGCCGGCTTTCTTGGCTATACGGGCTGGTGTTGGGGTTGCGTGCTATATCGGCCAAAATGGCCTGCTCAATCGGTTTTAACTCTGCCCAGATTCCTTTTTCGGCGTGTTGTTCATTGAGTTGCTGCAAGCGGCTTGATGCGGCTTCTTCTAGGCTTAATTCGGGTGTGATTATCATGTCTTGTACAACTGCCCGCATGTACATAGGCGTGTGGTTCAACCGCTTAAACATGGTGTAAAAGGCGGCTTTATCGGCTTGTTTGCCTGTACGTTTCTGATAAACATCGGCTAAAAAGTCGGTAAATTCTTTACCTAAAAGGGGAAAATCCAGGGCGTGGGCAAAGTGGAAAAACGGGGCTTTGCTGTTGTTGAACATGGCTTTCAGGCCATTGGTGCTGCTGCCTGTGAAAATGGTTTTCACGCGGTTTTGGTTGATGTCCAAGCCTGTGCGCAATGAACGTATTAGGCCGCTTGTGTCTTTTATCCGTGCCAGTTCCTGAACTTCGTCCAGCAATAGCAATGTCGGAGCGTTGTCGTGGGCTATGCTGGTAATAATGTCGCTGATTTTGGGTAGGGTTTCGGCTTTGTTTTCCCGCCCTATGCCTATGCCCATGATGTCAATTTTGTTCAGACTGCCTAAAAATGATTTGATGCCGCTGCCTGTCCGTATGCTTTGGGCGAAGTGATATAAGGCTGTTTGAAAATCGGCGGCAACGTTTGCGCCTGTATCGTCCATAAATGAAAAGTAAAACACATTGAAGCCCATACGTTCGGCAGTAGGGGCAATGTCTTTTAATAGAAATTGTATTTTACCCATGCGGCGCGGGGCAAAGAGTGTAAACGCATATGTGATGCCGTTTAGGCTGGTTAGCAGTCTCTCTGCATAATTGGCGCAGCGGCAATATAAAGCGTCTTTTGTTTGCATGATATTCAGCCGTTTTGGTCTTTGTTGGATGTTATTACACATTCAATAAATAATTATATAAATAATATATGATTTTATCTAAGACGGCTCTTAGGGTGTTGGCTTCGATTACGGGGCATATCGACCACAATAAGCAACAAAAAACAGCAACGGAACTGGTGTTTGTGACTTTCAGGTAACCTATAACCCGCTGGCAACAGCTTTCAGGCTATCCACTGCTTTGTTATACCAATCGCTATACCACTGCATCATTGCCCAGCGTTCTTCCATGTAGTCAGCTCGGTTATAGGCGGCTCTTATCTTGTTTTCTTCAACGTGGGCAAGCTGTAATTCGATAGCATCAGGATTAAAGCCTTGTTCATTCAGTACGCTACTGGCGAGGCTGCGGAAGCCGTGGGGTGTGGCAATGCCTTTATAGCCCATGTTATTGATGATTTTGCCTAAGGTATTTTCACTGATATAGCCGCTGGTGTTCTTGTGGCTCGGGAATAGATACGGTGTTTCCCCCGTCAGGTCGTAAAGCTCTTGCAACAGCTCAATTGTCCAATCCGACAATGGAACTTCATGCGGTCTTGGCCGCTTCATTCTTTCGGCCGGAACGCGCCATAGCTTGGCCTTGAAGTCGATTTCTGCCCACATACCGCCCCGCAATTCGGTATTACGCAAAAACACCAGCATAATCAACATCACGCCGATTCTGTTCTGCTGGTTCACATCGGCCACAAGCAAGCGGCGGTAAAATTCGGTCAGCTCTTCACCCGGCAAAGCGGGCATATGCTTGGTTTTGGGTTTGGGCAAATACTGCTTTAATGCACGGGCGGGGTTACGGTCTGTTAATTCCAACATGGCCGCATATTCAAAAACCGCCCCTATCCATTGCCTGATTTTCTCGGCAGTCGGAATTGAACCGCGTACAACGATGCGATCTAACAGGTTCTTAATGGCCGCCACATTGATTTCATCCAACGGCATATTGCCGATTAACGGTAGTACGTCTTTCTGGAAGTGGTGTAATACCCTTTCTGCATGTATGGGCTTCCAGCGATGCAGGTTGGCCGCGTGCCATTGATGGGTGATTGCCTGAAAGGTGTTAGCCAGTGCTGCTGCTCTTTCGGCTTTGGCTTGCTGTTTGGTCGCGCTTGGGTCTTGCCCTGCTGCCAACATAGCGCGTGCATTATTAGCTGCTTCGCGAGCTTCTGAGAGTGATACAGCAGGGTATTTACCGATTGAAAGCAGTTTTTCTTTTCTATCAATACGGTACTTCAATCGCCATAACTTACCGCCTGCGGGGGTAACAACCAGATGCAGGCCCGCCCCATCTGAAAGCTTATAGGGCTTATCAGTTGGCTTAGCATTTTTAATTTGACGGTCATTTAGTGGCATTTGGGGGTATTTTTTTCAGGGGTATTTGCAAGATACCCCAAAATATACCCCCGCTTTTTGGTTGATTCAACAGGATTGCATTGGACGTTATTGGATATAAAACCGGTGACGAGGGAATGGGTAAACCGGCTGAAAGCCTTGCCCTGATTAAATCTTGTGGACGTTATTGGATAATATAAGACGTAAAAAAAGCAACCTAAAAGGCTGCTGTTTTTTCAGTGTGGTGCGGACGGAGAGACTCGAACTCTCACACCTCTCGGCGCCAGAACCTAAATCTGGTGCGTCTACCAATTTCGCCACGTCCGCAAAGAAAGCAATAATATCAAAAATTTTTAAAGATGCAAAGGGGGAGAGCTTGAAAAGGTGGAAAAAATGCCCATGTAACGGGGTATTCATTTATATAATACATACAATGGCTGTTTGATATGCCGCTTCAGATTTGGGAAACGCCTGATTGAATGAGGGCGGATTTTTAGTTAATTGGTTGTTTTAATTAAATAGAAGGATAAATATGTCGGCTTTATTAGTTCAGGATTATTTGCAAACCCAAGGTTTGCGGTTGCCGACAGATGAAGTGCGGGTAGCACTGATGACGCTGCAGGCAGTTATAAATATGGGTGAGGTTTCGGTAGACCGTAATATTTTATGGTACTGCCGAGATCATGTGGTTTTATCGGATTACGTGGCTGAAAATTCTGATAATGAAAAGCTGCTTAAACAAATTTTCATGGCCCTTGATTCTGTAGGTAGCCGTTGCGAAGGTTGGCAAAGTATAGCGGTATATGCATTGATGCCGTCTGAAAACGGGCAGCCTTTTTTATTGCGCTTAGCGCAACAGGGATCGGTATTGGAACAAAAAATCGAGGTAAATGAGGAGAGCGGAAGGCGTTATTTATCTTGCCGAACGGCAGCTACCGGTTGGCTGAATGTTGTTAATGATATGCAAAAATGGTTTGAGTTGGGCGAGGTAGAAGGAGATCATCATCGTTGCTTGAGCCAGATGGTGTTGCCGGTATGTGCTGAAAGCGGCAAAGTATTGGGTGTGGTACAAGTAGATTGTGCACAAAAAAATGCTTTTGATAATGCGGTGCAAACTGATTGGGTAGCATTGGCAGTTGCACTGGCCGAACCAATGCAAGCTTTGTTGGGGGAAGGTTCGGAAGGGGAGTGCGAGAATGAATAAGCCGCTTAAATTTGTCGCATCTTGCCGCCTGCCGACCGAATGGGGTGTTTTTACCATGCATGGCTTTGAAGAGAGCCCGGGCGGACAGGAGCATATTGCGCTGACAATGGGTGATTTTTCTGACGGAAAGCCTGTTTTGGCTCGAGTTCATTCGGAATGTTTGACTGGAGATGCTTTATTTTCGCAAAAATGCGATTGTGGTCCTCAATTACAGGCTGCAATGCAGGCAATACAAAAAGAAGGGCGGGGAGTAATAGTATATTTACGCCAAGAAGGACGGGGCATCGGTTTGATTAATAAGATCCGTGCTTATCAACTGCAAGATCAGGGCTTGGATACGGTAGAGGCAAATGTGGCGTTGGGGTTGCCTGTGGATGCACGCGATTTCACATTGGCAAAACATATGTTTGAATATTTGGGTATCAGTGAGATACGGTTGTTGACGAATAATCCTCGGAAAGTAGAAGTTTTGCAAAATGCCGGAATTCATGTGAGCGAGCATGTGCCTTTGCAAGTGGGGTTGAATTCTGAAAATCAATCTTATTTACATACTAAGGCGGAGAAGTTCGGACATTGGTTGGATGTTTAAAATAAAAGTAATATTTGGATGAAATTAATTTTTATTAATTTCAGATATTTATTTTATTTTTAATAGAAAGATAAATAAAGTGCTTGCGCGCATGTAAGAAATTTGGTTTAATTACGTTCTCGCAACGTTAAGCGAGAATAAAAAAGGGTGATTAGCTCAGTTGGTAGAGCGTCTGCCTTACAAGCAGAATGTCGGCGGTTCGACTCCGTCATCACCCACCAAGTCTTTTATGCGGAGTGGTAGTTCAGTTGGTTAGAATACCGGCCTGTCACGCCGGGGGTCGCGGGTTCGAGCCCCGTCCACTCCGCCAATATTCGAAGAAGAGCCTGATAATATCATCAGGCTCTTCTTCTCTTTTTAGAAGAATATTTTTATAATATTAAAAGCCGTCTGAAATATATTTCAGACGGCTTTTTGTGATTTGAAGAAATGTAAATATTTTATATCTTATTTGGTTGAACTTAAATTTATTGTGCTTACTCTTTTCTTTATATCAGAAAAATCAATAATATTAAAATGCGATAAAATGAATTTCTTTATAAAATATCAGCATATTAATATCTTATGTGATGGTGCGATACGGCAAAATCGTAAGACCCTTTATAAAATAAAAAAATAACTGCCTAAAGAATATTTGTTTGATATAAAAGTGCTAAATAATCTTTATATTAAAGTAATATCAGGCCGTATCTGAATTACAGATAACCCACGACTTGGTAAGGGGGTGTTTTGAATAAGTTTGTATCAGCCTATTGAAAAAGGCCGTCTGAAATTTCAGACGGCTTATCGCTGCAATGCTTTCCCCGTCTTTGTTAGCCGCCTGAAAGCAAAGGGCAAGCCGATAAAGCTGATACTGATTGCCATCATGCGTAAATTGGCCGTAATAGCATTTACCTTGCTTCAAAACGGGCAAGATTTCCAGCCAAGCCGCTACCAGTAAGCAAATTTAAAAGCCTTAGATATTAAGAGACTGAAAAAGAAAAACACCCTGAATAAGTCAGGGTGTGGCTTCATGAAATGTCAAGAAATGTAAATATATTTGACGATGTAATACACTATCTTTTTGATATATAGCCTAAATTTATGAAGAGGCTTTGCCTTTATTCATGCTCATAACGGTCAGGAAAAGTGCTGCAAAGACTACCGCGGCAATTGTCCAGCCCAAGCTGCCTGTGATCAGGGCTTGGCCAATCAGGCCGCCTTGAATAACGTAGTAGCACATCGGAATCAGAGTTTTACGGATGATATCACCTTCACGGTTAATCAAACCGACTACCGCAGCCGCAGCTACCACATTGTGTACGGCGATCATATTACCTGCTGCTCCACCAATCGCTTGCAATGCAACTACCAGTGCGGAAGCGTCAATGTTGGAATAAACTTCTTGGGCGGTTGAAAATTGGAAGTAGGAGAACATCATGTTGCTGACTGTATTTGAGCCTGCAATAAATGCGCCTAAAGCACCAATCCAAGGAGCAACATTCGGCCATGCATTACTGAACCAATCTGCCGCACTTTGTGCCAACACCATCGGCATGGCGGGTAGAGCTCCGGCTGCAGTCATATCACCAGAAGCGGAGTTGATGAACACTTGTACCATCGGAACAGACAACAGCAGTGCAGGTGCTGCGGATATCATAGTTTTGCCTGAGTTGCCCCAACCGCGCATGAAGTTTTTCATGCTCATACTAAAGAGAGGGATGCACAACAGAGACACTAAGATTAATACTGTACCCGGAGAGTAACCGAACTGTACTTTAGAGGTGATGGAGGTACCAAACAGATTGCTAAGAGTAATAGTGGTAAGCTCCCCGGTTAAGAATGCTTTTAACGGAGCAACTACACGGGTCAGAATTAGCACGCCGATTACGATTACATAAGGAGCAAAGGCGCGGAATACAGAGAAAGTCGGTTTATTGTCGTCTTGGCTATCTTCCAAATTGCCTACCCAGGTGCTCTCCCATTTGTTGCGTTCAGGAAAGTCGAATACTTCTTTGGGTACGAACCAACCGCGCTTGGCTGCGGGTACGACAATCATCAGGCCGACAAAACCGCCTACCAATGAAGGAAACTCCGGGCCTAAGAAATGGGCAACCAAGTAGTAGGGGAAAGTAAAGGCGATACCGGCAAACAAGGCAAATTTCCAGGCAGCTAAACCTTCGCGGAAAGAGCGTTTTTCACCGAAGAATCGGGTTAGCATGCTGACCAAAATTAGCGGAATGAGGAAACCCACCAAAGCATGTAGTAGGCCGACATTGGCGGTAATCTGCATCAGGTATTGTTCTACGGTAGCGGGAGCAACTGCGGCTGCAACATCTTCTTTGTTGTTGATGCCGGTCCATACGCCCAGAAGCAGAGGTGTGCCTACTGCGCCGAAAGATACGGGAGTAGATTGGATAATCAATACCGACATAACGGCAGCCATTGCCGGGAAGCCCAAAGCCAGTAGCAAAGGAGCGCCTACGGCAGACGGTGTACCAAAGCCGGAAGAACCTTCTACCAGAGAACCAAATAACCAGGCAACGATGATTACCTGAACACGGCGGTCGGGTGAGATATCCATAAAGCCTTGGCGGATAGATTTGATGGCACCGCTTTCTTTAAGAGTATTCAACAGCAAAATTGCTCCGAATACGATATACAGTACGGTTAGGGCGACAATGACGCCATTTACGGTAGCCGCTGCAACGACGGCCGAATTTGTTTGCCAGACAAACAAAGCCAAAAGGGCGGTCACCAAATAGGCCGTCCCCATGGAAATTTTGACTGACAGACGCATTACCACCAATAAAACGAATACGGTGATAATGGGGAGCAATGCTAAAAATGTATGCAAAATGCTCATGGTTTTCTCCAAAATGATGATGGATTGCTTGTTAAGCCAGGTATTTTTGTTTTGTACCGCACAGTTTCCCCAAATAAGGTATTTCTAGGATATGGCGGTTATGGTTATTGTGTTATTTGGCCGGGTTGTTATTCTCCTTCTTCCAATTGTTTTCAGATGGCCTGTTTGGTTATGTAGAGGCCGTCTGAAAAACCTCTTAACTGTGTATTTTGATTACTTGCAGGTATTGCGGGTAATCATCATGTGTTTAGGTATTTTTTTGTTTTTCCGTTTGTTTTTCCGCAACCATCTGATGTAGTGTTTTGGCTGCAGGTTTGAGTGGTACGTGGTTGAGAGTCCAGCCCATTTGCTGGCTAGGAGCCAAGGCGCGGAAGGTGGTTGCCGCCCAACCAAAGGCTCGGTAGGCTTTTTTGCCGCCGAAAATACCGTTAAAGGTACGCCAGGCAATTTGTTCACCTAGGTTGTGAGAAGCGCCTTGGCCTTTAATCGGATATGTAACTTGCTCGTTAGGGGAGCGCTGCGCTTCTTCGCGCAGACGTGCCATTTGTTCTGTAATCGGAATTTTTACCGGGCAAACCTCTACACAGGCGCCGCACATCGAGCAGGCTGTCGGCAAATCGCGGGTTTTATCCAAGCCCAGTAAGTGTGGTGAAATGATTTCGCCGATAGGGCCGGGGTAGGTAGTACCATAGGCGGCACCGCCGATGCGGCTGTATACCGGGCAATGGTTCATGCACGCGCCGCAACGGATACATTGCAAGGTTCGGCGCATTTGTTCTTCGCCGTAAGCTTGCGTACGGCCATTATCCAGCAGTACCAGATGCATTTCCTGCGGACCGTCCAGTTCGTTGATGCGGCGGGGGCCGGTGATCATATTGAAATAGGTAGTGATAGGTTGTCCGATGGCACTGCGCGGTAATAGGCTGTATAGAGGCGGAATGTCGGACAGTTTTGCCACGACTTTCTCAATGCCGGTAATGGCAATGTGTACCAGTGGTACGGTTGTGGTTAAGCGGCCGTTACCTTCGTTCTCTACCAAACACAAAGTACCGGTTTCGGCAACGGCGAAATTTACGCCGCTTAGGCCGACATCGGCGGTGCGGTAGATATCGCGCAGGGCTTTGCGGGCAATACCGGTGAGTTCGTCTACATCGTCGGTCAGTGCGGTAGAGAGGTGGTCGCGGAATAGCTCGCTTACTTGTTGTTTGGTTTTGTGAATGGCGGGCATCACGATGTGGGTTGGTTTTTCACCGGCCATCTGAACAATGTATTCGCCCAAATCACTTTCAATCGCACTGATGCCGTGGTCTTCCAAATAATGGTTCAGCTCGATTTCCTCGCTCACCATAGATTTGCCCTTAACCATCAGCTTACCGTTATGTTGTGTAACGATATTGTGGATGATTTGGCAGGCTTCTTTAGGCGTTTCCGCCCAATGAACCTTCACGCCCAAGCGGGTGAGGTTACTTTCCAGTTGCTCCAAAAGCTCCGGCAGACGTGAGAGTGAGCGTTGGCGGATATGCTCGCACAGACTGCGTAAGCCTTGCAGTTCGACTTCATCCGACAGAGAAGCCTTGCGACGGGTCATCAACATATCCATGGCCGTACGCAGGCTTTTGCGTAAGGGCTTGTCGGCCAGCGCGACTTGTGAATTTTGCTTGAATGTTTCCGGTTGGGGATGAATGGTGATTACAGGCTTGCTCATGCGGTTTCCTCCAGGTCCGCCGGATTAATGTGATCGGGCAGAACAGCCAAGACGACCATATCGCGCGGACCGTGCGCACCATATGCCAAAGTCAGCTGGATATCGGCGGTTTTGGAAGGGCCTGACACCAATACAACGTTGGTCGGCATGTCGCCGGCCATCTGTTCGCCTTCTACGGCTTGGTGAAAGTTGTTATACATACGGGTAGTATCGAACAAGCAAATATGTACCGGTGGTACCAAGCTTTGGCTGCGGGGTTCTTCAGGTGTGGGCCAAAGCATCAGTGTGCCGGTGTGGGCGATACCGCAACGCGAAGAGGTAAAGCCGGCATCAACACCGTTGAAAAATTCGTCTTTCCAATCTTCGATTAGTCGGTCGAATACTTTGATTTCTACTTCAGGAGCATTGCTTTGCAAGGCTTGGGCGGCGAGCTTGCCATGCTCTGTCTGCATCGGCATCAGGATATTTTTCAAACCCTTTTCTTGCGTTACTTGGCAGAAAACCTGAGTCCAATTGTTTGAGTTTACCCAGTAAATTTCGGTTTTGACTGCACGCATGGCTTTGGCCCAATGTTTGAGACGATCGGTTTCGTTTGGCCATTGAGGTGTCATTTCGGCGTAATAATCGAAGGTATCAGGTTCGCGCATCGGGTAGGCATCGGCTTTGCGCAGTTTAGCTAAAATATTTTCACGTGCACTCATGATTTCCCTCCCGTACGTTCTAATAAGAAGGTTGCAATGTGCTTGGGTTTGGGCATACCGGGTTCGTCTTTGGCGATTTTTCCGCCGATATTCAACATGCAGCCGGCATCGGCGCTGATGATTTCTACTGCACCTGTTTCCTTGAAGGCGCAAACCTTATCGGCAACCATCGCACCGGAAATATCGGGATGTTTTACTGAGAAGGTACCGCCGAAGCCGCAGCACTCACTTTCGTGGTCGTGTACGACACGTTCTACGTTGGTAAGGCTGTCGACAAGCTGCCAGCCGGTGAGGTGCACGCCCATTTCGCGGCGGGCAGAACAAGAAGTGTGTACAGCCACCTTGGCAGGCTGACCTTTATCTTGCGGTTGGTAACCGATACCAACCAAAAAATTGGTGAATTCGACTACACGCGCGGCAATATCTGTAGCTTTTGCTTCGTAGGGCGTATCTTTGAACAGACCGGGCCAATGATGTTTCATCATGCCGCCGCAAGAGCCTGAAGGCACGACAATCGGCCAGTTTTCGGGAAAAAGATCAAGCTGTGATTTGGCTACATCGAACGAATCTTTAGGATGGCCTGAAGTAAAGGCCGGTTGGCCGCAGCAGGTTTGTTCCATAGGGAAATGTACACGTATACCCTGCTGTTCGAGCAGGGTAATGGCATCCATACCCGCTTCGGGCATGAAAATATCAAGCAGGCAGGTGCCGAAAAAATAAACGTCGCTCGGCATTGTGGCGGTGGGTGCCGGTGAAGCCATTTTGTGTTATCCTTCTTTGGTTAATTGGTATGACCAATTTTTTTAAGCTTTTCGACACTTTACAAAAGCTTGCAGGTTCGGTCAATTCATTTGCCATCAATTAAAATGTAAAAAATGTAATAAGATGTAGTTTATTTTGGTATTAAAAAAGCTTTATTTAGAAAAAAATTGCTGATTAAGTAAGTCGTTACCAGATTTTATTGTAGGTGGTGACAATCGTTGAGATGATGTTAATAAAAAGGAGCTATATAGTGGGAAATTCGCAAATTCGCCCGCTGTCGGTTACCGAGCAGGTAGTTGCTGTATTGGAACAGAATATTTTGGATGGTGTGTACAGCAGTGGTGCCAAGCTGCCTCCGGAGCGGAAATTGGCCGAAGAGTTTGGTGTTTCCAGGCCATCCGTACGTGCCGCATTACAAATGTTGGTCGCTCGCGGTATGGTCGTGTCGCGGCATGGGGACGGACATTATGTATCCGTACGTTTGGAAGAGGGATTGCTCAACGGCTGGCAGGAATTATTGGAACGGCATGAATATCTGCAAAATGACGTATTGGATTTCCGCCGCTCTTTAGAAGGTGTTATCGCGGGTTTGGCGGCAGAGAGGCGTACGGATACCGATTTGAACCGCTTGCAGTTTTGGTTGGATGAGCTGGAAAGTGCGTATCAAAGCGGTAATATCGAAAGACAATCGGAAGCAGACGTAAACTTTCATCAAGCCGTGGCGGAGGCTGCGCACAATATATTGTTCGCACATATTTCGGGCAGCCTGTTACATATGTTACACCGCCATACACAGCAGAATTTAGCCAATATGTTCGGTGTGGCTGATGTAAAGCCTCAGTTGATGTCGCAGCACCGTGCTATTTTTGAAGCCATTCGTGCCCAGTTGCCTCATGCGGCTGCTGCTGCTGCCCAAGGCCACTTGGATTTTGTCGGAAGCTGTCTGACACAGGAAAGAGAACAAAGCCATTGGCGGCAGCGGGCGGAAGCTTTGGCTGCGAAAGATTTGAGGGAATATAAGGGCAACGGTAAATAGTAAAGTTTTGCTATATTTGCCGGCAACAACCAGAAGATAATTTTGTTATGATATAAATTTTGCCAGGTTGTTTGGCAGATAGTAATTAAGAATGTGGGAGCAGAAAAATCATTATGTTGTTTCAGAGGGAGTACGGGAGCTTTTTATTCTTTAGTGAAAGGCTGATTTGTGGCAAGATAATGGTTTGCCGTATCAATAACGATAAAATAACAAATACGGTAAATCTTTCAGACGGCCTGCTGCTTTCATGGCGTTAAATATCCTATTCCAATCATTAGCTTGCAGTAGTGAAACGATAAATTATGCCGTCTGAAAATTTTTCTACACTTATATATTTGCCTACCGGTAAGCGTATTAAATTTATCGGCGTTGGCGTAATAAAATTAAACGGAGCAGATTTTGAACCACTTTACTACGTTGGGATTGTCCCGCGAAATTACCGACGCACTGGCCGAACAGGGCTATGAAACACCCACTCCTATTCAGGCCGCAGCCATTCCCAAAGCCTTGGCCGGACATGATTTGCTGGCTGCCGCACAAACCGGCACGGGTAAAACCGCTGCCTTTATGCTGCCGAGTTTGGAGCGTTTGAAACGCTATGCGACGGCAAGCACTTCTCCTGCGATGCATCCTGTCCGTATGCTGGTACTAACGCCCACACGCGAGCTTGCCGACCAAATCGATCAAAATACTTCGGCTTATATTAAGAATTTGCCGTTACGCCATACTGTGTTGTTCGGCGGCGTAAATATGGATACGCAGGTAAAAGATTTACGATCCGGTTGTGAAATCGTGGTCGCTACCGTAGGCCGCCTGCTCGACCATGTTAAACAAAAGAACATCAATTTATCCAAAGTCGAAATCGTAGTGTTGGATGAAGCCGACCGCATGTTGGATATGGGCTTTATCGATGATATCCGCAGCATTATGCAAATGTTGCCCAAACAACGGCAAACCCTGCTGTTTTCGGCAACTTTTGCACCGCCTATCCGTAAGTTGGCCCAAGATTTTATGAAAAATCCGGAGCAGATCGAAGTTGCCGCGCAAAACACTACTAATGCCAATGTTGAACAGCATGTGATTGCCGTTGATACGGCTCGCAAGCGTAATTTATTGGAACGTTTGATCGTCGATTTGAACATGAATCAAGTGATCGTGTTTTGCAAAACCAAGCAAAGCGTTGATCAAGTAACGCGCGATTTGGTGCGTCGGGAGTTAGCCGCCCAAGCGATTCATGGCGACAAATCGCAGCAAACCCGTTTGGAAACGCTCAGTGCCTTTAAAGAAGGACGCTTGCGTGTGTTGGTAGCAACCGACGTTGCTGCCCGCGGTTTGGATATCGCCGAATTACCCTTTGTAATTAACTATGAGCTGCCGACACAGCCTGAAGATTATGTTCACCGTATTGGTCGTACCGGTCGGGCAGGGGCGGATGGCGTCGCCATTTCCCTGATGGATGAAAACGAGCAGAAAATGTTTGAGTCGATTAAAGAATTAATCGGTCTTGATATTGCTGTGGAGCGTATTGAGGGCTTTGAACCGCGTTGGTGGGACAATCAGGAAAACAGTCATGCTGCAACGGATAACCGCCATAATACCGAGCGGTCGGCCCGTAACCAGCCATCCGAACGTCAGTACAATCGGGAGTCGCACCAAACAGGGCGTGAAGAGCGCGATAATAAGCGTGAGAGCCGCAGCAGTGAGCGTGATGCGGGTGCCGCTTGCGGAAAAATTGCAGGCCGTAGCCGCCGTAGCCGCCGCGAGCAACCCAAGTGTGCTTTGCTGCAACCGAATTTCGGTATACGCTGATATTCTGTAAATATTGAATGATTTTAGGCCGTCTGAAATATGATTCAGACGGCTTTTTAACTTTTAATAATAGTATGTTTAGAAGGGATTTACTTTCTATAAAGTATGTAGCTTGCTTGCTATCAGTAAATACCTGCCAATAAAAAATGCCGTCTGAAACATATATTTTCAGACGGCATTTTTTATTATTTATTAATAGAGAATTATAAGGCGGCTAATACGGCATCACCCATTTCGGAACACGAAACCTGTTTGGTGCCGGCTTCGAAAATATCGGCGGTACGGTAGCCTTGTTCCAATACTTTTTGTACGGCTTTTTCGATTTGTTGCGCACGCGCTTCGTCATTGAGGCTGTAACGAAGCAGCATAGCCAGTGACAAAATGGTTGCCAGCGGATTGGCTTTATCTTGACCCGCGATATCGGGCGCCGAACCGTGAGAAGGTTCGTATAAACCTTTGCCGTTTTCATCCAACGAGGCAGAGGGCAGCATACCGATGGAACCGGTAAGCATCGAAGCTTGGTCGCTTAGGATGTCGCCGAAAATATTGCCGGTAGCGATGACATCGAATTGTTTGGGTGCGCGCACAAGTTGCATGGCGGCATTATCGACATACATATGGCTGAGGCTGACTTCCGGGTAGTCTTTGGCGACTTCTTCAAAAATTTCTTTCCACAGCTCGGTAGTTTCCAATACATTGGCTTTATCTACCGAGCAGAGTTTTTTACCCCGTTTTTGGGCTGCTTCGAAAGAAACTTTGGCAATACGGCGGATTTCGCGTTCACTGTATTTCATAGTGTTGAAACCTTCGCGTTCACCGTTTTCCAAAGTACGGATACCGCGCGGTTCGCCGAAATAAATATCACCGGTCAGTTCGCGCACAATCAAGATATCCAAACCGGCGACGACTTCTGGTTTTAGCGTAGAGGCGTTGGCCAATTCTTTATAAAGGATGGCAGGGCGGAGGTTGGCAAACAGGTTCAGATCTTTGCGGATTGCCAACAAGCCGCGCTCAGGGCGCAGTGGGCGTTCGAGTTTATCGTATTGGGGTCCCCCGACCGCGCCGAGTAATACGGCATCGGCGTGGCGGCACAGATTTTGGGTAAATTCGGGGTAGGGGTGGCCGTATTCGTCGTAAGCCGCGCCGCCGAGCGGAGCATAGCTATAAGCGGCATCCAAGCCTTGGGCGATTAATTTGTCGAGCACGCGCACGGCTTGGGCAATGATTTCAGGGCCGATACCGTCACCGGGGAGAATAGCGATTTGTTTGGTCATAAAAATTTATCCTTAATTTATATGGAGAGAATAAAAATTTTTGGAGTGCTTCGGTAATTTATTTACCAATACTTTCCGTACGAATTTTAAATACCGCCTTGCGGATATAAGGTTGGTTTCCTACTAAGGGCGCATGTGCGTCTGTCGGGAAAAACAGGGCAAATTGGCCGGACGCGACTTCAAACCATGTATCGGGCGCATCTGTAAAAAATTCGATATCGCGCTGCTCGTTGTAACCCAAACCGTTTTTCAGACGGCTTTTTTCAATCCAGCCGTAACCTTCGCTACTGTTGATGGGTATTTGGATATCGACATGATATTGATGTGCCTCGGGATATGCAGCCTCTCTGCTACGCATGGCTTCGCTGCCGATAAAGATACGGATATTGGGGTTGGTACATGGTATTTGCCCGTCGGGCAGTGCGTGGAAGTCAAGTGATTGCATCAGTTCGAAAGCTTCTGCGAAGTCGGGATGCAGAGAGCTATAAAATGCAGCGTTTGTAATGGTATCTAAAATCATAGTGTTTGAAGAAAGGCCGTCTGAAACTGGTTTTCAGACGGCCTGTAATATCAAGAATGAAACAGCCAGGGTTGGGTAGATTTACGCTTGGCTTCGAATGCTTTGATTTCATCGGCGTGTTGCAAAGTCAGGCCGATTTCGTCCAAGCCGTTAAGCAGGCAGTGTTTGCGGTGTTCTGTAATATCAAATACAAACGATTCTCCGCTCGGTGTGGTAACGGTTTGTTTTTCCAAATCGATATCCAGTGCATAGCCCTCTGTGGTTTCGGTTTCCCGGAACAGTTGTTCGACAACGGCTTCATCAAGCACGATGGGCAGCAAGCCGTTTTTGTAGCAGTTGTTGAAGAAAATATCGGCAAACGAGGGAGCGATAATGGCGCGGAAGCCGTAGTCGTCCAAAGCCCAGGGGGCATGTTCGCGTGAGGAACCGCAGCCGAAATTTTTGCGGGTCAGCAATACTTGCGCGCCTTGGTAGCGTGCTTGGTTGAGAGGGAAGTCGGGGTTTAGCGGGCGCTTGCTGTTGTCCATGCCTGGCTCGCCGTGATCCAAATAACGCCATTCGTCGAATGCATTGGGACCGAAGCCGGAGCGTTTGATGGATTTTAAAAATTGTTTCGGAATTATGGCGTCTGTATCGACGTTGGCACGGTCTAGTGGGGCAACCAGTGCGGTTATGCGAATAAATGCTTTCATGGGTGTACTTTCGGTTGGCAGCCGGGATTCGCAGGTGAATCCCGGAGGAGTGGGCTTATTGCGCGTTGTGGCGTTCGGCAGACTGCTCAAGTTTGCTGCCTGCTTTTTGCACATCAGCTCCGAAGCCAGCTACGGTATTGCAGGCACTGAGTAATACGGCCGCACCTAGGGCAAGCCAAAAAGTTTTTTTCATCATGGTGCTTTCCTTTCGGGTAGCGGTGGTCATTTAGTTAGCTACGCGTTCGATAGTGTTGCCGGCTTTTTGTACGTCTTTGCCGAAACCGGATACGGTGTTGCAGGCAGAGAGTATAGCGGTGGCGGATAGGGCGATAAGAATTAGTTTTTTCATCTTTGAAACTCCTTTTAGATATCAAGTACAGCCTGAAAAGCATAGCTGTATCGGTATCATAACCGAGCGGCTACGGTGTGACAATCTTGCGGTTGCCGCTGAGGCGGGTTTGTAAATTTTGCTTTATAAACTGCGTACATCGGTAAAGTAGCCGGTAACGGCGGCGGCGGCGGCCATTGATGGGCTGACTAAATGGGTGCGCCCGCCGTTGCCTTGGCGGCCTTCGAAGTTTCGGTTGGAGGTGGAGGCACAGCGTTCTTGCGGTTCGAGGCGGTCTGCATTCATAGCCAGGCACATGGAGCAACCGGGTTCGCGCCATTCGAAGCCGGCTTCGATAAAGATTTTGTCTAAGCCTTCTTTTTCGGCTTGTTCTTTAACCAAACCCGAGCCGGGTACGACCAATACGCGTTTGACGTTATCGGCTTTCAGACGGCCTTTGGCTACGGCGGCGGCTTCACGCAAATCTTCGATACGGCTGTTGGTGCATGAACCGATGAAAACAACATCAACCGGTATTTGGTTTAACGGGGTATCGGCGGTTAGTCCCATATATTGCAATGCGCGCTCCATACCGCTGCGTTTGACCGGGTCGTTTTCATCAGCAGGGTTAGGGACTTTGCCGTTGATATCCAATACCATCTCGGGAGAGGTTCCCCAGGTAACTTGTGGTTCGATATCGGCAGCATTAAATTCAAATACTTTATCGAATTGAGCGTTTTCATCTGAAACGAGGGTACGCCAATAGTCTACGGCTTGGTTCCAATCTTCACCCTTGGGTGCAAACGGTTTGCCTTCGATATAGTCGATTGTGGTTTGGTCGACTGCTATCAAGCCGGAGCGGGCTCCGGCTTCTATGGCCATATTGCACAAAGTCATACGGCCTTCCATAGAAAGATTACGGATGGCTTCTCCGCCAAATTCTATGGCATAGCCTGTACCTCCGGCCGTGCCGATTTGTCCGATGATATAAAGTGCGAGGTCTTTTGCGGTAACACCGGCTTTCAGACGGCCGTTTACTTTAATCAACATGGATTTGGATTTTTTTGCGGTAATACATTGGGTGGCCATGGTGTGTTCCACTTCCGATGTGCCGATACCGTGTGCCAATGCACCGAATGCGCCGTGGGTAGAGGTGTGGGAGTCGCCGCATACGACAGTCATGCCCGGCAGTGTTGCGCCTTGTTCGGGGCCCATGACATGAACAATACCTTGGCCTTTGTCTTTAAAAGGAAAATAGGCAAGCGCACCGAATTCTTTAATGTTGTCGTCAAGCGTATCAACCTGTAGTTTGGAAATTGGATCTTTGATGCCTTCGTCCCAATGGTCGGTCGGAGTATTGTGATCGGCGGTAGAAACCACGCTGTCGACACGCCATAATTTCCGGCCTGCCATTTTCAAGCCTTCAAAGGCTTGGGGGCTGGTGACTTCGTGTACCAAGTGGCGGTCAATATATAGTAAAACGGTACCGTCTTCTTCTTCGCGGACGATATGGCTGTTCCAAAGTTTGTCGTAAAGGGTTTGTGCGCTCATGGTTTTCTTTTACCGTTGTCGTGGATATGTGGTCATGTTAGACTTTTTGGACTGAATATGCAATAGATTGCAATAGAAATTAAAAAATAAAGATATTTTTGGACATTTTGTCTTTTTTGTGTATGAAATAGCGGGCATTAAGCCCGCTGGGTTATTTGAGTATTGGTTGTTTTAAGATTTAGGGGTGCTGTCCCGCAGTTCCCGCCGCAGTATCTTGCCTACGTTTGATTTGGGGAGATCATTGCGGAATTCTATATCTTTCGGTACCTTATAGCCGGTTAGTTCGTGCCGTGCGTACTCTATCAGCTCTGCTTCGGTAAGCGAGGGATCTTTCTTAACGACGAAAAGTTTTAACGCTTCGCCGGTTTTCTCACTGCTGACACCGATGCAGGCAACTTCCAATACTTTGGGATGTTGGGCGATAACATCTTCGATTTCATTTGGATAGACATTAAATCCGGATACCACAATCATATCTTTTTTGCGGTCGACCAGTTTGATCCAGCCTTTTTCGTCTACCACGGCAATATCGCCCGTAGCCAAGTAGCCGCGGCTGTCTAATACTTTGGCGGTTTCGTCGGGGCGGTTCCAGTAACCGTTCATGACTTGCGGGCCGCGAATCCACAATTCTCCCGCTTCCCCAATACCCAGAGCTTGGCCGTTATCATCACGGATTTCAATTTCCGTATTGGAAATGGGTAAGCCGATATTGCCGGTATGAGCAGTAATGTTCAGCGGATTAATGGCCACACCGGGGCTGGCTTCCGTGAGCCCGTAAGCTTCTACAATGGGAACGCCTGTAATGGCCTGCCATTTGTCTGCAACGGCTTTTTGCACCGCCATGCCGCCGCCTAATGCTAATTTCCAATGTGAAAAATCGAGTGATTTGAAGGCTTCTTGGTTAATCAAGGCATTGAAAAGCGTATTGACGCCGATAAATACGGTTATTTTATGTTTGTCGATTTCTTTAATTAATGCAGGTAAATCGCGCGGATTGGTAATCAATAGGTTGGCGGCGCCCATTTGCATGAAAATCATTACATTCACGGTAAGGGCGAAAATGTGGTACAGGGGAAGGGCGCTGAGTGCTACCTCTTTATCACCGTTCAAACTTTGGCTGATCCATTCTTTTGCTTGTGCCATATTGGCGCAAATATTGCCGTGTGTTAATACGGCGCCTTTGGCTACGCCGGTCGTGCCGCCCGTATATTGTAAAAAGGCGGTATCCTCAAGCGTGATATCGACCGGAATAAAAGGTCGGGCACGTCCGAGGTTAATGGCTTGTTTGAAGGTAACGGAACCGGGCAGGTTGTAGTTCGGCACCATTTTTTTTACTTTGCGTACTACAAAGTTGGTCAGCCAGCCTTTAAAGCTGCCGAGCAAATCGCCGATGCTGGCGACAATAACGTTTTTTACTTGCGTACGCGGTAGAACCATTTCCAGCGTATCTGCAAAATTTTCCAATACGACAATGGTTTGGGCTCCGCTGTCGTTAAGTTGGTGTTCCAACTCGCGGGGTGTATAGAGGGGGTTGACGTTAACGACAATCATACCGGCCTGTAGTGCTCCGAATAATGCAACCGGATATTGCAATAAATTGGGCATCATAATGGCGACGCGGTCGCCTTTAGTCAGTTTGAGATGATCTTGAAGATAGGAGGCAAAATGTCCTGAAAGTTCGGCCAACTCGCCGTAAGTCAGGCTTTTTCCCATATTGATAAAAGCAGGACGGTTGGCATATTTGGTACTGCTTTTTTGAAAAGCATCAACTATCGAAGTAAATTGGCGGATATCCACTTCTTCTTTCACACCTGCTTGATAGCTTTGTAACCAGACTTTTTCCATGATGTTTTCTCCTGATGGTTATTGTTATTGGCCGGGGAGGCTTCTTATCTGCATACGCAATCCAAGCAGATAACGTTCAATATATCCGAAATCGATGATAATCGCTGAACTTATTTTGAGTAAGTGCTTTATATCATAAAAATGCCGTCTGAAAAGCAATTTTTATCTTATCGTATTGATAAGTAATGATATTTTATTGTGTAGATATCGATTTGGCTGAATGCTTTATGCGTAAAGAGGCTAAGGTAATGGTGAAAGAAATAATATTCAAATGTGAAAAAGCATCCGTTTGATAACGGATGCTTTGAAATTTTGAAACCATATTTGATTTGTCGGAGGAGGATTAACTTTGTACGTTAATGCCCGCGGTAACGGTCATATTTTGAGCTTGGCTATTTGCCGTGTTTAAAAAAGATGAGGCCAAATCGCTGCAACATCCGCAGCAGGTAGCTACGCCAAGTTGTGCCTGCAGATCGCTGAGCGTACTTGCGCCGGCAGCAACGGTTTCTTGAATTTGACGGTCGGTAATGGCATTGCAGATACATACGAACATGATGTGCTCCTGTTTCTGTTTTCTCTCAAATAATGATAAGAGTCAGTTTTATTTGTTTATGTAAATATAAATAAAAACTGTTCGCATTGCAAGTATTGAAAATGTAAATTATGGTGATAAAAGCAGAAAATAGGATAGTTGGATATTGTGCTTATTATTTGATTACGGATAGGTAAGAAACAATGATGATACCCTCACCTGGATTTTGATATGAGGGTATCGTATAGAGTTTAAACAGTGTGTTTATGATTGAGAATAAGATTTAATAGACATCGCGCTGGTATCTTTTCTCTTCTCTCAGATTGTTCAGATACTCTTCGGCGTCATCCTGATCCATGTTCCCTTGTGTGGCGATGATATCAAGCAGGGTATTTTCTACATCGCGCGCCATACGGGAGGCATCGCCACACACATAAATGTGTGCGCCTTCTTGCAACCAACTCCATATTTCTTCGGCGGCGGTAGCTAATTTGTGCTGGACATAAACTTTTTCCGAGCCTTGCCGGCTCCATGCTAAGTCGGCGCGTGAGAGCAAACCGTTTTTTCTATACTGTAGCCATTCGCTTTGGTACAGGAAATCATCGGTAAATTTTTGATTACCGAATATCAACCAGTTTTTGCCGGTATCACCGTTTGCTTCACGTTGTTGCATAAAAGCGCGGAAAGGAGCCACTCCGGTGCCTGCGCCTATCATAATAATAGGTGTACCACCGTTTTCAGGCAGACGGAAATGCGGGTTGGGTTCCACAAAAACCCGTACAGTGTCTCCCTCTGCAAGCGTGTTACCTAGAAATCCTGATGCCGCTCCCGTATAGCTGTGTCCGTGGTGTTCGAATCGGACAACGCCGACGGTAAGATGAACTTCTTCGCCAACCTCTTCTTGGCAAGACGCAATAGAGTAGAGCCGGGGAGTTTGAGGGCGGAATAGATTGAATAGGGTTTCTGCATCCAGAGGATTGGGGTGGTCGGAAAAAACACCTACGGGTGGGGTTGCCGCCAGATAAACATCTAATGCTTCCGCGTTTTCTACCGTCTGTTTTAGCACTTCATCATTGCTGAGTAAGGCATATTGGGTGACTAATGCGGGGGTGTTTTGGGTAATGTCCGCATGATGGGTGAGTGCATTGCGGATATCGGTTTCGCTACCGCTTGGAAGTTTGACGGTTTCGCTACCGTTGAGTTGATGCAATGACAATATTTCATCAACCAGCGTGCTATTATTTACCGGCCAAATACCCAAGGCATCTCCGGCTTTGTAGCGGATACCCGAGCCTGATAAGTCGATTTCGATATGTTCGACATCTTTTTCCGCTGTGCGTGCGGTAATTTTTTGACGCACCGAAAGGCTAGCGGTAAAGGGTTGCTCTTTCGTATATAACTGCGCGGGTGGGGAGTGAGTTTGTGAAGTCGAGCTTTGGGGAGCATTATTTGCGGTATTTTGCCGGCACAATTCACTTATGGTTGTACTGATTTGTTCTATCCAAGCATTGGCTTGGGTGTCATAGTCTAAATCACAGTCAACGCGTTCGGCCAAACGTTTGGCACCTAGCTTAGACAGCTGGTTGTCAAAATCCTTACCCGCTTGGCAGAAATTTGGATAGCTGGTGTCGCCCAAACCCAATACCGCAAAACTAAGCTTGCTTAAATCCGGTGCTTTTTTGCCGAAAAGGAATTTATACAGAGGTACGGCTTCTTCGGGTGGTTCGCCTTCGCCCTGGGTAGAGGTAACCAATAATAAGATATCTTCTTCAGGCAGGTTTTTGCTTTTGAAGTCGGCCGCTCCGATTAAGCGCACATCAAGCCCTGAGGTTTCGAGTTTTATCAGTAAGTCGGAGGCAACGCGGCGGGCATTGCCGGTTTGCGAGGCCGATAATATGGTGATACGGCGGGCTGGCGCCGCATCGGCAGAAAAATTTTCCGAGAAGGCTACGGTTTGCGCCACGCCTTGGCTTTGTGCCCAGCAGTAACCGGAAAGCCAAGCCAACTGAGTAGGGGAAAGGGCGGCAAGTTGCGTTGCTATTTCAGGCGGTAGAGGTAGGCTGGTCATTTATATGATTCCTTTTTATTTGTTTGTTCATACTTTAAACAGGCCGTCTGAAAAAGGGAAAGAATGGTTGGTTGTAATAAAATGCTATTTTGTTATAAGCGTGGAAAGTATATTGGCTTAGGCCGTCTGAAAAATGCGCGTAAGATGGGTAATGTGGCGTAGTTTATTGTGTCTGGAAGCTTAAAGTTAGTAACAAATATTAACGATTCTTGACTTATATGTAAGCTTAATGTTAAATAAGCAAGATTATTGCACAAAAATTACGGTCTTAAAGCAGTCGGTTGTCGGAAAATAAAAAGATATACGGATTGCAATACTGCTGCCGTTACTAAAACGGAAATGTTGCAATCCGGCATATGTTCGCTTTTTCGATACGATACTGTATCTAATCCGTTCTCATCGTCTGGCTTGCTATAAAAGGGCTGGTTCGATATTCAAAAAAACATATCAATATGAGGTTTACAAATGGGTAACTTTAATCCGATGTATGTCACTTTTGGCATCTATCTGATTGCTGTGTTGCTGATAGGCTTCGCTGCTTATTTCTCCACCCGCAATTTTGACGACTATATTCTCGGAGGCCGCAGTTTGGGCAGTTTCGTAACTGCGATGTCTGCCGGTGCATCCGATATGTCAGGTTGGCTTTTGATGGGCTTGCCGGGCGCGATTTATGCAACCGGTATGAGTGAGGCTTGGATTGCCATTGGTTTGACGGTTGGCGCATATTTCAACTGGCGCTTGGTAGCCGGCCGCTTGCGGGTGCATACCGAATATAATAACAATGCGTTGACGCTGCCTGATTATTTCTTTCACCGCTTCGGTGCGGAAGGCAAACTGATGAAAGTGATTTCTGCTGCCATCATTTTGTTTTTCTTTACTATTTACTGCGCTTCGGGCATTGTGGCGGGCGCTCGTTTGTTCCAAAGCCTTTTTGATATTTCATATACTCAAGCTATGTGGTTGGGCGCGGGTGCGACTATTGCTTATACATTTATCGGCGGTTTCTTGGCCGTTAGCTGGACGGATACCGTTCAAGCTACTTTGATGATTTTTGCTTTGATCTTGACGCCTATCATGGTGTATTTGGCTGTCGGCGGTGCTGCCGAAATGAGTGCGGCTATTGCTCAGGTGGCGGCGGCTACCGGTAAGGAGTACGGCAGCTTGCTGGCAGGCACGACCTTGATCGGTATTATTTCAACTGCCGCTTGGGGTTTGGGTTATTTCGGCCAACCACATATCTTGGCACGTTTTATGGCGGCAGAGAATGTGAAATCATTGGTGAAAGCCCGTCGTATCGGTATGACTTGGATGATTCTGTGTTTGGCCGGCGCAGTAGCCGTGGGCTATTTCGGTATTGCTTATTTCGGCGCGCATCCGGAGCAAGTGTCAAGTATGGCCGGTAATGATGAACGTGTATTTATCGCATTGACTACCTTGCTGTTTAATCCATGGGTGGCAGGTGTGATTTTGAGCGCGATCCTGGCAGCCGTCATGTCTACTTTATCGTGCCAGTTGCTGGTGTGCTCAAGTGCCATTACCGAAGACTTTTACAAAGGCTTTTTACGCCCGAATGCTGCCCAGCAAGAGTTGGTGTGGATCGGCCGTCTGATGGTTTTGGCCGTAGCGGTTATTGCGATCGTGATTGCTTCGGATCCGGAAAGCCGCGTATTGGGCTTGGTAGCTTATGCTTGGGCAGGTTTTGGTGCGGCTTTTGGCCCTGTGGTGATTTTATCGGTATTCTGGAAACGGATGACGGCCAACGGTGCTTTGGCAGGTATGTTGGTAGGTGCGTTGACAGTGGTATCTTGGAAAGCTACCGGCAGCAGCCTGTATGAAATTGTTCCGGGTTTTATCGCCTGTGCGATTACCGTTGTTGTCGTATCCTTGATGGGTAAAGTACCTGCTTCGGTAGAAACTAAGTTTGAAGAGGCCGATAAGGCTTTCAAAGAAGCTAACTAGTTGAAAATGTATCATTTGAAAATGCCGTCTGAAGCTTTCAGACGGCATTTTTATTTGTGGTTTAAAAATAAAATGACTTATTCGATATTGTGATGCCGTCTGAAATGTTTCAGACGGCATATTGGAAGGTAAGGTATTGCTGGAGTAGTTTGTATATATTTCAAAAATAATCTTGCCGCCGGTTGCTTTTGCCGTATGCCGCATATCGGGCACGGGCGGCTGTAAGGCGGTTGTAGGTAAGGCGTTGGGTATTTTCGTTATCGTATACAACCATTTCTCCTTGCGGTGGCGGTGGCAGCGCATCAAACCATTTCGGTAGCGTTTCCCAATAGCTGCGCGGAATATGAATAATGGAAAACATGTCCGAAGCCAGCCCTATCCCGATACTTATTTGTGTTGATGATGCCTGCAGACAATAACCCCGATCATTGAATAAGCAACAGTCTGAATCATAATGATAACGGTATAAGCCGATTTTAACGGCTTGGGGATCGGCGAATAAGGCGGCAAACATTCGTTCGAATAAGGAGGGACGATATAAGCCTTCGCTCAGCATTCCGTAAAGATTGGCCAGCCAGCGGGTGTATTCATCCATGGTAAAGCCAAACGTATGCAAAATCTTTTCTACGCGTTGGTGCGGCCTTTGTGCAATGAGTTCGACAAACTCGGCACTTATTTGAGGAAGGCGGTGTTGCAGGGCTTGGTGCCAGAGGTAAACGAAATGGTCTTCACGGTTATGAGGGTTTCGTAAAATACTCAATAGCTTTAACTTTAGTACCTGCCATAATGAAGATGGAATTTTCAGATGGCCAGAAGGGGATTGGCGTAAGTTTTGGCAAGCTTCTTCGAAGCCGCTTTCGTATCGGCTGAACCAGCTTTCCAAATTATATTGCTTTCCCCCGTTGCCATTGTCAAAGGTCAGCGTATATAAATTATTTACTTCAAGATTGGATGCGATATTCACGCTTTGTGCTTCGCCTCGGTAAGGGGAATGAAGCAGATTAACCGGCCAGCGGTAGACATTTTGGTTTTGCGGATTTACACGAGTGTTAAATGCAAACTGCCGCTGTTCGGTTTGAGCGATGAAATGATGGCCTTTAGTCAAATTAGCCACTAAAAGAGCATATGACTTTTCCGAACACTCGGAGTTTTCACAATCGCTAAGGATAAATGCCCGCATATGAAACCGTGATAAGGAAATATGAAAAGTTCATCATAAGTGCTTTGAAAGAGCAGGTAAAGAATCAGCTAGGTAAAATCCGAGTTTGTTATTATATGAATTAATTGTTTTTGTTTGATGGCAACGGATAGATATGTTCGGCGGCATTTTAATATTTTTCAGACGGCAGGGAGGACAGTTTGATTGATTTTACTTGTGATGCAGACGTAAGCATGTGAAGATCCGCATAGCTATATTATTTTGGAGAGTGAAATGATGGGTAATGAAAATATTATTCGTGCTTGGGCGGTAAAGCAGCCCGGAGCAGAACTTGAGCGTTATGATTTTGACGCAGGCCAGCTGAAAAACGACGAAGTAGAAATTAAGGTTGAATATTGCGGTATTTGTCATTCTGATTTGTCGATGATGGCTAACGATTGGGGTTTCAGCCACTATCCTTTGGTACCTGGTCATGAGGTGGTCGGCGAAATAGTGAGAATGGGAAACGCGGTAAAGGGTTTGAAAGTGGGGCAAAAAGTCGGCTTGGGGTGGACAGCAGAATCATGCCAGCACTGTGATCCCTGTATCGGTGGCCATGCTAATTTATGTTCCCATGCTGTGCCTACGGTCCTTGGCGGAATACATCAGGGCGGTTTTGCCGATAAAGTGCGTGCCCAATGGCAATGGGTGATTCCTCTGCCTGAAAATATGGATATGAGTAAGGCTGGCCCTTTACTATGCGGGGGAATTACCGTATTTGAGCCACTGTTGCAGCATGGAATCAATGCCAGTCATAAAGTTGGCGTAATCGGCGTTGGCGGTCTCGGTCATATGGCGTTAGGTTTTTTCAATGCTTGGGGCTGCGAGGTAACCGCATTTAGTTCGAATCCTGATAAATATGATGCGATTTACCGCATGGGAGCACATAAAATTCTGGACTCTCGCGATACGGAAGCATTTACCCAGGCCGCAGGAAGCTTGGATCTGATCGTTTCAACGGTTAACGTGAAATTAGACTGGAATGCTTACATGACCTTGCTGAAACCGCATGGAAAACTGCATATTGTCGGTGCTACGTTGGAGCCACTTGATATTGCCGCATTTTCATTGATCAGCGGGCAAAAAGCCGTAGCGGGGTCTCCTACCGGTTCGCCGGCACAATTGCGTACAATGATAGAGTTTGCCGCCCGTAAACAGGTAGAGCCGATTGTTGAAGAGTATCCGATGTCTCGGGTAAATGAAGCTGTTCAACATCTTGAAGCAGGCAAAGCACGTTATCGGATTGTATTAAAAAGTGATTGGTAAAAATAAAGGCCGTCTGAAAAATTTCAGACGGCCTTTATTTTTAGTCTAATAATGATTTTTTTATTACCGCAGGATTACCTGCAGCCAAAGTATAAGGAGGAACATCTTTGGTAACAACGGAGCCAGCCCCGATGACTGCTCCCTCGCCGATGGTAACTCCCCCCATAATGATGGCACGCCGGCCTATCCAGGCATTGTCTCCGATAGTGATCGGATTGGTTTCCGTGTAGCCGTCAAATATACGCCGTTCTTTATCAAACTTATGGGCATTTGAGTAAAATATGCACTCAGGCCCCATGAGGACATTTTTACCGATGGTTAATCCCCGGCAAATTTCACTGTTTACCCCAATTCCCGAGTTATCACCTATCACAGTATCGGGAAATACATACGCACCTTTTTCAATATTGACATTTTTCCCCATATTCGGACAAACTTGTTTTCCTAATAGAAAGCGGATTTTTTTAGCTGTTTTCCCAAATGGTTTGCTGTAAGAGGGAGGTAACCAACTGCCTAATACCATCAATATTTTTAAACTGATTCTTCGTTTCATTAATTATTTCTCCCTAATTGATGATTTATATCATCTAAAATAAAGGTATATTGCATAATCTATCTTTAATTATTTGGATATAAATAATTATGAATATGCCAAATGTATTATAGCAAATCTGATTGCATTTTAAATACTCAGTATTTTCAAGAAAGTATGCCTATACTTGAATTGGATTCTATACCTGTTTATGTGGAAATCAGTTGATATAATATAAATATTCGGTTGTTTCCGAAAAAATTGCTGTATAGCCATCTGAATCAGATAAGGATAAGCCTAATGAGGTATAGCCGGCGTGGGCGGTTTTTAATATTTATTAGGGGGAATAAAAAACAAGTGGTTATTTAACCACTTGTTTTTTTATTGGTGATAGGTTAATTAATGGTGGTTGTCTGCTCTTGGCTTTCTTTTAGTGCGATTTCGGCTTGCTCATCGGCATGATAGCTGGAGCGCACCATCGCACCGATAGCGGCATTTGTAAAGCCCATGGCATAAGCCTCTTGTTCAAACTCTTTGAATTGAGCAGGCGTTACATAACGTAAGACAGGCAAGTGGCCGTCTGAAGGTTGTAGATATTGCCCTACCGTAATCATTTCGATGTTGTGGGCACGCATATCACGCATAATTTCCCGTACTTCGTCATCTGTTTCACCAAGGCCGACCATAATGCCCGATTTGGTAGGAATATGTGGCATCATTTCTTTATAACGGCGTAATAATTCGAGAGAATGCTTATAATCTGAGCCCGGGCGGGCCTGTTTGTATAGGCGCGGGTGAGTTTCCAAATTATGGTTTAATACATCAGGCGGAGTTTGAGCAAGAATCTCTAAGGCGATATCTAAACGCCCACGGAAATCGGGCACAAGAATTTCGATTTTGGTTTGCGGGCTCTTTTCGCGGATGGCATTGATACAATCGGCAAAATGTTGGGCACCGCCATCACGCAGATCGTCTCGGTCAACAGAGGTAATCACGACATAGCGCAGATTCATCGCCGCAACCGATTCTGCCAAATTTTTCGGTTCGTCCGGATCTAGCGGGTTGGGGCGGCCGTGTCCTACGTCGCAAAATGGGCAGCGGCGGGTACAGATATCGCCCATAATCATAAATGTTGCGGTTCCCTTGCTGAAGCATTCGCCGATGTTAGGGCATGAGGCTTCTTCACATACGGTATGCATTTTTTGATCGCGCAGTATGTTTTTAATTTCGAAAAATTTTTTTCCACTTGGTAATTTGGCGCGAATCCACTCGGGTTTTTTTAGTTTTTCTTCAAGAGGAACAACTTTAATCGGAATGCGCGCGGTTTTGTCGGCACCTTTCAGTTTGATGCCTTGTTTGGGATCTGTTTTGATTTCGCTCATGATGTGTCTTTCGAGATTAGGCAAGATTGGCGCTAAGGTGTTCGGTGAGTTTTGCGGCAACTTCGCTTAGAGGCGGACAGGGTGTGATGAAGTCGGCAATCTGTACCATTTCCATTCCGGCATAGCCGCAGGGATTGATGTGTGTGAAGGGGGTTAAATCCATATCTACGTTTAATGCCAAGCCGTGGTAAACTGAACCGTTTTTAATACGCAAACCTAGTGAAGCGATTTTTCTTCCATCAACATATACGCCGGGGCGGGCCGGATCGGCAGCCGCTTCGATACCGTAATCGGATAAAGTGGCGATAATACTGTTTTCTAAAGCCGAAACAATATGGCGAACACTGGTTTTGCGGCGTTTAAAATCAATCAAAGTGTAAATGACCAGTTGGCCGGGGCCGTGGTAGGTAATTTGTCCGCCTCGATCAATTTGTACAACGGGAATGTCGTCATGTATTAACAAATGCTCCGGCTTACCCGCCAAACCTTGGGTAAAAACCGGAGGGTGTTCGACTATCCACAGTTCATCCTCGGTAGCATCGGTGCGCTCCGCATTAAATGCTTTCATAGCTTCGAAGACGGGTGTGTATTCAGCTTGGCCCAGCTCTACAACTTTCATTTTATAAAACCATTTTGATCATCGGATGGCTTGTGAGGGCACGATAAATATTATCCAGCTGCTCCTGGCTAGATACATTTACTTTAGCTGTGGCACCTAAATAATTGCCTTTACTGCTTGGACGGATACTGATTTGCCCGGCTTCGGTATCCGGGGCGTGTTGACGGATGATTTCCAATACTGTTGATTCGAATTCAGGATGTTGCGCACCCATGATTTTCAAAGGGAACTGACAGGGAAATTCGATCAGTGAGGTTTGTTCTTCAGACATTGCAACTCCTTAAAAAGCGGCATGCCGGTTATCTGAAACATTTCAGACGGCATAGACAACAAAATTTTTTTTATTCTATCGCAAAGTGCCGTCTGAATCTATGTTGCAGGGAAATCGTTAATCAAAACATTTTTACACATTTGCTACCGGTATGGGGATGATTTGTGTAAAGGTTGAACATAGATGCCGGCCATCTTCTTTTCAAGGCTTGAAAAAAGTAGTGCTGCCCCAACTTCGCAGTTAACCTAATTTGCAATGAAGCAAGAGATACCAGCAATGACAGACAAAAAATTCGAGGAATACAGTGCATTGGCAACATTGCCCTTGCGTGACGTGGTGGTTTATCCGCATATGGTGTTGCCGCTTTTCGTAGGTCGGCCAAAATCAATTGCCGCGCTGGATTTGGCGATGGCAAATGATGAGCCGGTATTTTTATTGGCGCAGCGCAACCCCAATGATGAAGAACCCAATGCTAAAGATCTGCATGAGATGGGTACGGTTGCACACGTCTTACAAGTATTAAAATTGCCTGATGGAACAGTAAAAGTATTAGTAGAAGGTATCCGACGTGCCCGTGCGCTAACCGTAGAAGATAACGGGGATCTGTTTCTGGCACATGTGGAGGCTGTTTATGACACCGAAACGGATAATGCCGATATGGAGGCATTGCGTCGAACCTTATTAGCCCAATTTGATCAGTTTGCCAAACTGAATAAAAAAATACCTGCCGAAGTTTTGGGTACCATTCACGGCATAGAGGATAATAGCCGCTTGGTAGATACTGTGGCCGCCCACTTGCAATTGAAGCTTGACCAGCGCCAAGAAATTTTGAATACCGTAGGTGTTTCGGCGAGGATGGAATATTTGCTGGCGCAAATCGAGTCTGAGCTGGATATTATGCAGGTGGAAAAGCGTATCCGCGGGCGTGTAAAACGCCAAATGGAGAAATCGCAGCGCGAGTATTACCTTAATGAGCAAGTCAAGGCAATTCAGAAAGAGTTGGGTGAGGAAGACGAGCGTGGCGAGCTGGATGCGTTAGAGGCAAAAATTAAAGCTGCCGGTATGAGTAAAGAGGCTGAAGAGAAATGTCTGTCTGAACTCAAAAAGCTGAAAATGATGCCGCCTATGTCGGCGGAATCAACAGTTGTCCGCAACTATATTGATACTTTACTTGAGTTGCCGTGGAAGAAAAAATCACGCGTTATCAAAGATATTGCAAAAGCAGACCTGGTGCTTGACGCAGACCATTACGGTTTGGAAAAAGTAAAGGAGCGTATTCTGGAATATTTAGCAGTTCAGAAACGTGTTGATAAAATCAAAGGCCCGATTTTGTGTTTGGTAGGTCCACCGGGGGTAGGTAAAACTTCTTTGGGTGAATCTATTGCCAAAGCAACGGGACGCCAGTATGTGCGTATGGCTTTGGGTGGCGTTCGGGATGAAAGCGAAATAAGAGGTCACCGCCGCACCTATATCGGTTCGATGCCGGGTAAAATTTTACAGAACATGGCTAAAGCCGGTGTAAAAAACCCATTATTTTTATTAGATGAAATCGATAAGATGGGGAATGATTTCCGCGGTGATCCTGCTAGTGCCTTATTGGAAGTGCTTGACCCTGAGCAAAACAGTAAGTTTGCCGACCATTATGCGGAAGTTGATTACGATTTGAGCGATGTAATGTTTATTGCTACATCCAATAGCTTGAATATCCCTCCGGCATTGCTTGATAGAATGGAGATTATCCGTCTTTCAGGATATACCGAAGATGAGAAAATAAACATTGCTATGAAATATCTGGTACCTAAGCAGATGAAGCGCAATGGTGTTAAAGAGGGTGAGGCAGTCATTGATGAAACCGCTGTGCGCGATATCATCCGCTACTATACCCGCGAGGCCGGGGTGCGCTCGCTTGACCGCGAAATTGCTAAAATCTGCCGTAAAGTCGTGATGTCGGTTGCTTTGGCAGAAGATAAAAAAGCGGCAAGTAAGCCTAAGGGTAAAGGCCGAACCGGTAAAGCAGCTGTTGTAAGTGTGAATGCCGAAAACTTGCATGAATACTTGGGCGTTCGCCGTTTTGATTACGGTGTGGCCGAATCGGAAAACCGTATCGGGCAAGTAACAGGTTTGGCCTGGACGGAGGTTGGCGGAGAATTGCTGACTATCGAAGCCGTTGCTTTGCGTGGCAAGGGTAATATAGTGCGTACCGGTAAGCTCGGAGATGTGATGCAAGAGTCTATTTCCGCTGCTTGGAGCGTAGTACGCTCTCGTACCGAAGGTTTGGGTATTGCACCTGACTTCTACGAGAAAAAAGATATGCATGTGCATGTGCCGGAAGGAGCTACTCCGAAAGACGGCCCGAGCGCGGGTATTGCGATGACATTGGCTATGGTTTCGGCTTTAACCGGCATTCCGGTTCGTGCTGATGTGGCGATGACTGGGGAAATTACCTTGCGTGGCGAAGTATTGCCCATCGGCGGCTTAAAGGAAAAACTCTTGGCTGCATTACGTGGCGGTATCAAACATGTTTTGATACCGAAAGATAATGTGAAAGATTTAGAGGAAATTCCTCAAAATGTGAAAGACGGCTTGGAAATTCATCCTGTCAAATGGATTGATGAAGTATTGGCTTTGGGCTTGGAGCGCCAACCGGAGTCTTGGAAAGATCTTGAAGATACTGTTGGTCCCGCATCGGGTACTACAGTAACGGGCAAGTCAAGTACAAAAGCCACCAAGCATTAGAATTGTAGCTGATGTGTTGTAAAAGGTATGGAGTATAGTGGATAAACGTCAATAAACCGCCATATTCCGTACCTTTGTGCTTGACACGGTGTTTTTAGGCTTGTTATAAAGTCGCCAGATGTGTAAGTTTTAACCAAATGCCCGTTATACGTGGCTTTCATTATTCTCTAAACGATAGAAAGGGACTTATCGTGAACAAGTCTGAATTAATCGAAGCGATTGCTCAAGAAGCTGATATTTCTAAAGCTGCTGCCTCTAAAGCATTGGACGGTATGATTAATGCCGTAACCGGCGCCTTGAAAAAAGGCGATACCGTAACTCTGGTCGGTTTCGGTACTTTCTATGTTGGTGAGCGTGCAGAGCGCCAAGGCCGTAACCCTAAAACCGGTGAGCCCCTGACTATTGCAGCAGCCAAAACACCTAAATTCCGTGCAGGTAAAGCATTGAAGGATGCTCTGTAATAAATATTTGTTTTAAAAGCATCCACAGAGCAGGCTTTCGGCCTGCTTTTTTTATGGTTGAAGTTTTTCTTTTACGCAAGTCGGAGTCAGTAATTATTGTTCTGCGCGATTTGTACGGGTTACATTTGGAGTATTTGAAAGACCGAATTTTCAGGCGGCTTGAGATTGCCCGATTTGAAAAGAGGCCATTTCCCAGCCGACCTTTATAATTAATCATAAAGATTTTTTGAGATATGAGATGTACGAATATGAAAAATGCCGCCCATAATTTTAGTGGGCGGCATTGGTATTTCAATTAGTTATGAAGCAAAGCGTTTTGCTACTTCATCCCAATTTACGATTTCCCAAAAGCCTTTGAGGTAGTTCGGGCGGCTATTGCGGTAGTCGATATAATAGGCGTGTTCCCATACGTCACAAGTCAACAATGGAGTGGCATCTCCGGTTAACGGAGTGGCGGCATTGCTGGTGGAAACCAAGTCTAAAGAACCATCGGTTTTTTTGACCAACCAAGCCCAGCCGGAGCCGAAAGTACCTGCAGCACAGGCATTGAATGCTTCTTGGAAGGCTTCAAAGCTGCCCCATTTGGCATCAATTGCGGTAGCTAAGTCACCGCTAGGTTTGCCTTGGCCTTTGGGTGTAAAGCCCAGCCAGTAGAAAGTGTGGTTCCAAGTTTGGGCCGCATTGTTAAAGATGCCACCTGAAGATTTTTTAACGATTTCTTCCAAAGACAGATTTTCAAATTCGGTGCCTTTGATTTGATTGTTCAGGTTGGTGATATATGTTTGATGGTGTTTGCCGTAGTGGTATTCTAAAGTTTCTTTGGACAAGTGCGGTTCGAGAGCGTCTAAAGCGTAGGGTAGTTCGGGCAATTTGTGTTCCATGATTCACTCCTGTGGTTTGGTGTTTGTGTGTTTGCATACTTGGAAAAGCTGCCTGTTGTTAAGTGGCGGCTACCAAGTTTAGCTTGATTGATTTTACCTGCTTCGGCTTGAAAAAACCAATAAAACTTATCGTAGCTCTCTTCCAACCGTTATAATGATAAGTTGATCGATAAGGAATGCAGTATGAATGATTTAACCGATATGATGCCGTCTGATGATAGGGAAGTGAGTGTGCTTTCGTTGCCGCCGCATTCAATGGAGGCTGAACAGTCGGTATTGGGCGGTCTGTTGTTGGAAAATTCGGCATGGGATCGCATTGCTGATGTGGTCATGGGAGAAGACTTTTATCGCCACGAACACAGAGTAATTTTCCGTGCTATTGCCAATTTGATTAATGAAAGCCGTCCTGCTGATGTGATTACGGTTCAAGAGGCATTGGAGCGTAATGGCGAATTAGAAGCGGCGGGAGGCTTTAATTATCTGATTACATTAGCTCAGAATACGCCGTCTGCAGCTAATATCCGCCGTTATGCTGAGATCGTTCGCGAGCGTTCGATTATGCGGCAATTGGCAGAGGTCGGAACGGATATTGCCCGCAGTGCTTATAACCCTCAGGGGAGGGATGCGGGGCAATTATTGGATGAAGCGGAAAATAAAGTATTCCAAATTGCGGAAAGCACAGCAAAATCCAAACAGGGTTTTTTGGATATGCCCGGGCTGCTGAAAGAGGTGGTTGAGCGCATTGATATGCTTTATTCGCGTGATAATCCTAATGAGGTAACAGGTATAGCAACTGGCTTTATTGATTTAGATAAAAAAACATCAGGTTTACAGCCGGGTGATTTAATTATTGTTGCCGGTCGGCCCTCTATGGGTAAAACGGCTTTTTCAATCAATATCGCTGAATATGTAGCAGTGGAATTAAAGTTGCCGGTTGCCGTATTTTCCATGGAAATGGGGGGGGCACAGCTTGTAATGCGTATGTTGGGTTCGGTTGGGAGAATTGACCAGCATGTGTTGAAAACCGGAGCGTTACAGGATGAACACTGGGGGCGTTTGAACGATGCGGTTGTGAAGTTATCTGATGCTCCGATGTTTATTGATGAAACACCGGGTCTGACTGCACTTGAATTGCGTGCCCGAGCGCGCCGTTTGGCCCGTCAGTTTGGTGGCAAGCTTGGTTTGATTGTGATTGATTATCTACAATTAATGCAAGGTTCTGGCCGTTCGGATAACCGAACTGCGGAATTGGGTGAGATTTCACGTTCTTTGAAGGCATTAGCCAAAGAGTTGCAGGTGCCGGTGATTGCTTTGTCGCAGTTAAGCCGTGCAGTAGAGCAGAGAACCGATAAGCGCCCGATGATGTCGGATTTGCGTGAATCCGGTGCGATTGAACAAGATGCTGATTTGATTATGTTTATGTATCGTGATGAATACTATAATGCTGAAAGTCAGTTGAAAGGTTTGGCTGAGTGTATCGTCGGTAAACATCGTAACGGCCCAACGGGTAAGGTTTTTCTCACCTTTATGGGGCAGTTTACAAAATTTGATAATGCGGCTTATATTCCTGAGTCGGCAATGATGGAAGATTGATACATAAGTATAGCGAAATACCATATTTTATTAGGTGCTCTCACACTTATCGTTTAAAATGCCATCATAAAAAATTCACAAAATACTACACATTACGTAAGCCCATGCAGTTTGAAACTAACTTGGTCTTACCGAATTACGTCTATCAGGCAAATTTATGCATTTGAAACAAAAAGGTTTTACACTAATCGAATTGATGGTGGTGATTGCCGTGATGGCTATCATGGCAACCATCGCCCTTCCAAATATGAGCCAATGGCTTGCCAGCCGGAAAGTGGCATCGCAAGCCGAAAAAGTGGCTAATCTTCTCCGTTTTGCGCGTGCGGAAGCCGTGCGTTTGAACGCTCCCGTTTATATTTGCCCTGTGCAGGTAAGATCTGACGGTAATATCGACAGTTATTGTGATGCTAATTATGCCCAGCAGGGTATTGCAGCATATGCCGAGCGTGATGATAATCCCAATAAGTATGAGCGTAAATCTACTGATATAGCCTTGCGTGCAGTGCCGTTGAATATGAATGGTAGCTCGGCAATTTCTTTTAGTGCCGAATCTGTACCTGTTTCAGGGACGGGTAATGGGGCGGCAGTTAAAATGATGGGATTTTTACCTAACGGTAACTTCGGCTATAACACCCAAAATATGAGTCCTACCAGTTTAAGCTGGTCGGCGGGGGCCGTAGTTTTGACTTTGAGTGATACTGCCAATGGTTCGGGTTATCAATCCAAGCTGTTAGTTGATAACAGTGGACGTGTAAGTTTTTGCGAACCTGGTGATTCACGGACTGGATGTAGTGATGAGGAAAAACCATGAAAGTAATGAACGTGAAGTCATATGATGTTCAACAGTCCAGCCGTGGCCGTCTGAAAAATCAGCAGAGCGGTATGACGTTAATCGAAGTATTGGTGGCTATGGTCGTGCTGGCTTTAGGTATTTTGGCATTGTTGGCTACCCAGCTACGTACGGTTTCCGGCGTGGCTGAAGCGCAAAGTCAAACAGTTGCGGCACAAGCAGTGCAGAATCTGATTGAAGGTATGTTGGCTAATCCAACAGCTACGGCAGTAACAAAAAATGGCAATGAAACAGGTTGGAAAAGTTATTCTTATGCTGCTTATCATAAAACCGGTACCGCAAAGCAAACTTCAATAACAAATAAAAACGAATTTACTAAAAGCGAGTTGGCGGCAAGTCAATTGGCTGAGTTTGAGAATGCATTAGTCAATGTTTCCGAGACTCCTGCACGATATACAATTGCGGCAAATGCAACCGGTGATACGGTAATTACCGTAACATGGGGTGGAGATGACCAAATAACTGAAAGCTATACTTATTCGGCACGGGTATCACAATAATGACGATAAATATAAAAAAAACAAGACACATAACGGCGGCAAGAGCACGGCAAAAAGGCTTCAGCCTGATTGAATTTTTGGTGGCCAGTATATTAAGTATGATTGTGTTAATCGCAGTCGGCTCGGGTTATTTTGCTTCACGGAAAATCAATGATGTTGCGCTTGCCAGACTTTCCGTACAGCAGGATTTGCGTAATGCGGCCAATCTGATTGTGCGGGATGCGCGTATGGCAGGTGGTTTCGGTTGCTTCAATATGTTAAATCATAAAGCAGATGCGATTAAAAGCGATGATGATGATATTGCTAAAAGCGATGATGATGATATTGCTAAAAGCGATGATGCCGCAGAGTATCCACCAAAATTAAAGCCTGAGGATACCGCACAAACTACTTTAGTTCCGATTAAGCAGCAACCTTTGCCTAAGTTAGGTTTAAAAGGTAATGCTTTGATCTTCCAATATGGTATCGGGTCTGCTTCTGTGTCGCAGAATGCGGCAGGCAGCTTACGCTTAAATATACCCACCGGTGATCCTTTGCAGGGATTAAATGCTTCGATGCCTTTGATTATCAGCAGTTGTAATGTTTTAGATCGGCCTTCATCCATTACTTGGGCCAATGATCAGTTAACTACTACTCCGGCTATTGATGCAACTCATGTACCGGCAGAGATGGTAGTACAGCGTTACGTTGCGAATGCCTATGGTATTGGAGATGAGGGGGGGTTGTTGCGTTATGAGTTAGGGAGTGATGGGAAGTGGAGTAAGGATTCCGCGCAATTATTGATGGCAGATGTCAGTAGTATGACTGTGAATTATGGTTATCTAGTATGCCCGAATAATGCTGCAGGCGCTGTAGCAGGCACAGCAGCAAGTGAAACCTATCAATTTTCTACCCAGCTCCGTACTGATATGGCACCTGCTTTAATCCGTATTACGTTGAATGGCGGCAGTATGGCTGCGGGGGGGGGTAATATTGATGCCGGTAATGTAGATATTTATACAATTGATGCTGCTGTAAGGGGAGGCATGACATGCGAAGACAATATTTAAGCAATATGCCGCCGGTTAAGCAGCAGGGCTTTGCTTTGTTTATCGTTCTGATTATGATGATTGTAGTGGCCGTATTGGTTGTGGCTGCAGCCCAATCCTACAATACGGAAATGAGGATCAGCTCAAATGATGCCGATCGCAAGTTGGCGATGTCGGTTGCAGAAGCCGCCCTACGGCAAGGAGAGAGTGAAATTGCAGATTTGGAGGATCCTAGTTTTACTGCTGATTGCACAGATGGCTTATGCTCTCCTGCAAATGCGCAAGCTGCAACAGTTAGCGGCACCCGTCAAGGCACGGTTAATTTGGCTGCAGGCGGTACTGTTCCAGTTTGGCAGCCTAAATCATGTGGTGAAGATACTTGCTTGGAAAGCAAAGGTAAAACGTATGGGGCAACCGGTAGCGGTGTCAGTAAGGCGGCACGTTATGTGATTGAGTTTATCAGTCATCAAAATAATGTTACGGTTTATCGTGTAACAGCCCGTGCTTGGGGTAAAAATGCCAATACTATGGTAACGGTACAATCTTATGTTGAATCATCGGGTAATTGATACGGGCAAAGATTATGAATCAAAAATTGAATACTGCCGGTATGACATTATTGGAAATTATGATTGTTATCGCTATTTTAGGTATATTGGCAACTATCGCGTATCCTTCCTATATCCGTTATGTAGAGCGTGGCGATTTGGTTAGTGCACAAGCGGATATGATGAAAATTAATGCTTTGTTAAAAACCGAGCAGGTTAAAAATCCAAAAGTAGATTTGCAAAATGCGGTTACTATCAGCAATGAGTTGGATAAGAGGGTCAATGAAAAATATACGGTGGCCTTGAAATTGAAAGAAGCCGGTTGCCCGACTACTTATTGTTTGGTAAGTGTGCCTAAAGATAGCAACTATACGCTTGCCGCATGGATGGATAGCCTGGGCAATAATTACAGTTGTACTACTGCCGCGGCAGCCAATGGTTTCAATACCAGTGGCGCATGTGAAAAGCGGTAGTAAAGCGGTAGTTCGGCATCAATTATCTCCTTATAGCAAAATTAGGTGCATAAAAGCATCAAATCTATATTTGTTGATTTTATGAATATATAAGGCCGTCTGAAAACACGGATTGCAGCACATGCTACAATCTTGCTTTTCAGACGGCCTTTTTACAATTATGGCAAAAGCACCGAAAACAATTTATCAATGCAGCGAATGTGGCGGTACAACTCCAAAGTGGCAAGGAAAATGCCCGCATTGCGGTGAGTGGAATACGTTACAGGAAAGTTTGGCAGCGCCTGAGCCGAAAAATGCCCGTTTTCAGTCTTGGGCGGCAGATGTATCTCAAGTACAGGAGCTGTCGAAAGTAACGGCAACAGAAGTGCCCCGTTGCGCAACAGGTATGGGCGAGTTGGACCGTGTATTGGGAGGAGGTTTAGTTGAAGGTGCGGTGATTTTATTGGGAGGTGATCCGGGTATCGGTAAATCAACCTTGTTATTGCAAACAGTTGCTCTGATGGCCAAAAACCGAAAAGTTTTGTATGTGTCCGGCGAGGAATCGGCACAACAAGTGGCTTTGCGCTCCCAACGTTTTGGTTTGCAGAGTGATGGTGTAAACCTTTTGGCTGAAATCCGTATGGAAGCGATTCAGGCGGCTTTGAAGCAGCATGAACCTGCGGTTGTGGTGATTGATTCGATTCAAACCATGTATTCCGATCAGATTACTTCTGCACCTGGCTCGGTTTCCCAAGTACGTGAGTGTGCGGCACAGCTGACGCGTATGGCGAAACAAATGGGGATCAGTATGATTTTGGTCGGCCATGTAACCAAAGATGGAGCAATCGCAGGCCCGCGTGTGTTGGAGCATATGGTCGATACCGTGTTGTATTTTGAAGGGGATCAGCATTCCAATTACCGCATGATACGTGCGATTAAAAACCGTTTTGGCGCGGCCAATGAATTGGGTGTATTTGCGATGACTGAAACAGGCTTAAAAGGTGTTTCCAATCCATCGGCGATTTTTTTGGCGAGCTATCGTGACGATGTGCCCGGTTCATGCGTATTGGTTACTCAAGAGGGTAGTCGTCCGTTGTTGGTAGAAATTCAGGCATTGGTAGATGATGCGCACGGTTTTACTCCCAAGCGCTTGACGGTTGGATTAGAGCAAAACCGTTTGGCGATGTTATTGGCGGTATTAAATCGCCATGCAGGGATTGCATGCTTTGATCAAGACGTATTTTTAAATGCGGTAGGTGGTGTCAAGATTAACGAACCTGCTGCGGATTTGGCGATTATTTTGGCTATGCTTTCCAGCTTTCGAAACCGTCCTCTGCCTGAGAAAATGGTGGCTTTCGGTGAAATCGGTTTGAGCGGCGAGGTGCGTCCGGTCGCACGCGGGCAAGAGCGTTTGAAAGAGGCGGAAAAATTGGGTTTTAAAAAGGCTATTGTGCCTAAGGCTAATTTACCGCGTGATATGCGGGAGTTTCCGAATTTACAGATTTTTGGTGTGAGCAGTTTACAAGAAGCGGTAGAAATTTGCCGCCATGCCGCAGATTCATAAAACATCAGTGAATATATTTGACGATATATTTCCTGCTTATTTGAAACCAGATTGATAAAAATCGGGATGATTGTTAGAGGTAGCGGTTATTCAATCAGCTTTATCCATGCCGTCTGAACATTTTCAGACGGCATTTGTTATTTTGCAGTTATTCGGAGATTTTAAAATACTCGTATAAGAGATATTGCTTGATTACATCAGGTTTGTGTTGGGCAAGGTTTGGATAAATGTTATTAGGGTTAATAGGGTTTGAATAAGTATTCTTCATTGTGGGAAGAGGGGGTTCTTTAAAAAAATGAGCTGCAATGGTAAGTTGCCGTGTTGGGTGAATGAAATTTTCTTATTAGGCAACCGTTTGGCTTGATAATTTCTCCAATAATGAAAGCCGGATAATCTTTGGGGATTATCCGGCTTTATTATATCTCGAACTTTATATTTTATGGTCTAGCCGCGTTTGGCCGGAGTACTTTTTTTAAAGCTGCCAGCAGATTTTGGCTTGCCTTTGAAGCCTTCGCTTTTTGGTTTACCTTTGAAACCCTCGGTTTTCGGTTTGCCGCCGAATTTTTTATCACCGATTTTTTTCTCCCCCCAAGAGCCGCCTTTGCCTCCCCAGCTTTTGCCTTTGGGTTTGCCGGCGCCGCCTTTGCCGCGCTTGCGGGTGGGTTCCATGCCTTCGATAGTCATTTCTGGCAGTTTTCGGTTAATGTATTTTTCGATTTTGTGCACTTTTACATATTCGTTTACTTCTGCAAAGGTAATCGCCAGGCCGGTTCGGCCTGCACGACCGGTTCGTCCGATACGGTGCACATAATCTTCGGCTTGTTTGGGTAAGTCGTAATTGATAACGTGGGTGATGGTGGGGACATCAATTCCGCGTGCCGCAACATCAGTAGCAACTAAAATTTTAATACGACCTTTACGCAAATCCATCAGGGTACGGTTACGCCAGCCTTGCGGCATATCGCCGTGCAGGCAGTTGGCAGAAAACCCTTTTTCGTAAAGTTCGTCGGCCAATTGTTCACTCATGGCTTTGGTGGAAGTAAAAATAACGGCTTGATCGATATTGGCGTCTCGTAGAATATGGTCGAGCATGCGGTTTTTATGGTTTTTATCATCACAGTATAAAAGTTGCTCTTCGATTCTACCTTGTTCGTCGACACGTTCGATTTCGATAACTTCAGGATTTTTAGTCAGTTTGCGCGCCAGTTTGCCAACAGCACCATCCCATGTCGCTGAGAAGAGCAGGGTTTGGCGTGATTCGGGAGTGGCTGCAACGATGGTTTCGATATCGTCGATAAAGCCCATGTCAAGCATGCGATCGGCTTCGTCAAGAATCAGCACCTCAAGGCGGTCGAAGTCGATGCGCCCGCTGCGCATATGATCCATCAGGCGACCAGGGGTAGCGACGATGATGTCGACGGGGCGGCTGAGGGCATGAATCTGTTGGCCGAACGATGAGCCGCCGACCAAAGTGACGGTTCGTAGCCATTTCATATTTTTTGCGTAAGTTTGGGCGCTTTTTTCAACTTGTGCTGCTAATTCGCGGGTAGGAGTCAGAATCAGGGCGCGCGGGCCTTTTCCGGGTTTTTCGCTGCGGCGGGTAACGCATTGCAGGGTAGGCAGCAGGAAGGCGGCGGTTTTTCCCGAGCCGGTTTGCGCCGATGCCATGATGTCTTTTTTGTTGAGAGCGGCTGGAATGGCTTGGGTTTGGATCGGAGTGGGGATGTCGTAACCGGCTGCGGTCAACGATGAAAGGATGTCTTTATTTAGAAGTAGGTCGGCAAATTTTACGGACATGATGTTCCTAAAACGGACAACAACACATTCTGCCGTTTATCAAATCGGCAGCCTGAAGCATGGGAACGGGTAACGAAAAAGGTTACTGCAAGGTTGTCGCAAGCTTTTATGCTTGTGGGTTAAACATCGGCGACAACCTGCAAATCAGAGATACGCTCAAAGGCGTGCAAGCAACTGGGCTTGGGTTGGCTGAAGACGATGGCTTCAAAGGTAATGAGGGGTGAATCATAAAGAGATATGCTATTGCGGTCAAGCACAATCGGGTTAAGTAGGGTAAAATCGCTTTTTTATCCAACTGGCCGTCTGAAAAATGAGTGACATTACTGCATTTGTTAACCGTTTGGGCAAAAATGCCAAGCATCAGTTGAAATGGGCACGGCGCAACGATATCGAGGCTTGGCGTTTGTATGACCGTGATATTCCCCAATATCCTTTTGCCGTTGATGTTTACGGTGAATATATTCATTTGCAGGAATATGATACGGGGTGGCTGATGCAACCGGAGGAGTATGAGGCTTGGTTGGCCGAGGTGGTGGAGGCGGTTGCCTTTGTAACCGGCTTCAGTGCTGAAAATATCCATTTGAAACGCCGTGCGAGGCAGAAAGGTACGCAGCAGTATGAGAAAACGGGCTTGGCGGGCGAGGATTTTACTGTTACCGAAAACGGACGCCGTTTTTGGGTGAACTTGGAAAAATATTTGGATACCGGCTTGTTTTTGGATCACCGCAACACGCGCCGGCGGGTGGGTGAAATGGCTGATGGCAAGCGGTTTTTAAATTTGTTTTCCTATACCGGCAGTTTTACCGTATATGCCGCTACGGGCGGCGCGGTTTCAAGTGAAACGGTTGATTTGTCGAACACTTACTTGGATTGGGCGCGGCGTAATTTCGAACTGAACGGCATGGATTTGGAAGCGCATCAAATTGTGCGTGCGGATGTGTTCCAATATCTTCAGGCGGCTTTGCAGGAGGGTAAACGATTCGATTTGATTGTGATGGATCCTCCCAGTTTTTCCAACAGCAAAAAGATGCTGGACATTCTCGATATCCAAAGAGACCATGGGCGTTTGATTGACGGGGCTATTGCTTTGTTGGCCGAGGGCGGCGTTTTGTTTTTCTCTAATAATCTGCGCAGTTTCGAGCTGGATGCTGCGGTATCGGAAAAATATAGGGTGAAAGATATTTCGAAACAGTCTGTACCGGAAGACTTCCGTAATAAAAAAATCCATCAATGCTGGGAAATCCGCCGTCGTTAAAAAGGCCGCCTGAAAGGAAAAATATGAAACTGTGGATAGGGATGGTATCTGTGTTTTGCTTGGGCGGTTGTATGTATGCAGAAACGCCCTATGGCAGAGTGGCGGCGGTAGATTTGCCGGTACACAGCCAAACCACGGTAAATAAAACCGTTACTATCAACGCGCCGCCGGGTACGACGGTGATTTATCAGGATTCCGAACCGGTAGGATATCCGATTCGTCCCCGCTACCGTTATTGATAGAGCAAATAAAAACATGCCGTCTGAAACTTTGCAGGTTTCAGACGGCATGTTTGTAGCCAGATTTAAATCATACGGTTGAATACCAAATGACCGTTTTCGGCTTGGACACTGATGGTGCTTTCAGGCGCATAACGGCCTTCGAGCAGAGCTTTAGCCAGCGGGTTCTCAATTTCGGCCTGAATCGCGCGTTTGAGCGGACGTGCTCCGTAAACGGGATCGAAACCGGCTTCGGCAATCAGATCCAATGCGGCATCATCCACATGCAGGCTCAGATTCATGGCTGCCAAGCGTTTTTCCAAGCTGCGCAATTGGATTTTGGCAATACTGCGGATATTGGCCTGATCCAAACCGTGGAAAACGACTACTTCATCAATACGGTTGATCATTTCGGGACGGAAATGCTCTTTCACATCTTCCATTACCACTTCTTTTACCGCCTCATAGTCGGCGACGCCCATTTGCTGGATGTGTTGGCTGCCGATGTTGGAGGTCATCACAATCACCGTATTTTTGAAATCTACAGTACGGCCTTGTCCGTCGGTAAGCCGGCCATCGTCTAATACCTGAAGCAGGATATTGAAGACGTCGGGATGGGCTTTTTCCACTTCGTCCAGCAAAATCACGCTGTAAGGTTTGCGGCGCACTTGTTCGGTAAGGTAGCCGCCTTCTTCGTAACCGACATAACCCGGAGGCGCACCGATTAAGCGGGCAACGGCGTGTTTTTCCATATATTCCGACATATCAATGCGGATCAGATGGTCTTCACTGTCGAACAAGAAGCTTGCCAAGGTTTTGCACAACTCGGTTTTGCCGACACCGGTCGGGCCGAGGAACAAGAAGCTGCCGTAAGGTTTATTGGGGTCGGCCAGGCCGGAACGCGAACGGCGGATGGCGTCGGAAACCGCACGCACCGCTTCGTCTTGGCCAACTACGCGGACATGTAATACGTCTTCCATTTTCAGTAGTTTTTCACGTTCGCCTTCCATCATTTTGCTCACTGGGATACCGGTAATGCGCGAAACGATTTCGGCTACTTCGTCTGCACCGACTTTAGTGCGAAACAGCTTGTTGGCCTGTACTTTGTCGGCGCTTTGTTCGGCGGCCTCAAGTTGTTTGCCAAGCTTCGGCAGTTCGCCGTATTCCAATTCGGAGGCGCGGGCAAAATCTCCTTGGCGCTTGGCCTGCTCGATTTTTACTTTGACATCGTCAATTTGTTTTTTGATGTCGGTGGTGCTGTATGAAGAGGCTTTTTCAGCTTTCCAGATTTCGTCCAAATCGGCGTATTCTTTTTGCAGTTGGGCGATTTCTTCACCGATTAATTCCAAGCGTTTTTTACTGGCGTCGTCGCTTTCTTTCTCAACGTGCATTTTTTCCATGCGGAGCTGAATGATGCGGCGGTCAAGCTTATCCATTTGCTCGGGTTTGCTGTCGAGTTCCATCTTGATGCGGCTGGCCGCTTCATCGATAAGATCGATGGCTTTATCGGGTAAAAAGCGGTCGGTAATGTAGCGGTCGCTCAATTCGGCAGCGGCTACAATCGCCGGGTCGGTAATATCGATACCATGATGGATCTCGTAACGCTCTTGTAAGCCGCGCAGAATGGCGATGGTATCCTCAACACTCGGTTCGCTTACCAATACTTTTTGGAAGCGGCGCTCCAAGGCGGCGTCTTTTTCTATGTATTGGCGGTATTCGTCGAGGGTGGTGGCACCAATACAGTGCAGCTCGCCGCGTGCCAATGCCGGTTTGAGCATATTGCCTGCATCCATTGCACCGTCGGTTTTGCCTGCGCCCACAAGGGTATGGATTTCATCGATAAAGATTAAGGTATTGCCGTCATCTTTAGACAGGTCATTCAAAACGGCTTTCAAGCGTTCTTCGAATTCGCCGCGATATTTCGCACCGGCAATCAGGGCTGCCAAGTCGAGTACCAGCAGGCGTTTGTTGCGGAGGCTTTCAGGCACTTCGCCGTCGACGATGCGCTGGGCCAAACCTTCGACTATGGCGGTTTTACCGACACCTGGTTCACCGATTAATACAGGGTTGTTTTTGGTGCGGCGTTGCAATACTTGGATGGCGCGGCGGATTTCGTCGTCGCGGCCGATAACGGGATCAAGCTTGCCTTCGCGGGCGCGTTCGGTTAAGTCGAGCGTGTATTTGGACAATGCTTCGCGTTGGTCTTCGGCGTTGGGATTATTAATGCTTTCTCCGCCGCGAACGTTGTCGATGGCCGCATCCAGTTGTTTTTCAGTAATGCCGGCATTTTTAAGAATTTTGCCGGTATTGCCGTTTTCTTGCAGTAGGGCGAGCAAAAACAGCTCGCTGGCAATGTAAGCGTCGCCGCGTTTGGTGGCGGCTTTATCCATCAGATTCAGTGTGTTTTGTAATTCGCGGCTGGGCAGGATTTCACCGCCTTGTCCGGAAACTTTGGGCAGGCTGTCCAGTTGTTGTTGCAGTTCGCGTTTGATTTGGGCAACGTTACCGCCTGCCTTGACGAGTAAAGCGGCCATGCCGTTGTTTTGATCGTCAAGCAGTGCTTTTAAAATATGGCCGGCTTCGAGGTGGCCGTTATCTTGCGCCAATGCCAGGCTTTGGCCTTCTTGTAGGGCTTGCTGGAATTTGGCGGTTAATTTGTCAAATCGCATAAATACTTCCTCCTCGGGAAATAGTGTTGTGGTATGCGGTGTATATTGGGTTTCCTGTGGATAAGTCAATTATTGGAAATGTTAAATTTTGTATTTCTGTGGATAATTTTATTTGTACGTTGATGCGCCCGGATAAGATAATAATGCCGTCTGAAAAGGTTTTCAGACGGCATACATATATGAAGCAAAGAAAAAAGTTTTAATTTAATCGGGAAGGTTTTTATTACCCGTAATCATGGCTCGAACCAAATTTATTTTACCGATGTATGACATCAGAAGGGCGGCGGCAACGTGTAAGACAATTAATGGAATCAGGCTATTTGCCAAGGTTTCGTGCAGTTCTTCTATCATTTCGTCACCCCAAAACATATCGGTTCCCATCATATATCCCGTAATGCCCAAGCCGATAATAATGCCCCACAAGGCCAACATCATTAATGCGCCGAAAGGGTTATGGCCGGGATGAGGATCGGGTTGGCGGTTTTTTAATATTTGCCAGTGAGCACGCAGGCGGGAGGGGGTGGGCCAAAAGTCGCTGAAGCGTGCATGCCGGCTGCCGATAAAACCCCAAATAACACGGAAGCTGACAATGCCTACCGCGGTATAACCGATAATTTGATGGATATCGCTGCCGCTTTCGGTAACGGCAAGGTTGGCTAATATGCAGGCGGCAAGTGCCCAGTGGCAGATACGGACGGGAAGATCCCAAACTTTAACGGTACTCATGGTTGGCTCCTATTTGAAAACCTTTTATATGTAATAGCTTGCGAAAGAAATTTGTTATATGGGCAAGCGGTAAAGCGTAAATATTTGATTTTTATTTGCAATCGATCAAGATAAAAATACTTTCGGATATTGTATTTTTATTTTGAGAAACTGGATTTTGGTCGGTTGTAAAAGTATGGGCTGGGGGCTAATAAGGCCGTCTGAAATTTCAGGCGGCCTTTTGACTAATTGGGCGGTATTAATCAATTTCGCTTTTTACGGCTTTGCCGGTTTTGGTGTCGAAATAAATTTCTACTTTTTGGCCTTGTTTGTTTTTGCCGTAAAGTTCATAGCAGTTGTCGCTGGTTTTGAATTTTTTAATGGTATAGCCTTGATCTTTCAGCTGCTGCTGGAATTTTGCCGGCGGAATTTGTTCGCTTTTGGGATGGGCTGTGCATTTTGCAGAGGCGAAAGCGGAAACTGAGGCGGCTACGGCTATCAGGCCGAATAAGGTTTGTTTCAACATGGTACTTCTCCTTGAAGGGGTGGAATCAGCGTTTTGCTGTGAGGCTATTTAAACAAATGCTTCTTAAGAGAAACTTAAAATCAGACTATTTTTGAAAGACAAAATATTTTTATTGTTAACATATTGTAAATAAATGAATTTTATTTTATTTGGGTATTTGGGAAAGAAAGGTTTTTTGTTAAGGATTGCTTAATTTTACTTTGATATAATTAAAACCATTTGACATAACAACTACAAGATAAGGAAATTTTATGCAGATGCGTTTGACTGCAAACCGTGCCGTATTTTTATTTTGCTTGTATTGTATGCTGGTATTCAATATAGGTTTTTGGCAGGGAGTATGGGTAAAAAGCGAATCCACGGCAGGGCATGATTGGCTTTTACTGGCTACAATGCCGTTATTTATTTTGGCGGCCATGAATTTTTTAATACAGCTTTTGTTTTGGCCGAAGGTACACCGCTTTTTGATACCGCTTTTGTTAGTGCTGGGTGCGGGTGCGTCTTACGCCATTATGGTACAGGGTATTTATTTCAATTCGGATATGATTCAAAACCTGCTGCAAACCACGCGTTCCGAAGCTACTGCATGGCTTTCGGTTAAGTTTTTCGGCTGGGTATTGCTGACTGGGGTTCTGCCTGCTGCTTTGTATGCGCGCTATGGCAAAATCAAATCCGATTTGAAGTGGCATAAAAAGCTGATGTGGCGTTTGGTCAGTATGGTTGTTTCCATATTGGTTGTAGCGGCGATCGCGGCAGTGGCATATCAAAACTATGCTTCGTTTTTCCGTAACAACAAAGGCATTAACCATCAAATCGTGCCGACTAATTTTATCGGTGCCAGTTTTAAAACGGTTTATAACATTTATGATTCGCACCGTCCGTTTGAGCAAATTGGTACGGATGCTACGCGCGAGCGTACACCGGGCGAGCGCAAACGCCTGCTTGTACTGGTAGTGGGCGAAACCACCCGCGCGCAAAACTGGGGATTGAATCCCGGCGCTCCGGACACCACGCCCCAGCTGAAGCAAATGGCCGATGTAGTGAACTATACCGAGGTTTCTTCGTGCGGTACGTCTACCGCCATTTCCGTACCGTGTATGTTCTCGCGCATGAACCGTAGCGATTACAACGGTAATAAAGCCAAGCATCAAGAAGGGTTGATGGATATCTTGCAGCGTGCCGGCCTTTATACCAGCTGGCGGGAAAATGACGGAGGCTGCAAGGGCGTCTGCGACCGTATCAAGCATGTGGATATCCGCGAGTTGGCCGATAAAAGCCAGTGTGGTAGCGAAGGTTGTTTGGATATGTCGTTGTTGAACGGTTTGGAAAAAGAAATTCAGGAGATGCCGGGCGATGGTGTCATCGTGCTGCATACGATGGGCAGCCACGGGCCGGCTTATTATCAGCGTTATACTGATGAGTTCCGTAAATTTTCACCGACTTGCGATACCAACCAAATCCAAGACTGCAACAATACCGCTTTGCAAAATACATATAACAACACTATTGTTTACATCGACCATATGTTGGCTTCGAGCATAAATATGTTGCGCAAACAGCAAGATAAATCGGTAGCATTGTTGTATTTGTCTGACCATGGAGAGTCTTTGGGGGAAAAAGGCATGTACCTTCATGCGGCTCCGTATGCGGTTGCACCACCGGAACAAACCCAAATTCCGATGATTTTTTGGGCAAACGAAAATTGGTACGGCGATATGAAGGTTTCAGCCGCCTGTATGCGTGAAAATGCCGGCAAACCCTATTCGCACGATAACTTGTTCCACTCCGTACTCGGGATTACCGATGTGAAAACCGAAGAGTATAAGCGTGATTTGGATATGTTTGCCCAGTGCCGTTCATAATTAAGCAGGAGCGAGGCCGTCTGAAAATTCAGGCGGCTTTTTATATTGAAAGATAGGGTCGTAGTTGAAAATTATCATATTTGCCAATAAGCTTACGCAAAGGCGGAGTCGGCGGTATTCCGCATTTGAACAACAGCCCGTCAGGGCATATAGCAAGGAGATGCATATGAGCCAGGTGTTTACACTTTCCAGCCCCGAATTTACCGAAGGCGCACTGTTAGACAGCAGTTATCAGGCAGATCGGGACAATCAGTCGCCTGAACTGCACTGGCAGGGCGCTCCCGAAGGTACAAAAAGTTTTGCCGTTGCTATGCACGACCCTGATGCACCTACAGGTGGTGCGGGTTGGTGGCATTGGATGCTGGTTAACCTGCCTGCCGATACGGAGGCTCTGGCGCGTAATGCAGGTTCTGCCGATGGCCAACACCTGCCCGAAAATGCCCGCCAGTTGCGAAATGACGGCGGCAACATAGGTTATATGGGTTGCTATCCGCCGGTGGGTGATCCCGCACACCGCTATATTTTTACCGTATATGCTTTAAACGTAGAGCACTTGGATTTGCCTGAGGATGCTACTACCAGTTTGGCCGGTTTTATGGTTAATGCGCATACCATCGGTAAAGCAAGCCTCAGCGCGCGTTATGCGCGCGAGAGCGAATAAAGCCTGATCCAAATTGCCGTGCCGCTCCGAATCGGAGCGGCTTTTTTACATTTTGGGGCGTAATATGGGCGGCCGTTTTGGCGAATACCGTAATATAAATTGTTATATGGGGCATAGTGTTTGCCTGCGATATAATGTCTGCTTTCAGACGGCCTTATCTTTAAGCATAGAAAATGACAAACCAATCTTTGAATTTAACATTAATGTTTCGTGAATATTGCAGCCTATGCCACAAAATGAAGGATGCTTTGGAAACTTACCGGCTGCAATACGGCTTCGAATTGGAAATTATCGATGTCGACGAAAATGCCGAACTGGAAGAAAAATACAACGAATTGGTACCGGTTTTGCTGCACGGTGATCGGGAAATCTGCCATTGGTTTTTAGACGAAAACGCCTTACGGGATTTTTTGGATAATTATAGAAAAGGCAATATTTAAAATGAAATGCCGTCTGAAAATTTTCAGACGGCATTTCATTCTTTCAAAGAGTTTTTTAAAGGCCGGATAGCAGTTGGGAATAATAAGGTTTTTCTAAGCGGTATTTTCAGACGGCCTTAAAACATCTTCACGCCGTTTCGGGTATAATCCGCCCTTACTCTCGAAAGCTTGTGAATTATGTCTAAAAAACCGAAACACGAACTGGAAAACAATAAATTAAACAAACGCCTGCGTCATGCCGTAGGGGATGCCATCAACGATTTTAATATGATCGAAGAGGGCGATAAGATTATGGTGTGTTTGTCGGGTGGAAAAGACAGCTACGCCTTATTGGATATCCTTCGCCAGTTGCAAGCCAGCGCGCCGATTAATTTTGAATTGGTAGCGGTGAATCTCGATCAAAAACAACCCGGTTTTCCCGAGCATGTGCTGCCGGAGTATCTCAGTTCTATCGGCGTACCTTTCCGTATTGTCGAAGAAGACACTTACTCTGTGGTAAAGCGGGTGATTGAAGAGGGAAAAACCACTTGCTCTTTATGCAGCCGTTTGCGTCGGGGCGTGCTTTACCGTGTGGCTAAAGAATTGGGCGCGACTAAAATCGCATTAGGCCACCACCGCGATGATATCCTGCAAACTATGTTCCTAAATATGTTTTACGGTGGCAAGCTTAAGGCTATGCCGCCTAAGTTGGTATCCGATAATGGCGAACATATCGTAATCCGCCCGTTGGCGTATGTAAAAGAAAAAGATTTGGAGCGTTACGCGGAATTAAAACAGTTTCCGATTATTCCGTGTAATTTGTGCGGTTCTCAACCCAATCTGCAACGGCAAGTGATTAAAGAAATGTTGAACGAATGGGACAAAAAATTTCCCGGCCGTATCGAAAGTATGTTTTCAGCTTTACAAAATGTCGTTCCTTCGCATTTGGCAGATATCGAACTTTTTGATTTCAAATCGTTGGAGCGCGGCCAAGCTTTAAAACATGGCGGTGATTTGGCTTTCGACCGGGAAAGCGTGCCACAGCGTTTCCCCACCGCGGAAGATGGGGATACTATCCGGGTAGATGGCGCTCCGGCGAAAAAAGTCATTAATATTTTGGCCAGTAAGCCGAAAGAGTAAAAGTCCAGCCGATAGGCGGAAGCCGTTACAGCATTAAATTTTCTATTGATTAAAAATGCCGTCTGAAATATTCAGCCGGCATTTTTTGCAAAAGGAAAACAAATACATTCGAAGAAATTATTTGCCAAACAGATAGGGTGATTTTTATGGTTTGGCAGCGGGTGTTTCCTAATATATCCCGTATGTGTATACGCCGTTTGGCCAGAAGATCGTATGCCTATTCCGAATGGCACTCGGTGTTGTAATGTCGTGCTAAAAACTGTAGAGCTGCTTGTACTACCCAGCCGACGCCAAATGCAAACAACAGCGTACCCAAGCCTACCGCTCCGCCCAGCAACCACCCGACCAAGCACACGCCGCCTTCGATCAAAGTGCGCACCAAACCCACTCGCCAGCCGATGGCTCTGCACAAACCAACCATCAAGCCGTCTCTCGGGCCTGCTCCCAAATGGCAGGTGAGGTAGAGTGCCGAGGCAATGCCAACGATGGTTACCCCCGCCACACAGGCTGCCAGCTGCTGCCAAAAACTGTTAACAGGTTGAATATATTGGACAAAAATACCAAGCGTTGCCGCAATCACCAATATGTTCATCATCGTACCCAAGCCGGGGCGTTGGTGTAGCGGAATCCAGGCCAGTAGCACCGCCACACTAATCCAAAAAGTTGTCCAGCCTAAATGGATGCCGGATGAGGCAGAAATGCCTTGTGCAAGTACCGTCCACGGTGTAGAACCGAGTTGGGCAATAACAAGTAGCCCTTCTCCGATGCCGAAAAGAACCAGCGAGAGGAGTAAAACAGTGAATGGTTTAGTTGAAAACTCCCAAAGATGGTTTGCCGACCATGGTGTGCGAGGCAAAACTTTGCCGTTGTTTTTCATTGCGTGTATTTCCTTTTTTTCTTAGTTTTTTGATTATCTCCGATATTTTCCGTTGATAGAAGTTTATTGCATACTGAATATTAAGAAAACCAAAGGACTCTTAAAGATTATTTTAAAAATGCCGTCTGAAAACTTTCAGACGGCATTTTTGCTGCGAATCACGGCTTTAAAATGGAATGTTTCTAGAACTGGGGATTGTTTTCAGCAGTGATTATCCGGCAGATACTTTGGCAGACTTGGGTGTCTTGCGGTTGTCTGCAAACATCGTTAGCAGCCGGTAAACGGAAAAGATACCGATTATTAAATTAGGAACGATATAAACTGCCATAACCCAAGTTTTGTGGCTGTCTGTGCCTGAAAGAAGGCCGTGGGCCGTAATCAAAACATAGGATAGAAATGCCAAGGGATGAATCCATCGCCACAGCGAGCCATGCAGGTGACGGCGCAGGTAATGGGCGGTCATAATCAGGAGGCCGATGTAAAAGCCGCACTGCCCCAAACCTATCCATATTCTTAATTCGTGCGGCAGGGCAAACGGTAGTAGTAAGTCGTAGAGGCCGGGTCGGACATAGTTGTCTCCCAAGAGAACCAGTGCGTGAAAAAGTGCCAGTGCCAGCCCCAGCAGTGCGGTGAAATCGTGCAATGCCATTGCAGTTGGCGCGAAATTGGCAGCTTTGGCGGCACGGCTCGACAGCAGCAGGCCGAATAACACGCTCAAACTCATGGAAAAATAAGCGGCTAGCCCTGATGAACGTGAGAGTAGCCAATAGCCCGGGGCATCGGAAGAGAGGGATTGGGCGAGGGGGAGGGCCCACTGGGCGGAAACCGCTATGGCGGCAGCAGTACCGATAAGGGCCGCAGATATGATGGTAAACCAAGGTATGGGTTGTCGGGCAGAGGCGGTATTCATAGTGTTGTTTCCAAATGGGGATCAAGCAGGGCAGTATGCGGTGCGTGCAGCCAATCGAAATTTCCGCTTGTTTGCCAACCTTGCGTTTCACTGTACCAGCAGGCAGATAGATTGTTTTTATCTACCAACCAATGTTGCGCATCAATACTGCCAAGTATGACGAGTGTTTTGGCAGCGGTTTCTGCTTCAATGATATTGGGTGCGGTTACAGTGGCGCAGACAATATCGCTTTGTGCGGGTAATCCGTTGGCGGGGTTGATAATATGATGCTGCATTTGGCCTTGCCGCTGCCAGCGGCGATAGTCCCGCCCGGAAGTAGCGACGCAGCCCTGCTGCAAATAGAAAGAAGCTGCGGTTTTTTCTTGATTTATCGGATCGATAATGGCAATCGGCCAGCCCGGCTGTGTTTCAGGTGTGCCGGATATGGCAATATCTCCTCCGGCGTTTACCAATACCGCACCATATCCGGCCAAACGGTTGGCGGCTTGTTGCGCGCTCCACCCTTTTGCTGTACCGCCTAAATCAATTTTTGCGCCATGTAATCGGATACTACGGGTATCAGAGCAGCATTCGATATTTTTCCAATCGGAGCAGGGGCGGGATTGCGGCCATGTAAATACGGCATCGGGGCAGTTGTATCGGGCGGCTATTTTTTCGAATGAAACATCATATCCGGCATGCAACAAGGCAGGTAGTACGGTGGGCGTAACCAAGCCGTTGCTGTATCGCGCCGCGTAAAGAGCCACTTGTAAGGCAGCCCAAAAATCCTCGCTTGCATAGCCGCCACCGTTTCGGTTGAGGCAGTTCAGCTCACTGTCGGGTATGAAACGGCTCAGGCGGTTTTCCCATTCGGCAAACCACCGGGGCGCTTTTTCCAAAGCCGCTTGTGCGCTGGTGTCGGTAGATTCCAGCAGTATTTGCACGGTACTGCCCATCGCACGAAATTCTATTTCCAACATGGCTTTGTCCTGTTTTCATAGATTAGCGTGAAGAAGAGGTATAAGCGACCGGCACGGTTTCATATGTCCGTAGGATAGGGGTTTGGTTATCGGGTAATTGGGCAGATGAAACTTCTCGCAAGGATGCTGCTGCGGTAGTTTGGGGCGGGGCTGTGTTTACGGTAGTTCCGCTATCGGTTGCTTGTTCTGCCAACAATATCCCCCATGCACCCAATACGCCTGATACCGAGGCGGCAATCAAGCCGGTTTTAAACCAAAGTATGCGGTTATCAGCCATCGTCTCTCTCTCCGTGTTCGCCTTCGTCATCGTCATCATGATCGCGCTCGTATTTTCGTGCGTATTGTTGAGGCGGCGGCGCGGTATTAAGGGCGGCGGGAACGGATAAAATTTGTTTGGTTGCAGCATCAACATATACCAAACCTTGCTCGGTGCTAACTTCGTATGCCGCACGTCCGTCGAATCGGACTGCTTGCGGTTGCCCGCTGATACGGCTCGCAGGGTAGGTTTGCTGTACGATTTGCAGGGTGGCCGAGGCATCATTGGGGATGGCGGCAGTTTGTACGGGTGCGGTTGGAGTTGTTGTATCAGCTTTTGCCGTAGCGGACGATTGCATGGCAGTGCCGATTCCGGCCAGCAATACTGTTGCGAATACACCCAGCAGGATGCTGGTAAATAAGGCTTTTCGGTTCATAATTAGGGTTTCCTTTGTGCCGGGCGGCAGGCAGTATTTTGCCGCGTTATGGAAGCAAGCATAAACGGATTGGATTAAGGGTAGCTTAAATCTTGGAAAATAAAGAAAATCTATAATTAAGGGCCGTATGGCAGGGTATGAAAAATGCCGTCTGAAAAGGTTTCAGACGGCATTGTCATATTATTTTAAAGAGAGGCTGATTTGATTACGGGCAGGGATTGCTTATCTCTGCATGTACTTTATCAATTTCCGCTAAAACATCATCACTCAAGATGACATTAACGCTGTCGATATTTTCCCGCAATTGTTCCAATGAAGTGGCTCCGATAATGTTGGCGGCAACAAAGGGGCGGCTGTTCACGAAAGCAAGGGCAAGTGTGGCCGGAGTGAGCCCGGCGGCCTCGGCAATTTGGGCATAGCGTTCGGCAGCGGCAATGCCTTGGAGGTTGTTGTAACGTTGGAAGCGTTCGAACAGTGTGAGGCGTGCGCCGTCGGGGCGATTGCCGTGACGGTATTTACCGGTCAACCTGCCGAAAGCTAATGGCGAATAGGCTAATAGGGGAATATGTTCCCTTAGGGAAATTTCCGCCATGCCGACTTCATAGCTGCGGTTTAGTAAGTTGTAGGGGTTTTGTACCGATGCAACTCGCGGAGAACCGGGTAAAGATTCATGTGTACTGAGATGTCGCATCACGCCCCATGGTGTTTCGTTTGATAAGCCGTAGGCACGGATTTTGCCTTCCCGAACTAGTCCTTGCATGGTTTCAACAATACGGGTGAAGGATTCGAACCGCTCGTTTTCATCCGGCTTGGCAAAACCCAGTTTGCCGAAGAAATTAGCTTGCCTGTCGGGCCAGTGAAGCTGGTAAAGGTCGATATAGTCGGTGTTTAGCCTTTGCAAACTGGCATGACAGGCCTCGATAATTTGCTGCGGGGAAAAGTCATTACTGCCGCCGCGGATATGGCCACCGAAATTATTTAGCCCGACCGGCCCCGCTATCTTGGTTGCCAATACAAAATCATCGCGTTTGCCGCGGGCTTGAATCCACGAACCGATGTATTGTTCGGTGGTAGCGTAGGTTTCTGCTTTGGGTGGTACGGGATAGAGTTCGGCAGTATCGATAAAATTTACGCCTTGCGAAAGCGCATAATCGAGTTGCTCATGCGCTTGGGCTTCGGTATTTTGCTCGCCCCAAGTCATAGTGCCGAGACAGATTTTGCTGACTTGGATGCCGGTTTTGCCGAGCTCATTGTATTGCATGGTGTTCTCCGGGTTATTTAGCGGCGGCGTTGTTGCACTTTACGGCTGATATGGCTTACGGCTTTTTGAACCAGATAGGCAACAACAATTTGTTTGATTCTTCGCATTAACATAGCGGTATCCTTAAGAAAAGATAGGAAGAAAAGCCGTTTTTATTTGCTTGCCGACAAATAGGTAGGCCGTCTGAAACTTTCAGACGGCCTTTACATTGTGTTAGAGCAATACTTTTTCAATACCTCCGTTGGTTGCCCGTTCTATAAAATCCTGTTGCCAGTTGTCTCCAAGTATATGTTTGGCCATTTCGATAACAATGTAATCGGCTTCGATATTGTTATCATCGCTATAACGGCTCAAACCTTGCAGACAAGCAGGGCAGGAAGTGAGGATTTTCACTTCTTCGGCAGCAGGCAGTGCCGCCAGATTTTTGGTAATTTCTTCTTGTTTGCGGAATTTCACCTGTGTGGCGATATCCGGTCTTTTCACCGCAAACATACCGCTTTCGCCGCAGCAACGGTCACTGAGTAAAACTTCCTGTCCCATCAGTTTGCTGGTGAGCTGGGTGGGGTTGGTTGTTTTGATCGGCGTGTGGCAGGGATCGTGGTAAAGATATTGTTTGCCGGCGACACCGTCGAGTTTGATGCCTTTTTCAAGCAGAAACTCGTGGATGTCGATAATACGGCAGCCGGGAAAAATTTCTTCAAATCGGTATTTTTCCAATTGGTCGTAACAAGTGCCGCAGCTGACCACCACGGTTTTAATGTCGAGGTAGTTGAGGGTATTGGAGACACGGTGGAACAATACGCGGTTTTCGGTAGTGATTTTTTCGGCTTTGTCTGCCATACCGCCGGCATCTTGCGGATAGCCGCAGCACAGATAACCCGGGGGCAGTACGGTTTGTACCCCGGCATGCCACAACATGGCTTGAGTTGCCAAACCCACTTGACTGAACAGACGTTCGGAACCGCATCCCGGAAAATAAAATACGGCTTCACTGTCTTCGGATAAGGTAGGATTACGAATAATCGGTACGGTTTTGTTGTCTTCCACACCCAATAGCGCGCGAGCTGTTTTCAGTGGTACGTTGCGCGGCAGGGGGCGGTTGATAAAATGAACGACTTGTTCTTTGATCGGCGTGCTGCCCAAAGTGGCTTTTGGGGCTTCTTTTTGTTTGTTCAAGCCCAAATGAAACTTTCGTCCCATCTTATAGCCCCAGTTTTGCAGGCGGAAACCGGCATCTACTACGCTTTTACGCAATACGTTTACGGTACGCGGATCTGTGGCGTTGAGAAAAGCCATGCCGGCGGCAACGGCGGGATTGAATTTGCGTTTGCCCGATTTGCGCAAATAATTGCGGATGGCAACTGTTACATCACCGAAATCAATATTGACCGGGCAAGGTTTGACGCAGCGGTGGCATACGGTGCAATGGTCGCCTACGTCGCTGAGTTCGTCGAAGTGGCGCAGCGATACGCCGCGGCGCGTTTGTTCTTCGTATAAAAAGGCTTCAGTAAGCAGGCCGACACCGAGGATTTTGTTACGCGGGCTGTAAAGCAGGTTAGCACGCGGTACATGGGTAGAGCAGACGGGTTTGCACTTGCCACAGCGCAGGCAGTCTTTCACCGATTCGGCAATGGTGCCGAGATCGGATTTTTCCATAATCAGAGATTCTACGCCCAGCAGTTCGAACGAAGGTGTATAGGCGTGGCGCAAATCGGCACCGCGCATCAATTTGCCGCGGTTGAAATGGCCTTTGGGGTCGATTTTGGCTTTGTAATCCCAAAACGGTTGCATTTCTTCGTCGGTGAGGTATTCCAGTTTGGTGATACCGATACCGTGTTCGCCTGAAATGACGCCGTTGAGGCTGCGGGCGATGCCCATGATACGGTCAACAGCTCTATGGGCTGTTTGCAGCATTTCGTAATCATCTGAATTGACCGGAATATTGGTGTGTACGTTACCATCGCCTGCGTGCATATGCAGGGCGACAAATACCCGGCTGCGGACTACGCGGCTGTGGATTTTTGCCAAGTCGGCTAAAATCTTAGTATCTGTTTTACCGCTGAAAATTTCGGCGAGCGGTTTCATGATGTCGGCTTTAACCGATACGCGCAAACGGAAATCGCGAAAAGCGGTAAAGCAGCTTTCTTCGTCTTTGGCCTCGGCGGCAGCATGTACGGCTTCGCCGTAGCGTTGTTTGTATTGGGCTAAGGGGGTGTCGAGATTATCAAGCAGCCACTGCCAACGTTCTTTGACTTGGTTGACATGGTTAAGGGCATGATGGGCGCGGCTGCCCAAGAGTTCTTCGCTAGGCAGATCGGTTCCCATTTTATCAACGGGCAGTTTGCCTTGCAGATAAGGGATCAGTGCCTCGCATAGAGCGAGTTTGTTTTTAATCGACAATTCGATATTAATGCGCTCGATGCCGTCTGAATATTCTCCCAAGCGCTCAAGCGGAATCACTACGTCTTCATTGATTTTAAAGGCATTGGTGTGCTTGGCGATGGCAGCGGTGCGGCTTCGGTCTAGCCAGAAGGTTTTGCGGGCTTCTGGGCTGACGGCGATAAAGCCTTCGCCGTCGCGCGCTTGTGCCAGAGAGACAATATGTTCGGCAGCTTCGGTAACGGCTTGTTCGTCATCAGATACTATATCGGCAATCAACACCATTTTGGGGCGGCCTTTGCCGGCCGCTTTGGTCGCATAACCGACGGCTCGGACATATCGCCAGTCGAGGTGTTCCAAACCGGCCAGTTTTACACTTTCGTGCGCCAGCAGATAGTCGCGGATTTCCACGATAGACGGAGTGGCATTTGCCACAGTGCCGAAGAACTCCAAGCATACGGTACGGATATATTTCGGCATGGTGTGCAATACGAAGGCTACGCTGGTAATGATGCCGTCTGTACCTTCTTTTTGCACACCGGGCAGACCGGCCAAGAATTTGTCGGTAACGTCTTTACCAAGGCCGACTTTACGGAATTTGTGGCCGGGGATTTCCAAGCGTTCTGTTTTAGCGATGGTTTGACCGTCCGCTTTTAGGGTATGGACATCAAAAATAGCAGTTTCTTCGTCATGAATTTTGCCGAAATTGTGGCGCACCCGTTCGATTTTCAGCCATTCTCCGGCCGGGTTGACCATTTTCCACCAAGCCAGATTATCTAAGGCCGTACCCCATAATACGGCTTTTTTACCCCCTGCATTCATGGCGACGTTCCCCCCTACGCACGATGCGTCGGCAGAGGTGGGATCGACGGCGAAAACCAGTTTGGCAGCGGTGGCGGTTTCCTCTACGCGGCGGGTAACAACGCCCGCACCGCAGTGGATAACGGGATGTTTTCCTTCCAAACCGGGAAGTTCGACAAATTCTACACCGTTGTGGCGGTCGAGTTTTTCAGTATTGATTACCGCGCTCATGGCATCCAGAGGTACGGCACCGCCGGTGTAGCCGGTACCGCCGCCGCGCGGAATGATGGTGAGACCTAGTTCGATGAGGGCTTTTACCAATGGGGCAACTTCGGCTTCGGTATCGGGATTGACGACTACGAAAGGATATTCGACACGCCAGTCGGTTGCATCGGTAACATGGACGACCCGCGCCAAACCGTCAAACATGATATTGTGTTTTTTGGTAATACGGCTGAGACGCTTGAAGATTTGGTCGCGTTTTTGGCGGGTGTCTTCAAAGCTGTCGTCAAAACGGGTAACGGCAGCTTCGGCACTACTGATCAGCTCCGCAACAAGCGGGTTGTCATCGCGGCGTTTTTGGATTTCGTTTAGGCGGTGCCGCATCTCTTTGACCAATGCTTGTTGGCGGTCGGTGTGTTCGAGCAGATCATCTACCAAATAGGGATTGCGTACAACTGCCCAAATATCGCCCAATACTTCAAACAGCATACGCGCCGAGCGGCCGGTTACCCGTTGGCCGCGCAAGGTTTGCAGGATGTTCCACGCCGGCTCGCCCAGAAGGCGGATAACGATTTCTCGGTCAGAATACGAAGTGTAGTTATAAGGGATTTCCCGGATGCGTTGCGGTGTGCTCATGGGTAGTGTCCGTTTTTATTTTGAGATTTTGCCGTTGGTGTATGGTAAAAAAATTCAACATAAACAGGCCGCGTGTGTTGATTCGAAGCCTGCACAAGCAGTGGTTCTGTTGATAATAAGTTAATTAATGTAATGTAATTTCAACCTTTTTTCAATGGAAAATATCTGTACTGCAATATGTATAAAATTCATCTGCATTGTTTGCCGGTTAAGGTGCAATCAAGGCTTGGCGTTTGAGTTGAAAACGGTTATAATAAACTTCTTACGGCGGGTCTCCCTGCATAGCAAGTTGGAGCAACGGGTCAGGGGCGGAAGCCAGCAGCCCACTCTGAGGCGTTAGTGCCAGGGGTTTGGCTCGCCACCTTATTTAAAAATGCCGATGGTCGTGTACCATCGGCATTTTTTGTTTTTGTAAAAGTATAATTATAGGAAATAAACGGTTGTTTGATTTTTTATAAGAATAAATATAGAGCTGTAGTCAGTGGTGGCGTAAGTGTGTTATGCAGTTTTAAAACTATATATTTTTGATATTTAATTGAGTTTTTAATTTGTATTTGAAGATATTATATTTTAGAGGCCGTCTGAAAATTTTTTCAGACGGCCTCGCTTTATGAAGGGAAATATTTTCGTTTGTTTGTATCGGAAAATAAGTTCAGCTTCTTGGAAAATAAATTTAGCTTCGACAAGGTAGGAATACTGTACGTTGGCTTATGGGTTATGTGTCCGGGAGTTTAAGTTTGTTATTTTTCATCAGGATAATTGGAATACACTGTCAGGCCGTCGTAGGCCGGAGCAACACCGGCAGGGCAGCGTGCTAATAAATGGTCATAATCAAGACCGTGGGTCATGTGTATAAGCCATGTTTGTTGTGCGCCGATGCGGGCGGCAAAGTCTAGGGCTTGGGCCACGCTAAGGTGGCTGGGGTAGGGGTGCTCGGCCAGGCAGTCGATAAAGAGGTGATCTAAGCCTTGTAACGCGCTAATTTGGCTATCGCTAATATCGTTTGTGTCGGTGAGCCAAGCGATGTTACCGATACGATAGCCGGTGGTTTCCCAAGGGCCGTGTGGCATTTGGAAATGTAAGACCGGTACTTGGTTGATATACAGGCCGTCTGAAAGAGGATGGGCTTTCAATACGGGGCGGTTCCAATGGGTATTGGGTGGAAAGAATGCATAGCCGAAGCGTTCGGTAATATTGTTTAAGGTAAAAGCGCTTCCGTAAATAGGGATGGCACCTTGCTGGCGATAGCAAAAACCGCGTAAATCGTCTATGCCGTTCAGGTGGTCGGCATGGGGGTGGGTATACAGTACGCCGTCGATACGGGGGATATTCTCGCGTAATACCTGTTCGCGAAAGTCGGTACCTGTATCAATTTGCCAGCCTTGGCCGCCGATATCCAGCCAGGCGCTGCAACGTGTACGCCGGTTTTTCGGATTGGTGCTGGTGCAGACAGGGCATGGGCAGCCGATGGCGGGAGTGCCTGATGAGCTGCCGCAGCCGAGTACGGTAAGGCGGATATCGGTCATGTTGTCGGTTTGGGTTATGTTGGAGCCGTCTGAAAAGGTTTTTCAGGCGGCCTTGTGATATTTAAATACCAATACGCGGTACTTTGTTAAACAAAGTATAGAAATTATCCGTGGTAACGGCTGCTATGTTTTCCAATGTGTCGTTACGTAACTGTGCGATAAATTCTGCGGTGTGGCGTACATAAGCGGGTTCGTTGGGTTTGCCGCGTTTCGGTACGGGAGCCAAGAAGGGCGCATCGGTTTCAACCAATATACGGTCGGCCGGTACGTATTTGGCCGCTTCTTGTATATCCGCTGCGTTTTTGAATGTAACTATGCCTGAAAATGAAATATAAAAACCTAAATCAAGTGCCATTTTGGCAACACGTACATTTTCTGTGAAGCAATGGATAACTCCGGCATGGGCGTGGCCCTCCTTAAGCAAAGCCATGGTGTCGTCCGCCGCCTCGCGGGTGTGGACGATTAAGGGTAATGCTGTTTGGTTGGCTGCTTCGATATGCTCTGCAAAACGGCGGTGTTGCCAGCTTAAATCACCTTTGCACCAATAATAGTCCAAGCCGGTTTCGCCTATGCCGACTACTTTGGGATGCGCGGCGTGTTGCACCATTTCGGCGATACTGAATTCTTCGGCGTCTTGTTGGTCCGGATGAACGCCGACAGTGGCGAAAATATTCGGATTGGCTTCTGCTATGGTTAAAACTTCCCGAAAACTGTCGCGGCTTACGCTGATAGCCAATGCCTGCTTTACTTCGTTTTCTGCCATGTTGGCCAAAACTTCGGGCAGACGGCCTGCCAGTCCTTCGAAATTCAGGTGGCAGTGTGAGTCGATTAATTGCATAGGTGTGTGTTGCTTATAGTGTAAAGGTCGCCCGGTCATTGCGCAGAGTCGGGCCGAGTTCGGCTTCAATCAAGTGCTTGGTTTGGATGCTGATTTCATCATTGCCAAATGCCAAACCAACACCTTTGGGGCGATGTGCGGAGGTACGGGCGGGATTAATCCAAGCTACTTTTGTGCGCAGGAATCTTTTATCAGGCATGCCCGGCAGTTCGATGGCCAATAGGATTTCGTCACCTAATGAGAAACTGTCGTCCGTTGGTACAAAAAGTCCGCCGTGTTCGAGAAAAGACATATAGCTGTTGTAAAGCATAGTTTTGTCGCGCAGTTGGAGTGCGAGCATTTTTCCGGGCAGGTTTTCTAATGGTTTCATGATTTTGCCTTTGTTATTTGTTTTGCCAGAAACTCAAATAGTCGAGCAACAGGGCTTCGGTTTGCATTTTAACACTTAAGGTGTGATAGCCGTAAGGGCTGAGGCGGTTTAAGGTGGCAATCAGAGAGAACAGTTTGTCGGGCCGTGTTTTTTTGCCGGTTTGCCGGATGGTTTCTGTGTGTGTCGGATAATAAAGGGGCGGCATATTTTGTTGTGCCAAGCCGACGTCTAAAAGCCATTTGTGCAGCCAGTCGAGCAAAACGGCGAGGGGAAGCTTTTGTTTGTCGAAGAGGGCGGCATAATCGAGAATGGCTAAGAGTCGGGGGGTAGCCAGTAATTCGAGCAATTGTCGGCGTAGTTCGTCTTGTTCGGGTGAAACTTCAAAAAGTGGCGCGCCGCTGTGAAATGCCAGTAACGATTCGGCATTCTCTATCTGCTGGTGTTTAAGGTAGGCAAGTGCTTCGGAATACGAGGGGGCAGGCAGCAGCATTTGGCGGCAACGGCTTTTGATGGTAGGCAGTAGCTTGTCTCTCGAATGGCTGACCAAGAGAAAAATGACATCGGCGGGCGGTTCTTCCAATGCTTTGAGCAGGCTGTTGGCAGCTTGGATATTCATGCTCTCGGCAGGATGTATTAGTACGACGCGCCTGCCGCTGCGTACGGAGGTGAGCTGGATATCTTCGATCAGTGTGCGAACGGCATCTATTTTGATTTGTAATAGTTTGCGTGCGGTGTTTTCTCCTTCGGGTCGCTCGGGCGTCAGCTCGTAGAAATCCGGGTGGCTTTCTTTTGCAAATAGGTGGCATGACGGACAATGGCCGCAAGGATGGTGTTCCGCTTGCGGTGATTCGCACAATAAGGCTTGTGCCAAATGGCGGGCAAAGGCCGTTTTGCCGGTGTTTTCTTTACCGGTAAACAGCCACGCGTTGGGCTGGGTTTGCCATGATGCGGCTAGTTGCTGCCATTGGGGTTGGTGCCAGGAAAAAATCATTGCTAGTTGCTTTTTATTAAATCTGGTGTTGATTATACAGGGCTTGATGCCGTCTGAAAGTTTTGGCTAGGTTTTTACCAATGGCCGCAAAATCGACTTGGCTAGGTGTTATTTAACGGTATCGTTTACCGCGTTAGGTTTTGGGGTTGAATATTTTTCAGGCGGCGATGCCGAAATGCCGCGCCAAGGTGTTTTCTATATTTTGCCTTACATGCTCAAGAGGGCGGTTGCTGTCGATAATTGCATAATGTTCGGGCGAGGAAGCCGCCCGTTTCAGGTAAACTTCGCGAACGCGGGTGAAAAATTCCGCCTGTTCTTGTTCGAAGCGGTCTTTTTCGCGTGCTTGGCTGATACGGCTCATGGAAACTTCGAGCGGAACATCCAACAATAGGGTTAAGTTCGGACGGAGGTTCCCCTGAACCCAATTTTCCAGTATTTCGATATCCGGTAACGGAACGCCGCGTCCTCCCCCCTGATAGGCGAAAGTAGCATCGGTAAAACGGTCGGAGACGACATGGATGCCGGCTTCGAGTTTTGGGAGGATGATTTCGTCCAAATGCTGCTGTCGTGCGGCGAACATCAGCAGAGTTTCGGTACGCAAGCCGGCACGGGTGGCAGGGTTGAGCAGTATGTCGCGCAACGCTTCTCCCAGCATGGTGCCGCCCGGTTCGCGAGTGAAGTAAACCGGTAAGTTGTGGGTGGCGAACCAATTGCGGATCACTTGCAGATTGGTTGATTTTCCGGCGCCGTCGATGCCGTCGAGAGTGATAAATTGTGCTTGCATATCAGAGTCGGGAGTATTAATGGGAAGATTATAGCGAAATAGTGCCGGATAATATATCCGTTATCATAAAGAGGCCGTCTGAAAACCAATTTTCAGACGGCCTCTTTTTTATTGCTGTGGGTATTATTTTTTCAAAATATATTTGCGTACCGCGGCATTGTGTTCATCCAGATTATGGCTAAACTGGCTAAGCCCCGTACCATCCATGCGTGAGACGAAGTAGAGGTATTTTTCGGGAGAGGGGTGGGCGGCAGCTTCTAGGGCTGCTTTTCCGGGTAAGGCGATCGGAGTGGGGGTGAGTCCGGCGCGTGTATAGGTATTGTAGGGGGTATCACGCTGCAGATCCGCTTTACGGATACGGCCATTATAGCGGCTGCCCATGCCGTAGATAACAGCCGGATCGGTTTGCAGACGCATACCGATATTGAGGCGGTTGACAAATACGGCCGATACATGGCGTCGGTCGGCTTCATGGCCGGTTTCTTTTTCAATCAGGCTGGCCATAATCAAGAGATCGTAAGGGTTTTTATATGGCAGGCCGCTTTGGCGCTCATCCCATGCGGCTTGCAAATGGCGCTGCATGGTACGGTAAGCAAGACGGTAGATTTGCAAATCGCTGCTTTCTGCATCTATTTCATAGCTGTCGGGAAAAAATAACCCTTCGGGATTATTGCTTAGAGGAGAGGGATCGATTTCTTTTAATAGTTTTTCATCACTCCAGCCTTGGGTATCGTGTTTGAGGTCAGCGGTATTGTTGATGATGTTGCGCATTTGTGAAAAACGCATGCCCTCGGTAATGCGGATGGTAATGGTATCAGGGTGGCCGTCACGCAGGCGTTGCAGAATCTGCCATGCGGAAATTTGCTTAGGCAAACGGTAGGTGCCGCTGTGTAGTTGGTTGTGCACGCCCGTGAGGTAGGCCGCGACTAGCATGACATGGCGGTTATAAACAATATTTTCATCTGCCAATTTTCGGCTTACGGCTGAAATACCTTGCCCTTTTTCAACGCGCATACGGTAAATTTGCTCGTTGCTTTTGGGAACAAAGAGAAGTCCCGCAAAAACCAACGTACATAAAATAAACAGGCCCAGTAGCCATTTAAATGCTTTTTTCAACATGGTAGGATATTTGTTCGGATTATTTTCGTGAAAAATTTGGCGACAGTATAAAGCTGAAATGCAGACTGTGCTATGCTCAGATAAAGTATTCTTGATAAATTACAGTGGCCGGCTGAGGAGGTAAAGCGTGGATAAGGTCAGGAAAAGTAATGAAGAGTGGCGTGCGGAGCTTTCACCTGAGGTTTATTATGTGACTCGTGAAGCGGGCACGGAGCGCCCTTTCAGCGGACTTTATAATGATTTTTATGAACATGGTGATTACTATTGCGCCTGTTGCGGAGCGCTTTTGTTTAAATCACAGCAAAAGTTTGACAGCCATTGTGGCTGGCCGGCTTTTTTTGATGAGGCGGAAATAGGCAGCACTTACCGTGTGCGCGATTTAAGCCATGGTATGGTACGAGAGGAAGTACGTTGCAGCAGGTGCGAAGCACATCTGGGGCATGTGTTTCCGGACGGACCTCCGCCTACGGGTGAACGTTACTGTATCAATTCGTTGGCGATGGCGTTCAAAGCCCGTTCTGATACGGAAGCGGAGAAATAAATTATTACATGTTGAGTTAAATAGAAAAGAGGGATTCGGCTGTATTTTCTCTTTTTATTTTGAATAATATACAAACGATATTGAGCAGGCCGTCTGAAAGTCAAATAATGATTATGAATACGGAAAATTGGCGACAGGGTTGGTGGCTGCACGCCCGCCGGGTTGATTCGCCGAATTTCGGCAAGCGTGAAAGTGGCGAAAAAGTTTCGTTGGTGGTGTTGCATAATATTTCATTACCACCTTTCGAATACGGCAATGGTGCAGTAGAGCAATTGTTTACCAATAGTATTGATCCGCATGCCCATCCTTTTTTCAGTGTTCTTACCGAATTGAGGGTATCAAGCCATTTTTTAATTACAAGGCAGGGTGAGGCGGTACAATTTGTTTCATGTGACGATATGGCCTATCACGCCGGTATTTCTTCATTTCAAGGGCGTGAAAAATGCAATGCTTTTTCAATCGGTATCGAATTGGAAGGTTGTGACTTTGAACCTTTTTCCGAAGCCCAGTATCAATGTTTGGGTAAGCTGCTGCGAGCCCTTGCATCTGCTTATCCGATTGAGGCGGTTACAGGACATCAGGATATCGCACCAGACAGAAAAACCGATCCCGGGCATTTTTTCGATTGGGAGCGTGTAGGCCATTGGGGACTAAACGTTGTACGTTAAACGCCTAAATGCTGTCAGATAGGTTAAATTTTCGTTATAATTGCGCGTAAATGACATAAAAAGCGTTTGAAGATTGGCAAAATGCCGTCTGAAAAAACGGTATCGGTAATTTTAAGATACCTCGCTATATAAACACTGCTTTTAAATTTAAATAGCATTTGGTTTTAAACGGTTTTAAGCGGCGTTTCGGTTAACGATACGTCTTAAAATAACAGACAAGGCAGATTTTCTACTTGGGCGGGTTGCCGAAAAAAGCATGGCACAGCGTTTTAGGTGCCTTTTCAATATATAAAAAAACAGGCTTGAATTTATGAATGATACTACCCTGATTATTCTGGTTTTATGTGCAGCCGTGATTCTCGGCTTGATTATTTACAACATGTATCAGGAAAACAAATACCGCCAACAAGTGCGCGAGCAATTTGGCCATGCCGACCAAGATGCGCTTTTGGGCAGCAAGCCTGCATCGGTACGTGATGGTAAGCAAGGAGGTGTTCAAAATACACCTTTGCGTGCGCCGCGCAAAAAAGATTTGTCCGAGGCAGAAATTCCCGCATCCAAACCATCGGTAAAGGCAGCGGTGGAAGACGATTTGTTTACTGCTAAAGTGAGCAAGGCGGCAGCATCCAAGCCGGATGTGGAAATCGAAATACAAGATGACTTCGATGTTGAACCGCAAACATATGCCGAGCCTGTATTGGCGGCAGAAGAAGAGAAAAGCCGTGAGGCGTTCGCATTTGAAAAAGTAGCTGCACCGCAGCCTTCTCAAACCAAGTTGTACGGCAAGAAAAAAATGCTGCTTGATTTAAATGATCTGACCAAGCTGCAATTGCCTTGGTTTGACCCGCGCTTCGATTATATGGCTTATATTTCTTTAAGCGAACCGCAGGAACTCCATGCGATTCCCCGCCTTTCCAACCGCCACCGTTTCCAAATTGCCGGTTGTACTATGGATGACCGTTTCCAAATCGCAGAACCGATTCCGAGCGTTTATTATCAAGGTTTTGTTATCGGTTTGCAGGCAATCAGTCGCAATGGCTTGGCTACCGTACAGGATTTGGAACATTTTGGCGAGCAGGCTAATAGTTTTGCAGAGAAAATGAACGGCGGTTTGATGTTGACCGATGTGGATGCTTTCTTAAACGTAGCCCGCCCCCTGGATGAGTTATGTGCCCGTGTTGATAATACGATTGCTATGCATTTGGTATCGCGAGGCACCGTGAGCGGTACGGAATTGCGGGCGGCTGTAGAGGGCTTAGGATTCGAATTAGGGGCCGACGGAGCTTTCCATCTTTGCAGCGAACAGGGCGAACCTCTGTTTACAATCACCAACTTAGATAATTCGGCATTTACCGCAAGCCTCTTATCCAGCCAAGCTTATCGCGGTTTCAGCATGCTGTTTGATATTCCGCATGTGCCGGCAGGAGAAAAACAGTTCAACCGCTTCATGGATTTGGCGGTTAAACTTTCCAGCAATTTAAGCTTGGATTTGGTAAACGACCGTTTGGAAGAGCTTTCTACCCAATGGTTGAAAGAAGTCCGCAATTATGTATTGGCGCGGCAAGATGAAATGCAGAAAGTAGGCATAGAGCCGGGTAGTGATTTGGCACAACGCTTGTTTTCTTAACGGTTAAATAGTTTTTCAAGAAGCGGGTGCATCATTTTTAGTGCACCCGCTTTGTATCTGTATATCCGGCTTAAGTCTAGATATCCCGAATATTCATGTCAGCCATTAATCTTGAGGATGCTGCCGGGTTATCTTAAGCCTTATTTAAAATCATTGTTTGTTCGGATACTGTGAATACGGTAGTCGTATCAGATATTTGATTTTTATTTATAACGGTTTCAGTCGGTTAGATAACAATGCCGTCTGAAAACTTTGTTCAGCTTTCAGATGGCATTGTTATTATGGAAAATCCAGTTCAACGCATCCGCTCCCTCACCGAACTACTTAATCGTTATGCTTACGAATACTATACATTGGATACGCCCAGTGTACCTGATGCCGAGTACGATAAACTTTTTCGGGAATTACAAGCTTTAGAGGCTGAATATCCTCAATACCGAGAGAAGGATAGCCCCACCCAGCGGGTAGGCGGGCAGCCGTTGGCGGGATTTGATAGTGTTGTGCATACAGTGCCTATGCTTTCCTTAAATAATGCTTTTTCCCCGCAAGATGAAAATGGTGTATTTGATCACACCGAGATGCTGGCTTTTGACGAGCGCATAAAGAGCGGTTTGAGTGGAGTGGAATATGAATATGTCATTGAGCCGAAATTTGACGGCTTGGCAGTTAGCCTGTTGTATCAAAACGGTGTGTTGGTACAAGCCGCAACACGGGGGGATGGTTCGACCGGTGAGGATGTAACTCAAAATGTACGAACAATCAGCAATGTACCGTTGCGCTTGCAAGGTAGTAACGTACCTGAAATGATTGAAGTACGCGGTGAAGTATTGATGTTAAAGGCTGATTTTGCTGCTTTAAATGCCAAGCAAGAGGCGGAAGGGCAGAAAATATTTGCCAATCCGCGTAATGCGGCAGCCGGGAGTTTGCGACAGCTGGACTCACGTATTACAGCCCGTCGCCGCTTACATTTTTTTGCCTACGGTATTGCCCGTATCGAGGGAGGCAATACTTGTAGCGAGCATAGTAAAGAATTGGCATATTTAAGCACATTGGGCTTCAGTCTGCCTCATGGAAATTTCGGTTGTTTTGACAATATTGGTTCGGTGCTGGCATTTTATGAGACCGTATCTGCCCGTAGGGCTGAATTACCGTATGAAATTGACGGGATGGTGGTAAAAGTCAATTCACTGGCACAGCAGGATATGCTTGGATATATATCCCGTGCTCCACGCTGGGCAATTGCACATAAATTTCCGGCGGAAGAAGCATTAACGGTGGTTGAAGCGATTGATGTTCAGGTGGGGCGTACCGGTGCTGTTACACCTGTGGCGCGGCTAAAACCTGTATTTGTCGGAGGGGTAACCGTTACTAATGCTACATTGCATAACGAGGGAGAAGCGCGCCGTAAAGATGTACGTGAAGGTGATACTGTTGTGGTGCGCCGTGCAGGGGACGTGATTCCGGAGGTCGTACGTATTGTGCCGGAGCGGCGGCCGATGATTGTGCAATCGGTAGATGCGGGAGGCCAACCGGATTTGTTTGGCGAGAAGGATAATACTGTCGGGCAGGTACCTAAATATCCTCCTTATAGTTTGCCGGCATCCTGTCCGATTTGCGGAAGCGGCATCGAGCGGGAAGAAGGCGAAGCAGTAGCACGCTGCAGCGGCGGAATGTTATGCCAGGCACAGCGTGCACAAGGATTGATTCATTTTGCCTCGAGAAAAGCTATGGATATCGAGGGGTTGGGGCAAAAACAGATTGAAGCTTTGGTAGCGCAAGATTTAGTGCGTCATTTTGCCGACATCTATCGTTTGAATGTTCCGATACTACAGCGAATGAAGGAAAACGGTACCGTTGAGGAAACGGATACGGTAAAAACAGAGGCTCAGAAAAAATCTTCGCCTACCAAGTGGGCGGAAAATATCTTGGCCGGTATCGAGACTAGTAAAACACCTGATTTGGCAAGATTTTTATTTGCTTTGGGCATCCGTCATGTTGGCGAAAGAACTGCCAAAGTGTTGGCTCAGGCATTCGGTTCTTTAGAGCGTGTACGCCGCGCCCCCGAGCCGTTATTGGCCTGTTTGCCGGATATCGGCGGTGTGGTGGCGCATTCGGTAGCACAGTTTTTTGCCAGCCCCGAACAAAATACAATGCTGGATGATTTGTTGGCTGTTGGCGTATTACCGAAAAGCCAGCCGGTTGTTTTAAATCCGGCGGAATATGCAGCTCCGCAACGTTGGTTGGCAAGGCTGCCTGATTTTAAATTAAGCGAAACTCGGGCAGCGGCATTGTGGGATTTGGCAGGCTGTAGTGTAGAAGGATTGTTGCACGATAAGGCTTTGCCGATCGAATGGCAGCAATGGCGCAGCCAACTTAAAAATAAAGTATTATTAGAGCAAATACAGAATTTTTTAACAGAAATTTTGTCTGAAGGCGGCCAGCAAATGGTTTCAGACGGCCTAAGCGATAAAGTTGTTGGCAAAACTTTTGTGTTGACAGGTACATTGTCGAATCTGAAACGTGATGAGGCTCAGGCCATGATCGAAGCGGCTGGTGGTAAAGTATCGGGTAGTGTATCGAAAAAAACCGATTATGTGGTTGCAGGTGAGGCAGCCGGCAGTAAATTGGAAAAAGCCCGGAGTCTAGGCATAGCGGTATTGGACGAGGGCGGGCTATTGGCGCTATTGCAAAGTTAATGTGGAAGCATGACTGCTTTCTTAGTATTAATGGCAACAGATAATATATAGAAGATATGTTGTTCGGTTGTCGTTTTAAATATGAAAATATTTTCAGTGTATTTTTACATTTTTAATTTTTGGGAGAAACAAAATGAAACCTATTAAAAAAGCCGTATTCCCTGTGGCAGGTATGGGAACCCGCTTTTTGCCGGCAACTAAGGCTAGCCCGAAAGAAATGCTGCCGATTGTAGACAAACCTTTGATTCAGTATGCAGTTGAGGAAGCATTAGAGGCCGGTTGTACCGAAATGATTTTTATCACCGGCCGTAATAAGCGCAGTATTGAAGACCATTTTGACAAAGCTTATGAGCTGGAAACCGAATTGGAAATGCGCAATAAGGAAAAATTATTGAGCTATGTGCAAAATATCCTGCCTTCCAATGTTACTTGTTTGTATATCCGCCAGGCTGAAGCTTTGGGGCTGGGACATGCGGTACTGTGCGCGCATGCTGCGGTAAATGACGAACCATTTGCAGTTGTATTGGCAGATGATTTGATTGATGCGCCCAAAGGGGCTTTGAAACAAATGGTGGAAGTATATAACCAAACCGGTAACAGTGTATTGGGCGTAGAGACTGTCGAACCTTCCCAAACAGGTTCTTACGGTATCGTTGAAGTAGAGCAATTAAAAAGCTATCAGCGCATTACCAATATTGTTGAAAAACCTAAACCCGAAGAAGCTCCCTCCAACTTGGCTGTAGTGGGGCGCTATATTTTAACGCCGCGTATTTTTGATTTGCTGACTAATCTGCCCCGTGGAGCGGGTAATGAAATCCAGCTGACCGACGGTATTTCCCGTTTGTTGGATCATGAATTTGTGTTGGCGCATGCTTTTGACGGTACACGTTATGATTGCGGCAGTAAAATCGGCTATTTGGAAGCTACCCTCGCTTATGGTTTGAAGCATCCTGAAACGGGTGCTGAGTTTAGTAAGCTGCTGAAGCATTACGCAGAAAAAGCTTAAATCGACGGCAGATGGTTTTAGATGATTGTATTGCTTCTCCGGGTCAAGGCCGTCTGAAAAATTAGTAAACAGATAAGATTTAAGCCAATAAAAAACGGATTCCATTTTAGTTTGGAATCCGTTTTTTATTGATTTTGTTTTGATATGGGTGTTTATGGTGCTTCCCGATGGGTTTGATACCAATCGATAAATGCGGCGGGCTTGACGAAACCCAGCAAAGCTTCGCTACGACTGCCGTCCGCACGAATAATAAAAATTCCCGGAGGGCCGAATAGGCCGTATTCTTTAAGTAGGGCTTGGTGTTCCGGCGTATTTGCCGTTACGTCTATCGTAAAGAAACGGTTCATATCTACGGCTTCGGTGACTTCTGTCTGATTAAGGGTGTAGGCTGCCATTTCTTTGCATGAAATACACCATTCGGCATAGAAATCCAGTAATACGGGAGCATTAGAATTAGTATCCAAAGCCCTTTGCATGGCTGCTTTGAGTTCGCCGACATCCGTAAATACATGTCCATAAGTATGATTGCCCGTAGAGGTAGTAGGATTCAGCGTAAGAAAATGATGCAGAGCGGTACTTTGTCGGTTAATGCTTTGATAGCCGAACCAAGATCCCCCGGCCAACAAGACGATACCCGCTATCAGACTGAAAGATTTCAGACGGCCTGTTAATTTCGGTAATTTTGCCAGCATTAATCCGGCGGGAATGATCATTAGCAATGTATAAAGTGTTGCTACAACGGAATAAGGCAGGTAAGGAGTAGCCAAATAGACGGCAACGCCGAGCAGGATAAAGCCGAATGCGTATTTGATGCCGTTCATCCAAGTGCCGGCTTTAGGCAGAATATGACCGCCGAAAGTACCGATAAGGATTAGCGGTATGCCGGTGCCGATGGCCAACGTATAAAGCGCTAAGCCGCCAAGGGCTGCATCTCCGGTTTGCCCGATATAGCCGAGTGCGAATGCCAGCGGTGGAGCAACACAAGGACCGACGATCAGTGCTGAGAGCATACCCATCACGAATACAGATGCTACCTTGCCACCGGATAGGCGGCTGCTTTGCTGTTGGAAATAACTTTGTAATGATGACGGCAGTTGGATACTGAATACACCAAACATTCCTAAGGCCAGTATGACCATTAATACTGATGCGGCCAATACCACCCAAGGTTGCTGCAACCATACGGTTAGCAACGCACCTGTAAGTCCTGCGAAGACACCAACCAATGTATAGGTGAGCGCCAAGCCCTGTACATATATGAACGACAAAGTAAAAGCGCGTTGTTTGGAAGCGGATTTATCACCGACTACGATACTGGAAACAATCGGAATCAGGGGATACATACAGGCTGTAAAACTTAGCCCCAAACCGGCCAGAAAAAATGCCAATAAATTGGCATTCAGAGTATCCCACGATAAGGTAAACCGGCTATTGCTTCGGCTAGGAGAGCTTGCGGGCGCGTTATCGGAAGGGGCAAGGAAACGGTCTACACGGTTTGATGGTAGTGCTTCGGGTTGGTAAATTCCCTCGCTGCCGATATTAAAAGTGGTTTCAACCGGCGGATAGCAAACCCCCGCATCGGCACAGCCTTGGTAGCTGAGGGTGAGGATATAAGGTTGCGGTGTACGGTTGTATGGCCAGTTAATTTGTGCCGCCTGATGATAAACCGTTTGTTTTCCGAAAAATTCGTCTTCTTTAATTTCTCCGCGGCTGTATTGCGGGCTGTTCAAAAAGCCGGCAGGAGAGGTATCGGCAGTGATTTTAGATTGATACAGATAATAGCCGTTTGCAATTGAAAATTGCACATTGATTCCTTGTTTGGTTGCGATAACTTGGGGAATGAATGCCTGTTCGGGTGGTAATAGTTTGGATGCATCTATCCCCCATGCCGTTTGGACCAATGCAAATAAGGAAAGCAGAGCGTAAAAGAATTTTTTCATAATCGTGTTTAAGGGTTTCAAACCGTTTATGGATTAGTCATAGGTTTTCAGACGGCTTGGCATATATTTTAATTTTTTGAAGACGGATAATTGCCCGATCCAAGTAAATCCGTATAACCGCCGTGATTGGTTATGCGGGTATAGCCGAGTTGCCGGAGTATTTTGCGAGCCGTTTCGGCACGGCGACCGCTGCGGCAATACAGATTGATTTGCATATCTTTATTTGTGCTGACAGTAGCGATTTGTGCACCAATATGCTCAACCGGAATATTTATGGCACTTTGCAGATGGCCTTTATCAAATTCTTGCGGCGTCCGTACGTCAATCCAAATACCGTCAGTGCTTTTGAGTTCGGATGCCGAGGTTGTGTGAGGTACGGAGGCAGTTGTTAGAGCTACCATTATTGCCGTAATTAGTATGCCGGGCTGTTTTGAAACCATCAATCCGCCGAAATAAATAGTTTGATTGGGCGGATTATACCCTGTTCAGACGGCATTGGATGCCGGTACGACAGTATTTAATCAATTATTACGGATAAATGATTGGTTTTGCCTATGGCTTACGATTCATTTATGTATATGTAATATTACAAATAGATAAAATATAATGTAGGATACTATTAATATAAATATTAATTTAAGGGGTGCTGGTGTTCGGCAAAATATTACCCTTTTGGGTAACCGGTGTAGTGGTTTCATTTGCTTTGCCAACGGCTGAGGCATGGTTGATATTGGTTATGGTGTTACTGCTATTCGCAATGGTTTGGCAATTTCCTAAGTTATTGCTACCGTTGTTTTTTGTATCGGGTATAGCTTACGGGGTATGGAGAACCCAGAACAGTTTGTCCGCACAGTGGCCGTTGGAGGCGCAGCAGGTGCGATTATCCGTTACAGTAACCGATTTGCCTCAGAAGGATGAAAACAGGGTACGTTTGCGGGTGGAGGCAATAGATGAAAAAGGCCGCAGCTACCGTTTGCAATTGTCTGATTATCAGTTGAGGGATTGGCCGGTCGGTAGCCGTTGGCTGATTAATGCAAGAGTCCGGCCGCCAATAGGAGAGGTAAATACGGTAGGGTTTAATCGTGAAGCGTGGGCATTGGCAAACCGTATCAACGGCATAGGAACAGTAGGCAAGTGGCGGGAAAGCTTGGGGCAAAGTGCAAGTATACCCATACAAAAACTTCGTGAAGCCATTAGTTTGAATTGGCAAGGCGACAGCCATTCGATGGTGTTTTCAGACGGCAGGGCGCTGATGCGGGCTTTGGGTATCGGAGAACAAGGGGCATTAAGTATTAGGCTCTGGCAGGTATTCAGGCCGCTGGGGTTAAGCCATCTGGTCAGTATTTCGGGCTTGCATGTGGGTATGGTGGCGTTTTGGGCGGGTTGGCTGTTAAAAAAGTTACTATACATTTTGCCTTATACGCCTGCCAGACCTAAAGCATGGATACTCGCTGCCGGAGTGTCTACGGGTTTGGCATACGCAGCTTTGGCGGGATTCTCTATTCCTACCCAACGCAGTATATTGATGTTGTTCGCTTTTGCATGGGCGTGGTGGCGGGGTAGCGGCTGTTCGGTGTGGCAGGGCTGGTGGCAGGCTTTGGCAATGGTTTTGCTGATTGAACCTTCGGCTGTATTAGATAACGGTTTTTGGCTCTCTTTCGGTTTGGTAGCTGCCTTACTGTGGATATCGTTCGGGCGCAACCGTAAATATATTTCCGGTTGGCGGTTGGCTGTGGATGGCCAATTGGCTGTGACTGTATTATCAGTAATCGTTTTAGGCGTTTTGTTTTCTTCTGTGCCTATTATCAGCCCCTTGGTGAATGCTGTAGCAATTCCTTGGTTTTCATGGATTTTGGTGCCTTTGGCCTTGTTGGCTTCTTTGTTACCTTGGCCGCCGTTGCAATGGCTGGCGGCTGCGGCAGGCGAGTATACCCTGCAGGTATTGGCAAAGCTCGCTGAATATGCGCCTGAATATACGATTGCTGCCGCTCCGTGGCCCTTAGTCGTATTGGCTGTTATAGCGGCAGGATTGGTATTGTTGCCGCGCGGATTGGGGCTGAAACCTTTTGCTTTGATCGTATTGTTAGGTTTCCTCGTTTATAAGCCGCCCATGTTGGAGAAAGAGCATCTGAAAGCGACCGTATGGGATGTCGGGCAAGGATTATCCGTATTGTTGCAAACCCGCAATCATAGCTTGTTGTTCGATACGGGTACGGAAGCGGCAGCCAATATGGCAGTAGTGCCAAGCTTGAATGCGGCTGGGGTAAAGCGTTTGGATGGATTGGTATTGTCTCATCATGATGTGGATCATGATGGTGGTTTTACGATATTGGCTAAAGCTAAACAACCTGATGTTGTTTGGGCGGGACAGCCCGAATTTTATCCGAATGTCCGACATTGCGAGGAACAAGCTTGGCAATGGGACGGAGTACGGTTTGAATTCTTGAGAGCGGCGGCGATGTCCGGCAAGGAGCATGATAACGACCAAAGCTGTATTTTGCGTGTGTTGGTTGGTCATCAAGCATTGTTGCTGACGGGAGATTTAAGTCAGGCAGGTGAGCAGGCATTGGTAAATCATTATGGAAAAAGCTTGTATAGCCAAGTTTTATTATTGGGGCATCACGGTAGTAACTCATCATCTTCGGGTACGTTTCTGAATGTTGTTTCTCCTGTTTATGCAGTGGCTTCAAGTGGTTATGCCAATCCTTACCAACATCCTAGCAAGGCTGTCCGCAATAGGATTAGGGCACATGACGCCCGTCTGTTGCGTACCGATTTATCGGGTGGTTTATGGTTTGAGCTGGATAATGAGGGTATCAGGCAAGGCCGTCTGAAGATTTGGAAACCTTATTGGCAGAAAAAGCCTTTTGAATAATAGACAAAAAGCCGTCTGAAAATTTTCAGACGGCTTTTAAAAATTTATTTGTATAAGTAAAAACGAATATTGCAATACTTGGCTTTCAAGTTATTACCGTAATTTTTTAGCTGCCTATGAGTGTTAAACGTTGACCAGGAGTGATGGTGCGGGTATTTCGATTCCAACGGCGGATATCGTTTACATCCACATTGAAGCGGTTGGCGATGGTATTTAATGTATCACCTTTGCGTACAGTGTAGGAAACATTACGTACGGCAGCGTTGCGCTGAGCTACTGCCGTTACTTTTAATGTTTGGCCCACACGGATATTGTTACCTTTGATATTATTGGCGGTAACTAAGTCGGCAACGCTTAAGTTGTATCGTTGGGAAATACTGTATAGGGTATCACCCGCTGCCACTTGATGGGTACCTGTGTTCTGGGGTTGACTGTTGGCTCGGGCTAAGCGTGCTTCGGTACGCTGTTGTTGTTTGGCTCGAGCTTCTGCAAGTTGTGCGGCACGGGCACGTTCGGCTGCTTCCCGCGCTTCTACTTCCGCAACAGCATTACGTACGGCATCGGCTGCATTAACACGCATACTTGAGGCTTGGGCTAAAGCCAATAGTGGATCTTCTTGTTCCGACAAGGTAAATGCTTCGGGTGCTGCCGAAGCTAAGTTATCAGCAGCAGGTTCGTTCAGCGGTTGTTGGGTAGGCAACGGCAAAGGTTCATTTAATGCGACTGCTGTTGTAGTGTTGGTATTGTTTACGTTGACGGCTGATTGAGAAGTGGAAACACGCTTGGGCATGGCAGAGGCAGTAGTAGTTGTGCTGCTATTAATTTGTACCGGAGGAGCTGCTGCTATGGTTACCGGAGCTGCTGTTCGCCGGGTAAAGTCGGCTTGTGCCGGTTGTTGTGATGCTACTGCTATATTTTGAACAACCGGACGGGGAGTGGCCGCAACGGTTTGGATGGCAGGCACATCCGAAATATAAGTATCCGGCGTATTATCGGTATCTAAACCGGCAAAATTCGTATAGGCTTTATTTGCACCGTTGTTCAAGCTGTTTTTGGCAACCAGGATGCTTCGGCCCGAGCTAATGCTGTTTCCGCTCATGCTATTTAGGCGCTTGATATCAGCGACACTCATACCGGTTTCCGCTGCGATGCTTGAAAGGCTGGTATTGCCGTAAGCAGTGTATACATCCCATGAAAGCAGAGTATCGGGATTGGCTTTACGCAGGTTTTTCTCAAAATTTCCGGCTGCTTTTACAGGCAATAAGAGTTTTCGGTTGGCTTTAGGTACGAATACGGGAACATTAAAGCCGGGATTAAGTGCTAAAAATTCGCTTTCGCTGATTCCTGCTAAGCGTGCAATAGCAGCATTGTCAATGGGTTGGTCAATGCTGACGGCTTTGAAGTGGGGTTTATTGTCGATATCGCTGAGATTAAGGCCGAAGCCTTCAGGGTTGCTGACTAAATTGCGAACAGCCAAAAGTTTCGGTACATAATTACGCGTTTCGTTGGGCATGCGCAGATTTTCGTAAGTCGGCTCTAACCCTTGGGCACGGGCACGGTTAACGGCGCGGCCTACATTGCCTTCTCCCCAGTTGTAAGCGGCCAGAGCCAATGACCAATCACCAAAAAGCCCGTGCAGGTATTGGAGATAGGTGAGGGCGGCATCGGTTGCTGCATAAACATCGTGCCGGCCATCGTAAAGTGCAGTGCGTTCCAAGCCGTAATGGCGACCGGTAGCAGGCATAAACTGCCATAAGCCCGAAGCACCGACGTGGGAACGGGCTTTGGTAACGAATGCGCTTTCAATAAAGGGAAGTAATGCGATTTCAGACGGCATATTGCGTTTTTTTACTTCATTTGCAATATGGTACATATAAGGTTTGCTTCGGTTGATTGTGCGGTCGAAATAAGCACTATTTCTGACAAAGCTGTTTTCATGACGGCGTACTAATTCGGGATTTACCTCTGCCATTCTGAAGTCTTTGCGCAACGCGTTCCAAAGGCTGCCTCCGGCAAATTGGGTTGTGTTGCCGGTTTCAAGAAGTGAGGCGTTTAGACGCATCATCGCCATACCGGTTTGATTGGGCGTGGCTGCTTGGCCAAGTGACGCCATAGAGAAGGCTGAGATACCGGTAACTGCGAAAGCGATTGTTTTTAGTTTAGCCATAGTCTTGAATTTATTTAGCTTGTAAGTCAATCTTGGAATGGTAACTGTTCGGGCTTTATGCCGTCAAGCTTTGGTAATGTTAAATTTTTTTCTTGATAATATAGCAACTTGTTGTTTATGCTGAAAGGCTTCGGCTGTCTTAACTAGGTTTAGAGAACCGCAGGCCGGTATTGGTAACGGATATACGGATGATGATGAACGGATTATCGGTTTGGTTGGCGGATACGCAGTTAGGGCGTTATAGCGTAAAAAAAGAAGAAGCTTTTTATGAGCGTGCGTTGGATGGCGTATATGGCGGTGTGCAGGTGCAGCTGGGGTTGCCGGATTGGCGTTTGTGGCCGGGAAAAGAAGTATTGTATGTCGGACGTGATATATATATGAAATCCGAGGCAGCCGCTTTGGCCTGCCGGAGCGTAGATGTTTTGTTGATGCCGCATGTGTTGGAGAATTGTTCGGATCCTTCCCGGGCTTTGGCTGAAGCCTACCGCATATTGAAGCCTGAGGGTATGTTGGTGCTAACCGGGTTTAACCCGAATTCTTTATGGCGCTTCAGCCGTCTGTTTGATGGTAAGCGGTTACCGCAAAGAAGCAAATGTTTGCCTTTGCCCGTGTTGAAAAAGAAGGTGCGGGCGGTAGGTTTTTCGATTCAAAGCGGTAGTTTTATGGTTTATGTGCCTCCTTTTGAAAACAAAAGGTTGCTGGGTATCTGCCGATTTATGGAGGCGGCGGGCGACCGCTGGTGGCCGCATGGCGCAGCGGTTTACGGACTGGTTTTGGTGAAGCGTGTAGCCGGAGTCAAACCTTTACCCGAATATGAGTATAAAGCAGGTGTAAAAGGGGAAATGGCTTTAGGGTTGGCTAATGTTTCGTTGCCTGTAAAAATTTCCGAATGAGCGTTACCAAATAAAATTTTTGCTTCCTTGTACTTTTATGAGGGAGATAGGTGCGGATACTGGGTAGCGGAGGATATGATGAAAAAATGTGTAGTCTTAAGCGGAGCAGGGATAAGTGCGGATAGTGGTTTGAAAACGTTTCGTGATGCGGGTGGTTTGTGGGAAGGGCACCGTGTAGAAGACGTGGCAACACCTGAGGCTTTTGCTAAAAATCCGCAATTGGTATTGGATTTTTATAACCAGCGCCGCCGGCAAGCGGCGGAGGCCTTGCCTAACGAAGGCCATTATGCACTTGTAGCCTTGGAAGAATATTTTGATGTTCGGATTATTACCCAAAATGTTGATGATTTACATGAGCGCGCAGGTAGCAGTAATGTGCTGCATTTACACGGGGAGCTGAATAAAATCCGCAGTACGCGTGATGAACACGATATTGTGGTATGGCAAGGGGATCAGTCCTTGGAAGATACGGATGCTGAAGGTTGTTTGATGCGCCCGCATATTGTTTGGTTTGGCGAGGAAGTGCCTATGTTTGAAAAAGCATTGGAAGAGGTGGCCGGTGCGGATATTCTGATTGTAGTAGGTACCTCTTTGCAAGTTTATCCGGCTGCATCATTACTGCAATATGCTCCGCCCCATGCGGATATTTATTTAGTGGATCCGAACCCGAAACAGGTAGGTGCGAGGGTGGAGGTTATTGCTAAAACGGCTAAAGAAGGATTGCCGTCTTTGGTAGATTATCTTGTAAAACAGAGAATTTGATCTGTTTTTAAATTATAAGATCGGGAAATTATTTGATTGTTTTATTGGATTTTAAAAGGCCGTCTGAAAATATTTTCAGACGGCCTTTTTAGTAACGTATGCACGGTTTATTTGGCAGGGGTATCCATCCAGTCCACACGGTTCATTTTACGGACGACTACCCATTCGTCGCGATTGGAACCTACCGTTCCGTAGTAGTTGAAACCGTAGGCCAATTGGGCGTAGCCGCCGATCATATGGGTAGGTTTCAATACGGCGCGGGTAACCGAATTATGGATGCCGCCGCGTTTGCCCGATACTTCGGCTCCGGGTACGTTGACGATTTTTTCTTGTGCGTGGTACATCAGAATCATCGTCTCCGGTATGCGCTGGCTGACTACGGCACGGGCAGTGATGGTACCGTTGGCGTTGAATATTTCTACCCAGTCGTTATCGGTAATACCTGCTTTTTTGGCATCGGCTTCGCTAATCCAAACGTTGGGGCCGCCGCGGAATAGGGTCAGCATCCGCAGGTTGTCGGAGTAGGTGCTGTGTATGCCCCATTTTTGGTGCGGGGTGAGGAAGTTCAGCGTGATTTCAGGGTTGCCGTTTTGGTGTTTGCCAAGCATTTTCTCCACGGTTTTGAAATTGACGGCCGGGCGGTATACGCACAAACTTTCGCCGAACGAACGCATCCACAAATGGTCTTGGTAGAATTGTTGGCGGCCGGTGAGAGTGCGCCACGGAATCAGCTCGTGTACGTTTGTGTAGCCTGCATTGTAGCTGACTTCCTCACTTTCGATGCCCGACCAGATGGGCGAGGAAATAATTTTACGCGGTTGGGCAACGACATCACGGAAGCGGATTTGGGTGTGTTCCGAAGATTCGGCAAGATGGCGGTGTTCGCGTCCGGTTGCTTTACCCAGTGCGTCCCATGCTTTCACGGCAACGTGGCCGTTGGTTTCGGGTGCGAGGGTCAGAATCATCTCGGCGGCATCGATGGCGGTATCGAGTTTGGGTTGTCCTTTGCCGACACCTTCTTCGCGTACGCCGTTGAGTTTGCGCAGCAGCTCGACTTCATGGTCGGTTTGCCAAGCCAGGCCTTTACCGTTGTTGTTTATTTTTTCAAGCAATGGGCCGATAGAGGTGAATTTTTCGTAAATCTTACCGTAATCACGCTCCACTACCGTCATATTCGGCATGGTTTTGCCGGGAATCGGATCGCATTCGCCATGTTTCCAGTCTTTCGGATCGAAAGGCTGGCCCATTTCTTGAGGGCTGTCGTGCATCAGCGGGGTTAGTACGATATCTTTGCGTACACCGATGTAATCTTGAGCGATTTCGCTGAATTTTTTGGCGATGCCTTTATAAATTTCCCAGTCGGTTTTACTTTCCCATAACGGATTAACCGCTTCGGTCAACGGATGGATGAAGGGGTGCATGTCGGATGTATTCAAATCGTCTTTTTCATACCAAGTGGCGGTAGGTAAAACGATATCGCCATAAAGGCAGGTAGTCGACATACGGAAATCCAATACCGTCAGCAAATCAAGTTTGCCTTCGGCGGCCGGACGCACGGTAATTTCAGACGGCGTGATACAGTCGGCTTCCTCGCTGAATACGGCGTTTTGCGTGCCAAGCAGGTATTTCAGGAAATACTCGTGGCCTTTGGATGAGGAGCCGAGCAGGTTTGAACGCCATACAAACAGGTTGCGCGGGAAATTTTGCGGATTGTCAGGGTCGTTACAGGCCATGTCGAGGCTGCCTGATTTAAGACCATTAACGACATATTCGACAGGATTTTCTCCAGCGGCCGCGGCTTGGTCGGCGATATCGAGCGGGTTGGCCGACAGCTGGGGTGCCGAAGGCAGCCAGCCCATGCGTTCGGCTTTGGCGTTGTAATCGATCATCGACAGTTTGGCCATTTCGCCGTTGGCATTGGGGGCGAGGATTTCATCTACGCCGACTTTTTCATGACGCCATTGGCTGGTATGAGCATAGAAGAACGAAGTGCCGTTCATTTGGCGTGGAGGACGGTGCCAGTCGAGGCCGAAGGCTAGCGGAGCCCAGCCGCTTTGCGGGCGCAATTTTTCCTGGCCGACATAATGACACCAGCCGCCGCCCGATTTGCCGATGGCGCCGCAAAGCATCAGCATATTGATGATGCCGCGGTAAGTCATATCCATGTGGTACCAGTGGTTGAGGCCGGCGCCGACGATTACCATGCTGCGGCCTTCGGTATCGTGGGCATTTTGGGCAAACTCGCGCGCTACTTTGATGACCAGCTCCGGTTGTACGCCGGTATGGATTTGCTGCCATGCAGGGGTATAAGGTTTGAGTTCGTCGTAAGAAGCGGCACAATTTTCATCGTTTAAGCCGCGCTCGATACCGTAGTTAGCGGCCATCAGGTCGAATACGGTAGCTGCGAGTACGGTTTCGCCGTTACCCAAAGTGATGCGTTTGGCGGGTACTTTACGGTAAAGCAATTCGTCTTTTTCAGAGGCGAAATAGGCAAAGCCCACTTTTACGACATCGTCGCTTTGGTTTTGCAGGCTCAATGCGGCGTGAAGTTCTTCGCCTGATGCGAGGGTTTCCAAGTTCCACTTACGGCTGCCGTCCCAACGGAAACCGATAGAGCCGTTAGGTGCTTTAAGGCTGTTTTGCCGTTCGTCCCAAACCAAGGTTTTCCATTCGGTGTTGTCGGTTTCGCCGAGTGAGCCGTCAATGTCTGAAGCCCGCAGGAAATATTCGGGTATATAACCGTTACCGTTTTCTTTCAGGCGAACCAGCATCGGCATATCGGTATAGCGGCGGATATAGTCGGTAAAGTAGGGCGAGGGATTTTCAATGTGGAATTCTTTCATAATCACATGACCCATCGCCATCGCCAAGGCCGCATCGGTACCTTGTTTGGGAGCCAGCCAGATGTCGCCGAATTTGGCCATTTCGCCGAAGTCGGACGATACGGCAACGGTTTTGGTGCCTTTGTAGCGTACTTCGGTATAGAAGTGGGCGTCGGGAGTACGCGTCATCGGTACGTTCGAACCCCATACCATTAGATAGTTTGAGTTGTACCAGTCGGCCGATTCGGCTACGTCGGTTTGTTCGCCCCAGATTTGCGGGCTGGCAGGCGGAAGGTCGCAATACCAGTCGTAGAAGGAAAGCGGCACACCACCCAGCAGGCTGAGGTAGCGCGAACCGGATGCATAGCTCACCATCGACATGGCAGGAATGGGGGAGAAGCCGATAACGCGGTCCGGACCGTAGTTTTTCACGGTATAGGCGTTGGCGGCGGCAATGATTTCGTTAGCCTCTTCCCAGCCGGCACGGACGAATCCGCCCAAGCCGCGGCGGGTTTTATAGGCTTTGGCACGGGTTTCATCTTCAACGATATAAGCCCATGCTTCGGTAGGTGACATGGTTTTACGGGCTTTACGCCACATTTCGGCCAATACGCCGCGTATCATCGGGAATTTCACCCGTTGGGCGGAATATACATACCAACTGTATGATGCGCCGCGCGGGCAGCCGCGCGGTTCGTGGTTGGGTAAGTCGGGGCGTGTACGCGGATAATCGGTGGCTTGTACTTCCCAAGTGATCAGGCCGTTTTTCACGTAGATTTTCCAGCTGCAAGAGCCGGTACAGTTCACGCCGTGGGTGGAGCGTACTTCTTTATCGTGCGCCCAGCGGTTGCGGTAGGCGTTTTCCCACTTGCGGTCTTCGAGCGTAACCGCGCCGTGGCCGTTGGCAAAGGTTTCGTGTGCTTTGCCGAGGAATTTTAGTCTGTCTAAAAAGTGGCTCATGGAAGTATTCCTTGCTGATGCGCTCTTAAACGGCTGTGCCGTCTGAAAGCTGTTCTCAAATCAAAACCGATTTCTATGCCGTGTAATATAAAATAGCGGGGTGGTAAAAAATATGCCCCGAAAGGGCGTGCACGTGCGGCATTGGCATAGGGTGGGTACTACCGTAAAGATTAGGCGTCCTACTACTTTCGGCTTAATGATCGGAGAAGGCACTCATGCCGCCTGAAAACAAATGTGCCTAACTAAGCAAGCGTAATGACGGCGGCTGGATTTTTTTGGAAATTTGTTATTTGGAGTATATGGTTAAGTGAAATGCCGTCTGAAAAATTTCAGACGGCATCTTTTAAATATGGAAGTAACCGGTAAGATTTATAGTGTGTATCAGCTTGTTTAGATGTGTTTTTATTTTCCTGTGATGGCTCTTGGATTACCGTGTTTCAGACGGCCTTTGTTTGTTCGGGTAAGTAAAAATCACCGCTGCCTACTTTGATTGCTTCATCCCTGACAGTAATCCGGTTTTCCCCGTTTACCCGGAGTGACAAACGGTTGGGGCGGCTCATATGGTCGCCTTGGAAAATAGTATGGCTGATGGGAGTCCGTTGGAAAAACGCATAATTTCGAAGGCGTGATCAGCCGCGTGAAGGGAACAAAGGCATAATACCGGTTTGTTGCGGCAAGCTGTTGCGGATACTGTTTAGGCGGCTGCAGATACGTTGAGTAACTGCTTCGGCCGCTGCCAAATCGTCATTTGTGATCTCGCTATGGCTGCGGTTGAATAATGCGGTATCAAGCAAACGTTCGGCGTGCATGCCCTTACGGCAATAGTGTAAAACTCCCGGTTCGTTTTCACCAAATAAAGTGCCGACTACACTGCTGCGGGTTAATGCGATACCCAATGCCGCATCTTCGCCTCCGAAACGTTTGAAGATTTCGTCTTGGGGAAAACCGCCACAGGCCAGAAGGGCATTCTTACGGAAAACGGTGTTGCCGCCTACGGTCATTTCCAGCCGCTGCCATGCTGAAGGCAAACCACAGTGTCGGAGATAGCGTTCCGGCAAGCCGACAGGTTTGAGTTTCAAACGAACCAAGCTGAGTTCGGCATATTGGGTAAGGGCGATAAGGGCGGCTTCGAGCGCACCGGCTTCATAGGCATCGTCGGCATCAAGAAAAGCAAGATAGTCTGCATCGCTTTGCAACATCCCCCAATTGCGCGCCCGCGATACGCCGCCGTTATCAGGCAGGAACGAAGGTTTGATACGAGGATGGGCAGAGGCCAATTGGCGGATAATATCGCGGCTGGTGTCGGTAGAGGCATCGTCTATCAGCCAAACATAACGGACTTGTGTTTGAGCTAAGGCGCTTTCGGCGGCACGGGTTATGGTAGAGGCAGCGTTATAACAGGGAATAATGACATCAAGAAATGTGTTCATTGCAATATTATCCGCGGGATGATAGGTATGGGTAATGTTGTAATATTTTTTGTATTTTTATACTTTTTATGCGGACTAAGGAAGTAATTTTATCGATACTTGTAGTCATTTAAGTAATTAATTTTTATCTGTTATTAAAATGCCGTCTGAAAATTATTCAGACGGCATTATTTGGGTGTTTCATTCTTAAAAACAGAATGAAAAAACTCTGAGTTTTATTGTGATTGCTTGGCTAAAAAGTCGTTCAATTCGACTGCTGTCGGCATACCGCTTTGGGCTCCTGCTTTGGTAACGGAGAGTGCGGCGGCGGCACAGGCATATTTCACTGCTTTGGCCAAATCGTGTTGCCAAAATACCGCCAGTGCGCCGTTAAATGTATCGCCCGCACCGGTAGTGTCAACAGGAGTAACGCAGTAGGTCGCTTGGCTGCGGATTTCACGGTTTTCATCCACATACATAGCGCCTTCGCTGCCGCGTGTCATGATAACGGGGCAAGGTGTTTGGCTGATTAATGTTTCTGCAGCAGTATTTTCAGGCAAACCGAGGCTGATTGCGAGTTCGTAGGCATTGGGCGTTAGCGCGGTGACCAGTTGTAGCAATTCTTGCGGCAGTTTTTGTGCGGGTGCAGGATTGAGGATAAAGGGTTTGCCGTGCTTGGCCGCAAGTTTGGCGGTGGCAAGCACGCAGTCGGCGGGTATTTCCAATTGGCTCATCACAACATCGGCAGCGGCGATACGGTGCTCATTGGCTTCGATATCGGCCGGTGTCAGGCAAAAGTTGGCACCAGAGATGACAATAATATGGTTGTCGTTTTCTGCAACTGTAATGTTGGCCAGACCGCTGGATTGTCCGGTAACGGTTTTAACACCTTCGGTATTAACGCCTTCTTTACGCAGGTTGGCCAAAAGCTCTTGGCCGAAACTGTCGTCGCCGACAGCACCGATCAGATCGACTTGAGCACCTAAACGGGCAGCCGCTACGGCTTGATTGGCACCTTTGCCGCCCATAAATTGATTGAAGCCCTCACCCAGTAGCGTTTCTCCTACCGTTGGAAATCGGGAAGAGCGGGTAACGAGATCCATATTGATGCTGCCGACAACAGTGATTTTGCAAGATGTAGTCATTGTTTGTTCCGTGTTGAGATTAGAATTGGAGTTTTATTGCGGAGAGCCGCTGATTGTTAGTAATCAATTTGCTAACCCATTATGCTCTTTGCGATGGTAGCGGAGAATATAAAATATTATGCCGTCTGAAAAAATTCTTATCAGGCGGAAACCGAATATCTGCATATTTAAAATCGGGTTTCCGTCTTGTTTTTCAGACGGCATTAAGTAATGTTGCTTCCGTTATCGGCCTAAGCGGGCAATTACTTGCTCGGCATAGTCGCAGCTGGCACTGATGCCGACTCCAAGTTTGTCGGCCTCTTTAATGACGCTGCTTACCAAAAAATGCGCTAAGCCTTGACCGCGGTATTGGGGGGCTATGCGTGTTTCGGTGATATTCCAACTGTTACCGATCAGTCGGTATTCAAGGTAGCCGATTTCTTCGCCGTCTTCTTTGGAGAGAGTAAAACGGTTGTTGTCCGGATGATGCTGGATATTGTTCATCGCAAACGCTCCTTCTTCGGGTTGAAATACGGTTGTTTGTTACCGGATACAGTATAGGCCGTCTGAAACAATCGGGCAATTCAATCAGCATTGCGGGCCGATTCCGCCGGGCAGGTTGTTTGTAATCTGCCGGAATTTAAATATCTACTTCAGCAGTGTCGCCTTCAGCTTCCATCCAGGCGCGCCGGCTGGCGGCTTCGCCTTTGCCCATCAGTTTTACAAAAATGCTTTGCGTTTCTTCTGCCGCACCCTCGGGAATTTGAACTTGCAACAGTCGGCGTGTGTCGGGATGCATGGTCGTATCTTTGAGTTGGTCGGGGTTCATCTCTCCCAAGCCTTTGAATCGGCTGATGGAGTAGGCCGATTCCCTTACATTTTCTTTTTGCAAGCGTTCGAGAATACTGTCTAGCTCGTTTTGGTCGAGCGCATAGAGTTTGCGGGCAGGTTTGTTTTTACCCAGTGCGTTTACATCTACACGGAACAGCGGCGGCTGGGCAACATAAATATGGCCTTTTTCCACAAGTTTGGGAAAGTGGGTATAAAACAGCGTTAGCAGCAATACTTGGATATGCGAACCATCGACATCGGCATCCGAGAGGATGGCGATTTTGCCGTAACGCAGGCCGCTTAGATCAGGATTATCGTTTTTGCCGTGCGGATCAACGCCTATGGCAACGGAAATATCGTGGATTTCGGCATTGCCGAACAATTGGTCGCGGTGGGTTTCGAAACTGTTGAGCACTTTACCGCGCAGAGGCAGAATGGCTTGCGTGGCTTTGTCACGGGCCAGCTTGGCGGAGCCGCCGGCCGAATCGCCTTCTACTAGGAAAAGCTCGTTTTCGCGAGTATCTTCGCTTTCGCAATCGGTCAGTTTACCGGGCAGTACGGCGACGCCGCTGCCTTTTTTTTTCTCGATTTTCTTAACCGAACGCATACGCGCTTGGGCTTGCTTGATGGCGAGTTCGGCAATTTTCTTGCCGGCTTCTACATTTTGGTTGAGCCAAAGTTCGAGTGGGTCGCCGGATACCGAGGCCACTAGCTTTAAAGCATCACGGTTGGTGAGCTTATCTTTGGTTTGACCTTGAAATTGCGGATCTAGTACGCGCGCGCTTAAGACGAAGGCGACTTTGCCAAATACATCGTCGCTTTGGATTTTGACGCCGCGCGGCAGCAAGTTGTGATGGTTGATAAAGTTGCTGACCGCATTGAATACCGCTTGCTTTAAACCCGCTTCATGAGTGCCGCCCAAAGGGGTGGGAATCAGGTTCACATAGCTTTCGTTGGCGGTATTGCCTTCTTCCAACCATGTGAGGGCGAATGCGGCACCTTCGCCGGGCGTGAAATCCCCTTCGTGGTCTGCTCCGATATAGTTTTCAGAGGCAAATACCGGTACGGCTTCTTGAGCTTCGCTGATGAGGTTGGTGAGATAGCCTTTAAGGCCGTCGGGATAATGCCAGCTTTGTACGAAAGGTTCGTTTTGCCCTTTAACCGGGCGGGTCAGGGTAACGGTAACGCCGGGCAGTAATACTGCTTTTGCACGCAGCAGCCGCTCCAGTTCGGGAATACTGTAATTCGGTGATTCGAAATACTTGCCGTCCGGCCATACACGCACTTCGGTACCGGTATCGCGTACGGCACATTTGCCGACTTCGACCAGAGGTTCGACCACCTTGCCGCCGGCAAATACGATGCGGTGGATTTTACCTTCGCGTTTGACTGTTACCTCGAGACGCTGCGATAAGGCATTGGTAACCGATACGCCCACACCGTGTAGGCCGCCTGAAAAAGCATATGCGCCGCCGTCTTTTTTATTAAATTTACCACCGGCGTGCAATTGGGTGAAAACTAATTCGACAACAGGAACGCCTTCCAGCGGATGCAGGCCTGTGGGAATACCCCTGCCGTTGTCTGCCACCGATAAAGAACCGTCGTCGTGAATGGTTACCTCGATGCGGTCGGCAAATCCGCCTAAAGCTTCGTCTGCCGCATTATCAATGACTTCTTGGCAGATGTGAGTAGGGCTGTCGGTACGGGTGTACATACCGGGGCGTTCTTTTACAGGATCAAGCCCCTTGAGGACGGTAATACTGGATTCGCTGTATTGTGAGGGAGTGGTCATGGGTTTATGTTGTCATTAATATTGGTTTGAGCAGTTTCATACGGCCTGTTTGCTAATAAGGCCGTATAAAAGTAGAAAATTTTATGGTCGGGCAGAATTCTAACATGATTCACAATAGTGTTTCATAGGCCTTTTTATACGGCTTTTTTAAAAATCGGCAATTAAAAACGCTTTCAGAAGGGCTGAAAGCGTCGGGTGTCAGAGGCTAGGTGCTTGAGCGGATAGTTTGCCGACTGTTTTATGCAGCATAACTCGCGGCAGGACGGGCTTTATGGCGTTCGATATAGCGGATAAATACGGCGTCGGCAGGCAAAGCGCTGGCACGGTTAATCAGCCAGTCAAGCAGGTTGGTGTAGTATAAGTCGAGTGCAGTAAAGTGCGAATCTACTATGTACTCACAGTTTTCGAGATGTGCGCGCAAAGTATTAACAACAGTATCTAAGTCGCCGTAGCCGATAGAGCTGCGTATATGTTTTTCATTTACCAAACCGCGAAGTTTATCCATGCCGGCATATTCTAGATGGATGGCAAACAGTAACCAGCGGTAATATTGCCCGCGTTCTTCGCTGCCAGCAGAGGGAATGAGATTTTTATTCGGGAATTGTTCTGCAAGGTAGGTGACGATTGCGGCAGTTTCGGTGAGTACCTGGTTGCGGTGTTTCAGAGCGGGCACTTTCCCCATCGGATTAATTGTTAAATAGTCGGGTGATTTGAGATCGTCAAACGACATGGCTACCACTTCGTAATCGGCGCCGCATTCTTCCAGCATCCATAAAACAGTGTTTCCGCGAGAGGGCGAAGCGGTGTAAAGAATAAAGTCTTTCATGGGGTTATCTCAATATTTGGTTGGGGGAGTGGCAAGTATACGCGTAGTTTGTGTTAGTTTTTGTCAGATAGCTGTTTCAGATGGATTTTCTTTATTAAATAAGCGTTGGCTGTGAATAAAAGCCGGTAACAAAAATATTTTTATCAAAGTAAAACCGATAATTGTTTTACAGTACATATCATTTTTTTACCGGACAAACCAATGGTAGGCAGTAGAACAGCAGCTACAAGAATTTAGAAAATGTTCTAAAACTATAAATAATGTTGGTATAGGCCGTCTGAAAATAAAAAACGCTTTCAGACGGCATGAAAGCGTTTGGGTGGATTCTTGATTATTTAAGTTCGATTTGGCGGCGGTTGAACTCTTCCAGCGATTCCAGCCCGCGTAGAAAACGGGAAAGTTCGAGCAGTGCGCCTTCGTAAACGCCGCGTTTGAAGTCGATTACTTCATCTATCGGCGCCCAATATTGGTGCCAACGCCAGCCGTCAAATTCCGGGTGGCTGGTGGCACGAAGATGGACATCGCTTTCCCGGCCGACTAGGCGTAAGAGATACCAAATTTGTTTTTGACCGCGATACGAACCGCGCCATTCACGCCGAACCCAATGCGACGGCACGTCGTAACGCAGCCAATCGCGCGTACGCCCTAAAATTTTGACGTGGTGAGGTAATAGGCCGACTTCTTCCAGTAATTCGCGGTACATTGCCGTTTCCGGGCTTTCTCCCGGTTTGATGCCGCCTTGCGGAAACTGCCACGAGTGCTCTCGCACCCGTTTGCCCCAAAATACTTCGTTGCGATCGTTGGTTAAGATGATACCGACATTGGGGCGATATCCTTCTCTGTCCAGCATAGTGTCGCCCTTGCAAAATAAAATTTTAATCGTGGGATTTTCCCATAAGCGCGGGGCTTTGACAAATCTATCGGCATATTACCGGAGCATTGTGTAAACTAAATTCTTTTTATTTGAGAAACCTACGTACAGGTATGTTAAAAAATGTTGGTTTTTACATGCTAAAGTATTGCATCTTCAGGGCTTTTGCCGTTTAATTCAGGAATGTGTCCTATTACAGGCAACATTGCGTTCCGAGCCGGTTTCGGCGCGGAGGTTTTGAATATCACTTCATCAAAACGGGAAGGGTAATTAATGAAAAAAACATTGTTGGTTTCTGCTTTGGCAGGCTTGTTTTTGGCTGCATGCGGCGGATCAGGTAATCAACAGACCGAAACGAAAGCTCCGGAAACACCCGCATCTGAAAATGCGAGCAGGATAGAAGCTCCTGCTGCTACGGGCAGTTTGAATATTTACAACTGGTCGGATTACGTTGACCCGGAAACGGTTACCGAATTTGAAACAACCAATGGTGTTAAAGTTCGTTACGACTATTACGACAGCAATGAAACCCTAGAGGCCAAGGTGCTGACGGGTAAATCGGGTTATGATTTGGTTGCCCCTTCCATTGCCAACGTGGGACGCCAAATCCAAGCGGGTGCTTATCAGGAAGTGGATAAGGCCCAGATTCCGAATTATGCCAATATCGATCCCGAATTGCTGAAGATGATGGAGCAGGTTGATCCCGGCAATAAATATGCGGTTCCCTATTTTTGGGGTATTAATACTTTGGGTATTAATAAAGACCAAGTTGCCAAGGCACTGGGTACCGATAAGTTGCCTGATAACGAATGGGATTTGGTATTTAACCCCGAATATACGGCTAAATTGAAATCTTGCGGTATCAGTTTCTTAGACAGCCCGACCGAGCAAATTCCTTTGGCTTTGAACTATATCGGTAAAAATCCGAATAGCGAATCACCCGATGATTTGAAAGCTGCAGTTGATATGATGAAAAAAGTACGCGGCGATGTGAAGCGTTTCAGCTCTTCAGGTTATATCGATGACATGGCGGCAGGTAACTTGTGTGTTGCCGTAGGTTACGGCGGTGATTTGAATATTGCTAAAAACCGTGCCAAAGATTCTAAAAACGGCGTAAACTTGCAAGTGCTGACACCCAAAACAGGTGTCGGTATCTGGATTGATTCGTTTATGATTCCGAAAGATGCACAAAATGTTGCCAATGCCCATAAATACATCAGCTACACACTTGATCCTAAGGTGGCGGCTAAAAACGGCAATTTTGTGACTTATGCGCCGGCAAGTTTGCCTGCACGTAAGCTCATGGATCCTGCTTATGGTGAAGACAATTCGATTTTCCCGAGCGAAGAAGTGAAAGTAAAGAGTTTTGTCGTGCTTCCCAAGTCGCCCGATGCGGTGAAATTGAGTGTACGTCTGTGGCAGGGATTGAAAGCCGGTCAGTAAGTTTCAGACGGCTTAAGCTAAAAGCTGGTCAGCCACCCCAATTAATATAAATTTTTTTAGAAAAAGCACCGTATGATAGCGGTGCTTTTTTATATTTATTAAAGATATGCCGGTTGAGTTCATAAAAATTATTGAGATAAACCCAATGGCATATTTGTTCAATATGGTTTGTATATTGAAGATATAATCAATCGGCGGTAATTTCGGAAATAGACAATTTCCCATTGCAGTCGTTACAATAGGCCGTCTGAAAAAAGGTAGAACATGAATATTCTGATTTGTAACGATGACGGCTATTTGGCAAAAGGAATCGCTATTTTGGCCAGAGTGGCGGGGGAGTTCGCCAATGTGCGTGTGGTGGCCCCCGAGCGCGACCGAAGTGGCGTGAGTAACTCGCTGACGCTTGACCGCCCATTACGCATCCGCCAAGCTGAAAACGGTTTTTATTATGTGAGCGGTACGCCGACCGACTGCATTCATTTGGGCTTGCATGCTTTACCTGAATTCAAGCCCGATTTGGTTTTATCCGGCATCAACCATGGCGCGAATATGGGGGACGACACCCTGTATTCAGGTACTGTGGCAGCGGCTACGGAAGCTTTTTTGCTTGGCATTCCCGCCGTGGCATTTTCTTTAAACGATTATAGCGGCCGTTATTGGGATACTGCTGAAAAAGCCGTATGGATGATGCTGGAACATTTACTTAAAAAACCGCCTAAGCAACCTATATTGTGGAATGTGAATATACCTGCAGTTTCTCCTGAGGATATCCAAGGTTGCAAGATTACCCGTTTGGGACGGCGCCATCATGTGCAAAGTATTGTTCCGGCGAGTAATCCGCGCGGTGAGGCCGTATATTGGATAGGCCCTGCCGGCGATGTTTCCGATCGTAATAGCGGTACTGATTTTGCCGAGAGTGAGTCAGGTTTTATTACGGTAACCCCTTTGCAAATCGATTTGACCAATTATGATGCGATGGCCGAAGTGGCCGCTTTCTGGCAGGGAGTCGTTTCCTAATGCAGCATGGCCGTTGGACTGGTTTTGAAAACCGGCGCGACAGAATGATAGACCGCTTGGCTCGTATGGGTATCGGTATGACTGTTTTGCAGGCAATGGCGTCGGTACAGCGGCATTTGTTTGTCGAAGAGGCGCTGCGTACTCGTGCTTATGATGAAATGTCGCTACCATTAGGTTTGGGACAAACCATTTCCCAACCCTATACCGTGGCTTGCATGACCGAGCTGTTGCTGGGCAGTCAGCCGCGTAATATGCGAAAAGTATTGGAAATTGGCACCGGTTGCGGTTATCAGACTGCCGTATTGTTGGCTTTGGGATTGCCGGAAATATATTCCGTAGAACGGCTCAGGCCGCTTCACGAACGCGCCAAGCAACACCTGCGTGCGGCAGGATTGTTGGCCAAAGCAAGAATGGTCTGCGGCGACGGCTATCTCGGCTTGCCTGAGGTGGCTCCGTTTGACGGAATTTTGGTAACGGCGGCTCCTTCTAAAATACCCCTGGCCTTATTGCAGCAGCTTGCGGTAGGTGGGCGCATGGTACTGCCTTTGGATGAAGGTGGCCGCCAATATTTGTGGTTGATCGAAAAAACCGCCCAAGGCTATCGGGAAACTTGTGTGCAAGAAGCCAATTTCGTTCCGCTTGTCGGTGGCTCCGATACACCGTAAAAAAACGCTAAAGACTTGAGAGATGGGCATAGTTTGATTATGATATGCCCGAATTCCGAATCAGAACCACCAAACAAAAGGTATTAGAGATATGTTAAGAAAAACCGCATTCCGTATTGCTCCTGCCGCCGTTGTATTGGCTTTGGGTGCATGTTCGTGGCTGCAGCAGCCGGCAGCTCCGGTGGTGCAGGGAACCGCAGGCACAGTGGGCAGCACGGTGGGTGCTGCCGATCAGAATCCTTACGGCGCAACACCTTATGATCCGAATGCGGCAGGTTCAGCTCCCGTACCTTATACACCACCTCCTGCCGCTCCTGCTTCTACAGGTACTTATATTCCTTCTTATGCGCCGGTGGATATTAATGCGGCAACACATACAGTAGTGCGGGGTGATACTGTTTATAACATTTCCAAACGCTACAATATTACCCAAGACAATCTGCGTGCATGGAATAATTTGGTTGATAATAACATCGGCGTGGGCCAAGTATTGCGTGTGAAGCCGGCTGGTTATGTTGCTCCTGCCGTGGCCGCTAACACCCCTGCTCCGCGTCAAACCGCACCGGTAGCTTCGACAACCCCTGCTACTCCGGCGGCGACCCCAACCGTATCGGGCAGTACCCGCAATGTTGCAGGTATTACTTGGCAGCGCCCGACGGCAGGTAATATTGCAACTAACTTCGGCGGCAATAATAAAGGTGTAGAAATTGTCGGTACGGCAGGCCAAGCAGTGGTTTCCGCGGCAGACGGTAAAGTAGTATATGCAGGCTCGGGCTTGCGTGGTTACGGTAATTTGGTAATCGTGCAGCATAACTCTACTTTTTTAACTGCTTACGGTAATAATCAAAGCTTGCTGGTAAAAGAAGGACAAACTGTAAAACGTGGCCAAACTATTGCCCGTATGGGTAATTCCGATGCTTCTCGTACCCAGTTGCATTTTGAAGTCCGCCAAAACGGTAAGCCGGTGAATCCGACCCAATACGTACCGTTTTAATTTTCAATCACGTTACATACGGTTCCATGCCGCTTTCCAATATCCTATAGGGAGTTGGAAAGCGGTTTTGTTTTGTCTTTCAGATAAGCTATGTAAAAATCTTTTAGTTTGGAGTGTAAAATTTATTTTAAATACATATTGTTATGTGTTATTTGGGAGGGTTTGCAGATGTTGGTAAAGTCTTAGGTGGCTTGTTGTATAAGGCAGTATGCAGTATTATTGGACAGGTGTCCAATTGTTGATGACGGAAGTTTTGATTATGTCCGACCATGCCCGTGCACAATTTATTAATGCCGGCTTACGGCTTTATCCGCAGTATGGTTATTACAAATTATCCATACGCTTGTTAGCGGCAGAGGCGGGATTGAGCCCGGGGATGTTTCACCATTTGTTTGCCGATAAAAATATCTTTATTCATGAAGTACTGGAAACACAGCATGAAAAAACTTTTGGCCGTCTGAACCTGTCCGGTTTAGAAGGCAATGCGTTGGTAAAGCTGAAAAATTCTCTGCAAATGTTGGCCTTTTGCATACGAGACAACCTTGATTGGGTACGTCGGGCATTTGCCGATAGTGGCGAGGGTGCGGAGATAGTGGCTGGGTTTTGGCGGCAGAATTTCAGTTTGCAAACAGAATATTTTTTAGATTTGTTGGCAGCCTGCGGAACATTAGAAGAAGCGGAACAAGTCCATAGGCTGGCTTATTTGAGCAGTTCGGTTATCGGACCTATGGTAATCGGTATGCGGTTGAGTGAAATGGGTGTGTTGTCTGATGCTTTAGGGGCGCATATTCCTGATATTTTGTCGGATGAGGCGATTTGCCGTCGTATTGATTGGGCGTTGGCAGCTTTATTCCCTGATGAGAGGTTGTTTTTGGTTGAGGGGCAGGTATGAAAAAAATGTTTGTCGTGTTGGTATTGGCGGTGCTCGTGTTAGTGGGGTTGTATGCCTACCAACAGCGGAACCACAATGAATTACCCGAAGGCTTTTCGGCTTCGAACGGTCGTTTGGAATTAAACCGTTTGGATGTGGCTTCGCTCTATGCAGGTCGGATAAAGGCGGCACCGGTAGACGAGGGCAGCTATGTTAAAGAGGGGGATATATTGGCCGAGCTGGCTTCCGAATCCGCCAGTAGCCAACTGGATGCGGCAAAAGCTCAAAAACAGCGTGCACAGGAAGCCGTTGCCCGAGCGGATGCGGAAATACAGGCATACGAACAGCAAAGGAAAGTGGCCGGATTAGAGTTGGATAATGCTCAAAAATTAAAACGTGATGGCTTGGTTTCGGATACTGAGGTAGCCAAGCGTAAAGCTGCATTGGATAGTGCTACCGCATCGTTGAATGCGGCGCGGGCCGCAAGGGCCGAAGCGCGGGCTGCCGCTTCGGCTGCCCAAGCACAAGCAGACGGAGCTGCTTCGGTGAGTGATGATATGGTTATCCGTGCGCCTATCTCTGGAAGGGTGGAATATACAATTGCTGATGCCGGCAGTGTGATCGCGGCAGGTAGCAAAGTGGTGAGTTTGCTTAATCCGTCGGATGTTTCTATGAATATCTTTCTGCCTAATGCGCAAATGAGCCCTCTGAAGGTGGGAGATGAAGCACGTATCGTACTCGACAATATTGATGCGGTATTTCCGGCCAAAATCAGTTTTATTGCTACTTCCGCCCAGTTTACGCCTAAAGCAGTGGAAACAGCGGATGAACGTGCAAAGCTGATGTTTAAAGTCCGCTTGAAAGTGCCGGCGGAAGTAGCGCTCCGATATGAAGGTTTGTTGAAAGGCGGCATGACGGGTAACGGTTATGTCCGTACCGATGCCCAAGCCCAATGGCCGGCAAATTTGGCGGTTAGGTTGCCTGATGTGAAAAACTGAATAATAAGAAATTAATTAATGTTGTCATATTTTCAGACGGCCTGTTTGGCGATAATCGAAATTGCCATGCAGCATCGGCTAAATGGTAATTGTCATTTGGAGGCCGTCTGAAGTTATTTGGTAAACAGAGGAGAAAAGTATGAAAGCGAAGTTGAAACAGTATTTGGAAAATCTTTATCAGCAATATCAACAGCATGATGAGGGAGAAGCGGATCGTCTCAATCGGTGGTTAAGTTTAGAGCCCGAAACAGCGGCGTTGCTGGCGGTTATGGTGCGCAGCAAGCAGGCGAAGAAAGTATTAGAGGTAGGTACTTCGGGAGGTTATTCCACTTTGTGGTTGGCCGATGCGGTGCGGGATCACGGTGGTTCGGTGCGAACGTTAGAGATAAATAAAGAGCGTAAAAAAACGGCTAAGCAGCATTTGCGGGAAATGAAGCTTGATGGTTACGTTCGCATGGAAGTATGCGATGCCGGTGATTTTTTGGCTGAGTATCAAAAATATTACGATGTGGTATTTCTTGATGCGGACCGCAGCCGTTATGCCGGTTATTGGCCGCATCTGCAAAGAGTTTTGGCCAAACCCGGTAGCCTGTTGGCTGTGGACAATGTTTTATCGCATCCGGAGGAGTGTGCTGAATTTTTGGCTTTGGTGGCCGCAGACAAGGAATTCAGATGCACGACTGTGCCGGTGGGTAAAGGATTATTTGTGGCAGTTAGGATTTAAGCATGGGAAAACGGGCGGGATTTTGTTTGCGCCCGTTTATCAAATCAACCGCTTGAGGCTTAAAACCTGATGTTGTGGTTTGAGGCCGTCTGAAAGAAATGGATGAATACCGAACAAACATCAGCCGTTACCCTTCATGCCGTATCACATCATTACGGTAAAACCCTTGCGCTCGATAATATATCTTTAGAGTTGCCAAGAGGGGTAACCGTCGGCTTAATCGGCCCGGACGGTGTCGGTAAATCTACCTTGCTGTCGCTGATAGCGGGTGTGAAAGTGCTGCAAAACGGCAGTATTACGGTATTGGGCGGTGATATTGAAGATAAAGCGGCCAGACAAGATTTGGCGTGCCGCATTGCTTTTATGCCTCAAGGTTTGGGACGTAATCTTTATCCTACGTTGTCGGTATATGAAAATATCGATTTTCATGCAAGATTGTTCGGCTTGGAGATACGGGAGCGCAAGCAGCGTATTCAGAGATTATTGGATGCCACGGGCTTGGCTCCGTTTCCTGATCGTGCTGCCGGAAAGCTTTCAGGCGGCATGAAACAGAAATTAAGTTTGTGTTGCGCTTTGGTACATAATCCCGACCTGTTGATTTTGGATGAACCGACTACGGGCGTTGATCCGTTGTCGCGTCGGCAGTTTTGGGCTTTGGTTGAAACCCTGAAGCAGGAAATCGGCGGAATGACGGTGATTGTCGCTACGGCCTATATCGAAGAGGCCGAGCATTTCGAACACCTTTGGGCAATGGATGACGGCAAATTGCTGGTTAATAGTCCGACGCGCGAGGTAATGCGGCATTACGGGGCAAAATCTCTGGAAGAGGCCTATATCGCCATGCTGCCTGATGAGAAGCGCCAAGGGGTGGGTAGCTTGGAAATGACACCGTTTGTCGCTGCAGAAGGGCAGCCTCCTGCGATGGAAGCGCACGGGCTGACCAAGTGCTTTGGTAATTTCACGGCGGTGGATAATGTGAGTTTTACCATTCAAAAAGGTGAAATTTTCGGATTTTTAGGATCGAACGGATGCGGCAAATCCACAACCATGAAAATGCTGACGGGTTTGATCGAAGCCAGTGAGGGAACCGCTGAATTATTAGGTAAACCTGTAGATGCGGGCGCGATGGATGTGCGTATGCGGGTCGGGTATATGTCGCAGGCGTTTTCGTTATATGAAGAATTAAGCGTTCGTCGAAATTTGGAACTGCATGCGCGCTTATATCAGATGGGTGAAGCGGAAGGACGGCGGGCAGTTCGAGAGGCTTTGCAGCAGTTTGATTTGGCAGATGTGGCCGATACTCCACCGGCGGCACTTTCGCTGGGCATGCGTCAGCGGTTGCAGCTGGCCGCCGCTTGCTTGCATAGGCCGGAAGTGTTGATTTTGGACGAACCGACTTCAGGCGTGGATCCGGCCGCACGCGATATGTTTTGGCGTCATTTGCTTAAGCTTTCACGCGAAGACCGCATTACCATTTTTGTTTCTACACATTTTATGAATGAAGCCGCCCGTTGCGATCGTATTTCCTTTATGCACCGCGGGCGGGTATTGGCGGTTGGCACCCCGCAGGAGTTGCTGAAGCAACAAAATGTTTCCGATTTAGAAGAGGCTTTTATCGGATATTTATTGGCGGACGAAGAGGCAGAAAACCAAGCGGTAACAATGCCGTCTGAAAACCTGCCTTCTGAAACCGCACAAATTGCTTCGGACTATTTACAAGCGGTGCCTGAAAAAACCTTCGGTTCCAATCAGAATAAAATCATTTTTTCAGACGGCTTGCCGGCACAGGAATCGAGGCCGTCTGAAAAAGCGGCGGCTTCGGGAAATAGCTGGTTGGGCGGAGTATGGACGTTTGCCGCGCGTGAGGCCAAAGAGTTATTGCGTGACAAAATACGTTTGTTTTTTGCCGTGCTCGGACCGGTGATTTTAATGGCGGCTTTGAGCTGGAGTATTTCATTTGATGTTCAAAATCTGCGGTTTGCTGTTTTTGATCAGGATCAGACCACCCAAAGCCGTGAGCTTGTCGAATATTTTTCAGGTTCGCCTTATTTTGTTGAGTTGCCGCAACTACAAACACGAAACGATATCGACCGTGTGTTGAAAAGTGCCGAAGCACAATTGGTGATTGATATACCTTCCGGCTTCGGTGTGGAAATGATGCGTGCCAACCGTCCGGAAGTCGGATTTTATATAGACGGATCCGCTCCGTTTAATGCGGAAAATATCAAGGCGTATGTGGGAGGGATTCTCTCTCTGTATACCCGGGATTCGCTACTTGCTACGGGATTGCCGGTTTCATTGCAGCCGGCGGCGGATATGGAGGCGCGCTTTCTTTATAACCAAGATTTCAAAAGTATGTATGCCGTAGCGCCGGGTATTATGATGATGGTGCTGATGTTGATCCCTGCCATGATGACGGCCATAGGTGTCGTACGTGAACGAGAGATCGGCTCGATTGCAAACCTGTATGCTTCGCCGGCTACTGTATCCCAGTATCTGGTCGGCAAACAGCTGCCTTATATTGTTGTCGGCATGGTGAATTATTGCGTTTTGTTTTTCATGATGATTTTTTGGTTTCAGGTGCCGTTGAAAGGATCGTTTGCCGCGTTGACTTTAGGTACGGTGTTGATGATATGCGTATCTACCGCCCTGGGTTTATTGGTATCCAGTTTTGTGCGCTCGCAAGTGGCGGCAATATTTGTAACCGCTATTATCACATTGGTGCCTACGGTAAATTATTCCGGTTTTCTATACCCCATTTCTACCATGACGGGTAGTGCTTATTGGATAGGTACGCTTTTCCCGGCGTCATGGTATCTGCGCATCAGTGTCGGTACGTTTACAAAAGGTTTGGATTTTACGGGCTTATACGGTGAATTTGCGGTTTTGGCAGTGAGTGCTGCGGTATTCTTAACGGCTGCCTGCCTGTTGTTGAAAAAGCAAGAGGTGTAACGGGATGCGTGTATTGAAGACTATTTGGCATCTGGCCGTGAAAGAGTTACGCAGTCTTTTCGGCGACCCGATGCTTGTATTGATGATTGTGTTTGTTTTTTCGGCATCGATTTATTCTGTAGCCAAAGGTGTGAGTAGCGATGTGAAAAATGCGACGGTAGCGGTGATGGATGCGGATAGGTCGGTTTTATCGTACCGCATACGCGATGCCTTGCAAGCACCTTATTTTAAGCCTGTTCAAGATATTTCCCGCGAAGAGGCAGACGCGGCACTGGATTCCGGGCAGTATATTTTTATTCTCGACATTCCGCCCAATTTTGAGCGTGATGTGCTGGCGGGAAGAGGTCCGCAGCTACAATTGTTGATTGATGCAACCACTATGACGCAGGCGGGTGTAGGCGCATCTTATATCAATCAGATTTTCAGACGGCAGGTTAACGAGTTTCTCCATATAAAAGGGGACGAGGCGATGATGCCCGTCGAACCGGTTGTGAATATCGTTTTCAATCCAAACAGCCGTAGCGATTGGTATATGCCGGTAATGGAAGTCGGCAATATGATTACATTACTTTCTTTGGTGTTGGTGGGTGCAGCGGTTATTCGTGAGCGGGAACGCGGTACGATAGAGCATTTGTTGGTGATGCCGGTAAATGCGGTAGAAATCATGATGGCGAAAGTGTTGTCGAACGGCATCGTGATCTTGGCAGCTTCGCAGTTATCAATGTGGTTTATGGTGCATAAAGTTATCGGCGTTCCGATAGACAGTTCGGCCATTATGTTGTATTCGCTGGGAGCGGGCGTATATCTGTTTTCGATTGCTGCTTTGGGGATTATGCTTGCCACTATTGCTCCTACCATGCCGCAATTCGGTCTGCTGATGTTGCCGGTGTTTATGGTTATGCTGCTGTTTTCAGGCTCCGGAGCACCGCGAAGCAATATGCCGCAAGTTGCTAGGCAGCTTAGCGAATATTGGCCGTCTACTCAATTTGCACAATTTGCACAAAACGTATTATTCCGCAGTGCGGGTTTGGAAATTGTTTGGCCTCAGCTGTTGGCGATGGTGCTGACAGGTGCCGTGTTCATTGTATTTGCATTATTTCGCTTTAAAAAAATGCTCGAGCAGCAAGGATAAAGCAGAGGCCGTCTGAAAGGAAAAGCATGATGAAAACAAAATTACCTGTTTGGTCTGTAGGTTTGTTGGCCGTTGTTATGCTGTCCGCTTGCCCAAATACTTTTGTGCCTTTGAAAAGCCAAATTGAAATACCACAGAAATTTGACCACGCGGCAGCTGCCAAGGGGAGTACCGAAATTAAGCAATGGTGGCGTAATTGGCATGACCCGGTATTGACGGCATTGATTGAGCAGGGGCTAACCCAGAATCACGATATGCGTATTGCGCTTAGCCGCTTAAATGAAGCACGTGCGATTAACAAAATGGCAGAAGCCGATATGGGGCCAATGGTGGGCTTGAGCGGTTCGGCAGGTTTGATACGGGGAAATGCGGATAATCCTCTCAATCGCGATACACGCGCTTTGCTTGGCCGTTTTCCGCAAACCTCAAATATGGCTGATGATACGCAAAGCATTCAAGGAAGCAGCCTGACGGGAGGTTTTACAGCTTCTTGGGAGCCTGACATTTTCGGTGTCAAACGCAGTGATGCAGATGCTGCCGGCTATGCTTCTATAGGTGTACAGGAACAGGTGTATGGAGCGCAGATATTGTTGGCCGCCGATATTGCAGATAACTATTTTCAAGCGCGTGCAGCCCAAAAAAGTATGCAGATATCCCAACAGCGAATCACTGTTATGCAGCGTATGCTTCAATATGTGACAGGTCGTTTTCAATCCGGGCAGCTAACACGCTATGAAGTAGGTGATGTCGAAAGCAAGCTTACGGCTTTGCAGGCAAGGCAAGCCACCATCCAAACGGAATATGATACGGCGGTACGTAAAATAGCCGTATTAATCGGGCAAACGCCCCAGCAATTCAATTTGCCCGAATCTTCTATTGACGTATTGGCGATACAACCTGCGGCACCTTCGGGACAGACGCCTCAAGGTATGTTAGGGCGCCGGCCGGATATCCGTACCCAGGAGGCGCAAGTAAATGCTTATGCAGCCAAACTTGCCAGCGCTAAGGCTGATTTGCTACCCCGTTTTACTATTAATTTTTTAGGGCAGGGTGGAAAAATTTCTGTTGATAGCGATAGTGCGCTTAAGGGTTGGGGGAATTTGTTGGGCGTGGGTATACAAGTGCCGATTTTTACCAATGGACGGCTCAAAGCCAATATCGCTGCCAGCGATGCCCGTTTGCAGGCTGCTCTTTTACAATATGATCAAGCTGTTTTAAGGGCTTTAGGGGAAGTTGATAGCGCATATCAAGCCAAATATGCTCTAAGCAGACAAAGCCTGTTGTTGGCTAAAGCCCAGCAGCAGGCAGCCAGACAAGCTGCAGATGCTCAAAAACTGTTTAAATACGGCCATAAAACGTTGGATGAGGCTTTAAAAGCCCGGTTGATGCAATACGAAATGGCTGAAAACCTACTGCATACCCAAGTGACTGGCGCACAAGCCTCTATTAATCTGTATAAAGCCTTAGGTGGAGGATGGTAAAGAAAGTATCAGGAAGCCAACTCTAGAACCAAAAGATTTGATTTGAATGAAAAGGGTAATTGGATGTTTCCATCAATGTTAACCCAGCTGGTGTGGCTACTTGCCAAATAATTTGGCGGCTTTATTGAGGAAATATTTTTTGTAATGATTATTATGTCAATAATATTTATGAGGCTTTATTTTTAGGCCTTTGGCGGGATTTTTGAGTAAGTGCACCTCTAAATGATTGTTGTCGTTGAATTATGCCGCTATGTAGTGGAATTAAATCTGATTCTATGTAAGCTTGTTGTTAAATTTCATTAAAAAATATGCAAAAAAAGACTGTTCAATAATTGATAAACAATGTAAATTATGCAAACTAAGGTAGTTGTACGAATTAAGTACCTACTGTTTTTGGTTTTGAGATTATTGAGAAAAATATCAAAGAGGAATTGAAATGCAGACGAAGCAACGCCCTGTATTCCTGGAACTCCCCAATATCAGGTTGCCGATTCCGGGAATTGTTTCCATCCTGCACCGTATCAGCGGAGTGATCTTGTTCGTGAGCCTGCCGCTTTTGCTATGTTTTTTAGCCGGTACCTTGAGCAGCGAATCAGCATTTGAAACCTATCAAAATGTTGTGTCTAATCCTTTGGTCAAGCTGGTGTTAATCGGCCTTTTATGGGCATATCTGCATCATTCGATTGCAGGTATCCGCTTTTTGCTGTTGGATGCGCATAAAGGTTTGGAACTTGAGACCGCACGTTTAACCGCCAAAGTGGTATTTGTATCGGCTTTGGTGCTGACAGTTATTTTGGGAGCATGGTTATGGTAGACCGTAAACTGGCCGGTGCCCATTACGGCCTGCGCGATTGGGCGATGCAGCGGATTACAGCAGTCGTTATGTTGGTTTATACAGTTGCATTTGTTATTTTTCTTTTGTCTTTGCCGAGCGGTTATGAGGCTTGGCAGGAATTTTTTGCTCAAACCTGGGTTAAAGTTCTGACCCAAGTTACTTTTATCGCTTTGTTTTTACATGCCTGGGTAGGTATCCGCGATTTGTGGATGGACTACATCAAGCCTTTCGGTTTGCGCTTGTTTTTACAATCTGCAACCATTGTTTGGCTGGTGGGCTGCTTGGTGTATTCGGTTAAAGTAATTTGGGGGTTGGTATGAGTTTTCCTGTTCGTAAATTTGATGCAGTTATTGTTGGCGGCGGCGGTGCCGGTTTGCGTGCCGCCCTTCAATTGTCGAAATCTGGCTTGAATACTGCTGTATTGTCAAAAGTATTCCCAACGCGTTCGCATACCGTTGCGGCTCAAGGTGGTATTTCTGCTTCTCTGGGTAATGTCCAAGAAGACCGCTGGGATTGGCATATGTACGACACTGTAAAAGGTTCGGATTGGTTGGGTGACCAAGATGCCATTGAGTTCATGTGCCGCCGTGCTCCAGAAGCAGTTATTGAGCTGGAGCATATGGGTATGCCTTTCGACCGCGTCGAAAGCGGCAAAATTTATCAACGTCCTTTCGGCGGTCACACGGCTGAGCGGGGTAAACGTGCGGTAGAGCGTGCATGTGCGGTTGCAGACCGTACCGGTCATGCGATGCTACATACTCTGTATCAGCAAAACGTGCGTGCCAATACACAATTTTTTGTGGAATGGACGGCGCTGGATCTGATTCGTGATGAAAGCGGTGATGTGGTCGGCGTAACGGCGATGGAAATGGAAACGGGAGATGTTTACATTTTCCACGCTAAGGCTGTTTTATTCGCAACCGGCGGTGCGGGTCGTATCTATGCTTCTTCAACCAATGCCTTTATGAATACCGGTGATGGTTTGGGTATTTGTGCCCGTGCCGGCATTCCGTTGGAGGATATGGAGTTTTGGCAATTCCATCCTACCGGCGTTGCCGGCGCTGGCGTGCTGATCACAGAAGGTGTTCGTGGCGAAGGCGGTATCTTGTTGAATTGCAACGGTGAGCGTTTTATGGAACGCTATGCGCCGACAGTAAAAGATTTGGCTTCTCGCGATGTAGTATCGCGTGCTATGGCGATGGAAATTTACGAAGGTCGCGGCTGTGGTAAAAACAAAGACCATGTATTGCTGAAAATCGACCATATCGGTGCCGAAAAGATTATGGAAAAACTTCCGGGTATCCGTGAAATTTCCATTCAGTTTGCAGGCATTGATCCAATTAAAGACCCGATTCCGGTTGTGCCGACCACCCATTATATGATGGGCGGTATTCCTACCAACTATCTAGGCGAGGTAGTTGTCCCTAAAGACGGTAATCCGGAAGCTGTAGTCAATGGTTTGTATGCAGCTGGCGAATGCGCTTGCGCTTCAGTTCACGGTGCAAACCGTTTGGGTACCAACTCACTGCTTGACTTGGTAGTATTCGGTAAATCGGCCGGCGACAGTATGATTGAATATATTAACAAGCAAAGCGGTTGGAAAGAGTTGCCGGCGAATGCCGGAGCATTGACAAAAGCCCGTTTGGATCGTTTGAATAATCAAACAGGCGGTGAGAATGTTGATGCGTTGCGCCGCGAATTACAGCGTACTGTTCAGTTGCATGCAGGCGTATTCCGCACAGATGCCATCTTAAAAGAGGGTGTTGATAAAGTATTGGCTTTGGCTGAACGTGTAAAAAATACTGAGATTCAAGATAAGAGCCAAGTTTGGAATACCGCCCGTATCGAAGCCTTGGAATTGGATAACTTGATTGAAGTGGCAAAAGCTACTTTGATTTCGGCGGAAGCGCGTAAAGAGTCACGCGGTGCACATGCTTCGGATGACCATCCAGAGCGTGATGATGAAAATTGGATGAAACATACTTTATTCTACACCGCAGATAACAGTCTCTCTTACAAACCGGTTCATACCAAGCCGCTGACCGTAGATTACATTGAACCGGCCAAACGCGTTTACTAAGGACAACAGCACATGGAAAAAGTACGTTTTAAAGTCTATCGCTATAATCCTGATGTGGATGCAAAGCCATATCTTAAAGATTACGAGATCGAAATCGAGCCTACTGATGTCAAATTGCTTGATGCTTTGGTTAAGTTGAAAGCGCAAGATGATACCTTATCGTTCCGCCGCTCTTGCCGCGAAGGTATTTGTGGTTCAGACGGCATGAATATCAACGGTAAAAACGGTTTAGCATGTTTAACTGATATTCGCAGCCTGAAACAGCCGATTGTATTGCGCCCTCTGCCCGGGTTGCCTGTTATCCGTGATTTGATTGTGGATATGACCCAATTCTTCAAGCAATATCACTCGATTAAGCCTTATGTGGTAAATGATGAGCCTGTAGATGCCAATAAAGAGCGTTTGCAAAGCCAAGAGGACCGGAAAGAGCTGGATGGTTTGTACGAATGTATTTTGTGCGCCTGCTGTTCGACAGCATGTCCGTCATTCTGGTGGAACCCGGACAAGTTTGTAGGTCCTTCAGGCTTATTGAATGCTTACCGTTTTATCGCAGATACCCGCGATACCATTACCAATGAGCGTTTGGATAACCTAAATGACCCATACCGCCTGTTCCGCTGCCACACTATTATGAACTGTGTGGATGTGTGTCCGAAGCACTTGAATCCGACCAGAGCCATCGGTAAGATTAAAGAAATTATGTTGAAACGGGCAATCTGACCATATGGCAAAATTTGACGAAACTGAGAAACGGCGTATACGTTTTCAAACCCGTCGAGGACTGCTCGAGCTGGATATCCTGCTCGGGCGGTTTATGGAAAAAGAATTCCAACACTTGGGTGATGATGAGTTGGCAGTGTTTGTTGAAATTTTAGATTTGCCGGATCAAGAGTTTTTAGCCTTGGTAAATCGGAAAGAAACAACGGACCAACTGCATTTTATCCCGCTTTTGGAAAAGATCAGGAAGGCTTGAGGATTCTGTTCCAACAGGCCGTCTGAAACACACTATGCAGTTTTCTGCATTGTATTCAAATAAGAAAATAGGAGTTAAAGAGATGTCTAAAACCATCAAGTTGCAAGTTGAAGGCCAAGAAGCATTTGAGCTGCCGGTTTTGGAAGGTACCTTAGGCAACGATGTTGTCGATATCCGTACTTTTACCAAAGAAACAGGCATGTTTACTTTCGACCCAGGTTTTGTTTCTACAGGCAGCTGCGAATCGAAAATCACGTTTATTGATGGCGAAAAAGGCCAGCTCTATTACCGCGGTTACCCGATTGAGCAACTTGCGGAAAATAGTGACTATCTCGAAACCTGCTATCTGCTGATTTTCGGCGAATTGCCGACAGCCGAACAAAAAGCCCAATTCGAGCATACCGTAAGCCGCCACACTATGGTACATGAGCAGTTGACTTGGTTCTTCCGCGGTTTCCGTCGTGATGCACATCCGATGGCTATGATGGTAGGTGTGGTGGGTGCATTGGCTGCATTCTATCAAGATAGCTTGGATATCAATAATGCGGATCACCGTCGTATTGCAGAGTTCCGTTTGATTTCGAAAATCCCGACAATCGCTGCAATGTGTTACCGTTATTCAAACGGTTTACCGTTCAACTACCCACGCAATGATTTGTCTTATACCGCAAACTTCATGCACATGATGTTTGCAACACCATGCGAAGAGTATCAACCTAATCCGGTATTGGTGCGTGCACTTGACCGTATCTTTATTTTGCATGCTGATCACGAGCAAAATGCTTCTACTTCTACCGTGCGCTTGGCCGGCTCTTCTGGTGCTAATCCGTTTGCATGTATTGCTGCCGGTATTGCGAGCTTGTGGGGTCCCGCACACGGTGGTGCTAATGAAGCTGTGTTGAAGATGCTGGATGAAATTGGTGATGTATCGCGTGTTCCTGAATTTATGGAAGGCGTGAAAGAGCGTAAATACCGCTTAATGGGTTTTGGTCACCGCGTTTACCGTAATATGGATCCGCGTGCTAACATTATGCGTGAAACTTGTTACGAAGTGCTGAAAGAACTCGGCTTGGAAAATGATCCGAAGTTCAAATTAGCGATGGAGTTGGAGCAAATTGCTCTGAACGATCCTTATTTCGTTGAACGCAAACTGTATCCCAATGTGGATTTCTACTCAGGTATCGTATTGTCTGCATTGGGTATCCCGGTTTCTATGTTTACCGTTATCTTCGCCTTAGCGCGTACAGTAGGTTGGATTTCGCATTGGCATGAAATGATTGCCGATCCGGGTCATAAAATTAGCCGTCCGCGCCAGCTTTACACCGGTGCAGTCCGCCGTGATTATGTTCCGGTAGATAAACGTTAAACTGCAAACCCGAATACAAATTAAAAATAGTTAGTTCAGAAGCCGTCTGAACCCGTTCAGACGGCTTTAACTATAAAATTGAAGTTATGTAAAAGTGCGGACAGAAGCTGCCATACCCGAATACGGAGAGTAGAATAAGCATATTTTCAAATATAAATGTTTGAAAATAGGCCTATTCTACTCTTTATTTTTGACCAACAAAGGGCTTTAGCCATGATGGACGACAAACAGAGTTTTTCTTATTTATTTGGATCAAACGCACCTTATATTGAAGAGCTTTACGAAAATTACCTCAACAATCCAGACTCAGTAGATGAGCATTGGAAACAATATTTCGGGCAATTGCAAACTCAACCGGGCGCGGTTGAGCGTGATGTTGCCCACCGTCCGATTCAGGAATCTTTTATTAATTTAGCCAAGCGTCCGCCTGTTGCGGCAGGAGTGGATCCTGCTTTATTGCAAAAACAGGTATCGGTTTTACGCTTGATTTCGGCATACCGTATCCAAGGCTCGGGAGCAGCTGATTTGGATCCGTTAAAACGGGTATCCCAAAGTAATGTGGATGCATTGGATCCAAAATATCACGGCTTAAGCGATGCCGATATGGCTGTACAGTTTAACATTGGCCAAGGCGATTTCTGCGGCAGTGAAAAATTGCCTTTGTCTGACATTATCAGCAAATTAAAACAAACGTATTGCGGTAATATCGGTGTCGAATACATGCACATTTCAGATGCTAATGAACGCCGTTGGATTCGCAAACAATTCGAAACAACTCTTTCTACACCGCAATATAGCGCAGATGAAAAACGCCGCATTCTGAAGCAGCTAACTGCCGCAGAAACACTCGAGCGTTACCTGCATACCAAATATGTAGGACAAAAACGTTTCTCCGTAGAAGGAGGCGAAAGTGCTATTGTCGGTTTGAATTATCTCATTCACAACGCAGGCAAAGACGGTGTGGAAGAAGTGATTATCGGCATGGCGCACCGTGGCCGTCTGAATGTATTGGTGAATACTTTAGGCAAACTTCCGCGCGATCTGTTTGCCGAATTTGAAGGCCGTGCAGAGGCGCTTTTGCCTAGCGGCGACGTTAAGTACCATATGGGTTTCAGTTCGGATATCGCTACGGCGAACGGTCCGATGCATGTTACTTTGGCCTTTAACCCTTCGCATTTGGAAATCGTCAATCCTGTAGTTGAAGGTTCGACCCGTGCCAAGCAGCGCCGCCGCGGAGAAGAGGGCCACAAACAGGTATTACCTGTTCTGATTCACGGTGACTCTGCATTTATCGGCTTAGGTGTTAACCAGGCGACCTTTAACCTTTCCAAAACCCGCGGATATATGACGGGCGGTACAATCCATTTGGTGATTAACAACCAAATCGGCTTTACTACTTCCGATACCCGTGATGTGCGTTCGACAACGCACTGTACCGATATTGCCAAAATGGTTGAGGCGCCGATTTTCCATGTCAATGCGGATAATCCTGAAGCAGTATGTTACGTAATGCAAATTGCTATGGATTACCGTCGTACCTTCAATAAAGACGTGGTTATCGATTTGGTTTGCTACCGCAAACTCGGCCACAACGAAGGTGATGATCCGTACCTGACTCAGCCTATGATGTACAAAAAGGTTGCCCAACACCCGGGCACTCGTGCGTTGTACGCAGAAAAACTGGTAGCGGAAGGTGTAATCAAAGCCGAAGATGCCGAAGAATATATCCAAGAATACCGTAATGCTTTAGACAAAGGCGAGCATGTAGAGCAAACCCGCCTGTCTGATTATGAAAGCAAACATCGTGTTGATTGGTCGAAGTACAACGGTAAAGATTGGCGCGAAGAAGTGGATAGCAGCTTGTCTGCCGCAGATATCAAACGTTTGGCAGATAAATTTACCCAAGTACCGGAAGATTTGGCTTTGCACAATACGGTGAAAAAAGTATTGGAAAGCCGTAAGGCTATGGCTGCCGGCGAACAGCCGATTGATTGGGGCATGGCGGAAACATTAGCATATGCCGGCTTGGTAACGAACGGTATCGGTGTGCGTATTTCCGGTGAGGATTCCGGTCGCGGTACTTTCTCCCACCGTCATGCAGTATTGCATGACCAAAATCGTGAAAAACGCGATGCCGGAATATATGTTCCTTTAGCTCATATGGCAGAAGGACAAGCCGACTTTGTCGTTATCGATTCAATTTTGAATGAAGAAGCCGTAATGGCTTATGAGTATGGTTATGCCTGCTCAGCACCTGATAAATTGGTGATTTGGGAAGCTCAGTTTGGCGACTTTGCCAACGGCGCCCAAGTTGTAATCGACCAGTTTATTTCTTCCGGCGAAACCAAATGGGGACGTTTGTGCGGTTTGACAACTATTTTGCCGCATGGTTATGACGGTCAAGGACCTGAGCACTCTTCGGCACGTTTGGAACGTTGGTTACAACTTTGTTCTGAGCACAACATGCAGATTGTTATGCCGTCTGAAGCTTCGCAAATGTTCCATATCCTGCGCCGCCAGGCTTTACGAACTTATCGTAAGCCATTGGTTATTTTTATGTCGAAACGTTTGTTGCGCTTTAAAGATTCAATGAGCCCGCTGGAAAACTTTACGGAAAACTCTACCTTCCGTCCGGTTATCGGCGATGCGGTTGAACGTAAGGATAACGGCAGCGTAAAACGTGTTGTGATGTGTTCGGGTCAGGTTTACTATGATTTGGCTAAAGCTTGTGCCGAGCGTAACCTTACCGATGATATCGCTATTGTACGTATTGAACAGCTGTATCCGTTCCCGTATGCAGAAGCTCAAGCCGAATTGGAGAAATATCCGAACGCAACCCAAATCGTATGGGCGCAAGAAGAGCCGAAAAACCAAGGTGCGTGGTATCAGACCCGCCATCGCTTGGAGCGTTTATGCAAAGAAGGACAGCAAGTTTCTTTTGCCGGACGCCCAAGCAGCGCCTCTCCTGCAGTAGGTTACATGAGTAAGCACATTGCCCAACTGAAGCAGTTGGTAGATGATGCATTGGAATTGAACTAACGACTATAAGGCCGTCTGAATGTTCAGACGGCTGCATACCAAACTGGAGAACAAAATGATTGTTGAAGTAAAAGTACCTGTATTATCAGAAAGCGTTTCAGAAGGTACGCTGATGAGCTGGCATAAAAAAGTCGGTGAATATGTTGAGCGTGATGAAATCCTGATTGATGTAGAAACCGATAAAGTTGTACTTGAAGTGCCTTCTCCCCAAGCAGGTGTATTGGTAGAAATCATTGCGCAAGATGGCGAAACAGTTGTTGCAGAGCAATTATTGGCTAAAATCGATACCGAAGCCGCTAAAACAGAAGCAAAACCCGCTACTGAAGCTCCCGCTCAAGCTCAAACCGAAACAGCTGAAACCGCACCTGTATCTTCCAATGCTCAAGCCGGTGTGGCCATGCCGGCTGCTGCCAAACTAGCTGCCGAGAAAGGTGTTGATATTGCCGGCGTACAAGGTTCAGGTCGCGACGGGCGAGTGTTAAAAGAAGATGTGCAAAATGCACAAGCTGCTCCTAAAGCGACAGCGGCAGCACCTTCGGCTTCTGTACCGGCCGGTGCACGTCCGGAGCAGCGTGTGCCGATGAGCCGCTTGCGCGCCCGTGTCGCGGAGCGTTTGTTGGCTTCACAACAAGAAAATGCAATTCTGACTACCTTCAATGAAGTTAACATGAAGCCGGTTATGGATTTGCGTAGCAAATATAAAGAACAATTCGAAAAAGAGCACGGCGTGAAGCTGGGCTTTATGTCGTTCTTTGTTAAAGCAGCTGTAGCGGCATTGAAGAAATACCCGGTCGTTAATGCCTCTGTTGACGGCAATGATATTGTTTATCACGGTTACTTTGATATTGGTATCGCCATTGGCAGCCCGCGCGGTTTAGTTGTGCCGATTTTACGCGATGCAGATCAAATGAGCATTGCTGATATCGAGAAAGCCATTGTAGATTATGCAGTTAAAGCAAAAGACGGCAAGATTTCTTTGGATGATCTGACCGGTGGTACTTTCAGTATTACAAACGGAGGTACTTTCGGCTCAATGATGTCTACGCCGATTATCAATCCACCCCAATCAGCGATTTTAGGTATGCATGCGACTAAAGAGCGTGCCGTCGTTGAAAATGGCCAAGTCGTTGTCCGCCCGATGATGTATTTGGCACTTTCTTACGATCATCGCATTATTGACGGTCGTGAAGCCGTATTGACCCTGGTAGCTATTAAAGATGCTCTGGAAGATCCGGCCCGCTTACTGTTGGATCTGTAATTTGTTTTCAGACGGCCTTTGTAGTTTTATAAGGCCGTCTGAAAAACAATTGGATCCGGCCTAAATTTAAAGGGAACGGCATGAGATATGCTGCATTGACATTTGTTTTACTGTTGGGCGCTTGCGCAAGTTGGCAGGGAAAAGAATATGCTGTTGGCGCTTATACTGCTAGCGGACAACCTGTAAACAAACATTTTAAAATCAACAGTAATAAAGCCGGTATTGAAGTGGCTCGGGATTCATTGTGTAAGGTATATCCGAATGCAATCATCCGTGTCTACAACAATATTACCCGGCAAGAGGTAGTTGAATACAGCCCGTATTCATGCCGTACCCGACGTTAATAGCTCAGGCCGTCTGAAAAACGAACTAAAATCGTTTTTGAATAAGTGCCTGAATCAAATTATGCAAAGGATTTTTGATGTCTCAATTTGATGTAGTAGTAATTGGTGCCGGCCCCGGCGGTTATATTGCCGCTATCCGCGCAGCACAACTTGGTTTTAAAACTGCGTGTATCGATGCAGGAGTAAACAAAGCTGGAGATGCTCCTGCTTTGGGTGGTACTTGTCTGAATGTAGGTTGTATTCCGTCGAAAGCATTGCTGCAATCATCAGAGCACTTTCATGCTGCCCAACATGATTTTACAGAGCACGGCATCAGTGTTGACGGATTGAAATTCGATGCCGCGAAGATGGTCGAACGCAAAGACGCTATCGTTACCAAATTGACAGGCGGTGTGAAATTCCTTTTCCAAAAAAACAAAGTAACCAGTTTGTTCGGTAAAGGCAGCTTCAAGGGCAAAAACGGTGATTTATGGCAAATTGAAGTTGACAACAACGGTGAAAAAAGCGTGGTTGAGGCCAAACAAGTGATTGTCGCTACCGGTTCCGTGCCACGCCCTCTGCCTTTGATTGATATTGATAACGTTAATGTGTTGGATAACGAAGGTGCATTGAACCTGACGGAAGTGCCGAAAAAACTAGGCGTAATCGGCTCGGGTGTTATCGGTTTGGAAATGGGTTCGGTGTGGAAGCGTGTTGGTGCTGAAGTAACTATTCTCGAAGCTATGCCTATATTTTTGGCAGCGGCTGATCAGCAAATTGCCAAAGAAGCCCTTAAAGTCTTTACCAAAGAACAGGGCTTAGACATTAAATTGGGCGTGAAGCTTAATGAAATTAAAAATGTTGAAGGCGGTGTGTCGGTAAGTTATGAAGCGGCAGGCGAACAAAAAACCGAAACATTTGATAAATTAATCATTTCTATTGGCCGTATTCCGAATACTGAAGGTTTGAATGCCGAGGCTGTCGGTTTGGAAAAAGACGAGCGCGGATTTATTAAAGTAGACGGAGAATGTCGCACCAACCTGCCTAATGTATGGGCAATTGGCGACGTAGTACGCGGTCCGATGCTTGCACATAAAGCCAGTGATGAAGGCGTTGCTGTTGCCGAGCGTATCGCCGGACAAAAACCGCATCTTGATTTTAATACCATTCCTTTCGTTATCTACACTGATCCGGAAATCGCATGGGTGGGTAAAACTGAGGAACAGTTAAAAGCTGAAGGTGTTGAATATAAAAAAGGTACGTCAAACTTTGGTGCTAATGGCCGAGCATTAGCCTTAGGAAAAGCCAAGGGCCTGATTAAAGTTTTGGCAGATGCCAAAACCGATCGCGTACTGGGTATCCATATGATCGGCCCGGTTGTGAGCGAATTGGTAGCAGAGGGTGTGATGAGTATGGAATTCTCTGCCAGCAGCGAAGATATTGCCCGCATTGTACATGCGCACCCGACTTTATCCGAAGTGATGCACGAGGCTGCATTAGCTGTAGATAAACGTGCTTTACATGGATAAGCAATATTAATTTTAACTAGCCGTAATCTGACAACAGGCCGTCTGAATTATCAGCCGGCCTGTTTTATATGTTATATAATGCTGTAAAGCTATTGTTATCTAAAAAATAATTGGAATTGTGTATGGGGTTGCGGTTGTTAAAGTAGAATGGGGGGCAGGCCATCTGAAAAACATTAAATTTATTTTTGATGAATATCCTGCGAAGTATTACCCGTATTAATACCTATAAGCCGCTACTGTTTGTTAGATTTTATTATCAGAAAATCAATAGACTACTGATTATTTATAGCTGTTTCTTATTCAAAACTTGGTAATTTCATGATTAGTAAAGAAGCACTTGGGATTTTATTTTTGCCGGCGGGCATACTGAGTATGTGTATGGCGGCTTTATGGCAGATGTATATTGTAGTAACTGAAAGTTACCCGCTCAATCGTTATAAAGAGTGGCGGTTGGTTGGTGTTGTAACCGCTTTATTTTTTAGTTTCAGTATCGCCATTTATTGGTTTTGCCCGAATGCCCGTAAAAAAGGCATTATTTTTGCGTTATTGGGTGTAGGTGGCGTATTGATGTATATCTTGGCAAAAATATGGCTGCCGTGGAAAGAGTAATATTTTATATGCTTTAGCAAGTTTGTTTGTTAAATCTGTATAAATAGAATTTCAATGTAATTCAGATGATTAGTATGAATAGCTTTGATTTTTTGTGATAATGTTACTTTCAATGCTTGACACATATTTTCTTGTTCGGTATAGTTCTCATCTCTCGACGGAGAATTGGCTGAGAGGCTGAAGGCACACCCCTGCTAAGGGTGCATGTGGGCTGAAACCTGCATCGAGGGTTCGAATCCCTCATTCTCCGCCAGTATTATTGCAAATCCCACTACTTTTTAGGTAGTGGGATTTGCTTTTCTTTGGCTGGTTTGTTCGAGTGAAGCAATTAAGTAAGCAAATACTTACTTGGCAAGCTACTTTCAAACTTTCTTATCTGATTTTACCCCGTATTTATTTGAGGAATTATCTTGGATAAGAAAAGGGTTGCCTTGGTTTGTTACTTAGTCTGATTATTATTTTTCCCATTAATTCCAATAAATAAATTCGTTTTAAATTATTACAAATTATCCGTTCTATTGTATATTCTTTATCGCATCCATTGTATGCGTATAAGCAAAATAAGCTTGGCGTATAAACTGCTTTGCGGCAGTGATATAATGTAAAAAATTTCCCTGAAAGTTCGTTTAAAGGATAAATAATGGCAAACGTATTAGTTGTACCTGTTTCTACCCGTTCCGATGGTTGGGCAGTCACTCAGGCTGTTGCTTCTGCCCTGCCTAATGCGACTACCTACCGTGCTTTTGATGATTCGGGTGTGGCCGAGCGTTTGATTAGCGCCGGCAAAAGCGATGACTGGTTTGATATGTTAGTTGCGCGTGTAGGCGAGCTTGATGCTGAAAATGTAGTTATTAAAGGTATTAAACCCGATGCCGAACGAGTATTCTTGTCTACTAAGAATCTTGAGTTGGCTTTATCTTTTGATGCTGCCGTAGTATTTGCCGTTTATACCGCCAACAATGATGTGGAGTGTGTGGCAGAGCGTTTGAATTTGGCTAAGCAGGAATATGTTACTGCTCCGGGCTTGTTGGCCGGTTTTGTGCTAGATGGCGGTGACGAAGGGGCAGGTGCGACTATTGCCGAGAAAACAGGGTTAACTTATTTCGGTTCCAGTGAAAACATTAAAAATGCCGATTTATTATTGAAGAAATCGGGCGGCCGAATGTCTCCGGCACAATTCCGCGTCAATATGATGGAGTCTGCCAGCAAAGCAAATAAACGCATTGTTTTGCCGGAAGGTGCGGAACCCCGTACTGTTCAGGCTGCGGCTATTTGCCATGAAAAAGGCATTGCCCGCTGTGTGTTGTTGGCACCACGAGCCGAAGTAGAGGCAGTTGCGAAAGAACGCCATATAAAACTACCTGAATCTTTGGAAATCATTGATCCGGCAACTTTGGTGGAACAGTATGTAGAGCCGATGTGTGAATTGCGTAAGAGCAAAGGCCTGACTCCTGAGCAGGCACGCGAGCAATTGCAGGATACGGTTGTACTAGGTACTATGATGATGGCGCAAAATGATGTCGACGGTTTGGTATCCGGCGCCGTGCATACAACGGCCAATACCATTCGCCCCGCTTTGCAGCTGATTAAAACGGCTCCGGGCGCCAGCTTGGTTTCAAGCGTATTCTTTATGTTATTGCCTAATCAAGTATTGGTATATGGTGACTGTGCAGTAAATCCTGAGCCTACTGCCGAACAATTGGCTGATATTGCCATTCAGTCTGCCGATTCTGCAAAAGCTTTCGGTATCGAACCAAAAGTAGCGATGATTTCTTATTCTACTGGTACTTCTGGCAGTGGCCCCGCGGTAGAGAAGGTTGCCGAAGCAACTAAAATTGCTCAAAGTAAGCGTCCTGATTTAGCTATTGACGGTCCGCTTCAATATGATGCGGCTACCGTACCGAGCGTAGCCAAATCTAAAGCGCCTGATAGCAAAGTGGCGGGGCAGGCAACCGTATTGGTATTCCCTGACCTAAACACAGGTAACTGTACTTACAAAGCTGTACAGCGTAATGCGAATGTCTTGAGTGTTGGCCCTATGTTGCAAGGTTTGCGTAAACCGGTCAATGATTTGTCGCGCGGTGCGTTGGTAGATGACATTGTGTACACTATCGCTTTGACTGCAATCCAAGCAGTACAAATGGCTGAATCTTAATCTGCTTTTTTAATACAAATTTACGGTGCGTGCCTAGGATTTTGACAAGAAGTATTTAGATTGCAACCTATGTGATTTAATGTGTAAGATATTGTATATATTAGTTTTTAATATGCTGTCTGAAATTGATTTTGATAAGGTGTGATGTATTGAGAAGATAAATAGAAATCATTTTAAAAAGACCAATAAAAAGGCCGTCTGAAATTTTGGCTGTGATTTCAGACGGCCTTTTATGAAGAGGCTGTTAGTTACTGCTTTAATACATAGGCCAGAGCATATTTTCTGCCGTTGTCGTCGCTCTCCCAGTAAACACCTTGGATTTCAGGTTCGAAGCCGGGCAGTTCGTTTACACTTTCTTCCAATGCACGGAAGTAGGCTAATACGGCTCCTCCCCAGATTTCTCCGGGTACGATACAAAGTACGCCCGGAGGATAAGGAAGGGCGCCTTCAGCGGCAATACGGCCTTCGATCAGGCTTAAAGGTACTAAATCGATATCGTTGCGAACATAGGCATGATGCGTTTCAGACGGCATTAGTTTTGTAGCCGGCCATTTGTCTCTCCGGAACATGTCTTGCAGCAATTGATTTAATTGATGTTTGCGGTAAAAGTCGTGCATACGTTGGCACAATTCCTGAATCCGCATATTTTGGTAAATAGGGTATGCGGCGGCAAGGCTAGGAAGCATTTCGCGCACCAAAGTATTGGCTTCGTAAAGTTCTTCGAAGCGGGCGATGGTTGCAACCAAATGCTGGAACTTGGCCATGTTTTCCGCCGGAGTCAGTAGAAACAAAATTGAGTTTAAATCTGCTTTTTCGGGAATCAGTGAGCGTTGGCGGAGATAATGCGCCAATACGGAAGCAGGAATACCGCTGGGCTCATACTCGCCTGTTTCACGGTTGATTCCGGGGGTTGTAAGCAGCAGTTTGCAGGGGTCGATGAAGTATTGATTTTCTGCATAGCCGTCGAAGTCGTGCCAAGAAGCATCTTTTGCAAAGCGGAAGAATGAAATATCGTCGACCATATCTTCACTTTCGTAATCCTGCCAAGGTTTGCCGTGAACGGTAGGAGGAACAAAAGGTTTGATAAGTTTGCAGGTTTGCAGCAGCATTTTCCGCGCTTCGATACCACCAAGTACACATTCACGCCACATACGCTGTCCGGCTTTGCCTTCGTGCATTTTGGCGTTAACGTCCAGCGATGCAAACAATGGGTAAAACGGGCTGGTGGATGCGTGCATCATGAAGGCATTGTTAAAGCGTTTGTGGTTGCAGTATCGTGCTTGTTTGCTAATGTGATTGTCTTTTTTATGGATTTGCGAAGTTTGTGAAAATCCGGCCTGTTGTTTGTGCACGGATTGGGTAACTAAAATACCGGGATCATTCTCATTTAATTCAAGCAATAAGGGGGAGCAATCGCGCATCATGGGGATGAATTGCTCGTAGCCTACCCACGCCGAATCAAAAAGGATGTAATCGCATAAATGGCCGATCCGATCAACCACTTGGCGCGCATTGTAAATTGTGCCGTCGTAAGTACCCAATTGGATGACGGCTAAGCGGAATGGGCGTGGGCTATCGGCACGCTCGGGGGAAGCTGCCCTGATGCGTTTGCGAATAGAGGTTTCGTCAAAATCATTTTCTGGAATTCCACCGATTAGTCCGTAGGCATTTCGGGCTGTCTGCATATAAACGGGGATGCCGCCGCTCATTGTTAATGCGCCGTGATGTACCGATTTGTGGTTATTGCGGTCGAATAAAACCAAATCACCGGGTGCGACGAGTGCGTTGATACATACTTTGTTAGCGGCAGAGGTGCCGTTTAGAACAAAGTAGGTTTTATCGGCATTGTAAACTTTGGCGGCATGTGCCTGTGCGGTATAAGCCGGGCCTTCGTGAATCAGTAGGTCACCTAGGCGTACATCGGCGTTACATGAATCGGCACGGAATAATGTTTCTCCGAAATAAAGGAAAAAACGCCGGCCCGAAGGGTGTTTGCGGAAAAATTGGCCGCCTTGATGACCGGGGCAGTCGAAAGCGGCATTTCCATAATCGGTATAGTCTTTGAGGGCTTGGAAAAAAGGCGGGTCTAGGGAATCGATGTAGTCGGATGCGGCAGCGTTGATGAGCTGGCCGTTATAATATTTTTGATCCAGTGAGAGTTCGATCACTCCATATACTTCAGGAAGCCACTCGGCGGGTACGCTTTGACCATATTCCACAGCGGCAAAAATCGGTATGGCGAAGCCGAGCCGTTCTAATTCTTCCCACACCGTAGGCAGATCTTCGATTGTGGCCACTACTGCACATACATTGGTGAAATCGGTAAGATTGATATCCATTGTTTTGTAGTCGGCTTCAAATGCGAATTCAGTCCCTTTGCTGGCTGCGATTTTCATGGCTTTCCTTTGCAGAGAGTGATGGTGGAAATTTAAGAGAATAGGGCAAAGATTCTAGAGTGTCTATTTCTTTTACAGGTTTGTTATGCGCTTTGTTTTGTTATGAGCATACTTGATTATGAGGCCGTCTGAAAAAGAATGAGTAAAGGCAATCTTTAGTTATAAGCTTCTTGCCGCCTGTCTTAAATGTACATATGCCGCGTTTTGAATTTTCAAGTCGCGGCATGTGATGGATTAATGATGATTTATTTCAAGCAGGCTTTTAACCATTGTTGGCGTTGCATCGGGGTAAGCAATTGGTAAAAACGGTGCTGGATTTTTAATTCGCCTATTGCGAAATCCATACTAGGCATATAGCGGGCTTGGATATAATCACGGGCAGCGTTTTCGTTAAAGCTTTCCGCGGAAAGCAGCCGCATCAGTGTAGGATGGCGGAAGCGGCTGATACGGTTATTTTTGCTGTTGGCTTGGTCGAGTTCGCGTTTGTAATCGTAACGGATGGTGCGCAATTGGTTGCGCTGTTCCGGAGTGAGAGAAAGCTGGCGGATATCGCAATTGGGTTGGAAATCATCCAAGGGTGCTGATAAGGGGGTGGCAGATAATAAGCTGGCACTACTGAACAAAGCACCAAATAATGTGGTTTTGATAACAAGCGGACGGAGCGGATGAAAGTGCAGCACAGTTGTTTTCCCTATCATTCAATCTATTGAGGAATGTAGCCGATGGGCGTGTGAAACACGGTATAATGGCCGTAAACTTGCGTAAAACCGCATTATCAACCAAAGCTGCGGTACTGTCTAATAAATTAATAAGGTATTACGGTACTGCAAACGGTATATTGTAAATCATATGCCGCCTGAAAAATGGAGAATACAAACGTGACAAATTACCGTATCGCCCCCAGTATTTTATCTGCAGACTTTGCCCGTTTGGGTGAGGAGGTTCGTGATGTTATTGCTGCGGGAGCAGATTTAATTCATTTTGACGTAATGGATAATCATTATGTTCCTAATCTGACTTTCGGACCGATGGTATGCGAGGCCTTAAAACCATATGCTACCGTGCCTATTGATGTTCATTTGATGGTGGAACCGGTAGATGATTTGATCCAATCGTTTGCTAAAGCAGGGGCCGATATGATCACTTTCCATCCGGAGGCAAGTCGGCATGTCGACCGTAGTTTGAGTTTGATTAAAGATGCCGGATGCCAGGCTGGTTTGGTATTGAACCCGGCGACACCTGTTTATCTGTTGGAAAATGTATTGGAGCGGCTGGACATGGTGTTATTGATGTCGGTTAACCCGGGCTTCGGAGGCCAAAGTTTTATTCCGCAAACCTTGGTTAAAATACGCCAAGTACGGGATTTACTGGACATGTATGAAAGCGAGAGCGGGCGCCGCATTGCTTTAGAAGTAGACGGGGGGATCAAGGTCGATAATATTGCCGCTATTGCAGATGCGGGCGCAGATACTTTTGTTGCCGGATCAGCTATTTTCGGTCAGGCCGACTATAAAGCGGTGATTGATCAGATGCGTACGGCCTTAGCATAAGTAGCTAAACTAGCTTGAAATAGATTGTGTAATAAATCTACAGATACCTGCCGATCAATCGCGGCAGGTATTTTTGTGCCATTCAAAAGATTCGGTCTTGTTTGAAAGCTCATATTTTAAGAGATGTGTGCAAATCATATAAAATGACAAAAAACAAGCAAAATTGTTAAAGCCTGTTAATTTAATATTAAGTGTCAAAAATACATCTAATTATAATTTAAAATATTAAATAAATTTTTTAATTGAAATAAATATTTATTTTATTCCTGTTTTTATTGAGTTTGCTTTCCATGAAACTGAAAAAAACCTTTGACGATTGACAACAATTTCCGTATTTTAGATAGCCTAAAGATTAACTAAATACACTTGCCCGCATTACCGTAAATCTCAAGTATTTTTATTACACTTGATGATGTTTGAAGCAGATGCAAGAGCGGCAGCCTCTACAACAATTTGCAGGAAAGGTTCATTATGTCCATGCTGTATGATCGTACACTGGAAAAAGAAAATTGCGGATTCGGCCTAATCGCCAATATTGATGGCGAACCAAGCCATAAAGTGGTTCGTACCGCTATTCTCGGCTTGTCACGTATGCAACACCGTGGCGCCATTCTTTCAGACGGCAAAACAGGTGATGGCTGCGGTTTGCTGTTGCAGATGCCTACCACGTTTTTCCAAACCGTTGCCAAGGAAGAAGGGTTTTCGTTAGCGCAAAATTTTGCCGTCGGACAAATTTTCCTGCCGCAAGACGAAGCATTGGCACAACAATACATTGCCATTATCAATGAAGAGTTGATAAATGAAACCTTAAGTGTGGCGGCGTGGCGTGACGTACCTACCAATGTATCGGTATTGGGTTCTATTGCCGCTGCCGACATGCCCAAAATCAAGCAAGTGTTTATCAATGCGCCCAGTGGCTGGCGTATTCAAGATGTACAGCGGCGTTTGTTTGTAACCCGCCGCCGTATTGAGAAACGCATTGATCATGATGATTTCTATATCTGTAGCCTCTCAAACAGAACTATTATCTATAAAGGCTTGTGCATGCCTAAAGACTTGCCCAAGTTTTATCTGGACTTGGCCGATTTGCGTATGCAGTCAGCAATCTGTTTGTTCCATCAGCGTTTTTCAACCAATACTATGCCGCGCTGGAAGTTGGCCCAGCCGTTCCGCTATCTTGCGCATAATGGTGAAATCAATACGATTTCTGGGAACCGCGCATGGGCACGCGCACGTGCTTATAAATACCGCACACCGTTGATTCCCGATTTGGCAACTGCTGCTCCGTTTGTTAACGAAACCGGCTCCGACTCGAGTTCGCTTGATAATATGCTGGAGCTATTTGTTAATGGCGGTATGGATTTGTTCCGTGCTATGCGTCTGTTGGTGCCGCCCGCATGGCAGCAGAACCCGGATATGAGCGATGATTTGCGCGCATTCTATGATTTCAATTCCATGCACATGGAGCCATGGGACGGTCCGGCCGGCATCGTGCTTTCAGACGGCCGTTACGCAGCTTGTAACCTCGATCGCAACGGTTTGCGTCCGGCACGTTATGTCATCACCCAAGACCGTTTGATTACCATTGCTTCGGAAGTAGGTATTTGGGACTACGCCCCTGATGAAGTGGTAGACAAGGGCCGCGTCGGCCCCGGCGAATTACTGGTGATTGATACCGGCAAAGGCAAGCTGATGCATTCTCATGAAATTGATGATGAATTACGTGCGCGCCACCCTTACCGTAGTTGGTTGGATAAAAACGTACAGCGCCTGATTCCGTTTGAGCAATTGCCGGAAAACGAAGTGGGCGAAGCGAATATGGATGCTGAAACGCTTGCCGTATATCACAAGCAGTTCCTTTACGATCTTGAGGAATTGGAAAGTACCGTGCGCGTGATGGGCGAGAACGGTCAGGAGCCTGTAGGTTCGATGGGTGATGATGCGCCGTTTGCCGTATTGAGTGAACGCCCACGCCTGATGTACGACTATTTCCGTCAGTATTTCGCCCAAGTAACCAATCCGCCTATCGATCCATTGCGAGAAGCACATGTGATGAGTTTGGCTACCAGTATCGGCCGTGAGATGAGCGTGTTTTTCGAAGCTGAAGGCATGTCGCATCGTGTAAACTTCAAATCGCCGGTTCTGTTGTATTCCGATATGCAACAATTATTGCGCTTGCCTGCCGAACACTATAAGCATGTTGTACTTGACATGGTTTACAGCCCAGATGAGCGTAACCTCAAAGAAGCCTTGGAAAAACTTTGTGATGATGCCGAAGCAGCGGTACGCGATGGCGCCGTATTGTTGGTATTGTCTGATAAAAATATTGCCAAAGACCGCCAGCATATCCCTGCTGCACTTGCCGTAGGCGCAGTACAAAATCGCTTGGTAGCAACCAACTTGCGTTGTGATGCCAATATCATTGTAGAAACAGGTTCTGCCCGCAATCCGCACCATTTCGCAGTATTGATCGGCTTGGGTGCGACTGCTGTTTATCCGTATCTGGCTTATGAAAGCTTGGGGCATATGGTAAATGTGGGGGCGATTACCAAACCGCTGCGTGTTGTTATGGCCAACTTCCGCAATAGTGTGAATAAAGGTTTGTACAAGATCATGTCGAAAATGGGTATTTCCTGCATTGCATCCTATCGTGCAGCCCATTTGTTCGAAGTGGTTGGCTTCAGCAGCGAAGTTACCCGTTTGTGTTTCCCCGGCATTACCAGCCGTGTAGAAGGTGCGACATTTGCCGACCTGCATGAGCAGCTTTGCAGCCAACGCAAGCGTGCATGGCAGCGTAGCAAAGGCATTGACGCGGGCGGCTTGCTCAAGTTTAAACCTCAAGGCGAGTATCACGCTTACAATCCTGAAGTGGTTAATACTATGCAGGCGGCTTGCAATAGCGGAGATTACAGCAAATACCGTCTTTATGCCGATGCGGTGAACAACCGCCCTGTAACCACCATCCGTGATTTATTACGCTTGAAAATCGAAGGGCGTGAGTCTATCGCTATTGATAAAGTAGAACCAGCCGAAAACCTCTACAAGCGTTTTGACAGTGCGGCTATGTCAATTGGTGCATTAAGCCCTGAAGCGCACGAAGCATTGGCAATTGCGATGAACCGTTTGGGTGGGTATTCCAACTCAGGTGAAGGCGGTGAAGATCCCCGCCGTTATGGTACTGAAAAAGTATCTCGGATCAAGCAAGTCGCGTCCGGCCGCTTCGGCGTAACGGCGGCCTATCTGATGAGTGCCGATGTTATTCAAATCAAAGTGGCTCAGGGTGCGAAGCCGGGCGAAGGAGGCCAGTTGCCCGGCGACAAAGTAACGCCTTATATTGCACAGCTTCGCTATGCTGTGCCGGGTTCTACCTTGATTTCTCCGCCGCCCCATCACGATATTTATTCGATCGAAGATTTGGCACAGCTGATTTTCGATTTGAAACAGGTAAATCCGAAGGCTTTGGTATCGGTAAAACTGGTATCGCTGCCCGGAGTCGGTACGATTGCTACCGGTGTAGCCAAAGCTTATGCTGATTTGATTACTATTTCGGGTTATGACGGCGGTACGGGAGCAAGTCCGCTTTCCAGCGTGAAATATGCCGGTTCTCCTTGGGAACTCGGTTTGGCCGAAGCGCAGCAGGCTCTGGTAGAAAATAATTTGCGTCACAAAATCCGCCTGCAAGTAGATGGTGGTTTGAAAACCGGTTTGGATATTGTGAAGGCCGCTATTTTAGGAGCTGAGAGTTTCGGTTTCGGTACGGGCCCGATGATTTCTTTGGGTTGTCGCTATTTACGAATCTGTCATCTGAACAATTGCGCTACCGGTATCGCTACCCAAGACGATACTTTACGCAGCAAGCATTATCACGGGTTGCCTGAAAAGGCGATGAACTATTTCAAATTTATCGCACAGGACGTACGCGAGCTGATGGCTGAGTTAGGCGTGGAAAAACTCACCGATTTAATCGGCCGTACAGATTTGTTGGAAATCGTTGAAGGTAAAACTTCCAAACAGCGCGGTTTGGATTTAAGCAAGTTGCTGTATGCGCCTAAAGTGCCGGAAGGCAGCGCGCGCTATTGCACGCAGACTAACGAACCGTTTGATAAAGGCTTGCTGAACAGGGCGATTGTAGAAGAAACTCGAGAAGCATTTGTTTCGGGTGGTAGTATTGATGCGAGTTTTGATATTACCAACGTAGACCGTTCTGTAGGCGCTACACTTTCCGGTATGGTTGCTGAAAAATACGGTAACCGTGGCAATGCCGAACAAACGTTTAACCTTCATTTCGACGGTACGGCGGGCCAAAGCTTCGGCGTATGGCTGGCCGGCGGCATCAATCTGACACTGACCGGCGATGCCAACGACTATGTCGGAAAAGGTATGGCTGGCGGGCGCATTGTGATTAAACCGCACAATGGTGCTGCGTTTAAAGCCGAAAAAGCCACTATTGCGGGTAATACCTGTTTATACGGTGCGACCGGTGGCGAATTGTTTGCATCAGGTCGTGCCGGCGAGCGTTTCGCCGTGCGTAATTCGGGAGCAACTACGGTAGTAGAAGGTATCGGCGATAACGGTTGCGAATACATGACCGGTGGTGTGGTAACGGTATTGGGTAAAACCGGTATCAACTTCGGCGCAGGTATGACGGGGGGTTTTGCTTATGTACTTGATGTTGACGGCTGTTTCCAAGGCCGTATCAATCCTGAAATGGTAGAAGGATTGGGTATTGAAGATTTACCAATGCATCAAGAACATTTGCGCGGCCTGATCGAGCGTCATGTGAGCCTGACCCACAGCCGTATCGGCGAGGAAATATTGGCAGATTGGGAAAACTATATCGGTAAATTTGTTCTGGTAAAACCCAAGGCAAATGATGTGGATGCACTGCTGGGACACAAACGCCGAACCGTAACCGAGCTACGGTTGGTAACTCAGTAAGTGCCAAAGTTCAGACGGCCTGAAAAATTTAAACAGGCCGTCTGAAAAGACTGCTTGATTGGATAAAGGTATTATTTTTGAACCGACTTCAGCCAATTTCGCATTAAATCGATTTCAGGCCGCTGGGCCGCGATAATGGATTCTGCTAATTTTCGGGTTGCCGGATTGGTGCCGTAGCGAAGTTGTATCTCCGCCATATCGATTGCCCCTTGGTGATGTGGAATCATAGCTTGGGCAAATGCAATATCGGGATCGGGATGCTTCGCCGCATCTGCCATAGCATGATGTTGGTTTAAACCCAGATATGCTTGGGTATGAGGATAGGCTTTACCGGAAGGCGGGGTAGTCGTCGGATGCTGTTTTAGCCAGTTGGACATTGTCTCGATCTCAGCCTTCTGGGCGGCAATAATATTTTTTGCCAGTTTGCGCATGGTTGGATCTTGGCCGTATTTAAGCTCAATCTCAGCCATGGCGACAGCTCCTTGATGATGGGGAATCATACCCGCATTGAAAGCAGCGTCTGGATTGGCGATATATGCCGCTTGATTCATACCGTGATGCATATGTTCCATGCTTTGCAAATAGGCTTGGATATGCGGTGCGGTACCGTTTTTCTGGATGTGATACCCGTTGTGCATTGAGGCGGGCTGTCCAGGTATATGGCAGGCAGAAAGCAAAATGGCTGTGGCTAGATTGGAAATTAACAAGATTCGGTTTTTCATCGGATTTTCCTGAGTTGGTATGATCGGGAGAAGCAGTATTAAAAGCATAAGGTCTAACCCCCGGTTAAGGTCAAGCAGCGTAAAACGGGTTTGTAAAACATTTAGGTAGATTATCCAACGATTACATAATCGGTTGCCTTTCCTGTTTGTGGGAGGGTAGACGTCAAAATACAAGGAACACCACTATGAGTGAACGTGAAAACGTATATCAGTTTATCGACCTGCCGCGTGTCGATCCGCCGAAAATTCCCTTGAATACGCGCAAAACCAGTTTCGTAGAAATCTATCAGGCTTTCAGCGACAAGCAGGCGCAAGCGCAGGCAGACCGTTGTTTGGCTTGCGGTAATCCGTATTGTCAAAACAAATGCCCGCTGCACAACAATATTCCCAATTGGCTGCGCTTGGCTAACGAAGGACGTATTATTGAAGCGGCGGAGCTGGCTCATACTACGAATAGTCTGCCGGAAGTATGCGGACGCGTCTGCCCGCAAGACCGTTTGTGCGAGGGCGATTGCACCTTAAATGCAGAGTTTGGTGCGGTAACGATAGGCAATGTGGAAAAATACATTACCGAAAAAGCCTTTGAGATGGGTTGGAAACCGAATCTGCATGATGTACCCAAAGCAGGTAAAAAAGTAGCCGTTATCGGTGCTGGGCCGGCCGGTTTGGGTTGTGCCGATGTGTTGGTTCGTAACGGTGTAGATGTGACCGTATATGAGCGTCAACAGGAGATTGGCGGTCTGCTTACCTTTGGTATTCCTGCGTTTAAGTTGGAAAAAGAAGTGATGGTACGCCGCCGTGAAGTGTTCGGCGAAATGGGCATCGAGTTCAAGCTGGGCGTGGAAATCGGTAAAGACATCGGCTTGCAGGATTTGGTTGAACAATACGATGCGGTATTCCTCGGCGTCGGCACATACCAAGGTATGAAGGCCGATATTCCGAACGAACATGCCCAAGGTGTATATTCCGCGTTGCCGTTTTTGATTGGTAATACCCAAAATTTACTCGGATTGCCAAGTGCGGACTATGTCAGCATGGAGGGCAAACGCGTGGTTGTATTGGGCGGAGGCGATACCGCTATGGACTGCGTCCGTACTTCAGTGCGTCAAGGGGCGGCAGAAGTTACCTGTGTTTACCGTCGAGATGCGGCTAATATGCCGGGTAGTAAAAAAGAGTTTACCAACGCTAAAGAAGAAGGTGTGGCTTTCCAATTTAATGCCCAACCGGTTGCGATAGAAGCAGATCCGGTTGCCGTTGAAACCGATGCTACAGGTAAGGTTACCGGTATCCGTATTGTGAAAACCCGTATGGGTGAGCCTGATGAAAAAGGCCGCCGCCGTGCCGAAATTATTGAGGGTAGTGAGGAAGTTATCGATTGCGATGCGGTTATTGTGGCATTCGGTTTCGCACCGCATGAAATGCCGTGGCTGCAAAGCGTCGGTGTGACAACCGATAACCGCGGCCGTATTGAAGCGCGTGGTATTTATAAGCAGCAAACCGCCAATCCGAAAGTGTTTGCAGGAGGAGATATTACCCGTGGTTCGGATTTGGTCGTTACGGCTATTGCCGAAGGCCGGGATGCAGCCGAGGGTATTCTGGATTATTTGAATATTTAATTTATTTTAAATATTTGTTTTTAATGAGTTATAAGGCCGTCTGAAAGTTTAGGCGGCCTTTTTATCAAGATTTAATACACATTACACGATACCGGATAGTATCTGTATAATTTTATTTCAAGAGATATAAATCAAATGATTTTCAGACGGCCTTATTTATAATGCCGTCTGAAAGTATTTATACGACAAGACAACCTCCAGTCATAAGGAACGACAAGATGAGCAGTTCTGTTATTACCGTGATCGGTAAAGACCGTATCGGTATCGTTTACGATGTATCCAAACTGTTGGCCGAAAACCAATTGAATATCCTAAACATCAGCCAGCAGCTAATGGATGATTTTTTTACCATGATTATTTTGGTTGATACGAAAAAATGCCCGAAAAGCCGCCGGGAAATCTTAGATTTATTTGCAGAAGAAAGCAAAAAACTTGCTTTGGATATCCGTATGCAAAATGAAGAGATTTTTAACGCTATGCACCGTATTTAAGGGGATGTGATGCAAACGAGTATTCACTCCAACGAAATTTTGGAAACCGTCAAAATGGTGGCGGATCAAAACTTTGATGTCCGCACCATTACCATCGGTATCGACTTGCATGACTGCATCCATCCCGATATCGAGGTATTAAACCAAAATATTTACAATAAAATCACTACAATCGGTAAAGATTTAGTAGCTACGGCAAAGCATTTGTCGGCTAAATACGGTGTTCCGATTGTCAACCAACGTATTTCGGTAACGCCGATTGCACAAATTGCCGCGGCAACCGGTGCCGATAGCTATGTGAGCATTGCCCAAACTTTGGATAGGGCGGCAAAAGCCATCGGCGTATCGTTCATCGGCGGCTTTTCCGCTTTGGTGCAAAAAGGAATGTCGCAGGCAGACGAAGTATTGATCCGTTCGATTCCCGAAGCGATGAAAACCACTGATATCGTGTGTAGCTCGATTAATATCGGCTCGACCCGTGCGGGCATCAATATGGACGCAGTGAAGCTGGCGGGGGAAACCATTAAACGAACGGCAGAAATTACACCGGAAGGTTTCGGTTGCGCCAAAATCGTGGTGTTTTGCAATGCGGTGGAAGATAACCCTTTCATGGCAGGTGCATTTCACGGTTCGGGTGAAGCGGGGGCAGTGATTAATGTCGGCGTATCCGGCCCCGGCGTAGTGAAAGCGGCTCTGGAAAATTCCAATGCGGTTACTCTAACTGAAGTAGCCGAGGTGGTGAAAAAAACCGCCTTCAAAATTACCCGTGTCGGTGAGCTTATCGGTCATGAAGCCAGTAAAATGCTGAATATTCCTTTTGGCATTTTGGATTTATCACTTGCTCCGACACCGGCGGTGGGTGATTCGGTGGCGCGTATTTTGGAAGAAATGGGCTTGAGCGTATGCGGTACGCACGGCACTACGGCTGCTTTAGCTTTGTTAAATGATGCCGTGAAAAAAGGTGGCATGATGGCATCAAGCGCGGTAGGCGGCTTGAGCGGTGCTTTTATTCCCGTATCGGAAGATGAGGGTATGATTGCTGCTGCCGAAAGCGGTGTGCTCACATTAGATAAATTGGAAGCCATGACCGCGGTTTGTTCGGTAGGCTTGGATATGGTGGCGGTACCGGGCAGCACGTCGGCGGCTACCATTTCCGGCATTATTGCGGATGAAGCGGCCATCGGTATGATTAACAGTAAAACAACTGCCGTACGCATTATCCCCGTGCCGGGTAAAGATGTCGGCGATAGCGTGGAATTCGGCGGATTGCTGGGCTATGCGCCGATTATGCCGGTAAAGGAAGGTAGCTGCGAAATATTTGTAAACCGCGGTGGGCGGATTCCCGCACCGGTGCAATCCATGAAAAACTGATAAAACCGATGATGATATGAGGCCGTTTGAATATTTTTCAGACGGCCTTTTTAATCGGCTGCATATATTGGCTTTGCTTTTTATATTTGATCCATATATCAGCTAGAATGGGGGCTGTTCCCCTGATGGTTGTTCTTATCAAATGTCATTTTATTTGCAAGGCCGTCTGAAAGGCATACGAACTATTTATTGTCATATCCATTTATACAGGGTAACTTGCTATAATGCGACGGACAATACAGTTGTCTTTTGCCTGACGGGTTACCCTAAGCAAAGGATTCTGCTGACTTGCCGTATAGTGTGCCGAATTTCGGTATTTAAGGTTTAGGCCGTCTGAAAGGCTGATTTTATTAAGGAAAACCAATGTCGCTTCCCGTTATGTCTGAACAATATCTGTCTCGGCTGAAAGCTTTCGAGGCTGTTATTTTGTCCAACCAAACCAAAATCGAAGCATGGTTCCGCCAAAAGTGGAGTGAGCATACGCCGCCATTTTACGGTTCGGTTGATATCCGTAATGCCGGATACAAAATGGCTTCTATTGATATGAATCTGTTTCCCGGCGGTTTTAATAATCTCAACCCGGCGGTAGTGCCGTTGGCGGCTTTGGCTGCACAGAGTGCGGTAGAGCGTGCTTGCGAAACGGCCAAATCGATTTTGATTGTGCCTGAGAACCATACGCGTAATACGTTTTACCTGCAAAACGTGTATGCATTGAGCAATATTTTGCGTTCGGCAGGTTTTGAGGTTCGCTTGGGCAGTTTGAATCCTGAAATTACGGAACCTACCGAATTAACCACAGCCTTAGGCGATAAGGTTTTGTTGGAACCTTTGCAATATACGCGCAACCGTGTTCATTTGGCAGACGGCTTTTCGCCTTGTTTGGTGTTGTTGAATAATGATTTGTCCGCAGGTGTACCGGAAATTCTGAATGGCTTGAGCCAAAAAGTGCTGCCCCCGTTGCACGGTGGCTGGACTTCGCGTCGGAAAACGGCGCATTTTGCCGCCTATAATGAAGTGGCGGCAGAATTTGCCGAATTAATCGGCATTGACGAGTGGCAGATTAACCCGTATTTCGAACAAATCAGCGGTTTGAATTTCCAAGACCGTGAGGGTGAAGACGCACTGGCCGATGCGGTGGAGAGAATGCTGGCAAAGATTCAGGCCAAATACGATGAAAAAGGTATTACCGATAAGCCCTTCGTGATTGTAAAAGCGGATGCCGGCACTTATGGTATGGGTGTGATGAGCGTGAAATCGGCAGACGAAATTCGCGGACTCAACCGTAAAAACCGCAATAAAATGGCCAAAGTGAAAGAGGGCCTGGAAGTTAGCGAGGTTATCGTTCAAGAGGGCATTTATACCTACGAGACCTTAAACGGCGCGGTTTCCGAACCGGTGGTTTATATGGTAGACCGTTTTGTTGTGGGTGGTTTTTTCCGTGTACACGAAGGCCGCGGCACGGACGAAAATCTCAATGCTTCGGGTATGTTGTTTGTGCCTTTAGAGCAAAACATTCCGGTAGCAGGCGATGAAAGCGGCGGAGAGGAGCGTTGCAAACGGGTATTTGCCCAATGGGACAGCTTGGGCGTACCGCAAACTAACGGTGATCTTGATTGCGAATGCAACCGACTTTATGTTTACGGTGTATTGGCAAGGCTTTCATTGTTAGCCGCAGCATTGGAGCTTGGGCAGCCCCAACCTGCCTCGTAAGTACACACTATAAAAACATGCCGTCTGAAACTTTCAGACGGCATGTTTTTTTATCTAAATGATAAATTAGTGTTTACAGCATTTTTTCATATCCAACACCATACGGCCTTGGATTTTACCATCGTGCATTTCTTGGAAAATATCGCCTACCTCATCCAACGCGCGAGTCTGTACCACAGGAACAACCAAACCGCGGGCGCCGAAGTCGAAGGCTTCCGCCAAGTCTTGGCGTGTGCCGACTAAGGAACCGACAACTTCGATGCCGTCCAAAACAGTGCGCGGAATAGACAAATCCATGGTTTCCACCGGCAGACCGACCGCAACCACACGGCCACCTGCGCGAACGCTGTCTACCGCATTATTGAAGGCCACTTTGGATACTGCCGTAACGATAGCGCAATGACTACCGCCATCGGTAATTTCTTTGATACGGGCGACGACATCTTCTTTAGCGCTGTTGATGACTACTTCAGCGCCTACTTCTTTGGCTAATTGCAGTTTGTCGTCATTAATATCAACGGCAATCACGCGCGCACCGAATACTTTAGCGGCGTATTGGACTGCCAAGTTGCCCAAACCACCTGCGCCATACATGGCAATCCATTGGCCGGGACGTACACCTGCTACTTTGGTGGCTTTGTAAGTGGTCACACCCGCACAGGTAATCGAGCTGGCTTGGGCCGGATCAAGGTTGGCCGGTACTTTAACCGCATAATCTGCTTCAACGACACAATATTCAGCCATGCCGCCGTCTACGGTATAGCCGGCATTTTTTACGGTACGGCATAAGGTTTCACGCCCGCTGTTACAATATTCGCAATGACCGCAGCTTTGGTAAAGCCAGGCGATGCTGACACGGTCGCCCACTTTCAAACTGGTCACATCGGGCGCGATTTCCTTAACAATGCCTATACCTTCATGACCTAATACGCGACCGGGTTGTTTGCCGTAATCGCCGGCTGCCACATGAAGGTCGGTATGGCATACACCACAATACTCCACCTCAACCAAAGCCTGGCCGGAGCCTACTTGGGGAATGTCTTTTTCTACTACTTCTACGCCGTTACAGGCTTGATTGACAACTGCTGCTTTCATATCGTTACTCCTTATCAAAAAATATTGGAAACCGGTTGAATGAAACAGATGCAATAACCGTTTGATCGTAGTTGTCTTGCGGCAGAATTGCCGTTTCACTCGAAATAAGCAATCTTTTACAAGACGATATCAGTATTGCCGAAGTAGGTTGTTGATTCAAATTAAAAATCATAAAGGTTTTTTCAAAGCCGAAAAAATTGGCCAATGTGACTTTATAACGTTATGGTTGGCGGATAGGGTAGATATGTAAGTTTTGTATCACACACTGTTCTAGTATGTTATCAAACATATGTGTATCTAAAATGTAGGCTTAAATAGTGGTATTTCGCATAGCAGTGATGATTTTGCTATAATCAAAGGCTTTAAGAGCCGGCTTTTCAGACGGCCTGCCAATCGGAAAATAATCATGACTAAACGCGTATTGACGGGTGTTACCACCACAGGTATTCCACATTTGGGCAATTATGTCGGCGCAATCCGCCCCGCCATTCGAGCCAGCCAAGAAGAGAATACCGAATCTTTCTTATTCTTAGCCGATTACCATGGCCTGATCAAATGCCGTGATCCCGAAATGATTCATCAATCTACGCAGGCTGTTGCCGCTACTTGGTTGGCTTGCGGCTTGGATCCTGAGCGGACGACTTTTTACCGCCAGTCTGACATTCCCGAAATTATGGAATTAAACTGGATCCTCACCTGTATCACGGCCAAAGGCTTGATGAATCGCGCACACGCTTACAAAGCGGCTGTTCAGGCCAACGAAGAAGAGGGTAATGATCCCGATGCAGCGGTCGATATGGGTTTGTTTTGCTATCCGATGTTGATGAGCGCCGATATTCTGATGTTCCGCGCACATGATGTGCCGGTAGGCCGCGACCAAATCCAACATGTTGAAATGGCACGTGATATTGCAGGACGTTTTAATCATCTTTACCGTGATTTATTTGTATTGCCCGAAGCCAAAATCGAAGAAAACGTTCAAACTTTGGTAGGCTTGGATGGCCGGAAAATGAGTAAAAGCTACGGTAATACTATTCCGCTTGTTGAAACCGAGAAAAAATTGCAAAAAGCCGTGAATAAAATCGTAACCAATTTGAAAGAGCCGGGAGAGCCCAAAGGTACGGATGAAAGCCCTTTATTTGAAATCTACAAAGCTTTTGCTACCGAAGAGGAAACCGCCGCTTTTGCCGTTTCTCTTGCCGAGGGTTTAGCTTGGGGAGAAGCCAAAAAAATATTGGGTGCGAAGCTGAACGAAGAATTAGCCGATAAGCGCGAGCGCTATCACGAGTTGACCGCTAATCCTGCCAAAATCGAAGAAATTTTGTTGGCAGGTGCTAAAAAAGCACGTGCAGAGGCGCGTGAGCTTTTGACACAAGTGCGCGATGCAGTGGGTATCCGCGTATTGAAGTAAATTTCTAACAATAGAATGAAAAGGCCGTCTGAAATTTTCAGACGGCCTTTTCGTTTTAGAATACCTACAGGTAATTGTTTTTAAAATGGTTTAATATCATTAGAATAGATTTTTAAATGTTGATTGAATAATAAAATTTTTTATTGGAAAATCTCTGCATCGATAAGGGCATATGAATTTACTCTTCTCATATTTATTGGTCGGGTGTTATTTGAAAAGTAAACAGTGCCGTCTGAAAAATAGTTTCAGACGGCACTGTTTATCGGCTGTCTTCAAGCAGGTTTGCTTGAATTGGGGGCATGAAGAATACAAATTCGGATTGGTTGATAGGACAACACGGTGTTTATAAAAAAGCAGGAGCTAAACGGGTAATCGTATCGCGCAGTGCAATTAGTTTGCCGTGGAAGAAATGAGAGGCTTGGGGTACGGTTATAACAGGAATGTCTTGGACAGCGGCCCATTTCAGCGCATTATTCAGGGGAACGACATCATCGGTTTCGCCGTGAATCAACAAGGTTTGCGCAGGTACGGGAGAAGCTGGTTCGCTCCGTTCATACATACCGACGGCAGGGCCCATTAACAGTAGTAAATGGGGCGTTCGTGTTTGAGAGGCGAAAAGTGAGACATAACCGCCAAATGAAAAACCGCCAAGTACAAATTTGGGCGCATCAGGATGTTGGGTACGGGCATAATCGATTACAGCAATACAGTCTTCAGTTTCACCTTGGCCGTAATCGTGTGTGCCATCGCTGTTGCCCACTCCGCGCAAATTAGGCAGGTAACAATGGAAGCCCAATTGACTGAGTGCTTTGGCAGCGGTTTGTATTACTTTGTTGGTATTGGTTCCGCCTTGGCGGGGATTGGGATGGTTGATAACCGCCACACCGCAAGCATTACCTTGGGCGGGAATATAAATGGTTTCCAGCAAACCTGCCGGACCGGGAATCATAATAGGAGTAGGGGCTTTTAGCATAATGTTTCGTTAATAGGGAGGCCGTCTGAATTTGGGTTAGAGGGGAACAGAATACGGTATTTATTCGGATGCCGGCGGATCAATCAATAAACGCTCAACAGCTTTGCCTTGTGCCAAATCTTGGGAAAGAATGTCTTGCAGATCTTCTTCATCAACATAGGTATACCAGCGGCCTTCAGGATAAATGACCATAGCCGGGCCGGATTCGCAGCGCCCGAGGCAGCCCGTGCTGCTGATACGCAGTTTGCCCGGGCCGATTAAGCCTTGCTGTTTGGCGCGGCCTTTTAAAAAATCAACTGCTGCATCACCTTCGCCGTTATCGTTACAGCTTTGTTTGCAGTTATCGTGGCGGGCATTGGTGCAGATAAATAAATGTCGTTCGAAATAGCTCATGAGATATCCTGTGGGTGCCGTCTGAAAAGTTTATAAAAATAAATTTTTACCGTTGTTCACATTATGTGATTTTATGGCTGAAAGCATACGCTTGAAATCCAAATTGTATTTTTCGCTCAATTTCTCGGCACGTTTTTTCAGATTGTCGAAATTTTGTTCGCGCGGAGCGCTTTGAAAAGCAAAAACCGCCATATTCCCGTGGCTTTCTGCAGGCAATTCCAACACACGACCTTCGAAGACGTCAAGCAGGCTTTCGACAAACCGTTGGTAGCGTTTGTCGCCGCTCCACCAGTTGGTTACGAATATACCGTCCGCCGATAAAGCGCGGCGGCAGTCGGCAAAAAAAGTTTCGCTTACCAGCGCATCGATAATTTGTTCACCGTCAAAGCCGTCTACCAAAATCACATCAGTACCGCCGCGTACGGTTTTAATATATTCGGCTCCATCTGCCTCAACGATTTCAAATTGCTCTCCTTCAAACGGCAATTCGAACAAACTGCGCGCGACACTGATAACTTGCGGATTAATATCTACAGCGGTTTGTTTGGTATGCGGCAGATAAGCATCAATCCAGCGTGCAAACGAACCGCCGCCCAAGCCGATTTGGGTGATATGCCTGGGTTCCTTTTCGGCAAACAGCAGCCAAGCCATCATAGCGCGGCTGTAAGACAATACCAATTCGGCAGGGTAATCCAGATTCATAGAGCTTTGAATTGTGGCGCTGCCTAAATGCAGCGAGCGGATGTTGCCTTCTTCGGAAATACCTACTTCGGGCAATTCGAATTTCTGTGCCCTAAGGCGGCGGTAGGGATGTTGTGCCATAGATGAAAGCGATGGATATAAAGACGTTTATTTTAATACAAATCAGCTTTGCAGACAGATTTTTATCAGAAAAGGTAACTGGATTTATACTTTGTATAGCTTAATCTGAAAAATAATTCAGATAAAAAACATGATATTATATTAAATTTGTAAAATTTTTTACCGATATCGCTTGCCAATGTTAAAAAAAATAGGCATAATGCGTGCTTCTTTAGCCGGTATAGCTCAGTTGGTAGAGCAGCTGACTTGTAATCAGAAGGTCCCGAGTTCGACTCTTGGTGCCGGCACCAAGAAATTCAATAAAGATAAGGCTTTCCGCAGGATGTGGTGCATTTTTGGTGCAGCAGTCTGAAAGAAAGCCTTATTTTTTATCATTAGCCAATACGATGTCTTTCGACCCATAGGTCTACTTCCTTTTTCGACCACAATTTCTTTTTAGGGGATATGCTTCTCTCCGGTGGGAAATCTGCACGTTTGGCATAAGTGCGCAAAAAATAGGGGCGTTTAATCCGTAATAGTTCTGCGCAATCGTTTGCGTCGTAATATTGTTGTGCCATTTGTTGCTCCAATAATAAAACAGGCCGCTTGTATGCGGCCTTGGATTAATCTTGATTAATGTATGGTTTAAGGTCGGGCGGGGTGTAGCTCCCGCCTTTTTTGATTTTGCCGTTGTCGTCAAATACCGGCTGCCCATCAACAAACTTGCTCCAGTTTGAGCGGTTGACTTCGGATAGAGCTTTATCAATATCAAAGCCCATCATATAGCCAACGCCAAGCGCGGTTACGATTTGATCGCACAGGGCATCCAGTAACTCCACTTGCCGGCTTTTGCTTTCGCGGATTAACTCAACCGCTTTAAGGTTTGCTGATTCGCAAGCTTTAAAATTTTGCGCATTATTTGCAAGATGCTTCCCTAGGTTACTACCGCGCATAATTGCTTCAAACATTTCCGCTATTTCTTCGATGTGGCAGCCAAGTTGCACGGAAATATCTTTCTGTTCCGGCTTGGGTTTGGCCGCCTTGAACCAATCTAAAATGTCAGATAACAGCGGATCATGTGATTTTTTACTTTGTTTCCACGCTTCCCGCGCCATGAACAATCCGAATTCCATGGTAAATTCTCGATGCTCTTCCGGGATATCGTATTGATTCTCGCGCAAATAAGGAAGAAGCCATGCTTCAAAGCGACGGTACTCTTCTGGAATAATATCTGATGTATTTTCTTTTATCATTTATCTTGCTCCTTAATAAAATTTTGAATGCGCTTGCCGATCCATCGCATGACTGGAACGACCATGCTGTTACCGATAGCCTTATAACGTAGGCCGTCCGGGCAATCTTCGGCGGGTTTGCCTCGCCACGGTATGCGTGTGTGGTCATCCGGGAATCCTTGTAGCCGCTCACACTCAACAGCGGTTAGCCGCCGTACTCGATACTTATCGGTTACGGCATGGACGCCGCTGGCAACCAGCGTGTAGGACTTGTTATCAGTAATTACGCCTATTCCAGCACAGCCCGACTGTCCGTTAGGATTTTTATTTATAACGTTGGCGTTTACGCAGATTACGTTTGTCATGCCGTTGTGCTGGCAATCAAGCGTGTGTGCTTTGTCTGATACACAAGGGTCTTGGCGACCGTTGACTACAATTAAATCTGTGGCAGATTTAAAATCCCGCGCCTTAACTGTCGAGGACTTGTCGTCTTTAATGTAATGTCCAAAGCCCATCATTCTGTATGTTTGAGAGCTGCTACCAATTGTTCTGGTAGTTGTTTCCCTCGGCGTTCCGCCCGTCTCAAAATCCCCTCGCGCGCGTGCGCGCTCAAAAAGTATTTCGGCAGGGGAGATATCTCCAGCACTTGCCACAAGAAAGATTCTTCGGCGTCGTTGGGGCACTCCGAAAAATTGAGCATCGAGTACGCGCCACGCGATTTTGCGGGATTGTCCAAACACACAACCAGCGTTTGTCCATCTTTTCCCTGCTGGTTCAAGCGGATGTTCTTCGCCGGCAAGTCCTGCCAAAAAACATCCAAAGGCGTTGTCTTTTGTAGACAAGACGCCTGGGACGTTCTCCCATACCAAGATGCAGGGCGGCTGTCCGTTTCCTGCCCGAATAGTGTCAATTGCATTTAAAATTCTCACTAGTACAAGTGTTAAATTTCCGCGCTCGTCATCCAAACTTTTTCTTTCACCAGCGACCGAAAATGCTTGGCATGGAGTTCCGCCGACCAAAATATCAGGAGCAGCAATCTCGCCCGATAAAATCTTTGCTGGCAGCTTTGTCATGTCGCCAAGGTTAGGCACATTAGGCCAGTGATGCGCCAAGACTGCTGCTGGGAAAGGTTCAATCTCCGCAAACCAAGCTGGCTGCCAGCCTAGCGGCTCCCATGCCACGCTTGCGGCTTCTATCCCACTGCATACGCTGCCATAAATCATTCTTTGCTCCAAAATTAAAGCCGCTATCTTTTACGGATAACGGCTTGCCAGTTTATTAATCGGCGGCGGTGCTGGTGTCGTATCATTCATCACCGCCTTTCTTCTCACCACAAAACGGGCAGAAAGAATGCAGTAGCTTTTGCTTTTGCTTTACCGACTTTGTATTTCCATTCTTATAAGTCTTTTTTATTGAAAAACTTAGATTTGAAAATGTAGACTTGTCCGAAAACTCGCCCCCTGATAGCGTAAATACTGCCTCTATCTTTGGATTTTCGTCTAAAACAAAACCTTTTTCTGCTAAGTTTTTAGCAAATTTATCTTGCAATTCATTAATACAATTACACATTTCCTACTCCTAAATATTTTTCTGATTTTTTTGTCATATCATGCCGCCTTTTCGGCCACTTGGCCTACTAAATCCAACATATCCAAGTAACGCTGTTTGCTTTTACGGACGGCCTGTAAATTGTCAGGCTCGGCCATGTTGGTAAAATCACGCTCAAGTAAAAACAAGCTGCCAACAATACGGTAAAAGCAGATTTTTACATGCTCCACAATCAATCCGTATTTGGTTGACGCTTGGGTAAGGCTAAGGCCGTTTAAGATGTCTTTAACCATCTGTTTTAGCTGCTCCGGCTCGCCCATGATGGCCTTAAAAAGGTACTTGGAAACGTGATTACCTGCTACGCTCCCGGCATCTGTATAGGCTTTTACCGTGTATTGCCCGATCGAGTTGCAGAAGTAGTTTATAAGCGCAATCAGGTTTTTAAAGTATTCCCGACGCTCTGCCTCTGTCGTCTTGGCATCTACATCATAATCCTGCATCTGCTTTAGGCAGCGATCGTGCATTTTAATCAGCAGCGGATTGTTTACTTGCCGTGCGAAAACCAAGATGGTGTCGCACAATACGCGGATATTATGGAACGCGCTTTTGCTGTTGTAGGCCAGTAAAGATTGCAGATTAACTCGGCAATAAAGCTCAATGTCTATCTGCTCGTCTTTGTTTGGCTTAATACCGCCGCCACGGTAAATCATGCTAATTATGCCTTGTGATGGCAGGGGGCTTTTGTTTGGATTATATTTTTTAGTGCGTTTAGCCATTTTTTAATCCTCTTTGGCCTGTGGTAGCGGCTGCCAGTAAACAACTTTGGCATACCCATCTTCCTCGCATTTAAAGAACATCTTTCCGTTTTCTTTAAATACCTCGGAAACCGTTACATCGCCGCTTTCGGTCTGCACAATCACTTCCGCTTGGTCTTCGTAGACGTCTTCCGGGTCTTCTGCGCCAATCCAAGCGTATTGCGGATGGCGAGAAACCAGCTCTAGATATTTACGCTCGATTACATATGAATAATTTTCAGATGCAATGCGGCATAACGAATAAGCATCTCTTTGCACAACAAAGATGTTCATTGGCTCCGTGTTGAATATTTCATTTTTAGTGTCAATTACACGAACTAAATCGCCAAAATTAAACTTAGCCATTTTCATACTCCATCGCTTCATCAATCGCATCACGGATTTCTTTAAAATTTTTATGCGCCATGTTGGCCGGCGCAAACCCATAGCCGTTATAAATAACTTGGCATGGCTGCTCTTCTAACATTGCTTTTTCTAACCAATCAAGCCGAACTGTGTCGGGGTGCGGAATAAGCTCTAAATCTTCGGCTTTATATTCATTTAAGCCAAATTCGTCATAATCGCCATGTTCGCTTGGGCATGTTGCCCATACTTGGACAAATTTCCCGTCATCAGAAACATCGATTACAACACCTGTTGCCGAACCATCTATTTCAGATAAAATTTTTACAAGGTCGCCCTTGCGGAATGAATTACTCATATCTTCCTCGCTCAAAAATAAGCCGCCTGAATCGGCGGCGGATAATACGCTCAAGAATCAATTGCCCAATGACTAGGGCTAGTCTGATAATGTCGGGCATGGTTTATCGCTTTTTCTTGCGTTGGTTTTTCGGGCGGCGGAATGGTTGGTAATTCTCGGGCTTGTATTTGCTTTCGATTGGCTTTGGTTCCGCTGGTTTGCGCTCCAAGGCCTCTTTAATATGATTTAATACTTTGCGTAGGCTGTTCATTTTTCATTCCCAAATAAAAGCCCTGCATGGAGCAGGGCGGGGTTAAATGTCAGAATGGTATGTCGTCATCAATATCATCGTGCGGTTTAGATTGGACGCCATTTTGCTGTTGCGCTTGGTGCGGCGGCTCTTCTGATTGGCCGTCATTTTTTCCGCCAATCATTTTCATTTGATCGCAGATGATATCGTATGCGGTGCGCTCGATACCGTCTTTACCGGTGTACTTGCGGCTTTGGATTTTGCCCTCAAGGTAAACCAAGCTGCCTGTATGCAAATATTGCCCGGCGATTTCAGCCAGCTTGCGGTAAATGGTGATATTGTGCCATTCGGTGCGTGTTTGCTTTTGGCCGTTGGAATCTTTCCAGCTTTCGTCCGTGGCTACGGAAAAATTGCATACGGCATCACCGTTGGGCATATATCGAGTTTCAGGGTCTCGGCCTAAGCGGCCTATTAGGGTTACTTTGTTCAGCATTTTTCTTCCAATTCTTTAATTTGTTGTTCCAATTCACCCAAGAAACTTACAACCTCGGTTTCAATTTCTTGGATTAAGTCATCATCTCGATTTATGCGTATGCACTTGTAGGATAGGTGTTCAGGCAGACGGTCGTCATAACTCACAAAGTCGCACCATTTTCGCCCCGTGCAGGCCATTTGCCATTGCATTTGATAAAAATATTCATCTTTGGGCTTTGAGTTTTTCAAAAACCCAATATGAACGGCTGTTGTTGGGCATTTAATTTCCACAAGTCCGTCAGGATATACAAGGCCGTCCGGGCTTGCGCCGCTCCCTGTAATTTCAGGGTGCTGAATAAAGCCTATCTCGCTCACGTCATTACCGGTTTCGATGATGTAGATTGCCCGTGCTTTCGGCTCTAAATCGCGGCCATGCTGAAGGCTTCGGCTGTTTACTGATTCGCTTGGGCTATTAGTTAGGCGCTCGCAAAGAAGTTTGTTTAAATAATCTTCACGCGCCTTGTAGTATTGGCCGTTTCTGCCTTTTGCGGCAACGGCATAAACCATGCTTGCTGTAACCTTGCCAGCCCTAGCGGAAAACCATTCGTCTGTGCGTTGTTCCATGTTTTTTCCTTTTAGGCCGTCTGAAAATTCAAACGGCCTATTGCTACTCTACAACTTCAGCGGTGACGGTGTTTTCAGCAACTGCTTTCAGTCGCTCCATTTCGTCAACGCCTAAAATATTTCTACTTTCTCTGCCGATGGATTTAAGCCAATCTCGCAATTCATCTACGCCGCGCATAGCTACTGTCTCTCCTGTTGCGATAAGCTCGGCGCGCTCGTTGCTGTTTGTGTCGCCGCGGAAAGGGCTTACTTCGGCTTCGGAAACGCCGTCATTGGCATCTTTAATGCGCTCGGCTTCGTCCTCGTCATATATTCCGGTAAAACCAAATGCCAAGCGTGCTGCCTGAATCATTGCCTTATGTCTATGCATTCGTTTGGTATGTGATTGCCAAGGGCCGGTTACATCGCCATATTTGGTTTTAAATGGCGGGCGGTACACTTCGTCTAAGTATTCACGGGCAACAATCGGGTGGCTGCGGTCTTTGCGGTAAATAACACACTCTACCCATTCATGGGCTTTTGATTTCGCCCCTTCGGGCTGCGTCATTTCTGAAGAATAATTAAATTCCATGCCGTCAAATTTTTCATGGCGGTTAATAATGCTTGCCCAACCATCAACGCCGACAACAGGAGTAATGCCGTTGGATTTATCAGGGAATGCGTAAATCTCTTTTGTAAACGGGTTTAAGGCGTGTTGTGCAGCAACAATCATTAAAGCATTAAACTGTTCGTTTGTTGCTTCACCTTTAAATACCGTGGCTTTGAGTGTGCTGATTAATTCAGCCGGGTTCCCGGGAATATTGAATTTTTCGGCTAGTGTTAGTGCCTGTTTTTCGGCAATTGTTAATTCTTTGCTCATTGTCTTACTCCAAAATTAAAGCCGCTCAATCGGCGGCTTGGGTAGGGTGGATTAAAGCTGCATCTTTCCCGTAAATCTCACGGATAAGCAGCTTTACAATTTGCTTTGTAGCACTTTCTGAAAATGTTGTTTGCGTCCTGCCTTGCTCTATCACAAGGCACTTGTTTTTCACCATAAAGGTGGTTTTCATATCAACCTCACTTATACGCTTCCGCATCACCACGGAAGAATTGATAATCCATCTGCTCGTATTGCTTCAGGGCTTCGATTTCTGCCGCCCGTGCTGCGCTTTCAAGCGCGTTTAGACGCTCGGCAGTATCATCGGTAGGCTTGGGTGTGATTACCTCGTATTTACGCTCTAAGGCTGCTTGCTGGTCGCAGCTCGTAGGCGTAAAGCTAACGCAGCCGAACATTAAAAAAGCCGCTATTGCGGCAATTGTTGTGTTTTGCATAAGTCCTCCTGCTCTCGGCAGTATTGGGCTGCTTCTTCCATTGTTCCGAAAACTTTTAAGCCAATAAATTTACGGTCACGAATTGTGTAAATACTTTTGTTTTTATTGACAAAGCATTTGCCGTTATCGTGGTAGTAGCCGGCAGTCCATTGTCCGGATTTTGTCCGTTTGTAAGAAAATGATGCGATCGGTTTCATGATGCCCGCCCCATAATAAATCCGACAAATACGGCCAAAATAGCCATTAAAGGAACAATCCATGTTAAGGCCGCTGATTGTGCTTGATAGCTTTGAATCAGATTATCACGCTCTTCTTCAATAATTTCAGCCGCCTTTTGCGCTCGGAATCGTGCAAATTCCAAGGCTTCTTGTTGCCCTAAAATTTTAATGTCGGATTGGTACTGTCGCTCGATATGCTCTCTGGCGTCTTTATCAGATACCCCCGCAAGTATTTGATTAATTGTCATGGTCTCTCTCCTGTTAAAAATCGCTTACTGAAGCCGTCTAAGCTAAACGGCTTGATAAACAATCTAAGGCTGCTTAGGCCAGCCAATCCGCCACCGCCTCGGGAAAGGATGAAATGCCGATCAATAGCTGCCGCTGTTATCCCTCACCTGCGGCTGGAGGCCACATCATGAATGACTGCATAGCAAAGCGTGTAGGCTCTCGCAGTTTCCGGGTAGCTATCCCGTTGGCCGCTAGCTCTGCCACGCTTTGATATGCCGTCTTAGACGGCCTTGGTTACATTGCCTGAATTACCCCCGCTATCAGGGCAGGGACAAAAATAACGGCTGCGATTGCAGCCCCTTTTAAATACTCTTTCATGCCAAATTCCTTTTCCAATAATCAAGGATTTCTGCTTTTTCGCTATCCGTGTAGTCTTGGTCGTTACCCCAAAACTCGGCCATAGCGATTTGCTCTAATTCGTCTTCCGGCGTCGGTTCGTCTAAATCCCCACAATCCAATAGATGATTGTCGTAGTCTTTTGCTTCGGCAAGCCAAAACGCCCGTACTTTCTGCGCTTCAATTTCCGCCCAATCATCTATTGCTTGGCGGCGGTCTGCTTCTCGATAGTAGGCTGTCATGCCCCAGTCGATGTTGTTCATGGTTCTCTCTCCCAAAATCACTTACTAAGGCCGTCTGAATCAAACGGCCTGATAAGTAATCTTTTTGCCTCGCGGTATCCTATGTTCCTCCGCAGTTTTGTATTGGCTGCCTGCTAGGGCTTATCGGCCTTGCCCCCCAGCTCTCTAACTGGGCTTGACCGTTTTATATACCGCTAGGTCTTGGCTCGGTGCGGTGTATTGCTGTGTTTTGCTGCTATGGGTGTATTTAAACATAGCGTTTAATAAAATGCAAACGATTTGTTTAAATAATTTGTTTAAAATTATGAAACATATTGTTTAGTAAAAGAAAAAACTTTGATTGACTGTGAAGTCAGGGCAACAAAAAAGCCGCACTAGGCGGCTTGAGAGTGAAAGAAAACCCGCATGGGGCGGGTTGATTTATTTATGAGGTACTTACAAAAGTCATGTGTCTGCTTTCTGCCAAGACAGTGTTGCCGGCCTTTAAGCATACATGAACTTTCTGTTCATGTTCGACCTGAAATCCATTGATGGTTTGGTTGAACATGAATGTAAACGATTCTGGTGTATTTTGCTGTGGCAGTTGTTCAATATCAACTGGTGGTGCTTCTATGGCTGAAAGGAGTTCACCATTCAGTAACACCTCCATTTGTAATGGTTGATTTGCTAATTCTTTTATCTGCTGTAGTGATAGGGCAAAAGCAGCAACAAATGCCAGTTTACCAATAATGACCTTGGGCGCAGGAATGGGGTAAATATCATTGTAAACGCCAATCAGGCTGTATTTATTGGGGTCGGCATGGATGATCATATCATCACAATACTGAACGTTGAATGAAATTGGCGTCATGCCTTTTGCTCCAAATATTCATATTGTTGCTCAAATGCGGCGCGGATTTCTAAAGGCGAAACCCCTAATGCATTGGCAAGCTTTTCAACGGTCTCATTTCTTAAAGACAGCTTGGTGTTTTCAATGCGTGACAAGTAGGGCTGGGGCAGTTGAGCCGCTTTGGCAAGCTCTGATTGAGTAAATCCTTTTTTCATACGCAGACTGACAAAGGTTTCGCCCTGCATTTCGCGTTCCAGACGTGCTGCTATTTTGGCCGCTGCTTTATCCATAGCGGCTTTTCGTCGTGGATTTTGGCGGACATTATGAATATACTCATCGGCAGTTGTTGTACGGCTGCTAATGGGTTTGACGGTGACAGACTGGCCGTTAATGATGATATGACTTGTTTCAATCTGTGCATGAGACAATGGGGCTACGATACAGGTTGCAACGGCAAACGTAAAAGCGGCACCTGTGCGTACCCATTCAGTTTGAGTGCAGTTCTTCATAGTCTTTGATTATCCGTGTTGTGATGGGATGTTCGGGCTGATAATTAAAATTATCCAGCTTCTTATTAATAACAGCGAGAATATAAATTTCTCGATGGTAGGAGCCGTTAGGTTGTTTTTCAAAAATAGGGGCATAAATCATGCGGTAATCGCTTACCTCGCCATCATCAAACCTAATGCGTATGACTTTGATGCCTTGCTTCTGCAAGGAAAGTATAGGTTTACATTGCAAACCTAATGGCCCGGGTGGACTATATTCCCTATGATATTTGTCATTTAGTATATCTTCTGCCAAGAAAGGATTGGTATTCAGTATATTGATGACATTATCTAAGTAACCGACGGCTGCTTCGCCTTCCTCACCTTGCTCGAAGAATCGGTCTAGGTCATTCTCAGCATTAAAATGAACATTGACTTGCATTTTATATCTTTTTAGTTATATCCCGCAATCAAAAAATCACAATGGTGATTGCCCGGTCTGTTTTTTATCGTGATTAATCCAACACGCTCCACCAAAACACGCGGCCGATAATGGACACGTCCTCTGCGCTTACTTCCTCGTCGGGCCATTCCGCTGTGTTGTAGCTTTTCACCCGGATTTTATTGTCCGGTAGGTTTTGCAGGATTTTCGTGCGCAGTAGGCCGCCGTGATTAATGGCGTATATCTTTCCGTCTCTTATTCTTTTATCGCCCGTATCAATGCCGATTGTAGAGCCGTCGGGCAGTACTGGCTCCATGCTGTTCCCCTCGATTTTTACGCAAACAACATTTTCAGGTGCAACACCTGATTTTCTTAATGTACGTCTAGAAAATCTTAATTTATTGCCGTCGTTGTACTCGGATATATCGGCGGCAAAGCCGTTCCCGGCTGATAACTCAATATGCTTGTATAGCGGCACTTCGCAGTCATCGTCATCTAACGGGGTGTTGTTATCCCAAGCATCTACGCCGCCAATGATGGTAGCATTTGATTCAATTGGTTGCCCGCTTGTCATTTCGCCACGGCCTGTTTCCAGCCAAAAGATAGAGCAGCCAATAATTCTAGCTGCCTCAATCATTCCCTGTTTTGATACGCCTCTCGTTTCCCAATTCTTGACCGTTTGAGGCGATGTATTAAGCAATCGTGCTAATGCTGATTGCCCTTTAACGCCTTTCAATTCTTCAGCTGCTTTGTAAAGCCTTTCTGTTATCTCGTTCATCTTTAATTCCTGTATTTCTAGTGCCTATATTTAACAATATTTAAACAAGTTGTTGTTAAACAAAGTGATTGACTATTTTTCAAACATAGTGTTTAATAATAGACATAAAATTAAACAGAAAGTTTAATGATGGACAAAAAAAAGAACATCGAACGAGATAGAAAATTGCTGATGCGTCTTGGGGGCTACTCAAAAGTTGCGCGCATGACAAATAAAAGCCCTCAATGTGTTTTTAATTGGGGTAAGCGAGGAATCCCGCCAAGGGTGAAATTGGATTTCCCTGAGCTTTTTTTGAAAAAAGATGCTTGAAAGAAGAACTTAATGAACGAGTTGAAATTTGTAGTTTGGGAAGATGCTTTTGGTTGTCCGGCTGGCTGGGAATTGATGGAAGAAATTGAAAAGCAAACGTCTGTTGTCCATTCAGTTGGCTTTGTGATTGCTGAAACGGAGCAAACACTAACGCTTGCTCCGCATATCGGCGGTCAGAACCGCGAAAACCAGCAGTATGCCGGTGTAATTACCTTACCAAAGCGGCAGATTATTTCTATCTCGTCTTTAGTCAATATTCACGCGATGTCTGAGTCTGCGCTTGAGGCAATACCTTTTGTTGATATGACGAGAGATGAAATTGTAGCGTATTTCAGCCGTTATGGCTTCAAAGATAAAAACGGTCATCATATTGAATTTTGTGATGATTTTTTAGCTTTGGTGGATTTAGCTAGTAAGTAGACGAGAAAAAGCCCGTGGGGGAACACGGGCAATTTCAGATGTGCAACTCACTAACTTACGGAGTAAGCAAATTATGAACGAAACAGAATCACAAAGCAAGCAGATTTTAAATCATCTGCAATCAGGCAAGGGGATTACCAAAGAAGATTTGGCAGTCCGCGTAAAAAAGCTTGTACAGGTGCAGGAACAAATGGATTCCGCCATGAAATCGGAAGACGTTGAACTGTCCTTTGAATTATTTCAAACGTGGCAAGCTGTTATTGAGCAGGACGCCGAAGCAGTTAATTCTGCCTTTGCAGGATTAACAAATTCTGACCTGATTGAGATTGCGATTATTGCCGCTGGCGAGCGGGGTGAAGATGAGCGTCAAAACTGGCTGAAATATTACGAAGCCAAGCGTTATTACAACATCTTGGCCAACAAGAATTTCAATCAGCAAAACTTCATGGAAGCCATTCGGATTTTCGAGGGTTTTTATGTCTATGGCGACAACATAAGAGGTGGCAAGGATGAGTGTTAAGTTGATGTCAAAAGCTTGGGAGATGGATATTCCGTCTGGTCAAAAAATGGTTTTACTTGCCTTATGCGACCATGCCAATGATGACGGCGAATGCTATCCAAGCCAAAAGAATTTGGCGAAAAAATGCAGTATGAGCAGCCGGGCAATTTCCAATCACATTAAGTGGCTGCATGACTGCGGTATTTTGGAGTCTGAACGCCGCCAAACAACAAATGTTCGTAAATCAAACCGATATTTTATCTCGTTGGAGAATTATCAAGCTGCAAATTCTGCACATGCAAATTCTGCACATGCAAATTCTGCATACCCGAACATGCAAAATTTTCCATCCGAACATGCAAATTTTGCACCTTCGTATATAGATGAACCATCAGAAAGAACCATCAGAGTAGAACCATCAGATATTTGCGATGACGCTTTCGCGCTATCGGCCCCGACGGTTGAGGTTGAAGTTTTGCCTGCTGAAAAAATCAAGCCTGCTAAACCGAAAGACAGCTCCAAATCAGCGAAGCTATGGGAAGCATATGCCGCTGCATACCAACAACGATATCAGGGGGCTTTGCCTATCCGCGATGCGAAAACAAATTCCACGCTGTGCAAAATCATTGACCGTGTTGGTGAAAAAGAAGCGATACAGCTTGCTTGGTTTTACCTATCTCACTCGAAGGCGTATTACACCCAGCGCAGTCATGATGTCGGTATTTTCTTGCAAGACTTGCAAGCCATCCGAACGGATTGGGTAACTGGCAGGTATTCAACGGCAGTACAGGCGCGGCAAGCCGAAAAAACAGCTGCAAACCTGCAAAGCCATAACGGCGCGATCGAAATTCTGAAAGCTAAGGGGTTGATGTAATGACTACTGAAAAATCGAAAAACTTGCAAATCTTGGAAGCGATTGCTGTTGCTGCCGAGCTGGTTGGTGCGGAATTGAGCGATGTTGCAAAGGCGGCGATGGTTGAAGAACTGACCGTCTATCCACTGGCAGACGTGCTAAATGCCCTAAACCGCTGCCGAAAAGAACTGACTGGACGCCTGACTTTAGCAGCAATCCTGCAACGTCTTGATACTGGCCTACCGTCTGCCGATGAAGCGTTTGGTCTGTTGGTTGATGGCTGGAAAAACGAAGCCGTTACGGTGGTGGTGCCTGAAATTGCGATGTTGGCTGCCGGTATGGGTGCAAGCGGATTGTACGACAACGGCGACAAAACCGGTGCGCGTATGGCTTTCAAAGCAGCGTATGAAAAGCTGGCTGCCGATTTAGATTTATCTAACGGGGTTAAATGGACGGTATCGCGTGGCACAGATCGGGCCAATGCAGAAACGGTCATCATGGAAGCCGTGCGATTGGGCCGGTTGCCGAAAGAAAAAGCAATGTCCTTGTTGCCGTCTGAAGCGACTGAATCGCGGGAATTTTTGCTGACCGGCCAAGTGTTGAGCTTGGAAGATAAGCAGCGAGCCAAGCAGCACACTGGCAAGTTACTGTCTTTGCTATCCAGCAAAATTATTACAGGCAATCAGCAGAGCAATCCGGCAGATGATGAGCGTTTGCGGAGAATTGAAACACAAATCTACGGCGAGGTGAGGGCATGAAATGCTACCGCTGCGCACATGCGGATTTTAAATCCAACGCGAACGATCCGGTTTTTAAGGGCTTTTTGTTTTGCGGGAAAGTGGCTTCAAAAGCTACTAGACGCCCAAGCAATGAAGTGTGCGACAACGGCAAGTTTGAGCCTGCCGGTGAAGATGTTATGAACCGCCGCAGGGTGTTTTTTGAGAGCAACGGAAAGGTTGTGCCATGGAAAAGATAGTCCGTGCTTACGCGCATAACGCCAATCTTGTTGTTATCGAGTTCGATTCGGGCGAAATGTGCGCTTACTGCGATAAAACGCCGGTGCTTGAAAAGATTGGGAATGTCTTAGCGGTGAATTTGGACGTGCATCATACGCGCTTGCAAGCAGCGATCAACGCGGCGGTTGGTGAATCTGCTGATTTGGATATGACTGTAATCCGCCAATTATTGGTGCGTGGCCGTGAATATGTTGGCGGCGGATATGTAGTGCGGAGGTTGAAATGAGTGTGCATTTTTCATCTAAAACAGATTTATGGGCGACGCCTCAAGATTTTTTTGACAATCTAAACGAAGAGTTTGGATTTGAATTGGACGTTTGCGCACTGCCCGAAAATGCAAAATGTGAAAAATATTTCACGCCTGAGAACGACGGGTTAAAACAAGATTGGACTGGCACTTGCTGGATGAATCCGCCATATGGCCGAGAAATCGGTAAATGGATGAAGAAAGCCTATGAAAGCAGCTTAACGGGTAATGCGACGGTTGTCTGTTTGGTGCCGGCTAGGACAGACACTAAGTGGTTTCATGATTTCGCAATGAAAGGCGAGGTTAGATTTATCAAAGGCCGTTTGAAATTTGGCGGGTCAAAAAATTCTGCGCCTTTCCCGTCTGCGGTGGTGATTTTCAGAGGTGAGACATGGCGCGCTTGAGGAAATGCCGAGTATGTGGCGAAGAGTACGAGCGCCGCAACATAAATCACATGGCTTGCAGCCCTAAATGTGCGGTCGAGTATGTCCGCCAGCAAAAGGAAAAGGCGGCACTCAAGAAACAGGCTGAAGAGAAGCGCAAGGAGCGAGTTAAAAAGGCACAGATGCGCGAACGCTTGGAAACCATTCCGGAGCTTATCAAGAAAGCGCAGGCGGCCTTTAACGCCTACATACGGGCAAGGGATAAGGGCAAGCCGTGTATTTCTTGCGGTACGGCATGGCGAGAAAACTTTCAGGCTTGCCATTATGTTCCGGCCGGTCGAAGCAATAAGTTACGTTTTGACGAGGACAACGTTCACGGTGGTTGCGTGAGATGCAATATGTACGAGAGCGGCAACTTGAGAGGTTATCGCATAGGTTTAATCCAGCGTATTGGGGTTGAGCGTGTCGAGCAGATGGAAACTGATTATGAGATTCGCAAGTGGGATAAAGACGAGTTAAGAGCTTTGATCGCTTTGTATCGGAAAAAGACAAGGGAATTAAAAAGTAATGGTTGATTGTCTTTACCATTTTTCAAAAAAGACAAATTTTTAGGAGTGTAAGCATGGAAACATTTAAAGATATGCCATTTGGCGATGCTATTGAACTGCTAAAGAAAGGCAAGAAAGTTTGCCGTGCAGGTTGGAATGGCAAGGGTATGTGGTTGTTTCATGTTTCAGGGCAGGAAATGGCGCGCCGCACGGGATATGGTTTCGGTCAATATTTATATGAGCCTAATTGGAATGGCTTCATTGTGATGAAAACGGTAGACAATAATCTTGTTCCTTGGACAGCAAGCCAAACGGACGTTTTGTCAAACGATTGGCAGATTGTAGATTAATTCAGGGCTGCATAGTATGCCAATCACTGCAAGCATAGTTAAAACAACAGACGGAACGTTTATCCCGTCTACCGCTTACGATGCCGAGCTATTAGGCGAGCTGAAAGCAGGCAAGCCGTACAAAGTGGAAATCAAGCAAATGAGTAACCGCAGCTATCAGCATCATAAGCTGTTTTTTGGCGGCTTGCTGCCCTTGGCTTATCAGTATTGGCAGCCTACTGGCGGCTTGATAACGGACGTTGAGCAAAAGCTGATTGAGGGCTTTGCAAAGCGTTTAGAGGCCATGCACGACAGCGGCGGCTTATTTATCGAGTTTGCGGGTGAGTTTGTTCAGACTGTAGCCCGTAAGCGTGGCGAGAAAATCGGTGCGGTATTGCAGAGCATGGAATCATTCCGTAAGTGGTTGACGATTGAAGCCGGCTACTTTGACGTTTACGAGACGCCTACCGGCATACGCAAAGAGGCCAAGTCAATCAGCTTTGGGAACATGGAGCAGGAAGAGTTTAATGCGTTTTACAAAAACTGCTTTCAGGTGGCATGGAACATGATGTTGTCGAGCAAGTTTGAAAGCGAAGAAGCGGCCTTGCAAGCGGCGCAAGAGATGATGGAGATGGGCGGATGAATACATTTCTTGAAATACTTTTTTTGATTGCAGGGCTTATTTTTTGCGGATTTGGATTAGTTGGCGTGTATTGGCTTGTTTTACAGATAGGCGCATATCGGCATCAGGCGCAAATCCTTAGCAAATTGGGCGTGAAAAGCCAAAAAGAAAGAAATATTAATTTTATTAAGAATTGTTTGTTGTTTTCAATTCAGGTGGTTATTTACTTTGTTGCTGGTGGGTTTTTGATTGGGGCGGTGAAATGAATTATGACGAATTACGCGAATATGTAAAAAACTTATTTGAGGGTAAGGTTGATAAAGGCGGGCGGCCTTACTTTCGGCATTGTCTTCGGGTAGCTAAAAATAGTACCGATTCTGAATTGGGCTTGCTTCATGACGTAATGGAAGATTGCGGCGTTACCCGTGAAGAGCTGCTGAATTTAGGCTTGCGTGAAAAGCTTGTTGATGCGGTAGAAGCTATCACCAAGAAAAAAGGTGAAAGCTATGACGATTATATCAACCGCATCATTTCTTTTGCGGAAGAGACGCGCTGGCTTTCAATTTTATCTGTTAAGCAAGCTGATTTAGTGGACAACATGGATGTTTCGCGGTTGCCAGTAGAGTTGACACAAAAAGACTTTGAACGGTTAAAAAAATACCGTAAGGCTTATGCAAAGATTGTTGAGGCAGAAGAGAGAATTCGATGTGAAATTCTTGCCGAATTGAGTCAAGAGAATAACTGATTTGGCTTTGGGTGAAAGCGGAAGAAAGCGGGGAGTAGTATGTATCGGTCGGTGGATGAAGTATTAAGAGATGTTTATCGGTTGCACGCAGTCCGTATTGAGCCGATGAACAACACGGCGCAGGTTATGCAGTGGTGCGAGTACAAGGGCGTTAGAGGTGGCGGGGGAGAATTGACGCAGCACGAACACCATGCCAATGCTGCAATGGTGATAGCCCGTGTAGAGCGTGTATTGAACCGCTATGAGCTTGCAGTAGTACAGTGCCAATACAGTGCGGATTATAGTGGGATTATTGACTTGACGGCCTTTATCGAGCGGCAAAATAAAGGCGTGAACCTGTTGATATGTGATGCCGTGTTATCAAACTTGTTTTCAGGTCAGCCCAAGCAAACGGCAATCATGGATAAGTACGACTTAAGCAAGGGGCATTTCTACCGACAACAGAAGAAAGTTAAAGGCATCGTGGCCGCATTATTAGATAGCGCGGTGTGCAAGCTACAAGATGAATTTGAAAGTTGTCGGATTATTGAAAAAGACGCCGCTTAAGAAATTGATTTTATTAAATCCTATTGACAGAAAGCGGGGAGTTTTGGTAAGATTTTGCTATATTCGGAAGTTAGTGCGTATAAGTGATTAGTTTCTGATTTTTTAAATTGCTGCCATTTGGTTCTCTCCCTATGGATATATACAGCAGTTTATAAAATGTTTGGTTCTAAGTTTCCTAGGCCGAAAACCAAACGAAGTGTATTAAGAAAAGGCGGTTAGGCTTTATTGCTTAGCCGCTTTTCTTTTGTGTTTTCAAATACGGGAAAATCCCGTATTACAGATGTTGATATTTTCCGGCCAATCCAGTTGTAGGGATTATCTCTACAACTGGATGAAACACTTGTTTAGTTTTCGATTTGATGCCTAGTGAGTTGAAATAAAATGCTAATCATAGCTATTGCTTGGTTGGCATTTTCTGTAACTGATACCTAGGGCGTCATGAAACAATATTCCAAAATTCAATAAATGCGGCGTATGGACTAAATCCATGCGCCTTTTTTCATGGGTGAGCGTATGAAACGCATGGCCTTAAACCTAAAGATAGACCAGCACATTATCTTACCTAGCGGGCGCGCTGCCCGTGTGCGGTACATATTCGCTGATGCGGTATTGCTGGAGTATCTGGACAACAAAGAGCGTTTACAGTTATCGCGCCTGTTTGCTGTTAAGCATTGGGGTGTGTGAAACAAGAAAGGAAGCCTGATATGGCGGAAGAAGCAAAACGCCCAGTTGGGCGACCGAGTGGATTTAAACAAGAGTATTTAGAAGCGGCAGCTCATTACCTTAAAGGCGGCTTTATTGAGTGCGGCGACAGAGTTCCGACTGTTGCGGGGCTTGCTTGTTTTATAGGAACGAGCAACCGGCAAGTGTGTCGATGGGCAAGTGAGCACGAAGAATTTCGTCATGCGTTAGAAGCGATCAAGACCGCTCAAGAGAAATTGTTAATTAACGGCGGGCTTAGCGGGGATTACAACGCAACGATTGTGAAGCTCATGCTTGCTAATCATGGTTACAGCGACAAAGTAGAAAACAACCATACAAGTTCAGACGGCAGCATGACGCCTGTTACTAAGATTGAGCTAGTTCCGAAGTCATGAGTACTGTTCAGGTTGAGTTGCCGCCAAAGATTGTCGAGATATTTAGCGAGCCTAGGGGTTCGTTGCGATATCGAGGTGCGTATGGCGGGCGTGGCAGCGGTAAGTCAATGGGCTTTGCCAAGATGGCCGCGATATGGGGGCTGATAGAGCCGCTTAGGTTTTTGTGTACACGCGAGTTTCAAAACTCAATCAAAGAGTCATTCCATGCCGAGCTAAAGACGGCGATTGAAAGTGAGCCGTGGCTCGCTGCGGCCTATGATGTGGGTATTGATTACATCCGCGGCGCAAATGGCACGGAGTTCATTTTTAAGGGCTTGCGTAACAACATTCAGTCCGTTAAGTCTTTGGCTCAAATTGACGTATGTATTGTCGAGGAAGCAGAAGATATTTCCGAGTCTGCGTGGGAAGTGTTAGAGCCGACGATACGCGCGCCGAAGTCTGAAATTTGGGTTATTTGGAACCCGAAAAAGAAGGGAAGCGCAACAGACAAGCGTTTCCGACAAAGCACGCCGCCACGTTCGTGCATTCTGCCGATGAACTATTCGGATAATCCGTTTTTCCCGGCAGAGCTTGAAGAGCAGCGGCGGCACGCCAAGGAAGTATTGGACCCTGCACGCTATGCTTGGATTTGGGAAGGTGCGTATTACGAGCTTTCCGATGCGCAAGTGTTCGCTGGTAAATACTTGATTGCTGATTTCGAGCCGTTACAGGGTTGGAATGGTCCTTATTACGGACTTGACTTTGGTTTTGCGAAAGACCCGACGGCAGCAGTCGAATGTTGGGTGGCAGATGGTCGTCTGTATATTCGGAAGGAAGCTGGCGGGGTTGGGCTTGAGCTGGATCACACTGCAAAAGAGTTGATTAACGCGATACCTGATATAGATAAGCATGTGATAAGGGCGGATAACGCGCGGCCTGAATCAATTAGCTATTTGCGCCGCCACGGTCTGCCTCGCATTACGGCAGTGGAAAAAGGTAAAGGCAGCGTAGAGGATGGTGTTGAACATATCAAGTCGTTTGAAAAGGTGATAATTCACCCGAGCTGTATGGAAGTTGAAAATGAGTTTAAGTTTTACAGCTATAAAACTGACCGCATGAGTGGTGATGTGCTGCCCGTACTTCTTGATGAATACAACCACTACATAGATGCTATACGCTATGCCTTGCAGCCGTTGATTAAGAATCGAGGCGAGGCCAAACAATTCAAAACAGGATTTATGTGATGTCTTATAAAACGCTACACCCTGAGTATAGCTTAATGCAATCCGAGTGGACGATGGCGACAGATGCGTTAATGGGCGAGTCTCAAATTAAACTGCGTGGCGAAACATATCTTCCGAGGACTGCCGGAATGATTAACGCGGCTAACTCTAACACAGTCGATGTCAATGCGTTATATCAGGCCTATAAAAGTCGAGCGCAATATCCTGAGTGGGTGCGTGATGCTGTGCGGTCGATGATTGGTTTGATTTCCCGGCTGCGGCCCAGCGCTGAGTTGGATCATCCGAAAATCAAAGGTATGGAGCATAACGCAACGGCGGATGGCTATCCTCTGCAACAGCTATTTTTACGCACCGTACAAGCCAATATCCGGAAAGGACGCTATGGTCTGCTTTGTGATGTCGATGATATGGGCTTGCCTTTTATCGCTACATACGACGCGGAAAGCATAATTAACTGGAAATTGACTGCCGGTGCAGATGGCCGCATGGATTTATCTTTGCTGGTATTGAAAGAGTCTGTGCCTAAGTCCGCTGATATGTACAGTCATGACACTAAGGACGAATATCTTGTGTACTGGCTGGAAAACGGCGCGTGCTATTCAAAGCGCATTGGTAATGATGGGCATGAGGTTGGCGAAGTGCGCAGCTTGGTAACGAGCGGCAATAATCCTCTTGGATTTATCCCGTTTGTTTTTAGCGGTGCTGTTGACAACGCCCCTGATGTGGATATTGTTCCGCTATCAACGATGATTAAGGCGGCGGTAAAGTCGTATCAAATCAGTGCGGACTATTTCCAAGAATTACACCTTACAGCGCACCCACAGCCGGTTATTACTGGGCAGGATTTAGAAACCGCCAATATGATTACCGGCCCGATGATGGCGTGGGTGCTGCCCAGTCCTGAAGCGCGGGCGTTCTACCTAGAGATTGGCGGAAACGGCATTGAGGCCAAACGCCAAGCGATGATAGAGCAGAAAAACGCTGCACTTGAAGCAGGCGCGCGCGTGATGGATGTTGGTGGTACCGAATCAGGAGAAGCACGCCTCGCCCGGCAAAATGATCAGTATGCGACCTTGCAAAGTATCGTTCGCAACAGCGCGGAAGCGATCGAACAATGTCTGCGCTACTTAGGCGAGTGGTACGGCCTGACGGTAGAGCAGGCCAATGAACAGCTTAAATTCCGCGTGGATTTGGATTTCAATAAGGTCATTGATACTACCATGCTGCAACAGTTGTTTAATGCGGCGCAAATGGGTATGGTTAGTCCTGAAACGGTTTGGGAGTACATGCAGACCGGCCAAATTCCGGAGCGTGGTTGGGATGACGAGCATGGACGAATTTTAGATGCGGGAATGAGCAATGGCGGACAATCTGAATGATTTGAGCATGCAAAGCGCAATCAGGCTTGAGGGGGTAAAAGAATACCTGTCGGCTGATATGCGCGAGCGTCTGTTATCCATGCGTGAACAAGTCAAGCGTGTGCTTGATGTAGATGACGAATTGTCAGATATGACACGCAAAGAGCTGCAGGATGTGCTGGATGAACTTGATGCAGTGCTTTTATCTGCCTTTGCTGTTGCGACAGATGGCTTAAAAAAAAACTTAACTGATTTGTCATTAATATTGGCAGATCACGAGGTTGCCGCACTTGGCGCATTGGGTGTGAATGTTAAGCAGCCGTCTGGCCTTGTGATTCAAACCTTGCTGAAATCGCGACCGCTATCAGTCGAGGGAATGACGACAGAACCACTGCTTGAACCGTTTATCAATGGGTTTTCCGCTAATCAGCGCATGCGTATTTCCGCTGCGATTAAGCAAGGTATCGCGCAAGGGCAAACTAACGCTCAAATCAGACAAAGGATTATCGGCACGAAAAAGGCCAATTACAATGATGGCATTGTCGGTGCTTCTTTCCGTTCCGCTGATGCTATTGTCCGCACTTCTGTGCAGCATGTTTCTAGCATGGTTCGGCAGGCTATGGCGGAAGAAAACCGCGATATTGTCGAGGGCGTGCAGATTGTCGCAACGCTTGATGGGCGAACATCCAGCTTGTGTCGATCGCTTGATGCCAAAATCTACCCGTTAGACAAAGGGCCGCGGCCGCCATTTCACGTTAATTGCCGCACGACAACCGCGCTGGTGCTGAAAAAAGAGTACCGAGGCCGTGAAATTGTCGGAACCCGGGCTAGTATGGGTGGGCAAGTATCTGATGGCCTAACCTATTATGACTGGTTAAAAACGCAATCGGCGGCGTTTCAGGACGAAGTATTGGGCGTTCAGCGCGGAAAGTTATTCCGTGATGGCGGTATTAGTGCGGCGAGGTTCGCCGAGTTGCAACTTGATAAAAAATTCCGCCCGCGCACGCTGGATGAATTGCGCGAACTGATTCCAACGGCTTTTAACAAGGCCGGACTTTAAAATTAATTTTCTTTTCTGCCCTGTGCATTACGCGCAGGGCTTTTTTATTGGGTAAAGCCCATGATTAACGTCTTTAGGAGACAAAATGAAATATCAAAACATGGTAATGAAACACGGTTATTGCAATACTGCCCATGAAGATGGTGTGGGTAGTGGTGCAGGTGGTACGCCACCTGAAACATTCACCGCCGAAGAAGTGGAAAAGCTGGTTTCAGAGCGTTTGAATGAAGCGGTAGCCGGCCTGAAAGCGAAGAACGGCGAAGTTATCGGCGACAACAAAAAGCTCAAGGAGCAGTTGGCGCAGTTTGACGGCATTGACCCGGCAGCAGTTAAAGCCATCTTGCAGCGTTTTTCGGATGATGAAGAAGCCAAGTTGATTGCCGAGGGCAAGATTGACGAGGTTTTGAATAAGCGTACCGAACGCATGAAAACCGCGCATGAGAAACAGTTGGCTGAAATGACCGCTAAAGTCGAAGCAGCCGAAGCGCGTGCGGCCAAGTTCACCGATCGTGTGCTTGGTGATGCGATTCGTGCCGCGGGTTCGGAAGCCGGTATTCACAAAACAGCCTTTGAAGATGCGATTTTCCGTGCCAAAACCGTGTTTGATATTGACGATGACGGCAATGCCGTAGCGAAAGACGGTGTTTTCGGCAAGGACGGCAAGCCGCTCACTTTAAAAGAGTGGTTTGGTGATATGCAGGAATCTGCGCCGCACTGGTTCCCAATGCCTCAAGGTGCGGGGGCGCGTGGCAGCGGAAGCTCGCAGCCCGGGCAGAAAAACCCGTGGAAGAAAGAAACTTTTAATCTGACTGAACAAGGCCAGATTTATCGTGAAAATCCTGAATTGGCGCGCCAACTGGCAGCTCAAGCAGGGCAAACTATTTAAGATAAGGAACTGAAAATATGGCAGCAACAAAAATTGCAAATGTGATTGTGCCTGAAGTATTTGCCAAGTACACCATTCAGCGCACGCGCGAAAAATCAGCTTTATTTCAAAGCGGCATCATCTCTGATATTCCGGAAGCGCAATTGATTGCACAGCGTGGCGGTGCCGGCATTGTCTTGCCGTACTGGAAAGACTTGGACGGCGATAGTGAGGTATTGGCTGACAACAAATCGCTTACTCCTACTAATATCGAAGCCGGGAAAGACGTGGCCGTCTTGCATGCGCGCGGTAAAGCGTGGGGGGTGAATGATTTGGCTACTGCTTTAAGTGGTGATGACCCTATGGGGGTGATCGCTAATCTGTCCGCTGATTACTGGAACCGCCAAATGCAGAAAATGCTTTTGGCGTCACTGAAAGGTGCGTTTTCAGTCGATGCCATGGCCTCGAATATTCACAACATTTCAGGTGGTTCCGGTGCGGCTGCTGTAATTGGCGGCGAGGCGATTGTGGACGCCGCCTATAAGTTGGGTGATGAGGTGAATCAAATCACCGCTATTGCTATGCACTCTGCAACTGCTGCGGTGTTGGCAAAACAAGGCTTGATCGAAACGGTGCGCGACGCAGACGGCGTCATCCTGTATCAGACCTACATGGATAAGCGCATCATTGTTGATGATGGCATGCCTAACGAGGGCGGTGTTTACACTACATACCTGTTTGGTGCCGGCGCAATCGGCTATGCGGAAGTTCCCGCACCTGTGCCGGTTGAAACCGATCGTGACAGCTTGGCAGGTGAAGATGTCTTCATTAACCGCCGCCACTTTATCTTGCACCCGCGCGGTATTAAGTGGGCAGGTGCGGCCGGTATCGCGCCTGATAATGCTGGACTGGCGACTAAGACAAACTGGTCTAAAGTGTACGACACTAAAGCCATCCGCATTGTCGCCTTGAAGCACAAAGTAACTGCCGCTTAATAGCGGTTTTTTTATATCCGCCAATCTTTCGGGGTTGGCGGTTATTTTTTGAGGATGATGATATGGGATTAGCAGCATTTAACCGCATGCGCCGTGAACAAGCAGAGGCTAAAGAGCGCGAGCAAGCAGAATTGCAGACAGAATTACAGCCGGTACCTAAAACAGTGGAAGAATTGAAAGCCGCTTTAGTTGAATTGGGCGTAGAAGTGCCTGATGGTGCGAAAAAAGCAGAATTGCAAGCCCTATATGCCGATGCAATGAAAAAAGACGAAAGCCCGGAAGATGGCGATTAACGTTTATATAACCGTTGCCGATGTCAGCGAGCGGATGGGTGGTGGGTGGTGGACTGATGTATCACCCGAACGCTCTGTTATGTTGGCTAATTTATGGCTGACAAGCCGTGGTGTTGTTTTCGGTGGTGAAGTGCCTGATGCCGTGAAGCAGGCTGGTGCGGAACTGGCTGTCTTGGCTGGTTCAGGGAAGCTCTACGCGGACAAGCAAGTCGGGCTATTGGCCGAAACCGTGCAAGCCGATTCAGTGAGTGTTTCGCAATCGTTTTCAGCGTCGGCCAAGTTGATAACCGCAGAGATGCAGATTATCGAGGCTTTAATTAAGCCTTATATCGGCATTGCCGGTAGCAATCCATTTGTTGTCCCGCTGGTGAGGATGTAATGAAAGCTACGATTCAAGCGAAACTGGCCGCCGCCTTATCCGGGAAACTGGCTGATGCTACGCAGCCGTTGACGTTAAAGCGTGTTGAAAAGACGGCGGATAAGGTGCGCGGCACGTTTACCGAGATGACAACAGAGTATGTCGGGCGCGGGGTCTGCCGTTTGTCGTGGGGAGCGCGTGAGGCCGCCGCGCTGAACATCCCGCAGACAGACGGTAAAGCTATCATCTTGCAGTCTGAAATAGACACTATCCCGCAATCAGGCGATTTAATCGACTTCGGCGATGGTTATTGCAAGGTGATTTTTGTGTGGCAAGACCCCGCGCGGGCGACATGGAAGCTGCAATACAGAAAGGCTTGATATGGCATGGGATAAGATGCCTGATATGTTTTCAGACTTGGTTCGCGAAGATGTAGACAAGCGTGTTAGGGGTTTTGCGATTACTTGCTTTCGCAGCATAGTTTTTAATTCACCGGTCGACCAAGGCAGATTTAAGGGAAGCCACATTATAAGTGTCGGCAATCCTGATTACACGGTAACAACCGCATTAGACAAGGCTGGTTCGATAACATTTCAAGCTGGTGTTGCTGTTATCAATAGCGTGCCGGTTGGCGGCATTAAAAAAATCTATATCCAAACCAATCTACCTTATGCAACGCGGCTTGAGAACGGTTGGAGTAAGCAGGCGGCTAATGGTATTTACGCCGTGTCCTTTAACTACGCAGTGCAGGCTTATAAATGACGGAATATCAGTTTAAGCAGGCGGTTTTATCTCTAATCTTGGGAGCAGGCATCGTTAATGATGCCCAAGTGGACGTACCGAACAGTAAGTCTTTCCGGCCGCCTGATGGCGTATGGTTACGGGTAGGATTTAGCGGTGCGCAAGGTGTGTTTTCCGGTTTCGGCAGCCGTCCTTGTACGCGCAGAACCGGCTTAATCATGCTTCAGTGCTTCACCTGTGCGGAAGAGTACACTAAGCCGCTTGACGAGCTTACAGATGCGCTTGTTGGCCTGTTAGAGTGGCATTTTGCTGATGGATATGAGCTTCAAGCTGCTGAAGTGATTGATGTGGGCGAAACGGAAAACGGAGCCTACTATCAGAAAAACGTAAACATTCCCTTTTTGATTAAAACAGCCGCCTGAATGGGCGGTTTTTATTTGGAGTAAAAACTATGAGTTCAGGCGCAAAACAAGTCCTTTATATTGTGGCCGAAACCGTTGCCGGTACTACGCCGGCATCACCAAAGTGGCTGACTTTACCATTTAAGACATCCAGTCTTGACGGTACCGTGAATAAAACTGATTCGGACACAATCGCAGATGGTCGATTGGGCCGCGGCGGCTTGCCGACAAGTATGGAAGTGGCCGGCGATATTCAGGTAAACGCGGCATTCGCCACTTATGATGATTTGTTGGCAGCGGCGTTTTTTAATAATTGGTCGTCTGAAACGCTTGCAATCGGTTCTATCCGAAAAACATTCAGCGCAGTGCGCGGTTATACGGACATTGCCAACTACCAAACATTTACCGGCTTACATGTTGCCAATTTCGCATTGGAAATTCCAGAAGAGGGCTTGGTAACGATGACTTTCGGCATGGCCGGGCTGAATCGTTCGCAAGCTAATAGCGTGCCGGCCGGAACTATTACGCCGCCCGTGCTGAATGAAGAATTTACCAATGTGGGTGTTGGTGAGCTGACTGTTGACGGCCAATCACTGAAAGGTGTTGCCTGTGTAACCGCATTCAGCTTTAACTTGGATAACGGCTTGCAGGTGCAACGTTGCCTAGGCAGCGGCTTGGCAGTTGGCAAGCAGCTTGAGGGCAAGGCCAAAGTAACCGGATCGTTTACCGTGGCTTGGAGTACGAAAGCAGCCGAGCTGTACGAGAAGAAATTCAACAACGGTAAAATTGCCCTGAAAATCCCGTTTGGCGACGGTGCCGGCAATCGTTATGAATTAAGCCTACCAGTTGTAACGATTAACGGTTCGCTGCCGAGTGGTGGAGCGGAAGAATTGCTGACTACGCAATTTGAATACACCGTCCAAGACCAATCGCCGATCCTCAAGCGCGTTACCGCATAACCTGATAGCCCTGCCTTAATCGGCGGGGCTTTAATTTTGGAGTAAAACATGGCCTTAAAGCTGAAGAAGAAACAGGAAATCGAAGCCCGCTGGGTAGATTATAAAGATGGCGACGAAACACTTGCCCGCTTTTTGATTAAACCGATCGAAGATAGCCGTTACCAAGTAGCGGTCGAGCGCAATCAAATCGGAACCCGTGCTGATGGCGTAACGATTGATAATATCGCCGATGACGCCCGCCCGTTTTTGGAAAAAGACGCCGAAGCCGTTGCCCGTTATCTGCTGGTAGATTGGGATGGTGTTGAAGATGCAGATGGCAATGCCATTAAATACAGCCCGGAAACCGCCTACGAAGTATTGACTAAAACACAAATCGGCTTGGTGCTGTGGGCGTGGATTAAAGAGCAAGCTGAGGCAATTCAGGCTGAAGCCTATAAAGACCGGGACGAACTGGTAAAAAAGCCGTTGAATGGTACAAATGGCAAACCGGTGGTTTCCAAAGCCTAAAAAAACGCAAGGTTTACGAGTATCTCAACATGGAGCCGCCGAAGCAGCCTGAATACTCGTATCTTGCCGATTGGTTTTTTTTCGCTTTTGAGCAAATCAGCCGGGCGCGCCGGTATGAGCAGGGTATAGCTCTACCGTTGCGCTTGGTTGATATTACCGCTTTCGCTGAATGCGAGGATATGCCGGTAAGCAGAAGCATTCTGAACCGTGTGATTTTCGCTATTGACGACGTGGAGCTTGCCCGTATGCGGAAAAAATAAAGTCTATTTTAGTTTCATAGCAAAATACCCGAAAGTTCGCAGCTTTCGGGTATTTCTGTATTCAAACCTTTGACACAGAAAGATTGAATAGTTGTATGGATTGTAACATATATTTTAATTCCATCAAGGAGTTAATTGTGGAATATGGATTATTTTCAGTTGCATTGGCTTGCGGGTGCTTGATATTGATTTGGCGGTTGCCAGAGATTATTCGCGCATGGAAAGAATAGGGGGCGGTTGTAACGTAACCGTCTATTCCAAAACTTACCCAATTGTATTAAAATTTAGCTTTACTCACTTTAACAAATGGGGGCGAGATGAAGAAAATAACAGTGATTTCGGGTGAGTTGGCAGCAGGTGAATATGAATACAACAACATTATGATAAAGGCTGATAAAAAGAGCATTCGACTGGCTACTGATGTTGTTGGCTATTCGATTTCTAGCGATGGGAACATCGTTTTGTCGTTGAAAAAGTATAAGACGCTTACTATTGAAAATAATGATGACTTTTTGGGAATCATTAAAATAAATTTGGAAAATGCTAAACCTGAGGATAAGTCCATTGCCAATGTAGGCTGGACAATATTAATTTTAGGGTTGTTGCTGACATACGGTTTATATTCTTGTGGAACGCGTTCCACATCTGGCATTGTTAAGGATAATGCAATAGGTTCATACCCGGAATCAGCCTTTCCAAAGCTATATGCGAAATGGGGGGCAGATGGAGTTAAAAGAATTATTGCCAATGATAAAGCTGCGGCAGCGTATGCAGCACGATCAGGGAAATGTGATGTAGTTGAATTTGTAGCATTTTCGGAAAGAAGCTTATATCCGCATCGAATTGTTAGTTTTGTAGATTGTAGAAATGGCACACGTATTTACTACGATTCTAGTATGGTTAATAAGTAAGGTTGTCATAAAATGAATAAATTTTTAATAGCCATTGCGTTGCCAATATTATTTCTATTAAATGCATGTAGCCATAATTCTTATAATACTACGCCTCATCAAGTGGATACTGGCTGGTCTTCAGGAACTTGGTCATCATCTACTTATGAAGGTAGCACTTATAAACCTGTTAGAGTAAAAGGCTATTATCGTAAGGATGGAACTTACGTTAAACCTCATACGCGAAGCAGGCCAAGCCGAAGAAGGTAAATTTATACACTTTTGGTCGAGAGGGTGAGGAATACAACACCCCGTAACAGGGGGAATAACTCCAGCCTATCTTGTGGGGGGCTTTCGAACCTCTCGACCGCCCAATCCGCCTAGTGCGGATTTTTTATTGCATAAAATAAAAAGATTGGGTATATTGCGCGCATGAGGTGTCGTAGCCTTATGTAAAAGCGGTAATCACCCCGTAAGCGTGATTTTTTTGCGTCCATAGATAATGTGTCATGGTTCTCTCTCCTCAATATCATGACCGTTTCCTTTATGGCCGAGAGGGCGAGGAATAAAATACCCCACAGGGGAAATAACTCCACCCTTCTTTTACAGGGCTACGAACCTCTTGGCCGCCCATTTGGGTAAATTTCGTAGATATGTAAAGGAAACATCATGAACGCAATCAGTATCGACTTTGCACAATTCGTGCAAATCCATCATTCCACCCCGATCACTACAAGTGAATTTATCGCCAAAGCGTTTGGCAAAAACCATAAAGACGTTTTGCGTAAAATTGATGAAATTCGCACGCAAGTCGTTGATTCTTTCGAGAAGCGCAATTTTGCGCCGCTAGAGAAAAAAGTAAAAAGCAACCTTGGCAATGGGCATTATACAACTAGAGCCTACGAACTAACCAAAGACGGCTTTATGCTCTTGGTGATGGGCTTCACGGGTAAAGATGCAATGGCTATTAAAGTAGCCTATATCGAAGCCTTTAATGCAATGGCCGAGAAGATTAAGCAGTTGGAAGCGCAGCCGGTTCAGTTGCCGCACATTATCGGCGAGGAACAGGCGGCACAAATCAGCAAGGCGGTATTGGCAAGATGCAGCCGCACGGGCGAAAGCTGGCAAAAAGTGTATCACGGCTTGCATGATTACTTAGGCGTGGATAGCTACCACAACATACCGTTTTCGATGTACCACACGGCCATAAGGTATCTGAACAGTATCGACAATGCGCCCGAACTATTTACACCGGAGCCAAAGCCTGAACCACGCGAACCAAAGCCAAACTTTGAGGTTGTCAACGGACGGCGCGTGAAGTACACCCTAAACCTGAACATTAAGCAGTTTGACGACAACGAAGAAGTCTACTTTATCAAAGTGCAAACAGGAAAAATCACCGAAATGCAGTCTTTCCGGCCAAGTAACGCACGGCTGGAAAAGACTAACTAAATAAGGCAAAGACCCCGTGAAAGCGGGGTTTGCTATGAAAGTTTACAAGTATAGCTTTAACGGTTAAGATAGCTAAACTATGATACAGCCAAAAACGAAATCTGAAGAATTATTTAGAAAAATTGAGGCGCTATACGAGCAAGATAAGCCGGTTTTGCCGCTTCAAATACAACGCTTAAAACAAGACGTTATTAAGAGTGTTTTTTCTGAGAGCGTTGGTTTGGGGCATGTGCTTTATGGGCTGATTACCGGCTTGGAAAATAAGCCTGATGAAATCGCATCGCGCTATCGACAAGCGCAACACTATCTTAATGATTGCCTTATTACGCATATGAATTTTATGACGGCATTTAAATATGTTGGTCAATATCATGAAGCGGGAAGGGCTTTTGAGGCTGCATTCGAGACGGTAGATCCTAGCAACCCATTCCAACTTAGATGTATGATATCCCATGCTGCGAGGCTTGGTTTTTATAAAAAAGGGCAAACAGCCATAGAGTTGTTGCAAAAGCTCAACGAAGTTCCTGATACTGCTGAGCGGGCAACTCTAAAAAGTTTGGAGGATTTCTCCATGAAGGAGCAAGAGCTTACTGGTTTGATTGCACAGATTTTGTCTTTTCTGCACAGTAAAGGTATTCATAAGCGCCTTAACCATATAGAAACTTCTCATCTTTGTGAAGATGGTGAGAATTTCCATGTTTATTCAGTTCTGCTTGATGGCCAAGAACCGGAAGAAATCGCACAATATCAATACGAATGCGATAATGTATTAGCTGATTTTGCTAATGAGAAAGGTATTGATTTAAGCAATTTTGTTGTCAATATTTTGCCAATTGAGGCTTAATCATGATTAAGCCTTCAGACCTAATTGATTTTTCCAAAAAGCAGTCTAATGCGTCCGATGAAGTTGCACGCCGTTGTGGTATTCATGCAGCTTATTATGCTTTGTATCATGATGCACTTGAATGGGCAGAACAAAATGGCTTCTGCTTTAACGGTGGTGAAAGTAAGCATAAACAGGTGCGTGATTTTTTTGAAGGGCATCAAGATCGCAGGGCAAAAGCTGTTGGGCATATTTTGAAAGCAGCTATTACCAAGCGAATTCTTGCTGATTACCATTTGGAAAAAGATGTGGGGCAGGCAGAGTTAAAAACACATCAATATCATTGCCAAATGGGTATGCAGGATTTGAATAGCTTGAAAAAAGCATGTGATGAATCAAATAAAACTGCCTAGTAGCCTAATATTGGTTTATTAAAACCCCGCTGATGCGGGGTTTTTTACGCCGTCTGAAACAGGCGGCTTTTTTATGGATAACAGATAGCAAAAAGCCCTGAAAGGCGGGAATCTTTCAGGGCTTTTCTACATTAACTTAATACGAGTAAGTCAATGAATAGGAAAGATTATAGCAAAACAAAAATGGAATTGCACCCTAGGGAGGGTATGAAATTGGAAATGTACACAAGCCCATTTGTCCGCGCTTGCATTGGCATTGCCGTGTTGTTGGTAGCCTCAGGGTTGCTTGCTTTGATGGTTACACCTTTGATTTATGCCTTGAAGTAGGCCGTCTGATTATTTTTCAGACGGCTTTTTTATTGGAGTTGGAATATGGCCGAACAGAAATCACGCTTAGTAGTGGAAATCAGCGCGGAACATGCCGAACGGGCAATTGCGCGCTTGAAAAAAGAGCTGCAAGGGCTGACTGAAAACGGACAAATATCATCTGCCAAGGTTCGGCAGCTTGGCGAAGATGCCTATGCGCAAACCGGTAAGCTGGACGCGATGGCACGGTCTGTAAAGCAGCTTGCTGCGTCTTATTTGTCATTCCAATTGGTACAGAACGGTATTGCCCGGGCGGATGCTTATACCGGATTACAAAACCGCTTGCGTCTTGTTACCGATTCAACGGAAGAGCTGAATGCGGCGATAGACGAAACCTACAAGATTGCACAGCGTACGCGCGGATCGTGGGATGGAACGGTTCAGGTGTATCAGCGATTTGCACAGAATGCGGATAAGCTGAATCTGTCAATGAAAGATGTCGCGCGGGTTACTGAAACTGTTAACAAGGCCGTTGCGATGTCAGGTGCTTCGGCCGCTGGTGCGGAAGCTGCCTTGTTCCAGTTTGGTCAAGCGTTGGCAAGTGGCGTGTTGCGTGGCGACGAGTTTAACTCAATGGCAGAGCAAACGCCTGCGGTTATGGATGCATTGGCAAAAGGTCTTGGCGTTACCCGTGGCGAGCTGCGGGCAATGGCGGCTGATGGCAAGTTAACAGCAGAAACGGTAACACAAGCGTTATTAAGCGTGTCGTCATCGGTAGATTCTGATTTTGCTAAAACCACGGCGGCAGTAAGTCAATCGTTTGCAATGTTCGGCGATGCTCTTACTAAGTGGGTTGGTGAGATGGATAAGGCCACCGGTGCATCATCTGTTTTGGCTGCCGGTATTTCGTTGTTGGCTGGCAATATTAACGCGCTGGCACTTGGCGCAACTGCCGGCGGATTAGCAATGCTTGCCCCGCGCTTGGTTGCAGTTACGGCGGCTGCCGGCGGTGCGAGTACGGCACTATTTACGATGCGCGGCGCATTGGTTGCAGTGCAAGCCGCATTAACCGGCCCCGCCGGTATAGCATTGGCTGTTTTTGGCGCCGCCGCCGCTTACGATCATTTTGTGGATAGCAATGAAGATTTGGCGGCAAAGATTGATAGTCGTACCAATCCGGCTTTGAAAGAGTTACAAAAAGAGTTTGATAAGCTAGATAAGCGCGGCAAGGAACTTAAGCTTGAGGAAGTTGGCAAAGCTGCAGAAGAAGTTTCTGAAGCAATGGAAACATTGCGTAAACGATTAAGTGGCGGATGGGAGCATAACAAGCCGCTTGATGGTGTGATTAAGCAGTTTTTAGACGGCAAGATCGCCATTGATGATCTAGACGCCGCCATGTTGAATCATGGCGTTAGCTCTGAAAAGACCCGTGCGAAAGTGATGGAGCTGGCGAGTGCCTATGATAAAGGCCGAGTAAGCGCAGAGGACTTAAAAACACAGCAAAAATATCTGAACGGCGAAATATCCGACATGCAGAATGCCGCCGGCAAGGCGGGTGCCGGTGTTGACGGCTTGGCTAACAAACTGGACGACTATGCTGCAAAGGTTAAGGCTGCCCACGAGGAAACACAAAAGCTATTTGACCGTTGGGCGAGTGCTGACCGAAACAATGCCCGAGTGTTGGAATTGATGAAGCAGCACAACGTACCTCAAACGGTTGCCAAGCGTATGGCCGAGGCAGAGACGGCGGCGGTTGGTGGCGGCGATCATGCTGTATTTATGGCTAGGTTTAAGGCATGGAAAGAAGCCGAAGCTGCCTTAAAGGTGCAGTCTGAAATCGCTAATATCGAAAAGCAGCGGAATGAATCGGAAAGGGCAGCGACAAAACAAACCAAAACCCGAACTGCCGAGCTTGAAAAGCAGCGGAAGATTTTAGAAAAAACCGCCTATCAATCGCCTTATAGCGGTAATTACCGTATCAGCAGCGGCATGGGTGCGCGCAATACCGGTATTAAAGGCGCATCGACCAATCACCGGGGTGTAGATGTCGCGATGCCGGTAGGTACGCCGTTAAAAGCAATGGCAGACGGAACGGTTACAACACACATGCAGAACGGCGGTAAGAGCGGCTATGGTCTGTATGTGAAAATCCAGTATGACGACGGCAGCAGCAGCTTGTACGGCCATTTGAGCGAGTTTCTAGCCAAGAGCGGCCAACGTGTTAAGGCGGGAGAAGTTGTAGCGTTGTCCGGGAATAGCGGAACCAGTAGCGGCCCTCATGCCCATATTGAAAACCGTGATGCAAAAGGCAATTTGCGGGATTTTCGCAAGGTTGTCGGCACACAGGCAGCATCTGATGAAATGAGCCAAGTCCAAGCCAAGCGTCGAGAGCGCGAGGATGAGGCTAAGACAAAAATGGAGATGGTGCAGCGGCAGTATGACGCATATCTCTTAAAGATGCGCGAAGAAGTCGCTACGTTGGGTGTGAAAACCGAGTATGCCCGCCTTGAAGCGCAAATCAAAGTAGGTATGTATGCCGATTTGTCGCCTAAACAGCAAGAAGCCATGCTAAACGAGGCCAAAATCCGTGATGAAGCGGTGAAGAAAAACGAGGTGGCTGAAAAATATAAAGAGCTGATCGAGCAAATCACCGGTAGTAAAGCTATTGAAGAATATCAGGTGAAAGTTGCTATGTTGTCGCAGGCATGGGAAGAGGGAAAAATCAGTGCGGAGCAGTACCAGTTAGCTGTATTGAAACTTCCAAAGCCTGATCAGATGAAAGACCCGAATGACTATTTGGGCGGCGCGATGGATGGAATTGTGAGTTATCAAAACCAAATCGGAACGGTTCGCAAACAGGTTGAAGATATGGTTGTCGGCTCTCTAGGTACGATGGAAAACGCTTTAGTTGATTTCGCGACATCTGGGAAACTTAGCTTTAAAGACATGACGGCCAGCATACTAAAAGATTTATCCCGTATGTTGATCCGCATGGCCTTGGTTCGAGCTTTACAAGCCGCAATCGGTGGAAGTGGTTACTTTGATGCCGGCGGCGGCGGGCATTGGTCATCTATCAAAGTCGGCGGAACATATTCCGACGGTGGCTATACAGGGCCGGGCGGAAAGTACGAGCCGGCAGGTATCGTGCATCGTGGCGAAGTGGTTTTCTCGCAAGAAGATGTGCGGCGTTTCGGCGGTGTTGATCGTGTTGAAGCTATGCGTTTGCGCGGTTACGCGAGTGGCGGAATTGTCGGGCAGCCATCTGCTAAAGGGCAGGGATTGGGCGGCAACACCGTGATAAACGTTACCGTAAACCGAGACGGCTCGGCGGAATCTGATGTTCAAAGTGACATAGAAACCGGCAAGGCATTGGCATCTTTTGTTAAAGGACAAATTGAAGAGTGGGCTTACAGCAATATCGCGAGGCCGGGAGGTAAATATTATCGTGGTTGATGAATAAAGAAATTTGGTGTCGTTATGGTGAGTTTCAAAAGATGCACATCACGGATTTTTGGTGTGCCACCATAGCGGCATAGACCAAAGCAAAACCCCGCAGACTTGGGCAGGTCTTGCGGGGTTTCTGTATTTAACCTTACTGAACTAAGGGAAAATCATAGATGAATTATAAACCAAAACATCAAGTAAAGGTAGATGGAAAGATGAATGCTAAAGATGCAGGAATTGTCGGTAAGCGACTGGCAAATGCAGCAATCATATTTGCCACCTTGACTGGGATGGCGGCTTTATTAGCAGCTATTGCACAGTTCTACAAATAACTATCTTACATATTCCAAAAAAATAAATATTGCATTAACATACATAGTTACTCACCTTATGAATATGTATAAAAAATGCCATTAAAAGTCAACATTAAAACAATTGGGAAAAGGCTACAAACGCACGTTACGATAAAAGACGGCAGCAAGGTTGTTTTTAAAACAACATTCGGTGCGTTGATATTGGAACATTGCTTGTCCGGTTCAGGTAAATACTGGGTAGCAAACTTTGCCAATAGCTCGCACGAAGATTCGGGCAAAACCTTTATTTTCAGCCTGCCTTGTGGTGAGCAAATCTTTGAGGGCTATACAGAGGGCGGATTTATACAGTCCTTCCAGTTTACAGATGATGACCGACTATTTGCCAAATATCAGTACGGCCTTTTTGAATTAGACTTTGCCGGAAAGTTGGTTGAGCGTAGGGCATACCTGCAAAAGATGCTGGAAGAGGCCGGCACGGATTTAATTTATAGCGCTGATTGGTATCTGCAAGAATATGACTATAGCCCTGAAGCCATGCAGAAAATGTGCGATGCGATGGATAGAGCCTTTAACAAGCTGATACATGAATATCATGGCAAAACATGGGGAGCCAGTGCATTACGCGTAAAAGGCGAGCTGCTGGAAAAGCTAGGCAAGGATGAAGAAGCCTTACAGGCATACACCGATGCCCTGTACCTAAATGGCAAGGTTGGTGTTAAAAACAAAGCTAAGGCCATTTATCGGCGGCTTGGAATAGAGCAAGGTACATATCAGCCGACTAGGTTGGTTAAGATTTTCGCTTGCGAAAACGATATATCGTCGAACGAACAGAAGCAGCGGCAGCAGCAAGAGCGCGAAGATTTTTTCTTGGAAAATGCCAAAAGGCAACGGCAACAGGTTTTGGCTGAACGGCATAGAGAAAAGTACGCCAAAACGCACCCGCCAAAAGTGAATAAGGTAATGAATAGGCTATTAAGAGCATTAATAGTTTTATCTGGTATTGCACTGGTTTATTTAGTTTTAAGTGGGGGATAAAGTAATGATTGAAATAGTAATGGCTCCATTGTTTAATTTATTGAAATTGTGTGTTTTGTTTATTATTATTGACTATACCGTTTATTACGGCGGAATGTATATTTACCGGGAATTAACCGGAGCTTCAAAATGGGAAGCAAGGGATAAATTCCGGTTTTCCGGCAGAATAACCGCTGCCATCATTTGTAGCATAGTAGCGTATTTCATTTTTTAGTTGGCATCACTTTTTAAAGCCCCGCAAACGCGGGGCTTTTGCATTTCTTGGAAAAAATTATGAGCGATATTTTTGAATGGCCGGTAGATATATCCGGTACCAGCCGAGAGGTGAAGTTTGCTGTCAGAACCGTGCAGTTTGGCGATGGTTACGAGCAACGGCAGGCCAAGGGATTGCGGAAGAAAACCGAAAGCTGGCAGGTATCGAAAGTCGGTTACAAAGCAGAAATCGATGCGATTGAAGCATTTTTAAATGCCCGTGCAGGGGTGAAATCGTTTATATGGCGGCGTGATGGTGCGGCTGATTTACGCGTTACCGTAGACGGCTACAACACGACGCCGCAGGGCGCGGATGTTTGGAAAATCAGCTTTACTTTTAAGGAGGTACTCGCATGAACCCGAGAATAGCGCAGATGTCTGGCGAGATGATTAAAACGCTTTCAAGCAGTGAGCAAGACGCTTTGCTTGATTTGTGGCAGGTAGATTTTCGGGAGCTTGGCGGCGAGGTCTTTTATTTCTGTAACCACATGAACGAAAAGGGAACCGCGGTTGTTTGGCAGGGGCAGGCGTATGATCCGTACCCAATCAAGGCAGACGGTTTTGAGTTGTCATCTCAAGGCGCGGGCAACCGGCCAACGCTAACGGTATCCAATCTGCTTGGCTTTGTAACTGGAGCGGCAGAGCGGTTTAATCAGTTTGTCGGCGTTACCGTTATCCGGCGGCAAGTGTGCGCCAAGTTTTTAGATGCCGTGAATTTTCAGGCGGGCAACACGGCTGCCGATCCGACGCAGGAAGTCGTAAGTAAGTTTGTAGTCGAGCGACTGGCGAGCATGACGGCGGAAGTTGCAACGTTTGAATTGGCAATGCCGTCTGAAGCAGACGGCGCGATTATCCCGGCACGGATTATGTTGGCAAACATTTGCTGCTGGCAGTATCGGGGTGAGGGTTGCGGTTATACCGGGCGGGCGGTTGCAGACCGTTTCGATATGCCCACAAGAGACCCTGCCAAAGATGCTTGCAGCGGCACATTAACCGGCTGCCGTGCGCGTTTCGGTGCGGTAGCCGTGCTGCCGTTTGGCGGTTTCCCAAGTTCGGACAAGGTGACTACATGATTAATTTAACGAAAAAAACAGTTGAGCAAATCCGCCGCCATGCGGAAGAGGCGGCTCCTAATGAATCTTGCGGCCTGATCGTTATGGCAGGGAGAAAGCAGATTTATGTAGCTTGTGAAAACACGGCGGAAAATCCGGCTGAAACTTTTGAGATATCGGCGGACGAGTGGTTGGCGGCTGCCGAAATGGGCGAGATTGTGGCGGTGGCGCATTCACACCCGAACGGCGAACCTTTTTTATCAGGGGCTGACCGGCAAATGCAAATCGGCAGCGGTGTAGATTGGGTATTGGTTGTCGGCAGCGAAGTGAAGATATTCCGCTGCTGCCCGCACTTGCGCGGTCGCTTGTTCGATTACGGCAAGGCGGATTGCGGAACATTGGTGCGCGATGCTTTTATGTTGGCCGGTATCGACTTGCCCGATCATGCCCGTACGGAAATGGACGCTGACGCAGCTGCCGGATATTGGGAAAAGCATCTTGAAGCGATTGGCTTTAAGCGCGTGCCTGATATTGCCGATTTACAGCCGGGCGATGTGGTGTTGACGGCATTGGGCGGACAAGCAAACCATGCCGCGTTTTACCTAGGGCATGGTGAAATTCTGCACCATGCCTACAACCATTTAAGCCGCCGCGAACCTTATAACGGCTATTGGCGGGATTGTACGCATTCTATTTGGCGTTGCCCTGATTGGCAGCCGGAAATGATTCGGGCAGTTGAAAATGATTTAGCATTTAGCACATGAGGTATTGGAATGATTACAGTATGTTTGTACGGCGACCTACGACAGTATGGCCGCCGTTTTAATTTGCATGCGGAAAGCCCGGCAGAAGCGTTGCATGCGCTTTTCACCCAGATTGATGGTTTGCGCGAATATATCCGCAATGGTGTGTATCAGGTGCGGTTTAAGCGTCAAGACCACAGTGAAGATAGCATTCGGGATACTTTCAAACAGCCTGATTCGGGCGTGTTGCATATTGTGCCGCGTGTGGCCGGTGCAGGCAGGAATGGCGCATTACAAACGATTATCGGGGTTGTTTTAATTGTTGTAGGTTATTTTACATGGGCTTATGGCGGTCAAGTATTAGTAAGCGCAGGGGTAGGCATGGTTCTTGGCGGCGTTGCCCAAATGCTGACTAAGCAGCCTGATTTTGATTCGAGTAGCGGTGCTGAATCAAGCCGAAACACATCATTTTCAAACTTGAGTAATACGGCGGCTCAAGGCAGGCCGGTACCGCTGGCCTATGGAATTTGCTATTGCGGCAGCCGCGTCATTTCGCAGGGCGTTGAATCGCGCCGCATACAAACGGGAGCTGACAGCAAATCCATCAGCACGGGCAACAGCGTTGTGAAGATGGTGGCCGAGGCGGCGGGGGTAGATGCTACCGGTAATGACCCGCTGGCGGTGGACTTAACCCTTGGCATGGAAAAAACATATACCCGCGGCGTGGCGGCAACTGCACCGAACGGGCAGAAATACGAAACCGATTTTAATGACGACAGCGTGCGCGCTAGAAACTATCAGGCGTCGTACACAGTAAAGTAGGAGTGTAGAGATGGGTGGACAATCAGGCGGCGGCGGATCAACGCCGTACGAAGCACCAAATACCTTATCAAGCGCGCAATCGTTGCGGATTATTGATGCGATTTCAGAGGGTGTTGTATCGGGTTTTGCTAACGGGGATAGTGCGCCTTTTAAAAGCGTGTTTTTAGATGATACGCCCGTGCAGAATGCCGACAACAGCTACAACTTCAAGGGTATTGTCGGCTTTTTCCAGCGCGGTACCCAGGATCAAACTTATGTTCCGGGCTTTGACGCATCGGAGCGTACTGTACCCGTATCAACATCGGTGAAAAAAGCAACGCCCGTTGTGCGTGCGGTATCGGATGATTTGGTTAACCGGTTGCGCGTAACCGTAGGCGTTGATCGGAATGTGCGCGTAAAAGATAACGGCGATTCGGTGGCGGCCACTACCCAATTGCGCATTGAGCTGGTGGGCAATAGCGGGGTAGTTGCGGCCAAAACGGTTACTTTTAAGGAAAAGGGCAGCGGCGCATATTATCAAGACGTGCTGTTTAACAAACTTCCGCCCGTGCCGTTTAATATCCGCGTAGTACGGGTTACTGCGGACAGCACAACCGATAAAATCAGTAATAACACCTTTTTCGCATCTTACGTTGAAATTATCGATGCCAAGTTGAGCTACCCGCACACTGCCTTTGCTGCACTGGCGATTGATTCGGATCAGTTCGGTAACAATGTTCCGCGCCGAAACTATCTGCTTAAAGGTCGTTTGGTAAAAGTGCCGAGTAATTACGACCCGGAAACCCGTACTTACAGCGGCGGTACTTGGGATGGCAGCTTTAAAACCGCGTGGACGAACAATCCGGCATGGGTGTTTTATGACGTGCTTACTCAAGCGCGTTTTAGCACGCTGGCACGCCGTCTGAAATTGGCCGATGTCGATAAATGGGCGTTGTATCAGGTAGCCAAATACTGCGATGAATTGGTGGATGATGGTTTTGGCGGGAAAGAACCGCGTTTTGTCTGCAATGCCTACATTACTGACGTTACGCAGGCGGGCGAGTTTTTAACGAACCTTGCCAGCGTGTTTACAGGTTTGCCGCTATGGAACGGCAATCAAGTATCTGTGGTAATGGATGCCGACGCCGATCCGGTGGCCTTGTATAACAACAGTAACGTTAAAGACGGCTTGTTTACTTATTCCGGCGCGGCTTATAAATCTATCCATACTGCCGTACACGTCCAGTATGTCGATAAAAACGATAGCTATCGGACGAAAACCGAGTATGTGGCTGATAATGATGCCATTGCCCGCTATGGCCTAAACATTAAGCAAATAACCGCTTTTGGTTGCGATTCTCGCGGGCAGGCTGCCCGCTTTGGTGCGTGGGTGTTGCAAACAGAATTGCGCCAGCAAAACATGGTGTCTTTTGAGGTAGGCCGTGATGGTCTGAAACATCTGCCTTACGACATCGTGCAGGTGATGGACAACCATTACGCAGGAGCCGAGCTGTCTGGCCGCGTGCAAGCTGTGGACGGGACGACCGTTACACTAGACCGAGATGTTATTGATAGTGTAGGCGCGCTGTTTTATTACAGTGATGCGGATGGCCTGAAATCTACCAAAGTAGTACAGCAGCCGGCTGCCAATCAGGTAGTGCTTGAATCGGCAGTCGGCGTATCAGTACAGACCGGCTGGGCATTGAGCGGTAAAGTCAAGCCGCGCTTATACCGTGCGATTGGCATTAAAGAAAATACGGAAGAAGGTACTTACACCATTTCCGCTTTGCTGCATGATCCGAAAAAATACGCAGCGGTAGACAAATGGGCGAGCTTTGATCGTGAAATCACAACTCTGCATAACGTAGAGCCGGTATTGATTAATGGTGATTTGGCAACAGACGGTAATGCGGTTGTGCTTAGTTGGGATAACCTGACTGCCAGCGGCCAAGTGCTGACCTACGATATTAAAATTTATCGAAATGGGCAGCTTTACCGTCATACGCCTGATGCTCAAACGGCTGAAATCCGCCTTGAAAACCTGCCAAACGGCGATTACAAGGCTGAAATACGCGGCAGAAACGCCCGCGGCGTGCTGTCTGAGCCATTGGTTAAGGCGTGGAGTATTAATTATTCCGTAACCGGTTTGCGCGCTATCCCGAAAACATTCGCCATTGGCTTGGATTGGGTATTGCCGCAAACGGTAGTATCAAGTCTGACCTCTGAAGTTTGGTATAGCCAAACAAACGATATTCAGACGGCCACTAAGCTGGTATCGCTGCCTTATCCGCAGAATCACTACACCCTGACAGGCGTCGGAATTTCCGACGTCTTTTATTTTTGGGTGCGCATTGTTGATGCGGCGGGTAATGCGGGCGAGTTTACTGCCGCCGTACAAGGTCAGGCGGATAATAATCCTGCCCCGATTGTGCAGCAGATTCAGGGGGCGATTACTAAATCTGCATTAAGCCAAAGCCTGATTGAATCACTCAACAGCGATATGTCGGCAACAGCGCAGACGGAAACGGCTAAAGAAGCGGCAATTCGCGCAGCCGAAATACGCGCCACGGCGAACAAGGCTGCATCTGACTTGACTGCTAAGGCCTCGGAAATCGGCACACGCGTATCTGCGGTTGAGACCGTGAATAACCAACAGGCGCAGCAGATTAGCACGGTTACGGCGGCTCAAGGTCAAACTGCTGCGGGATTGGAAGCAGAAAAGAAAGCCCGGGCAGATGGAGATGCGGCGGAAGCATCGGCCCGTCAGACGCTTGCATCGCGAGTAGCAAGCGCGGAGAGCGACATCACACAAGAGGTATTGGCAAGAACTGCCGCCGATAACGCGCAAGTAGCCGAAACCAATGCTTTAAAAGGGCGGGTTGGAAATGCCGAAAGCAGTATTACTGATTTGCGTGAATCTAAAGCAGATGCCAGCCAAGTGGCGGCAATTGCCCGTACGGCATTACAGGCTGAATGGCGAGGTTATGCGGATAGTCTAAACAATGTTGAATATGTTAATAACAGCGTTAATTTAGATGAAAGAAATCCGTCGTGGTACGCGGCCAAGGCCAGGGGCGACTATAAGATGCTTGCTGATGCCGGTCGGTTAGGCATTGGAAATTTCGGATGGGTAACCGTAATAACAACTAATGCTTATGGCACATCGGCTCATGTTACGCAACGGGCGGTATCAAGTAATAGTGGTTTAGTTTGGCAGCGCGTCGGCGTGGACGGTACTACATGGGGCGGCTGGACTAGGCAAGAAACTGTGGCGGGAGCGGCTGAAAAGGCAGAAGCCGCGAAAAATGCAGCAATTGCAGAAGCGCAACGGTTAAGCATTGTCACTGATTCCAGAATCACTGCTTTACAGCAAACCGTAGCCGAAAAAGACCGCGCGACGGCCAGTCAGCTTAACGCACTGACGGCCAGCCTGAACAATATTGGCGGTGTAAACCTGCTGGTGGATAGTGAGTACACTAGCCCGCTGGCTTGGTCAGGCGCGGCTGCTTTATCGTCGTCGGTTTTTCGTGGCCGCCGTTTAATCCGCATAGGCGTTAAAACGGATGGTGTGGCACAGATTGGCACGGTGCAGGTTGTTGGCGGAGGAAAAACCAAGCTGGTCGCCGGAGTTGAATACACTTTATCCATGAATATTCAAGGTACCGCAGGGTTCCAGGCAACAGGCATGAATTATGTGTATTTAATGCGTGATAGTGCGGAGGGTGTAAATCATAGGCTAGATAGAATTCCGATTACGGCAAGCTTAGGGAACCGAGTTAAGTTGACGTTTACTGCACCTTTTACCAGTAACACGGTGCGGCTGCTGATTGCAGCCAATGGTACGTTTGCTTCTTCCGATTGGTTCGCCTTTCATTCGGTTAAGCTTGAGCGGGGTGGTGTGGCAACGGACTGGTCTGCTACGCCTGAAGATTTAGATGTAGCCGTATCTGCTGTTGATGCCTCATTAACTGATTATAAAGCAGCACAGGCTGCCAAAGATCAGGCAACGGTTACGCAGCTATCCGGATTGACGGCCCGGGTCGGCAGTGCGGAATCAAGCATTAGTCAAAATAGTAGTGCCATAGCTACCGTGGACGGCAAAGTACAGTCCATGTACACGCTCAAAGTTGAAACAATCAGCGGCGGGCGGAAAGTGGCGAGCGGCCTCGCTCTTGGTGCTGATGGACAGACTGGCGACAGTCAAATCTTGCTGTATGCGGATAAGCTGGCACTTGTGAACCCTAGCAGCAAGGCAATCAGCCCGCCGTTCGTAGTGACTACTAAGGCCGGCGGTGGGGCGCAAATGGCATTGGACGGTGATTTTATTGCCACGGATAGCATTTTGGCGCGCCATATCGCGGCAAATCAGAAAATCACTACGCCGATTTTGGATGCGCCAACCATTAATGCCGGACGCCTGAATAGTACGACTATCAATAATGGTAACGGGGCATTCACTGTAAATGAAGCAGGTGATTTATATGCTCGAAATGGTCGATTTGAGGGGGTGATTAGGGCAGATAAGATAGAGGGATTTTTAGTTGAACAGATTACCGTTAGAAGAGGAGAAATAACATATCGATACGGAACTACTAGCGATTACCGATGTAGTTATGTTTTTGAAAAAGTGGATGCAAGGGCAGCATACGCTGCAATTGAAACCATTGAATCATTTGCAACTGCGAGCGGCTCTAATGCCATTACAACAAATACTTATGTGAGACTATATCTTGATGATGTTTTAGTTAGGCCGCGCAGAGTATATGAAAGTTTAGATGGCGTGGATAGCTCTAACGCTACCGCCGGTCACCCCAAAACTGGTGTTGTTCCATTGCCGGTTTTTAAGGTTGGCACTGGTAGCCATACTATCCGAGTTGAGGTTTACGGGTGGCGTCAAGGGGTAGGAATAACGGCTAATGTGCCTGATTTTTTAACAATCACGTTTAACTACAATTAATCAGCCGCCGAAAGGCGGTTTTATTTTTATTAAAAGGAAAAAATATGTCTGAAAAAATTATTGCAATCAAAAAGCAAATTGAAGATGAAGCGACAGGCGCGGTATCTGAATATCACGTTATCAAGCACTTTTATGTTGATCGAAGTGTGAGCTATGCCGAAGTTGGCTTTGCAACTTATTTTAGTGAGGCTGCTTATAAAAACGGCCGCCGCCCGGTATCGACAACGGGGATTATCCTTAAAATTAATCAGGTTCCGCCGCGTGGAGAAGATTTAGATAATTGGTTTTATAAGATCGCTGCTGCCCAATTGGAAGAATCGGAAAGCGGGTCTGTTTTGGCTGGTGGTGAATTAGTGATGGAATCAGAGTAACCCGCTTCGGCGGGTATTTTTATACCCGCCAAACTTCGAAAAGAAAGGTAGAAAATGCCTGTAAACACTACAAGCACGGCAACCTACGCGCTCAATGTTGGCGCAGTGGGCATTGTTGGTACTTTTATGGGAATGCCGCTGGACGCCTTAATTTTAGGCGCATTCGCAGGGGCAATCATGCACGGCCTAAGCGCGGCAGGTAGCCGCACTAACGGCATTACAACAATCATCACTAGCACGCTGTTAGCGGGAGCGTTTTCCCCTGCTGTGGTGGGTTGGCTGATTGTTAATGTTGATATGGGCAACCCAGACTATGAGGAGTCAGTATTTAAGCCTCTTGTATCTGTAGCTATCGGTGGCGCGTGGCCTTGGCTTTTGCCGCTGCTATCGGACGGCGTTAAAGAGATATGGGCTGCCGTTGTTGGCCGCTTTATCCGTTTTATCGATTATATGGGGGGCGGCAAGTGAGCATGTTTTTAATATGGGTCAATATGGCAGCGGTGGCGGTTATATTTGTGCATTGTGTCTGCCGATTATCTCGCAGACGGTGGACTGTGTGGCAGCCGGAGCTTTTGGCACATGCTATTTTGTGCGGCGGCGCGGTGGGCGTGCTTGGGCATAGCCTCATGCAAGGCGGATTACATCACCCGTCTGAGATTGTGATTAACGTCGGTATGGCAGTGTACTTTTTATCGCAGAGCTGGCGGCGTTATCTCATATTCCGCTTTAAATAACAGGCCGTCTGAAATGGACGGCCTTACTTTTTGGGAGTTTTAAAATGGCTAAATATGGCAGCACGGGCGCAGAAGTTCGCGCTATCCAGCACGCGCTTGGCTTGGTGATTGACGGACATTTCGGCGCGAAAACCAAAGCGGCGGTAGTTGATTTTCAGCGGGTCAACCGCCTTAAGCCGGACGGCATTGTCGGCCCTCATACTTGGAGCTTGCTTAAAATTGAGCTTGGGGCGAAAGAGCTGTTACCGCTTGATCGTTCGGCGTTTTTTAACGAGGTGCGCGGCTTGTTTCGTGGCGGCCTGAAGCAATCTCAAGTTGACGGCCTTAATGCCTTGTTGGACGCAGTGACCGGCTGCGGCATTAACGAGGCAGCTTATATGCTGGCAACCGCCTGTCATGAGACGGATTTTACTATGCTGCCCATCGAGGAGCGCGGCAAGGGTCGCGGGCGTGATTACGGCAAGCGATTAAAAGAGAGCCGCCAACCCTACAATGATACGGCAGCGATTTTTTACGGCCGCGGCTATGTACAGCTAACATGGTATGAAAACTACGCCAAGGCCGGGCAAAAACTAGGCATTAATCTGTTACAAGAGCCAGAGCTTGCGTTACGCCCGTTAATCGCCGCCCGCATCATGCGCGAGGGAATGCTTGAGGGCTGGTTTACCGGGCGGAAACTATCGGATTATGTCGGCCTTTATCGTGCCGAGTATGTAGGCGCGCGCCGCATCATTAACGGGCAGGATAAGGCCGCAGCGATTGCCGATTACGCGATCGCTTTTGAAACTGCGTTGCGAAAGGCTAAAAAATGACTTGGTTAATCAAATACCGCTGGCCGCTGTTGGTCGCAGCGGCTTTGTTGTTTTTGGCCGCCGGCTGGCGGATTGACCGCGCGACGCAGTACCGCCAAGGCCATGCAGACGCAACAGCCATGATGCAGGCAACGGCTGATAAGCAAGCCCGCCAAGCTGCCGAAGCGGCAATCGCCAAGGAACGCGCTGCTGCTGATGCACTGGCAGAAAAACAAAAGGAAATTGAGTATGAAAAACGCCAAACCGCCGCTGCTGTGTCTGCTCTTGATGTTGAGCGTAAGCGCGTGCAGCAATACGCAACACGCCGTGCCGACAGTCTATCCCAAGCCGCCGGTACCGCCCGCACATCTGATGATGATGGAGCTGCCCGAGGCTGGCAGTTATTCGGCGCGTGCGCGGCAGAATATGGAGATATGGCAAAAGTAGCCGATACACAACGAGACGCGCTGGCAGAGTGGCAGGCTTATGGTAGCGCGGTCGAGCAGATAAGAGGTGAGTAATGGATCGAATCACTATCAAGCGCGGGGCTACCCTGCGCTTTTTTGTCGACTTTGACTTGTCGGCGGAAGAAATCATTAAGACGTTTAGCGGTGCGACGGCTAAAGCAGCCATTCGTCCGGCTAATCGTGCCGCATCATCGATGCTGCTTAATACGGCGGTCGATGCGGCTAACCAACGCATCATCTGCGAGCTTCCGGCGGCAAAAACGGAAATGCTGGCAATCGGCTTGCACATTGTCGATATCAGGGTGGCGTCGGCGGCTGGTGAAGTGGATTACAGCAAAGATATTGAGATTAATGTAGTGAGGGAAACAACAAATGCTTGAAAATTTTAAAGTTATCGTTGGTTATGTGGATGGCGTGCCAATATATACCGATTTACTGTCGCTTTTTCAGTCGGCACCGGGCAATAGCGGCAAGTCGCTTGAGGATTTTAAAAACTGGTTTTTTAACCTTTCTGCAGCGGCTTTGCCCGGTGCCGATAGCGGTGCGCCTGCGCCAACACTGGCGGAAGTGCAGTTGTCTTTGGCTAAAGAAGCCGGCTATCAGACTGTTGCTGAGTGGTTGCAGTCGTTTAAAGAAACTCCATTAAATGAACCGGCGGAAACGGCCTTAAATAGCATTGTTGGAGATGACATGTTGAAAGAAATTTTATCACTGCTTGGAGAAAATCAAGATGGCACAAAATAATTTTAGTATCGCCCTATTGGCTATGGCTCGCGGTGTAGCTGATGCTAAACAGGCGGCGGAGTCGGCAAAAGATGTTGAAATAGCCGTGGATGAAGAGAATACTCTTAAGGCTAACGGAAAAGACACAGGCATTAAAATCATTACGGAAAACGGGGTGGCTAAAGCTGTTGGAGCTGCTTTAAGTTCATCTGACACGGCCTCGAAACTTGCTGAAGAACAGGCGGCATTCCGGCAAAGCCAAATTTCTGCCAATATTCAAATCGCCCTAGAAAAGGGCGTTTTTTATATTGAGGACGGATTAACGTCTGATTTACGCGGCAAAGCATTGTCCGGCTGGTGGAAAACCAACAAGCAGACGCCTGAAGAAGCAGCTTTGGTATCTGCTCAAATCCAAGACTATATTAATCGTCTGCCTAGTGGGGTAGTGGTGAAAGCCCGGCATGGCAGTGTGTTTTCAATCGACAAAAATGTCGGTGCGTTGCCCGAAAAATTCGGCACGGATGGTCGTCGCATAACTGTTGGCGGTATGACGTTGACTATTGACGGTGCGCAACCGTGTATTTATATCGATAAAGATAGCGGCGACGGCCGCGTGTACGATTTTCGCGGCGCGGAATTTATTGTTGAATCATTAGGTGTGAACGCATTTGAATATACCGGCGACAACAATGTGATTTTAAATGGCGGTATTATGCGCACGCGCGCATTGTTAGAGTTTGGATATGTCCGCGGTGCCGATAAGGACAAAATGCTGTTCGCACCGATTGATGGCTGGACAAAAGAACGGCCTGATATTGGTTTTGGATATGCCGACAAGGGATTGTGGGAACTCGGTTTTAATACCACAACCCTGCGCCATGACCTTGCCCGTTACCGGAATAACGCCGCCCAAGTCCATGAAGTACGCCAACCTGACGGCATGAATAAAGCGCGTTGTGCGGAACTCACGCGCCAAGAATCTAGCCGTAAATATGATTCTGTCGGCGGCTATTGGGATGAAAATGGGGAATCGGCATTCCCGCAAGACGATGGCACTACTTCGCCGATGTGGGGAAAATGGCGCGGCGGGCAACGCGGTAGCCGTGGTAACGGTATCACTCTGTACAACTGCCATAATACAACCATCTTTGATTTTGATATTGAGGGATTTGACGGATCGGCTGTGCAGATGGGTTTGTATGCGACACAAGACTGCCAAGATGTTGCTGGCGGCGATACTGCTACCGCTGAAGCAAAAGGCATGATCGCTTATGACACACTGATTTGTGGCGGCTGGTTTGACAAGATGTACACTGGCGGCGTTGGTGCGGTTCGGGCGGTTGGTCTTACTGTTACAGGTTTGCAATGCCAAGGTAACAAGGTCGGTCATCCGGACTGGTCGGTAGAACATAGCCGTGATGGAAAGATGGTAACAATTGACCCGGGTTATATGTTGTGGACATCTCGCTATATGCCGATGGTTTCGGTTGTTTTTACAAACAATCATTTCGGCACGGCTGCTCGGAAAGTAATTGACGCGCACACCGGCAACGATATAACCATCACCGGGAATAGTGGATCAGCCGGTTATTATGGCATATCAGTAGTTATAGAGGAGACGTTTGCCAGTCAGAGAGATGCAGGCGCGCCGGCAGAAACATCCAGCTTTTATTACCAAGAATCAAATATGACTATTGCCAATAATAATGTGATGGGCGGTGTTTATGGCGTCCATTTAAATAACGGTGCGACCGGTATTAAGGCGCGAAAAGACCGGGGGTTATGGTGGTTGCGCGGCAATATTAAAGTGCGCGATAACATCATTAAATCTGCCTATGTTGGAGTTTGCTACAACTACGGCCATTATGGCTTTGATATCACCGGTAATAGCGTTACTTTTGCGAATAAGCTAGGAGAGCCGTACGGCCAACGCCGTTTGAATACTATTAATGTAACGGACGGCGGCTCGGGATATAGCGCAGGAACCTACTTAACCATTAGCGGCGGTGGCGAATTGGCGCGTGATGGCTATGCCGAACCTGTTATTAAAGATGGCGTGATTACCTCTGTGGTTGTGCGCAAGACAGGCACTCGTTATGAGGATGCCGCAAGTATTGTTGTAACCGCTGTTGATCCAACAGGAGCGGGTAGCGGAGCGACGTTTTCAGCGACAATATCCGAGACAAGCTACGCTTATATGATCGGTGCCGAGCCGCGTTACGGGGCAATGCAAGTTAATTTCACGGGCAATCGTGCAGCAAACTCGCCGGATGGTAATTTCGGCCGCTTGCTTGTTTCCGGTACTTGTATCGGATCAACATTCCGCGACAACTTGTTTAACGAGACGCCTTATACTAAGGGTGATGATGCCTCGAAACCGTACATTTCAGCCAAGGATTATGTCCATCGTTCGGGGTTGCCGTCGCAATTGTTAGCGCAAACTCAGGATCATGTTGACAGTCACCACGAAAACAACAAGGCGATTAATGAGTTGAGCGGAAAGGTTACGGATTTGTTATTTAAAAACAAATATGTTACAACCAAAGCCCCCGAAGTGCCTCTCACAAGCTCAGAGATTGAAACCCTTGTAAACAACCGTGTTGCCGCTATTTTGGCGGAAAAAAATGTGCAAGCATCAGAACCTGCCGCCAGCCCTGAATCTCAGGCAGGTACTCAGTCACAACCGGAAGCGACTAATGAAGAGCCTACCAGTGGCTTGCCTAAGATTTTGTCATTTAATATGGCAACAGCTACCGGGTCACTGGTTCGCGATGACAGTAATGCCGTAACGGTTGAGGTTGGTGGTAGTTATCCGCCTCCGGGATGGTCTGATGTGGCCGATGTGTCGGGTGAAAATAAGTTCATCATGGCACGGCTTAAGGACAAAGTTTCGGCTTCGGCCGGCGTTTACCCGCGCTTTAAGGTTGATTTATCGGCGGAAACTGAAAGTACTATCGTGCTGCCAATCAAAGTACACAGTCTTGGCACTCGGGCAGGGGTTGTTTCAATCGGCCTAACGCCTTATGTGAGCGATGATATTAGTACAAGCCTGCTGATTGATAAAAAAACCGAAACCAATCAGATCGCTATCCGGAATATGAGCCGATACAGCGTATCGATCGATGGAGTAGCAAACACGGCTGATACTCGACTAGACTACGATAAATGGTACATCTTGGTGCTTAAATCTAAGTTGGGTGGTGAGTATATCAATTTAGGTACAAACCACACTGGTAACGGTCAGATTGACGCTGATTTCGGCGCAGGTTTAACTGTGTATCGTAACCATACGCCGAGCGCGGAAGATTTGAACTCTTTGGTTGAGAGTTTAAAAGTTAAGTATCATAAGTAAAAAAAGGCCGTCTGAACTATCCTAAAAGGCGGTTCAGACGGCTTTTTTTGTTTTGGCCTACTGCCGCGCTTTTCGTGCGCGTTGCCACGCTTCGCCAGCCTCTTGGGCAATCCTAGAGGCATTTAAAATTTGTTCGGGGGTGAGGTTTTTCGGTTGCTTGATTAATTTACCGTCAAAAAACACCTCTCCGCTTTCTTCTCCTTTGACAAACTTAAAGACCCAGCCATCCTCGTGGGTGGCTGTCTGTTGTTCAAAATCTACTGTCCAGCGGCGTTGCCAATTCCGGTTTTGATGCGCCATGTAATTTTCCTTTATGCAAAAAAGCCGCGCTTGGCGGCTTTAATTAAATCTCAATTCCTACTTTAGCAAAAGAATTCACCACTAATTGCAGGTTTTTAACTGCCTCTTGCAGTTTTTCTGTTTCATTTCTTTTTGCGGCTGCCCAATATTCAGCAGCGCGGTTTAAGTACACTTTGGCATTTTTTCGCGCCATTGTGTGTAATTTGAAACGTTCGTTTCCATCAAATACAGCTTTTGCTGCTGCGAAAACGGTTAAAAAGTTTTGAGTAGTAACAGTTGTTTTCATTTTATTTCCTTACCCCTGATTGACCGAGGTGCGTCTTGCGCGATTCGCGCTGTTTCTCTATGTGTGTATAATACCAATCTGCCTAAATTTAGGCAAGTATTAAATTTGTTAAATTATGTAATAAGATTGCCAATAACAGAATCTATCTTAATCTGCTTTTCTTTTAGCAAGGTTAAAATGTCTACAACAATCCCGGGCGGAATTTTTCTTGTGCCTGCCACCATTTCTCTTATGCGGCGGCTATTTATATTTAGCGCATCGGCTAAATCGGTTTGCCACCGCTCACCATATAAAACTTTGCCGATTGCTGTTAGATTTTCAGCGGTGAACTCTTTGTCGGCAGCATAAAGGTAATCGTAATAGCCTTTCCAGAATGGGCCTTGATTATGGAGTTTTACGCCGCGCAAGGCTTCTGATTCTGCCGGTATTTTATCTATAATTCTGGCGATTTCTTCTTGATCCGCCAGCTTCACAAGGCCCGGCTTTTTAGCCATCATAGCTATCCCTGTTGCTGGGTGAGTAAGTAGCTGTGCCTGTACGTCTGCCGGAATTTCACGGCCATAAACGTGGGCAGCCAACTGGCCTACCGCATTCATGATTTTATTTATGTCATTCATTTTTTATCCTTTTCAATAGGCGGCAATAAACCGCCTAAATGGTTAGCTAATAACCAATTGCTCGGCTTCTTGCCAGCTAAGGTTATTAATAATAGCCTGTTTCTTTTTCTCGATTTGTTCTGTGCGGCGGATGATGATATTTAGCAGACGACGATATGTTTCCCGCTCTTCTTTTGAGAGTGGATCGAAGTCTATAGAATCGAAAAATCCGGCTTCAGGGTTTTCCGCTTGATATTGAGTATTTCCTGCTGCTTCTTTTGCTTCAAGCGGGCTTAGTTTTTTCTCTGCCCACTTAATAATCCAATCACTAGCCAGTTGGCTGTTTACTCTTTCGATTTGGTTAAGTTTATCCATTTTGAGGGCTCCTTTTATAGCCTTTGAGGTCGGCACCATTGCCTTACCGCGTGATATAATAATAGCACTTTGCCTAAATTTAGGCAAGTACTATATCATTTATTTTATGTGGAGATTGAGGGGATAAAAATGCTGCGCTAGTCTAATAAATCCGCCACGCCTGCCATATCCGGAGCGTAGTATGTGTTTTGCAAAATTCGGATATCTCTATGGCCTGATATTTTCGCAAGCAACATAACGTCAACCTTTTTTGCCATTCTTGTTAGGGCTTCTCTTCGGCTATCATGGAAATGTAAATCTTTGATTCCTGCTGCATCTCTAGCGCGGCGGAACAAGCTGTCTAATGATGCGGCCTGAATATTAAATACTTCTACTGGGTGATTATTTTTTAGTTTGCTGATGATCTCTATTGCTCTGCGTGATAAGGGTACGTCTCGGCTATGTCCGTTTTTGGATATTTTAATGTGTGCAAGCCGCCGTGATTCGTCTATGTCATCCCAAGTCAAAGCACATATTTCACCTGCTCGCATAGCTGTTTCTATGGCAAATAAAAATGCCAAGGCTGCACGCTCGGAAACTGTGGTTACAGGGATATCTTCTACATACCCAAGATTTTCACATATAGACTGTATCTCTGCTTCTGTTGGCCGCCTTGTTCGTGGTTTGGCTTGCTTTGGCTTGCTAATTTTGAGTAGGGGATTTTCTTTTAGCAATCCCCATTCTTTCATGGCGTGATCGCAAATAGCTGATAGTGAGGATATTTCGCGCAGGACGGAATCAGGCTTTACTTCGGTTAGTCTCTTATCTCGCCAGTCTGCAAAGTGGCTTGGGCGTAGGTTTTCCAACAATACATCCGCTAATTTGCTGTTCCGTAGCAGTAATTTTATGCGGTATGTTTCGTGTTTGGCCCCTCGCTTTTTTGGAGTAACCTCGTTAAGATAGCGCTCTGCTATATCTCCAAAAGTCAGATATTTTGCCGATACATTTTCAACGCCATCAAGTATGGCCGCTTCCATTCTTGCCGCCCATGATTTGGCGTCTGTATGCGTTCGGAATGTTGCTGATTTACTTATGCCCTTAATGCGGACTTGGGCGCGCCATTTTTCGCCGCGTTTGGTGATGGTTGCCATATATTTTTAGGTGCATTTTTGGTGCAATGATGGTACACTAAAACGCATCATAAAGCATCATTGAGCAATATTTAAAAAAAATAACCTTTTGAAATTTATTTATAAAACATTAAAAAGCAGTAAATGGCAGGTTATTTTCGGCGCGTGGTGCCGGCACCAGAAAATTTAAAACAGCCTAGTCTAATGATTAGGCTGTTTTTCCATATGTAGCATGCTTAGGCTTTGGAAAAGCTTATGAGATATTAATCATTCGCTATCGTGATTGATGCTTTATATTAAGGAAGTTTTTATATTTGAAACATTTTTTATAGAACGATAAAAATCAGGCCGTCTGAAAATGATTAAGAGGATGGGAATACTAATCATAAAAGTTGTTTTAAAATTCAAACAGTGCAAAATATAAAAAGCCGCCCGGTAATTCCGGGCGGCTTTTTTTTGTGGTTTTTATACCTCAGACATCGTCATCAGACTGGCATTGCCACCCGCTGCGGTGGTATTGGTACTACGGCTGATTTCTTCGAAAAGCTGCAACGTATCCACGCCGGCTTGAGCGTTGACGATACGGATCAGTGCTCCGTCAGTTTCGGCCAGGGCGCGTTTGACTTCAACGGGTAAGCTTTCAAGTGCGACGATATGGCTGATGCCGGTTTGTTCCGGATAGGCCGATACTTCCAAATGATTGCCTAAATGCTCTTGCCAGATAGCCAATGGATGGGCGGGTAACACCGATGCCTTGATATTGGCTGCGCCCAAGTGGATAAGCGCGGCGTAAGCGCTTTCCAGTGTGCCGCCGTAGAGCCATACTTTTTTCGGTGCTTTCCAGGTTAGCACGTTGTTTTCTCCGGTAGGCCCGGTTAATACGGATTTGGCTCCGCGTAAAGTATTAACGCGGCATTTGCCCAATTCGGCGGCCAAGCGCAATTTGGTTTCTTGGTCGAAACCCATTTGGTGCATTTGGCTTTCCAATTCGGCCAGAGCTTTTTCATCCGCTTTTCCAATACGGTTGAGTGTCGGAGACTTCCAATATTCGGCTGCGGTAAGGCGTTGCAGGTAGAAAGGGCCGCCGGCTTTTGGTCCGGTACCTGATAGGCCGTGGCCGCCGAAGGGTTGCACGCCTACTACTGCGCCGACAATATTGCGGTTCACATAGATATTGCCTGCTTCGATGCGTTCGGCGATATGCTCGATAGTGCTGTCGATACGGCTGTGGATACCGTGAGTTAGGGCATAGCCTTTGGCATTGATTTGGTCGATCAGCTGGTCAAGCTCTTCTGCGCGGTAGCGTACGACATGCAATACGGGGCCGAATACTTCGCGTTGCAGCTCGTTGAGGTTGTTCAGCTCAAATAAAACCGGGGCTACGAAAGTAGCGTTTTCAGCATCTTCGGGCAGGGCGGTTTGATGATAAGCCTTGGCGGCTTTTTTCATCTTTTCAATATGGGTGAGCAGATTATGCTGTGCTTCTGCATCAATCACCGGGCCGATATCGGTATGCAGCTTGATAGGATTGCCGACGCGTAATTCGTTCATGGCGCCTTTAATCATAGTCAGCATGTGATCGGCAATGTCTTCTTGCAAACAGAGGATACGGAGTGCGGAGCAACGCTGGCCGGCACTGTCGAATGCGGAATTGATGACATCGCCGCATACTTGTTCGGCTAAGGCGGTACTGTCGACGATCATGGCGTTTTGGCCGCCGGTTTCGGCGATTAATACGGGTGTATCCGCACGGTTTGCCAAGGTGCGGTTAATGAGCTTGGCCACTTCGGTAGAACCTGTAAAAATCACACCGTTGATACGTGGGTCTTGCGTCAGTGCGGCTCCGGCCTCGCCTGCACCCAATACCAGTTGTAGGGCATCTTTAGGGATACCGGCTTCGTGCATCAGCCGTACGGCGTAATAGGCAATCAGGCTGGTTTGTTCGGCAGGTTTGGCGACTACCGTATTCCCTGCGGCCAAAGCGGCTACGACTTCGCCGGTAAAGATGGCCAGAGGGAAGTTCCACGGGCTGATGGCAACAATGGTACCGAGTGCGCGTTCGTTGCGCAGGGTTTGTTCTGCCTCCTCGGCATAGTAGCGGCAGAAGTCGATGGCTTCGCGCACTTCTGCAATGGCGTTTTGCAAGGTTTTTCCGGCTTCGCGCACGGCCAGCATCATGAGCTGTGGTGTGTGTGCTTCAAGTAAGTCGGCAAAGCGGCGTAGGCATTCTGCGCGCTCGGTTGCTGTCTTGGTTGACCATGTGGTTTCGGCGGCATTGGCGGCAGCGATAACGTCGCTGATAGAGGCCGTCTGAATAAAGGCCGCACTGCCTACCGTGTCATTATGGTCGGCCGGATTGAGCACCGGATGGGCGGGTTGGCTTTCTACCGGTACGGCGGTAATGGAAACAGCCTCGATCAGTTGGGCTGCCGCTTCATTCATTTCGCGCTCAAGCGCTTGTAAAACAAACTCGTTACTTAAATCGACACCGGCAGCGTTCAGACGGCTTATGCCGTATAGATGTCGGGGCAGCGGCAGTGCGGCATGCATACGGCCTGCGGTTTGTTCGGCGGTATCAAGCGGGCATTTTACCAAGTCGTCTATGCTGACTTTTTCATCGACGATTTGGTTAACGAATGATGAGTTTGCACCGTTTTCTAGCAGGCGGCGTACTAAGTAGGCCAATAGGGTTTCGTGTGTGCCTACGGGCGCATAGATACGGCAGCGGCGGCCTAGGTTTTGCGGGCCGACAACTTGGTCGTACAGGGTTTCGCCCATACCGTGCAGGCATTGGTGTTCGAAGTCTTTGCCTTCTCCCATTTGGTAAATGGCAGCAAGGGTATAGGCGTTATGGGTAGCGAATTGGGGGAATATGGCATCTTGTGCCGCCAGCAGTTTGCGCGCACAGGCGAGATAGGAAACATCCGTATGTACTTTACGGGTGTAAACCGGATAGCCGTCTAAGCCATCAACTTGTGCCCATTTGATTTCACTGTCCCAATACGCGCCTTTAACCAAGCGGATCATGAGTTTTTGGTTGTTGCGGCGGGCTAGGTCGATCAGATAATCGATGACAAAGGGGCAGCGTTTTTGATAAGCCTGTACGACAAAGCCGATACCGTGAAAGCCGGCCAAATCGGGATCGGACACCAGAGCTTCCATCAAATCAAGCGACAACTCAAGGCGGTTGGCTTCTTCGGCATCAATATTCAGGCCGATATCGTATTGTTTGGCCAATAGGAATAATTGTTTTAGGCGCGGCAATAATTCGTTCATCACACGCTCATGCTGGGCGCGTACATAACGGGGGTGAATGGCCGAGAGTTTGACTGAAATGCCGTTGCCTTCGTATACGCCGGCTCCTGCGGCATCTTTGCCGATGGCATGGATGGCGTCAATATAGTCTTGGTAGTAGCGGTCGGCATCTGCTTGGGTCATAGCGGCTTCGCCGAGCATATCAAATGAGAAGCGGTAGCCCATTTTCTCGCGCTCTTTGCTGTTTTTCAGCGCTTCTTCAATGGTTTGTCCTGTAACGAATTGTTTGCCCAAAAGGCGCATGGCGTAATCGACGCCTTTGCGGATGAGGGGTTCGCCGCCTTTGCTGACAACGCGGGTTAGTGCAGAACCGAGATTTTGCTGTTTGGTATTTGCAGAGGTGAGTTTGCCGGTAATCAACAAGCCCCAGGCGGCTGCATTGACAAACAACGACGGACTGTTGTTCAGATGGCTTTTCCAGTCGCCGCCGGAGAGTTTGTCTTGAATCAGTTTGTTACGGGTGGCGGTATCGGGAATGCGTAGCAGGGCTTCTGCCAAACACATTAAGGCAACGCCTTCTTCGCTGGAAAGTGAAAATTCGTGCATGAGGGCATCAACGCCGCTGGCTTTGCTGCGGTTTTCACGCACTTGGGTAACTAGGCGGCGAGCCAGTTTGGCGGCGGCCTCGCGCTCCAGCGGGGTCATTTGCGCTTGGTTGAGCATATCTGCAACGGCTTCGGCTTCATCGCGGCGGTAAGCGGCAGTGATGGCATTGCGTAATTCTGATTGAGAGTGAGAAAAGGCGAACATTTAGGTGTAATCCTTTTAATAACAGTGGAAAAGCACGGCTGGTTTATAAAACCGGCTTTTGTGGGTACAGGATGGCTATTTTACTTGGAAGGCAGCTTGTTTTGCCGTGTTTTCTTTTGTTCCAAGTCAATGTTCCGCATAGCTGTCATGCTATGTAGGTATATTGTTTTAAAAATAGTTTTTGTAAGCATATTGTGCTAAACAAGCTTATATATCAGAAGCGGCCTGTTCGGGCAAGCAGGCCGTCTGAAAATATAGTTACCAGGTTGTATGCTTATTGGTTCTCATCGCGTGTATAAACCAAAACCGCGGCAGCCAGATCTTCGGCAGCTGTGCCGACCGCTTTATATACGGTAATCTCCTCCTCGCGGCTGCGCCCGGGATGTTTGCCTTGGCAGAGGCTTTCCAAATCGGCGCATACTTGTTCTCGTTTGAAAATGCCGGCGGCCATAGGCGAAAGCAAATCTCCGGCTTTATCGAGAGCCTCGTCCGTATCGACAAATACTGAGGTGTCGGCAAACATGGCATCATCCGTTTCGCGCATATCAGGCTTGAAACTGCCAATTAAATCAATGTGTGTGCCGGGACGGATCCATTCACGCAGAACCAGAGGGGCGGTAGATAAGGTAGCGCAGCTGACGATATCACTGCTTTGCACTGCACTTTGCAAATCTGTTACGGCCTCGGCATTGAAGCCTTGCTGCCGTAGCGTTTCGGCAAGCTGTTCTGCCTGTTTGGGATAGATGTTCCAAATAAGAATTTTTTCCAGACGGCGCACTTCGGCATATGCCGGAGCAATTTCACGGGCAACATTACCGGCTCCGACAATCAGTAAACGGGAAGCATCTTCGCGTGCCAAATATTTGGCAGCCAATGCCGAAGCGGCAGCAGTGCGGCGGCAGGTGATTTGGTTGCCGTCCATTACGGCAACGGGTACGCCGTTTCGAGCGTCAAACAACGTGTAGGTGGAATGTAGGCCGGGCAATTGGAATTTGGCACTGTTATCCGGGTAGATGGTAACGTGTTTAATCCCCAGATATTTGTTTTTCTGCCAGGCAGGCATCAATAGCAGGGTGGCAGCAGTATCATCACTGTCGATAGCGTGTATGTGGCGGCGCGGTACGGTACAGCCTTCGTTGAAAACTGCGTGGATGGCTTCGATTAATTCGGGATAGGGCATGCGTTCGCCGGTGCTTTGGTAGTCGAAAATCTGCATATCGGATTCCTGAATGATTGTGAGATAGTAGGGAATAATCGTTATCTTATCATATTGTATATTTTCGTATAGTGGAATTTTTATAGATGCTTAAGTGCAAAACAGGGGTTGTGATAAAATGCGCTAGATTCAGCCCGCCGCGCATATAACTGGCTAACTTGCTCGGTGTGCTTTTATAAACCGCATATCAATAAAAATTGATTCCTCCTTATCGCCGATATTCCAAATTTATTATGAAAAACCAAGAACAAGCAGGAAGCACGCACGAACAAAGTAATAATTTTTTGGCCAACCGTTTACATACTTTGCGTAAGCAAGCTGGGTTGACTTTGCAGCAGTTGAGTGAAAAAAGCCATATTTCCGTATCGGCTCTTTCCAAGATTGAAAAGGGGCAGTTGTCGCCTACTTATGAAAAAATCGCTTCTTTGGCGCGCGGTTTGAATATCCATGTTGCAGAACTATTTCATGAAGAGACTGCCGCTATGCCAAACGGACGCTTGACGGTTAGCCGTGCCGGTAGCGGGCGGATACACAGTACCGACCAATACGACTACCGGCCATTATGTGCGGAATTGAGCAATAAACAATTTGTGCCGCTGTTAACGCGTATCAAGGCCAGAAACGTGCATGAATTTCCTACCTTGCTGCAACACGAAGGGGAAGAATTTATTTATGTGTTGGAGGGCGAAGTAACACTCCATACCGATTTTTACTGTCCGACAATGCTGAGCCAAGGCGATTCCTGCTATTTCGATAGCGGTATGGGACATGCTTGTGTGGCGGGCTCGGAAGATGCTTGGGTATTGTGGGTATCTTCGCATACTTCGTTCGCTTAGATCCGTATGCAGTTTATCTAAAAAATATAATTATCTAAAAAATATAACCGTTGATTATAGAGTAAAGGCCGTCTGAAACTTTCAGATGGCCTTTGTTTACCGGTTCGACAGATAGTTAATGATCCAGTTTTTTACCTGCCGCTTCACTTACCGCAGCAATGGCCAACAACGATACCACGCCGGTAAAGATGATATAACAGGCAATCGGCACGTAAGAATGGTCAAACTCTTTAAGCAAGAATGTTGCAACCAACGGTGCTGTACCACCTGCCAAGGCCGCACCGATTTGATAACCCAGCGTAATACCGGTATATCGTACATTGCTTTTGAAAATTTCAGAAAACATCGTACCCAATACTGCGGTAGTAGGGGCCCAGATAATGCCCAATCCGATCACAGTTGCCAATACCAGCATGAAAAACGATTGGCTTTGCAGCAACCAAAAATAAGGGAAGGCGTACAACATCATCAGCAGAACACCACCGATATACACGGTTTTACGGCCGATTTTATCGGAAAGCGCACCCATCATCGGAATCAGGATAGTCGTGATGATGGTGGCAATGGTAACAGCATTAAGCACCTGAGTACGGCTGAAGTCCAGCTCTGTTGTCGCATAGTAAACAATGAAGGTAGACATGATATAAAAGGGAGCGGTTTCAACGAATTTCGCACCCACGGCAATCAATACTTCACGTTTGTGATGTTTGAGTGTTTCAAACAAAGGCACGGCTACGACATTGCCACTCTCTTGGTTTTTCTTGAAGGAAGGCGTTTCATCAATGCCTTTGCGAATCAACAGGCCGACAAATACCAATACTGAGCTCAACACAAACGGCACGCGCCAGCCCCATGACAAAAATGCTTCGTCGGGCAGCATACTCATCACGGTAAGCGCCAAGGTAGCCAACAGCATACCGATGGTAACCCCCATTTGCGGTACGCTGCCGAAAAAGCCACGTTTATTATCGGGTGCGTATTCGACCGCCAACAACATAGCACCACCCCATTCACCGCCAATGCCCAAGCCTTGCACCAAACGCAGCGTAACCATCAAAATCGGCGCAGCAATACCGATAGCTTGGTAAGTAGGCAGAAGCCCCATCAGTACAGTCGCACCACCCATTAGAGACAGGGTGAGTACCAGCGTTTTCTTACGGCCGATTTTATCGCCAATATGACTGAAGATAATGCCGCCGAACGGGCGGATGAAAAACGACAAGGCAAATGAAGCAAATGCCAACATCGTGCCGACAGCAGGGTCTTCGGCAGGGAAAAACAATTGGTTGAATACCAATGCCGCTACCGTGCCATAAAGGAAATAGTCGAACCATTCGATTGAGCTGCCGACCAAGCTGGCGAGCAATACCCGGTTGGATACTTTTTTACTGTGCATAGCTTCTCCTCTGATGCATGTTTTAAAAAATGTAAATTTATTTTATACGCTATTTAATTTTCTTAAAAGAAAATTTTATCGAAAAATATAAATCACATACTGATTTTTCAGACGGCCTTCAATTTAACTGCAAGACAAGCGGCGAAAGGCGTACAATGAACACATATTATTGATTTCGAACAGCTATGAATGCCCGTTTGCCTTCGAAGTGGCTGCCTTTGCTGCTGGCGGTTGCGATTTTTATGCAGTTGCTGGATGCCACGATTTTAAACACGGCCTTGCCAAAGATGGCGGTTGATCTGAATGTGCCGTATTTTATTTGGCATATTCTTTATGCTGGTTTAGGATTTTGAATTGATTTGGAATTTTGAATTAGAGAGAAGCGCTGATGTTTAAGCTGATGTTTAATATGTTGGCTGATTTAATTTATTCAAATCACAACTTGAAGATAGGGGAAAGAGAAAGCTTTCCCCTGCTGATTTTATATAAGCAGATCAAATAAAATTATAGTTTATTAAAAGGTGAAAGAAATCTATGCTTTTTATGATTAAGCTACTTTTCAAGGCGCGCGCTTTTTGACAATCAAGTAGTTTCCGTATTTGCTTTTATCTGTTTTGACACACAAATATTCCCCGCAACGGGTTATATCGGATTCGTTAATCAATTTTACCATCTCAGCTTCGGGTTTGAGATCCTGAATAATTGATTTATAGTATAACGATAAAGCAATGCCGCATACCAGCAGCAATCCCAAACTGCTTGCCGTAATGATCCAACTTAATTGGGCCAACCGGCGGTTTTTTGCGGAAGTGGCCTCCAGATAAGTGTTGAATTCCTTTGTATGATGAATAATACTGTCGCGTGCATTGTTGAGGGTCTGCTCATAATCACTGATACTTCGTTCCAAACTATTTTTTACATCGGTTCGAACCGATTGAACTATCTCGCTTCGTGCCTGTTCTAAATGATGCGAGATTTTGTCATTTGTCTGGTTGCCTATAGTTTGGCATTGATCTTGAAAAAGCCGCATCAGCTCAGCAGTTTCATTAATCAGCTGACTTAATCTGTTTTCGTTCATTTTCCCATCTTTTAAAAATTATCTTGAAATTGACATGCCATGGTTCATTTCTTGCCGCTGTGCATCTTGCTGGAGCTGAATTTGCTGTTTGTATTTGATGGCTTCGTCGGCTCTCTGCATCATCTCTTTTCCTGCTTGATTATCCCCGAGGGTATTAATAGTTTGGGTGAAAGTGATGCTGTCGGAAGCTGCGGCAGATTTCAGCATATTGATTTTATCGGATAAAGACGGCTTCTCCTGTGCAGGTGCGTTGTCGGCAGATGCAGCAGGTGCTTTCACAAGAGAATCTTTACGCTCTTGCTCAGCGGATTGGCGAAGGCTTTGTTCGGTAGATTGGTAATAAAACCCATCTGCTTTAGCGCGCGCGCCTGCTTCAACATCTCCGGCAATAACTTCTACTGCTTTACGGGAGGCATTACTAAGCACCTATGTAATGTGAACCGTAAGTAATATAAACACGGTTATCATGGATATCCCGGTCAAATTTATTGACCATTGCACGGTATTCTTCATTCCGTTGCAGATATTCTTGCGGACGGGTTAGCACGCCTATACCGGGTTCGGTAAAATTGGCAATACCGTGTTTACCCAAGGCTGTACCCAACACCGGTACCGGACTTCTAGAGTCAAACGGGTCCAATCTTGACATGGAAAGAGGCAGTGTAAAAGGCAGCCGCCGGTCATGGTTGGCATAGCCGCCTTTATGTTCCAATGCTTCGATTTCTTCAGCAGTAGCATATTTTTTTACCGCACCGTAATGCGGAGAGGCGGCGCACACCACATCAGTGGCCATACAGAGGTTGGTAATGCCACGTGCTTCTGTGTCGGCGGGAATGCGGTAGCCCAAACCGGCCGAGCCGTAGCCGTTGTAGGTATAGGCATGGTCGATGGCATCGCCGAAATAGTGCTTCAGGTATTGAACTTCAGCGCCGCCAAGGGAGTGGCCTGCCAAGTAGACGTTAGGGGAAATACCGCTGATATTACTTTCTGTTTTAGCATATTCAAATAGACGATAGCCAAATTCGCGTGCCTCGTCGAATTGAGGGTTGGTACGGGTCAACACCATCGCACCGTCTGTCCACAGTCCATCAACCAGCAGCCCTTCCGTTCCGCGGATGGTACCGTGAAATGCTTTGGTAGTTTGGCTTTGGTAAATCGAACCATTGAAGCCGTCGCCTCTGATAGAGCTGTGTTCATTAGGGAAATCTTCAATAACGTCTAAACTCTTCTACTTCCCCGTCGGGATAAATAACCCTGACAATCTGCTTCCCATCTTTCACATTGATACGGTGTTTATGATCGGAATAGCTGTCCTCGGCTAAAATGGCATTTAAGTATTCGGCTTTATTAAATGTTTGCTCAGTCATTATTTTTTCCTGACTTCATTTTTTCCTGACTTCATAGCGGATAATAGCTAATTGTTTTTTTTGTTCTTCCCCAAATTTTTCTTTGGAAGAAAGTTGTACTGTAAACTTCTTAATACTGTTACTGTTGCCTCTTGGTTGGTTGAATCTCCAAAGCGTGTAATAACCATCTTGGCGATATAGATTGTCTGAAACCTTATCCCTGTCTGTTACACGTCCGGAATAGCGAACCATACTGATGTTCGGATTCGGTTCAAAATCCATACCCAATAATCCCCACTGCCAATGACAGGGTTTTTCTTGGTTTAAATAATCTTCATCCAGTAAGGCATCGAAATATACCGTGCCTTTGTAGACGTTTGAATTGACTTTTTCAAACGGAACAGAAATCGTTGCTTGAAAATTAGCCCGTGCTCCCATTAGTTTATTGGTGTCATATCGGCAGTTAGGAATGAAATAATGTGCATAGGCGGAAACTGCTTCGAGATTGTCGGGCGCGTCTTTCAGCGTAACGGTAAATTCATAAGCCTCTTTAGGATTGGGGTTTTTTTTAACCTGAAATTTTTCCTGATTGACGGTTTGCTGGATATCGTTCATCGGTTTTCCTGTAACGTTGGTACAGCCTGCTAAAGCGAGCAGCAGCACTGCGGGGTGGATAAGGGAGAAACGGGGCAACATGGCATGCTCCTTGTTTTAAATCGGTTGGCAAGATTGTTTTCAGACGGCCTATTGTAAATAATGTTGTTTGTGAATTGTATGGTTTATTAACGTTAGGAAGAATGTTATTGGGATATTCGGTTTTGTTAAAGGATTGTTGGCTATTATTTTTTCCTTACTTCATAGCGGATAACAGCTAATTGTTTTTTTTGTTCTTCCCCAAATTCTTCTTTGGAAGAAAGTTGTACTGTAAACTTCTTAATACTGTTACTGTTGCTTCTTGGTTGGTTGAATCTCCAAAGCGTGTAATAACCATCTTGGCGATATAGATTGTCTGAAACCTTATCACTGCTTGTTACACGCCCGGAATAGCGAACCATACTGATATTCGGATTCGGTTCAAAATCCATTCCGAATAAGCGCCACTGCCAATGGCAGGGTTTTCCTTGGTTTAAATAATCTTCATCCAGTAAGGCATCGAAATATACCGTGCCTTTGTAGACGTTTGAATTGATTTTTTCAAACGGAACAGAAATCGTTGCTTGAAAATTAGCCCGTGCTCCCATCAGTTTATTGGTGTCATATCGGCAGTCGGGAATAATGTAATGTGCATAGGCGGAAACTGCTTCGAGATTATCGGGAGCATCTTTCAGGGTAACGGTAAATTCATAAGCCTCTTTGGGATTGGGATTTTTCTTGACCTGAAATTTTTCCTGATTGACGGTTTGCTGGATATTGTTGACCGGTTTTTCCGTAATATTGGCGCAGCCTGCCAGAGCGAGTAGCAGCATTGCAGGGTGGATAAGGGAGAAGCGGGGCAGCATAGTATGCTCCTTGTTTTAAATCGGTTGACAAGATTGTTTTCAGACGGCCTATTGTAAATAATGTTGTTTGTGAATTGTATGGTTTATTAACGTTAGGAAGAATGTTATTGGGATATTCGGTTTTGTTAAAGGATTGCAGGCTATTATTTTTTCCTGACTTCATAGCTGATGGTTGCTAAATGCTGTTGCTGCTCTTTGCCGAACTGCTCTTTGGGAGATACATGTAAAGTAAATTTTTTATCCATAGGTTTTCCTACGAGTTGGTTATATTTCCAAAGTGTAATATAACCTTCTTGGCGGTATAGGCCGTTTGAAACCTTATCACTGTCTGTTACACGTCCGGAATAGCGAACCATACTGATGTTCGGATTCGGTTCAAAATCCATACCCAATAATCCCCACTGCCAATGACAGGGTTTTCCTTGGTTTAAATAATCTTCATCCAGTAGGGCATCGAAATATACCGTGCCTTTGTAGACGTTTGAGCTGACTTTCTCAAACGGAACTGAAATCGTTGCTTGAAAATTAGCCCGTGCCCCCATTAGTTTATTGGTGTTATATCGGCAGTCGGGAATAATGTAATGTGCATAGGCGGAAACTGCTTCGAGATTATCGGGAGCATCTTTCAGGGTAACGGTAAATTCATAAGCCTCTTTGGGATTAGGGTTTTTCTTGACTTGAAATTTTTCCTGATTGACGGTTTGCAGGATATCGTTGGTCGGTTTTCCTGTAACGTTGGTACAGCCTGCCAGAGCGAGCAGCAGCACTGCGGGGTGGATAAGGGAGAAACGGGGCAACATGGCATGCTCCTTGTTTTAAATCGGTTGGCAAGATTGTTTTCAGACGGCCTATTGTAAATAATGTTGTTTGTGAATTGTATGGTTTATTAACGTTAGGAAGAATGTTATTGGAATATTCGGTTTTGTTAAAGGATTGCTGGCTATTATTTTTTCCTTACTTCATAGCTGATGGTTGCTAAATGCTGTTGCTGCTCTTTGCCGAACTGCTCTTTGGGAGATACATGTAAAGTAAATTTTTTATCCATAGGTTTTCCTACGAGTTGGTTATATTTCCAAAGTGTAATATAACCTTCTTGGCGGTATAGGCCGTTTGAAACCTTATCACTGCTTGTTACACGCCCGGAATAGCGAACCATACTGATGTTCGGATTCGGTTCAAAATTCATTCCTAATAAGCGCCACTGCCAATGGCAGGGTTTTCCTTGGTTTAAATAATCTTCATCCAGTAAGGCATCGAAATATACCGTGCCTTTGTAGACGTTTGAGCTGACTTTCTCAAACGGAACTGAAATCGTTGCTTGAAAATTAGCCCGTGCTCCCATCAGTTTATTGGTGTCATATCGGCAGTCGGGAATAATGTAATGTGCATAGGCGGAAACTGCTTCGAGATTATCGGGAGCATCTTTCAGGGTAACGGTAAATTCATAAGCCTCTTTAGGATTGGGATTTTTCTTGACCTGAAATTTTTCCTGATTGACGGTTTGCTGGATATTGTTGACCGGTTTTTCCGTAATATTGGCGCAGCCTGCCAGAGCGAGTAGCAGCATTGCAGGGTGGATAAGGGAGAAACGGGGCAGCATAGTATGCTCCTTGTTTTAAATCAGTTGGCAAGATTGTTTTCAGACGGCCTATTGTAAATAATGTTGCTTGTGAATTGTATGCTTTATTAGCGTTAGGAAGAATGTTATTGGGATATTCGGTTTTGCTAAATGATTACTGGTTATGACTGCTTTATGATTTTTATAGCGGATAGTTATCTTAGATTTTTTCTGAATTGTCTATATTTTTATGATTCTAATATCGAATATATAAAATTTAGTGATATTGTATATTGGATCTGTAGCTAAAAAATTCATGATTAAGGAAATTAATAACATTAGCTATGTTTAATTTTCAATAGTCAATTAAAAAATTGAAAAATGGTGAATACTTTTTAAAAAGTTAGAAATTAGATTTATTTTCTATTGGAAATTTTTAATCTTTTAAAATTTTCTGCTATTTAATTTTCTTAAAAGAAAATTTTATCGAAAAATATAAATCACATACTGATTTTTCAGACGGCCTTCAATTTAACTGCAAGACAAGCAGCGAAAGGCGTACAATGAACACATATTATTGATTTCGAACAGCTATGAATGCCCGTTTGCCTTCGAAGTGGCTGCCTTTGCTGCTGGCGGTTGCGATTTTTATGCAGTTGCTGGATGCCACGATTTTAAACACGGCCTTGCCTAAAATGGCGGTTGATCTGAATGCGTCGCCTTTAAATATGCAGTCGGCAGTGATCGCCTATGCGCTAACTTTGGCTTTGCTGATGCCTTTGAGCGGCTATTTGGCCGACCGTTTCGGTACGCGCAAAGTGTTTATTGTGTCGGTAGCGGTTTTTATGCTCGGTTCGACTATGTGTGCCGCCTCAACCAATGTTTCCGCTTTGGTAGCGGCAAGGGTGGTGCAGGGGATAGGCGGTTCGATGCTGGTGCCTATTCCGCGGCTGACTTTATTGAGGGTATATGAGAAGTCGCAATTGCTCAATGCGATTAATTATGCCGTTATGCCGGCTTTGCTCGGCCCTGTATTGGGGCCTTTGGTGGGTGGTTATTTAGTGGAATATGCCGGTTGGCATTGGATTTTTCTGATTAATCTGCCGATTGGTGCATTAGGTATTGTGATTGCATTAAAAATTATGCCTGATGTCAGAGGTAAGCTGAGCCGTTTTGATTTGCCGGGCTTTTTATTGTTTGCTATTGCCGCATGTTCGTTCAGCTTGGGCGTTGAGTTGGCGACCCATTCGCGGGCTTGGTCGTTTTCTTTATTGTTGGCTTTAGCGGGAGTAGCGTCCGCTTGGCTGTATTGTCGGCATAGTGCCCATAGCAAAGCACCTTTGTATGCCCGCAATTTGTTCATGGTGCGTACTTACAGATTGGGTTTGGCCGGAAATTTATTCAGTCGTTTGGGTATCAGTGCGGTACCGTTTCTATTGCCGCTGCTTTTTCAAGTCGTACTCGGCTTGAGTGCGAGTTTGTCGGGTTGGCTGGTTGCGCCGCTTGCTATGGCTGCTTTGTTGATGAAGCCTTTGATTAAACCTGTGATGGATAGATTCGGTTATCGGCGGGTTTTGGTGTTTAATACCCGGTTGCTTGGCGTGCTTATTATGTGTTTGGCCCTGCCCGAGGGAGATGCTCCTTTGTGGCTGTGGGCGGTTTTGCTGTTTTTAATCGGCAGTAGCAATTCGTTACAGTTTTCGGCAATGAATACCCTTACTATTTCTGATTTGCGCCCCTATCAAACGGGTAGCGGCAACAGCTTGATGGCGGTCAACCAGCAGTTGGCGGTTAGTTTGGGTATCGCATTGGGAGCCTTGGTATTGCAGGTTTTTAGTAAAAGTACCATCGGAGAAGAAAATCTGCATAATGCATTCAGATATACTTTTGTGTATATTGGTATGGTAACGTTTGCTTCTGCTTGGATCTTTGCACGTTTGCACCGTTCCGATGGTCAAAATCTCTTAGTAAAAACACCTAACCACTAATGAGAGGGGAATATCCGATGTCTTTTCCTATTCATAAATATCGTGCCGGCGGTAAAAAGCTGGATTTCAAACAACGTAGGCCTGATGATAAATCCGATGTGCCGCAAAAAAAGGCTGACCGCCGTGCGGAAACCGAACAGCTGGGTCAAGAGCTCAATAGCTTGCAGGATATTCTGTATGCGGAATCGAAGCACCGTTTTTTAGTGGTTTTGCAAGGTATGGATACTTCGGGTAAAGACGGTACGATTCGTGCTGTTTTCAGAAGTGCCGATCCTTTGGGTATGCGTGTGCAGGCTTTTAAGGCACCGAGCGAAGAAGAAAAGGCGCGGGATTATTTGTGGCGCGTACATCAGGTAGTGCCGAAAAACGGTGAAATCGTAATTTTTAACCGCAGCCATTATGAAGACGTTTTGGTTACGAAAGTGCGCGGTTGGATAGACGAAGCCGAATTTGAACGCCGTATCCACCATATTAATGATTTCGAACGTATGTTGGCTGAAACAGGCACTACGGTGATTAAAATCTTCTTGCATATTTCGAAAGAAGAACAACGTGAACGTTTGCAGGCCCGCTTAGATGAGCCTGATAAAAATTGGAAATTCAATCCCGGTGATTTGGAAGACAGGAAATATTGGGATGATTTTATGCAGACTTACCAAAACGTAATCGCCGCTACCGATAAAGATCATGCACCGTGGTATGTGGTACCGGCCGATTCCAAATCAGCGCGCAACGTGGTTATCGTTAATATTTTGCTTGAGCATTTGAAAAAGCTGAATCCGGCTTATCCTGTGGTCGATAAAACAAATTGGCCGGATAAAATCGAATGATATGGAATACTTCTATTAAAAATGCCGTCTGAAATTTTCAGACGGCATTTTTTGTAAAATCAATCATGCGTATTTTATTTTCAATAAAAAAGCAGTTGAAAATAAAACAGCTGCTTTGATTGAATGCAAAAGCAAAATTTATTTACGCAAAAGCTCTTCGGTTGCAGCGCGTGCTTTATCACTGATTTCTTCTGTGAGATAGGCCTTCATTTGGGAATAAACCAATGCGATGACGGCAATATCGTCGGTGAAGCCGAGCGGACCCAGTAAATCGGGAATGCTGTCGATAGGGCTGAAGAAATAAACCAGTGCGCCCAAAATAATCATCTTGGCGCGCTTAGGTGTGCTTGGCTCTTTAAACAGAAAATATAAGGCGTAAAGCTGTTTGATAGCCGGTGCACCCAAGCGGCCGGCAAAGCGTGCCAGCTTGCGCAGGAAGCCGGGTTCATCGAGCTTTTTACGGCGGAATTTGGGGATAAACTCTTCGGGCGAAGGGTTTTGTTTCATACGGCATCCTTTCTGAATAAAACAGAGCCTTATCGGCATCAACGAAACCACGATAAGCAGCGGTAAGCCGGTTTGCTTTCGGGCTGAGTTCAAAATGGAGTAATGTGCTTGTTATTTCAAGACCCTGTGTTTTCAGGCGGCATTGAAAAATTATGTTTGGGAACGTTTGCGTCTTTTTTCACGGTTCATAAGGGCCAGATACATCATGGCAACATTAATCGAGTCGTTTAAAGCATCGTGGCGGGGCAGGTCGGGGATGCCGAGTTTTTCTACCATGGTAGCCATGCGTAGGTCGATATAGGCATTATGTATGGTTTTATTCATTTCTTGCTGGTAGAAAATACTGGAAACCTCTACCTGACGGTTGGGCAGCTTGATGCCGAGCATGGGTTTTAAAAATTTGTTAACCATGGCGATATCGTATTCCAAATAATAGCCGACCAAAGGCCTCCCGCCGATAAAGTTTAAAAAGCGGTGCAGGGCTTCTTCTATCGGCATGCCGTCTGAAAGATCTTTAGGCCGTAAACCGTGTATGGTAACGTTGGCTGCCTCCATAATGCCTTCGGGCTTGACCAATACGTAAAAAGATTCGCTGGTTAAGATTTCGTTGCCGCGTATTTTGACTGCGCCGATGGAAATAATTTCACCCTCTTTCACATTCAGGCTGGTGGTTTCGCAATCAAAGCTGACCAATTCGGTAGGATGCTCTTCATAAAGAAAATCGTAGCGGGAATCGCGCAGTTTTTTACGCTCGCGCTGCTTGAAAAAGTTTTCAAACATCAGTGCACCCCCAAATGGAAATGATGGCTGACCATGGCTTTGAAGCGTTTGACTACTTGCAAGGCGTCTTTAAGCAAATCACGCTCAAGGGTGGAGAGCTGTTCGGTGTCGACTTGGTTCGGCTCGATCAGACCATGCTCGCTTAATGCGCTCAAGCCGGATTTCAGGCGCAAGTCCATCAGATAACCGAGTGCTTCGGCAGTATCTTTGCCCAATTGCTCATCCAATACTTTCAGCTGTACGAGTTTGGCGATGCGTTCGAAAGAGTTGGTTTCCTCTACCCGCGCTTCTAAAGCTAAGGCCCGGAGGCCGTGAACAACGGGGAAAGTTCCCATTTTTTTGATATCCATTTTGTCATGTTTGCCGCGACCGAGAAGCTGGGTAAAGAATCCTTTGCTGTGGGTGTCGAAAAGCTCAATGGCACGGGCAAAAGCCATCAGCATGCCGGCATCGTTGCTGAGGGTTTTCTGAAGATGCTGCTTCAATTCGGCTAACATATTTTCTGATCCGGCAACGGCTTTCGCATCAATAAAAATAGCCAGATTCATCATGGATTCGGGGCTGGGCGAAAGGCACCAGCGGGTAAGCATTTTCTTAAACTCGGACAGGGTTTTGCGCCATAACGGGTTGTTGACCATGATTTTGCCGTTGCAGGGCGGGTAGCCCAAACGCTCCAGCGTGGCGGAAAATTCGGCGGCGGTTTTTTCCGCCAAGACCAAATCGGCTTGCTCGGTGAGGATAAGGGCGTTGTCTTGGTCGGTTTTGAGAATCTGTTCGCCTCGTCCTTCCGAACCCATTACAATCAAACATGAATTTTCATAAAGTTCGGGCGGAGCTAACAGCCGCCATACTTTTTCAAACAGGCTTGAATTCAATACCTGCATCAGCTGTGCCAATTGCGGCGCGCGCACGCCGTTGTTGCGTAAGATTTGTATGGACTGCGTCATTTGGGAGGCGATGTCGACCAGCTCGTCTATCGTTTCCGCACGTTCCAAACGCTGGGCGACAAGGTGGGTGTGGTTGGAGAAGTAGGCCAGCACGTCAATTTGCTCCAAGGCGCCGACAGGCTCACCGTCTTCCAACACAATCACCCGCTGGATTTGGAATTGGGTCATACGCAGCAGGGCGTTGAAAACAAAATCTTCAATATCAATAGCAATCAGGTTGAAAGTAGACCATTTGCTGACGGCTTCTTCAGCAGACGCGCCGGCAATCGTAATATCTCGAAATGCCGACTCGGTAAATAAGCCGACTTGGCTTTCATGCTTCACCAATACCGATTTGCTTTTACGCTCTTTCATCACCTTTGCGGCATCTAAAATACTGGCTGATCCATCTAACCATACCGTATTGTGGCGGTAGGCATCGCGCACTTTTGCCGTAAACAGGCTTTCAAACTCGTGCTGTTTGCTGTTTACCGAAAGGCTGGACAGTTTTTCCGCAACGCTGGCATAGAAATAAGCACCGAAGCGAGGATTGGATTCCATCAGCTGCATCACGGTAGCTTTGGGAATGGTGTAAACAAGCGCCTGTTCTTCTACGGCAAACTGATGAGAACTCGCTCCTTCAACCAAAGCCCGCGCTTCAAAAGTATCCCGTGGGCGGTAGATAGCCAGCACCTCGCCATCCGGCCCTGTTTCCTTAATCATGCCTTTAATCACGACATACAGATGATCAATATTTTGCTGCGGGCTGATGATGACTTCATCGTCATTAAAAAATGCGATATTCAGCGATTCTTGCAGGATTTTTTGCTCGGAATGACTGAGCATATCGTAAGGCGGATAGTCGAAATCGAAGCGTTCCATTAGCACATCCCTTGATAATAATTGAATTGACGAGAGGCCTGCGAAGCGAAAATACAAATAAGAAGTGAAGTTGTTTTTGTTTTACGGGCTAAAATGCCCTTGTTATATTTCAATCGGGTATACCACCTACTATACCTAAAATTTTCGGGATTCGGTTATGTTTTTTATAGTGATTAGGGAAGGGGTAAGGGATTGCTTTGATTGATAAAATAGGATTAGGGTAGGCATAAGGCCGTCTGAAAATAAGTTTCAGACGGCCTTTTATTGATAAATAGCAGGATTAAGCAAGTTTACTGCTTACCCATCCCTCCACTCCATCTAATGCTTCAGTCAGCTTGCCGACTTCCGTGCCGCCGGCTTGTGCCAAGTCGGGACGACCGCCGCCTTTGCCGCCGATTTGTTCGGCAACAAATTTCACCAAATCTCCGGCTTTGACTTGGGTGGTTAAGGGTTTGGATACGCCTGAACACAGTGATACTTTGCCGTCGTTTACCGCTGCCAGCAGCACAACGGCTTGGTCGGATTTTCCGGTCAGGTCGGTAACGATATCCCGCAGAGCGGCAGCTTCGGCGTCGATTTGAGCGACTACCAAGCGGGCGGTGCCCAAGTCTTTGGCGTTGTCGAGCAGTTTGGCGGCGGCGTGTACGGCCAGTTCGCCTTTGGCTTTGGCCAGTTCTTTTTCCACCACTTTGGCTTGTGCGGCCTGGGCTTGGATTTTGTTCAAAACGTCTTTTTCGGTTTGCGCTTTCACTTCGCCGATGATGTCTTTAATCAGGCGTTCTTGGTTTTGCGCCCATTGCAGCGCGTTCAGACCCGTGATGGCTTCCAAACGGCGGACGCCTGCGGCGATACCGCCTTCGCTGATGATTTTAAACAGGCCGATGTCGCCGGTGCGGGCAACGTGGGTGCCGCCGCACAATTCGGTAGAGAAATCACCCATTTTTAATACGCGCACTTCTTCGCCGTATTTTTCGCCGAACAGCATCATGGCACCGGCGGCTTTGGCATCGTCCATGCTCATCACGGCGGCTTCAACGGGTACGTTGGCCAAGATGGCGGCATTGACGCGGCGTTCCACTTCGGCGATTTCTTCGGCGCTGACTGCTTGCGGGTGGGAAATATCGAAGCGGGTAAGTTCGGCGGTAACCAGCGAACCTTTTTGTTCGACATGGCTGCCCAATACATCGCGCAATGCTTTGTGCATCAAGTGGGTTGCGCTGTGGTTACGCATATTGGCATTGCGGATATCGTTGTCGATTTTGGCGGTAACGGTGTCGCCGACTTTCAGACGGCCTGAAACCAACACGCCGAATTGGCCGAATACGGCGGCTTTGATTTTTTGCGTATCGCGCACTTCAAAGCGGTTTTCGCCGGCAAAGATATAGCCGACGTCGCCGATTTGGCCGCCCGATTCTGCATAGAAAGGCGTAGTGTCGATCACGACGGCGCCGCTTTCGCCCTCGGCTAGTTCGTTAACGGCTTCACCATCTTTATAGAGTGCCAATACGGTGGCTTCGGTTTGGCGTTCGCTGTAACCGCGGAATTCGGTATCGCGGCCTTCGTAAGCCAGTTGCGCATCGGCTTTGAAGCTTTGGGCTGCGCGGGCGCGGGCGCGTTGGGCTGCCATTTCGCGTTCAAAGCCTGCTTCATCCATGTCGATACTGCGTTCGCGGCAGATGTCGGCCGTGAGGTCGTAGGGGAAACCGTAGGTGTCGTAGAGTTTGAAGATTACTTCGCCGTCAAGCTGTTTGCCGCCGTTTGCCAGGGCTTCTTCCAACAAGGCCATGCCGGTTTCCAGCGTTTGCGCGAAGCGGGTTTCTTCGTTTTTCAAGGCTTCGGTAATCTGCGCTTGCTTTTCTTTCAGTTCGGGATAAGCGCTGCCCATTTCGGCAACCAAGTCGCCCACGAGTTTGTGGAAGAAGGCTTGTTTTTGGCCGAGTTTGTAGCCGTGGCGTACGGCACGGCGGATGATGCGGCGCAATACGTAGCCGCGGCCTTCGTTGCTCGGCAACACGCCGTCGGCAATCAGGAAGGAGCAGGCGCGGATGTGGTCGGCAATTACTTTCAGGCTGGGCTGTTCCATGCTGAAGGGTGTGCCGGTTTCGCGGGCGGCGGCTTTGAGCAGGTTTTCGAACAGGTCGATTTCATAGTTGCTGTTCACATGCTGCATCACGGCGGCCATGCGCTCCAAGCCCATGCCGGTATCGACCGAAGGTTTGGGCAGCGGGTTCATATTGCCTTGTTCATCACGGTTGAACTGCATGAATACGCAGTTCCAGATTTCGATAAAGCGGTCGCCGTCTTCTTCCGGGCTTCCCGGCGGGCCGCCCCAAATATGGTCGCCGTGGTCGTAGAAGATTTCGGAGCAGGGGCCGCAGGGGCCGGTGTCGCCCATTTGCCAGAAGTTGTCGGAGGCGTATTTGGCGCCTTTGTTATCGCCGATACGGATGATTTTTTCAGACGGCAGGCCGATTTCGTTTTGCCAGATGTCGTAGGCTTCATCATCTTCGGCGTAAACGGTGGCCAAGAGTTTTTCTTTAGGGATGTTCAGCCATTCGGGCGAGGTGAGAAATTCCCAAGCAAAATGGATGGCATCGCGTTTGAAGTAGTCGCCGAAGCTGAAGTTGCCCATCATTTCGAAAAAGGTATGGTGGCGCGCGGTGTAGCCGACGTTTTCGAGGTCATTGTGTTTGCCGCCGGCGCGTACGCATTTTTGTGCGGTAGTGGCGCGGTTGTAAGGGCGTTTGTCGAAGCCTAGAAATACGTCTTTGAATTGGTTCATACCCGCATTGGTAAACAGTAGGGTGGGATCATCGTGCGGTACTAATGAGGACGAGGCCACAATCTGATGGCCTTTGCTTTCGAAGAATTTTAAGAATTTTTGGCGTAGTTCTGCGGTTTTCATGATGTTTTCTATTTGAAAGTAAGAGGTTTTTCGAAGCGGCGCATATTGCTTTGGGGCCGTCTGAAAATGAAAATAAAATCTTGCTAATATTACCGCAGATTTAGGCCGCCGCCTACCCAAAACAAGCCTGTTGCTTTATACTTTTGCGGAATATTCGAAGCCTGCGGTATGGTGTAGCCGTGGGCTTGGTTATTTCCGACTAACCTTTTGCATAAGGAACTTTAATGATTAAAAAAATATCATTACTCGGCCTTGTGGTATTGGTGCTTTCGGCTTGCGGAGACAAGTCGAACGAAAAAAAACCGCCGAGTGCGGCTGCTTCAGCTGCTGAAAATACGCAAGCTGCAACCGCCCTTCCTGAAACTACTTCTTTGAAAATCTATAACTGGTCGGATTATGTCGATCCAGAAACCGTAAGCGCATTTGAAAAGCAATACGGTGTCAAAGTTACTTACGATGTGTATGACAGCGATGAAGCACTCGAGGCTAAAGTACTTTCCGGAAAATCCGGTTACGATATCGCCGGACCTTCCAATGCTTTTATCGGACGCCAAATTAAAGCGGGTGCATATCAAAAGCTCGATAAATCTTTAATTACCAATTATAAAAATATCAATCCTAAGCTGCTTGAGCTGATGCAGGAAGTGGATCCCGGCAATGAATACGCCGTGCCGTTTTTTTGGGGAACAAATACGTTTGCCATCAATGTAAACCGTGTGAAAAATGTTTTGGGTACCGACAAACTGCCTGATAACCAATGGGATTTGGTATTTAATCCCGAATATACGGCCAAATTGAAAAAATGCGGTATTAGTTATCTGGATAGTGCCGCTGAAATTTATCCGATGGTATTGAATTATTTGGGTAAGAATCCCAATAGCAGTAATATTGATGACATTAAAGCCGCGACTGAATTGCTGAAGAAAAATCGCCCCAATATCAAACGCTTTACTTCATCCGGCTTTATTGATGATTTGGCACGCGGTGATACCTGCGTTACCATCGGCTTTGGTGGTGATTTGAATATTGCTAAACGCAGAGCTCAGGAAGCTGGCGGTAAAGAAAACATCCGGGTGATGATGCCCAAAGAGGGAGTGGGTATTTGGATTGATTCTTTTGTGATTCCGAAAGATTCACAAAATGTACTGAATGCACACCGTTATATCAATCATGCTTTGGTGCCTGAAGTGGCGGCAAAAAATGCCGAGTATGTAACCTATGCACCTTCCAGTGTACCGGCGCGGGAGTTGATGGATACCCAATACCGTGATGACAATACTATTTTTCCGACGGATCAAGATATGGAAAACAGTTTTATCATGGTGCCGATTGAGCCTGAAAGTTTGAAATTTATGGTACGCCAATGGCAGAGTATCAAAGCCGGTAAATAGTTTTCTTACTGAAAGCACCGCTTAAAATGTATAGTCCCTTGAAATGGTTTTTTATTTAAAGGGACTATTTTTATGTGTAGGGTAGTGAAAAAGTAGGCAATTTGTTCTTGGTAATTTATGGGGCGTTTGAATGGTAGTGATTGAAATGAGGTTTTTTTATATAGAGTAACGGGTTTAAAAATTGCTTTGCTAGGCTGTTTGGGAATAAATTTTTGAGACGGTTCGGAGCAATGAATCAGAAAATAGTTGGAAAGTTAAAAAATACCGTCTGAAAAAGTTTCAGACGGCATCTATATAAATAATATGAAATATTATTGCTTAAGCAAAAGAATATTAATCAAACATTGATGTTGATTAAAAACGCCGCTTTAGTTTGCACATCTGCATAATGTTGACTGCCAGTTCCTCAACCGATTTATCTGTAGTGTTGGTAAAGGGGATGTTATGGCGCCGGAATATGGCTTGGGCATCAGACACTTCGCGGCGGCATGTGTTGATTTGGCTGTAGTTGGAATCGGGGCGGCGCTCTTGGCGTATGGCTTGCAGGCGTTCGGGCTGGATAGTCAGGCCGAATAATTTGTTTTTGTAAGCTTTTACCATGCGGGGTAGATCGGTGCTTTCCAAATCATCGGGTGTGAGAGGGTAGTTGGCGGCTCGGATGCCATATTGCAGCGCAAGATAGAGGCAGGTTGGCGTTTTGCCTGAACGGGAAACACCCATCAAAATCACATCGGCGTCTTTTAAGTCTTTGCCGCTAATGCCGTCGTCGTGGTTAAGTGAGAAGTTTACCGCCTCCATTCGTGCGTCATATCTTTCGGTATCTGCGATGCCGTGGTTTCGGCCGGCCTTGTGGCGTGCGGAAATGCCCAGCTCGCATTCGATTTTATTTAAAAATGCATCGAAAAAACTTAAATGCATACCCGCACTGGTTTTGACTATTTCACGGATTTTTTCATCGATGATGCTGGTGAATACCAACGGACGTTGACCACTTTGTTCTGCGGCATTATTAATAATATGTACTAAAGCCTGTGCTTTTTCCGGAGTATCGACGAAAGGATAGGTAGCCCGTTTAAAACTGATGCCTTCAAATTGATCAAGCAGGGCTTCTCCCATGCTTTCGGAAGTAAGGCCTGTACGGTCGGAAATAAAAAATGCAGGACGGCGTGCCATAGAGTTTCTCGCTTTAATATCGGTTCGGCTGTAAATGAAAACCGGCTTGTATTCTTTTAGGAAATAATAACTTAATTAATATATAGCCGATTGTGCAATTACATATCATACCAAGCCCGAAGGAGGGAATAAAGGGTTAAGCTGAAAACTACACATTATTACTAATGATTTTTAATAAAATGGAAATACACATATTTTTGAACTTTTTTGATTTTTTTTGGTATAAAATTGCAGAAATAAAACTTCATGTTATGCGGGGATAATTGTTAATTTATTCCGAAAGTCCTAATTTAACGGTGTTTAACATAGAAAAGTCGGTTATTGTAGTAGAGTTTCATTTAACTACAAATGCGAAAAGCCGCAATTTTAAAAGCCCGAAGGCTGATTCCGCAGCAAAGAAAAAGCATGACAGTCGGCAAGGGAATTAGGTAGAATAGCCGCGCATAATTCATTTCTTTTTTAACTGACATAACCTTGGATGAAAAATGTCTGCAAATTACGTTATCTGGTTTGAAAATCTACGCATGACCGATGTGGAAAGCGTAGGTGGTAAAAACGCCTCACTGGGCGAAATGATCAGTCAGCTTACCGAAAAAGGTGTGCGTGTGCCGGGCGGCTTTGCTACAACGGCTGATGCATATCGCGCATTCTTGGCACATAACGGCTTGAACGAACGTATTTCAGCAGCACTGGCTACGTTGGATGTTGAAGACGTGGCGGAGCTGGCGCGGGTAGGCAAACAAATCCGTGAATGGATTTTGGAAACACCTTTCCCCGAACAGTTGGATGCCGATATTCAAACCGCTTGGGAAAAAATGGTGGCTGAAGCAGGCACCGATCAGATTTCGGTTGCCGTCCGCTCTTCTGCAACAGCTGAAGACTTACCGGATGCTTCGTTTGCCGGCCAGCAGGAAACTTTTTTGAATATCAATGGTTTGGAAAACGTTAAAGAAGCGATGAAGCATGTATTCGCCTCTTTGTATAACGACCGCGCTATTTCTTACCGTGTGCATAAAGGTTTCGCACACGATGTTGTAGCATTGTCCGCCGGCGTTCAACGCATGGTTCGTTCCGACAGCGGCGCGGCCGGCGTGATGTTCTCCATCGATACCGAAAGCGGCTTCGACCAAGTGGTATTTGTTACCTCTTCTTACGGTTTGGGCGAAACAGTAGTTCAAGGTGCGGTTAATCCTGATGAATTTTATGTTCACAAGCCGACTTTGCAGGCTGGAAAACCTGCTATTTTGCGTAAAACCCTCGGTTCTAAACTCATCAAAATGACCTTTACCGACCAGGCTCAAGCCGGTAAGTCGGTTCAAGTGGTTGATGTGCCGGAGAACGAGCGTAAGCAGTTCTCGATTTCGGACGAAGAAATTACCGAGTTGGCAAAATATGCGGTGATTATCGAGCAGCATTACGGCCGTCCGATGGATATTGAATGGGGTCGTGATGGTGTAGACGGTAAACTGTATATCTTGCAGGCGCGTCCGGAGACTGTGAAGTCGCAAGAAACAGGTGGTCGCAGCTTACGCCGCTACCGTATTGATCAAAAATCAACCGTATTGTGCGAAGGTCGTGCAATCGGCCAAAAAGTTGGCCAAGGCGTAGTACGTTTGGTAAAAGACGCTTCTGAGATGGAAACCGTAAAACCCGGCGACGTGTTGGTTACCGATATGACTGACCCGGATTGGGAACCTGTTATGAAGCGTGCGGCTGCGATTGTTACAAACCGCGGCGGCCGCACCTGTCACGCTGCGATTATCGCCCGCGAGCTCGGTATTCCGGCTGTCGTAGGTTGCGGTAACGCAACTGAGGTATTGTCTGAAGGCCAAGAAGTTACTGTATCTTGTGCCGAAGGTGATACGGGTTTGATTTACGAAGGTTTACTGAATGTAGAAGTAAACGATGTGGCTTTGGATAATATGCCCAAATCACCCGTTAAGATTATGATGAACGTGGGTAATCCCGAGCTGGCATTCTCGTTTGCAAGTTTGCCTAGTGAAGGTATCGGTTTGGCACGTATGGAATTCATTATCAACCGCCAAATCGGTATCCATCCGAAAGCTTTGTTGGAGTTTGACAAACAAGACGAGGATTTGAAAGCGGAAATCAGCGAGCGTATCGCAGGCTACGCCTCACCGGTATCATTCTTCGTTGACAAGATTGCCGAAGGTGTTTCTACTTTGGCCGCTTCCGTATACCCGCGTAAAGTTATCGTACGTATGTCTGATTTCAAATCAAACGAATATGCCGGTTTGATTGGCGGTAATTTGTACGAACCTCATGAAGAAAATCCGATGCTGGGCTTCCGCGGTGCGGCTCGTTATGTGTCGGAAGACTTCAAAGACTGCTTTGCTTTGGAATGCCAAGCATTGAAACGTGTTCGCGACGATATGGGCTTAACCAACGTGGAAATCATGATTCCGTTTGTCCGTACGCTCAGCGAAGCCGAACAGGTTGTTAAAGCATTGAAAGAGAACGGCCTGGAGCGCGGCAAAAACGGTCTGCGCTTGATTATGATGTGCGAAGTGCCGAGTAATGCTTTACTTGCCGAGCAGTTCTTGCAATATTTCGATGGCTTCTCTATCGGTTCGAACGATATGACCCAGCTGACCTTAGGCCTGGACCGCGATAGCGGTGGTCCTATTGCAAGCACATTCGACGAGCGTAATGCCGCTGTTAAAGTAATGTTGCACTTGGCTATTTCGGCTTGCCGCAAGCACAATAAATATGTGGGTATTTGTGGCCAAGGTCCTTCGGATCATCCTGACTTTGCCAAATGGTTGGTTGAGGAAGGAATTGATACCGTATCTCTGAATCCGGATACCGTGATTGAAACCTGGTTGTATTTGGCAAAAGAAGTAGCTGCTAAATAAATGTGAAGGGTGAATCATCAACCCAAAAAACGCCGTATTTTTAGGATACGGCGTTTTTTATTTGCAGGAATGTTTTTTGCTTTAAATCAGAAGGCCGTCTGAAATTTGCTTTACAATCCCGTTTTCATAATAGCTTTTTTCAACAAAATATGTCTGATCTTTCTCCGCATGAAATTTTTAAGATAACTCTGGAAAAAGGTGTTGCCAAAACATCAGAGTGTATCGATACATTGACAGTTTTAGGCTTTCTCGGCGGGGCATTTATTTCTATCGGTTATTTGGCTTATATTCGTGTGACGGGAGTGATACCGGCGGAGTGGGATGGATTGGCCGCATTTTTAGGCGCCGCTGTTTTCCCCATTGGTTTGATTTGCATTTTGATTGGCGGTGCGGAACTGATTACGGGCAACATGATGGTTTTACCTGCCGCATGGCTATCTCGTCGTATTTCTATGGAGCAATTGTTGCGGAACTGGTTGTGGGTGAGCGTGGCAAACTTGGTGGGTGCTATGTTTGTAGCATGGTTTTTCGGGCATTATGTTGGTTTGACGGAGGGGGCTGTTTGGCATAAAACTTTATCGGCGGCTCAAAGTAAAGTAGATGCCGGCTTCGGTAGGGCCTTGGTTTCGGGTATCGGTTGTAATTGGTTGGTCGGTATGGGCGTATGGCTATGCTACGGTGCAAAATCATTTGCCGGTAAAATTCTCGGAATTTGGTTTCCGGTGATGATTTTCGTATTAGTCGGTTTTCAACACGTTGTGGCCAATATGTTTGTCATTCCTGCTGCGATTTGGGGAGGAGCGGGTATTGGATGGGATCAGTTTGCTTACAATATGCTTGCGGTGTATGTAGGTAATGCCATTGGCGGAGCGATTTTTGTGGCAGGAGCATATTGGTATGCCTACCGGAATAAAATTTAGAAGAGAGTTGGTTTGCCCTTAGGATTATTGATGTATTTTAAAGTGATATGGCTAACAACCAAAACCAAATGTTATTTAGCAATGAAAAGGCCGTCTGAATTTTTCAGACGGCCTTTTCATTGCTAATAATTTGATTATTTGAGGATTATGTAGATTGGTGCAAACGGTGTACGTATTCTACTTCTTCACGGCTGCCCATGATAACCGATACGCGTTGGTGTAAGCCCTGAGGTTTGATATCCAGCATATTTTCGATGGCATTGCCGGAAGCGCCTCCTGCCTGCTCGAAAATCAGACTTAAAGGATTCGCTTCGTACATCAAGCGTAATTTACCTGGTTTTTGCGGATCACGGGCGTCTTGCGGGTACATGAATACGCCGCCGCGCATCAAAATGCGGTGGATTTCGGCCACCATGGAAGCTACCCAACGCATATTGTAGTTTTTACTACGTATCCCTGTGTCACCGGCTAACAGCTCTGCAATATATTGTTGCATAGGGGGGAACCAGTGGCGTTGGTTAGACATATTGATAGCGAATTCTTTGGTTTGTGCAGGTATTGAAGGGTTTTCCAGTGTTTTGATAAAGGCGTTATTCTGATCTAGCGTGAAAACGAATACACCGTGTTTTAAGGTGAAAACCAATTGTGTTTGAGGGCCGTATAGAACATAGCCACTGGCTACTTGATCGCGGCCTTTTTGTAGGAAAGATTCTGTATTCAGTTCGCCTTCGGGTTTGGCCAAAATAGAAAAAATAGTGCCGACCGAAATGTTGACATCGATGTTGGATGAACCGTCTAACGGGTCGAACAGTACCAGATAGCCGCCTGAGTCATTGCATGCAACGAATGTATCTTCTTCTTCACTGGCAATACCGGCTACATTATTGTCAGATTTTAGTGTCTGAATGAGTAAATCGTTGGCGATGACGTCTAGTTTTTTTTGGTTCTCGCCTTGGACATTGCCGCTTCCGGCTTCGCCCAACACACCGGCCAGTGCGCCCAACCGTACTTGGCTGTTAATATCAATACAGGCAGTTACGACCGACTGCAATACAGAGCCTAGCTCTTTAGGCAAATTGTTCGCTTGTAAATGTTGTGGGAGGAATTCGGCTAAAGTAATCATTGGTTTCTCTCTGTTTCAAATGATTTTGAATTGGTATTTGGGTGTGCGCCGCTTTTTTGATATACGCTGCTGAAGCAGGAGCTGGCGGCTTCGATTAATTTGGCTCTTGCTTCTTCACTGATGCTGCCGGTAACGGCTTGTGCAATTTCAGTTGCAGTTAATTTTTCATAGGCATTTTCTGCCGAACATTCGCAGATTTTTTGGATTGGCTCGGTATTTCGTAATGCTGCAGGTGCGGCTGCAACACATTCTTGGGTAGATGCCGCAATAAATTTACTGCGGAAGGTATGGCTGAAAGATTGTTTGGCCTGCTCTTGTTCTTTAGTGCAAGCTCCTAGAAGGAGTGGCAATAAGAGAGTAGGCAAACATAAGAAGCGGGCAAGCATATATCGTACCAAAAAGTAAGTTTGCGGTTATATTGTCGTATAGTGTAATCGAAAGTGTTTGGGCTTGCATGTCTTTAAAAGATATCTATTAATATTGTCCTTGTTTGACAATATCAAGAGGTGATAGTGCTTCTTTCTTAGCTAATGACTGATAGTATTTCTAAGTCTTCATCGAACAAGGAATAAGTTGTTTCAGAATCAAGATTAAATTCACGATTGGGTTGAATATAATTCAAGCGGACTTGTGTCATCGCGTAATATTCTGCGGCCATAATGGTATCAACATGGCTTTCATGCCGATAAGCGTCTCGAATAACTGAATCTGTTTCTTCGCCGATAAACAAATCAGAATCGATGGCTGAAATGGCTTCTTTCAAGGCGAACCAATACAACCCATATTCAAGATACCGCTTATTTGCAGCATTATCTATTACACGCTGATAAATGATAGATGCCGCATTTTTAGCGAATTCATCAATAGTAGGTTTTTTGTCTTCAGGGAATTTATTGCTATATGTATCGAACATTTCATTTTTAAATTTTTCTAATTCAGATTGGCTGATTTTATTAATTCCATTCATATTTATATCCTTTTTAACGATATTGGGGAATCTCAACAATCATATCACCAAGATTCCCTAAATCAATTACTTTTTATAGATCGCCAAGCTGATAGTTTGAAGGCCGTTTGAAATATCATGCCTTAAAAATATCTTTAATATTCTTATTTAATTTGGTAATCAAGTTTAAACTGCGCAGTCTGGTCTTGATCCAGAATTTTAACCAGCTCTGGTAGTGTTGTTTTCAATTGTTCAGCCAATATATAAGGCGGGTTGACGATAAACATCCCGCTGCCGTGCATACCGAAACCGTCTGGACGGGGAGCATTTACGTGGAGTTCGGCACAGAGATATTGCTCGGGAGCCAGTTTAACCAATTGCTCGGGTAGTTTTCTGCTCTCTTCGCGTGAAAGACAGGGATACCATACCATGTAACAGCCTTGTGCAAAGCGTTTTAATGCTTCTTGCAGGGTATGGGATACACGGCTGTAATCTTGCTTTTCCTCATACGGAGGATCAATCAGTACGACGGCGCGCCGAGTCGGTGGCGGCAGCTGGGCGATAAGTTGCCGGTAGCCGTCGCCTTGGGCAACAGTGCCGCGTCTACCTAATTTGGCTTCGCGCATATTGTTTTGTAAATGGTTGAAGTCGGCAGGATGCAATTCGAATAAGCGGAGTTTGTCGCATGGGCGGGTTAGGGCTTGCGCAAGCCAAGGGGAGCCGCAATAGTAATTGCCTTGAGGTAGGATGGTATCAAGAAAGTTGAGAAAATCTACCAAAAGAGGGTCTGAAGGCTTTGCCTTTTTCAGGCGTTGGATACCTTGTTCGTATTCGCCTACTTTCTGTGCTTCTTTCGAAGCTAAATTATACAGACCGGCGCCGCTGTGGGTATCAATATACCAATAAGGTTTGTCTTTTCGGTTGAAGTAGTCCAACACCAAATAAAGCACGAAATGTTTGAGCATATCTGCATGATTGCCTGCGTGAAAAGCGTGTCGGTAGCTGAGCATGGTAAGTTGGGGCCGTCTGAAAAATAAAGCCGTATTTTACGGGATTACCGCTGCCGATAGAAAGGGGCATGTAAGGGTGATTTATTAAATAAAACGCGTTACAATGCTGGTTTGTTTGAGCTTCGGATTTTAAAAAACATTATGTTTTCAACAGTAGACAAATATAGCGGTGCGGCTAAGGTGCTGCTCGGATTGATTGCGCTGACTTTCGTCGGTTTCGGCGCCAGTACGGTAGCAGCGCCGGGTTCGGACTATATCGTTAAAGTAGGCGATATCAAAATTAGTGCGCAGGCCCTCAACGATGCAATGCAAAATGCGCAAGCCGCAGGCGGCCAGCAGAGCCGGGATGCGGTTTTTCAAGGACTTTTGCAGCGGGCTTATCTAACACAAGGTGCCAAGCTGATGGGCATTGGTGTATCACCGGAGCAGATTAAGCAGATTATCGTTGATGATCCGAGTTTTCACGATGCCTCCGGCAAATTCAGTCAAGCATTGCTGACCCAATATTTGAAACAGCGCAATATGAGCGAGGATCGTTTTGTAGAAGATATTCGGGAGCAGTTTGCTTTGCAGAATATGGTAAATTTGGTTCAAAACGGCGTGTTGGTAAGTGATGCGCAGGCAGCGCAGTTGGTTAATTTATTGCAATCCGAGCGCATTATCCGCTCGGTGACTTTCAGCCCGGAAGCTTTCGCAGCCCGTGTGAAAACTGATGACGTTACGTTAAAAAACTATTACGAAGCCAATAAAAAAGATTATGTGATTCCCCAGGCGGTCAAAATCGAATATGTTGAATTAAACATGAAGGATCTGGCCGATAAGCAAACTGTTAGTGAAGAGGAAATTAAAAAAGCTTTCGAGCAGGAAAAAACTTCAGCTCAACCGCAGCGTGAAGTAGCGCATATTTTCTTTCCGGTAGCACAGGATGCAGACGAAGCAACCCGTAAAGCAGCAGAAGCCGAAGCGGAGAAAGTGCTGGCTCAAGTTAAAGCCAAACCGACCGATTTCGCTGCCCTGGCTAAACAATATTCTAAAGATCCCTCCTCTGCAGACAATGGCGGAAATCTGGGGTATGTGAAAAAAGACGGCGGTTTGGGTGCGGCATTTGAAAACAGCGCATTCTCTTTGCCTAAAGACGAAGTGAGCGGCGTGGTGAAAACCGAATACGGTTACCATATTATCAAGGTTCTGAATATCAAAGACCAAGCTGTTTTGGATGATGAGGAAAAAGCCCGTATAACAGCTGAGTTGAAGCAGCGCAAAGCTTCCCAAGCATTTAACAAAGCCAAAGAAACATTGGCTGAAGAGGCATTCAATAATCCGAATGCTTTAACTGAGGTGGCAAAGAAAACCGGCTTGAAAGTAGCTGCTCCCGACGAATGGTTAAACCGTGAAAACGGCAAAGCGGCAGGAATGCCGGAGGAGTTATTGAAAGTTATTTTCAGTGATGACGTATTAAAGAAAAAACATAATTCCGAGCCGGTAACGGTTAATGAAAATACCGTATGGGTTGTACGTGCCAAGGAGGTGCGTGAAGAAAGCACGGAAAGCTTTGAAAACGCCAAAGCACTGGTCAAGGCGAATTACCTGCGTTCGGAAACAGCCAAACTGGCAGAGGCCGAAGCCAAAAAAATGTTGGTCGACTTGAACAATGGTGAGAAACCTACCTTGGCTTGGTCACCGGTGGTGAAGCAAACAGCGGACGAAGCACGTCGTTCTATGCCGCCCGAAGCATATACTCAATTATTGAAAGCGCGTCCGGTTAACGGCAAGCCGGCTTACGTATTGTTGGAGGGCTTGCCTGCGCCGGTGTTGTTGGAAGTGCAAGCGGTGAATCCACCGGCCGATATTGAGGCGCAATTGCCGCTTGCCCGTCAAATGCTGGCGCAGGGTCAGGCAAACGGTATTTTTGAAAACCTAATGACTTACCTTCAGCGCACGGTGAAACAAAAGCAAGGTGCACAGAAAGTTGCAGAAGGTACGGAATAACGGTCGGTTGATAAAATGCCGTCTGAACAGATTCAGACGGCATTTTTATTGTGCGGCTTAAGTATGGCTGTAATGATATTCGGTCATGGTTTGTATTAGCGGAAAAACAGTTTTTCCGCTAGAATAGTCAGTTATTTATCCTTAATATACTGCTTGTTTTGAAAATGCCCGATGCATTTTCAGGCGGCCTTGATAAAATCTAACGGTTAGAAATAAATACATGAAAAATATCCGTAATTTCTCAATTATTGCTCATATCGACCATGGTAAGTCTACTTTGGCAGACCGCTTTATCCAATATTGCGGCGGCTTGGATTTACGTGAAATGAGCACCCAGGTGCTGGATTCGATGGATATCGAAAAAGAGCGGGGCATTACCATTAAAGCGCAAACCGCAGCCTTAAATTATAAAGCACGTGACGGTCAAACCTATCAGCTTAATCTGATTGACACTCCCGGACACGTTGACTTTTCATACGAGGTATCCCGCTCCCTTTCTGCGTGCGAGGGTGCTTTATTGGTTGTAGATGCATCCCAAGGGGTAGAGGCGCAAACGGTTGCCAATTGCTATACCGCTATTGATTTGGGTGTGGAAGTGGTTCCTGTTTTAAATAAAATCGACTTACCGGCAGCCGATCCCGACCGTGTATCTCAGGAAATCGAAGATATTATCGGTATTGATGCTGTGGGCGCCGTAACCTGCTCGGCTAAGAGCGGTTTGGGCGTGGAGGACGTGCTTGAGGAAATCGTTAAAAAAGTTCCTCCTCCCGAAGGGGATGAAAATGCGCCGCTTCAAGCCATGATTATCGATTCTTGGTTTGATAACTATGTGGGTGTGGTGATGCTTATCCGCATTAAAAACGGTACGTTGAAACTAAAAGACAAAGTCCGTTTTATGAGCACGAAGGCGGAAACCCAAGTAGAACAATTGGGTATCTTTACACCTAAATCAGTGGCTAAATCGGAACTGAAGGCCGGCGAGGTGGGTTTTTTGATTACAGGTATCAAAGAGCTGGGTTCTGCCAAAGTGGGTGATACTGTTACAGCCGTAGCCAATCCTGCGGCAGAACCGTTACCTGGTTTTCAGGAGGTACAATCACAAGTATTCGCGGGCTTGTATCCGGTGGAGAGCCACGATTACGAAGCATTGCGCGATGCTTTGGAGAAACTCCAGCTTAACGATGCTTCGTTAAAATTCGAGCCTGAAGTTTCTCAGGCGTTGGGTTTCGGTTTCCGCTGCGGTTTCCTCGGCCTGCTGCATTTGGAAATTGTACAGGAGCGGTTGGAGCGTGAATTCGATATGGATTTGATTACTACCGCCCCTACGGTAGTCTATGAAGTATTGATGAAAAATGGTGAAAAAATCGAAGTGGAAAACCCTTCGAAGCTACCGGATATCGGCAGCATCGAAACGATTTTCGAGCCGGTAATCACTGCTACTATTTTAGTTCCGCAAGAGTATGTCGGCAACGTGATGACGTTGTGCAACCAAAAGCGCGGCGTACAGGTAAATATGCAGTATTTGGGCCGTCAGGTAATGCTGACTTACGATTTGCCGATGAACGAAGTGGTTATGGACTTTTTCGATAAGCTGAAATCTACTTCGCGCGGTTATGCTTCTTTGGATTACGAATTTAAAGAATTCCAGCCGTCTGATCTGATTAAGTTGGACATTATGGTGAACGGTGAAAAAGTAGATGCGCTGAGTTTAATTGTGCATCGCCAAAGTGCCGTACATCGCGGCCGTGAGTTGGCGGCGAAAATGCGCGAGTTGATTCCGCGCCAAATGTTTGATATTGCCGTTCAGGCTGCCATCGGGAGCCAGATTATCGCCCGTGAAAACGTTAAAGCACTGCGTAAAAACGTATTGGCAAAATGTTACGGCGGTGACATTACGCGTAAGAAAAAACTGTTGGAGAAACAAAAGGCCGGTAAACGCCGTATGAAACAAGTTGGCAATGTGGAGATCCCGCAGTCCGCATTCTTAGCTATTTTACAGGTTGGGGATAAATAAATGATGAGTACGACATTGATCATGGCTGCCGTCGCCGCGTTTGTTGTGGGGTTGATTTTATTTTTCACCAGTAGCAAGCAACGTGAGGCGAACGGAGAATGGAGCGGTGCACTTCAGTGGGGTTATTTGTTGATGATGGTGGGTGTGTTCGGCCTATTGTCATCAGTCATGAGTTTTACCGCCGTATTGCTGATTTTTGTGTTGTTCACCGGTATTATTTGGTTCGTACATAAGCGGCTGCAGCGTAATCCGAAGCATACCGACAGTAATCATTTTACCGATTATATGAGCGGTTTCTTTCCGATTATCCTGATTGTGTTTGTATTGCGTACTTTCGTGGCTGAGCCGTTCCAAATTCCTTCTAGCTCCATGCGTCCGGGTTTGGTAGTGGGCGACTTTATTTTGGTAAACAAATTTTCTTACGGTATCCGCTTGCCGATTGCCAATAATGTTATTGTGCCGGTAGGTGATGTAGAGCGCGGTGATGTCGTAGTATTTAGTTACCCGGAAGATACTAAGATGAACTACATCAAACGTGCGGTCGGTATACCTGGTGATGTAGTCGAATACAAAAATAAAGTTTTGAGTATTAATGGCCAAGCGGTTGAGGATAAGGTTATCGGAACCCGCAGCTATGCAGAAAAAACCAGGCAGGGCATGGTAGAAATCAGTGCGGATGCTTTTCAAGAAAGCATTGGTAGCCATCAGTTTGAAATATTAAAGATGGCTCAAGTACCAAGCTTTTTACCTCAAGGAGTACGTGAAGATTTTGCTTTCAGAAATCAGTGTGAGTATGCCGAAGATGGTTCGTGGTTCCGCTGTACTGTGCCTGAAGGACATTACTTTATGTTGGGTGATAATCGGGACAATAGCGAGGATAGTCGTTATTGGGGATTTGTGAATGATAATTTGATTGTCGGTAAAGCATTTTTCATTTGGATGAATTTTGGTGATATGAGCCGTGTCGGTACCCGTATCGAATGATTTTCCAGATGAACTGATATTAATTAAGTATGGCGGAGCGGCGATACCGTTCCGCTTTTTGCGTTTATAACTGTCAAAATATTAACAATGGGATATTTTTGAAAAATTTTATTAATCAAATCATTTCAATTGGTTGGTATTGGCTTCCTGTTTTATCAGGCCGTCTGAAAAATATTGTTGAATACAGAAAAAGTTACAGAAACTTTTTCTGTCCACGTAGGAAGTATTTTTGAAAAATAGTGATGGTGCGATTGGCAAGGTAATGATTTATCCGTTATTGTATGGTTTATTTTTATGTTTGAAATCGGGTATTTACTCGAAATGATGATGAGGGAACGGCTATGACGCATGTTGCTATTGTCGCTGCGAAACGTACGGCTGTCGGCAGTTTTCTGGGAAGCCTTCGCAATATCGGCGCGCCGGAGTTGGGAGCGGTAGTTATTAAGGCGGTTTTGGATGAAGCAGGAATAGAACCGGCTTTGGTGGATCAAGTAATTATGGGAAATGTGCTAACTGCTGGTGTAGGGCAAAATCCGGCAAGGCAGGCTGCATTGGCAGCGGGCTTGCCGGTTGAAGTGCCGGCTGAAACCTTGAATGTCGTATGTGGTTCGGGCTTGCGGGCGGTACATTTGGCAGTACAGAGCATCGTTAGTGGAGAAGCGCAGATTGTTGTTGCCGGCGGCCAAGAGTCAATGTCGCTGGCGCCGCATTATTTAAACGGTTTGCGGGGCGGACAAAAAATGGGTAACGGCACTTTGGTCGATAGCATGGTTTCAGACGGCCTTACCGATGCTTATCACGGTTATCATATGGGAATAACGGCTGAAAATATTGCCGAAAAATTAAATATCAGTCGTGAAGAGCAAGATAGTTTTGCGTTGGAATCCCAAAAGCGTGCGGCAGCTGCCCAGGCAGCCGGAAAATTTAAAGATGAGATTGTGCCTGTTTCAATACCGCAGCGCAAAGGAGAACCTTTATTATTTGAGGAAGATGAATATATCAAACCTGATGCTGATGCGGCTGCCATGGCAAAATTGCGCCCGGCATTTAAAAGTGATGGCACGGTAACGGCAGCTAATGCTTCTGGCTTGAATGATGGGGCAGCAGCGGTTTTATTGATGAGCGCCGAAAAAGTTAAGGAATTAGACATACGGCCCTTGGCTTGGATTAAGGCGTATGCCGCAACAGGAATTTCACCTGAAGTAATGGGTTTGGGGCCAGTAGCGGCAGTACGGAAAACATTAGAAAAAGCAGGTTGGCAGCTTGATGAGGTGGATTTAATTGAGGCAAACGAAGCATTTGCCGCGCAAGCTTTGGGTGTTGCCAGGGAGCTTGGCCTGAATCTTCGGAAAACTAATGTAAACGGTGGCGCGATTGCGATTGGTCATCCGATAGGTGCGTCGGGTTGCCGTATTTTAGTAACCTTGCTGCATGAAATGAAACGTCGTGATGCGCAAAAGGGTTTAGCTACCCTGTGTGTCGGTGGTGGAATGGGTATCGCTTTGGCGGTTGAACACCATTAAAGCATTGGATACTAGAAATACAAAAAACGGTTCTTTTTAAAGAACCGTTTTTTGTATATATAGATTGTTGAATATGCCTAGTTATATTTTTCAGGCGGCGGTTAGTGAGTTGAATACTTCGAAATAAGTGGGGAAGGTTTTGTGCGTGCACTTCGGATCATTAATGATGATCGGTACGCCTAAAAGTGATACTAAAGAAAAACACATAGCCATACGGTGGTCGTCATATGTATCGATTTCAGCATCGGCAACTAATTGTGCCGGTGGGATAATGTGGATGGCTTCAGGTTCTTCTGATACGGTAGCTCCGACTTTTCTCAATTCCGTAGCCATAGCCGTAATACGGTCGGTTTCTTTTACCCGCCAGCTTCCGATATTGCGTAATGTACAAGGTGCTCCGCTTGCCAGGGCAACAATTGCCAAGGTCATTGCTGCATCGGGAATATGGTTAGCATCCAAATCGAAGGCTTTTACTGGGGTGTTGATAGGACGTGAAACTTCGATAAAATTATCCCCCCAATTAACAGTGGCGCCGATCTTTTCCAATTCGAGAGCAAAAGCTATGTCGCCTTGGATACTGTTTTTCCCTATCCCTGTTACACGTATTGGCGTACCGGATATTAAGCCTGCGGCCAGAAAATACGAAGCACTGGAAGCGTCACCTTCTACATGTACAACATCCGGCGCATGGTAGCGGCTGTTGGCCGGAATTTTAAAACGGCGATATTCTTGGTTCTCAATATGAATACCAAATTGAGCCATTAATTTTAAGGTAATATCAATATAAGGTTTGGAAATCAGCTCGCCTACCACCTCGATTTCAAATGTTTCGCCCGTGAGCGGCAGAGCCATCAGAAGAGCGGTAAGAAATTGGCTGGATACATTGCCTTTAATCGGAATAATCCGGGTGCCGTTATCTGAGCGCTCGTTAATTTGTAGCGGCGGATAGTTTTGATTACCTAAATAGCGGACATCTGCTCCGGCAATACGTAAAGCATCAACTAAGTCTCCGATTGGCCGTTCATGCATGCGCGGAACACCGTGCAAATGATAATCGCCGCCCAATATCGCCAATACGGCTGTTAACGGGCGGAATGCCGTGCCTGCATTACCTAGAAACAAATCAGCATTGCGGTTGGGGAATGAACCTCCGCAGCCGTGTATTTTCAGACGGCCTGCTTCTAAAAAATCGATTTTTACCCCTAATGCAGCCAGAGCCTCAAGCATTCGATCCGTATCATCTGATTTGAGTAGGGAGTGGATTTCACAAATATTATCGGATAGTGCCGCTAATAATAAAGTCCGGTTGCTGATACTTTTCGAGCCGGGAAGTGCAACGGTAGAAGGTTTTAAGATGGCGGCAGGCAGGTGGATGCATTCGGTCATAGCAGCTTTCTAAATCGGTAAAATTTAAGAAAATACGAAGATGGAGCAAATAGTGTAATTTTGTTATTATGCCAAGAATTGTGCCAATAGAATATAGAGAAACTGCATGGATTTAATTCAAAACGTTATCGCCATCGATGGCCCCAGTGCTTCAGGCAAAGGAACTGTTGCTTCGCGTGTGGCAGCTGCTCTCGGGTTCGATTATTTGGATTCGGGTGCACTATATCGTTTGACGGCATTATATGCTCAAAAGAAAAACGTAGATTGGAATGATGCCGAAGAAGTAGCAAAGCTGGCTAAAGACTTACCGATAGAATTTGATGGGCAAATTGTGAGACTGGCGGGTGAAGATGTTTCTAAGGCAATCCGCCTTGAAAATATCGGTATGGGTGCATCGGCAGTTGCTTCGTTGCCGCCTGTGCGAGAGGCTTTGCTTCAGCGCCAACGTGATTTTCTTACTGAAAAAGGTTTGGTAGGCGATGGCCGTGATATGGGTTCGGTTATTTTTCCAAATGCAGTATTGAAAATTTTTCTGACGGCTAGTCCCCAAGTTAGAGCCGAGCGTCGGGCGAAACAATTGGGGCTGCCTATTTCTGGTTCGGATTTTGACCGTATTCTATCTGATATAGAGGCGCGGGACGAGGCCGACCGCCGACGTCCGGTAGCACCATTGGTGCAGTTGCCGGATGCTAAACTTTTGGATACATCAAATTTGACTATTGAAGAGTCTGTAAAAAAAGTACTTGATTGGTATGGTGAAAAATAAAAATTAATGTATAATTTACCGTTATCCGTTCAGACGGCCTTAATTTGTTTCGCAAGGCCGTCTGAAAAGCTTTAAGAAGTACCGTTTGCTGCGCCAAGGGCGGTAAACGTCCGTTAAACCAACCCCCGCACGCCTTGGCAGTGTATTGAAAAGAGATATTATGACTATGGAAAATTTTGCCCAGTTATTGGAAGAAAGCTTTACCCTTCAAGAGATGAATCCCGGTGAAGTGATTACTGCCGAAGTGGTGGCAATCGACAACAACTTCGTTACCGTAAATGCCGGTTTGAAATCAGAATCTCTGATTGACGTAAGCGAATTCAAAAACGCTCAGGGCGAGATTGAAGTTAAAGTTGGTGACTTCGTTACAGTAACCATCGAGTCTGTTGAAAACGGCTTCGGTGAAACCAAACTGTCACGCGAAAAAGCCAAACGTGCCGCTGATTGGATTGCGCTGGAAGAGGCCATGGAAAACGGCGACATTCTGTCTGGTGTTATCAACGGCAAAGTTAAAGGTGGCTTGACCGTTATGATCAATAGCATCCGCGCATTCCTGCCGGGTTCTTTGGTTGACGTGCGCCCCGTAAAAGATACTTCACACTTTGAAGGCAAAGAAATCGAATTCAAAGTTATCAAATTGGATAAAAAACGTAACAACGTGGTTGTATCGCGTCGCGCCGTTTTGGAAGCTACTTTGGGTGAAGAGCGTAAAGCCTTGCTGGAAAACCTGCAAGAAGGTTCAGTGGTTAAAGGTATTGTTAAAAATATTACCGATTACGGTGCATTCGTTGATTTGGGCGGCATTGACGGCTTGCTCCACATTACTGACTTGGCATGGCGCCGCGTGAAACATCCGAGCGAAGTTTTGGAAGTCGGCCAAGAAGTAGAAGCCAAAGTTCTGAAGTTCGATCAAGAAAAACAACGCGTATCTTTGGGTATGAAACAATTGGGCGAAGATCCTTGGAATGGCTTGGCTCGCCGTTACCCGCAAGCTACCCGCCTGTTTGGTAAAGTGTCCAACTTGACCGACTATGGTGCATTCGTTGAAATCGAACAAGGTATCGAAGGTTTGGTACACGTTTCGGAAATGGATTGGACCAACAAAAACGTACATCCGAGCAAAGTGGTTCAGCTGGGTGATGAAGTAGAAGTGATGATTCTTGAGATCGATGAAGACCGCCGCCGTATTAGCTTGGGTATGAAACAGTGCCAAGCTAATCCGTGGGAAGATTTCGCCGAGAATCATAATAAAGGCGATAAAATTTCAGGCGCCGTTAAATCTATTACTGACTTCGGCGTATTTGTAGGCTTGCCTGGTGGTATCGACGGCTTGGTTCACCTTTCTGATTTGTCTTGGACCGAAGCCGGTGAAGAAGCTGTTCGCAAGTACAAAAAAGGCGAGGAAGTTGAAGCCGTTGTATTGGCTATCGATGTCGAAAAAGAGCGTATTTCTTTGGGCATCAAGCAGTTGGAAGGCGATCCCTTCAGTAACTTTATCAGCGTAAATGATAAAGGTGCTTTGGTAAAAGGTACTGTTAAATCAATCGATGCCAAAGGTGCGGTTATCGCTTTGTCTGATGAGGTAGAGGGTTACCTACCTGCTGCCGAATGGTCTAGTGAGCGCGTTGAAGATTTACGCAATGTGCTGAAAGAGGGCGATGAAGTAGAAGCCGTTGTGGCAACCGTTGATCGCAAAAACCGCAGCATCCGTCTGTCTGTAAAAGCCAAAGATGCTAAAGAAAACCGTGACGCTCTGAATTCGGTAAATTCTGCAGCTACAGCCAACGCTGGTACAACCAGCTTGGGTGATCTGCTGAAAGCCAAATTATCAGGCGAGCAAGAGTAAGGTGCGGTAATGACCAAATCCGAGCTTATGGTTCGCTTGGCTGAAGTATTTGCCGAGAAGAATGGTAATCAATTGGTGGCTAAAGATGTTGAATACAGCGTAAAGGTTTTAGTGGATACTATGACCCGTTCGCTGGCAAAAGGCCAACGTATTGAAATCCGTGGATTCGGAAGCTTCGACCTTAATCATCGTCCGGCACGTGTAGGACGTAACCCGAAAACAGGTGAAAAAGTGGAGGTGCCCGAGAAGTATGTGCCCCATTTCAAACCTGGTAAGGAATTGCGTGAACGCGTAGATCAGGCATTTTTAGGTAAGTAAGAAATTTGTAATATAAACGCCGCAGTAATGCGGCGTTTTTGTATTGCGAAAATTTTATTAAAAAGAGAGTAATTCTTCATTGTTGAAAAAATAGTAAGCAATAGACTTCATGCCGTCTGAAATACTTTATAATGACCATTTGATTTTTGTAACGAATGGTTGATATGAATAATAATGAAAACCGTTTTACCCCACCGGATTTTGTCAATCACAGTCCGTTGACTTGGTACCAATCTGCTTCGGAACAACCTGCTTTTATCAAAGATGCAGCTCAAGCCAAAGCTATAGAACACCTGGATAAATTGTGGACTGAGCTTATGCTTTTCAAGCGTAAGCGCAACCGTTTCTTAGGACGGAGTTTACGTTCTCCACAATTGCCTAAAGGCCTTTATTTTTACGGAGGCGTAGGGCGCGGTAAAAGTTTCTTAATGGATGTTTTTTATGGCTGCCTACCGTATCGGCGTAAGCGGCGAGTTCATTTTCATGCTTTTATGGCAGAAGTTCACCAGCGTATGAAGGTGTTAAAAAGCGAGCCTAATCCTTTGAAGGCGGTGGCAAAGGAAATCGCACGAGAAACCCGAGTATTGTGTTTTGATGAATTCCATGTTAGCGATATCGCTGATGCTATGATCTTGGGCCGTTTGCTAGAGAATTTATTTGATGAGGGGGTAGTGTTGGTTGCTACTTCAAACTATGCACCTTCGGAATTATATCCTCAGGGGCAAAATCGCAGTAGTTTCTTGCCAACAATCGCTCTGTTGGAGGAAAAACTAACTGTGCTAAATGTGGATGGGGGTGAAGATTACCGCTTACGTACTTTAAGACCTGCAGAGGTATTTTATGTGCCGGCTTCATTGGAGACGGAGCAAAAGCTGGCTGAGCTTTTTAAAGGTGTAAGCGGCGGAGTAAGTAAAAAACCTCATGTCGTGACCATACTTGATCGGGATATCATGTGTAATGCGCGTAGTGAAAAAGCCATTTGGTTTGACTTTCGTGCATTATGTTTCGGTCCTCGTTCTCAGGCTGATTATCTGTATCTGGCCGAGAATTACGAAATGGTATTTTTGTCTGGTATTGAGAAAATGGATGAATCCCAGCGTGCGGAAGCTCGCCGTCTTACTTGGCTTATCGATGTCTTATACGATTTTCGAGTAAAACTGTGTGCAACCAGCGAGGTGGCTGCCGAAGAAATTTATGTTGAAGGTGATTTTGCTAATGAATTTGTGCGTACGGTTAGCCGGATTGTGGAAATGCAGTCGCAAGAGTATTTGTCTTTACCGCACCTTACGTTGGGAATGGATAAAAAATCTGCAAACAACTCACAAAAAATACAGAAATCTTGATAGAATACAGCGCCGTATTAATTAATAGTCATATTTTATTTGAGGAGTAGGTAAATGGCGATTGAACGTACCATTTCGATTATCAAACCCGATGCAGTAGCGAAGAATGTTATCGGTCAGATTTACAGCCGTTTTGAAGAGAATGGCTTGTGTGTTGTTGCTGCAAAAATGAAACACTTAAGTGAAAAAGAAGCTCAAGCTTTCTATGCCGTACACAAAGAGCGCCCCTTCTTTAATGACTTGGTTGCTTTCATGACTAGTGGTCCGGTTATGATTCAAGTGCTTGAAGGTGAAAATGCTGTTGCTAAAAATCGTGAATTGATGGGTGCAACCAACCCGAAAGAAGCTGCTGCCGGTACTATTCGTGCTGATTTTGCAGAGTCAATCGATGCGAATGCCGTTCACGGCTCAGACAGTTTGGAGAATGCAGCTATTGAAATCGCTTACTTCTTCAGCCAAAGTGAGATTTGTGCACGCTAAATGCTCTTAAATATCTTGCAAGGCTGTCTTGATTTAATCAAGACAGCCTGAAGGTTTTTAAATTAAAGCCATTTTGCTTCTTTGTTGGTGTTTTCTTGTGAATTCAGTACAATGCGGTGAGGTGGTGTTTAATCTGAATACCTGCTTTTAGTCAAGCGGTCGGGTATTTTCGATATATTGAATATTTCAATATTTACCCTGACTGATATGGCGAGAATTATTACAAGAATTACATGAAAACCAATCTCCTGAATTTTGATTTAAACGGTCTGACAGAACACTTCTCTCAAATGGGAGAGAAGCCTTTTCGTGCTAAACAGGTTATGCGTTGGATGCATCAATCGGGTGCATCTGATTTTGATGAGATGACTGATTTGGCAAAATCTCTGCGTACCAAGTTAAATGCGGAAGCTTGTATTCAAGTGCCTGAGTTAATGATGTCACAAGAATCTTCAGACGGCACGCGCAAATGGTTGCTGGATGTGGGCACAGGAAATGGCGTAGAAACGGTATTTATCCCGGAGGCCGAGCGCGGCACTTTATGTATCTCCTCTCAGGTAGGTTGTGCATTGGAATGTACATTCTGTTCGACGGGCCGCCAAGGTTTTAACCGTAACCTGACAGCTTCTGAAATTATCGGTCAGCTTTGGTGGGCCAATAAGGCTATGGGGGTTACTCCAAAAAATGAACGTGTAATTTCTAATGTTGTCATGATGGGGATGGGTGAGCCGTTGGCAAATTTTGATAACGTTGTTACCGCATTAAGCATTATGTTAGATGACCATGGTTACGGGCTTTCACGCCGTAGGGTAACGGTTTCCACTTCAGGCATGGTGCCTCAGATGGATCGTCTGAAAGAAGTGATGCCGGTAGCCTTAGCTGTATCTCTGCATGCTTCTAACGATGCTGTACGTGATACTATTGTTCCACTAAATAAAAAATACCCTTTAAAAGAATTGATGGCAGCTTGCCAACGGTATTTGGTAAAAGCTCCCCGTGACTTTATTACATTTGAATATGTTATGCTTGACGGGGTAAATGACTTGGCTAAGCATGCTTATGAGTTGATTGATTTGGTTAAAGATGTACCGTGTAAATTTAATCTAATTCCTTTTAATCCATTTCCTAATTCGGGTTATGAACGCTCCAGTAATGAGAATATCCGGATTTTTAAAGATATATTGCAGCAAGCAGGTTTTGTGGTGACGGTACGTAAAACACGTGGAGATGATATTGATGCCGCTTGTGGTCAGTTGGCTGGCCAAGTGCAGGATAAAACCCGCAGGCAGCAGAAATGGCAGCAGTTGATTGTAGATTAAAAAGGGTAAGATAATGAGATTGAAATTCTGGCAGCCTTTGTTATTAGCAGTACTCTTGAGCGCTTGTGCGAGTAGTGGTTCTTCCAAGCCTAGTGCTAAAGAGCGGGCTTTGCAGGTTTCAAATATTAAAACCCAGCTGTCGGTTGAGTATATGAAGGCACAAGACTACCGCCAAGCTATAAAAAGTATTGACGAGGCCTTGGCATCTGATAGCCGTAATGCGAATGCTTGGTTAGTACGGGCACAAATTTATCAATACTTAAAAGTCTCTGATAAAGCTCAAGAAAGCTTTCTGAAAGTTTTAGATTTAAACCCAAATAGTGCAGAAGCCAATAACAATTATGGTTGGTTTTTATGCAGTATACAAAATAGGCCGTCTGAAGCGATACCTTATTTTGATAAGGCTCTTGCCGATCCAACCTATCCCAACCCTTATGTTGCTTACCTGAATAAAGGGATATGCAGTGCTAAAACCGGCCAATATTCTTTATCTGAGGCATATTTGGAAAGAGCATTGGCTACTGAGCCGCGCTTTTATCCGGCAATCAAAGAATTGGCCCGTACAAAATATTTAGCAGGGCAGCTTAGCGATGCGGATTATTATTTCAGACAATATCAAAGCAAAGTGGATATGTTGTCGGCAGATGATTTATTGCTGGGATGGCGGCTGTCCCGTGCGTTAGGTAATATTCAAGCAGCATATGAGTACGAAGCACAATTGCGTGCGAATTATCCTTATACCGAAGAACTTCAAATGATTACAACAGGACGTTTGTAATGACTGATAACCAACAACAAAACGAACAGCTGTCGGGTAACGCGGCACAAGAATTGGGGCAGAAATTGAAAAATGCCCGTGAAAAGCGTGGTTTTTCAATTGGAGAAGTGGCTGAGCGCCTGAAATTACCGGCCCGCCAAATCGAAGGATTGGAGAGCGGAAATTATGAAGGTTTGCCAGAACTTGTATTTGTACGAGGTTTTTTGCGTACTTATGGTCGGTTTTTAGAGTTGGATGACCAAGAGGTGGCCGGTTATCTGGACCGCATTATGCCGCAAGCTCGCAGCAATACTTATGCCGTACAGCGTGAAAAAAATTCAGACGGCCTGAATTATCAACAGACAACTGTGAAAAAGCCTTTTCCTGCATGGGTTATTGGTCTATTGGGAGTTGTGGCGATTGCCGGCGGTATTTATGCATGGCAAAGCAAATCACAGGCGGAAAGTGCAAAACAGGCTACTGAAAGCCAAGTGGGCTTAGGAGAGGTTGCAGAACCAAATCTGAAAGCCAGCAATGTTTCTGTAGTTGCCATGGCAAGTGAAGAGAGTGCTTCGGTAGCTGCGCCTGCAGCTGCTTCTGCAACTACTGCATCAGCAGCCTCTGAATCTGTGGCATCGGCATCAGCGGTAGCCGAAGCCGGTACGATTGCATCAAATGAGTTGGTCGTAAAGGTGCGTTACCGTTCGAATTTGGTAATTAAAGATAAAAATGGGCAATTTGTTATTAACCGTATTGTCCCAGCCGGTAGCGAACACCGTTTCCAAGGCGGTGCGCCTTATGATGTATGGATTGGTTATGCAGTTGGCGCAAGTGCCAATTATGGCGGTAACGATATTAATGTAGGTCAGCATATGGTGACTAAGAAAACTTCTTCATTCAAAGCAGGACAGTAAACCGTAATGAGTACTATGCCATCTCGCCGTGCCACTTATCAGGTAGAAGTTGATCACATTACCGTAGGTTCTGAATCTCCGGTCGTAGTACAATCGATGACCAATACGGATACTGCCGATGCGGCCGGTACGGCAGAGCAAGTAAAGGCTTTAAGTGATGCCGGTTCCGAAATGGTACGTATCACAGTCAATAGTCCGGAGGCTGCTTCCAAAGTAGCAGAAATACGCCAGCGTTTGGATGATATGGGATGCCAAACACCGTTAATTGGAGATTTTCACTTTAACGGTGAGCGTTTGCTTGCAGAGTTTCCTGATTGTGCAAAAGCTCTGTCAAAATACCGGATTAATCCAGGCAATGTCGGTAAAGGTGCGAAAGGCGATGAGAAATTTGCTTATATGATTCGTACCGCTGCCGAACACAATAAAGCAGTCCGTATTGGGGTTAACTGGGGCTCGCTGGATCAGAGTTTGGCCAAGAGAATGATGGATGCCAATTTGGCTTCGGCAAACCCCAAAAGCCCCGATGAGGTGATGAAAGAGGCACTCATCGTATCAGCGCTTGAGTCGGCACAAAAAGCCATTGATTTAGGCTTGCCTGAGAACAAAATTATTTTGTCTTGTAAAGTAAGCTCTGTACAGGATTTGATCCAAGTTTATCGTGATTTGGGGGCGCGTTGTCGTTTCCCGCTGCACTTGGGCCTGACTGAAGCCGGTATGGGCAGTAAAGGTATTGTTGCTTCGACTGCGGCATTGGCGGTTTTATTGCAAGAAGGCATAGGCGATACTATCCGCATTTCGCTAACACCGGAACCGGGTAGCTCTCGCACGCAAGAGGTTGTGGTAGCGCAAGAAATTCTGCAAACAATGGGTTTGCGCTCATTTACACCGATGGTAACTGCCTGTCCGGGTTGCGGACGCACGACCAGCACGGTATTCCAAGAGTTGGCTCGTGACATCCAGCATTATTTACGGGAACAAATGTCGGTATGGCGTTGGCAGTATCCGGGTGTGGAAAGTTTGAATGTTGCTGTAATGGGGTGCGTGGTAAACGGCCCGGGTGAAAGTAAATTAGCCGATATCGGTATCAGCCTGCCGGGTACAGGGGAAACCCCGGTTGCCCCTGTTTATGTGGATGGTGAGCGAAAAGTTACACTCAAGGGCGATAATATGGCCGAAGAATTTTTAGCCATCGTACAAGAGTATGTGGAAACCAATTACGGAGAAGGCGGAGCGAAACGCTCAACTAAACGTGTCATTCCGATTCAGTCTTCTTAATATGTAATACTGGAAGGCCGTCTGAAGCTGTTTATGCTTTCAGACGGCCTCAGACATAGATTTATTAAAGATAGTGTGATATGGGACAAAAAATCCAAGCTGTAAAAGGCATGAATGATTTACTGCCGGTGGAGCAGAAAGATTTTAAATTAACCGCTGCTTTGTGGCAGGAATTCGAAATGACCGTGAATAATTGGACACGGCGTTACGGGTACAGTCAAATTCGCACACCTATCGTAGAGCAAACGGGATTGTTTGTACGCTCAATAGGTGAAGAAACTGATGTTGTAGGAAAGGAAATGTATACGTTTTCCGATTCTAACGACAAGCTAAGTTTGACATTGCGACCGGAAGGTACGGCATCTTGCTTGCGAGCAGTAGTTGAGCATAATTTATTGTATAACGGTCCTGTGAAACTTTGGTATATGGGGCCGATGTTCCGCCGTGAGCGTCCGCAGAAAGGACGTTACCGCCAATTTCATCAGGTAGGTATCGAAGCCCTAGGTTATGAAGGCCCTGATATTGATGCTGAGATTATCGCCATGTGTGCAGATTTATGGCGGGAGCTGGGTATTTCCGATTTACTTAAATTGGAAATTAACAGCTTAGGGAACAGGGAGGAAAGGTCTGCCCACAGAGAGGCGTTAGTAGCATATCTTGAGCAGCATGAAGCCATTCTGGATGAAGACAGCAAACGCAGAATGTATACAAACCCTTTGCGCGTATTGGATACTAAAAATCCGGCGCTGCAAAAAATGGCAGATGAAGCCCCCCGCTTGAGTGATTATTTAGGCGAGGCATCTCGTGCGCACTATGAAGGCTTCAAAAAATTTCTTGACGGCTTGGGGGTCGACTATTATGAAAATCCCCGTTTGGTTCGAGGCTTGGATTATTACAACCAAACCGTTTTTGAGTGGACAACAGACAAACTAGGCGCACAAGCGACAGTATGCGGAGGCGGCCGTTATGACGGTTTGATTGAAGAGTTGGGCGGAAAATCTGCACCTTCTATCGGATTCGCTATGGGTGTAGAACGTTTGCTTTTGCTAGTGAAAGAATTTGGTAGTTTGCAAGTAGATGCGGCAGCAGATATTTATGCCATATATCAGGGTGATGGTGCTGCCTTGCAAGTAATGCGGTATGCACAAAAGTTACGTGCTGCAGGTTTTGATGTAATTCAGCATTGTGGAAGCCAGAGCTTGAAAGCACAGATGAAAAAGGCGGATGCCAGCGGAACTCGTTTCGCATTAATTGTAGCCGGGGATGAATTGGCTACAGATACCGTTACACTAAAAGATATGCGGGGCGAAAGAGGGCAAGTTACTATTGCCTCGGCAGATTTGATTAATACTTTACAAGGATGGAAACAGGCGTAAATGGCAACTCATATCCAAGATCAAGAGGAACTTGAGAACTTCAAATATTTTTGGAAAAGCTGGGGGCGGTGGCTGTTTGTAGCATTAGTATTGGCTGCGTTGGCTTATTTTTCCTATGTAATGTATCAACGCCATCAGTTTAACCAAAATCAGGAAGCGGCGGCAGTAATGGCTGGGCTGGTGGAAAAAGCTCAAAATAAAGGTGATGAACAAGCCATTAATGCCGATTTACAGCAGCTTCAGCAAAATTATCCGGCCAGTATTTCGGCAGCACAGGCAACCCTAATGGTGGCAGCCGCTGAATTTGATAAAGGCCGCTATGATGCGGCAAGTAATCATTTAAATTGGGTATTGAAAAATCAAAAAGCTCCTTTGGTTCAAGCTATTGCCGCACAACGTTTAGCCGTTGTGCAGTTACAAGAGAAAAAATATACCGAAGCATTGGCAACATTAAATATACCGGTTGATGAGGCGTTTATACCGCTCTTTTTGGAAACCAAAGGTGATGTTTATGCTGCGCAAGGTAAAAATAAAGAAGCTTTGGAGGCTTACGAACAGGCATTAACAAAGTTGCCTAAAGAAGCTCCAAACCGAGAATTATTGCAACTTAAAGCTGACCAATTTAAATAATTTTCCTGTGGTATTACTGTAAAGACAGTGTATTGCTCAAAGGAGTGCATAACAGGCTTGCTAAGAGATAATCTCATGCAAGCCCGTTGTGTTTTAACCTGAATTCATACGTTGAGAATATTATGAAACCCACTATTGCCTTAGTAGGCCGTCCGAATGTCGGTAAATCGACATTATTTAACCGTTTAACCCGAACAAAAGATGCATTGGTTGCCGACATGCCCGGTTTGACCCGCGACCGACATTACGGGCATGGTCGTATAGGCAGTAAACCTTATTTGGTTGTTGATACGGGTGGTTTCGAACCGGTTGTTGACAGTGGTATTCTGCATGAGATGGCCAAGCATACTTTACAGGCAATTGATGAGGCAGATGCCGTTATCTTTTTGGTAGACGGTCGTAACGGACTGACACCGCAAGATAAAATTATTGCCGATCGCCTCCGTCAAAGCCCTCGGCCGGTTTTCCTAGCTGTTAACAAAGGGGAAGGGGCCAATCGTGCCGTGCTGGCTTCTGAGTTTTATGAACTGGCTTTAGGTGAGCCTGTTGTGATTTCAGGGGCGCATGGAGATGGTGTTTATCATTTGATAGAAGATGTATTAGAACACTTTCCTGACGTCGAAGAGGAAGTTGAAGCCGCCAAGCATCCGGTATTTGCCGTTATTGGCAGGCCGAATGTAGGTAAGTCGACTTTAGTAAATGCCATTTTAGGCGAAGAGCGTGTGATTGCTTTCGATATGGCGGGTACGACGCGTGACAGTATCCATATTGATTTTGAACGAGAGGGAAAGCCGTTTACCATTATTGATACGGCAGGCGTTCGTCGTCGCGGCAAAGTAGAAGAGGCAGTAGAAAAGTTTTCTGTAATCAAGGCTATGCAAGCTATCGAAGCTGCTAATGTAGCCGTATTGGTACTGGATGCGCAGCAGGACATTGCTGACCAAGATGCGACTATTGCCGGTTTTGCGCTGGAGGCAGGGCGTGCTTTGGTAGTTGCCGTCAATAAGTGGGATGATATTGATGAGGATCGGAAAAACCAAGTAAAGCGTGATATTGCCCGCAAGCTGTATTTCTTGGATTTTGCCAAGTTCCATTATATTTCTGCTTTGAAGGAGCGGGGAATTGACGGCCTATTCGGCAGCATTCAAGCTGCTTATGATGCGGCAATGATTAAAATGCCCACGCCGAAAATTACCAGAGTATTGCAAAGTGCGCTGGAACGCCAGCAACCGCCGAGAGTTGGCTTGGTACGCCCGAAAATGCGCTATGCACACCAAGGTGGTATGAATCCTCCGGTAATTGTAGTCCACGGTAACTCTTTACAGCATATTTCAGATGCATATACGCGCTATCTGACACAGACTTTCCGTAAAGCCTTTAATCTGCAAGGTACGCCTTTGCGTATTCAGTACAATGTTTCGGAAAACCCATATGAAGAAGCAGCCGATAAGCCTAAGAAAAAACCTTTGCGTCGGGTGGCTTTAAGCAACCGTATCGAAAAGCGTGAAGGGCGTAAAGAAGAGAAGAGCCGTTTTAAAAAGAAAAATAAAGTCAGCATAAAAAAATTACAGGCTAAAAAATAGTTAACTATGCCGTCTGAAATCAGGAACTTTCAGACGGCATAGCTTTCTGACATAAGCGACTGCTGTGTTTATGTCGTTAATTTAAAAAAATGTAGTCAACCATCGGCTTTTATAGTGCCATATTGCCTTTGGAAATTGTGGTATGTATTTGGAAAAATACGCCCCCGGGTGCTATAAGCCTATTAGCCGGCCATATCTGCAAACCTCGTTTATAGTTGAGGGTAATCATAAATGTTTGCAAAATGCACTATAAAAGTGTTGGTAAAAATTCGCATTCAAGGCTACAATCAGACGGCAATTTCCCGAAACTTTTAAAACATAATAACGGAGTATAAAATGACCGCTAAAGGACAAATGTTACAAGATCCTTTCTTGAATGCTTTGCGCAAAGAGCATGTGCCGGTATCGATTTACTTGGTAAACGGTATCAAACTGCAAGGCCAAGTAGAATCTTTTGACCAATATGTGGTTTTATTACGCAACACATCAGTTACCCAAATGGTTTATAAGCATGCTATTTCTACCATCGTGCCGGCACGAGCGGTAAGCCTTCAGCATGAAAACCGCCAGCAGCAGGCTGCACCGGTTCAAGTAGAAACCACACAGCCGGCAGAATAAAAACAACTTGTGTTGAGTGTAAACAAAAATACCTTACTTAACGGTAAGGTATTTTTGTTTTTGGTATTGGAAATAGCCTCAATGAGTAAAGGCTATTTCTGTTGCACTTTAGGGTGTTTACAATTCTTAACTTTTTAATGAGAAAACGGCTAAAGCAAAGCTGGCAATCTGCAAGCATTGAGCATGCAAGGACTTATGCTATTAAGCATGAAAAAGCTCAAACGAAGAGAGTATTTTTTTCGTATCTTGTCAAGACTGGCAGGCCGTCTGAAATTACTTTATATTGTGGTCTGTCTCTTGTGATACTACTGTATCTTGTGTTTTAACCTCAGTCGGAAATTTGTTATGAATGCAGCCGCCAACCTTAAAGTAACCAAACGTGACGGGCGTTTGGAGGATATTAATCTCGATAAAATCCATCGTGTAATTACTTGGGCGGCAGAGGGGTTGAATAATGTATCCGTATCACAGGTGGAATTGAAGTCACATATTCAATTCTACAACGGCATCCGTACCGATGATATTCACGAAACCATTATCAAAGCGGCAGCCGATCTGATTTCTCAAGAAACACCCGATTACCAATATTTGGCCGCCCGATTGGCCATTTTCCATTTGCGTAAAATTGCCTATGGCCAATTTGAGCCGCCTCATCTTTATGAACATGTGGTGAAGTTGGTTGAGGCGGGAAAATACGATCGTCATTTGTTGGAGGACTATAGTCGCGAAGAATTTAATGATCTCAATGACTATATTGACCATGAGCGCGATATGTCGTTTTCCTATGGTGCAGTCAAACAGCTGGAAGGTAAATATCTGGTACAGAACCGGGTCACCCGTGAGATTTATGAAACTCCGCAGTTTCTTTACATCTTGGTGGCTATGTGTCTCTTTGCTAAATATCCGAAAGAAACCCGCTTGAGCTATGTGAAGAAATTTTACGACGCCACCAGCTTATTTAAAATTTCTCTACCCACACCGATTATGTCGGGAGTTCGCACGCCGACCCGCCAATTCTCCAGCTGCGTACTGATTGAGTGCGACGATAGCTTAGACAGTATCAATGCCACTACCAGTGCCATTGTAAAATATGTTTCCCAACGTGCCGGTATCGGTATCAATGCAGGACGCATCCGCGGCTTGGGTAGCGAAATCCGCGGCGGAGAGGCGCAACATACCGGTTGTATTCCGTTTTTCAAAATGTTTCAGGCGGCAGTTAAGTCATGCTCGCAAGGCGGGGTGCGAGGCGGGGCAGCTACTTTGTTTTATCCGCTTTGGCATATTGAAGTTGAGAGTTTGCTGGTACTGAAAAATAACCGGGGTGTAGAAGATAACCGTGTGCGCCAATTGGATTATGGCGTACAAATCAACCGCCTGCTTTATACCCGTTTGATTAAAGGTGGCGATATTGCATTGTTCTCACCGCAAGAAGTACCCGGTTTGTATGATGCTTTCTTTGCTGACCAAGACGAATTCGAGCGCCTGTATACAAAATATGAGCAAGATCCGAATATTCGTAAACGTGTGGTGCCGGCAACCGAGCTTTTTTCTATCCTCATGCAAGAGCGCGCGGGAACAGGCCGTATCTATATTCAAAACGTCGATCACTGTAATACCCATAGCCCGTTTGATCCGCGCGTCGCACCTGTCCGCCAGTCTAATTTGTGCTTAGAAATCGCCTTGCCGACCAAGCCTTTGAACGATATTAACGATGAGAACGGCGAGATTGCCCTGTGTACTTTATCTGCCTTCAATTTGGGTGCACTGGAAAGTTTGGATGAGTTGGAAGACTTATCCGATTTGGCGGTGCGTGCATTGGATGCCTTGCTTGATTATCAAGATTATCCGATTAAGGCTGCCCGTATCGCAACCATGAACCGCCGTACTTTGGGTATTGGTGTAATCAACTATGCTTACTATTTGGCGAAAAACGGTGCTCGATACAGCGATGGTTCTGCATTGGGCCTAACCCACCGTACTTTTGAAGCAATCCAATACTATTTGTTGAAAGCATCTGTTCAACTGGCAAAAGAATATGGAGCTTGCCCACTGTTTCACGAAACTACCTATGCCCAAGGCAAACTGCCAATCGATACCTACAAAAAAGACTTGGACACTATTTGCCAAGAGCCTTTACAGCTAGATTGGGAAAGTCTGCGTGCCGATATCGTGAAATACGGATTGCGTAATTCTACGTTGACTGCACTGATGCCGTCTGAAACCAGTTCTCAGATTGCTAATGCAACCAACGGTATTGAACCGCCGCGCGGCTTGGTATCTGTGAAAGCATCCAAAGACGGTATTTTGAAACAAGTGGTACCTGAATTTGAGCGCTTGCGTAATGCTTATGAGTTGTTATGGCAAATGCCGGGTAATGATGGTTACCTGCATTTGGTGGGTATTATGCAGAAATTTGTCGATCAAGCGATTTCCGCCAATACCAGCTACGACCCCCAGCGCTTTGAGGGCGGCCGCGTGCCGATGAAACAGATGCTGAAAGACTTGCTCACCGCATATAAATACGGTGTGAAAACCTTGTATTACCACAATACCCGCGACGGTGCCAACGATACCCAAACCGACCTGCAGGATGACGGTTGTGCGGGTGGTGCGTGTAAGATTTAATTAGAAATCAAGTTGTTCGGGTGTGTGAATAAGGCTTCAAAGGATTAGGAAGCCTTGACTTGTCTTATCTAGAGCTCTGGTTTCTCAGTTACTCAAAGCTTTATTTGCATATGTAATTTGTTATTTTTATAAAAATATTTATGCAAAAAATATTTGATCATCCTTGGTTGTCTGCTTTCTTTTTTATGGGCTTTTTAGCTTTAATAATCTTTATTGTATATAGAGCACAAAGTATTAAGGTTTCTCATACTAATAAAGAAGGGAGCGCAACTATATTTGAATATAAAAGTAAATAAGTTATACCTCTAAAAGATTTGAATTGGATAAATCATGTCCTGCGAACATTTAGTTATGTCATACAGCACTTTCAGTAAAGAAAAAAATAATGCATTGCTGGAGCCGATGTTTTTCGGACAGCCGGTGAATGTGGCACGTTACGATCAACAGAAATACGAAATTTTTGAAAAGCTGATTGAAAAGCAATTATCTTTTTTTTGGCGCCCGGAAGAAATAGATGTATCGCGCGACCGTATCGACTATCAAAATCTACCCGAGCATGAACGGCACATTTTTATCAGTAATTTGAAATACCAAACCCTGCTTGATTCGATTCAAGGACGTAGCCCTAATGTCGGTTTGCTTCCGTTGGTGTCGATTCCGGAGTTGGAAACTTGGATTGAAACTTGGTCTTTTTCGGAGACCATTCATTCCCGTTCTTACACCCATATTATTCGCAATATCGTGAACGATCCTTCAGTGGTATTTGACGATATTGTTGATAATGAATATATCATCCGCCGTGCGGAAGATATTGCCTGCTATTACGATGATTTGATCGAATATACCCAGTATTATAATTTGCTGGGTGAAGGGCGGCATCAGGTAAACGGTAAAACGGTTTCTATCAGCTTACGCGAGTTGAAGAAAAAACTGTATTTGTGCTTGATGTGTGTGAATGTGTTAGAAGCCATCCGCTTTTATGTATCGTTTGCCTGCTCGTTTGCCTTTGCGGAGCGGGAGTTGATGGAAGGTAATGCGAAGATTATTAAGTTGATTGCCCGCGACGAAGCATTACATTTAACCGGCACGCAGCACATGTTGAATCTGATGCGTAGCGGGGCAGATGACCCTGAGATGGCGGAAATTGCCGCCGAATGCGAAGGCGAATGTTTCGAGCTGTTTAAAAATGCGGCGATGCAGGAAAAAGAGTGGGCGGAATATTTATTTAAGGATGGTTCGATGATCGGCTTGAACAAAGAGATTCTCAGCCAATATGTTGAATACATTACCAATCTGCGTATGCAGGCAGTAGGCTTACAGCCGGCCTTTGAGAAAGCCAGTCAAAATCCGATTCCGTGGATCAACGCTTGGCTTTCTTCCGATAATGTGCAGGTAGCCCCTCAAGAGGTCGAAATCAGCTCTTATTTGATCGGGCAGATTGATGCCGAAGTGAAAGTAGAAGATTTAGGGGATTTTGAGTTGTAAACTTTTTGAATAACAGGCCGTCTGAAACAGTTGTGGTTACGGCAGCTTTTCAGACGGCCTTTATTTTTATAAAAATTTATGTAGCCCGGATCTTGAAGTTATATCAAATGATTCATTAAAACGTCATCGTTTTTTTATAATCTTTTCAGACGGTATTTACCATCTGAATCGTATAGGAAAACGATGCTTGATAAAAACACATTATATTTTTCTTCACCCGGTTGGCCTTTGCAGACCAAATGTCGGGTTTTGACTAAGAGTATGACCTTAATCACCACCAGCGATAAAATTTTTGAACTGCAAGCAGGAGAAACACTTCTGGAAGGTTTAGAGCGTACCGGCCATGAAGTGGAATACCAATGCCGTAGCGGCTATTGTGGTTCGTGCAGGATACGCTTGGTTTCCGGCAGTGTAAGTTATGATGAATTGCCGCTGGCTTTTATCGGACCTAATGAGATATTACCTTGCTGTTGCCGTGTGCGAGAGCCGATAACAGTTGATTGCCATACGGTTTTGAGGGAAAAGGATCTGTTTGAGCCGGAGTTATTTTCGGATTAGTAGAAATGGGTGTAAGGTTGGCTTTTAGATTTGACTATCTGCCGTAAAGATAGATTGGGCATAAATTTTTAAGCGCTTTAATCTTTGTGTCGGTAGCTATGAAAGCCAAGCCGGGAAATTTTGTATAACGAAAATAGGCCGTCTAAAAAAAACTGTGTTTTCAGACGGCCTATGGTTAAGGTAGAAGAAGTTGTTGTCGGTAGCAAAGCAGAAAAGAAAAATGGCAGACGAAATAATCTGCCATTTTTTTTAGGGGGCAAAGTTAGCCTAAAGCTTTACGGGCTCCTGCAAACAGTCTGTACCAGCCTGACAGCTCGCCCCAATTTTCCGGAGCCCAGCTCATCTGTGCCGTACGGTAAACACGTTCGGGATGCGGCATCATGATGGTTACGCGTCCATCGGCATTTGTAACACCGGCAATCCCCTGTGGCGAGCCGTTCGGGTTAAGCGGATAGGTCTCGGTAATTTGGTTTTGGCCGTCTACATATTGTAAAGCGATATTCAGGCCATCCGAAACGTTGCCGCTCAGATGGTTGAAATCGGCACGGCCCTCGCCATGGCTAACGACTACAGGTAGGCTGGAACCGGCCATTTCTGCCAAGATCAGGGAGGGTGATTTTGGAATATTCACCATGCTCAAGCGTGCTTCAAATTGTTCGCTGAGATTGCGTTTGAATTTCGGCCAGCCGGTTGTACCGGGAATGATTTCGGCAAGGCTGCTGACCATCTGACAGCCGTTGCAGACGCCAAGGGTAAGGGTATCGGAGCGGTCGAAGAAGGCAGCGAACATATCGCGCAAGGCGGGATGGAACAAAATAGATTTGGCCCAACCCTCACCGGCACCTAAAACGTCGCCGTAACTGAAACCGCCGCAGGCAGCCAGCATTTTAAAGTCTGCCAAGTTGGTACGGCCGGCCATTAAATCGCTCATATGCACATCATAGGCATCAAATCCTGCACGGGTAAATGCAGCGGCCATTTCAATTTGGCCGTTAACGCCTTGTTCGCGCAGTATGGCGATTTTGGGTTTGGCACCGCTGTTGATAAATGGTGCGGCAATGTCTTCCGTTGTATCGAAAGTGAGATTGGTAAATAGTGTGCTGCGCTTATCATCTGTCAATAGGGCAAATTCACTGTCTGCACAAGCCGGATTATCGCGTAAACGCTGCATCTGGTAGGAGGTTTCGCTCCAAGCTTTTTGCAGATCGAGGCGGTTTTCGCTGAGTAAAACGGTATTGCCGTTTTGAATCAATAAGCGGTCACTTTGGTTGATTGTACCGATTGCATGTAAAGTTTCGCTGATACCGGCTTCTTCAAAGGCAGTTTGTAGAGCGGTGATGTGCTCGTTAGCTACTTGGATGACAGCCCCCAATTCTTCGTTAAAGAGTGTTCGTGCGGCTGCATCTTGTAACTTGTGGTTGGCGCTATTGGCGTTGGTTTCGGCAATCATTTCAGCCAAATCGATATTCAGGCCGAGATGAGCGGCAAAACTCATTTCGGCCAAAGTGGCAAAAAGGCCGCCGTCGCCGCGGTCGTGATAAGCCAGTAATTTGCTTTCGCTAACCATTTGTTGGATAACGCGGTAAAAGTTTGTCAGTAAAGAAGGCGTCTCTAAATCAGGGGCAGTGCCCGCCATGTTTTTCCATACTTGGCTGAGCGCACTGCCGCCCATGCGGCTGCGACCTCTTCCTAAATCAATGGCAAACAAGGTGCTGTCAGGGTAGTTTTTAAGTTCCGGGGTAACGGTTTTGCGTACGTCGGCCACGGGGGCAAATGCCGAAATAATCAGAGAAAGCGGCGAGGTAACTGATTTTTGTTCGCCGTTTTCCTGCCAAACGGTTTTCATCGACAATGAATCTTTACCTACGGGGATGCTCAGGCCGAGTCCTTGGCAGGCTTCTGATACAGCTTCTACGGTACGGTAAAGTTTTTCGTCTTCGCCGGGATTGCCGCAAGCAGCCATCCAGTTGGCGGAAAGTTTGATATTGCCGATTTTTCCGATATTAACCGAAGCAATATTGGTGATGGCCTCGCCAATAGCCATACGGCCTGAAGCGGGTGCATCGAATAGGGCGACGGTGGGTTTCTCACCCATACTCATGGCTTCGCCCTTATAGGTGTTGAACCCCATCATGGTTACAGCGGCATCGGCTACGGGCGTTTGGAATGGTCCTACCATTTGGTCGCGGTGGGTCAGGCCGCCCACGCTGCGGTCGCCGATGGTGATCAGGAAGTTTTTCGAAGCAACGGTAGGCAAGCGTAATACACGATAGGCCGATTCGCGTAAGTCATAACGTCCGGCATCGAATATTTGTTCGGCAGCAGCGGTTTTATTATCGCTGCGGGTGGTTTTGGGCGGTTTTCCGAGCAGAACATTCAAAGGTAAATCAACCGGATGGTTGTCGAACAAATCATCACGCACCTGTAGATGGCCGTCGTCGGTAGCAGTGCCGACTACGGCAAACGGGCAGCGTTCGCGTTCGCAGATAGTGCGGAAGGCTTCCAAATCTTTTTCCAAGATGGCTAATACATAACGTTCTTGGGCTTCGTTACACCAAATTTGCATTGGGGTAAGGCCGTGCTCTTCCAGAGGAATATCGCGCAGTTTGAATACGGCACCACGACCGGCATCGTTCACCAATTCAGGGAAGGCATTGGATAGGCCGCCCGCGCCGACGTCATGAATCGAGATAATCGGGTTATTACTGCCGAGTTGCCAGCAGCGGTCGATTACTTCTTGGGCACGGCGTTCGATTTCGGGATTGCCGCGCTGTACCGAGTTAAAGTCTAAGTCGGAATGGTTAGTACCGGTATCCATGCTGGATGCGGCGCCGCCGCCTAAACCGATAAGCATACCGGGGCCGCCGAGTTGGATAAGCAGGGCACCCTCGGGAATTTCGTTTTTATGGGTTTGTTGCGCTTGGATGTTGCCTAAGCCGCCGGCAATCATGATGGGTTTGTGGTAGCCGCGCATCTGGCCGTTATGCTCTTCTTCGAAAGTGCGGAAGTATCCCAAAAGATTAGGGCGGCCGAATTCGTTGTTGAACGCAGCTCCACCGATGGGTCCTTCGAGCATGATATCGAGTGCGCTGCTGATGTGGTCGGGCTTGCCGTAAACGGGTTCGTTCGGATTGTATTGCTCCCAAGGCTGCGGAGCATCGGGGATATTCAGGTTGGAGACGGAAAAGCCCGTTAAGCCTGCTTTGGGGCGGGAACCTTTGCCGGTTGCACCTTCGTCACGGATTTCACCGCCCGCACCGGTAGCCGCTCCGGCAAAAGGAGCGATAGCCGTGGGGTGGTTGTGCGTTTCCACTTTCATGATGATGTGCGTTGGTTCTTCATGGAAGCGGTAGGCTTGGTTTTCGTTTGCGCTTGGGTAGAAACGTTCGATGGTGGCGCCTTCGATAACCGAAGAATTGTCTTTATAGGCGACTACCGTGCCTTCAGTGTGGGCATTATGGGTATCGCGAATCATGCCGAATAATGATTTGGGTTGCTTTTCACCGTCGATGATGAAATCGGCATTGAAGATTTTATGGCGACAGTGTTCGGAGTTGGCTTGGGCAAACATCATGAGTTCGACATCGCTGGGGTTGCGCTTGAGGGCGCGGTAGTTTTCAACCAGATAGTCGATTTCATCTTCTGAAAGTGCGAGACCAAGGCTGCTGTTGGCTTCGACCAATGCCGCACGGCCGTTTTCCAATACGTTTATGCTACCGAAGGTTTGTGCTTCGGGATGGTTGAACAGGAGTGATGCGGTTTGAAAATTGGGCAGTACGCTTTCGGTCATGCGGTCATGCAGCAGATCTGCCCATTGTTGTTTTTCAGATTCATTCAGACGGCCTGAAACCCATACGGCCATGCCGCGTTCGATACGCAGTACGGATGATAAACCGCAATTGTGTGCGATGTCGGTTGCTTTGGAAGCCCAGGGTGAAATAGTACCGATGCGGGGCGTGATCAAAAATAAATGCAGGCCGTCTGAAGCGGTAGGCGTGGTATTTACGCTTTCGGCTGCCAGTAGGGCCTGCAATTTTTCAACGGTTTCTTTTTCAAGTGGATCGGCACTATTAACAAAGTACCAGTATTCGCTATTGATTTCGGTGTGCGGTAAACCGGCTGATGCGGCTTTTTGTATGAGTTTTTCAATACGGAAATCGGATAAGGCAGTAACGCCGCGTAAGGGCAAAACGACAGACATGGAATTCAGCTCACAAATGCGGTTGGAAAGAATTTGGATTGTACGCGAAATCGGCCTTTTTTGCTTGGGATTTTTCGGTGTCTGGCAATTGAATTCGGGCTTTCTTTGTGTTAACGTAACAACATAAATTGCAAACAATTTTCTATCTGTTTTGATATCGTAAGGAAAGCTGCCATGAAAAAAATCGAAGCTATTATCAAGCCCTTTAAGCTCGACGATGTAAGGGAAGCTTTAACGGAAATCGGTATTACGGGCATGACTGTCAGTGAGGTGAAAGGGTTTGGCCGCCAAAAAGGGCATACTGAAATTTACCGCGGGGCAGAATATGCCGTCGATTTCTTGCCTAAGGTTAAATTGGAATTGGTTTTGAGCGATGATCAGGTAGAGAATGCCGTTGAAGTAATTGTAGAGGCTGCCCGTTCCGGAAAAATCGGAGATGGTAAGATTTTTATCCTACCTGTTGAGGAGGCCGTACGTATCCGTACGGGCGAACGTTCGGATGCGGCTGTATAAGCATATATTTGATTTTCCGGATTTTAAACATGCCGTCTGAAAATTTTCAGACGGCATGTTTTTAGTCGGCTTTAACCAAGGTGGCGCAGAGCCCTCCTTGGGGGCGGTTGGTTAATGTAAGCTTTAGTCCGTGTAATGCGGCAATACTTTCTACAATTGAAAGCCCTAAGCCACTGCCTTGTTGGTTTTGCCCGGCAGGCCGGAAAAACCGTTCTCTGATGCGGGGCATATCTGCTTCGGCAATACCAGGTCCTTCATCGTATACTTCTATGCTTTGAGGGTTGAGTACAAGGCTGACCTTGCTGTTTTCAGGGCTATAGCGTATGGCATTATCGAGCAGGTTGCGCATCATTAATTGCAACAGCATGGGGTTTCCTTCTTTGGGGGTAATGTTGTCGAAGCCGTAAGGACATTCCAGCTTGAGCTGTACGCGCTTTTCGCGTGCTTGAAGGTTAACGCTTTTAAGGGCTTGATGGGCAGTTTCCTGCCAATTGATCGGTACGGCATCCGGCAGTGCTTGCATCGGGTCGAGACGGGACAAGGTGAGGAGTTGTTCGGTCAGGCGGTGGGCGCGGTCTATACTTTCGCGGATGTTGTTCAAATGATGTTGTTGTTCGTATTCGTTATTGCTGATTGCCAGTACTTCCGTTTGAACTTTCAAGGCGGCCAGCGGGCTGCGCAGTTCGTGTGCGGCGTCGGATGTAAAACGCTGCTCTCTTTCTAATGTAGCGGAAACACGTGCTAACAGGCCGTTTAGTGCCCGTATCATCGGTAGGGTTTCGGTAGGTACGTTTTCAGATACGGCTTGCAGGCTTTGGGCATCGCGCGCTTGTAATTCTTGAGTCAGTTTGTCGAGAGGCTCCAAGCCTTTGCGTATGCCGTATGAAATCAGCCAGAGTAAAGCGGGCAGTAATATAAGCGATAGCCCTAACTGTACCCATAAGGCATTAGTTAGTGTGGCAAAACGTTCTTTCAAATTTTGGGATACGGCAACAGTATGTCCGCTTTGGGAATCATGAAGATAGAGGTAACGCCATGCACTACCTTTCCAAAATGTATAGCTGTTATGGAATCCCTCTGTTTGCCGGTGTTCGATTTCTTTACCGTCAAGGTTGGCCGTTAGCAAATCCCCTTGTTTGTTCCAGATGGCAAAACCGTTGTTATCATCCTCATGAAAATCATTTTGGGGTAATCCGGCACGGATGATACTGCTTTCTTCGTGATCGTTTAGCGGTCGGGACAGTTGTAGCAATACGCGCGCAAGTTGGCTCATTTGGTGGTCGGCCACTTCATTTATTTCATGCATGGCTATGGCCGCACTGCCGACAGCAGTTGCCAGCCATAATGCTAAGAGGCCGCCGCTCAAATAACTGATGAGACGGCGGCGGATACTGATTGTTGCTGCGGGACGGCTCATTTAAGGCATCTCTCCGATTTTATAACCCAAACCGCGGTGGGTTTGAATGAAGCAGCTGCCGATTTTTTTGCGTAAATGGTGGATGTGTACTTCTACGGCGTTGCTTTCGACTTCTTGATCCCAACCGTAAAGCTTGTCTTCGATTTGTGCACGACTATGGATATGAGTCGGTTGTGACAGTAATAGTTCAAGTAGCATATATTCGCGCTGTGTCAGAACAAGTGGAGCACCGTGTAGGGTGGCGCTTTTTGCAGTGGTGTCAAGGCTGAGATTGCCGTAAGTTAATGCACTACTGGCACGGCCGTGGCTGCGGCGGATAAGAGCCAGCAGTCGGGCGGCAACTTCATCTAGGGCAAAAGGCTTGCAGAGGTAGTCGTCTGCTCCAGCGTTTAATCCGGCCAAACGGTCAGGTAGTGCGTCTCGGGCGGTAAGGATTAAAACGGGAGTATCGGATTTATTGGCACGCCAATGGGCCAAAATATCCATTCCGTCGATATGGGGAAGCCCCAAATCCAATACGACGGCATCGTAGGGGGCTGCTGACAAGGCATCGCGGCCATGTTTGCCGTCTTTAAACCAGTCAACGATAAAGCCGTGTTTTAAAAGGCCATGGTATAGGCCGTCGCCGATATGACGGTCATCTTCAATCAATAAAATACGCATAATTTTTGGGGCTGTATTAGATTGGCAGTTATGTTACCCTTTAAAAATGAAGATAACACACTGTAAACTATCTAAAAAATTACAAAAAAAGTTGCTTGAATTTTTTGTACTTGAGGTAACCGCCCGTTCTGCTGCCAATTTATTGGATATTAACCCCAATTCAGCAGCTCTGTTTTACCGTAAAATTCGCCAAGTCATTGCCTATCATTTAGAGCTTCAAGCTGATGAAATCTTTGATGGTTCAATCGAGCTTGATGAGAGTTATTTTGGTGGACAACGAAAAGGCAAACGCGGTCGCGGAGCGGCTGGGAAAGTAGCGGTATTTGGTATTTTGAAACGTCAAGGCAAGGTTTATACTGTTGTCGTTAAAAATACCAAACAAGATACTTTACTACCTGTTATTAAACGAAAAATAATGCCTGATAGCATTGTTTATACGGACTATTACAAAAGCTATGATGTGCTAGATGTGAGTGAATTTACGCATCACAGAATCAATCATTCAGAGCTTTTTGTCGACCGTCAAAACCATATCAACGGTATTGAAAACTTCTGGAATCAGGCAAAGCGCGTTCTACGAAAGTACAATGGAATTGACCGAAAATCTTTCCCTTTATTCTTGAAAGAATGCGAATTTCGTTTTAACTTTGGTACACCAAAAGAGCAACTTAAAATCTTGCGAATTTGGTGTGATATTTAAGGCTAATCTAATACAGCCCCTAATTTTTTTACTATACCATTCAAAAGTTGCCGACGTGCATTCAGTAGGACAGACGGATGGGGTTGCAAAAGGAGTTAAGCCAGCTGAAAGTGCTGTTTTGCTAGTAAAGCAAGTAAGACTTAAAAGAATCTTAAGTTTAGGCGGTTTATTTTCAGACGGCCTGCTGTGTTGTTGGCGGGCCGTCTGATAGCTACTTTACTGGATTAGCGTAACGCGGGTAAGGTATTAAGGATAGCTGAAAGAGTTGCTTCGCCTAATCGTAGTGAGCGCTGGCCGTTCCAACCGAAATCATCATCCGGGATATTGTTGTTGTCTTTGAAAGGCATTTCCAAGGTATAAGCCAAGCATTTAAATTCTTCGCCTACCCATGAGGTAGCCATGCTGAGGTCGGCTTTGCCGGGCTTTGATTTCGGATAACCGTGTTCGTCTTGGAAATCCGGACTGGCTGCTTGAAGTGCGTTTTTGAAACGGGTTTCCAAATCGGCAATGCGTTGCGAGTAACTGGGCACGCCTTCTGTTCCGGCAACGAAAATATAAGGTATGCTCTCATCTCCATGGATATCGAGGAATAGGTCTACACCGGTTTCGCGCATTTTATTGCGGACATAGTATACTTCCGGGCTTTTCTCGATGCTGGGAGACAGCCATTCGCGGTTTAGATTGGCGCCGGCGGCATTGGTACGCAAGTTACCTAAAGCCGAACCGTCTGGATTCATATTGGGAACGATGTAAAAAGTGGCTTGGTCGAGTAGGGCGCGCGCAGTCGGATCCTGAGGATCAAGCAGACGGGCCAACAGGCCTTCTACAAACCATTCGGCCATGGTTTCGCCCGGATGTTGGCGAGCCGTAATCCAAATTTTCAAATCGCTTTCGACTTGGTTGCCTATGGTAAGCAGGTTGATATCGCGCCCCTGTACGGTGCTGCCCAAATCATCGATTTGGCATAGGCCGCTGCCTTGGGCATCACCTAGTAGGTTAAGGTGCTGTTCGCTGGAATAGGGTTCGAAGTAGGCGTAGTAAATGCTGTTTGATAGGGGGGTATGCTCAATAGTCAGCACGCCGTTTTCATATTTGGTGGGGACGCGAAACCAGTTTTGGCGGTCGTAAGATGCGCAGGCCTGATAGTCTTCCCAACCTTCCGGATAGGCTGAAGATGCTGCGTTTTCAAAGTGCATAATGCAGTTTTGGTAGGCAGCTCCCTGTAGGCGGAAGTAAAACCATTGGGCAAAGTCTGAAGCGTTGTCGGGGCGGAGTTGAAGCCGTATATTCTGAGGGTCTTGCAAATCTACAACGGTTATCGAACCGGCATCGAATTGGGCACTGATTTTCATGTAAGTTTCACCATTTGATAGGCATAAAGCGTTATTGTACTGCTTGTGCCGTATTTTGACAGTAATTTGTTACCACCTTGATTGTATAAACGACGGTTTATAGGGAAATGATGATGTTGGCAGAGCAATACCGCCGATTGTGGATGATTTTCAGTGTGTTTTTGCGTTTGGGCTGTACGTCTTTCGGCGGCCCCATAGCACATCTGGCTTATTTTCATGAAGAATTTGTCCGAAAACGCCGTTGGCTGGATGAAGCGGAATATACCGATTTGGTGGCGTTGTGCCAGTTTTTACCCGGACCTGCAAGCAGTCAGGTCGGCTTGGCTTTGGGGTATCGTAAGGGCGGATACGCAGGAGCTTTTGCCGCTTGGTTGGGTTTTACTATGCCTTCGGTGCTGATTTTGCTGCTGTTTGCTTTAGGTATGGTAAAGGGGGGATTGTTTAATGATACGGTGTTGCATGGTTTGAAAATTGTGGCTATGGCTATTGTGATTCAGGCCTTGTGGCAGATGGGACAAAAAAACTGTAATACAAGAACCAAATTTGCCGTGATGTTGATTGCTGCGGTATTGATGTCAGTTTTTGTCTCGGCATGGATGCAGTGGCTGTTGATTGTATTTTCCGCGCTAGCAGGGGTGTTATTGTTTAGACAGCCTGAGCAAAAAAGGCCGTCTGAAAAGAGAGGGTACAGTCGTGGATGGGTCTGGCTGGCAACCTTGTGTTTATGCGGGGTGGTTTTGTATGCTGCTGCTGTTTGGCTGGGGGGCGTTTGGCAAATTGCCGATATTTTTTATCGTGTCGGCGCAAGTGTGTTTGGCGGCGGGCATGTTGTGCTGCCTATGTTGCAAACGGAGCTGGTGTCGACAGGCAAATTATCGGCAGATTGGTTTTTAGCAGGTTATGGTTTGGCACAGGCTGTGCCGGGGCCGTTATTTACGCTGGCGGCATTTTTGGGTGTGGCCGCTTTGCCGCAAATGCCTTTATGGGGAGGGGTGGTTGCGGTGGTTGCCATTTTTGCACCTTCGTTTTTTCTCGTATTCGGTGTTTTGCCATATTGGCAGAAGTGGCGGGAAACTGATACGGCCCGGGCTGCTTTGACAGCGGTCAATGCGGCGGTAACGGGGTTATTGTTGGCTGCTTTATATCGGCCTGTGTTTACTGAAACGATTGGTTCTGCCGTTGATATTGTATGGCTTGCTCTTGCTTTGTGGGTGCTGGTGCGCTTAAAACTTCCGGTTTGGTTGGTGGTGTTGGCGGGGGCATTGGCAGGTTATTTAGTTGGAGTGCTGGTAGCTTGATGATTTACCTATTTAAGTCATTAAAACGCCGCCGAAACATTTGTTGTTGCCGGCGGCATTTTGATAACTATATATTTAAGTTAGGGTAAGGCCGTCTGAATTTCTTGGCGCAATTTGTTTAGGAATCTTCCTTGACGAACATAAACTGCTGCATTTTCATAGTTTTGCTCTGTAAAAGCCGAGACAAGTTTTTGATACAGACTGTTTTGCTCATTATTGATTTCGGTATCAAGTTTTAGTAGGGCGGTTTCATTCTGATCGGCACGGGCATCTTCCAGGGCTTCTCGCCATTCCATCTGTTGCATTAAGAATTCAGGGGCGAAGGCGGTGTGTTCGGGAGCATCTGCATCAATATTATGTTGTTTCAGTAAATAAGCGGCTCTATCAATGGGAGATTTTAAAATCCGGTAGGCTTCGTTGATTGTTGATGACATCATCATTGCTTGTTTTTGTTCGAATACTGATGCGGAGGAAAACTTATCAGGATGAAATTTAGCTGCCAAGGCATGATATGTATTTTCAAGGGCTGTGCTATCAATATCAAACTGGGCAGGCAGTTGGAAAAGTGTGAAATATTGGTTCATGCTCATGATGTCGGTATCGGTAGTATGGCTATTGTATCAGGCCGTCTGAAAATTTTCAGACGGCCTGTATTGGATTTCAGGGTTTATTTTGTAAAGATTGAAGTAATGACGCTGCGTTTTCAAACGTGGAAGCTTTCACCGCAGCCGCATTCGTCTTTAACGTTCGGATTTTGGAATTTAAAGCCTTCTTGCAAACCTTCTTTGGTGTAATCCAGTTCGGTACCGTCAAGATAAACGTGGCTTTTGGGGTCGACAAATACTTTAACGCCGTGGCCTTCGAACACCAAGTCTTCAGGTCGGATTTCATCTGCAAATTCGAGCGTATAGGCCATGCCCGAGCAGCCGCTGGTTTTTACGCCTAAGCGGATACCTTCGCCTTTGCCACGTTTGGTTAGAAAGTTTTGAATGTGCTGGGCGGCATTTTCTGTCAGGGTAATCATGGTTTATCCTTTGAAAATCATAATGATTTAAAAATTTTCAGACGGTTTGGTTATTATTGTTTTCATGGCGAAGCTGTTGTTTTGCCCAATCGATAGCCGTTTTTATCGCTTTGTGTGCTTGCGGGCTGTTTCTCCAACAAGATGATCCGGTTATTTGGGAACCTTGCTCTAATACATGCTCAATATCTGCGTTAGCCAAGGCTTCAATATTATCCAGTCCCATTTGTTGCAAGCGTTGTAAAATAGTAGGCCCAATGCCTTTTTGTGCCAATAAATCGCGTTGCTTTTCTAAAGTAAACGGCATTTTTGATTTCCTTTAGCTTTTGAAGAGTTAATCGGGGAAATTTAAAGCACACCGTATTGGCAAATTTTGCCAAATCAGCTTCCAACGTACTATTTTACAAATAGAGCTTAAAGAGCTTGACTGGGCAAGGATTGGTGTATGCGGAGGATGGCTATCCTCCGTAATTTGCCGGGCAGGCATTGTAGCTTGCGAGCTTATTCGCCTTTTTTCTTTTTATAGTCGGATACTGCAGCTTTAATTGCATCTTCCGCTAAAATCGAGCAGTGTACTTTTACCGGAGGTAGCTCCAGTTCTTCTGCGATTTCACTGTTTTTAATCGCCATGGCTTCGTCCAAGCTTTTGCCTTTTACCCATTCGGTAATTAAGGAAGAAGAAGCAATAGCAGAACCACAGCCGTAAGTTTTGAATTTTGCATCTTCGATAATGCCGGCTTCGTTTACTTTGATTTGCAGTTTCATTACGTCGCCGCAAGCAGGTGCGCCGACCATGCCGGTGCCGACGTTATCGTCATTTTTATCGAATGATCCGACATTGCGGGGATTTTCATAGTGATCAATCACTTTGTCGCTATAGGCCATGGTATGTTTCCTTGTTTAAAATTTGATGTATTTTTGTAAGTGGCCGTCTGAAGGGTAGAGAAGAGGGTATTCAGGCGGTCTGTTTTACGAATGGTGCAATATTAATGTGCAGCCCATTCTACGGTATTTAAGTCAATACCGTCTTTGAACATTTCCCACAAAGGTGAAAGTTCGCGCAGTTTGCCGATTTTTGATTTGATCAGTTCGGCGGCAAATTGTACCTCCTCTTCGGTAGTCATGCGTCCGAAAGTGATGCGCAATGATGAATGTGCCAACTCGTCGTTACGGCCGAGTGCGCGCAATACGTAAGAGGGTTCGAGTGAGGCGGAGGTACAAGCCGAACCGCTGGATACGGCCAATTCTTTCACTGCCATGATCAGGCTCTCACCTTCAACAAAATTGAAACTTACATTCAAATTGGTGGGAACGCGCTGTTCCATATCACCGTTGATATACACTTCTTCGATACCTTCGATGCCTTTAAGGAAGATATCGCGTAATTTCAAAGCATGGGCACGGTCTTGTTCCAATTCTTCGCGGGCTAAGCGGAAGGCCTCGCCCATACCGACGATTTGATGGGTAGGCAATGTACCGGAGCGGAAACCTCGCTCATGACCGCCGCCGTGCATTTGCGCTTCTAAGCGAACGCGGGGTTTGCGGCGTACATATAATGCGCCAATACCTTTGGGGCCGTAGATTTTATGTGCGGACATTGACAATAAATCTACTTTCGCCTCTTCAACGTCAATCGGGGTTTTACCGCAGGCTTGCGCTGCGTCAACATGAAAAATGATTTTCCGTTCACGGCAGATTTCGCCGATGGCAGGAATATTTTGGATAACGCCGATTTCGTTGTTTACCCACATTACCGAGATCAGGATGGTATCTTCGCGGATAGCCGCTTTCAGTTCTTCCAAATCCAACAGGCCGTTTTCTTGAACGCCCAGATAGGTAACCTCGAATCCTTCGCGCTCCAGTTCGCGCATGGTGTCCAAAACCGCTTTGTGCTCGGTTTTAACGGTAATCAGATGCTTGCCTTTGCTTTGGTAAAAATGAGCGGCACCTTTAATCGCCAGATTGTTGGATTCGGTTGCGCCGCTGGTAAATACGATTTCTTTGGCGTCGGCATGAATCAGTTTGGCAATTTCCGCACGGGCATTTTCTACTGCTTCTTCAGCAGTCCAGCCGAAGCTATGGCTGCTGGATGCAGGATTACCGAATTGTTCGGTAAGATAAGGAATCATCTTTTCAGCTACCCGTTTGTCTACCGGAGTGGTGGCGGCATAGTCGAGGTAAATAGGGGTTTGTACGGTCATGGCAGTGTTCTTTCTCTGTTTTATTCGCTGTGGAATGTGTTTGTTAGGGACTTTCAATCAATATGGGTGAAAGTGACAATATGTTTGGTGGTTTCAGACGGCCTTTGCTGGTTTAAAATGCTTTGCAGGGTCACGCTGCTGAGATAATCATTGATGGTTTTGTTTAAATTTTCCCACAAATCATGGGTAAGGCAGGGAGCGCCTTCATGGCAGTTAGCGCGGCTTTTACATTGTGTGGCGTCTAGGGTGTCTTCGGCGGCGGCAATGATTTGTGCGACATTAATCTCGGAAGCTTCGGCAGCCAAAATATAACCGCCGCCGGGGCCGCGCACGCTCTCTACCAAATGGGCGCGGCGCAATTTGCTAAAGAGTTGCTCCAAATAGCAAAGCGAAATATGCTGCCGTTCGCTGATAGCGTTTAGTTTGACAGCGCCGTTTTGCGCATGCATGGCCAAATCTATCATCGCTGTAACGGCGAAGCGTCCTTTGGTAGTCAGTTTCATAAATCTCAGGCCGGTTGTTGTTTTTAATTGTTTGGAGATTTTAGAATATCCGAGTGAATTAGTCAACAATAGCGGGATAGGTGATTGTTTTTTCTTATCGGTATGATTTTATTATAATTATTATGCTACTTTGTTGCCTTTAAATTTGACTGAAGATTGACTGAAGATATTGTGTTTACGGCGCATCATTTTTTAAAGAGGAAGGTCGGTTCTATTCGAAGCTGTTTGGCGCAGTAGGGATATATTTGTAGTGCTTTGTTATAAATTTCTCAAAAACAGTCGGCACAATATGTATTTTTATGTTAAAGTTTGGTTTTAATAATATAGGCAAATTTATTGTGCCTTTTGGGGCTGTTTCAGTTTGAACATACGACATTTTTCAGCATCTATTTGGTGCGGGTTCGTTTTTTGGCGGACAGGTCGGTGCTTAAGCAAAACAGCCCTCAATTTCGTTTACAGGAAGAGATTCAATGCAGTCTTGGCAATTACCCGAGCATATCGCCGACATACTGCCCTCTGCCGCACGGGAGTTGGAAAGTGCAAAAGAGCAGCTGTTGGCTTTATTTCGTGTGCATGGTTATGAATTAGTGCATCCGCCGATGATGGAATACAGTAACTCGCTGTTGACTCATATCGATGCGGGTTTGTCGTTGAAAACCATTCGGGTGGTTGATCAGCTTAGCGGCCGCCAATTAGGTATGCGTGCAGACATTACTCCGCAAGTGGCGCGTATTGACGCACATTTACTTTCTGCCAATAACGGTATCAACCGTCTTTGTTATGCGGGTACGGTACTGCATGCGCGTCCCGATGGCTTTTTAAGTACACGAGAACCTTGGCAGGTGGGAGCCGAATTGTACGGTTTGGAAGGCATTGAGGCTGATATCGAGTTGATCGACCTGATGCTCAAAAGTTTAAATGTGGGGCGTGTGGGTGCTCTGATGCTTTCTCTCGGGCATATTGGTGTCTTCCGTGCGTTGGCAGGGGCGGCTGAATTAAATGAGCAACAATCGGCGCAGCTGTTGTCACTGATGCAAAATAAAGATGCCGAGGCAGTTAAAGCCCAAGTAAACACTTGGAAACTAGACGGTATGTGGGCGAAGGCTTTTACGTTACTGCCGACATTATATGGTGATCGTGTGGTATTGGATAAGGCGCGCGCTCTTTTGCCTGATTTGTTTGCGGTAGGTGCAGCGCTGGATGATCTGAAAGCAGTATGCGATGCCTTTCCTGCACAAGATGTTCATATTGATTTATCCGAATTGCGGGTAGATAACTATCATACCGGCCTTTTATATGCCGCTTATGGAAACGAATGCCATGATGCAGTTGCCCGTGGAGGACGTTATGACGGTTTGGGCGAATATTTCGGCCGTGCACGTCCTGCAACCGGTTTTAGTTTTGACTTGCGAACTTTTATCGGCCGGTTACCCCCCGGAGAGCGTATGCCGGTAATCGCCGTAGCAAAAGAAGATATGGCGGCTGCAAGGGAAACTATTGAGAAACTACGTGCCGAGGGACATTGTGTCGTGATTGATTACGGTATCGTTTCCAACTCATCAAGTGATGTCAAAAACCGTTTGACATCTGAAAACGGCAAGTGGGTTGTTGTTCCGAATACTTAAAACGGATTGTAGTTTAATTGTTGGTTAAAAAATTTAAGGTGTTGAAATGGTAAAAAATGTTGTTGTAATCGGCGCCCAGTGGGGTGATGAGGGCAAGGGTAAGATTGTCGATTGGCTTGCAGAGGAAACCAGTGGTGTTGTTCGTTTCCAAGGTGGTCATAATGCAGGGCATACTCTAGTAGTCGGCGGTAAAAAAACCATTTTGCGTTTGATTCCAAGCGGAATTTTGCATGAAAAATTGGATTGTTTTATCGGTTCGGGTGTAGTAGTCAGTCCGGAAGCTTTGTTGGGTGAAATCGACGAATTGAACGCGGCAGGTGTAAAAAATGTAGAAGGCCGTTTGAAAATTGCGCCGACCTGTACTGTTATTTTGCCGTATCACGTTGCACTTGACCAAGCTCGAGAGGCTTCTCGCGGAGCTGGAAAAATCGGTACGACCGGGCGTGGTATCGGCCCCGCTTATGAAGATAAAGTTGCCCGCCGCTCTATTCGGATGGTCGATTTACTTGATATGGATAAACTGAAAGCCAAGCTGGAATCGGTATTGACTTATTACAATGTTCAATTACAACATTTGCATGATGCCGAACCGGTAAAATTTGAAGACGTAATGGCCGTCATCGAAAAAGTCGCTCCACGCATTAAGCCGATGTTGGCAGATGTATCGCGTACGCTTTACGATAAAAATCAAAAAGGTGAAAAGTTACTGTTTGAAGGTGCTCAGGGTACTTTGCTGGATATTGATTATGGTACATATCCTTATGTTACTTCATCCAATTGTTTGGCTGGTGCGGCTGCAGCAGGTGCAGGCGTACCGCCGCAAATGCTGAATTATGTGCTGGGTATTGTTAAGGCGTATACCACACGTGTTGGTTCTGGTCCTTTTCCCACCGAGTTGTTTGATGAGGTGGGAGCCGGTTTGGCCAAGCGAGGCAATGAATTCGGTTCGGTAACAGGCCGTGCCCGCCGTTGTGGGTGGTTCGATGCTGCTGCTTTGAAACGTTCTATTCAAGTAAACGGTATTTCAGGTATGTGTATTACCAAACTGGATGTCATGGACGGTATGGAAAATATTCAAATCTGTGTAGGTTATGAATTGCCAAACGGCGAAAAAACCGACATTTTGCCTTTTGGTGCGGATGCTGTGGAAGCGTGCAAACCGATTTACGAAACCTTACCGGGCTGGTCGGAATCAACCGTAGGCGTAAAAAGCTATGATGCTTTACCGGAAAATGCTAAAGCATATCTGAAGCGGATTGAAGAAGTTTGCGGTGCTCCGATTGCAATTGTTTCTACTGGTCCGGATCGTGAGGAAACTATTGTTTTACAACATCCGTTTGCTTAAGAACGGTTTAGTTTAATGTTTACAAAAACAAAGGCTGCTTTGGGCAGCCTTTGTTTTTAGCTAAAAAGCCAGTAACAAGTAAACAACCCTGCGGATGGTTATCAGCAGGGTTGTTTACTTGTTAGCTATGGTTAAGAATTATTTCAGCAGATGGGCAACACCAGCTTTTTCTTCTTCCAGTTCATTTAATGTAACGTTGATGCGTTCACGGCTGAATTCGTCGATTTCCAAATCTTTTACCAATTTGTATTCACCGTTTTCACAAGTTACAGGGAAGCCGAACATAGTACCTTCGGGAATGCCGTATGAGCCGTCTGAAGGAACACCCATGGTTACCCATTTGCCGTTGGTGCCCAATACCCAATCACGGATATGATCAATAGCGGCATTCGCGGCAGAGGCTGCTGAAGATAGGCCGCGTGCTTCGATAATGGCGGCGCCGCGCTTGCCTACGGTCGGCAGGAATACATCTGCATTCCATGCTTGATCGTTGATCATTTCTTTTACGCTTTCGCCGTTAATGGTGGCGAAACGGTAATCGGCATACATAGTGGGAGAGTGGTTGCCCCATACGCACAGTTTTTCAATGTCGGCTACTGCTTTGCCGGTTTTTTCCGCGATTTGGCTCAATGCACGGTTGTGATCTAAGCGCAGCATGGCGGTAAAGTTTTTGGCGGGCAGATCCGGAGCTGATTTCATAGCGATATAAGCATTGGTATTGGCAGGGTTGCCGACTACCAATACTTTCACGTTACGGTCCGCCACTTTATTGAGTGCGGCACCCTGAACGGTGAAAATTTCGGCATTTGCCTGCAGCAAATCGGCACGTTCCATACCTTTGCTGCGTGGGCGAGAACCGATCAAGATGGCGATTTGCGCATCTTTGAAAGCTTCTTCAGGATTATCGGTAGTGAACATGCCGGCCAACAGGGGGAATGCACAGTCTTGCAATTCCATCATGACGCCTTTTACGGCATTTTGAGCCTGAGGCAGGTCTAGCAATTGTAAGATGACAGGTTGGTCTTTACCCAACATTTCGCCACTGGCAATACGGAACAGAATAGCGTAGCCGATTTGGCCGGCTGCACCTGTAACGGCAACACGAACGGGTGATTTCATACCTAAATTCTCCTGAATGATTTAGTGGTGGTTAAGCGGGCTGGAACAATACGTTTATTAACGAAGTATTAGTTTTTAATACCTTTGAAACAGCCTGTTTGATGCGTGGATACTGCTTGAATAAGGCAGAATACCGCCATGGCTTCAGTAGCATGCCGCTATAAATTATTCAGACGGCATGATTTGTAAAGCGAGCCAGAGTAAAAGCCTTAACGGTGCTTATCATACCAAATTTACCGCAGGGGGCAATATTATTTTGTAATCGTTTGGCTTTTTTTATGAGTTGGCTGGATTTGCGAATATATTTTTGAGCTATACGGCAATGTTTTTTAATATGAAAACATTATTTTGATTATCTTTTATTTATTATTTTTTATGATGGGGTTTGGATTTCACTGACATTTTTAACAGAATCTTCATTATCCCATAAGCTTTGCTGGCAACCTTTGGGAGTAAGATGGCCTACGCCGATGCCTATGAGGCGGTAAGCGGTATCTTCTGGGGAGGATACTCTTCCTGCTAATTTGTATGCGGCTTGATAAAGGGCTGCGGCGTCGGGCAATACCGAAGAATAAGTATGGGAGCGGGTAATCACCCTGAAATCAGTGGTTTTGAGTTTTAATGTGATACTGCGGGCCTGCACCTGTTTTCTGGTGATTTGTTGCCATAAATCTTGGGTAAGGTAAGGAAGGTGAGTCATGATGCCCGTTAAAGATAAATCTTCCGGAAGGGTAATTTCAGTAGATATCTGCAGGCGCTCGCGGTTGGGTTTGACCGGCCGCGGATCTTCGCCGCGTACCAAATCATAGAGCCGGTAACCGTAACGACCGAAGAGATTAAGTAACTCTCCGCGTGTTATTTTACGGAGGTCGCCCGCTGTAAACAGACCAAGGGAGTGCATTTTTTTTAAGGTAACTTTGCCTACGCCTGGAATTTTGCCCAAAGGCAGGGTTTCTAAAAATGCTTCTATTTTTTCCGGAGGTAGAACAAATTGGCCGTTTGGCTTGCGCCAGTCGGAAGCGATTTTGGCTAAAAATTTATTCGGGGCAATACCGGCTGAAGCGGTCAGCCCCGTAGTTTCGAATATTTCGGTACGGATACGGCGTGCCGTCTCACTGGCATAAGGGATATTTTGCAGGTTGCTTGTAACGTCGAGGTAGGCTTCATCAAGAGACAACGGCTCAATGAGATGGGTATAGCGGGCAAAAATATCGTGTATTTGTTTGGAGGCTTCACGATAAAGGTCGAACTTAGGTGGAATATATATGGCTTGGGGGCAGAGCCGTTTGGCAGTGCTTACAGACATAGCGGAATGCAGGCCGAATTGGCGGGCCTCATAGGAAGCCGCACAAATAACGGAGCGGGGGCCTTCCCAAGCAACGACAACCGGTTTGCCTTTTAAATGCGGTTGTTCCCGCAGTTCTACCGAGGCGTAGAAAGCGTCCATATCGATATGGATGATTTTTCTGGTCTGCATCTTATGTTAAAAGCTAGGAGCGGTATGGGAAGGTAAGTGTAGCTGAGATTATAGCTTGCTAAAATCGGATAAAAACAGCTTTTCGGTAGGTTTGTACGGATTTGCCTAGAGGGCTGGATTTTATTGTAGAGTAAGGTAAATTGGAGTACGAAAGTTGCTTTTTATTATACAAGGCCGTCTGAAATATTTTCAGACGGCCTTGTATAAAAATTTTTAATAATTTGTCATATGTTGCGATTTCTCTGAATGCTTCCGGCTCCAACGTCGGCAACTGCGAAGAAGCGGGGATGCCGCCAAAGTGGCAGCGGCCAGCAGCAGGGTTACCATTAGGGGTAAAGGGCGCAGCCAGATATCAAAATCAAACCAATGAATTGCAAGTATTGCAATCAGGATGGTAAAAACAGCGATATAGATTATGCTGACTGCCGGCAATAATATTCGGGCAATGATGTATCGCATGTCATAATAGCTTTATACTGAGGTGAGTGATGCAGGGTGGCGCTCAATGTCCAAGCTGCCTTTTTATTTGAGTTTATTATAGAACTTTGGCTTTAAAATACAGTTAGGCTTTGGCAAAGATACGGCTATGGGAAATCAATTTAGGATAATGGCTATGGAATATTTTGATATAAGCTGTTGAATAAATTTGATTTTAATAAAAATTCATACGGCATGAACCGCCGTTGTCCTGCCGTATGGTGTAGAGAATTTTAAAGGTATTTGGTTTGATATTTTAAGCGTTGACCGGTTGTAGGGTGAGGTTTAGATTTTCTTGTTTTACTTTGAACAGTAAATCGATATTGGGGTGTTTGCCAGGGTTGGTTTCTGCATCCGCTACGTGTTCGGCAAAAAGCGATAGGCCGTATTCTGCTGCTTCCGCATTGAGTGTATTGCTAAATTTTTCAGCCAAAGCATTGTATAGTTTGAGTGAACCGAGTTTGCCCGGAGCTGCGGGAATGTGGTGGATAACATTCCCGGCATTGTCGGTGATATTCAGGCTGCTTAGATGGTCGATGGAAGGAAGGGTAGCGAGGTTTTCTTGAAAGCTCATGTGTTTTCCTTTTATTTCAAATAATTGTACTGTTTTGGGTAAGGGTGGTAGAAATTTACAGGCCGTCTGAAAGTTTTCAGACGGCCTTACCAAATTAGCGGGTACCGAAAATTTTATCGCCGGCATCGCCTAAACCGGGGATGATGTAGCCGTGTTCGTTAAGGTGGCTGTCGAGGGCGGCCGTGTAGATGGTAACGTCCGGATGGGCATCGTTAACCAGTTTTACCCCTTCAGGCGCCGCTACTAATACCAATGCTTTGATGTTGCGGCAGCCTTTGCTTTTGAGCAGGTCGATGGTGGCGACCATTGAGCCGCCGGTGGCCAGCATGGGGTCAATGATCAAGGCCGGGCGCTCTTGCATGCTATCGACCAGTTTTTCAAAATATGGAACCGGCTGAAGGGTTTCTTCATCACGTTGCAGGCCGACTACGCTTATTTTAGCGGTAGGAATCAAGTCTAATACACCGTCAAGCATGCCCAGGCCGGCACGCAGAATCGGTACGACGGTCAGTGTTTTTCCTTTGATACGCGATCCTTCGAGTTCGCCGCACCAGCCGTCTAGGATAAAGGTTTCGGTTTCGAAATCACGACTGGCTTCATAAGCCATCAGACGGGCAAGCTCTTTGGTAAGGGTACGGAATTTGTAAGTGCTGCAATCGGCTTCACGCATCAGGGTGAGTTTGTGTTTGACCAATGGATGGTCGATAATGGTGATGTTCATGAATCTGACTTTCTCTGTTATTTTCAGACGGCATTATGAATAAAATTTGGTACGGATTATAATGTTTTTCAAGTTTGCTTGTGAATATGCAAGCTGTAAAAAAACCTGCTTGCGGCAGGTTTTTCGGGCTTAGGCTTTCAAAATATCTTGTAGTTCGCCTGCTTCATACATTTCCATCATGATGTCGGAACCGCCGATAAATTCTCCGTTTACATATAGTTGCGGAATAGTCGGCCAGTCGCTGTATTCTTTGATACCTTGGCGTACTTCGTCGTTTTCCAATACGTTTACGGTAACGAAGTCGTTACAGCCGGCTGCTTGCAGGATTTGTACTGCACGGGAAGAGAAACCGCATTGGGGAAATTGTTTGGTGCCTTTCATGAATAAAACGACACGGTGTGTGGTAACGACTTCTTTGATTTGTTCTTGAATGCTCATAGGTATTCCTAGATGGTAAGGGTTTGCGGGGAGCGTGTAGCGGGGATCCGCTCAACTGCTTTTTTCCAATACGGCGGCGAAGAAGCCGTCAGTTTGGTGGCAGGCGGAATCCAACCGTAAGTATACACCTGTATCCAACCCGATTTTATAGTTACTTAGTAGGGCAGCGCAATCGACAACATGCCATTGCGGATATTTTTCTAAGAAACGGGCAATCTGCATTTCGTTTTCTTCGGGTAGGATACTGCAGGTGGCGTAAACCAATCTGCCCTTTTCGTTAACAAGTTTTGCAGCTTCGGTAAGAATCGAGGCCTGTTGCTCTTGCAGGGCGGCAACGGTATCGGCGGATTGCCGGTATTTGAGATCGGGATTACGGCGTAATGTGCCGAGGCCGGAGCAGGGGGCATCAACCAATACACGGTCGGCTTTGCCTGAAAGACGGTTGATCCGTGGATCGGTTTCACTGCTGATACGCTCGGGATGGATATTGGTCAGCCCGGCCCGAACCATACGGGGTTTGAGATTGGCCAAGCGTTTTTCGGCAATGTCGAAAGCATAGATACGGCCTTTGTTAGCCATCATGGCACCGATAGCCAAAGTTTTTCCGCCCGCTCCAGCACAGAAATCCACGGCTATATCGCCGCGCTTGGCACCTAGCAGCAAGGCCAATAATTGGCTGCCTTCGTCTTGCACTTCCAGCGTGCCGTCAAGAAAGCGCGGGTGTTTGTTGAGGGCGATTTTATTTTTCAAACGGATTCCCCAAGGTGAATATGGGGTGGCTTCCGCATCCAAGCCCTCGGCTTGCAACTCGGCAAGTATTTTTTCACGTTTGCCTTTAAGGGTATTAACGCGTAAGTCTAGCGGAGCCGGCTGGTTGACGTTGCGGCCGAATTTGAGAATATCTTCTTCAGAATAGTGTGTGCTTAATTGTTCGATCAGCCATTGCGGTAATTCGGCGGCGGTATTGAGGCCGTCTGAAAACTCGTTTTTACGGGCTTTTAGGTTACTTAGAAAGGTTTTTTCGTCTTCATCCAACAGTTCTTCAAGCTGGCTGATATTCATGCTGCGGCCTAAAACTAAGGCAGCTAGCGCGGCTTTTTTTGCTTGAGCATGGGGGCGGCGTAAGGCGGAGGAGATTTTTTGATAATGGCGGAGTGCGGCAAACGCGGTTTCCGCAATTTCATGGCGGTCTGCACGTCCGAGTTTGTTGTGCTGGCGGAAATAGGCTGATACGACTGCATCGGCAGGTTGTTTGAAGGTTAGCATCTCTGCCAGTACGGCGGAGGTGTGTTCGAGTTGGTTAGCATTCATAGTTGGTTTTTATATCGGACTGATGGCGGAATTATACGCGATATTGGCTGATAAGGGTTTCAGACGGCCTATTTTAAGAAATGGTTATAAAAACACCGTATCCCGTTAGTAGGATACGGTGTTGAGGGAAGGGAAATAAATTTAAGGATTAACGGTTTGGCCGTTGATTTTGATGGAGGTTAGTTTCAGATCATAGGTTTTGCCATCGTCTGTATAGCTGATTTGTGCAGGAATGTTGCCCAAAGCAGGTGCGAATGCGTATGTGATGGTATCCTCACCGCGGCGGACACGGTAACGGCTTACATTGGCATTTCGGCCGCCGATTTTTACTTGTCCGCTGCCGATGCTGTTCAGGTTGCCTACGCTATATAATTTTTTACCGTTGGTAATTTTCAAGCCGGCAGGCAGGCGCGCATCGTTAGCGGCCAGTTGCCATGCGAGGGTAAATAAATCCATGGTCGGGGCGGATACGTTTTCGGTTTTTTGTTCGCCTACTTTGCCGTAGGTAACTTTGCCTCCACTGAAGCGTGCTTCGGCGTAGGTTTTACCGCCTCGTACATCTTTGTAGTAGCTTGGGCGCAGGGTGTTGCCTGAAATGGTGCCGCCTGATTCGAAGCGGATGCGGTAAAGCGGCACTTTGATGTTGGAAACCACCGTGTAGTTGTTGCCGCTGCGATTGAAAGTCATGGTAGCAGGAATGCCGTAGCTGCCTGAATATTGTAGTTCTGCAGATTGGGGCAGCTCTGCAGCCAATGCCGGCGGAACTGCTAATACGGAGGCAGCCAAGATAGTGCTTAATACGGTTTTGCGGTTCGACATAGGTTTTCCTTTTCCTATTGTGAGGATGGTGTTAGGCCAAAAGAGGGGTTTGGCTGTGCTGCTGTTCTGTACGGATAACGCGGTTGCCTTGGATACTTAGACGGCCGGCGGCAAAGTCGTCAACGACTTGGGGTAGAAGCCGGTGTTCTACTTCCAGTACGCGTGCGGCCAAATCATCGGCTGTATCATGATCTAAAACGGGTACGGCGCCTTGGGCGATAATGGGGCCGCAATCAAGCTCGGAGGTAGCGAAGTGAATGGTACAACCGGCAATACGGCATCCGGCTTCTATAGCGCGCTCGTGGGTGTGCAGTCCGGTGAACGAGGGCAACAGCGAAGGGTGAATATTAATCAAGCGGCCTTCATAATGGCGGCAGAATTCGGGAGTGAGAATCCGCATAAAGCCTGCCAATACTACCAAATCGGGTTGATAAGCATCGATTTTTTCCATCATGGCTTTATCGAAAGCCAAGCGGTCTGCAAAGGTTTTGTGGTCGAGGCTGTCGGTCGGAATTCCACGGCTTGCCGCCCATGCCAAACCGGCGGCTTGGGCATTATTGCTTAATACGGCGGCAATTTGAATGTTCTGAATGTCGGCTTCGACAATGGCTTGCATATTGCTGCCTCTGCCGGAAATTAAAATAACGATATTTTTTTTAGATTGCATTTTTTCAGACGGCCTTTTAAGCGGATAGCTGAATAAAAGTTAAAAGTAAGGGGTATGCCGGTTTGAAACAAGCGTTTTAGCTTAATTTAACGGCTTTTTAAATCTTTGTGGTGGTTTATTGTAATCGAAATGCATTGGATCGATGAAGTAAATCGGAGAGTGAGATTGCGTAATAATTGAAAGAAGTGAAGTTTGCAAGGGTTTGCCACATTGAATGGGCCGTCTGAAAGGCATCTAAATTGCAACTGTTTTTCAGACGGCATGAGATATTTTTCTACAACCAGTTTGCCCAAAGAGGGTACAGCAGGCCGTAGGCCAGATAAAACATCATTACGGCAATCAGGCTATCGAGAATCCGCCATACTCTTTCGCGCTTGAACAATGGTTGCAGCAGGCGGCTGCCATAACCTATGCTGATGAACCAAATGCCCGATGCTAAAACGGCGCCGATAAAAAAAGCAGTTTTATCTGAGTGGCTTAAGTTTGCAGCACTTCCTCCGATTAATACGACTGTATCTACATAGGCATGCGGATTCAGCAGAGTGAGTGCCAGAGCAGTTGCCGCAGTGCGTAATGCGGAAACTTCGTTGGCAGACGCAAAAGCCGCGGTCAGTTTGTTTCCGCCACGCAATGCCCGTTTGACGCTCAGTAAACCGTAGGCCAGTAGAAAGAGCCCGCCTGCCAAAGAAAGCCAGTTACCGGCGACGGAGTTGCCCGAAAGCAATAAGGCCAGCCCGAATACGCCGGCACCGATCAGAATAACGTCACATAGCCAACAGAGGATAACCACCACTCCGATATGTTGTCTGAGAAGCCCTTGTTTCAAAACAAAAGCATTTTGTGCCCCAATGGCGACAATCAGGCCGCCTGAAATCAGAAAACCGTTGAAAAAAGCGTTCATGATAAGATTTTGATGTATGGATGGGGCGCATTGTGTGGTATATAGCCGCTTTTCGCTACAAAATACATTATTTTTCAGGCTGCCTGAAAAATATTCAGGATTAAAAATATGAATTGGGATTTTAAACAATGGTCGGCATTATCGGCGGCGGCAGATTGCGGAAGCTTCGAACAGGCTGCCGGTATCTTGGGGATTACAGCCTCGGCGGTTTCCAAGCGTATCCGTGAATTGGAAGAAGCTGTCGGAGCTGTATTGCTTACCCGCAGCCGCCCGTGCAGGCCGACGTCGGAAGGGCGGCGGCTATTGCGTTATTGGCGGCAGATTCAAGGGTTGCAGCAGTCTTTAGAAAGCGAATTACAGGCGAGGCCGGCTGTATTGTCGTTGGCGGTGAATCATGATTCGCTGGATACCTGGCTGCTGCCAGTGTTGGCGGAAACAATCGGGCGGGAAAATATGTTGCTCGATATCCAGGCAGACGATCAAGACTACACCTTGCAGCTTTTGGCTGAGGGGCGCGTAACGGCGGCTGTTAGCAGCTCCTCCGAGCCGATAAAGGGATGCGAAGCGCATTTAATCGGAGCATTGCGTTACCGCTTGACGGCCTCTCCCGATTTTGTTGAAAAATGGTTTTCAGACGGCCTCACTATTAAGGCTTGCAAGAAAGCTCCTTTATTGATGTTTAACCGAAAAGACGATTTACAAAACAGCTTTTTACATCAGCATTTCGGTATAGATGCCGCAATATGTCCCGTTCATTATATTCCCGCCTCTTATGCGTTTACCCAAGCGGTTTATCTTGGACTGGGCTATGGTATGCTGATGGATGTGCAGATTGCAGAGGCTATCGGGCAAGGACATTTAATCGACTTGTGTCCGGGAGCTTATTTGGATGTTCCGCTTTATTGGCATTGTTGGCAAATGCAGCCGCCGCAATTGGCCCGCCTGCCCCAATTAATACGTGAAGCAGCAGCGGTATATTTGGTTTAGGCATTTGGATATCGCAAAACTAAACCGGCTGATTGGATTGAAACCATGTCTGGTTTTCAGACGGCCTCGTTCATAAACCATATAAGCGAAAGAATTTATACAGATTGTTTATAGGGGATGGCTGTTTTAAACATTGCACGGAATGCGTAGAGGAGCATTTAGAGATAAAAAATCTTTTTCTTTGGTATTTTAAGAATAAAACCGCCTGAAACAGCCAGGCGGTTTTATTTAAATAAAGGATACAGATTATTTGTCCGCACCCACTTTAACGAGTTTTACATCAAACACCAAAGTGCTGTTCGGGCCGATTTTGTCGCCCATAGCTTGCTCGCCGTAAGCCAGTTTGGCAGGAATAAAGAACGTATATTCGGCACCTTCTTTCATCAACTGTACGCCTTCAGTCCAGCCCGGAATCACTTGGTTCAGCGGGAAAGTAACGGGTTTGTCGCCGTGTTGTTTGCTGCTGTCGAATACCGTACCGTCAATTAAACGGCCTTCGTATTCAACACTTACAGTATCGGTTGCTTTAGGTTGGGCTCCGTTACCTTCGGTTTTTACGATATATTGCAAGCCTGAGGCAGTAGTTTTTACACCCGGTTTAGTTGCATTTTCTTTCAGGAAGGCTTCGCCTTTGGTTAAATTGGTTTTGGCATCTTCAGCTTGCTTGGCTTGAGCTTTTTGTTGCTGTTCGGCCAGGAATGTCATCATTACTTCTTGTGCTTGTGCTTCGCTCATTTTCGGCTCTTTACCATCGATCATGGTTTGGATGGCTTCGTTAAAGAGCTTGAGATCTACTTCGCTACCTTGATCTTTCATTTGTTTCAGAGTGCGACCGATATCGATACCCATTGCGTAACTGGCTTGTTGGATAGGCGTACCCAAAGATGAACCTGCAGCTTGGGTGCTTGATGCCGCACTACCTGTCGCAGCTTGGTTTTCTTGTTTGCAGGCTGTTAGCGAAAGGGTGGCGGCAATAATGGCGGCACTGATTTTTAGGGTTTTATTCATATGATTACTTCCTGAAATTTAAAAATGCAAAGAATAATTATAGGCGAAATTTACGTTAATATGGATTAAGGCCGTCTGAAAAATGAAAAGGTATTTCAATTTCAGACGGCCTTTCAGAGGGTGGTTTACTGCTTATTTTTCTTTATCTTCGGTTTCTTTTTTCGGAGCCGGTTTTTTAGCTGCTAACCCTAAAGACTTCTGCCATTGGGCAGGTGATTTAACCAATTCTAATGCTTTACGCAGTTGGTCGTCTTTAGCAGGATTAGGAATACGGCGGGAGCCGATATCCTCTTCTTTGTCGTTTTTCGCAGATGAGGCGGCCTCTTCTACGGGCGTGCTGTGCTCTAAAGTACGGCCGCTGACTTCATTGCCGCCCAAAGGGTTGCCGATATGGCCGACCAAATCTGCTTCGCGACTCTCGTAAGTACGCTTTTTATCCACCACTTCTACATCAGGCACGATACCTTGGGCTTGGATGGAGCGGTCGTTCGGCGTGTAGTAAAGCGCGGTAGTCAGCTTAACCGCACTGCCGTTAGATAGGGGAAGAACGGTTTGTACCGAACCTTTGCCGAAGCTTTGCGTACCCACGATAACGGCACGTTTATGGTCTTGCAGTGCACCGGCCACGATTTCGGAAGCCGAAGCCGATCCGGAGTTAATCAATACGGTGAGCGGAATAGATTTTAATTCGGCAGGCAAGCCGGCTAAAGGATCTTTGCCTGAAGCCAGCATGTAATCTTCAGGATTTGCTTTTAATTTCATGCCGTCTTTACCGTTGCGGCCTTTGGTGCTGACTACCGCCGCATCTGCGGGAAGGAAGGCGGCGGATACGCCGACTGCTCCGTTGAGCAGACCGCCCGGGTCGTCACGCAAGTCTAAGACCAAACCTTTTAACGGTCCGCCGTTTTGTTTTACCAGTGCTTTGGCGGATTCGTTTAATGCCGGCACGGTACGCTCTTGGAACTGGCTGATTCGGATATAGCCGTAGCCCGGCTCCAGTAAGTGGTGGCGGACACTTTTTACTTTAATAATCGCGCGGGAGAGCTTAACAACGATGGGTTGCGGAGCATCTTTGCGGGAAATGGTCAAGGTGATGGAAGTGCCGGGTTTGCCGCGCATTTGTTTAACAGCTTCGCTGACTGTCATACCACGTGTGGAAGTATCGTTGATTTTAACAATCAAATCTCCGCTTTTGAGGCCGGCACGCTCAGCAGGAGTGTCTTCAATAGGAGCAACAATTTTGATAAAGCCGTCTTCCGCGCCAACTTCCATACCAAGACCGCCGAATTCACCACTGGTGGATTCTTTCAAATCAGCATAGTCTTTTAAGGTCATATATTCGGAATGAGGGTCTAATCCTGCCACCATTCCCTTCATAGCGCCTTCGAGTAACTCAGCGTCTGTTTTGTCCTGATAATAATTGGCTTTAATCTGGCCGTATACTTCGGCCATGGTACGGATGGATTGAACCGGCAAAGCTTCTTTATTTTTATCGGCATTGGCGGCATAACTTTGTATGCTGAGGCTCAGAATCACGCCGCTAAAAGCACCGAAAGTGTAGAGGGCGGCTTTTTTTAAAGTAGATTTTCCCATTGGTTTGATACTTTCCTTTTATTTCGGAGAAGGATTCGGAGGGCCCGATACTCAAATTGTATGAACTTTATTTGAATTGACGGTAATCGGCAACTTTATAGAGGGTAAAAAAACGCTAACTGTCCACTTACCGATATTATCTGACCCAAGACAACGGGTTCATGGCTTGTTGGCGGTGGCGTATTTCAAAATATAGCCCCTGTTCACCGCTCGGTAGCGTACCGCTGGTACCGATACGGCTGCCGGCAGAAATACGGCTACCGTTGCCGACGGCTATATTGCTAAGGCCTGAATAAACACTCAGATAGCTGTCGCCGTGATCGATAATGACGATATTGCCGTATCCGCTGAGCGAGCCTGCATAAGCAACCGTGCCTGAAGCGATGCTTTGCACCGGCGCAGGGGCAGTTGCAAAAAATACGCCGCGCCAATTACCGCCGCTGGGGCGAGCCTGGCCGAACCGGCCGCTGATACTACCGCCTACAGGGCGGCGCAGGCGCCCCTGCATGGTGCTGAAACCGCCTGATACGGTTTGTACTTCAGCCGGCGCTTGTAATGCGCGGTCTTCCGCGGTGAGGGTTGATTGGGGAATAGGGCGTGAAGTGGTTGGAACTGTTTTTTTATCGTTATTTTTAGAGTTTGATTGCGCGGTTGCGCGGCCTTTTTTCGCTGCTTCCACCCGCGCTTTATTCGCAGCGGCGATACGCGCTTCGGCAGATTTTTTACGCGCAGCAGCTTCTTGACGGCGCTTTTCGGCATTACGGCGGGCGATATCGGCTAAAAGATTGTTTAGCTTTTGTTCGTCCGCACGCAATTTTGCAATACGTTGGGTTTGGCTGTCTATTTGGGCCGAAAGTCGGCGGCTTTCTTGTTGGGCACTGGAATTATTGCGGTTGAGTTTGCCTAGTGCTGCCTGTTTTTGCGCTTTTAGTTTGTTTAGGCGGGCTACTTCGGCATCAATCGCCGCTTCTTGGCTGACCAAGGCTTGTTGTTGGCTAATCAAGTCATTGATAACTTTTTGGTTAGCTTCGTTAATATAGCGGGTGTATTGTAAATAGCGTGCTTTTTGACCGGGCTCGGCGTTTTTCAAAAACAGCACAACGGCATTGGGTTGGCGGTTTTTATAATGTCCCGCAAGCAGGCGGGATACTTGTGCTTTCGCACCGCTTACTTCTATTTTCAGACGGCCTAATTCGTTTTGCAGCGCTTGCAGCTTTTCCCAGGCGGCACGTTGCTTTTTATTGATTTCATTTAATTCCTGTTGTGCTTTGCTAAGGGCGGCACGGCTTTTTTCCAAGGCTTGTTGGGCGCTTTTTTGTGCCGCTTGTTTTTCACGCAAATCTGCTTGTGCCGCACTGATGGCTTTTTGGATTTCCTGCAAATCTCCGGCCGTTGATTCGGGAGCGGCCGATACGGGCAGGGACAAGCCGATTAGCACGGCAAGCAATAAAGGTTTTAACAACATAAATCAGGCAGCGTGAATAAAAGTAAAAACGGTTTGATTATACTGATTTACCTGAAAATCTGAAAGCATGGGGTGCAAAAGCCGCTTGTATTCTTTTTATAACCGATAAAATGGCAGGTAATGAATCGGAAGTTACCAAACAAATGTTCCGGAAAAATGTGATGAGGCCGTGGAATGGTTTTAAATTGCTAAGAGGAATGTATACCGTGTCAGCGTGAAATTTTCAGACGGCATTTTAGAGAAGGGCTGTTGGCAGTTACTCTTGCAAAAGCAGTATTCTGCCTCTATATTTCGGCGCAAATATAGGAAAATAACGCATTATGAATTTATCTGATCATTTTCTGATAGCCATGCCCTCTATGGAGGATCCTTTCTTTGAAAACAGCGTTGTGTACATCTGCCAACACGACGAACAAGGTGCGATGGGCATGATTATCAACAAACCTTCACCGGTAACTATGGATTTGGTGTTTGCAGCATCTGAACATGAGGTACCGGACCGCTTCAAGCATGAATGGGTGATGATGGGCGGGCCTGTGCAGCTTGACAGGGGATTTGTCGTACATACGCCTGTCGGTTCATGGCAAAGCAGTTTGCAGGTTAACGAGAATGTGGCCATGACTACGTCACGAGATATTATTGAAAACCTTGCCAAACCGGAGGCGGTTGAGCGTGCGGTGGTAAGCATAGGCTATTCCAGCTGGAGCAAAGGTCAGTTGGAGCGCGAGTTGGCGGAAAATGCCTGGCTGACGGTACCTGCCGACAGGCGTATCCTTTTTGAACTGCCTTATAACCAACGTTATGATGCGGCGTTGGCCAAACTGGGGATAAGTACTACGGTATTAATGAGCGGAGCCGGGCATGCTTAGTGCGAAAAAAGGAACGACTTTGGCATTTGATTTCGGCGAGGCCCGTATCGGTGTGGCAGAGGGAGACGCAGAAGTGGGGATCGTTCATCCTTTGGTTACCGTTAGCGGCGACAGTAATGCGGCCAAGTTTGATGAAATTGCCCGTTTGATTAAAGAATGGCAACCGGTTCAATTGGTAGTAGGACTGCCGACACACAGTGATGGCACCGAGCATGAATTGACACGCTTAAGCCGTAAATTCGGACATCGTCTACATGGTCGTTTCAAGCTGCCTGTATATTGGGTAGATGAGAGGATGAGCTCTCTTTATGCTGAGAGCCTGTTGGCGGAAGCCCAAGTATTTGGCCGCAAACAGAAAGCTGTATTGGATCAGGTGGCCGCCCAGGCGATATTGCAAGGCTTTTTTGAAGGTGGCGCCATTGAATACTTTAATGGTGCGGAACCGGAGGAGTAAGTTTGAGAGAAAGTGCGATTGAGGCAGGCTTGAAGGAAACAGGATTTGGCTGAAATCTTACTATTTATCTTTTACCCGAATGGTTTGAATTTTAAAGTAAAAGCCGTTTGAAATTTATTTTCAGACGGCTTTTACTTTTTATAAAATTTAACTGTTGAATCGTTATATTTAGCTGTTTTCACAGTGCATTTAGCTCTTTTCCATTCAATCAACTATAATAAGTTTACATCATAGACAATGGTGATTTTTTAATTTAAAGCCACTTTAGGAAACACAATTATGAACATCATTGGTATTGCCATACGCACGACTAATCAAAATAAACAGGCCGAGCAAGATATGACCGCGCTTTGGCAACAGTTTTTTGCGGAACACATTTTGGAAAAAATTCCCAATAAGTTAAACACACATATTGTTTCTATTTATACAGATTACAAAAGTGATTACACGGGTGCTTATACAGCAATTTTAGGCGCAGAAGTCAACAGCCTGGACACCATTCCTGAAGGTATGGTTGGGCGCACATTTCCCGAACAAAAATTTCAAACTTTTCTTGCCAAAGGATGTATGCCCGGTGCAGTTGTAACAACTTGGCAAAGTATTTGGCAGCAAGATGAACAATTAAATCGTGCCTATACTTATGATTATGAACTGTATACTGAACGAGCACAAAACGGTGAACAATCAGAAGTACCTATTATGATTGCAATCAAATAGGTTGGCATTGATTTGCATGATTGTCCAATACGATGCCGGTAAGTATATTTTAATGGCGAAGTTTTAGGTAGCACTGATAAAAATATATATCTGATTAATATACTGGGCTTAAGTAGCGTAATTATTAATAAAACTTAACGGCCGGAAGCAGTTTGCGCGGGGCGGTATTGCTCCGGTTTAGGATTGGTTTTGAAAGCACGCTTGGCGGCTTGGAAAATACTTTGTCGTCTACGATGTTGCATCATTATGCTCCTTTCATTGTCATTGTTTTACCTGTGCGCTCTTAGGCTGCAAATTGTCAGGCTGTCTTATCGGAGAAGTTGGGTTTTGATTTGATAAGACAGCATTTGTATTGATATGTTCCTTATGGTATTTAAAATCAACAAATATCAACGTATTGATTACATAAAAATTATAAATTGTGCATATGACTATATGATGAAAGCGGCAAATGATTTGAAAAATGTTTGGATAGAGGAAATAAGCTTGTGAAGGCTAAACCACAAATTGAAAGGCCGTCTGAAATAATTGTTTCAGACGGCCTCAAGTTAAATACGGTATTGGTTATTCTTTAAGTGTAGCTTGCAATAAACCAAACCAAATCGCCTTTTAAGGCCATAACCATGCCCATACGCGCCGCCCTTCGCTTTGTAAAATCATAATGGTGCGACAGGCTGCTGCGGTCGACATGCTTTCCAAGCCAACTCCTTTAGCTGCTAATGCGGCATTGATTTTAGGATGCAGAAATAGCTGTTTCTCTCCTGTACCGACAATCACCACTTCGGGTAGGGGTGTTGACACATGGTTTAAAAAATCGTTTTCGGTGAGGTCGGCCGGTTGGCGGTTTTCTAAAATTTGTACGCCGTTTTCGGTAAGAATGACGGCTTCGGTATAAACATGGCCGTTTACTTCCAAATGGCCGGAACTATGGGCGGTAATATTATACCCGCCGCTTTGGCGGTTTTCTTCGATCAGCATGGCGGTAGTCCGTAAAATCAGGTGCAAAAACAGATAAATTCGGGTAGGATAAAGCCCTTTTATTTTAGAGCAATAATACGTATCCATACTAACACACAACGGCTTAAGGAGACACGATGAAGCCTATCAATATCGGTATTTTGGGTTTGGGAACAGTCGGCAGCGGCGCTGTCGGCGTTTTGCGCAATAATGCAGCAGAAATCAGCCGCCGTTTGGGCCGTGATGTGAATGTATTGATGGTAGCTACGCGCAGCGAAGAAAAAGCCCGTGCGGTGTGTACGCCTGAAACAAAGGTGACGGCAGACCCTTTTGATGTGATTAAACACCCTGAAATCGATATTGTGGTGGAGTTGTTCGGCGGAACCGATATTGCCAAAGATTTAGTATTGCAAGCGATTGAAAACGGCAAACACGTTGTGACAGCCAATAAAAAGCTTTTGGCCGAGTACGGTAATGAAATTTTTGCTTTGGCCGAACAGAAAAACGTGATGGTGAACTTTGAAGCCGCCGTGGCAGGCGGTATTCCGATTATTAAAGCTTTACGTGAAGGTTTGTCGGCTAATAACATCCGAACGATTGCAGGTATCATCAACGGTACAAGCAATTTTATTCTCAGCGAAATGCGCGAAAAAGGCAGCGATTTTGCCGATGTATTGAAACAGGCTCAAGCGCTGGGTTATGCCGAAGCTGATCCTACTTTTGATATTGAGGGACATGACGCAGGTCATAAAATTACCATCATGAGCGCATTGGCTTTCGGCACGCCGGTCAATTTCAATGCTTGCTATCTGGAAGGTATCAGCAAACTGGATAGCCGTGATATCAAATATGCCGAAGAGTTGGGTTATCGTGTGAAGCTGTTGGGTATTACCCGTAAAAGTGAAAAAGGTATTGAATTGCGGGTACATCCGACCTTAATCCCCGAATCCCGTCTTTTAGCCAATGTAAACGGCGTAATGAATGCCGTGCGCGTAGATGCCGACATGGTTGGCGAAACTCTGTATTATGGTCCGGGCGCAGGTTCATTACCGACAGCCAGCGCCGTTGTGGCGGATATTATTGATATCAGTCGTTTGATTACCGCCGATTCGGGTAACCGCGTACCGCACTTGGCCTTCCAAGCCAGCGAAGTGAAAGCACAAAGAATGCTGGATATGGATGAAATCATCAGCAGCTATTACTTGCGTGTTGAAGCAGACGATAAACCAGGTGTGCTAGGACAAATTGCTAATTTGTTGGCAAAAGAAAACGTATCCATCGAAGCATTGATTCAAAAAGGTGTTATCGATAAAACCAATGCCGAAATCGTTATCTTGACCCACAGCACCATTGAAAAACAAATTAAAAACGCCATTGCCGAAATCGAGGCTTTGGACAGTGTAAATACGCCCGTTGTAATGATCCGCATGGAGAGCTTACATGACAAACGAGGCGAATAATTCCAAAAATACCGAAAATACCGAAGAGCAGCGCCGTAAGGCTAAAGCTAAAATCCGTACCATACGCATTTGGTTTTGGGTAATACTCGGCTTGCTTGCAGGTACGTTTTTCTTATCACAATGTGCTATGTCCAAGCCGCGTGCCAAGCAAGCGATTTACGAATCGTGTGTAAAAAATATTCCATTTTCCGAAAAGTGGCAGGCTGATTTGAAACAACATGGGCTTGCCGATGAAAAAGGCCGTTTAGTTACCCAATATTGTGCCTGTATGTGGGATGAACCACTGGATAAGCTGACTGAAAAGCAGTTGCGATCGTTTGGTAAGATCAGCCCGCAAGAGCAGTTGGAGTTATTGGGCGGAGCTTCTGCTTTTGAAGCACGAGACCGCCAGTGTATTGCAGGTTTGGGTACTGAATAAACATACGATTATATAAAATGCCGTCTGAAAAATCGGTTCAGACGGCATTTTTTATGTTTTGCCAAGTTATGAGGTTGTTTAAGCATGATTTAAGGTGTCGAAATTAAAATTTGAGTCATGGATTTGCTATAAATTACATAGGGTAAAATGATATTTCGAAAACGGATATTTTACTGCTATGTAGTTTAATAGGTTGGCTCAAATAAATGGGTATAGAAAATTCTTTTTTATTACATGATATTGCTGCCTTAATTAATAATAAATGATATCTATTGATGTATATATGGCAATTTACGGGTGGATAAACAGTGTATTTATTTCGCTTTGAAAGCGGAGTATGATAATACGATTAATTACTCGGGAAGTGCGCTATGAAAGTATTGTTTATTGCCGATCCGATGGCCGGTTTCAAAACCTATAAAGATACTACTTACGCCATGATGCGTGAAATGGCTAAGCGGGAATGGCAGCTTTACCATACCCTCAGTAGCGAATTATCAATACACAACGGTATTGTGAAGGCTCGGGCGGCTTCCTTTGAGTTTATCGGTGCCCAAAATGATCACGACAAAGCTTGGTTTTTAACAGAAGAGGTGCAAGAAAGCGCATTAAAAGATTTTGATGCGGTGATTATGCGTACCGACCCTCCTTTTGATATGCAGTATCTTTATAGTACGCAGCTGCTTACACTTGCAGAGGCACAAGGAGCAAAGGTTTTTAATAGCGGCCAGGCGATGCGCGATTTCAATGAGAAATTGGCTATTTTAAATTTCAGCCGTTTTACTGCTCCTACGCTAGTTACCACACGTAGTGCGGATGTGCGTGCTTTTCTAGCCGAACACGGTGATATTATCGTAAAACCTTTAGATGGTATGGGCGGTATGGGTATTTTCAGGCTTACACAGGCTGATCCCAATATCGGCAGTATTTTGGAAACACTAATGCAGCTGGATAGCCGTACCATTATGGCACAACGTTATATCCCTGAAATTGTACACGGAGATAAGAGGATTTTAGTAATTAACGGCGAAGTCGTTCCGTTTGCATTGGCACGGATTCCGCAAAACGGTGAAACACGCGGTAATTTGGCTGCCGGAGGGCGCGGTGTGGCACAAAAACTCAGTGATCAGGATAAGGAAATTGCCGAAACACTGGCTCCGGAACTAAAACGGCGCGGAATTTTATTGGCCGGATTGGATGTTATCGGCAATAATCTAACTGAGGTGAATGTAACTAGCCCGACGGGTTTCCAAGAAATTATGAAGCAGAAAGATTTCGATGTAGCCGCAATGTTCGCCGATGCAGTAGAATCGGCATCCAAAACCGTGTAGGCCGTCTGAAAACAGTTTTCTCATTATAATTATTTTATCTGTCGCTTTTCTTATAAATAAAGAAGCAATAGTTACAGAAGAAAGCAGGAATTATGTCTGAACAAGATTATGCCGAACAGCTGAAAGGTAAGCGAGGTTTCCGCCGTATTGTGAATGCCGCAGGCTATTCTCGAGACGGTTTGACTGCTGCTTACCGTTATGAAAGTGCCTTCCGTCAGTTGGTGTGGCTAAACGGTATATTGATTATTTTGGCTTTTATATTGGATTTCGGCCCGGCCAGCCGTATGATTTTAGTCGGTGCATCCTTTTTGTCGTTGATTGTCGAGCTTTTGAATACTGCTATTGAGGCGGCTGTCGACCATACGTCTACAGCAAAGAATGAATTGGCTAAACGCGCCAAAGATGCCGGATCTGCCGCACAAATGTTGAGCATGACGTTAATGGCTATTTTATGGCTGATGGCTTTATGGCGGGAATACGGTTTTAATATTTTTTAAACCTTTTAGGCTGCAAGATTTTATAAAAGTAGTTACAATGCTTTTTTAGTATATGTCCGTAAAGGGCAATGGTAAGTAACCCGAAAGGAAACCACCATGAAAAAATTATTAGCGGCATTGGCTTTAGCCGGCATGTTTCAAACAACCTCTGCAGCGGGCATCGAAATCGATGATGCTTGGGCACGCACTACCGTACAAGGTATGAGTATGGGAGGTGTATTTATGGATATTGAAAACGATGGTAAAACTGATGATGTGTTAACTGGTGGCAGTACCCCCGTAGCTGAAAAAGTAGAGATACATACCCATGTAAACGATAACGGTGTTATGCGTATGCGTGAAGTTGAGGGTGGTTTGGCTTTGCCTAAAGGCGGTGAAGTGAAATTAAAACCGGGTGGCTATCATGTTATGTTGATGGGGCTTAAGGCACCTTTACAGGCAGGGCAAAAGTTTCCGCTTACTTTGAACTTTAAAAATGCCAAATCGCAAACTGTAACGGTAGAAGTAAAAAATCCGGCTGCGAGCCAAAATACCCAGAAGCAACATGGGGCACATCATCATTGATATCATCTTTTAGAGATAAGTAAATATAAAAACATGCCGTCTGAAAATTTTCAGACGGCATGTTTTTATATGGTTTGAAGTAGCTCGGCATTTATACTTATCAAATATTCTGACTCATCATTGCCAAGCGTGCTTGGGGCGGCAGTAGCAATTCATATGCGGGGATTCCTAAGGCATTTGCCATTTTCTCTATATTCGATAAGGCAATATTCCAACGTTTGCGTTCTATTGCCGAAACATAAGTCCGATCAAGCCCGCATTGTCTGGCCAGCTCTTCTTGTGACCATCCTTTATTTACACGAAATAAACGCATATTGTAGGCTAAAACAGCGCGTAAGTCGTTTTCATCGGGTAGCTCGGCAGGGATTGTCAGTTTGTTGGCCATAGTAGTTTAATTTCTATATGTATTGTTTGCTTTAACGGATTTTACTTCACATATAGGCAAATGAGAAGTGCGATTTGAATGAAAATTTGTTCTAAGAAAGTAAGGGAAGTATAAACATGCAAACGATAACAAGGCCGCCTGAAGTTTTTCAGACGGCCTTGATGATTGATAAAAACAGCTTGCCTTGGTTATTTATCCAAACCGTTTTGCACCATTTGGGCCGCTCTCAAAACGGCACGGGCTTTATTTTGGGTTTCCTGCCATTCATCTTCTTCATCCGAATCAGCCACGATGCCGCCGCCACTTTGTACAAATAGGGTTTGATCTTTAATCACTGCCGTACGGATGGCGATGGCTAAATCCATATCATTGTTGAAGCTCCAGCAACCGACCGCCCCTCCGTAGATACAACGTTTGGCAGGCTCAAGCTCTTCGATGATTTCGAGGGCGCGTACTTTTGGGGCACCGGATAATGTACCGGCCGGAAAGGTTGCAGCCAAAACATCCATATTAGAAATGCCGGGCTTGAGTGTGCCTTCTACATTGGAAACAATGTGCATCACATGAGAATAACGCTCTACAACCATTTTTTCGGTTACGTTGACTTTACCGGTTTGGCTGACGCGTCCGACATCGTTACGCCCCAAATCAATCAGCATAACATGTTCGGCAATTTCTTTAGCATCACCGAGCAAATCTTGCTCTAATGCCGCATCCTCTGCGGGAGTTTTGCCGCGCAGGCGCGTACCGGCAATCGGACGGACAACAATTTGATCACGTTCACGTCTTACCAAAATTTCAGGAGAGGAGCCGACAATATGGAAATCACCGAAATCGTAATAAAACATATAGGGTGACGGATTGAGCGTACGCAGTGCGCGGTAAAGACTGAGGGGGTTATCAGTATATTTCAACTTCATTCGCTGGCTGGGTACGACTTGCATACAGTCGCCGTTTAAAATGTATTCGCGGATTTTACGAACATAGCTTTTGTATAATTCTTCGCCTGTTTCATGCTCCGGATTGGCGGCTGTGCTACCCAGAGAAAGAGGAATGGCACAGGTTTGCCGTAATTCAATACGCAGGCTTTCCAAGCGTTCGCGCGCTTTTTGATAACTTTCCTGTTGGGAAGGATCAGCATAAACAATCAGGTATATTTTCCCGCTTAGGTTATCGACAACAGCCAGCTCTTCGGAAAGCATCAGCAATATATCGGGCGTACCGATGGTGTCGAGTTTGTTATTTTGACGGAAACGATGGGCGAAGTGCTCGAAGTGGTAGATGGTTTCATAACCGAAATAGCCGACCAAACCGCCGGTAAAGCGCGGCAGCCCCGGAATCTCCGGTGTTTTAAAACGATTGTGAAAGGCTTCGATAAAGTGAAGAGGATTACCTTCGTAATGCTCAATTGCCTCACCGTCTTGATAAACTTCAACTTGTTTGCCGGAGGCTTTCAGGTAAGTACGGCAGGGCAAACCGATAAAAGAGTAGCGGCCGAAACGTTCGCCGCCTACGACAGATTCCAATAAGTAAGTGTAAGGGCGGTTGGCAAGTTTGAGGTAAAGTGAAAGCGGGGTATCAAGATCGGCCAAAAGCTCTTGTACCAGCGGAATACGGTTGTAACCGGCTTCGGCCTGTTGTTGGAACTGTTGCAGCGTAATCATGTTTCAAACAGCCTGATGTAATGTAAATTTATCTTGGCGAGTATAGCAGTTTTTAGATAAAAGTTGGAAAAAGGCCGTCTGAAAATCATGTTTCAGACGGCCTAGGGTAGTTAGGCAAATCTGATGTTATTCTTCGGGCATCTCGCCGTCTGTATCATCCAGCTTACCTTCCGTAATTTCCATATCAACGCCTACGGCAGAGCGGATTTTCGTATCAATTTCGTTGGCGATTTCAGGGTTTTCCTTCAACCAAATACGTACGTTATCTTTGCCTTGGCCTATTTTTTGGCCGTTGTAGCTATACCATGCGCCTGATTTTTCAATAATATTGTGTTTTACACCGATATCGATCAATTCACCTTCCCAGCTTACGCCTTCGCCATACAGAATATCGAATTCAGCTTGGCGGAAAGGGGGGGCGACTTTATTTTTGATAACTTTTACTTTGGTTTCGTTACCAATAACGTCTTCACCTTTTTTAATTTGGCCGGTACGGCGGATATCCAGGCGGACGGATGAATAGAATTTCAACGCATTACCGCCGGTAGTCGTTTCGGGGCTGCCGAACATTACGCCGATTTTCATACGGATTTGGTTGATGAAAACAACTAAGGTATTGGTTTTTTTGATATGACCGGTGAGCTTTCGCAAGGCTTGGCTCATCAACCGGGCTTGCAAGCCGACGTGGCTATCGCCCATTTCGCCTTCGATTTCTGCTTTGGGTACCAATGCGGCAACAGAATCGACCACAACCATATCCACACCACCGGAGCGAACCAGCATATCGCAGATTTCCAGCGCCTGCTCACCGGTATCAGGTTGGGATACGAGAAGGTCTTCTACTTTTACCCCGAGTTTTCGGGCATAAATCGGGTCGAATGCGTTTTCTGCGTCAATAAACGCACAGACGCCGCCGTTTTTTTGGCACTGTGCGATTGTTTCCAAGCAAAGAGTGGTTTTACCTGAAGATTCGGGGCCGTAAATTTCTACGATACGACCTCTGGGCAGGCCGCCTACGCCGAGAGCCAAATCCAATCCGAGCGAACCGGTGGAGATGACTTCGAGATTTTCATCTTTGTGGCTGCCGTCCATTTTCATAATGGAACCTTTGCCGAAGCTTTTTTCAATTTGTGCAAGGGCGGCGGCTAGTGCTTTACTTTTTTCGTCTGACATATTGGCTCTCGTTGGGGTTAAATATTTTCTTATTTATTATCTCATAAAATAAGAAAAAGTATACAAAAAATTTACTTTTGTTTTATTTTGATGAAATTTTTAAATCGCTTTGATTGCATATTATCCGCTTTAAAATAAAAAACAGCGATATTGTCAAGCCGCATATTTATATGCGACTGCATATCCAATGCTTGATTTTCTGCGTTCGGCCGATATTTGTAAAGTTGCTTTTCGGTCTTTATCCGCTTAAGCCGTCTGAAAAATTAACCGATTATTATGGGAAGTAATTTTTCAGACGGCTTACTATTTTAGGTAAGGCAAACTGCCTGTGTGATTGTACGGGGGATAATATGCTTTATTTTCCTTGCAGTTTCTTCAAAACGGTTTTTACGGTTTGGATGCGTGTATCAATATTGTCCATGACTGCTTCTACCCGTAGTTTGTCTTGCCCGGCAAGACGGTAGTTTTTATTGTTTTGGATCAGTAGGATGATTTCCGTAGGATCAATAGTGTGGTTTTTGCCGAAGGTGAGGGTTAAGGCATCGCTGTTTGCATCAATGGCATCAATACCGAGTGCTTTGGATTCGAGACGCAGGCGGTGGCTTTCGAGTAGGGTTTTAACCGGCTGCTCGGGGAGTCCGAAACGGTCGACAAGCTCTTCGTGTATGGTGTTGATACAGGCTTGGTTATCACAAGCAGCCAAGCGTTTGTAGAGTACGAGGCGTTCATGGATGTCCGGACAGTAGCTTTCGGGCAGTAGTGCGGGGCTATGCAGTTTGATGTCGGTGGTTACGCCGAGAGGAGCGTCCAAATCAGGTACGCGGCCTTTTCTAAGATCACGCACGGCTTGTTTGAGCATTTCGGTGTATAGGGTAAAGCCAACTTGCATCATTTCACCGCTTTGCCCTTCGCCGAGAATTTCGCCGGCACCCCTAATTTCGAGGTCTTGCATGGCTAGGGTAAATCCGGCTCCGAGTTCGTCGGCAGCAGCAATGGCATCTAAGCGTTTTTCGGCGTCTTTGGTGATGTATTCGGGTGTGAGCAGGTAGGCATAAGCCTGGTGATGGCTGCGTCCTACGCGTCCGCGTAATTGGTGTAGCTGTGCCAGGCCGAATTTGTCGGCGCGGTTAATAATGATGGTGTTGGCATTGGGTATGTCGATACCTGTTTCGATAATGGTGGAACAGAGCAGGATATTGAAACGTTGTTGCAGGAAGTCGCGCATGACTTGTTCCAGTTCGCGTTCCCTTAATTGTCCGTGAGCAACGCCGATGCGGGCTTCGGGTAGGAGTTCGGCGAGGCGCTCGTGCATGTTCTCTATGGTGTCGACTTCATTGTGCAAGAAGAAAACCTGTCCTCCGCGTTTGAGTTCGCGCAATACGGCTTCGCGTACGGTGGCCTCGCTGAAGGGTTTGACAAAGGTTTTGACGGCGAGGCGGCGGCTGGGTGCGGTGGTAATCAGGGAAAAGTCACGCAAGCCGTCCAAAGCCATACTGAGGGTGCGCGGAATCGGGGTGGCAGTTAGGGTAAGTATGTCGACATTGGCACGCAAGCGTTTGAGCTGTTCTTTTTGGCGGACGCCAAAACGGTGCTCTTCGTCAATAATAACCAAGCCCAGATTTTTAAATTCGATATCGGGCTGAACGAGTTTGTGGGTGCCGATAACGATGTCGACTGTTCCATCGGCCATGCCTTGCAAGGTTTCTTTGGTGGCTTTGCTTGTGTTGAAACGGGATAGTTGGGCGACTTTTACTGGAAAATCGGCAAAGCGGTCGGCAAAATTTTGCGCGTGTTGTTCGACGAGTAGCGTGGTGGGGGCGAGCACGGCCACTTGTTTCCCTCCCATCACGGCAACAAAAGCGGCGCGCAGTGCCACTTCGGTTTTACCAAAGCCGACATCTCCGCACACCAGCCTGTCCATCGGTTTGCCTTGGGTAAGGTCTTTCAATACGGCGGCGATGGCCGCGGCCTGGTCTTCGGTTTCTTCATAACCGAAGCCGTCTGCAAAGGCTTGGTAATCGACTTCATTCAGTTCGAATTTATGACCCTCTTGCGCGGCTCTTTGTGCATAAAGGTTGAGCAGTTCGGCCGCTGTATCGCGGGCTTTTTCGGCAGCTTTGCGTTTGGCTTTACTCCAACTGCCGCTGCCCAGTTTGTGCAGTTGTACGCTTTCGGCTGCATGTCCGGCATAACGGCTGATCAGATGAAGCTGGGATACGGGTACATACAATTGTGCTTCATCGGCATATTCCAGCAACATCATTTCACTGTTGCCTTCTCCCAAATCCATATTGACTAAGCCCATGTAGCGGCCAATGCCGTGATCTTCGTGTACAACGGGGTCGCCGATATTGATCTCGGCCAGGTCACGTAAAAGGCCGTCTGAAACGGCGGTGTGTTTTCGGCGCCGGTGATTGCTGCGCGCTACATATTGATATAGATCGGATTCGGTAATCACCGCTATCTTTTTATCGGGCAAACAGAAACCGAAAGACAGCGGGGCAACGGTGAGCATCAGTTTGGCGCTATCGGACAGAAAGCTTTGCCAATCGGCAATCGGTTTGATTTTCAGATTGTGCTGCTGCGTAAAACCAAGCATGGTTTCCCGTCGCCCAAGGCTTTCGGCACATAAGAGAATACGGCCGTCGAATCTGGCTTGAAAATCTTTTAAAGCTTCAAGAGGCATATCTGCCTGGCGGTTTACCGCGACGTTGGGCAGAGTATGGGTAGGGCTGTCGATATCGGGTTGGATTTGAGGGTAGGTTTTCAGACGGCTGGAAAACTCGTTATCACTGAGATACAAATGCCGTGGATGCAAAGGCGGATAGGTTTCGTCGCCTTGTGCCATGGTAAACCGTGTTTTTACATCTTTCCAAAACCGTGCGGCTGCCGCATGTACATCGCCGATACAAACAACAATGGCTTCTTCTCCCGCATAATCAAACAGGTTGGCACACTCTTGTTCGAAAAAAAGCGGCAGGTAGTATTCGACGCCCGCACCAAAATGGCCTTTGCTGACACTTTTATAAACCGCTGCTTCCGAAGGGTCGCCTTCGATTTCTTCGCGGAAACGGGTACGGAAGATTTTTTGTGCTTCGTGATCGGTGGGGAATTCGTGGGCGGGCAACAGGCGGATTTCGCTGACGGGGGCAATGGTGCGCTGGCTGTCGGGGTCGAAAGTTTTGATGCTGTCGATTTCATCATCAAACAAATCCAAGCGGTAGGGCATTTCGCTGCCCATTGGAAACAGGTCGACTATACCGCCGCGTACGGCAAATTCGCCGCTTGCAACCACATTGCTCACACTGTTGTAACCTGCTTCGACCAAATTTTCACGCAAGGCGTTGATATCGAGTGTTTGTCCGGTTTTCAGCCAAAAGGTGCGCGCGCTCATAAACGATGCGGGAGCAAGTTTCTGCATGGCGGTGGCAACCGGTACAAATAAAACATCGGCTTGACCGTTTTTCAACTGCCATAATGCCGCCAACCTTTCCGAAACCAAATCTTGGTGCGGTGAAAAGCGTTCGTAAGGAAGGGTTTCCCAGTCGGGTAAGAATACGCATATATCATGGGGTTTGAAGAAACGCCATGCCGCTTGGAGCCGCAAAGCCTGCTCCGTATCTTGGGTAAGAATGATTTTTAATGGTTTGGCCGGTAAGTTTTGTGTGAGATATAGGGGCAGGCTGCCGCGGGAAAGGCCGGGCCAGAAGGTTTTTTGTGCGGGAGCGGGAACGGTGTAATTCATAAAGTATCAGGGAAAGGCTTATGTAGATGCCGTTTGGATATATTTTTCAGACGGCATTGATTGCAATAAAGCGGTATTTTAACAGTTTTCTTTTGTATTGAATCCGTTGTCGGCATCGGGCAAAACAGACCGGGATAAATTGTTATCGGGCGCAAATCCTCCGGAGTTGAGATTTCGGAGGTACTTTTCATCAGACAATGCCGTAGAACCGATTTTTAGAAATAATCAAAATATATCCATAGAGATTGCGATGCCATCTGAAAATATTCGGAAAGCATTTTAATGTTTGGCGCAAGCTTGTGTCCGGCATATCTCTTAATGAGCAATCAGCTGCGTTTCAATATTTTCAACAGTATTTCCAGCCGTTTCCCGTAAGGCGGGGCAAGCCAAGAGGCAGTGTTGGCTTTGGCTTGGTAAAAAACAGGTTTGAGGTGTGAGAACGTATCAAAACCGGTTTGTCCATGATACGCGCCGATACCCGAAGCACCGATTCCGCCGAAGGGTAAGTTTTCTTGGGCGGCATGAAAAATCGTGTCATTCACAGAAACTCCGCCGGATACGCTTTGGCGTAATACGTTTTCGATTTCTCCCTTGTTTTGCCCGAAAACATACAGTGCCAAAGGCCGTGGGCGGGAACGGATATATGATAGCGCATGACTGGGTGTTTCATAAGCCACCAGCGGCAGTAGCGGGCCGAATATTTCCTCTTGCATGAGTGCGGTTGTATCGGGGGCATTTCTGATCAGATGCGGCGGCAGACAATTGCTGTTTGCGGATACAGGGCCTAATGCTTCGATTTTTGCTCTGGCGGTTTGGGCTTCGGCAAGCATGGCTTTCAGACGGCCGGTTTGTTTTTCATTGATGATGTGGGTGTAATCGGGATTGTTTTCATAATCGGGATAGTGCTTGCTTACCCATTGACGTGCCTGGAGTGTAAATTCGCCAACTAGGTTTTGTGGTAACAAAACGTAATCGGGAGCGATACAGGTTTGCCCGGCATTGAGTAGTTTTCCCGCCATAATGCGCGCGACAGCGTGAGGTAAGTCGGCATCGGGCAGCACCAATGCCGGTGATTTGCCGCCTAATTCGAGCGTAACCGGCGTGAGATTTTCAGCGGCGGCCTGCATAACTTTTCTGCCGATTTCTGTTGAGCCGGTAAATAGCAAATGATCGAAAGGCAGGGAACAAAACGCAGCGGCAGTGTCAGCCCCGCCGTTGATAACGGCAACTTCATCTTTTGCAAAATATTGCGGTACGGTTTCTGAAAGCCATTGGGCAAAAGCAGGAGCAAACTCGGATGTTTTGATCATAACGCGGTTGCCCGCCGCCAGTGCGCCGACCAATGGCCCGGTGGTGAGAAACAGCGGATAATTCCAAGGAGCGACTATGCCGATAATACCCAAAGGCTGTGGAATAATTCGGTTACGGGCAGGCCAAAACCACCAGTCTGTAGCAACTTTCCGCGGCTTCATCCAACGACGGCCGTGTTTGAGAGCGTGACGGATAGCAGCCAGAGTAGGAAAAACCTCCAATAGAGCGGTTTCGTGCCGGCTGCGGTTGCCGAAGTCTGTACAGATAACTTTAACCAACGCGGCTTCGTTGTCCCGCACCATGTGTTCCAGCCGTTGCAACCTTTGGGCACGCAAAGCCCAAGCTACATCGGTTTGCATCCGTGAGGCTTGGAAAATTTCGTTGAAGCGTTTTTGTAAATCGTTATTATTCATTTTATTTTATAAGGTTTGCGATACTTCAGACGGCCCGCAGTATCCAAACATCATTTCAGCTCCACCGTATCTATTATGGTTTGCGGCCTATTTTGATTTGGTATAAGCCGCTTATTGCGAAACAGGCCGTCTGAAATTACCGCTTACAAACCCAAGGCATCGGCATGGAATTCGATATGCGTACCGATAAAGCTGGCTACAAAGTAGTAGCTGTGGTCGTAGCCGGGGCGGAGGTTATATTGAACGTGGAAGCGGTTGGCACGAGCGGCGGCTATAAATTTTTCCGGTTGTAACTCATGCGGATAAAATTCATCGGCATCGCCTTGATCAATCAGTATCGGCAGCGGGTGTGCGCAGCGTTTAATAAGTGCCGTACTGTCGTAGGCCAGCCAATTTTCAGTTTGGCCGCCCAAATAAGCTGAGAATGCTTGCTGTCCCCAAGGTGTTTCGCTCGGATTGACGATCGGTGCGAATGCCGATACGGCGGCATAGCGCGTGGGATTTTTTAGTGCGATTTGCAGGGCACCGTGTCCGCCCATGCTATGACCGGAGATACTGCGTTGGTCGCTGACGGGAAATTCGGTTTCAATCAGGGCCGGCAGCTCGTGCGTAATATAGTCGTACATTTGATAGTGTGCGACCCAAGGTTTTTCGGTGGCATTCACATAAAACCCCGCGCCTTGCCCCAAATCATAACGGTCGTCATCAGCAATATCGCTGCCCCTCGGAGAAGTGTCGGGTATAACCAAAGCCATTCCCCATTGTGCCGCATAGCGTTGCGCCCCAGATTTGGTTGAGAAATTTTCATCGGTACAGGTTAGCCCTGAAAGCCAGTAGAGAACGGGAACGCGGTAACCTTGCAATGCTTGCGGCGGCAGGTAAATGGAGAAAGTCATCTCACAGCCGTTTGCATTCGAGTAATGACGGTGACGCTCATGGTGGCCATTGAACATTTTATGGCGGCTAAGCAAAGTAGTAGGCATAACGGGACTTTCATGAAAATAAAAATGGCTGTTGTGCCGTATTGAAAGAATACAGAGGTGGAACGGCCTGATGATTATAAAAGTTTTTTTACTTTTTCGGGAAAAGATCAGCCGGTATGGATCTGTTTTGCAGCGGTGCGGCCGCACGCCAACGAGGTTATAATATGCTACTTTTTATTTGCTTGTTTGAAGTCTATGCAGAAACCTACCGATGCTTTTAACCGCCTGATTGATGCCTTGAAAATATTACCCAATGTCGGCCCGAAATCGGCACAGCGTATGGCATACCAACTTTTGCAGCACAACCGGAGCGGTGCGGCCGAATTGGTTGAAGCGTTGCAATATGCCTTGAAACAAGTACGCCATTGCGCCGGTTGCAATACGTTTTGCGAACATGAATATTGCGATATATGCGCCGATGAAAAACGCGACCGCCGCCGTTTGATGATTGTGCATATGCCGGCGGATGTGGCGAGTATGGAGGCGGCGCATTGTCACGACGGCTTGTATTTTGTATTGATGGGACAGGTTAACCCCGTGCAAGGGATGGATTTGAGCCATATTGCATTAGAGCGGCTGGTAGAGCGGTTGAAGGAAAGCGAAACCGAAGAAATCATTATCGCTACTAATTTTACAGCCGAAGGCGATGCGACCGCCTATATATTGTCGGAGCTGTTTAAAAACCTGCCGTATAAAGTAAGCCGTTTGGCACGCGGGATGCCTTTGGGTGGCGAACTGGAATATGTGGATGCGGGTACGTTGGCGCAAGCGGTATATGAGCGGCGTTTGTTGAAAGAGTAATATCGGCTTAGAGGAAAATTGATTGAAAAGGCCGTCTGAAAACGTATTTTCAGACGGCCTTTGATCATTTTGGTTTAACGGCGTGCTAATACGGCGTTGCTTAGATAACTGCGGATGCCTTGGGCGATTGCATTTGCACTTTGCTGGCGGAATGAGGCGCTGGCCAATAGTTTTTCTTCGGTAGGGTTCGATAGGAAAGCCGTTTCTACCAAAATAGAGGGAATATCCGGGGCGCGCAAAACGGCGAAGTTGGCTTGGTCAACATAACCTTTATGCAGTTTGTTGAGCTTGCCCAGCTCGTCCAACACCCTGCGGCCGAGTACTAAGCTGTCTTTGATTGTAGCCGTTTGGGTCATATCAAGAAGAGCGCTGTCGACTTGTTTGTTTCCCACTTTTTGTACGCCGCCGATTAAGTCGGCATTATTTTGCGTTTGCTCGAGAAAGCGGGCGGCCGCACTGGTCGCGCCGCGTGTGCTGAGCGCATAAACGCCTGTGCCGCGTGCCGAAGGGCTGGTAAAAGCATCGGCATGGATAGACACGAAAATATCCGCTTTAAGTGATCGGGCTTTGGCGACACGCACGCCTAATGGGATGAAAACATCTTCATTACGCGTCATATAGGTTTGGTAGCCCATAGCGTCCAATCGTTTTTTGGTTTCGCGGGCAATTGCCAAGACAACGTTTTTTTCACGTAGGCCGCTGGGGCCGATAGCGCCCGGATCTTCGCCGCCATGACCGGGATCAAGCACGATAATCGGTTTGCGGTTACTGCGGCGGGTATCTGTAGGCGGCGGAGTGTCGACAATAGCGGGTTGGCGGTCTTGTACAGGGGGGACGTTGCCGCCGCTACCCGTGCCGTCGCTGCGGATGCGGCCTTGCGTATAGTCTTCGAGCAGCGCCATTAAAGGATCGTTTGCTTCGGCGGCAGCCGCTACGGCAGCAGATGGGTAAAGGTCGATAACCAAGCGGTTTCGGAAATTGGCGATCGGTGCCAGAGTAAATACTTGCGGGTTGACTGTTTGTTTCAAATCAATCACAACCCGTACGGTAGTCGCGGTATTTTGTCCAACCCGTATGTTGGCGATATAAGGGTCGCTTTTTTGAACTTTGGTATTGATGCTTTGCAATACATTGTTTAATGTCGAACCCTCGATATCCACTACCAAACGGGACGGGTTACTTAGGGTAAAGTGCTTGTATTTGAGCGCTTGGGAGGCTTCGAGCGTGATACGGGTGTAGGCGTTGGCAGGCCAGATGCGGACAGCTACAAACTCAGGAGCGGCTTTTGCCAGTGCGCCTAATGGTGTAACTGTGAACAACAAGCCGGCGGCACTACTTAAAACGCGGCGGCGGGTAATTGGTTTGACCATACTTCTAAACTTTTTCTGCCGATATCGGTATGTGCGGTTAGGGTGAGGGAGCGGCCGTCGCCTGAGCGTTTGAGGGCGGCGGTAAGGTCGGCAGGCGGTACGAAACCTTCTGCCTGTTGCGGCCATTCGATGAGGCAGATGCTGCGGTTGTCGAATAATTCATCTAAACCGGCATCATCCCATTCTTCGGGGCTGCCAAAGCGGTAGAGATCGAAATGATGAAGGGTAAACCGCTCAAGCGGATAAGATTCGACCAATGTATAGGTAGGGCTTTTAACTGCGCCTTGATGGCCGAGTCCGCGTAATAGGCCGCGGGTAAAGGTAGTTTTGCCGGCACCGAGATCACCATCCAGATAAATCACCAGAGGCGCCGTCAGGCCGGGCGCCAAGCTGCCGCCCAGAGCCAAAGTGGCCGCCTCGTCGGTCAGGTAGTGTGTTATCGGAGTGGATGCTGTCATAGTATGTGCCTTGCCGGGCAACCCCGGTAAATATTTCGGAACAAACGCTAATTATGCGGTAATTGTAACGGTTTGCAAACCTTGTAAATCGCTAAATTTGTTTAAATAGACTAAAAAATACCTGATTTTTCATGATTCGGTCATATTTTAGCGGCTAAGACTATTGTTTGCTTTGTTCTGCACCCGCAGTGGCGGCGTTTGTTTCGGGTATTCGGAAACGGGAGTACAATACAATGCCTTAGGGTGATAAGCTTCATGCCGTCTGAAAAATAAGATGGCAGGCTTTTGCCAGATATTGATTGTTTGGGAAGCATTTGGTTTCATAACATTGGATTTTTAGTTTTTCTATTAGGTTTAAATAATGATGCGAACTTCTTGAATAATTGTTGTAATGTAAAACACTTTTTAATCGGATATTTTGGTTGAGTAATGAATAATAAGCAGCGTCCTATCGGTGTGTTTGATTCTGGCGTGGGCGGTCTTACCAATGTGCGTGCATTGATGGAGCGTTTGCCGATGGAAAATATCGTTTATTTCGGTGATACGGCCCGTGTGCCCTATGGTGTGAAGTCCCGTTCCACGATTGAATCTTTTACCGCTCAAATTGTTGATTTTCTTTTGCAAAATGATGTTAAGGCCTTGGTGATCGCCTGTAATACCATTGCTGCCGTTGCAGGTCAGAAGGTGCGGACAATGGCGGGTAACATGCCGGTATTGGATGTGATTACGGCGGGAGCCGAGGCAGCGCTCAATACTACGCAAACCAACTATATCGGCGTTATTGCGACAAGCACTACGGTAAACAGCAACGCATATGCCCGTGCTATTCACAGCTGCAATGCCGATACGCGGGTGCAGTCGCAAGCGGCTCCTTTGTTGGTGCCTCTGGTAGAAGAAGGTTGGCTTGACCATGAGGTAACGAGGTTAACGGTACGCGAATATCTCAAACCTCTGTTGGCAGAAGATATTGATACGCTGGTGTTGGGTTGCACGCATTATCCATTATTGAAACCCCTTATCCGCAGGGAAGCACCTGGTATTGCATTGGTGGATTCCGCCATCACAACAGCCGAAGCGACCGCACGTGCATTGGCTGAAGCAGACTTGCTTAATACCGATAACCCGGCGCCCGATTACCGTTTCTATGTTAGTGATATCCCCTTGCGCTTCCGAACTATAGGCGAGCGTTTTTTAGGCCGCAGCATGGAGCAGATTGAAATGGTTTCATTGGGTTGATACGCCTCGCCGAGAAATTATTTTTCAGACGGCCTTCCAGTTTGACGGAAGGCTGTTTTCTTTTGTAAATTAAGTGTTTGAATAAGATTAAAGATTCGAATTGTAAGAGGTATTTGTTGCTTACGTTAGAAATAATTTGAACTTTTTACTCTAGAGCCTTTCTGAAAGATACATGTTAACAAAACATGTCGTTTCTCAAATTTTAAATGAAGAGAGGATTTTTAGTTATGAAAAAAATCGCCGTATCCTTATCAGTATTGGCTTTGGTTGGCGTTGCTGTAGCCGCTCCTACTATCCAAGTGCAAACCGAATCGGCACAACCGGCTGTTCAAAGTGCTTCTGCTGCTTCGCCAGCTGATGTTCTGAATGGTCAAAATTTGCAAACCGAAGCTTCTGCCGCTGATACTTCTGGTGCGGCTTCTTCAGTAGAAGCACCTGCCGAAGGTGCTTCGGTTTCCGCCAATTAATAGAAATTCACAAAAACCGCCAGAAATATTCGATTTCGGGCGGTTTTTTTATTAAAACATGCAAGTGAGAAATTTTTCAGGCAATTATGCGGTTGATTTTTTACAAGTGCATAACAGCTGTTAACCCTGATCGGTCTATGATTCGTTCCAACACGGCAGGGCAATATGCACCGCGGTGCTTTCACTAAATATTAGGAGTATCACCATGAAAAAATTCACCACTTTTGTTTCTTTATTGTTTGTTTCCGCAGGCCTCATGGCTGCACCGATGAAACAGCTTGTGCCGCAAGATGCGCCCAACGGCAAACAGCCGGTTGCCCAGCAGTTAAATAAGCAAGCTCCTAAAAAGCATGGGGCAAAAGAAGCGCATGGTAAGAAAAAAGAACATCATCAAAAAGAAGCCCGCCACGGCAAAAAAGAGCATGGAAAAGAACATGGCAAACAAGAGATGAAAGAGCAGCGCGCCAAACACCAAGGGGCGGCTAAAGAACCCGTTTCTTTAAAACCTGCCAACTAAATAGAAAAATTAGGAAGCAATCGGAAATTGAGGTTCTCGGATAACCCATTTTTCAACCGGGCTTAAATATACGCGATCCGAATAACAAATCTTGAGAGGCCGTCTGAAAAAATTTCAGACGGCCTGCTTATTGGTATAGAAATATTTAGCAGACAGAGAAACCCATTTATTTCATTCCATGAATTTACAGGGTTTTTTGTTTTGTGATTTGGATGCTATCAGTTAGAATAAGCACCAATTTTTCACTTTCAGACGGCCTCATTCCAACCGGCGTAACATGCCGTCTGAAAAACGATTGTTTATTTCAAGCAGAGAGCAATATGGCCCAATATGTATATTCTATGCTGCGCGTGAGCAAAGTAGTTCCGCCGCAGAAAACCATTATCAAAGATATTTCATTATCATTTTTTCCGGGCGCTAAAATCGGCCTTTTGGGTTTGAACGGTGCGGGTAAATCTACCGTGTTGCGGATTATGGCCGGGGTAGATAAAGAGTTTGAAGGAGAAGCCGTGCCGATGAGCGGTATCAAAATCGGCTATTTGCCGCAAGAGCCGGAGCTTGACCCTGAAAAAACCGTGCGCGAAGAGGTAGAAAGCGGCTTGGGTGAAGTGGCCGATGCGCAAAAGCGTTTGGAAGAAGTTTATGCTGCTTATGCCGATCCGGATGCCGACTTTGATGCTTTGGCAGAAGAACAGGGGCGTTTGGAAGCGATTATCGCCGCCGGTTCCAGCACAAGCGGCGGTGCCGAGCATGAATTGGAAATTGCGGCAGATGCCCTGCGCCTGCCCGATTGGGATACCAAAATCGGCGTATTATCTGGCGGTGAAAAACGCCGCGTGGCTTTGTGCAAATTGCTGTTGTCCAAACCCGATATGCTGTTGTTGGACGAACCGACCAACCACTTGGACGCCGAATCGGTAGAATGGCTGGAGCAATTCTTGGTGCGCTTCCCCGGAACGGTAGTGGCGGTTACGCACGACCGCTACTTCCTTGATAATGCCGCCGAGTGGATTTTAGAGCTCGACCGCGGCCACGGTATTCCTTGGAAAGGCAACTATTCTTCATGGCTGGAGCAAAAAGAGCAGCGTTTGGCCAACGAAGCCAAATCCGAGGCTGCCCGTATCAAGGCTATGAAACAGGAATTGGAATGGGTTCGCCAAAATACCAAGGGCCGCCAAGCCAAATCAAAAGCCCGTTTGGCGCGTTTTGAGGAAATGAGTAATTACGAATACCAAAAGCGCAATGAAACACAAGAAATCTTCATTCCTGTGGCCGAGCGCTTGGGTAACGAAGTGATTGAGTTTGTAAATGTTTCCAAGTCATTCGGCGATAAGGTACTGATTGACGACTTGAGCTTTAAAGTGCCGCCCGGTGCGATTGTCGGCATTATCGGCCCCAACGGTGCCGGTAAATCGACCCTGTTCAAAATGATTGCAGGTAAAGAGCAGCCTGATTCGGGTGAAGTGAAAATCGGCCAAACCGTCAAAATGAGCTTGATTGACCAAAGCCGCGAAGGTTTGCAAAGCGATAAGACCGTATTCGATACCATCGCCGAAGGCCGCGATATTTTGCAGGTAGGGCAGTTTGAAATTCCCGCCCGTGCTTACTTGGGCCGTTTTAACTTCAAAGGCAGCGACCAAAGTAAAATTGCCGGCAATCTTTCAGGTGGTGAGCGCGGCCGTCTGCACTTGGCCAAAACCCTTTTGGCGGGCGGCAACGTATTGTTGCTGGACGAACCCTCCAATGATTTGGATGTAGAAACCCTGCGTGCCCTTGAAGATGCTTTGCTGGAATTTGCCGGTAGCGTGATGGTGATTTCGCACGACCGCTGGTTCCTTGACCGCATTGCCACACATATTTTGGCATGCGAAGGCGATTCAAAATGGGTGTTCTTCGATGGCAACTATCAGGAATACGAAGCCGATAAAAAACGCCGTTTGGGTGAAGAAGGTGCGAAGCCGAAACGGATTAAATACAAACCGGTAACACGTTAAATTTATTTTAAAAGGCCGTCTGAAAATTTTCAGACGGCCTTTTTAATCATAAAAGTGCGGTTAATGAACCTTTGTGTTTTTAAGTCGAAGGGCATTGGCTAATACGGATACCGAACTTAAAGCCATAGCGGCTCCGGCGATAATCGGGTTGAGCAGGCCAAATGCCGCCAGCGGAATGCCTAAGATATTATAGATAAATGCAAAAAATAGATTTTGTTTGATATTTTTCAGCGTGGCGCGAGAAATTAACAGGGCATCAACCATTTGATTGACCGAGTGCTGCATCAGGGTAGCAGAGGCTGCGGATTCCGCAATATCCGCGCCGTTTTTCATGGCAAAGCCGATATTGGCAGCGGCTAATGCAGGCGCATCATTAATGCCGTCTCCCACCATGGCTACGGTTCGGCCTTTATGGCGCAAGGCTTGAATAGCGGCGGCTTTTTCACGCGGGTTCATATTGCCTTTGGCATGTTTGATGTTTAGCTTTTGTGCAATATAAGCTACAACTTCCGGGCGATCCCCACTCATTATATGAATATCGATATTTTTCTCCTGAAGACGGCGGATAGCTTCGGCAGTATCGGCTTTCAATTCGTCTGCCAGTGCAAATATGCCGATAGGGCCGTTGTCGGCGGATACCGCAACCAAACTCGAAATCTGCCAAACAGCATCCATGTCTTGGGGCGGTGAGATACCGCACCATTCCGGTTTGCCCACACAAACCCTACCATATTCCGAAACATCGGCAGAAATACCTGCCCCGGCCTCTATTACAATATTTTCGGCGTCAGGAATATCCAACTGCCGTTCTTTGGCAGCATTAATCACTGCATCGGCCAAAGGATGTTTGGCATATTGTTCGACTGCAGCGGCAGCACGGTAAAGGCTGTTTTCATTATAGCCGCTGTCGGGTGCAAGCCATACGGCGGCAACTTTTGGCCGACCTTGGGTGAGTGTGCCTGTTTTATCAAGTACGACAGTATCGACACGGGCGGCTTCTTCCATAGTGGCAGCGTCTTTAAACCAGATACCGTGTTTAACCGCTTTGCCCATTCCCACCATGATGGCGGCAGGCGTCGCCAAGCCGAGTGCGCACGGGCAGGCAATCACCAAGACGGCAACGGCATTCATCAGGGCGTTTACCCAATCGGATGTAAGATATCCCGTGATGACAAACGTTAACAGCGCAATACCGACTACTGCCGGTACGAAAACGGCTGCCACTTTATCCGCCACACGGGCTATAGGGGCTTTACTGCCTTGTGCTTCGGCCAGTGCGGCCATCATATCGCCCAATAGGGTTTGGCTGCCGAAATGTTCGGCTCGGTAGGTGATGCTGCCTCCGGTTATCATAGCGCCTGCCAATACCCTACTGCCTACGGTTTTTGCTTCGGGATTGGATTCTCCCGTAAGATGGCTTTCATCGGCCCAGCCATTGCCGCTTTCCACAACGCCATCTGCGGCTATGCGCTCTCCCAAACCGGCACGGATAAGTTCTCCGGTGCGGACTTGGTTTAAGGGTAAGGTTTGCCAACTGCCGTTTCGCTCCACATTGACTTGTTTGGGTGTAAGGGTGAGCAGTTCGCCCAAACTGTTGAGGCTTGCTTTTTTTGTACGCTGTTCTAAAAACTTACCCAAGCTGACAAAGCCGATAACCATCACACCGGCTTCAAAATAAACATGGGCTTGCGTGCCGTGGCCGGACGGATGGGCGAATAAAATAAATGCGGAATACAAATAAATAGCAAGCGTGCCGAGTGAAACCAAGACGTCCATATTGGCCAAACCGCCTTTTACCGATGCCCATGCGCCACGGTAAAAGGGCGTGGCAAGCCAAAGTTGGACTATGCTGGCCAAGACAAATTGCCATATAGGCGGCAGCATCCAATGATGCTGCCCGAGCAGCATACCGGCCATGCCGATGATAAACGGGATATTGATGGCTAATAGCAGCCATAGGTGTAAATGGGAGGGATGTTCGGCAGCCGTAGTAGTGGTTGGCCCGCTTTCGGTTTGCAAAGTAGCCTCAAAGCCGGCTTGGCGGATAATGGCGGCGATGGCCTCATTATTGCTGATTTCGCCGTCAAAAGTAACGACGGCTTCTTCACTGGCGAAGTTGACGTTTGCTTCGCTAATAAAATCTTTTTTGTTCAGCACTTTTTCAATTCGGCTGGCGCAGGCTTGGCAGGTCATGCCGCTGATGCTGAAACGGGCTTTTTGCTGCATAGTCGTTCCGTTGGCGTGAGCCGTTTTTTAACGGCCGGATGTGGGAATGCGGAAGCGGTAGGCTGAAATTTTTTATAAATATTCCGAAATGGAAAATGCTTTAGGTTCGCCGCACTTTATAAGTTTTGCGTGCTGCCATCCTGTATTGGCATTACCGCATTGATAATCCGAAAAGATGGTTTTCAGACGGCCTGTAAGTTTTTTGACAGGCCTTCCGAATATAATATTTAAATTTAATTAGGCAGGGGATTCATGCAGGCAGAGATGCGTCGAACCCGGCGTTTTCAATTGCTTCAATCAGTTGGGCCGTATCGGTTTTACCTTCCGCGATATTAATAACGGCACGGCCCGAGGCCAAGTCTACGTGTGCTTTTTCCACGCCTTCTACTGCTTCAAGTATGCGTGTAACACTGTTAACACAACCGCCGCAAGTCATGCCTTCGATATTTAAGGTAACCGTTTTCATTGTGTTTTCCTAAAAAATGTTTTCAGACGGCTATACTATAAACCTTTACGCGGGGTTAGGGTCAAGAGGCCAGAGAATTGATAAGTGTTCCGCAAACTTTAAGATAGGGTTGATAAGGTATTCAAAAATAGCAGTCGTTTTCATATAACCGGTATGGCGTAGATGACTTATTTTGCAAAGTTTGTCTTTTAAAAAATGCCGTCTGAAAATTTTTCAGACGGCATTTTTTAGTAAGGCTCGGGATAAGTGCCTTTTATCAAAATGTTTTTATCTACGTCGGCAAGATTTCGATGACCGGTAAATGCCATAGTGATATCCATTTCTTTATAAAGTATTTCCAACGCTCGGGTAACGCCTTGTTCTCCGTATGCGCCCAAACCGTAAAGATAAGCGCGGCCTGTCATAAAACCGCGGGCGCCAAGAGCCCAGGCTTTGAGCATATCTTGGCCGCTGCGTATGCCGCTGTCCAGCCATACTTCGGTTTTGCTGCCGACAGCCTGTACGATATTGGGCAGGGCGCGGATGGTTGAAAGCGCGCCGTCGAGCTGGCGGCCTCCGTGGTTGGATACAACAATGGCATCTGCACCGTGTTTGACGGCCATTTCCGCATCTTCGGCATCTAAAATACCTTTGATGATCAGCTTCCCGCCCCATAAATCTTTAATACGGGCAACGTCGTCCCAGCTTAAACGGGGATCAAATTGTTCGGCTGTCCATGAAGACAACGAGGAAACATCGGTAATGCTTTTTGCATGGCCGACGATATTACGGAAAGTACGGCGTTCGGTATTGAGCATGCTTAAGCACCACTCCGGCTTGGTGGCCAAATTGAGCCAATTTTTCAGGGTGGGTTTCGGTGGGGTGGAGAGGCCGTTTTTAATATCCCTGTGGCGTTGACCGAGTATTTGCAGGTCGGCGGTGAGAATTAAGGCGGAACACTGTGCGGCTTGGGCGCGGCGGATAAGGTTTTCCATAAACTCGCGATCGCGCATTACATATAATTGAAACCAGAAAGGTGCCGAGGTGTTTTCGGCAATATCTTCGATTGAGCAGATCGACATGGTGGAGAGCGAAAAGGGGATGCCGAATTTTTCTGCTGCGCGTGCGGCCAGAATTTCGCCGTCGGCGTGCATCATGCCGGTTAGTCCCGTAGGAGCGGTTGCCAAAGGCATGGTATATGTTTGCCCCAACATAGGGGCAGACAGTGAACGGCCTTCCATATCAACCAATACTTTTTGACGCAGTTTGATGGCTTGGAAATCATCACTGTTTGCCCGGTATGTGGATTCCGTCCATGAGCCTGAGTCGATGTAGTCGTAAAACATTTTCGGCATTTTGCGCTTGGCTACACGGCGTAAGTCTTCTATACAGGTAATTTTACTTAAATCTTGTTTCATAGGTTCCGCCTCTCTAAGGTATCTCCGGCAGGCTGCCGATATGGTGTGATTGTATCAGGGTGAAAGTAATTCTAAAAAATACTGTTTGTAGTCAGGACGTATTTTGAAGTTAGGATATCATATCCTTTTAAAACAATGCCGTCTGAAAGATTATTCAGACGGCATTGGCTTTAAATCGGGCTTTATTGTGCTTCTTCAATCCATGCTTGTTGGATGGCTTCGAGAATACGCTCGCCGCAACGTGAGGGATCGTCATCAAAATCAGGTAATGCCAAAACCAGTTCGCGCAATTGGGTAAAGCGGATGGTTTGAGGGTCAATATCATTATGATTGTCGTAAAGCTCTTCGGCTATGCGTTGGGTGTCAGTCCATTTCATGGCATGTTTTCCTTATGGTTTGGTGTGTTTGTATATTGTAGCAAATAGATGGCGCCCTACATAGGAAATAGATCTAAGCCGTGTTAAGCTGCCGGTAACTGGTGAAGGCAGCCGCGTTTGTAAAGCCCTTAAAATTTTGATGATTAAACGGGTGAAATTATGATTAAAGTAGTTTATACCTATCGTACTAAAACAGAGGATTTAAGCGAATTGATGGAAAAGTTTGCCCGCTCGGCTTTGCCGCAGTTCGATTCACAACCCAATAATTTAAAAATCGAGATGAGCCGCCGTGATGAGGGCAGGGATACTTATATTCGTTTGGATATTTATTATAACTGTATAGAAGATTATCAAGTCCGCAACCGGCAAGAGCGAAGTTGGCCGCAGTGGCAGGAAATTTGGTTCAATCCTGATAATAAACATACGGAGGTATCGGTAGAGGTTTACGAGGTATTGCATACCGGTTGAATTTTCCTATGATGTAATAAAAATCCCCGGTTTTTCCGGGGATTTTTATTTGCAATCAAAGATGAATCAGTGCTGCTCGGTATGCTCGAGTGAAGAGTGATGAAGAATAATACGGATACGGCCGTCATCTCCCTTAATAAACTGCCAAGTTTTATCAACGGTAACATCATGGCCGTCTTTATTGGTGAAATGTACTTTACCCATGGTGGTGGCGGTATTGCCGGAAATAAAAAGCGCGGCGTTTTCAGGTTCGCATTTGGTCCAACCCTTGAGAGCGAATCCTTTATCGGTAGGAAAGTTTTTATTACCGCCCACGAAGTAGGATAGCGCGCCTTCAGGAGTGGTACGGAATGTTTGCGGTTTCACGGATAATGTGGGTTTGAATAAAACCGGACCCATGTCATAGCCATATAAATCTTCGATGGCTTTTTGAGCTGATTTTTCTGCTGCTTTGCGGCCTCTTTGCTCATATGTGTTGCCGATATCCAATAATGAGCGACACCATTGGTTTTGTGCGTTTAAGACTTCGTTTTCCGAAATGGTTTTGTTAATAATACTGTGGGGTTGAGCAACGAAAGCAAGGTTTTCGGCCGGTGCCGCATAAGCGGGAATTGCAAAAACGGCCGATAGGAAAAGCAGAAAAACTTTTTTCATAGACATATTCCGTGAAATATATTTTCAGAAGTAATGAAGTAATGAAGAGTTATGACTTTTCTGCTATTGCGGTATATATGATGAAAACAGTCAGGAGAATAAATTCTTTATTTCCGTATTTTCGTTAAACAGAAAACATAGTTCTACCTCAAACTACCTGGAAAATGTATCATGGCTACTCTTGTTAAGGTTTGATTTAAATCAGAAACGGCCTGCATTAAGCAGGCCGTTTTTATTTGGAAAGATTATTCAGTTTCAGAAACTGCCGGTTCCAAACGTCCGTTTAAAGCGGCATCCAGCTTTTCTTTATCTAATGCGTTTTCCCAGCGGGCAACAACAATCGTGGCACAGGCATTACCGGTAAGATTGGTTAGGGCTCGGCACTCGGACATAAAGCGGTCGATACCCAAAATCAAAGCCATACCTTCTACCGGCAAACCGGGTACTACCGATAAAGTTGCGGCCAGCGTAATGAAACCTGCTCCGGTAACACCGGCAGCACCTTTTGAGCTCAGCATGGCAACCAACAGTAAAGTGATTTGATGAGTAAGTGTCAGTTCGATATTTAGAGCTTGGGCAATAAATAGGGCAGCCATAGTCATGTAGATATTCGTTCCATCCAGATTGAAAGAATATCCGGTGGGTACTACCAAACCGACCACGGATTTTTCACACCCGGCACGCTGAAGTTTCTGCATCAGGGTAGGTAAAGCGGCTTCGGAAGAGGATGTTCCCAGCACCAACCACAATTCGTCTTTTATGTATTTAATCATTTTAATGATCGAAAAGCCGTTGTAGCGGGCAACTGCTCCTAAAACCACTAATACGAACAAAAGGGACGTAATATAGAAAGTAGCAACCAGTAAAAGCAGATTGCTGATAGAGCTGATACCGTATTTGCCAATTGTAAAAGCCATGGCACCGAAGGCACCGATCGGAGCGGCTTTCATCAAAATGGAAACCATCTTGAATACAGGGGCAGACAGCTCTTGCAGAAAATTGATGACCGGACGGGCCTTGTCGCCAACAGAAGCAAGTGATATCCCAAATAAAACGGCAACAAAAAGCACTTGAAGGATATTACCATCGGTAAGCGGGCTGACAATTGTTTTGGGAATAATATCCATCAAAAAGCCGGTAATCGTGCTTTCATGGGCCTTTTCCACATATTCGGCCACTTTATCCGCTTTGAGGGTATGAGGGTCGATATTCAAACCGGCGCCCGGTTCGATAACATTGGCCACTACCATGCCCACAATCAATGCCAGTGTGGAAAATGTTAAAAAATAAATCATGGCCTTGCCTGCTACCCGGCCGATAGATTTCATATTATTCATGCCCGCAATACCGGTAACCACCGTTAGGAAAATAACCGGGGCAATAATCATTTTAACCAGTTTGATGAAAGCATCTCCCAAAGGTTTCATGCTTTCGCCGATATCCGGATAAAAATGGCCTAATAGGATACCGAGAATAATAGCGAAAATAACTTGCACATAAAGAATCTGGTAAAACTTCTGTTTGCGCAGCGGTACGGTATCATTCAATTCTGTCGGATCAATATTCAACATGATTTGAGGGTCCTCTAAGTACAATCTTTTACTTTTCTATATTTGGATTTGGCCGGCAAACATTGCTGTCAACCAAGTTGAGGCCTTTCCAAAGCGGTATCAATTGATTGCGTATGCCGGTAAATTTGAATGCCGTTTTGATAAAGCCTCAAGTAGAATTAATCTACTCCTTAATTTTCGGTAACACAAACAGCTAAAATGTAAAGAAATAGGTTTTATAATCAGTTCATTGTAAATATTGAGAATTAAATTTCGATTCGATTGGGCGGATATAGCCCGTAAGTGTTGCTTGGGCACCTCATGCCAAACTATCGGATCGGTAAAGAGGTTAACTATCTAAAAAGTTTTTGAGTCGAAAAGATATCGGATGTCTCTTTGTGTCGGCATCAGGATATTTCATTTATACTTTATCTTTTTAAACCGTTTTAAGCTATGGTGCGGATAAATCAACCGGACTCCCCTCGGAGTGAATTTTTCAGAGGAATGAAAGACTGCTTGCCGATATTGGTAGGCATCTTGCCGTTTGCATTGATTTTGGGGGTACAAGGTGGTCAAAAAGGAATGACCATAGTGGAAATGCCATTGATGGCAGGCTTGAATTTTGCCGGAGGCTCGGAATTCGCTGCGGTAGGCTTGTGGCAGCACCCGTTACCGATTGTATTGATTTTGGCCGTTACCTTTATGATCAATACCCGGCATATTTTGATGGGTGCGGCATTGGCTCCTTATATCCGCCATATGCCGATGAAAAAAGTATTGCCGTTATTGTTTGTCATGACTGATGAAAGTTGGGCTATGGCTTTTGCAGATATCAACCGCCGAAAGGCCGCCGGTTTGCCTGCTTTCAGCCTATTTTATTATTGGGGGGTGAGTATAGCCCTGTATGTGGTATGGATCATCTTTACCACGCTGGGTACCGCCATAGGTCCCTCGCTCGGCAATATTGCGTCCTGGGGTTTTGCAATGGCTTTTCCCGCCGTATTTTTAGTGTTGCTAAAAGGCATGTGGAAAGGCTGGTATGCAGCCCGCCCATGGTTGGTTAGCCTCTTGGTTGCGGCTTTTATTTATCGTTTTTCAGACGGCATTTGGTACGTGCCGGCAGGAGCGGTTGCCGGGTTGACGGCAGCTTACTTTTGGGCGGAACCGTCATGATATCGCTTGATTCGTTGATAACCATATTGGGCATGCTGGCGGTTACGTACACTACGCGCTTGATCGGTTTTTTTGCTTTGAGAAACCGTTCTCTGAGCCCGAAAGCGGCAGCAGTTTTAGATGCGGCTCCGGGCTGTGTACTAATAGCCGTAATAGCGCCTTATTTCGTGACCGATAAACCGCATGAATTAGCTGCTATGGCGGTAACGCTCTGTACAGCACGATATTTCGGTATGCTGCCTACGGTTTTGGCAGCTGTTGGATCAGCTGCTTTGTTTGGCCAAGTATTCGGGTGAAAATTAAAAATCTACAATGAAGAAAACTAAGTATTGCCTATCAAAACTTTTGATTTATTTAAGAAATGGTTTATGCCCCGACTTTGTATACGGTTGCTACCTAAATGTGAAAAGAAAATCTTAACCGGTTAATTTTTAACCGAATAATGTGGGTTATCTCATCAAAGAGATAAAAATTCAGTAGAGTATAGAAACTAATAAAAAAGCAGCCATAAGGTTGCTTTTTTATATCCGCAGGAGAAGTGGTTAACGCTTAGTTAATTAGCTAGTAGCAAATTGCTTTTCCACATCGGTGAGCTTTTTTGCATAATATCTAACGCTGTAGATGTTTCAAAGATAGGGATATTTTTTAGATGCTTTCGTCATATGGAAGAATATCCGGCCAAACTGGGCAGACGGCTTGAATGGATTAATCCAAATAGAGGAGCAGAAGTTAAATGATAGTTAAAAAATAAAAAAGCCCAAACGATTGTTTGGGCTTTTAAAATTTGGCTCCCCGACCTGGGCTCGAACCAGGGACCTGCGGATTAACAGTCCGTCGCTCTACCGACTGAGCTATCGGGGAAGAAGCACGCATTATAGCGTTGATAAAAAAAGTGTCAATCAATTCAGCGAAATTTTTTTATGATTTTTAAATAAAAATTTGAATTTTAAAATAATTTATTTTTCTAGGTAGTATTCTTAATTTTTGTGGCTAGTATTGGGCTATTTGATTTTTCAGACGGCCTTATTTGTAATGAATAAGAGCGCTTCTTAGTTAGTAGTGGCGACAACAAACAGTGATTTCCGTATAATCGCAGCCGGAAAAAAGAATATGGAAATTTTATGGCAGGTATTTCTTATCAGCAGCAACTAGCAGAAAAAAAAGAATATATTCGAAAATTATTTGAGGATTTGGCAACTCCCGAATTGGAGGTGTTTGAATCACCCTCAAAATACTATCGTATGCGTGCAGAATTCAGAGTATGGCACGAGGGGGAGGTGTGTTTCTATGCGATGTTTGAACCGGGTAAGAAAGCGGGCGGCGCATCTTTAATCCGTTGCGATCAATTTGATACCGCACACAGCAGTATTAATGACATGATGCCTAGGCTGATGGCTGCTGTGACTGATAATCCTGTACTGAAAAATCGTTGGTATGCGGTCGAGTTTTTAGCCACTTTAAGTGGCGAAATGCTGCTTACGATGATTTACCATAAAAAGCTTGATGAAGAATGGCAAGCAGCCGCTCGGGCTTTGCAAGAAGAGCTTGGTATATGGATTATCGGCCGAAGCAGAGGGCAAAAAGTAATCTTAACTCAAGATTTTGTTACCGAGCGTCTGCAAGTGGGAGAGCGCGTATTTGTTTATCGTCAGCTGGAAGGCGGTTTTACGCAACCGAATGCGGAAGTATGTCAAAAAATGCTGGCATGGGCTTGTGATTGTGCCGAAGGCTTGGGTGGCGATATGCTGGAGCTTTATTGTGGAAACGGTAATTTCACTTTGCCTTTGGCAACCCGATTCAAGCATGTATTGGCAACCGAAGTGTCGAAAACTTCGGTAAATGCGGCCTTATGGAATATTCAGGCCAATGATTGCGATAATGTGCAGATCGTAAGGCTTTCTGCCGAAGAGTTTACCGAGGCGTATACGGGCAACCGTGCATTCCGCCGGTTGCAGGAACAAGGTATCGCATTAGCTGATTATGAGTTTTCAACGATTTTTGTTGATCCGCCGAGAGCCGGTGTGGATGATGAAACTTTAAAATTGGTCGCACAATTTGAGAATGTGATTTATATATCCTGCAATCCTGAAACCTTGCATGATAATTTGGTGAAACTGAATGCTACGCATACTATCGAACGCATGGCTTTATTTGATCAGTTTCCGTTTACCCACCATATTGAAAGCGGCGTGTTGCTGAAAAAGCGTTAAAATTAATATTATATTTTAATGAACAATGCCGTCTGAATTTTCAGACGGCATTGTTTTCATGCAAGATACTTTTTATGAGGATGATTTGTCATCGGCCTTACGCGCCCAATATGAAGCCAGCAGAGAGCCGGAAATATTATGCCATACGCTGAATAAGGCACTGGGAACTGCTGCCAGAGGGGTGAAATAGGCTGCAGCCAGTGCGGCGCCCAAGCCTGAGTTTTGCATGCCGACTTCAATGGAAAGGGTTTTCTGGGCATCGTAAGGTAATTTGCACAGCTTTGCGGTTAAAAAACCGAGCAGGTAACCGATACCGTTATGTAATACTACCACGGCAAAAATCAATAAGCCGCTTTCGATAATTTTAGGCTTACTGGCGCCGATAATTGCACCGATAATCAAAACGATAGAAAGCACCGAAACCAAAGGAAGCAAGCCGTTGGCGGCTTCTGTTTGTTTTTTCAGAAGCATATGTGCCAAAAGCCCTAAAACAATAGGCAGCAATACGATTTGGAGAATCGATACAAACATAGATGTGGCTGAAATTTCCAGCCATTGATTAGCTAATAAGTAAAACACCGCAGGTGTCAATATCGGAGCCAATAATGTGGAAACCGAAGTAACGGCTACCGAAAGCGCCACATTACCGCGTGCCAAATAGGTAATTACGTTAGAAGCGGTACCGCCGGGACAAGAACCAACCAAAATCACCCCGATAGCAATTTCTGCAGGCAGATCCAGACCTACCGCAAGTGCATAAGCCACCAACGGCATGATTATGAATTGGGCAGCTACGCCGATTAAAACAGCTTTGGGGTGTTGGCCGAGAATTTTGAAGTCGGCAGGAGAGAGCGTCATGCCCATACCAAACATAATAATGCCCAATAGCCACGGAATATAAGGTAAAGCCCATTTAAATGTTTCTGGAAAGAGGAAACCGATTAAAGCAAATAAAGCGGCCCATACTGCAAAAGTGCGGCCGACAAACTGACTGAATTTCAATAAAGCATTCATAAAAACGATAAATAAAATAAAAGAAAAGGCGTAGCTTACGCCGAATCGGGCAATTATAAAAGCATTGGATATATACCAATTTGGTGAAAATGGAGTGAAAGCGTAAAATATTGCCCCTAAAATATTAGGGTATGAATTATGACGCAAAAAGTAATTATCAGCGGCCATAGCAGTGGATTAGGTAAGGCATTGGCTACTTATTATGCGGAAAAAGGCGCGGCTGTCTTGGGTATTGCCCGCAGAAAATCAGCAGATTTGATGGAAAATATACAGCAAATCAGTTTGGATTTAAGTGATACGGCGGCTTTGCAAAATTTTTGCCGACAACCCGTATTGGCGGAATTTACCGCAAATGCGTCCGAAGTCATTTTGATTAATAATGCGGCTACAGTTTTGCCTAATGCATTGTTAGGCCGGCAAAATGATATGGAGATTGCCGCGGGGGTAGGCTTAAACATTACCGCGCCTTTAATTTTGAGCAATATGATGATACGGGCAACAAATGGCCGCGCATTAAAAATTATCCATATCAGCAGCGGAGCTGGGCGTAAGCCGTATCCGGGATGGAGCGTATATGGGGCAACCAAGGCCGCACTTGATCATCATGCATTGTGTGTAGCGGCAGAACAGCATGAAAATGTGCGGATTGCCAGTATTGCCCCCGGCGTAGTGGATACCGATATGCAGGCGCAAATTCGTAGCGCCGATGAGTCGAGTTTTCCAATGAGGCCGTACTTTGAAGCTTTAAAAACAGAGGGTAGTTTGGTCGGGCCGCGGCAAACCGTAGAAAGAATTGCAGCTATGATCGAAGATAAAGACTTTGGCAGGTATGTACTTGCCGATGTGCGTGATTATTGCAGCATAAATAAATAATACTGAATAATTATAGAGAGGCTAATATCGTTTCAGACGGCCTTTAAATTCAGATGCCGTCTGAAATAATATAACTGTTTGGATTTGGAAATAATCATGGTTCAAGATTTTCAAGAAGCATTAAAGCAATTGGGCAAACAAGCCAAGCAGGCAGCTGAAGAACGTGCAAAAGTTGAGGCAGAGGCAAAGCGCAAAGCGGCTGAAGAAATAAGTTTTGCCCAGGCTGTCGGCGGTGGGGTAGTTCCTTTAAAAAACACCAACCGTTATATGCCCCCGCGCGATACTAGCCCGATCAAGCCCCGCCAGAAGCAGGATACAGGTTTATCCCAAGAAGATTATTTTTATGTGGGCGACAGTTTATACGAAGACGATGTGCCGCCAACATTCAGTAAAAACGGGCAGGGCAAAAATGATATCCGCCGCTTGCAAAGCGGGCATTGGCCGGTAGTTGCCGATGTCGATTTACACGGCTATACGCAGGAAGAAGCCCAACAAGTATTGAATGAGTTTATTGAATTTTTAGCTGCCCACGGTGTGTGCGGTGAAATTGTGCACGGCAGCGGTTTGGGTTCGTCGGGTTATAAACCGCGTTTGAAAATGCTGGTACGCCGCTGGTTGATGGCTCACCCTGATGTATTGGCTTATGCCGAACCGCACAAAGGAAATGACGGTGCGGTTAGGATATTGATACGCCGCCGTAATCGTCATCAAGAAGGATAAACAGCAGAAATTCTGGATTCCGAATGACAAGCAATGCCGTCTGAATGTTTTCAGACGGCATTTATTTTTGGAAATATTCAAATTAAGACTGTATTTTAGAGAGGGCTTAATAAGGTCGGTAATTCGTTTTGGCTATTTTTATTTACCCGTTTTAACGATTTGAGCCTTAACTCCAATCCGGGCGCTTTTTTGTGGGTTGTAATGTTCAAAATGTGTGAAAATTATTTTCTATTTAGAAAAATATAAAAGAGAATTTAGATTCTGATTGTTGAAAAGTGAAAATAATTCACAAATTAATGATTGAAAAGATACTTTTTTATAGATTTTATCAGCAGTATATTTGCCAGAATTACAGTTTGCTGATACGATTTGCAAGCATATTGCCGTTATTGCGGCTGCTATATTCAGATGTTTTTGAAAACATGGAGTTTTGCAGCTGAGTGATGGTTTCGCTATTCTGATGCAGCACCCCGAGAGCAGCCGTCCGTCAGTAGAAATGTTCGGTTGCAGTTCACAAACGAAAATGAGCGGTAGTGTTTGAGCTGCCGCACCCATAACTCATCAACTGAAGGGATAATCATGTCTACCCAAACCAACGATGTTCATGACATTGATCCGATTGAAACCCAGGAGTGGCTTGACGCGCTGAGTTCCGTTTTGGAAAACGAAGGCACCGAGCGCGCCCATTTCCTGCTGGAAAACCTGGTGAAATATACCCGTCGTCGCGGTGTACACTTGCCATTCGACGCCACTACCGCCTACTTGAATACCATTCCGGTCGGCAAAGAGCAAAAATCACCCGGCAATCAGGAGCTGGAACACCGAATTCGTTCGATTATCCGTTGGAACGCCGCCGCTATGGTGTTGCGTGCCGGTAAAAAAGATTTGGAATTAGGCGGCCATATCGCTTCGTTCCAATCCGCCGCTACACTTTATGATGTAGGTTTCAACCATTTCTGGCGTGCCAAAGGTGATGATGTTGAAGGCGATATGATTTTCGTTCAAGGCCATTCTGCACCCGGCATTTACGCCCGTGCCTTCGTAGAAGGCCGCCTCACTGAAGAGCAGTTGGATAACTTCCGCCAGGAGGTAGACGGCAAGGGTTTGTCTTCTTACCCGCACCCCCATTTGATGCCTGACTTCTGGCAGTTCCCCACCGTGTCTATGGGCTTAGGCCCCCTGATGGCGATTTACCAAGCGCGCTTCCTGAAATATTTGGATTCGCGCGGCTTGAGCAAAACCAAAGGCCGTAAAGTGTGGGTATTCTGCGGCGACGGCGAGATGGACGAACCGGAAAGCCAAGGTGCTATCGCATTGGCTGCCCGTGAAGGTTTGGACAACCTGATTTTCGTGATCAACTGTAACTTACAACGCCTTGACGGCCCCGTACGCGGTAACGGCAAAATCATTCAAGAGTTGGAAGGCAACTTCCGCGGTGCCGGCTGGAACGTATTGAAAGTGATTTGGGGCAGCCGCTGGGATGCTCTTTTGGCGCGTGATACCGATAACGAACTCAAAGCCCGTATGGATGAATGCTTGGACGGCGACTACCAGACTTATAAATCCAAAGACGGTGCCTACGTGCGCGAGCACTTCTTCAACACCCCGAGTTTGAAAGCCATGGTGGCGAATATGTCCGACGCTGAAATTTGGGCGTTGAACCGTGGTGGTCATGATCCTCACAAAGTATATGCAGCTTATTACGAAGCCGTGAACAACCCCGACGGCCGTCCGACCGTGATCTTGGCCAAAACCATTAAAGGTTACGGTATGGGACATGCCGGAGAAGGTCAAAACGTTGCACACCAAGCCAAAAAAATGGATACAGAATCGCTGAAACAATTCCGTACCCGTTTTGACATACCGGTAACCGACGAGCAAATCGAAAGCGGCAACATTCCTTACTACCGTTTCCCTGAAGACAGCGAAGAAATGCGCTATCTGCGCGAACGCCGCAATTCATTGGGCGGCTATCTGCCTCAGCGTAATCCGAATACCGAAGCATTGCCTGTACCTTCGCTGGACGCATTCGATGCACAACTTCAAGCCAGCGGCGACCGTGAGTTCTCCACTACCATGGCGTTTGTGCGTATTCTGAGCACCCTGTTGAAAGACAAACAAATCGGTAAACGCATCGTACCGATCGTACCTGATGAAAGCCGCACTTTCGGTATGGAAGGTATGTTCCGCCAATACGGTATTTGGAACCCGAAAGGCCAACAATACACCCCGCAAGATAAAGACCAGCTGATGTTCTATAAAGAATCGGTTGATGGTCAGATTTTGCAGGAAGGTATTAACGAACCGGGCGCGATGGCTGACTGGATTGCCGCGGCAACCAGCTATGCCAACAACCATTTCGCCATGATTCCGTTCTATATTTATTATTCAATGTTTGGTTTCCAACGTGTCGGCGACTTGGCTTGGGCGGCAGGCGATATGCACGCACGGGGCTTCCTGTTGGGTGGTACTGCAGGCCGTACGACCTTGAACGGCGAAGGTTTGCAGCACGAAGACGGACACAGCCACATTCAAGCTGATCTGATTCCGAACTGTATTTCTTACGATCCGACTTACTCTTATGAGTTGGCCGTGATTATCCAAGACGGTTTGCGTCGTATGTATGTAGAAAACCAAGATGTGTTCTACTACATCACGTTGATGAACGAAAACTACGCACATCCTGCCTTGCCTCAACGCGAAGGTATCGAAGAGCAAATCCTCAAAGGTATGTACCTGCTTAAAGCCGGCGGTAACGGTGATAAGAAAGTACAGTTGATGGGCTCCGGCGTGATTCTGAATGAAGTAATCAAAGGTGCCGAATTGCTGAAAAACGATTTCGGCGTAGATGCCGATATTTGGTCGGTGCCTTCGTTCAATCTGCTGTACCGCGATGCTATCGAGGCCGAGCGTTTCAACCGTCTCAATCCGTTGGCAGATCAACAAGTACCGTTCGTGACCCAACAGCTGAAAGGACACGAAGGTCCGGTAATCGCATCTACCGACTACATCCGTAGCTTTGCCGATCGCGTACGCGCTTATATCCCGAATGATTACTATGTTTTGGGTACCGATGGTTTCGGCCGCAGTGATTCACGCGCCAACTTGCGTGATTTCTTCGAAGTAGACAGCCGCCATGTTGCCGTTTCAGCATTGAACGCTTTGGCCGAACAAGGCAAAGTCAGCAAAGAAACCGTACAACAAGCGATTGAAAAATACGGTATCAAAACCGATACCGCACCGAGCTGGAAGCGCTAAAACGCATAATTTTCAGACGGCCTTTTCCTTTTAATGAGGCCGTCTGAAAACAGCCTGAAATCAGATCGTTTTAACAAATAAACCGGTATGCAAGCCAAATAAGCTTGCTGCTGTTAAAGGAAAGCACGATGAGCCAAATCGTAGAAATCAAAGTACCCGATATCGGCGGTCATGAAAATGTCGATGTGATCGATGTAGCCGTTAAGGTTGGCGACACCATTGCCGCAGATGATACCCTGATTACCCTCGAAACCGACAAAGCCACTATGGATGTACCTTCTGATACCTCTGGTGTGGTGAAAGAAGTGAAAGTAAACGTAGGTGACAAAGTTTCTGAAGGAAGCGTTATCGTTACCGTAGAAGCTGTCGCCGGGGATACAGCTGAAACCCAAGCTGTAGAAAAAGTTGAAGAGCAGCCGAAAGCCCCTGAACCGGTGCCTGCCGCACAGGCTAATACGCCTGCATCAACTGTTAAAGTAGAAGTACCCGATATCGGCGGTCATGAAAATGTCGATGTGATTGCCGTTGAAGTAAAAGTAGGCGATACCGTATCGGCTGACGACACTTTGATTACATTGGAAACCGACAAAGCCACTATGGATGTGCCCAGCACAGCTGCTGGCGTTGTGAAAGCCGTTTTCATCAAAGTAGGCGACAAAGTATCGCAAGGCACTGTGATTATCGAACTCGAAGCCGAAGGTGCGGCAGCGCCTGCTCCTCAAGCGGTTGCCTCTGCATCTGTTGCCGAAGCACCAAAGGCTCCCGTATCTGTTGCGGCTCCCGCTGCAACTTCGGCGGAGGTAGCTCCCAAAGCTGCTTTTGGCAATACGCCTGTTAACGAAGCGGCATTTGCCAAAGCACATGCCGGTCCGTCGGCCCGCAAACTGGCGCGCGAACTCGGCGTAGATCTGAGCTTGGTCAGCGGTACAGGCTTGAAGGGCCGCATTATCGGCGAAGACATCAAAGCTTTTGTTAAAGCAGCCATGCAGGGTGGCGCAGGAAAAGGCGCACCGGTTGCCGCAGCTGCATCTTTGGGCGGAGGTTTGGATCTGCTGCCGTGGCCGAAAGTGGATTTCAGTAAATTCGGTGAAATCGAAGTCAAAGAACTCAGCCGTATTAAGAAAATTTCCGGCCAGAATCTTTCCCGCAACTGGGTGGTTATTCCCCATGTTACCGTGAACGAAGATGCGGATATGACCGAGCTGGAAGAGTTCCGCAAGCAGCTGAATAAAGAGTGGGAGCGCGAAGGCATTAAGATGTCGCCCCTGGCATTTATCATTAAAGCTTCCGTAACTGCATTGAAAGCTTTCCCCGAGTTTAACTCTTCGCTGGACGGCGATAATCTTGTTCTGAAGAAATACTACAACATCGGTTTTGCGGCTGATACGCCAAACGGTTTGGTTGTTCCCGTGATTAAAGATGTTGATAAAAAAGGCTTGAAAGAAATTTCTCAAGAGTTGACCGAATTGTCGAAAAAAGCACGCGAAGGCAAGCTCAAACCACAGGAAATGCAAGGTGCGTGCTTTACTATTTCCAGCTTGGGCGGTATCGGCGGAACAGGGTTCACTCCGATTGTAAACGCTCCCGAAGTCGCTATTTTGGGTGTGTGCAAATCGCAAATCAAACCAGTATGGAACGGATCCGCTTTCGAACCGCGCTTGATGTGCCCGTTGAGCCTGTCGTTCGATCACCGCGTTATCGACGGTGCGGCCGGTATGCGTTTCACAGTATTCCTGGCGAACCTGTTGAAAGATTTCCGCCGCGTATTGGTATAACAAGGATCATTCAGACGGCCTTATTTGAAGGTAGGGCCGTCTGAATACCGATTTCAAGTGGTTTATACCGCTTGTCCGAAAGGTAAAACATGAGTTTGATTGAATTAAAAGTACCCGATATCGGCGGCCACGAAAATGTAGATATTATCGCCGTGGACATCAAAGCCGGTGACACGGTTGCTCTCGAAGACACCTTGATTACTTTGGAAACCGACAAAGCCACCATGGATGTGCCGGCTGATGTGGCAGGTGTAGTGAAAGAAGTTAAAGTAAAAGTAGGCGACAAAATTTCCGAAGGCGGCGTGATTGCCGTGCTTGAAGCGGCAGGAGCCGAAACGGCTGCGCCTAAAGCCAAAGAAAAAGCCGCTCAGGCAGCTGTTGAACAACCAATTACCGCCTCACCGGCACCGCAAGCCGCACAATTTGCCGGTTCAGCCGATGCTGAATACGATGTTGTTGTTTTGGGCGGCGGCCCCGGCGGTTATTCGGCGGCATTTGCGGCGGCTGATGAAGGTTTGAAAGTTGCCCTTATCGAACGCTACAACACTTTGGGCGGTGTCTGCTTGAATGTCGGCTGTATTCCTTCTAAAGCATTGTTACACAATGCCGCCGTAATCGATGAAGTACGCCATTTGGCTGCCAACGGTATTAAATATCCCGAGCCGGAGTTGGATATCGATATGTTGCGTGCTTACAAGGAAAAAGTAATCGGTAAGCTCACCACTGGCTTGAGCGGAATGGCAAAAGCCCGAAAAGTGGATGTGATTCAAGGTAACGGCCAATTTGTCGGTGCCAACCATATTGAAGTAGCACTGACCAACAGTGAAAAATATGAGCAAGCAGTAGAAACCGGCGAGAAGAAAACCGTTGCTTTTAAAAATTGTATTATCGCAGCCGGTAGCCGTGTAATGAATCTTCCCTTTATTCCGAAAGACCCTCGTATCATCGATTCTAGCGGTGCTTTGGAATTGCGCGAAGTTCCCGGAAAAATGCTGATTATCGGCGGCGGTATTATCGGCTTGGAAATGGGTACTGTATACAGCACTTTAGGGACGCGCTTGGATGTTGTCGAAATGATGGACGGCCTGATGCAAGGGGCTGATCGTGATTTGGTTAAAGTTTGGCAGAAGTTGAACGAATACCGTTTCGATAACATTATGCTCAATACTAAAACCGTAGCGGTTGATGCCAAAGAAGACGGTATTTATGTCAGCTTCGAAGGTGCCAATGCGCCTAAAGAGCCGGTTCGCTATGATGCCGTATTGGTAGCGGCTGGTCGTGCGCCTAATGGTAAATTGATTGGTGCGGAAAAAGCCGGTGTTGCCGTAACGGATCGCGGTTTTATCGAAGTCGACAAACAAATGCGTACTAATGTGCCGCATATTTACGCGATTGGCGATATTGTCGGTCAACCGATGTTGGCGCACAAGGCTGTACACGAAGGCCATGTGGCTGCTGAAAACTGTGCAGGTCATAAGGCTTATTTCGATGCCCGTGTAATTCCAGGTGTTGCTTATACCTCTCCGGAAGTCGCTTGGGTTGGCGTAACGGAAAGTGTTGCTAAAGAGCAAGGCCTGAAAATTACCAAAGCCAATTTCCCATGGGCAGCATCAGGCCGTGCCATTGCCAACGGTTGTGACCAAGGTTTCACCAAGCTGATTTTTGACGAAACAAGCGGCATGATTATCGGTGGCGGTATTGTCGGCCCGAATGCAGGCGACATGATCGGCGAAATCTGTTTGGCTATTGAGATGGGATGTGATGCCGCGGATATCGGTAAAACTATCCATCCTCATCCTACTTTAGGCGAAACCGTCAGTTTGGCTGCTGAGGTTGCATTAGGTACTTGTACCGATTTGCCGCCGCAGCGTAAGAAAAAATAACTGTTTTTATTGATAGGTTATTTTAAATTTAAAGGCCGTCTGAAGTTCAGACGGCCTTTATATATACTTATCTTATTGGCTATATTTAATTTATATGTGTTGCCAATAAAGCTGATTTTACTGTTAGAGGTTTAATTATCGTTCGGTTTTTTAGCAATTTGGGGTTAATTAACTGTCATTATAAAAAATATTTAAATTTTCTTCAGATTATGAATGGCCTTTCATCATAAAATTTAATGCCGTCTGAAAACTTTCAGACGGCATTTTGGGCCATTTTAAGATGAAAGTCTGTTATATCTTAGTGATGGTTATGGCCAATTTGAAAAGTCAGAGTCGTGTAGCTGGCGAGCTTTTGGCAGACTTTACTATCGGGGAAGTCGGATTTATGCACTACGCGGGCTTTCCAAAATCCTTGACGCAACGGGATGATTGAGGTGCTACCATCGGCAAGGGTGGTGTCAGAGAATGCTTGTGCCTCTAATTTGTGTACTTTTGAATTAATTTCGCTGAAGCCGTCGAAAGTAGCCGTTAAGGTGGCATCCGGCAATGGTTCGCCATTAAATAATACCCGTACCGGAAATGCTTCGCCTACTCGAATATTGGCCGGATTTTCTAAAGGAACAATTTCCAAGCCTTGTCCTACAGGGCGGGTAATAATTGATTTTCCTGCGCTGTTGTGACCGACATTGATAATATTTTTTGCGTACATACGTGTTTGTTCGCAATATTCGGCATCCGGCATTTCTGTCATATTCACTTGTTTCCAACCATTGCTGTTTTTTGACCAGAAAGTAGGTTGGTATGTACCCAATACTAAAAAGCTGCCTTCGGGTACGGGTTGCTTACTTTGAAATTGGTAGTTATGTTGGCCTTTTTGTATCAGGTTTTCGGTACCTTTTTCGGTAACGAGCTGTAAAGGTTGTTTGAAAATATGCAGCCGGTCTTTGGGAATAGGGGCTAATTCGGGAAAATCTCCATAGCCTAATTCGGCTTTTAAAATTTCACCGCCGTGGGTATGTGCGGTTTCTACCCAAATTTCATGGGCTTGAGCCGAACCGATTGCTGCGATCAGGGCGAGTAGGCTGAAAATTTTTTGCATGATGTTAACTCCGATTGACTATTTTTTGAAATGTTATACTGTAACATTTAAATTGTAAAGAGTATGTTGATGAGAAATGCAAGCAAAGTTTAACGCTATGGTGATAAATTCAGGGTGGAAAATATGCAGTTAACTTAGAAAAGGCTATATATTTGAGTTTTTCACCATTGATAAAACGGTGTGGAAAAAATGATTTACATGGTTTGAAATATCAAAATGCCGTCTGAAAATTTTCAGACGGCATTTTGATTGACAAAGCAAATATATGATTTATTTAACCACTAATAAAGACAGTATTACAGAGTAAGCGGATTCGGATATCGAGGCATATTTGAATATTGCTCGGCCAATTCTTTATTTAAATTATTTAAAGTATCTTGAAGGCTGAGATGCAATAGTTGGGTAATCCATTCAGCATTTACATCGTCTTGCTCTGCTAAGAGAGCGCGAATATCCAATGGTTTAGCTGCGCGGATGTGAGCTGTACGGCCGCCAACAGGACGCGGCACGAATTGATGCAGGCTGTTGAGCTTGCTACCCCATGCCAGGTGGTCATTACGCAAACGTTTGATACATTCGGCAAAATGTTCCTGCTGCCATGTTTCCTGTGTATAAGCTAAACGGGGTGTCCGCAGAATATATTCCAATTCTTTGCTGTGGCGGATAACGGTTTGATCTAAATTTTGCCCGTTTCTTTTAGCTTGGCGGATTGCGCTTATCATGGCTTCGGCTTGCTCTTCCAAACTGCCGTCAAATGTACCGAAGCTTTGTAGTGATTCAAGGAGTTGCTTGAGAAAAACAGATTGGGCCTCAAAAAAGTTGAGGTGCTTAGGCGGCTGGAGTCCTGATTTTTCAAACCGGAGCCATAAAACTTCCTTATATAGCCGTGATAGGCGGGCAGACAAACATGCTTGAGGCATAGATGGCAGTTTTAACTGTTTTTCCAACCGTATCATTTCAGCATGAAGGTTTTTTTCTTCATCACGGATAAATTTCAACTTCCATACAAGCGGCTGTATCAATACCGGACGGGAGCCTTGTGCGGCAGCTTGTAATGCCATTTTTGCTGCACCGGGAAAAATAGTATTGATACGGTCGCTTTGCCAATATACGCGGCCTTCCGGATGCAGCAATACCGGTGTGCCGGATTGGGCGGTCGCAACTGAATAGGCGAGAGCTTGATCTGTATTACCCGGTACTTGGGCAATCAGATGATTGGCAAGCCAGAATTTTTGGCCTATTTTACCCATACCGTTCACAATATCATGTGTAGCCCAACTGGCGGTATAGGGGACATAGCGGGCGGATATTTCTTTATCTATCATCCAATCCGTAAAAAATTCGGGATGATTTGGTGTGATAAAGGTACAGTTGCTGGCGTTTAAAGCGGCTTGCAGACGTATATGATCATAGGTGGGAATGTCGAAATGACGTATATCGCATAAGCCGCGGATAACAGGTAAACGGTTGAGTATGGGGATATCGCGTAACACGGGAATACCATAAAGGTTAATCAGGCGGTTGATGCCTGTCATAACATTAATTACGGCATGGTTGGGGCGAGGAGGGACAAATGTGTTTAGAAAAGATTTTTTATCGGTATCCATTTTTTCTTGTGTTGGGGGTAGAAAATACGTAGTGTAGTAGGAATGGCAGCCGTTATCCATATATCAGGAATGATTGGTTCGTATCGCTAACCAGATGGCGGTAGATATAGGCCGTCTGAAAAATTATAGCGGTAATATAAGTAGAGACAAAAAACAGCCGAAGCGTTGAAATACCGTTTCGGCTGTTTGATTATGATTTTACTGTTACAGAATGTTTATACTGCTTTGTGGTTTCGTGCAAATACGATTTTACAGGCTTGCCATGCTACGCAGCAGGCACCGCCGATAAAAATCAGGTCGGCGATAGTGCGCACCCAGCGCAATGTATCAAGCAGATCTTGTTGCATAAACCCTTCACTTCGCGCATACCACAGACCTTGAGAAATGCTGGCATAAGCCTGAATAACACCTATGGGCAGAAGGCTGATTACAACCATTAGGGTAAGGCCGATGTTCAGAAGCCAGAAGCCCCAAGTCATCAGTTGGTCGTCAAAATGGACGTCAGGTTTCAGATAACGTGCAACCAGCAATACAAAGCCCAAGGCTAAAAAACCATAAACACCGAAAAGAGCGGAATGGGCATGTACGGCAGTAGTATTTAAGCCTTGCAGATAAAACAGGGAAATAGGCGGATTGATTAAGAATCCGAAAACACCCGCCCCCACCATATTCCAGAAAGCTACTGCCACGAAACACATCAGCGGCCAGCGTAAGCGACGCGCCCACGGAGCGGCGTGTTGGTATGACCAATGTTCATAAGCCTCTTTACCAAGCAAAATCAGCGGAACGACTTCCAGCGCGGAAAATGATGCACCGACTGCCATAACCGGAGTGGTCGTGCCTGAAAAGTAGAGATGGTGGAATGTGCCGGGAACGCCGCCTACCATAAATAAGCTGGCAGAAACTAGTGAGGCGACGGTTGCCATTTTCTTGGTGACCAAGCCCATGTTATAGAAAATAAAGGCGAGCGCGGCGGTAGCGAATACTTCAAAGAAACCTTCAACCCACAGATGTACGACCCACCAACGCCAATATTCCATAATAGTAAGGCTGGTATGTTCACCATACATCAAACCGGGGGCATAGAACACGCCTACCCCTATAATCGATGCGACAAAAATAGCCAATAAGTTTTTATCGCCGTTTTTATCTTTAAAGGCATTTACCGTACAACGCAGCATCAACCACAACCATAAAAGCAAACCCACCATCAGCAGGATTTGCCAGAAACGTCCTAAATCAAGATATTCGTAACCTTGATGGCCAAACCAGAAATTCAAATGCGACGGAATCATATGGCTAAGAGCAAAGAAGTTGCCGGCATAAGAACCGCCCACCACGATAAATAACGCGATATACAGCAAATTAACACCCAAGGCTTGATATTTCGGATCCTTACCGCCGTTTACGATAGGAGCAAGAAACAGGCCCGCGGTTAGAAAGCCGGTAGCAATCCAGAAAATAGCCGATTGGATATGCCAAGTACGAACGAGGGCGTAGGGAAACCACTCGGAAAGGTTGATGCCATAAAACTGCTGGCCTTCAACGGTATAGTGTGCGGTTACACCGCCCAGCAATACCTGTACCACAAAGAGGGCTACAGTTAGGAAAACATATTTGCCCAAAGCTTTTTGTGAAGCGGTAAGAGTGATCTTTGCAATAGGGTCTTGCGCCACACTACCGGTTTCATGCTCGGCTTTGTTTTTATTGCTTAAGAAAGAGAAGCCCCAAACCAACAGGCCTACACCCAGAAGCAGGAAAACAATAGAAGCCAGAGACCACATATAGTTTTCGGGAGTCGGTACGTTATTGATCAAAGGTTCGTGCGGCCAGTTGTTGGTATATGTTGCGGTGTGTTCAGGGCGGTTGGTAGAGGCGGCCCATGCAGTCCAGAAGAAGAAGTTAGTCAGCTTTTTACGCGCCTCTTCGCTCGGCAGCGTGCCGTTTTTCATAGCGAAGTGCTCGCGTGTAGTAATCATAGAAGGATCGTCACCGTAAAGGGTAATGTAATACGGGGCGACGGCTTCGATCGCTTTGATACGCGTATCGGAAAGCACGACTTGACCGTTATCTCCCATACGGCTTTGGTTACGGTATTCATCGCTTAAACGCTCGCGCAAACCTGCTTGGCGGGCACTGTCCAGCTGTTCGTATTTCTGACCGTATTCGGCTTGTGCGGTGATATCCAGCCAAGCGACTAACTCTCGGTGAAGCCAGTCGGCAGTCCAGTCCGGAGCCTGGTATGCACCGTGACCAAGAATCGAACCCAATTCCATACCGCCGGTACTTTGCCACGCGGATTGACCGGCCAGAATGTCTTCTTTTGTCATGACCACTTGGCCGGATGTGGAAACATATTGCTGCGGAAACGGCGGCGCTTGGCGGTAAACCTCAACACCTAAGTAACCGAGCAGGGAGAAAGTAATCGTTAGTACGGCAATTAAAGCGTACCAAAGCTTTTTATATTGTCCCATTATTGTGCTCCTAAAAAGGATGATTTGCGATGAATTAAAATTCATATTAAATGAATCTTTAGGAATTGTATCACGCACAAATTTGCGAGTCATGTATTTTTCAGATGGGATGAGTGAATGAGTGGTTTAAGTAAGTGAATTTTCTTTAAATATATATTATTTAATTATTTTAATAGGATGATTGAAGTATAAATGTCATTGTAGATATAAAGGGTTGATATGCAAAAATAAAAATCATTAGTATTTTTTTTGCAAATCAATCTTGTAAAAATATTCATATTTTTTGAATAAATTGATATGAATCAAGAATGGCGAAAGGCACTTGCAGCATAATTTGTAAAAAACAGTAAAACGATTTACTGCCAAAGCAACCTGATAAAAGGAACCATCATGAAACGCCAAATATTAGCTGCCTGCATTGCATCTTTATTCATGCTTGGAGCATGTGGCCAAGAAGAGGTTAAGCAAAACAACGTAACTGCAGCCTCTGCGGAACAACAGGCTGCATCTCAAAAAACGCAAGGAGAGCTACCGGTTATTGATGCCGTGGTAACCAGTGCGCCGAACGTACCGCCGCCTATTGATCGGGATTACGAAGCCAAAGTGGTGGTGAAAATCGAAGTGGTTGAAAAAGTTATGCAGATGGCCGATGGCGTAGATTACAAATATTGGACGTTCGGCGGTAATGTACCCGGGCAATTTATCCGGGTGAGGGAGGGAGACCAAGTAGAGGTTCAATTCTCCAACCATCCGGATTCCAGTGTTCCGCATAATATCGACTTCCATGCGGCTACCGGCCCAGGAGGCGGCGCTGCGGCTTCATTTACGGCACCCGGCCACACTTCTACTTTCAGCTTCAAAGCCTTACAGCCCGGATTGTATATTTACCATTGTGCTACGGCACCTGTAGGTATGCACGTGGCCAACGGCATGTACGGTTTGATTTTGGTTGAACCTAAAGGCGGTCTGCCGAAAGTGGATAAAGAGTTTTATGTTGTGCAAGGAGACTTCTACACTAAAGGCAAATACGGTGAGCGCGGCTTACAGCCTTTTGATATGGAAAAAGCGATTAAGGAACAACCGGATTATGTCGTATTTAACGGCCATGTCGGTTCCCTCACCGGCGATAATGCTTTAAAAGCGAATGTCGGCGAAACCGTACGCCTGTTTGTGGGTAACGGTGGTCCAAACTTGGTATCGTCTTTCCATGTGATCGGTGAAATTTTCGATAAGGTTTATGTAGAGGGTGGCGATTTAATCAACAAAAACATCCAAACCACGCTGATTCCTGCGGGTGGTGCGGCCATTGTTGATTTCAAACTCGATGTGCCGGGCAGCTACACATTGGTTGACCATTCTATTTTCCGGGCGTTTAACAAAGGCGCCCTGGGACAATTAGTTGTAGAAGGGGATGAAAACAAAGAAATCTTCTCCGGTAAAACAGGTGAGAGTGTTTATCAGCCCGAGGGGGGTACGATTCAAACCGTTCCCCTCAGCGCAAGCGAAGCCGAGCGCGTGAAAGAGGGACCGTCTAAAGCAGCTAATAAAGAGGAGCAAATCAAGCTGGGTAAAATCGTTTACGAATCCAACTGTTTGGCTTGTCACCAAGCCAACGGCCAAGGCGTCGACGGTGCATTCCCGCCATTGGCAAAATCCGATTATCTGGCTGCCGATATCAAACGTGGTATTCATGCCGTGCTGCGCGGTGTAAGCGGCAAAATCGTCGTGAACGGCAAGGAGTTTAATAGTGTGATGCCCGCCATGTCGTTGAATGATGAACAAACGGCTAATGTATTAACTTACATTCTGAATGCTTTTGATAATGGCGGCGGACAAGTTACACCTGAGCAGGTAGCGGCAGAGCGTAACGCAAAATAAAGGTTGAGGCCGTCTGAAATGGTTCAGACGGCCTTTCAAATGTTAAAAACTGAGTAGGGCGTTTTTTTAAAATTACGCTTTTCCGATATGATGTGGTTTTTGATCACTTAGATAAAATAATGAAAAACTTTTCCTATTGGCTGGTATCTAGCTTTTTATTACTAGGCGGGTGTTTTGCATTTGCAGCGGAAATGGCTCAAATCAAAGGCGGCAGTTACCGGCCTTTATATTTGAAAAAAGATACGCCGATGATTGCGGTGAAAACTTTTTCTTTAGATAAAACCCCCGTTAGCAATAGAGAATTTTTTGCATTTGTAAAAAGCAACCCTCAGTGGCAGCGGGGAAAAATCAATAGCAAACAAAGTGATGCCCATTATCTGAAACATTGGGTTGCGGCCGAAGGCGGCTATCAGCCCAAAGCGGCTGAACTGGATTATCCGGTTACCAATGTTTCTTGGTTCGCTGCCCACGCATATTGTGCGGCCCAAAGTAAAAAGCTGCCGACCATAGATCAATGGGAATATGCGGGATTGGCCTCGGCAAAGCGCAAAGACGGAAGCTCTGAAGAGGGCTATAATCGTTTGATTCTCGATTGGTATGCCAAAGGTAGCAGTCAAGGCTTACGCGCCGTAGGCCGATCTGTACCGAATTATTGGGGCGTATACGATATGCACGGTTTGATTTGGGAATGGACGGAAGATTTCAATAGCAGCTTACTCAATTCGGGCTCGGCAGACAGTAGTATGTTTTGTAGTGGTGCGTCGGCCGGCAGTGCCGATCCGGGCAACTATGCCGCCTTTATGCGCTATGGTATGCGAACCAGTCTTCAAGCAAGATTTTCATTACATAATTTAGGTTTTCGCTGCGCAAAATAATCATTTATAAAACAAAGGCCGTCTGAATTTCAGATGGCCGTTGTTCATCACGAGGATTTAAAAGAGTGATATAGCGTAAGTTAAAGCATAATGGTTACATTATTTACTGTGTAGTTCCCTCATGGCTTCTTCGAATTCACCTGCCATGATTTTGGGTAGCCCGCGTAAGGATTTGGCGATACTGTCATCAATTTTTTGGCGGTCTTCCGCACTGGGTTTGTTTAATACATAGCCGACAACCAAATTACGATCGCCCGGATGATCAATACCTAAGCGCAGACGGTAATAATCGGGAGTGCTCAAGCGCGCTTGGATATCTTTCAAACCATTATGGCCGCCGTTGCCTCCGCCGAGTTTGAATTTGATGCGGCCGCAGGCAATATCCAATTCATCATGCACTACCATGATTTCGGAAGGCTTGATTTTATAAAATTGAGCCAAGGCGGCTACGGCCTGCCCGGACCGGTTCATGAAAGTATTCGGTTTCAGCAGCCAAACATCTCCTTCGGGGCGGGAAACACGCGCTACTTCACCGAAAAATTTTTTCTCTTCTTTAAATGTGGCTCTCCAAGCCCATGCGAGTTCGTCTACAAACCAAAATCCCACATTATGGCGGGTTTGTTCATACTCTTTACCGGGGTTTCCTAAGCCGACTATCAGTTTGATGGCAGACATTCTGTTCTCTTTAAATAAGGCCGTCTGAAAGATTTTTTATGAAACACTTCTCGCTATTGCTACGGTGATATTTCCGACGGCAGGATTATGCTTCTTCTTGTTGCTTGGCCTGTACGCGCAGGCGGCGTGCTTCTTTGGGGTCGATTAGAAGAGGGCGGTAGATTTCGATACGGTCTTTATCACGCAACAAGGTATCGTCTTTTACTCTTTTACCGAAAATACCTAAGGGAGCATTTTGCAAATCAGCTTCGGGAAAGTGCTGTTTTACCGCGCTGGAGAGTACGGCCTGTCGCGCAGTAGTTCCCTCCGCAACCTGCATGGTTAGCAGTATTTGTTTTTCGGCGGTTCCGTATGCAATTTCAATATTAACCATAACGGCGGTCGGCCTCTTTGATAAAAGCATCTACCAGCGTACCTGAAAGGTGGCTGAATACGGGTGAAATCAGAGTGGAAAGAAGGCTGCTGGAGAAGTCGTATTCGAGTTTGAATTCAACTTTGCACGCATCATCTCCCAAGGGAATAAACCGCCAATGCCCCTTCAGAGTTTTAAATGGGCCTTCAAGCAGATTAAGATGGATTTCCCTGCCGGGAATGTTATGGTTATGGGTAGCGAAAGATTGCTGAACACGCATATAGTCCATAAACAAGCGGGCTTTTAACTCCGTGTCGGTGCGTTCGATTACCTCGGTTTTGCTATACCAAGGTAGGAATTTTGGATAATCCTCAACACGGTCGACAAGCTCAAACATTTGTTCTGCACTGTGTAACACCAATACGCTTTTTTCTACGGTTTTCATTAGACTGGCTGAATAAGACTGCGGCAAAGGGCATTATTATAAACCAATCCGGAAAATATGTATGCGTTGCATGGCATTGCCGGTACGGTAAAAGTGTATATAGGGTAAAGATAAAAGTAAGAAATGCCGTCTGAATTTTCAGGCGGCATTTCCGTATGGGTCTATTATATATTATGACGGCTTAAACGATTTCTGCTTTGGTAATAACCACAGGATCAACCGGAACATCATCATGGTAACCATGGCGTTTGGTTGCTACACCTTCGATGGCGTCTACAACGTCTTGGCCTTCAACCACTTTGCCGAATACGGCATACCCCCAACCGTGCAGGCTCGGCTCGGTGTGGTTCAGGAAAGTGTTGTCTTTGGTATTGATAAAAAATTGTGCCGAAGCAGAATGGGGAGCTTGTGTACGAGCCATTGCAATGGTGTATTTGTCGTTTTTCAAGCCGTTTTGAGCTTCGTTTTGGATCGGATCACGGGTGGCTTTTTCGTTCATATCTTGATCCATACCGCCGCCTTGAATCATGAAGCCTTTGATCACACGGTGAAAGATTACTCCGTCATAAAAGCCATCTTTCACATATTGTTCGAAGTTAGCCGCTGTAATAGGGGCTTTTTCGTGATCCAGCTCAATGCCGATAACACCGAAATTGGTATGTAGTTTAATCATTTCGTTTCCTTTATTTCAAGTTGGTGGGAGCAGATATAAATATCCGTTTTCCTTTTGAGGCCGTCTGAACATACTATGTTAAGCCGGCCTCTACCTTATTTTATCAGCGTTGGCTATCCAGCCAGCGTTCGGCATCCAATGCAGCCTGGCAACCGGATGCGGCGCTGGTAATCGCCTGGCGGTAGGTGTGGTCTTTTACATCTCCGGCCGCCCACACGCCTTCGATATTGGTAGCGCCTACATTGTCGGCACTGCCTCCGCGCGTTTTCAAATAGCCGGTTTCATCCATATCGAGCTGGCCTTTGAAAATATCGGTATTGGGTTGGTGGCCGATGGCGATAAAGATACCTTTAACGGTGATTTCTTCGGTACTGCCGTCGTTATTTTTCAAGCGGGCACCTGTTACGCCCATATCGTCACCGAGCACTTCGTCCAGATTGCTATTGAGCTTGAGGATGACTTTGCCTTCTTCTACGCGCTTCATCAGCTTGTCTACCATGATTTTTTCGGCACGGAAGCTATCTCGGCGATGGATAAGGGTAACGGTATTGGCAATATTGGCCAAATAGAGGGCTTCTTCAACTGCTGTATTGCCGCCGCCGATCACTGCAACGTCTTGCTTTTTGTAAAAGAAACCATCGCAAGTCGCACAAGCCGATACACCTTTGCCTGCAAAAGCCTCTTCGCTGGGCAAACCCAGGTATTTGGCGGATGCGCCGGTAGCAACAATCAAGGCATCGCAAGTGTATTCGCCCATATCGCCTTTAAGAGTAAAAGGACGGTTTTGCAAATCAACGGCATTGATTTGGTCGAAAATCATCTCTGTACCGAAACGTTCGGCATGAGCCTGAAAACGTGCCATTAATTCAGGACCTTGAACACCTTCGGCATCTGCTGGCCAATTGTCGACTTCTGTAGTGGTCATCAGTTGGCCGCCTTGGGCAATGCCTGTAATGATGACGGGGTGCAGGTTGGCACGTGCCGCATAAATAGCAGCAGTGTAACCGGCAGGGCCGGAGCCGAGGATGATTAGTTTATGGTATTGACTCATCGCTTTTCCTTTGGATGATGTTTTCAGACGGCCTCTATTTTACTATAGCCTAGGCCGTCTGAAAGTATTGATAGTTTGGTTTTAAATACCTGATTGCGTCCGCAGTTGTTTAGCGGCGGCGCATACCGCTACGGCGGGCCGGTTTGCGGTAGTTTGGTTGTGCCTGCTGTGCCTTGCGGTAGTTGGGCGAGTTGGCTTTGTTGGCCTGTTGCGCCGGTACGCTACGGGTGTTCAGTTGTTGGCTTGTACGGCCTTGGTAGCGTGAAGATTGGTAGTAATTGCTGCGTACTTGTTGGGCTGTGGCCGAATTGGCAGGTGCTTTGGTAAATTTATTAGCCAACATATTGCCCAAAAACGCACCGGCGGCCGCACCTACCAAACTTTGCAGCAGCCAGCTGCCGGTTGATTGGTCATATACATATTCCTGCCCATCCGTACCGGTGACGGGCTGGCCGTTATTGCCATTTTGGAACTCTGCCGGAATAGTAGAGGCAACCGCATCAGGGTTAAGTTGATAAACGGTTTGGTCATCATTGGCAGCAGGGCCGTTTTGTTGCGCCAACTGTTGTTGAAGAGCTTCAATTTGTTTTTGTTGTTGTTCGAGTTGGGCTTGCGTATTGTCTTTACAGGCAGACAGAGCCAGAGCGGATAAAGCGGCAAGGGTAATATAACGTTTCATGCGTATTCCGTAGTTGGGTTGGTGACAGCGGCAATATGGGGCAAAGTTTTATAAAAATCAAGTAAAAGCAAGCCTTTTCTTAGGCTTGCTTTACACTATTGCTCGCTAAGGTTTGCACTAAAGGGCGCAAGGTTTGTATCAGTGATGCTCGCGGGCATGATTAATGGTGTATTTAGGAATTTCTACAACCAAATCTTCACCGGCTACTTTTGCTTGGCAGCCTAACCGTGAATCGGCTTCCAACCCCCAAGCCTGATCAAGCAAATCTTCTTCGATTTCGGTTGGCTCTTCAAGGCTGTCGAATCCTTTACGGATAATAATATGACAAGTGGTGCACGCGCAGGATTTTTCACAGGCGTGTTCCAATTCAATATCGTTTTCAAGCAAAATATCCAAAACTGAAGTGCCCTCGGCAGCATTTTCGATGGTTTTGCCTTCGGGACAGAGTTCTGCGTGGGGTAATACGGTAATTTTCGGCATGCGTGTTCTCTTGGTAGTGATTAAGCCTTAAAAGCCTTAAATTTATTAAATAATTTTTTCAGACGGCTTTGTAATAAAAAGGCCGTCTGAAAAGCGTTTACAGATTTTCTATACTTTGCCCGGCCAATGCGCGTTGGATGTTACGGTCCATGCGTCGGGCGGCGAAATCATCTGTGTTGTGTGCCAAGTCGGCAGTTGCATTGCGGATTTCTTCAGCGCTTCCTTGCGTCAGCAGGGCTTGCAGACCGGCTATTTTTTCTTCGATGGTATTGAGCTCTTGTGCCGATAACAAATCGGCATCTAAGGCCAAAGCCGCACGCACTGCTTCCATTAATCCTTCCGCTTCTACAGCAGCTTCTGCTCGTGCGCGTGCTGCCATATCATCTCCCGCGTTATTCATGCTGTCTTTAAGCATTTGGGTAATGGTTTCGTCGTCCAGACCATAGGCTGGCTTAACTTCGATTTGCGCTTGTACTCCGGTGGACTGCTCGCGTGCGGATACGGAAAGTAATCCGTCCGCATCAACCTGAAAGGTAACACGGATACGGGCCGCTCCGGCAACCATAGGGGGGATGCCGCGCAAGGTGAACTTAGCCAAGCTGCGGCAGTCGGCAACTAATTCGCGCTCACCTTGCACCACATGAATGGTCATGGCGGTTTGGCCGTCTTTAAATGTGGTGAAGTCTTGCGCTCGGGCAGTAGGAAGGGTTGAATTGCGCGGAATTACTTTTTCGACCAGGCCACCGTAAGTTTCAAGGCCGAGTGACAGTGGGGTAACATCGAGTAGAAGCCAATCTTCTTCATTTTTATTGCCCGCCAAAACATTAGCCTGGATAGCCGCACCAAGGGCGACAACCTGATCGGGATTAAGATTGTTGAGTGGGGTTTGGCCGAAGAATGTAGCTACGGCCTGCTGTACATGCAACATGCGTGTAGCACCACCAACCATAATCACGCCTTTGACATCGGCTTTGGTAATGCCTGCATCTTTTAACGCCTGTTTCACCGGTTCGATGGTTTTGGCAACCAAATGCTGGGTGAGGTTGTGGAATTCTTGCCGGGTGATTTGGGTGTCGATTTTGTGGCCGTCTGAAAGCTGTGCCTGAATGGTTGCGCTGGTCTCGGTAGTGAGCGTTTCTTTGGCTTCCCGTGTCAGGCTCAGCAAAAGCTGGCTGTCGGGCTCGGAAAGTTGGGAGAGTGTGTTTTTTTCAAGTAAGTAGCAGAACAAACGGTGGTCAAAATCATCACCGCCCAATGCGCTGTTACCTCCGGTAGCTTTAACTTCAAACAGGCCTTTGGTGAGCTTTAATACTGAAACGTCGAATGTGCCGCCGCCCAAATCATACACAACAAAGGTGCCTTCCGAACGATTATCAAGGCCGTAGGCGATGGCAGCGGCGGTAGGTTCGTTTAGCAGGCGCAAAACGTTTAAACCGGCCAATCGTGCTGCATCTTTGGTAGCCTGACGCTGGGCATCATCGAAGTAAGCAGGTACGGTAATTACCGCGCCGGTAAGTTCACCGCCCAAACTCTCTTCGGCACGCGCTTTTAAGGTGCGCAGAATTTCGGCGGAAACCTCAATCGGTGTTTTACTGCCTTGACGGGTGTGCATTTCGATAATGCGCTCGCTACTGCCGAATCGGTAGGGAAAGTAATGGTTATCGGCTTTCAGATCGGCAAGTGTTCTGCCGATTAAGCGTTTGGCGGAGCTAATGGTGTTGCTAGGGTCGATTTTTTGTGCTTTTAGGGCATCATATCCAACCTCTACGCGCTGGTCTTCGCAATAGCGGACCACAGAAGGTAGGGTAACACGGTCTTGTTTATCCGGCAGGCAAATTGCGCTACCACTTTTTACGGTGGCAACCAAACTGTTGGTTGTGCCTAAATCAATACCTACGGCGAGGCGGTGCTGGTGCGGAGCGGCGGAAAGGCCGGGTTCGGCGATTTGCAGTAAAGCCATAATGGTTTGTGCCTTAATGTTTTTATCGTGAATGGGGCGTATTTTAGCAGATTTGCAGCAGATAGTTGAGTGTTTTTGTCGGGATTAGATTGCTTTTATCGGTATGTTTGTAACGGCATATCTGCAAACCGTATCATTCGGTATTTTTCATACATTTTAAGATGAAATTTGCTGCTATGCGTATTTGTGGCCGTCTGAAAATCCGCTACAATTCCACATTGATAAATGACCGGGAACAAATGTGCAGCCACTTGAATATTGCCGCCAAAAAGCCGCAGAAAGCCGTTCTAGTTTTTTGGCCGCTTTCCGTTTTTTGCCCCAGCACCGGCAAGATGCATTGACGGTGCTATATGCATTTTGCCGTGAATTAGACGATGTGGTAGACGATTGTTCTGATCCGTCAGTCGCGCAAACCACGTTGAACTGGTGGCGTTTGGAGTTGGATAAAGTATTTTCAGACGGCCTGCCCGAGCATCCCGTATGCCAAGCATTGCAAACAACAGTCAAAGATTTTTCACTGCCTAAAGAGGAGCTATTAGAAGTGGTGGAGGGCATGCAAATGGATTTGCAGCATGCCCGTTATGCGACTTTTGCCGATTTGCAGCTTTACTGTTACCGCGTAGCCGGGGTAGTAGGCAGGCTGATTACCCGTATTTTAGGATTTACCCGTTCGGAAACATTGGATTATGCCGATAAAATGGGGTTGGCTCTCCAACTAACCAATATCATCCGCGATGTCGGCGAAGATGCTAGAAGCGGGCGTATTTATCTGCCTACCGAAGAATTGCAGCGCTTTAATGTGCCTGCCCAAACAATTATGCTAGCAAAGCCCGATCAAGCATTTGCACAACTGATGGCCTTTCAAATCGGGCGCGCCCGCCAAATTTATCGGGAAGCAGTAGCACTTTTACCGGCCGAAGATAAAAAGTCGCAAAAAGTAGGACTGATTTTGGCCGCGATTTACTATGCTTTACTAAATGAAATAGAGCGGGATGGTGCGCAAAACGTGTTGAAATACAAAATTGCTATTCCCGGCCCACGCAAAAAGCGTATTGCCTTGAAAACCTGGCTGCTGGGATTCAAACCATGAAAAATCCGGCACGAAAAAAAATTGCCGTTATCGGTGCAGGGTGGGCAGGGCTTTCCGCCGCTATACATCTAAGTGCCAAAGCCGACGTAACTATATTTGAGGCCGGTAAACAAGCGGGGGGTAGGGCTCGCGCATTGAATGCCGTTAATCATAATTTTAGTTTTCTAGATAACGGCCAGCATATTTTGCTTGGCGCTTATCACGGCGTACGCACATTGTTGAACCGAATCGGTGTAAATGAAGCAGAAGTTTTCGAGCGCCGGCCTTTGCAGTGGTATATGGCAGACGGTTTGCAGTTCTCCGCCTCCAGCAGGCTGCCTGCACCTTTGCATTTGATAACAGGCATTCTTCGTGCGAAAAATATCGGTTGGGCAGATAAGATCCGCCTGCTCGACAGCATGAAGGCTTTGCAAAAGCGCCAACACTTCAACCCTGCGGATATGAGTGTGGCTGATTGGTTGAATGTCCGTCAAATGCCGCGTAAATTGGTGGCAGAGTTTTGGCAACCGTTGGTATGGGGCGCATTGAATACGCCTTTGCAAAATGCCAGCCTGAATATTTTAAGTAACGTTCTGCAAGACGGTGTATGGGCTGATAAAGCGGCAGGCGATTATCTGTTACCTAAATGTGATTTAGGGAAACTTATGGTCGAGCCTGCCTTAAGTTTCCTCAAAAAACAAAAAGCAACTATTCGGTTGGCAACACGGGTGGGAAAATTACAAATCAGCCCCGACGGACGTGTGCGTATTGAAAATGAACTATTTGATGCGGTAATTTTAGCCGTTGCCCCATATCACGCCGCCGCATTAATGCCGTCTGAAACACCACACTATATCCAATCAGAATATTCAAAAATACAGTATCACGCCATCACCACCGTATATTTGCGTTATGCCGAAGCTCTCGAAATGCCCTCTGCAATGACCGGTTTTAGCCGGGGAACGGCGCAATGGTTGATATCACGCGGTGCATTGGACGGAGATAAGCACGAACTAACCGCGGTGATCAGTGTGTCTGATTTACATTCCAACCACACCAATGAACAATGGATTGAACGTGTGCATGCAGATGTATTAAGAATTTGCCCGACGCTTAAAGCCCCCGTTGCCGCACGTGTGATCACCGAAAAGCGTGCAACTACTGCCAGTACGGTTAACCGCCGTCTGCCTGATACGGTTTGGCTGCACCACCATCACATTTATCCTTGCGGTGATTATCTGCATCCGCGCTATCCCGCTACACTGGAAGCCGCCGTACAACACGGACAAAGCACCGCCGCGTTATGCCTGAACAATTTAACTGCTTGAAGGGAAGCGAAATGACTCAACTGACCGATAAAATCATTCTGGTGACCGGTGCCTCGCAAGGCATAGGCGAACAAGTCGCCAAAGCCTATGCGGCTGCAGGTGCTACTGTAGTATTAGTCGCACGCCATCAGAAGAAATTGGAAAAAGTATACGACGATATTGTAGCCGCCGGCGGCCCGGAACCGTTTGCAATTTGCTTCGACCTGCTTACCGCCGAAGAAGCCGAATTCGGCCGCTTGGCAACCACTATTGCCGAAGCGACCAACCGCAAACTCGACGGTATTGTGCATTGTGCCAGCTATTTTTACGCATTATCCCCTTTGGATTTCCAAACCGTATCAGAATGGGTGAACCAATACCGTATCAATACCGTCGCTCCGATGGGGTTGACCCGCGCATTTCTACCGCTTTTGAAAGAATCTCCCGATGCTTCGGTTATTTTTGTCGGAGAAAGCCATGGTGAAGATCCTAAGGCTTACTGGGGCGGTTTCGGCGCTTCTAAAGCAGCACTCAACTACTTATGCAAAGTAGCTGCCGATGAATGGGATCGTTTTGACAACCTACGCGCCAATGTATTGGTGCCGGGGGCGGTTAACTCTCCCCAACGTATGAAAACCCACCCTGGCGAAGCCCGTAGCGAGCGTAAAAACTACGAAGATATCATGCCGCACTTCGTATGGTGGGCAAGTAAGGAAAGCAAAGGCCGTAGCGGTGAAATCGTTTATTTGTAAATCGAACCGGTAAAGCACAAACAACTATGAATACTTGGAAAGAAGCCTTGGGCGCTGAAAAACAGCAGCCTTATTTCCAACATATTATTAATACCGTAAGGGCGGAGCGAAACAACGGCCAAGTTATTTACCCGCCCGAAAAAGATGTTTTTAACGCTTTTCGGGCAACTGAATTCGACCAAGTAAAGGTGGTGATTCTAGGGCAAGATCCATATCACGGCCCGGGACAGGCTCATGGGCTTTCTTTTTCCGTACGGCCGGATATACAGATTCCCCCGTCTCTACAAAATATTTATAAAGAGTTGGCAGACGATATCATCGGCTTCCGTATTCCTTCGCATGGCTATTTGCAAGCATGGGCGGAGCAGGGTGTATTGTTATTGAATACCGTTTTGACCGTTCGGGCAGGGCAGGCACACTCTCATGCATTATTGGGGTGGGAAACCTTTACCGACAAAGTCATCCGCCAGCTGGCCGAGCAAAGGGAGCATCTTGTATTTATCTTATGGGGTAGCCATGCCCAGAAAAAAGGAGCCTTCATCGACAGAAACCGCCACTTGGTAATAACATCCCCCCATCCATCGCCTTTATCTGCTTATCGTGGTTTTTTTGGCAGCAAGCCTTTTTCACGCACCAATAAGTATTTGCAAGAACATGGTAAAAGTATGATTAATTGGCAAATATAAGTATAATAAGCGACATATATGCAAAAGGCCGTCTGAAATATAATTTTTCAGACGGCCTTTTTCTTTTAGAGTTATTAAGATTCTTTTGTCTTAAGGTGCCAATCGCGCTTTCAGCCAAACACCGTTTTCTTGCCGGTAACATATACGGTCATGCAAACGGCTCGGCCGGCCTTGCCAGAATTCCATATAATTAGGTATGACGACATAGCCACCCCAATGAGGAGGGCGGGGAACATGAAGAGGATGTTTTAAACCGATAGCCGCTGCACGCTTAACCAATACTGATTTGCTTTCAATAACTTGGCTTTGTTCGCTTGCCCATGCTCCGATTCTGCTTGTATAGGGGCGGCTTTCGAAATATTCGTCTGATGCTTCCGGCGAAAGACGGCTGACGCAACCTTCAACGCGCACTTGCCGCTCCAGCTCAGGCCAAAAAAAAGTTAATGCCGCAAAAGGATTTTCCTCTAGCGAACGGCCCTTGCGGCTAAGATAATTGGTAAAAAATACAAAACCTTCAGAATTAACTTCTTTTAATAAAACCACCCGGTTAGAGGGTTTTCCGTCTGTGCCGACGGTTGCAATATTCATAGCCGTAGGTTCGTTTACTTTGGCATGTATGGCGGCTTTAAGCCAATATTCGAACTGCACAATAGGATTGGCATTGCATTCATGTTCGGATAATTCCTGTTTAGAGTAATCTTCGCGAATATTGTGCAGATCCATTTTGGGAGTTGTCCTTTTGAGTATTTATGTTTAAAAAATAAAATTAGAGGGAAAAGGAGCCAAGCATCGCACTTATCTTCGTATGAGATTGTATATGTATATATTGTTTTCATAAAGCTGCCTTATGTATTTAGCTTAAGTGCCTGTACACTTCCATGAATAAACTGTACCGTCTGAAAATCCAAACCTTCAGACGGCGTTTTTTCTATATCCGTGCGGCATAAATATCCACCTTGCTATAATTAATGATTGTTATAATTTGTACATGCTACATTGCTACTGAAAAAACTATCAGCGAAGGAAAGGATACAATAGGCAAAGTGACCGAACAGTTATTTGACTCTTTAGCCAAACAAAACGGTTTCATCAAGGATAGTCTGTTTATGCAGCTCAGGAGAGCAAAGGGGTATTAAAAGTTACTGATCAATTTTATTTGGATGCCCAACATAAAAACCACTTGGAGGTTTTTGATAAAAATGGAAACTTTAAATTTGTTTTAAATATGGATGGTTCGTTCAACCAAATAAAAACCAAAGCAGCAAAAGGGCGTAAATTAAACTTAAAATAGGAAATTATTATGGAAACATTGAATGATGTAAAAAAAAATTCTGATTAATTTAGGTCTTCACCAAGGATTTGACTTAACAGATTTGCAAATATCAAGAGCTATAGATCATGAAATAGGCAATATTAGGTGGTGTAAAGATTACACTTTAGAAGGAGATTGGGATAATGAGTTTAAAGAAGATTTAAGAAATTTTTTAAATTATATGAGGATATGTCAATTTGCGCTAAACGATCAAAATTTCAAAATTGCTAGTAATGCCTTATTTATGGCTATGATTTATGCGGGTAATCTATCTCAAATTTTTGATGCTATAAAATCCGACATATCAACATTATTAAGTGCGGAGTATAAGGTAAATGATTTCCAATGGCCACAACTTGATGAATAGCAAGCGTAGGCACAGTGCATATTGCCTGCACATTTCCATGAATTTTCTAATTATTCATAAATAAACTATGCCGTCTGAAAATCCAAATCTTTCAGACGGTTTTTTTATTCTATCTGTATGAGTATGAATGCTCAGCCTAGTTACAAGTCTGGGTCTATTAAATGAGAGAAATAAGAATAGTTACTTTATTTTTTACTCCATCATTATTCACACCATCTTTAAATTTAACATAATATACATTATTGCAAAGTTATATTATCTTATATTGAGATTTGTATGTCGAATTTTTCCTTTCTATATCCATTTACACTTTCCCGTTATGCAAATGGGGGCTTTAAGCATTAACTTTAGTTGAGATTTAATTTTATTCGAAATATGATATTTCCTCAAGGAGACATCATCGAATGAAAGCAACAAAATTTATCAATGATACATATTTGGCCATGTTACATTTTCCAACATTTTATTGATAGCCTTGAACAATTGGGCTACGCAGAAACAACAAGAAAGAGTTACCAATCTCAGCTTAAAAGATTTGGAGCCATTTTAATCGAACTGGGTTATAAATATCATGATGAATCTTTAACCAGCCTGCCAATTTTTTACAAGACGCTTTTTGAACATCACAAGCGGCTACTAAAAGCAGCCGGCAGAAAAGGGATAAGCAATGCTTGCTTAAATCAATATATTTCTGCTTGGAATCGATTCTGCCGTTGGTATGTTAATAGTGGGGTACAGAAGCATACCAAGTCCCCCCGGCATAGCAACAGCAGGTGGCGGACTCAGTACCTCAGACATTTCTCAGTCGGATCATGCCGTTCTTTTAAGGTTTACCCAAAGCTTCCTTGTATAGTGGAATTGGATAAGTTGGTATGGAAGGAACCGGATAACTTCCAAGATTATCATTCGTTGAGACAATGGTGTATTGTTGATTTACTTAGTACAGCTGCACTGCGAGTCAACGAAATCAGGCACCTGAGAATCCAAAATATTTCATTAAAACACCAAGCTGTAATGCTGCAAAACGGGTTTGCTCATCCGCGCAATATTTATCTGGATAATAAGTCAACAACTTATCTCTCTCAGTATTTGCGATTATTGAAGAAACAACTTAATTTGCCTCGCCTACCTAAGGATATGTTTTTGTTTGTAAAGAAAAACAAACCACTATCTAAAGGCGAACTGTACCAGACAACCCGATTAGTTACTTATCATACTTTGGACTTTGCGCTCACTCCTCATCAAATCAGAATAGCATGTGGCAGAACCCTGTTCTTTAAATGCAGAGATGAACGTTTAATCCAAGAATTTATGGGATATGACACACTCGCCCCCATTTTGAAGTATCACTCGGTTGATATTGCAACCTTTAAGGATGTTTTGAGTAAATACCACCCTCGTTTTGTGAGAAAGCACCAAAATCTTTGAGAAAATAAAAATCTTTATTTCCTCAAAGATTTTATTTTTAAAGATATTTCTTCAGATATTTTGCCTGCAAAAAAACCATGTATGCACTGCTAAAAATAGGCAGCAACAGCCAGTAAGGGGATAATGTAAATGGGCTGCACAGGTAAAACAGAATGCTTAACCAAATAATGCCGCTCCGCCAGTATTTTGCCCGATGATAAATACCGGCACTCTCTCTTGAGGCATTCTTTTGACGGATACGCCGCATGACCAAACCATCAATTAAGGCCAAAACATAGGCGGTAAAGGCTAAACCGACAAATAAAAAAATGTTACCGATACGGAGGGAGATAAGCTGTAAAGTTTTGTCGAAATGTTTCAGCAAGTCCAATCTCGGCATTAGGTAATTCTTGAAGCGGTATCCAAAATCTGTTTCAGTTTGTGCTGCTAACGCAGTATTAACCTGTGTCCACTCGAAAAACATCGTGCTGAGGGCATGGTAGGATAAACGGGCAACAGAGGTATTGATGTTTTCAGACGGCCTGTTTTCATCCTGCCACAGGCTGCGCTTGTCATGCTGGACCAGTTCCATATGCTTTAATTCCTGATTCAGCAAATCAGGAGTCTGTAAATAGTTTTGGCTAATCAAGGATAATCCGAAAATAATCAATACAATTAAAAACACGGTATAGAGTGCTTTGAAGGGGGAGAGTAGGAACTTCAAAGGCAGAGAGTTCATATACCATCCGCTAGCTTTAGCTGCCATAGGCCACTCCTTCCACAAATGCACTTTCGTCTTCGACAGGCAGGCTTAGGCGGTAAGTTTCACGCATAGCCGCAGCAATATCGGTAATATGGCGAGGAATAATTGCAGCTTCCTCAGAATCAACTTTTGGGAGTGGCAGCCTTATTTTGTACAACTGACCACCTTCAATCAATGCAAACGCCTGGCCTTTCGGAAGCTGTGTCAAATCAGCTACGGTCAGCATAGGAACGGTTTCTGCACCAATACGGTCTTCGTTACCACTGCCAAAATCCTCATGACTGTCAGGAAATGCGACATCATTAGCGCGTGAGACCAAGGTACTGGCCATAATTTTTACTTCAGGTAACTGGTTGGTCAGCATTTCTGCAGTTTCTGCCGTCTTAACGCGAAGCATAATCATGGTATTCAAGTTACCACCAATTTGGCCGGCCTTAGCCGGTGAACCGATTTTAGCCTCCACATCTTTCCAGGTTTGCGTGTAGACGGTTACTTGATAGCCTGCGCCGCCAGCCTTATTGAGCAACGGAATAAATTCATCTCCGATGAGCTCGTTAAACTCATCGGCATGAATGGATATCTTTCGCTTGCCGGTAACACCGCTTTGGCCAAAACCGTGTCCGTGTTTGTAAATTTGGCCGGCAAGTGACGTTAAATCTGCAAACATGGCGTTACCGACAGTTCCGGCAACCTCTGCGTCAGAAAGTGAATCCAGACCAACATAGACAACCGCATTGCTTTCAATCACTTTTCGCCAGTCCATAATTGGTCGGGAATCAAGCAAATCAGAAGTATCCGGGCTGATGAGTTTGGCCACATCACCGGTGGTCAATTTTTCAAGCAGAGGATAGAGCGAGCTGACCAGCTTTTCAAAATAGGATCGGTCATTTGAAAGGATGCCGCCCAAGGCATCTATCAGCGGTTCATTGTGCTGTTTGGCCTTAAGAAAAGACCCCAATTTGATAGTATCCAAATTGCGTCCGGTTTTAACGGCCGTTTTGGCCTCTGATTCCGGTAAAGCGAATTCCTCAAATTCTTTTAGCCAACCGGGATAATTTTTATCCAAAATCAGACGGAAGTAGTCGCCGGCCAATTGGTCAACGTTGGCAGCAGCTTTATAGATATTTTCGTAATTAGGCTTGATGGACAAGCCTTCCATGGTTTTAGTCAGCACATTGACAAAGCGCCATACGAAATCCCGGAAGGCGGCCGACTGCCCCTCACTGGGCAACTGATTGGCGATACGGGTGGCTACTTCCGTGATACGGCCATAGTCACTAATCGGGTTATAACGGCAACTGTGCTCCGGAAAACCCAAATGAAACATGTAGAAGGGTCTTCCTGCTTTTTGTGCTTCCACATACATACGGATCATCAAATCCGCATCACCTTTAGGGTCAAATGCAATAGTTACATCGCCACGGGCGATATCCTGCACAATCATGGTTTCACACAGGCGGGTTTTGCCGACACGGGTGGTGCCAAGTACAACTTTGTGGCCGACACGTTCCCCCAAGTCTTCCCAAATATCTTGTTCATCTATTTCAATCCCGTGGAGTTCAGGTGACCCGCCGACAGGAGGTAATGGTGCAACCGGATTCCACCAGGCATTTTTGCGCGTCAGGTGTGTCACCCAATTGCTGCCCGGGGTTTCAATTTCATATTTTCTTGCCGCACGGTACAAGGCGGAAGGCCTCAAAAGATGCTCGTTTTCCGGTTGGCGAACCATGAACAGACGCTGGGTATGGGTCTGCGTCCAACGGAAGCCCTTACCCAGGTAAAGAGCCTTATCTGATACGGGAATTTCATCTGCTGTCAGTGCATAGTAGGGTAGTCTGCGGATATTCTTGCGAAATTTCATGATGCGTCTGGCAGAAAGCGTACGTTTTAGTGCGGCACCGCCGCAAAACAGCAGACCGCCGTAAGCAACCGGTGTCGGCATAGGCAACACGGTCAATGCTGCGGCAGCTGAAGTATAAGCTGCGACACTGATCCACTCATAAGGGGCTCGATAAACATTTTCGGGAAATTGGGTACTCATTCCTGCTCCAGATTCAAAAGGTCAGCATCATTTTCCAAGGCGATATTGGTATTGTTCGCCGGGCGAGAGCTGGGCTGGATAATATGTTTGATATTGTGTTCGGGAATCAGATAACAATAAAACAGACGTTTATTGCTGCCATTGTTGGCAATAGCGCGAAATAGCGCTGTACGCTTACTTCTTTTGTGCAGACGCAAAGATTCAAAGCCTTTCTGTGCCATAGGCCCAAAACTTTCCGTATCCGATTTATTGAACACGCCACCTGCATAATCCCTAAAAATAACAGGGGAAACCAACAGCATACCGTGTTCAATGAAATGAACCGGCGAACCTGATTGATTGGTCGAAATTGATCCATCTGCCAATCCGTTGCCGAGCCAATGGATGAATTGGATACCGCGCTGGCGGGCTTCTACCTTTTTTTCTTCGATTGCGGGGATAATCTGCTCTTCGTTCTCTGCTTCCGCTTTAAGCTGTTGCTCAGCCATGCTGCTTTCCAAAATCGTGATTTCTTTCAGGCCTGACTGAACGTCTTCAAGTGTCGGATCAGGGGCAATTTTTACCGGTCTAGGACTTGATTCCGGAGCGGATTGACGTTCACGGATGATTTCTTGCAATCCTGTTTGAGCAGTATCTGCCTGTGTCAGTTTTTCTATTGGTTGTTTTTTCTGATTTTCCGGACTGCTTGGCGGTTTTTCTTCGTCAAATACTTCGGCAAATAGTTGTGTCAACAAGGTTTTGTTGGATTTTCCTACCGGTTTTCTATTCTTGGGCTCCGTATTTGCAGACTTATTTTGATTTTGGATTTTGCCGCCCACCACCTCAGACTGTAATGGAATATCGGTTTTGGGAATTTCAGGTCGCCGTGATTCAGAATTCGACGGCAAAGATTCTGTAGCCGTACCTCCCTGCTCGATGACGGAATCAGCCTCTTCTTCAGTAATCAAATTGAATTTGGAAAGCAGGCCGTCTATACCTACGACAGTATCTTCCGGCACAGGTACGGTAGGCAGAGAAATCGGCAGGTCATCAGTTTTTTTCTGCGCAACACTGGTTTGCTCGGGTTCGGTTATATGGAGGGAAGATACGTTTTCAGGAGAAGATCCCTTATGAGCCAAGAAGTCTACTTTCGCTTTCTGCTTGGCATCATCTTGCAAATCGGAGGTTTTATGCACGTCTGGAACCGGAACCGGCTGTTCTATGACGGGGAGGGTTGCCGGTTTTCCGGTAATAACTTGCAGACTGCCCTTAAATTCCTCAGGAAACGTACCGTCAGGGTAGAGTGTAGTTGCTTTAAAGCATAACACACTGAAATTGGCAGAAATTCGTTCGCCATCATTGCGGGTAAAGTTGACTTCGATATTGGAAACGGCTCTAAATGGATCTGAGGCAGGTACAATGGCACCGTATTCGTACAGAGTATCGAAAATCCGTTGATTATCGGAAGGAAAAGACGGCGCAGCAGGATGGCGATGATTGTGTAGGTATTGACGGACAAAGTCAGGGACATTTTTGGCCATCATGTAGATAAAATCACCTTGGCGGAAAAGGTCACCTCCCGCCGTAGTGGCGATACTGAAATGTGCGCCACGGTCAGACAACATCTCCCGTAAGGTTTCCATCACGGTTTCAATCAACGGCGTGCGTTTTGCGGAAGCAAAACGTTGACGGCTGCCTGATTTCAAGTCGCGGGAAACGGATACCATATCTGCACGCGTAATTACTTCCTGCAGCGGGCTGCCATCTTTTTGTCCGCTCAAATAATTACGCAATTCAATCATCAGGCTTGGGTCGGTTTTGGCAATCCAACGCCGGACATGCGCGGGCACCAAACTCTGAAAAAACGTCCAGGCGATTTCGGTATGGGCGCGATAGGCCGATCGTGCATCAGGAAAAGTCACACGATAATATGCTTGGTCGCTGTCTGTCATTGATCCTGCATCAGGCAACCATAGTGTGTGCTCGTGTGTGACTGTGTCAGCATACAGTTCGATGCTGAAACCGGTAATGGTCTTGCCCACATCATGCAATATGGCCGCGCACATAATGCCGTAACGCCATACGGCTGTTTTTTTGCAATATCTTCGGTTTTTGCATTGGGCGGCCAGGATTGTGAAGTTGAGGCAATCAGTGCCAGGCAGGCAACGTCAAGCGTATGCTTGACCAGGCCGCCGTCTCCTGCATGGTGGTGTGATTCCGAAGCCGGAAGGCGCTGTACGAATTCGATATATTGGTACAAAAAAGGCAGGGCATCTTTCTGCCAGTTTTCATTAGACAGCCCCAGATTGTTTTTAATATTCGCAAGCAGAGGAGACAGATCCAGTGTACGGACAAGCTGATCTGCATTCAGCACCAAAAACCGATCGCCACTGATACAGGGCATATCGGTTTTTGGTAAATCGTCATCGGCTGATGTATCGGATTTGTGTTTCAGTAGGTAGATGGCCGATAACGCGCCGGCAGACAGTGAGCCGAGCAGTAGGGTTTCCAGCAGCATAGAATCCCGTGTCACTCACAATACAGCAGGGCACGCAGCCATGCTGCAGTTTTACCTGCTTCTTCATGCGGCTGGTCCAGTACAATCAGATTAGGGAGCTTCATCTCGTGACGGCGGATGAAGCGGGAGAGACTTTCTTGGGTGGAATTCCAAATATCCGGACCGTACTGGGCGCGGAAAAAAAGGATTTCAAAATCCTGCGACAGGGCATGAATCAAGTCGTCGTCACATGCTGTTGAAGGCAAATCAGCAAGAATCTGTGTCAGCTTTTCTATTAAAAAGGGCGGGGTTTCGCTGCCGTCTTCAAACGTCATCAGTTCCATAAAGCCATCGGCACGCCCAATCCAATAAGTCAGCAGGCCGCTCCAGTTGGCATGGAGGTTCTTAAAATTCGAGAGCGCAGCGAATAACGTTCGGATATCGGTCTCAGTCATTTTGATCAATTGTGCTTCTTGAGGCCAATGTTCGTAACCATTTTGATCATGTAAATTTCTTCTTTCAATTAACCACCCAGGTTCTCCTTCTACTCCTCCTAAACAACTTTGTTCTCGAAGCAACTCTTCTAATTCTGTAAATCGCTCATTTTCTATTAAACAAGATAAAGCAAATTTAATAGCTGCATCTTCATTCAGTAATTCTTCTAAGTCTCTAAAAACTAAGTTATATAAATTCATATAAGTCTCACTTAATAGGGTGAACATTACCAACATAAGGACTTTTTGTTTTAGGATCAATATTTATATACACTTTAAATTTGATACCGCCTTCTTTAATTATGGAACTAGTTTCGCCATTCTTTTGGCTAGAGCATCATCAAAATCTATTAAATCATAAATATATAAACAAGCGTAGGGTGTGTGCCCCAGCACGCACGCGTTTGAACAATATACAGGGAATTTGGATATTTACGTTTATAACAAATGCCGTCTGAAAAATCTTATAAATTTTCAGACGGCATTGAATTCAAATCCATAGAACTCGTGCGTGCTGGGGCACACACCCTACCTGTGGATTTTAGGTTTCATGCAGGCTATGGCTTTTCTTTTTCCAGCTTTTCATAAACTTCTTTAACTGCTTTTTCCGATAGAGGTGCACCACATCGGCTACAGTATTTTATAAAGGGAGATATTCCTTTTGTGTAAGAAATGGAATTACTATCCATACCGATTGCTTTACCATTTAATTTTTGAAACCTATGGCAATGTGGGCACACCCCTAATATTAAGGTAGATATTAAACTATATAAAACAACGATCCAAAATATTCCTATCATCCACATTAAATGAGTATCATCTAATTGGATGTTAAATTTATAAATTTTATTCAATAATAAATATAAGACAATAATGGGTATGAAATAATAGATTAATCTTGATGGGAATAATCTATTTTGGAACTTTTTTGCTGTTATTAGTTCACTTTCTTTATTTTTTGGTTTAAAAGGTAGGGTTTCATTGTAATCTTTTTTCATGTTTGTTAGTCCTATAATTTAAAAAGTCCCATTTAATTACTCCACCAACTCCTAATTGTGTTTTAGCCGTAGCATTATTAGACCAGTTTTTATAAATAGATGAAGTTCCATCTGTTTTATATTCTCTCCCTTCGGTTACTTCCGTATTTAAATTCACAACTCCTGCATTTAGCTCAACAGAAGCTTTAGTTGATAATGTGGCAGAATCAGGATTTGGCTTAGAGCCAAATGTTACTTCTCCTAAGTTGGCACTGGAGGAAATATTTACATTTTTTTCCTCTCTTTCCCATTTGCCTGCCTTAGCTTTAGCACCGACACCTATACCCACACCACCTTCAAATTGTGCTGCTGCCCCTCTGTTTCCGATGGCAACATTAGCTTTAACATTGCCTCCTACCCCAAGATAAAGTGCAGCATCTGTTGAGACTGAAAGCTCCATGCCTGTGGGATAAGTATAATCTTTCCAGCCATTATAGGTACTTGTATCAATTTTATTCCTTAAGTTTACACAGGTAGATGTATTGATACCCTTGTCACAGGCTGCATATAAGTCTTTTTGATTTTTTATTGCCGTACTTTCCCATTTATTCTCTACTTCAAGCTCACAAGATAAATTTCCTTTACAAGCTTTAAGCTCCGATTTCATTACCTGACGCTGGCCAATTTGCAGGTGGTAATTATTCTCCACCGCATTCTGCCCAGCCACAGCACCAATCTGCGCATTCAAAGCCGAATCACCGGCCAAACCACCCGATACCGTGCCGAATACCGCCGATAAGTCGCTGACCAGTGTCTTTTCCTGCTCACCCAATATGCTCGGATTGGTCGCTGCTTCTTCGCCAAACAGGGTTTGTGTGATGGCTTTGGCCGCCAGCTCGCTGCCCGCGCCGCTGACGGCACCGGCTTCAAAGCTGCCGCCGTTTACAACGGCCAATACGCCGCTGTTGACAGCATGGGCAAGCAGTTGCAGTGCTTCATTCGGATGGCTGCCGTTTTGACCGAAAGTTTGGCCGATCAGTTGGGCGGTGTAGGGGCTGGCGGTATTGACCGCTGCCTGAACTTCGCTTTGGCCGCCAAGTATGCCGGTAATCAGTGTCGTACCTGCGTTTAAGGCTCGGGCTTTGCTGCCGCCTGTTTCCCATGCTTTCACATTCTCCCGTGCTTCATTCAGACGGCCTCTGGCTGCTTCGATATCGCTTTGATTGCCGCTGAAGGTTGCACCCATCAGTTCTGTTTCAGCATTGCTGAGGGCTTCTTGGGCTTTGGCCAGTTGGTTTTGGCGGTAAGTCGATACGGCTGAAGCCACATTTGCCGTGGCCTTCGCCACAATCTGCTGTTTCTCCGTAATCTTGGCCAAATCGGGTAGGGCAGCAACGGCTCGGTGCGCGCTGCTGCTGTCGCTGTTTATGCCCAGTTCCTGTACGGTGGTGTCTTTACCGGCTATGTTCAGACGGCCTTCGCTCAGGGTGGCGTAGGTGGTGGTGCTGTCGCCGCCTTTTTCATATTGCGGCAAAGACGGGCTGAAGCTGCTGCCGTCGGTGTAGCCCGGTTCATTGTCGGGGTTTTCGCCATAGCCGCCGCTTAAGCCGACATTGGACGCGCTGTAGCTGCTTTGGTTTTGAATGTTTTCAAAGGTAAAGCGGTTGGCGGTCAGCTCGTTTTGCTCTTTAGGCGCGGTGGAGGCAATCGCGCCGCCTTTGAGGTGGACGCTGTCGGTGTTGATGTGGTAGCCGCCGTCTCCGGCGAAGAGGCCGGATTGGACGGATACGGTGTCGCTGCTGCCCGAGGCTTTGCTTTGGCTGAAGTTGCCCGAGGCTTCCCATGCGGTGCCAAAGGATACTTGAACGCGTACGCCCGCGCCGGTCTGTTTGTTTTCCTGCTCGAGATGGTCTTGGACGCTTTCGATGTTCAGACGGCCGCTCACACCGGCATCGATGCGGTTGGCGGTGGCCGCTGCCCCTTTGAGGGTGGTATCGCCTTCGCTCGCCAATTGGATATTGTCGGCTTTGAGGGTGGTGTGGTCGTGGGTTTGGGCAAGATAACGGTTTCTGCCTTTGCTGCCGCCGACTTCGCCATAGGCGTACACACCGGTTTGCGCGCCCACGGAAGCGCCGACACCGACCGATGCGCCGAGGCTGCTGTTTTTGCCGTCGGCTGTTTGGGCGGATTGGCCGGATTCGAGGATGAGGTCTTTGGCCGAATCTAAGCGCAGGATATCGGAGGAGAGATGACAAAAAAGCCGTCTGAAAGATTTGATGGCTTTCAGACGGCTTTTTCTACGAGTAGGCCATAGAACACGTGCGCGCTTAGGCGCACACCCTACACATGGATTTTAAGTTTCATGCAGGCTACGGCTTGCTACGCTTGCTTGTCATTCAGTACGAATTTTACCAATTTTTTTACGAACCAAATCTAGCGTTTTAAAACCAGCAACATCATCACCGTTTTTATATTGCACATATGCTTGTTCAATCAGCTGTAAACACTCGTCAAAAACAGGTTTATTACCTTTTTCTCTTTTTGCTAAGTCAATTCCTAATCTAAGCCCTTCGAATGCCAAAGATAAAGACCATTGGCTATCAAATGGCCGACCTTCCCTATTAGGAAAATCTGAAGGGGCACACATTGCTACAAAGCCAACATAATCTTTAAAACCATGTAAATCATCAAATGGGAAATCGTTCATTTAAAATCCTTATGTTTCAAAATTAATAATTATTGTGGAATACTATAAGATCCTCTAGAAGTTGCTCCAGAAGGTACAATAATGGTTGTTTTTGCACCATTACTGTAACGATTAAAATCTTGTATTTGCTTTGATTGTTTGGTTTTAAACTCCAATGATCCATCTAAAATTGTTTTAGATCCAGGAATATAAACATCAGGAATACGATATTTGCCACTCCCTAAAGGATCGTAGAGTCTGCGATTGATTTGAATGATTTCACTAGGACCTTCTTTAATTCCCTCATTTTTTAACCAGTCTCTTAAATTAACACGAGCATATTGGTCTGCATTGGATCCAATTTCTCTATTTGATTTTCCTATTTTACCTTGTTCCGCCAATTTTTTGGCTTGTGCATAACCCTGATCATAGAATTTTTGATAATTCATCCTAACAGCTTCTGTAAATTCTTGAATTGAGCGATAACCCGATTTCCCAATTGTTTGGGTTGCAGATTCCGTTACCTTCCGATTATTAGATATTTGCTCCTGCTTATTAACACTTCTAGATTGAGAAGAAGCAATATTTTTAGCAGTTTTCTGTTGATTACTTGCAGTAAAGATGGGTTTAACCGAACCCTTCGGTGTATTCCCGTATCCCCCAGCCAATAATGTCATGCCGATTTCTTGACTAGGAGTTAGCTTTACGCCGTCTCGCTGCATTCTCGCATCAAGAATAAAATCCAAAATATCCGCTTGAGCCTTCACTTCGGCATTGGCAACCATATTGCCGTATCCGCTTTTACGGATGGCACTGACCCTTTCTGAGGATTTGGATTGCAGAAGCGTTAATTCAGCATCGGTTAAAACGCCTTTTTGAATCAAATCTACAATTTTGGCATCGGCTTTATTTCTGGCAGCTTGGTATTTTGCTACAGCAGATTTGCAGCCGTTACATTTCTCATATTCTTCTGCCAATGCTTCAAAATCAGCAATACCGTAGCGTTTGAGTTTATTTTCAATCTCTAATAGTTGTAATGCTTCTTGACTGCCTTTCTTCGCTTGTTCCGCCAGATTTCTACGATATGTACTGCTGCCTAACCAGTTATTCTCCACCGCATTTTTACCCGCAACCCCGCCAATCTGTGCATTCAAAGCCGAACCACCGGCCAAACCGCCCGATACCGCACCGAAGGCAGACGACAAGTCTTTAATCAATGCCTTTTCCTGCTCGCCCAGTGCGTTAGGATTGGCTGCTGCTGCTTCGCCAAACAGGGTTTGTGTGAGGGCTTTGGCCGCCAGCTCGCTGCCCGCGCCGCTGACGGCACCGGCTTCAAAGCTGCCGCCGTTTACGGTTGCCAGTATGCCGCTGTTGAGGGCGTGGCCAATCAGTTGCAAAGCTTCATTCGGATGGCTGCCGTTTTGACCGAAAGTTTGGCCGATCAGTTGGGCGGTGTACGGGCTGGCGGTATTGACCGCTGCCTGAACTTCGCTTTGTCCGCCAAGTATGCCGGTAATCAGTGTCGTACCTGCGTTTAAGGCGCGGGCTTTGCTGCCGCCGGTTTCCCATGCTTTCACATTCTCCCGTGCTTCGTTCAGACGGCCTTGTGCGGCATCAATATCGCTTTGATTGCCGCTGAAGGTTGCCCCCATCAGTTCTGTTTCGGCATTGCTGAGGGCTGCTTGGGCTTTGGACAGTTGGTTTTGGCGGTAAACCGATACGGCTGAAGCCACATCTGCCGTGGCCTTCGCCACAATCTGCTGTTTCTCCGTAATCTTGGCCAAATCGGGTAGGGCAGCAACGGCTCTGTGCGCGCTGCTGCTGTCGCTGTGGATGCCCAATGCCTGCACGGTGGTCTTGGCGGAAAGATGATAAAAAGGCCGTCTGAAAGATTTGATAGCTTTTCAGACGGCATTGGGCTGTAGGCCATGGAACGCGTGCGTACTGGGGCACGCACGCTACATATGGATTTTAAGTTGCATGCAGGCTACGGCTTGCTTATCCATTATTTATCCAAACTTGATTTATCCATGAGCTTAGATTTGGCCAGCATTCTTCAGTAAGTCCGTTACTTGTCCAAAGGTGAATACTTTTATCTTCTGTTAGGCAATAATAATCGCCATTATCTTCGCAGATAGGAAGCCAATTACTGGGAACACCAAGCAATTTGGCCTCTGAAATAGCGTGACTAAGTTCACTCCTACTGGATTGGTCAGCAGTTATTACCAATGGTTCAATGAAGCCATAAAGTATATTACTGGCATTTTTTAGAAAAAATTTGTACTCTTCGTCAAAATGTAGACCAATTATTTTTTCATATTCTGCAATTAGATTGTCATCTGGCAATGGGATTTGTATTCTATTTCCTTCTGCTCGATTAATTAAATCTAAAATAGTTGATTTTAGCTCTTCATTTTTCATAATTTATTACCTTTCAAAATCCTTTGCTCTATTAGTCCAATAGTTGGCTCTCCACTTATTAAATTCTACCCTATTGATACCTGAAGGTATATTATTCCCTGTATTAATGTGAATAATAGCAGAATTTTTTTGATGAAACGTTTGAGTTACCTCTGCAATTGGCCCGTTCTGTGTTTGTATCATATGGTGGAGGTTTATCGGTTTGCCATCAGGACCAATAGGAGCCCTACCCATTTTCATCAATTCTAAATTTGTCTTTCCCGTCTTAGAATCAATAAAATCAGGTTTTATTAAATCATCTCTTTGATACACTATATTTCCAGAGAATTGAACAGGTTCTTTTGACCAATAGTTTCGCTCTTGCTTAAAGTATAATTTAGCAGTTTCTGAATAATTGTTAGTAGAGTAAGAATTATTTCTGACAGCTCTTCCTCCCCCAGCCATCTCCCCATCAACAGTCGACATAACCCGCTGCCCCAAAGGCTGGCTAAATTCCCTGCCACCCACCTTCAAACTCTTGTTTCCCAAAAGCTTGACGGCAACGGTCTTGGTCGCTTTACCAATCCCCAAGCCCATCAGTTCAAACTCAGGATACACCGGAATAAGGCCGACTTCTCCGGTGCGTATGCCTCCTAATTTGCTGATGTTCGTCAATGGAACTTCTTTGTCAAACATAAAGCCTTCTTTGGCTCTGCCGGATTGCTGGACTATTGAAGCCAAGCTTTCCACTTGGTTTTTAAAGTCCTTACGTACCTTGGCATCGGATTGATAGGCTTTGATGAATTCAGGGCTCGCAGCCAGAGCATCCATCTGTTTCAGACGGTTTACTGCAATCAGGCCGTCTGAAATAGGGTGATCGGCTCCTACTTTATCCAAATATTGCAAAATTGGTGCAGATGGTTTGCCAAGACCTGAAGGAATGGCAGCCAATTGCTGTTTGGTATAAGCAACAGATTGTTTTGCTTCGTTCTGTTTGGCCGTACATGCTTCAATTGAACCATATACCGAACAAGCTTGTGCCAATTCATGATTGCGGCGTTTGCTGATTTCTTCAAGTGCTTTGGCTGCTTCAGTATAACAACGTGCGCCTTTTCCTTGGCATTGGGCAATCTCTTGATGGTATTTAGACCAGTCTTTCGGAAGGAGATAATTATTCTCCACCGCATTCTGCCCCGCCGCAGCACCGATTTGCGCGTTCAAAGCCGAACCACCGGCCAAACCGCCCGATACCGTGCCGAATACCGCCGATAAGTCGCTGACCAGTGTCTTTTCCTGCTCACCCAATATGCTCGGATTGGTCGCTGCTTCTTCGCCAAACAGGGTTTGTGTGAGGGCTTTGGCCGCCAGCTCGCTGCCCGCGCCGCTGACGGCACCGGCTTCAAAGCTGCCGCCGTTTACGGTTGCCAGTATGCCGCTGTTGAGGGCGTGGCCAATCAGTTGCAAAGCTTCATTCGGATGGCTGCCGTTTTGACCGAAAGTTTGGCCGATCAGTTGGGCGGTGTACGGGCTGGCGGTATTGACCGCTGCCTGAACTTCGCTTTGTCCGCCAAGTATGCCGGTAATCAGTGTCGTACCTGCGTTTAAGGCGCGGGCTTTGCTGCCGCCGGTTTCCCATGCTTTCACATTCTCCCGTGCTTCGTTCAGACGGCCTTGTGCGGCATCAATATCGCTTTGATTGCCGCTGAAGGTTGCCCCCATCAGTTCTGTTTCGGCATTGCTGAGGGCTGCTTGGGCTTTGGACAGTTGGTTTTGGCGGTAAACCGATACGGCTGAAGCCACATCTGCCGTGGCCTTCGCCACAATCTGCTGTTTCTCCGTAATCTTGGCCAAATCGGGTAGGGCAGCAACGGCTCTGTGCGCGCTGCTGCTGTCGCTGTGGATGCCCAGTTCCTGTACGGTGGTGTCTTTACCGGCTATGTTCAGACGGCCTTCGCTTAAGGTGGCGTAGGTGGTGCTGCCGTCGCTGCCTTTTTCGTATTGTGGCAAAGACGGGCTGAAGCTGCTGCCGTCGGTGTAGCCCGGTTCATTGTCGGGGTTTTCGCCATAGCCGCCGCTTAAGCCGACATTAGACGCGCTGTAGCTGCTTTGGTTTTGGATGTGTTCAAAGGTAAAGCGGTTGGCGGTCAGTTCGTTTTGCTCTTTCGGCGCGGTGGAGGCAATCGCGCCGCCTTTGAGGTGGACGCTGTCGGCGTTGATGTGGTAGCCGCCGTCTCCGGCGAAGAGGCCGGATTGGGCAGATACCGTATCGCTGCTGCCCGAGGCTTTGCTTTGGCTGAAGTTGCCCGAGGCTTCCCATGCGGTGCCGAAGGAAATCTGCACCCGCGCACCGGCGCTGCTTTGTTTGTTTTCCTGCTCGAGATGGTCTTGGACGCTTTCGATGTTCAGACGGCCGCTCACACCGGCATCGATGCGGTTGGCGGTGGCCGCTGCCCCTTTGAGGGTGGTATCGCCTTCGCTCGCCAATTGGATATTGTCGGCTTTGAGGGTGGTGTGGTCGTGGGTTTGGGCAAGATAACGGTTTCTGCCTTTGCTGCCGCCGACTTCGCCATAGGCGTACACACCGGTTTGCGCGCCCACGGAAGCGCCGACACCGACCGATGCGCCGAGGCTGCTGTTTTTGCCGTCGGCTGTTTGGGCGGATTGGCCGGATTCAAGCAGCAAATCTTTGGCCGAATCCAAACGGATGGTATCACCGGCTTTGGCTTGGGTGTTTTGCAGACGGATATCGCCTTCGGTCGATTGGATATTGAGGTTGCCACCGGCATTTAATACATTGCCTTGACTGAGGCTTTGGCTTTGGTCTTGGCTGCTGTTGGCGGTTTTGAAGCCGAAGCCGACTTCTGCTTTGGCCAATGCGCCGCCGCTGGTGGCGGTATTGTAGGCGGAATAAGCTTGTGCGCCGGCCGCCAGCGTTTGCAGTGCTTGTGTGCGGTCGTCGGCTTTGCTCTTCACCGCGCCTTCGGCGGCATTCACCAAATCAATCAGCGGCGAGGATATTTTGGCAAAGGTGCCGATTTTGACATCGCGCTCGGCTTGGTGGCTGCTGCTGAGGTTGTGGTCGGCCAATACGTCAACGCTTTTGGCGGTGATGTTGAGGTCTTTGGCCGCCAATACGTCGGCGACTTGCTGGGTGTAGTTGCCCCCGGCCTGAATGTTGACATGGCCGCCCAAACTGCCGACTTGTGATTTGACCTGCTCGACTTGGCTGCTGTTGCTGTCTTGGCGGTTTTTCATCCAACCGGCGAAGTGTTCGGTATCGGAAATCACCGCCGTGCCGATGCCGCTGGTGATTTGGCGTTCGGATTGGCTTTGGCTATTTTGGGTGGAACGGATGTTGATGTCGCGGCCTGCAATCAGGGTAACGTCATCTTGGGCGGCAATGCTGCTGCCCAAGATGTTGATATCGGCTTTTTGCGCCTGCAAGAGGGCTGTGCCGCCGGCAGACAATTGTGTGCCGGCGGCTTTGTCGAGGTTGCCTTGCGCGTTGCTGCGGTCGTTGAAGGTGCCGATCGGAATGGCTTCGCGGTTATCAATGCTGAAGCCGCTGCGTTTGCGCTCGCCGCTTTGGGCAGCCGTATCGCGGGCAAAGCCCAATTCGATGCTTTCCGTGGCCGAGAGCAAGGCATTGCCTTCGGCGGCGAGTTTCGCGCCTTCGCTGCGGATATTGCCATCGGTGGCAATGATGTTCAAATCGCCTTGTGCTGTCGCTGCGGTCACGACTGCCTGAGTGCCTTCGCTATGGCGGCTTTCGCTGGATTTTTGACGGCCTGCAGTGAAGACGGTTACTTGGGCAGCTGCATGAATGGCTTTGCCGATGGCATCGTCGCGCTGCAGGGTTTTGCCGACAACAGAGTCGCTGTAACCGCTGCTCTGCATATTGCGGTCGTAGCTGGCTTTGGCTGCTTCAAACGGATTCACGGTGATGCCGACCGACACGCCTGATTGCTTGGCTTCCATACGGCTGTCGCTTTGCGAAGCGGTATGCGCGGCGTTTAAAGACATATTTCGGCCTTGCAGGGTCATATCGCCGCCTGAGGCCAAGACAGCGGCTTCGGTGGTCAGATTGTTGCCCGCAATTATGGCGGTGTCGCCCGCAATGCTGCCGACTTGGGAAACCGTCAGGCTGGTGGCCGCGGTGTTTTGATCGAGTTTTTGCGATGATTTACCCACGCCGACGCTGACCACACCGTCTTTAAAGCCGCCGGTCAAGCCAGAACGCTTACGTTCGTGGAATTCATGGTCGGCATAAATGTTCTCGGCCGCCGTGATGTTCACATCATTGCCTGCTTTCAACACAGTACGGTCGTCTGAAACCACATTGCTGCCGCGCACATTCACATCCTGCTCGGCCTGAACCACCACTTCCTTGCCTTTGATGCTGCTGCCCACCGCTTCATCGTGTTGGCGGCGGTATTGGTCGAGCGATGTTTTTTTAGACACGAAGCCGCTGGATTTGCTGTAAACCGATTCGTCCAAATCCAGGGTTTTACGGCCTTCGGTAATATCGACATTGCGGCCGGAGAGGGTAATCCTGCCGTTATCGCTTTCAATACGGCCTTGGCGAATGCTCAAATCATCTTTGGCCGAAACCAACACATCCCCCGTCGCGCTGATGCTTGTACCGGCTTCGGAGGTTTGGCTGATGTGGCGGTGGTTTTTATCGCTCAATTCGCCCTGTTTGCCGTGTGACCCGAGTTTGGCGGTGCCCAAATCGATGCGGCCGTCGGAAACGATTTGGGTTTTACCCTTGGCCGCTTCGTTGCGCAGGTTGGCGGCGACGAAATCGATGCTTTCGTTGGCTTTGAGGCTTAAGAGGCCGTCTGAAGCGTGGTTGACATACAAACCGGCGACGCGGTCGATTTGGCTTTGGCCGTTGCGCTCGTTGCCGCCGGTGACTGTGGTAGAAGCAACGCGGATACGGTCGGCTTCGACGGCCAAGAACGTGTCGGCGGCAACGGTGCCGCCTTCGATGCTGACGTCTTGGCCGCGCAAACGAACTTTACCGCCTTGGATGACGCTGCTGTTTTGAATGTCGGTGGCGGATAGGTCGACAATCTTGCGTCCGGCCAGTGTGCCGCTGTTGACGATGCTGCCGGCGCCGTCCATCGCCAGTTTGTCGGCACTGATTAAGCCGCCGTGGGCGTTGATGTCGCCGGGTTTGACGGTGAGGTAGACTTTGGGTGCCAATACGTCAACCGTGCTGCCGTCGATTAAGGTCAGGGTTTGCGTTTCCAGCCAGACGATATCGGAGGTGAGGCGCGCCACCTGTTCGGGCGAAAGGGCGATGCCCGGTGTGAGCTGCTGCTCGCGGGCAAAGGTAATACCGGCTTCCATCAGGGCTTTGAACTGCTCTTCATCGTTGCTGTAGCCGTCGAGGCGGCGGTAGCCGGTTAAGCGGGCGATTTGCTCGTTGACCAGCTTTTGCTCGTAATAGCCGTCGCCCAGGCGTTTGTGCATGCTGCTTGGGTCGAGGTTGAGGGCATTGAGCATATAGTCGCTGCCCAGCCATTGTTTGTAGTTGGCAAAGGCGGGATCGGTTTCGACCAGATACGACGGGTTGGCCGGGTTGACGGCATACAGGCTGGATACGGGCAGTTGGGTGTCGGTATTGAGGGTTTTAACGGGTGCGGGGGTGCTGTTTGAAGGTTGGATATCTGTACCGCCAATTTGTGCTTGCTCTGCGGATGCAACAGCCGTATCGCCTTGGTAATGGCTTTCGGTTTTGACAACATTCAGGCGGAAATTGGGGGTTTTGACCAATTCGGCATCGGCAGGGGCGGGACGGCGTTCAAATTTATCTTTTTTCTTGCTTTTCCAATCATAATAAACATGATGCCAGTCACGGCTTGCACCGACTTTCATGGTGACTGATTTGGCGGTTTCGTCATCAAGGTTTTTAATCGGGTAAATCGGTGTGTCAAGGCTGCCTGCGGCCAGAATATGACTTTTGTCGTTGGTTACGTCTGCGCTGGCAATGGTAAGATTGCCGCCGGAGAGGATACGGCCGGGATTGCTGCTGTCCACTACGGTTTCTACATCGTATTGCGTGTAACGGGTGCGGGTGTAGTCCTCATGATATTGCCCGTTATTCAATACTAAGGAACTAAAGCCGGCGCGATGATGAATGTCTTCTTCTGTGTATAAAGTCAGCCCATGGTCTTCATTGAAGTTATAACCCCTGTTTTCCATTAAGTATTCTGTAACTTGCTTGCGGCTGCCCGGCACTTCCTGGTGGGAAGAACGGTAATTGCTGTTACGGTTGAGCAGTATATCTGCTGCAATATGCATATCCCCTTGGGATTGGATTTCCGCGCCGCTATTGCCCAGTTTGGTGGCTGACCCCTGTGCCTGATGCTGCTCATCCAAACTGCCGCCGATGTTCAGGCTGCCTTCACTGGATAGCTTGGCACTTTCCTGATTGGTGATGTCTTTCGCCCCCACAGCCAAATGATTGCGCGCGGCGATGGCGGCGGCTTTGGTTTCGCCATTGGCCGTTTCTTCTTGATTTACCAGCTTATCCGCTTCAACCGCCACCCAGTCGCCGTATACGCGGCCGCTGCCGATGTTCAGCACGGTGTCGCCCGCTTCTAAAAGGGTGAGACCGTTGCTGTTGATTAAGCCGCGGTTGGTGATGTTGTCTGCTTTGAGTTGCGTATCGCTGCCGGATTGGATGATGCCGGCGGCGGTGTTGCGGATGTTGTCGGCTTCCAAGAGGGCGAAACGGCCGCCTTCCAGCGTGTAGCTGTTGTTGATATCGCCTTCGCTGCTGATGTTTAAACCTTGCCCGGCGCGGAGGTCTTGTTCGGCGGTAAAGCTGTCTTTGAGCTTGAGCGACAGGTTTTGATTGGCGGCCAGCGTGCCTTGTTTGGCCAGTATTTTGGCTTGGATATCAAGGTTTTGTCCGGCCAGGATTTCGCCTGAGGTGTTGTTCAGCGTTAAGGTTTGCTGATTGCCGTCGTGGATGCGGATGTCTTGAGCCGAACCAATCAGGCCGCTTGAGTTTTCGAGGCCGTCTGAAACCTTGAGTTCGGTCAGTTCATCGCTGCGGATTTGGCCTGCGGTATTGTCCAGACGGGCGGCTTCGGCTTTCAGACGGCCTGTGTCGATTTGGCCGTTTGGGTTGGATAGGGTGGCTGCTTTGATATCGGCCTGTTGATTGACGGTTAATTTGCCGTGGCTGTTGTCGAACGTATCGGTTGTTGCGCTCAATGTGCCGCCGGATTGTAAGTTGCCTTCATGATTGTTTAAGGTTTGGCCGTTGAAGGCAAATGATTCGGTTGCAGTCAATGAGCCTTGGCGGTTGTCCAATGTTTGCGCGGTCATCTCGGCTTGGCGGGTGATGATTTCGCCTTCGCGGTTGTCCAGCAATGCGCCTTGGGCATTGAGCTTGCCCAAATGCAGTTTGCCGCTGTTGGCCAAGCTGTTTTGCGTGCTTAATTCAATACCGTCGTTAGCGGTGAGGGTGCCGCTGTTTTCCAGGCCGTCTGAAACTTTTAAACGGCCTTGGGCAAGATTGAGTGGCGCGGCTGCGGTTTGGCTTTGACTTTGGGTAGAACCTGCGCCGGTTGCGGTGGTCGGCGCGGAGGGTGCAGCAGGGGAAGCATTGCTGCCGTTGTTGGAAGCATGGTCTTGCTCGGCATAACCGATTAAACCGCTGTTGTTCAATTTGCCTGCTTCAATATTGAGGCTTTGCAAACCGGTTTGCGCCATATTGCCGCTGTTGTTCAGACGGCCTGTTTCGATGTCGAAACGGGCAGCCTGCAGGGTTTGGCGGTTGTCGAGGTTTCGTGTACGGATATTCAGTTCGTCGGATGAGGTGATCAGGCCGCTGTTGTTGACATTCGGACTTTGAATCGCGGTTTTGCCTTGGGATGACACGGTGCCGCTGTTGTCAAACGCCGTGGCTTGAATGTTCACACCCGCCGCTGCGCTCGAGCGTTGCGTATTGTCGGCGGCCACCATGCTGCCGCTGTTGCCGATTTTACCGTCGGCACTCAGCGTTACACCGCCGGCGGTGGCAAAGGCTTGGCCGGCATGATGAATGGCCGAGCCTTTGTCGGTAGAAACCAGCGTAATTTTGTTGGCATACATGCCGCCCAGTTGTGCGGTGTCGATGGCCACAGCAGGAGCAGGGCGGCCGTCTGAAATTTGGGTGTGGCTGCCGTCGGCCGCTACATCGTTGCTGCCCGATACCACGCTTAAATCTTTTGCCCATACACCGGCATTGATTTGCGCGGCACGAGCCAGAATGCGGGTGTAGTCGGCACTTGAAGTGTCCAAACCGCCGCCGTTGACGGCGATATGACCATCACGCACTTGGAAGCCGCTAAGGTTGCCGTTATCAAACAGCGGTTTGCCTGTGGTGAGCGTTACCCCCGCCGCATTGATAAAACCTGCGCCGTTTACTTGAATACCGGCAGGATTGGCCAATACCACATCGGCACGACGACCCGCCACTTCGATATAACCGTTCAGCAGCGACGGATTGACGCTGTTGACCTGATTCACAATCATCTTGGCTTCGCCGCGCGCCAGCCACGGATTACCCTGTATCCAACCGGCCTGCTGCGTCTGCACATTGCTGCGGCTGTTGTTCAAGATGGCACCGTGTTTATCCACGTCGAATTGGCGGTATTGGTTCACCGACACGCCGCCTGCGCTCGGGGTTTGGATGTTGACTTGCGGCAGCCCATTGGCCGTCTGTAAAACGGTGGGTTGTTGGCTCAAAGGCGCGGACTTGTCCGCCGAAATCCCTGCGGCATAGGCCGGTACCATCACGGCCGAACCGACCGCCAGCAACACCGAAAACGCCGCCGTGTGCATTTGAAACTTGGCAGCACCTTGCGAGAGGCCGTCTGAAACAGCCGCTTCGCTGTCTTGCACGTTTTTACCGTCGCGGGTGGTGTTTTCGGCAACGGCCATCATCATGCCGCGCTTTTTATTGAAGATGACTTTGTAGCAGGTTTTGTTCATGGCGGATTCCTATGAAGCAAGAATACCCCCATGCCTTCGGTTTTCAGACGGCATGAGGGTAGGGAAGGGATTAGAAACTGTAATTCAAATTGAAGCCGAACGTGGTTTTGGCCGTCTGAAAGCGGTCGGGTTTATGCAGTGGCTTGGCGGCAAATAAATCGTAGGAAAGCGTTCCGCCCGCTTTGCTTTGGCCGCGCACACCCAAAGCCGCACCGCTCAGGCTTTTGCCGAGCAGGTATTCGGCAGACGGGCCGGAAACGCGGCCGGTGTCCAAACCCGCATAAAGCTGATGGTTCGGACGATACTGCCAAGACAAATCATTGCGCCAATACCAGCCGCTTTCGGCAGATAAAGTGGTTTCACCATCAAAACCGCGCACGGTATAACGGCTGCCGATGGCCAGTTTGTCTTGCGGCGTTAATGGCGTTTTATGCCATTGGGCATGGAGGTTGCTGTCGAGGGCGAAGTTTTGCCGTCCGATTTTAAACGGTACATTCACACCGGCATCGGCAGTAAGGATTTTCATGCGTGATGTGCCTTCGCCAAAGGCTTCTTCGGGCGCAGACAGGCTGTCGTTGCGGCCGGTACCCCGTTTGTAACCCAAGCCCAGATTCAGCGTGGCTTGGCCGATGTATTCCTTATGGCTTAAATGGGCAGACCAACCGGCCGTGCGGCGGCGTTGCACTTCGATTTCCGCATCATTGATGAAGCTGTGCGTTTCACGCTGCCATAATTTGAATGCGGCATGGGTTTTACGGCGGGCATCACGGTAAAGCAGGCGGCTTACACCGACATCGCTGTTCCAACTTTTACCGTTGTAGTCATACACCTCTGAATCCCCGGCCACCGCCTGATGATAGCGGTAGTAGCTGTGGTTCCAAGACCATAACCATTTGCCGAACGGCACCGAATAATGGAAGGCATAACCATTGGTGCCGCCTTTAACCGTATGGCCGTCTGAATCCGTTGCCGCCGAACGTGTGCCCAAATCATGGTTATACGAGGCATAAAACAAATCGCTCAAACCAAAGGGATTATCGGCAGAGAAAGTCGCATTGCCCTGATAGCGGCCGGTGGCTTTGCTGCCGGAGTTGTCCAAACCCAAAGTCAGGCGGTAGGGAACGGTGCGCTGCTGCCATTTCACCACCACATCGCTCACATCCGGTTTTTCAGACGGCACAATCTGAATATCCGCCTCGGCAGTTGGAACGCGTTTGAGGTTTTCCAAACCCTGTTCCAAATCGCGCAGGTTCAATAGGCCGTCTGAAGCAGAAGGAAATTCGTTTTGAAATGCAGTAATCCGACCGACATGGATTGCTGCGGCATGGCTTTCATCAAAACGGATGCGGCCGATTTTGCCCACCATAACCGTCAAGACCAGCTTGCCGCTGTTCAAGTCTTGCGGTGCCGCCAAAATTCGCGTGGTGGTATAACCGCGCTCGATCACCGCATTTTGTGCCAAAGTCATGATGTGGTTAATGCCTTGCGCACCCAAACACATCCCGGGCTTGAAACCGGATTGTTTGATGGCTTTATTCAGTGCAAATTGGAATTTGTTTGCAGAATCGCCAACCAAAGAAATGTCGTGAACGGTGAAACAGGGCGATTCGTTTTGAGGAAGCAGCAATGAGGAAACGGCTTCTGCGGTTCGGTCTAAGCGCACATCCGGGGCAGACTGCATTTGCTGCTCAAGTTGGCGGAGACGTTGCTGCTCCTGCTGGGCTTGTTCTTGCTGAATCAGACCTGCTTGTCGTTCATCAGCCAGAGCCGGCATAGCCGCAGTTGCCAGCAAAGCGAACGGCAACATCAATGAACGGCAGCTTGAAGAAAAGTGAAAGGCGGACATGCTTGGAACCTGTAAGGTGGTTGACTGAGTCATGTTATTGGAATAGGGTAAAGAAAAGCAAAGTTCATACAACCAAAGGTCAATTATTTGGATGGTCGGCCACTTCAATTAGTAATTTACTTGTTATTTTATATAATCAATACTCTATTTGAAATTTACCTTAAATTTAGGGCCGAATGAATAAATTGCGTGATAGCAGGGTAAATCCACGCTATTTCAGTCCAAGTAGATATTGATGTTGCATAAAAAACGGCTGCCGAAGCAGCCGTTGGGGTTTAGCGTTTACCGCACAGAATCAACAAATCTTCCAGGTATTTCAAAAGGTACTGCTTTTCCACCGGCCAATGGCGGTCGGTGTCAAAGGAATACCACGAACCTGTCCAATCGTTGATGAACCACGCCGTCGTCCAAAAACCATTGCTGTGGCTGGCACTGTTGATTTCCAGCTTGTCCTGCCGGATTTTACCGCCGTAGCCTTTTGAATGAATCAGAATTGGGATGGTGGCGCTGCTTAAAACATCGGCATAACGGCTGCGGATGGCCAAGGCCAGCATCAGTCGTTCGGCATCAATTTCGATGGCTGCCTCCGGGACGGATAAATCATTTTCGTCGCTGCACTCAAAGGCACTGCCGTCATCACGCGTTTCGGGCAGCTCCAGATAAAGCATGACGCGGTGGTCGTAGATGTTGCTGCAGGGGTAAAACTTCAGTTCGGATTCATACATACGTTGCTCCTTCAGATACAAAGAGACGGATGTATGCCCTGACGGGATACACCCGTCGGGTGGGTTGCTTTTCAGACGGCCTTATTCGTCATCATCTTCCTCATCTTCGTATTCGTAGCCGAACACTTCGATGGCAAACTGACGGATATTGCGGCCGCTGTCCGACACCTGCTCGTCAATCAGGACAGCCCCTTCATTACGATACCGCCCGGCTACGCCGTTGCTCTCCTCGAGATAGATGGCTTCAAAGTCCAGCGTAGGAAAACCTTCGACAAGTGCACGGTAAAAACCTTCCGGCGGGCACCATGCGGATTCGAAGGAAACTGTCAGCTTTCCCGGAGCCGGTGATACCCGACAATAGAAGGCTTCTCTGCCGACTCCCCAATGCTTGGTTCGCCACGCATAAGCACTCATCTCTCCGAACACCTGCTGGCAAGCCCGGGCGGATTCGAATACGTCGCGCTGATAATCGTAGCGTTCAGCCAAGTCGGAATCGGCATTCAGACGGCCTACCAAATCATCTGCCGTCATTTCCTGCCAGCCGGGAAAGTCTTCGGCCAACTTTTCAGCCAAAAGACCGGCCGGGCCGGTGCGGTCAGGCTTCAGGGCTTCGGGTAACAATGTATCCGGTTCTGCCCGAGCCAGTACGATCATCAGCAGATTGAGTGCATGGTAATCGAGTTTGGCCAAAGTTTCAGGAACCGGCAAAAGGCCGTTGAAATCCAGAATCAGGCCGTCGCCTTTGCCTGGGTGGTTTTCGTGATTCTCACGCACAATCAGTGCGGTGAGGCGGTCGATTTCCGGCTGTGTGCCGGTCACGGTAAAGCTATTGGAACACCAATTAGGCATAACAGACTCCTTAAAAAACAGGAGCAGTATGCCCCCTGAGGGGCAGACCGCCCCTCAGGTTTACAGGTTAAACAAATGCGGTGGGTTACTCGTCATCATCGTCATCAAACGTCCAACCGAAGTGCTCCTCTGCGAAAGCTTTAAAATCGCCATTTTCACAAGGAAAATCCTCCAGTAGGCCGTCTGAAGCGGTGAAGGTACCGGCAAAGCAGCCGCCTTCGTCGATGTAGCGCACCATCATTTCGACACTCGGAAAAGCTTCAGCCAGAATCTCGAACAGAGGTTCCGGCGGCGACCACGCGGTGTCGAAGGTAATGGAAAACGAAGTATCCGACCATTCGTTGAGGTACTGATGGTAGGCATTCCACTTGGTTCCCCAGTGGCGGTTGCACCATTCATACCAGGTCGGGCAGCCATGCACGGCAATGTTGCGCTGAATCTGCTCCAGATAAGGCCGGTTGAGGCCGATTTTCTCGAGTGAACCAGGGGTGGACAGTACCCGCTCTTTCAGACGGCCGACCGTATCGGTCTGCCAATCCACAAGCGTTTCAAAGTGCTGTTTCAGTCTCGATGCGAGCCAGATCTTGCCGAATGCTTCATCAGACAAAAGCCAGTCGTCTTTCATCGTCAGCCAGTCCTCGGCACTGGATGACATCGAACCGTGCTCGATGTCCATACCTTCCGGCTGGGGCAGGAGGGTGTTGAAATCGACCACCATATCCGGCAGCTCAGGGCTGCTTTTTTGGTCGGGAATGCCGGCTCGGAACCACGCGGCTTTCAATTCGGCTACTGCTTCGGCCGGACCGTTTACGGTCATGATGTTGGTAACATGGTTAGGCATGATATTGCTCCATAAAAAAGGAGCCGGACACCCCTGACGGGGCATCGCGACCCCGTCGGGTTAAAAACAGGCTTGCGCCCGGTTGGATAAAGTTACCGCCGGCAAAACCGGCGCACATTTCAGGTAACAAGTGCTTTTTAAAACAGCCCTTACTTCAGGCTGTCGAGATAGGCTTTGACGGTATAGCAGGCCCAGCGGTAAACCACTTCCCAGCGTACTTTGGCCGGCACTTCCAAAATCTGGCTGTGTTCGTGACCGAAGTCTTCCAAGGAAAAACCATGATCAGACATCCACCAAGAGATGGTTCTGCTGTTGCGCCGGTACAGCCATTCCGCATCGACTTCGTCCAGCTTGTCTGCCAGAACGCTTTCGATGTTTTGCAGGCCGTATTCGACATCTTTCAGCAGATAGGCAATGTCGTCATAACCACCGAAATTCGCAGCGACGGGAACCAGCAGGAAATCCTGCGGCTGGCCGTTGGTGCAATCAGACACCGCCTGCATCAGCAGGGCGTAATCCACAGCCCGGCCGACCATCATGCTGCCGAATACTTCTCGTGCAACATCATCGGACAAGGTACTGAGGAACGCCGGTTGGCGGTAGGCAGCCAGCCAGTTTTCCCGGTTGGGAAGCGTCGGGATTACCACCGCCGCGCTGTAACAGTTGTCACTGCGGCTCGGCATGGATTCATGCACGTTTTCGTTGCGGATATACTCAGCCACCGGTAGGACGGCATCGACCAGATCGCCGGAATAGCCCAGCTCGCGCAGTCTTTCGCCAACTACGTCTGCCGGTTCCGGATATTCCGCATCCGTCATCCGCAGCACTTGGCCGTTTAAGGCTTCGGACGCACTTGCGGCCGCCTCGAATTCGCGGTGGAACCAAACGATATAGGTATTGGAAACGGTGTTCACGGTGAAACTCCTTTTTGAAAATCGGAATACCGCGAACCCTGACGGGACGAAGTATCCCGTGTTGGGTTGAAAAAAGATTCCCACCGACACCTAAGGTGTGGGTGGGAATCGGGTGTACCGCTGCGCGGTACGGGTTGAATGTTACTTCAGATTCTGTTTTTGCCGGCTTTCATTTTTTCTTCATGCTCTTTTTTCAGTTTGTTAACCGAATGTCGGGCAATAAAGAAAAACGTCCAGACCAGTGCAAGCACAATCAGCAGAAATACAGTCAATGAGTCCATCAGTCCTCCCCCTTCCTGCTCATCCATGCCTCAATCGGGGCTTCACTCAGTTTGAAATACGGCAGAATTGCAATCAAGCTGGCTTTGGTAACATCTTCAAACAATTTGTACCAAAAGTCAAACAAGTGCTTTGCCATCGGAAGACGTATCAGATCAGAAAGTGTCATTCTCTCTGCTCCTGTACGCATTTGGATTTTAAACACAATTTGCAGACGCGTATTACCACCCTGAGCCAGGACATAATGGCCTTCATCCGGACGCTGGGTCACATGAACAGGCTGTTGGATACCTGTCGCACGGATAGACTCCTTGATAGCCGCATAAGCGGCGGCATCATGGCGGCGGCGCGGGTTCTTGTCGAAAAGCTCGATTTCCTCAACCGGCAGATTCATAAACATACCGCTGCCCATGTGGGGCTTATCAGTCAGATTCATGGCGGTTTGTGCAGGCGTGCCCACGTGCAGACTCAAGCCTGCCAAACCCTGCGTGAGTTTGTTTCTGTTTTCCAAACTCATGATTGCACCTCCGCTGCACGGTTTTCTTCAGGAAGGAGGGTACTCATGTCATTAAAGCAGCTGCCGCGCAGTTCACGTTCTTTGATTCCAGGAAAAATCTCATAAACGATGTTGTGTATTACTTCGTAGGCGGGCATCAGCTTACCGGGGTGTGTTTGCTCGTGGCAATGCACCGGTACGCGCAGAGTCGCCGCCTCTTTGTAGGATTTGGCTTCCGGCACATGGGTTTGGAGCAGTTTTTTACGGTCATCGAGTGATGCGCTGAAAAATTCACGGATTTCCTGTGCAATCAGCTTGGCATCTTTGCTGCGGTCTTGGGCATAGATGACGGCGCGAAGCTGGGGCATAGCCAACCCCATGACTTCGCCTTGAGCAAGGCGTGCCAAGGCTTCCTGAGTGCCCGTGACAAACTCACGGGCACTCAGGATTTCGGGCATGATGGGGGTTAATCAGACAGCCTGAAGCGAATGCGGCTGCATCCTGCAAAGGACCGACGGCACCTTGGGTATCAATCAGAATCACGTCGTAGTTATTTTGGAAAAAAGGATTTTGCAGTTTCGCTTTCAACAAAAAGGCACGGTCGGCGCGGTTGGCGATTTTGGTTTGGATGTCGGCCGAAATATTATTGGAAACGATGATGTCCAGATTCGGAAAGACGGTATGGGAAACGGTCGAACGCACATTGGCATCGGAATTGTCGCCCAAAAGCAGCTCGACAATCCCGTGCGGCGCACGGTAGCTGAGCGGATAATATTTGGAGAGTGACGGCTGGACATCGGCATCAACCATCAGGACACGGAGGCCGATATCGGCAAGTACGGCTGAGATGTTGGCCAGCAAAGTGGTTTTACCGACCCCGCCTTTGGTTGAGGTGGCGGCTAAAATTACGGGTGCAGACATAATTTAAACTTTCTAAAACAGTTGGTTAGGTAAGAATAAATATCTCTGCAATAATATTCGGGAGTGGGAGGCTCCGATGTCGCATTTCACAGCCGTGTCATTTCAGGCAGTCATAAAATTTAACATAATATAAATTATGCGAAATATCAAATGTCATATTTATTAACTAATTGTTGCATATGGTTTTTCAGCTAAAACCAAAATCAACCGAAATTTGAATAGAACCTTAATTCTATTTGTTTCATTAAATTTCGTTAGATTTTGATAGCAATGATTAACAAACTTGGATGTGAGCCAGTATGAAAACCTCCTAATTAATCACGGAGTGTTTCAAAAAATGACTGCACCATTTGTACTTACCAGCGCATCCACCAAAGGTGGAGTCGGTAAAACGACAATCATCGCAAATCTCTCAGCCGTCTTAGCGGACATCGGGATGCGTGTATTGATGATCGATGCCGACATCCAACCAAGCCTGTCTCGCTATTATCAGCTGCATCAAACAGCTCCCTGCGGATTGGTTGAGTTGCTATTCGACGAACCGTCGGAATCATCTATTTGTTCTACCATTTCATCAACGATTTATCCAAACTTGGATATTGTCCTGACGAATGCGTTTACGGCAGACCTGCAAAACAAAATTTCGTCACGCTTGGACGGCATCCTCTTGCTCAAAAACAAGCTAAGACACCCATATTTTGCGCAAAATTATGATGTTATTTTAATTGATACGCAAGGAGCCAGCGGCCCGTTGCAAGAGACTGCATTTTTTGCATCTTCCTGTCTCTTGGCTCCAATCATGCCTACCGCCCTGTCTGCCCGGGAGTTTAACTCCGGTACGGATTTGCTCTACCAACGCCTTGAGCAAGGACGTGGATTGGGATTGGAGGTTCCGCCAATGCGTGCAGTCATCTGCGGTAAAGACCGCACCCGTGACGCGCGTGAAATCACCGAAGAAATCCAACGTCATTTTAACCGCAAAATCAATTTGGCAATCAACAGCAGTCATCAACTGCTAGACACCATTGTGCCTTACTCAAAAGCGTACAAAGAAGCAGCGACACGACGCGTGCCGGTACATTGCCATGAGCGCACAACTCAAAATAAAGAGTCATTATCAGCTTATGACACTATGCACGCCCTGCTCTATGAGCTGTTCCCGGCACTAAAAGAATCCAATTACCGTGGAAGTTGTTTCAACGACATGACGAATCTGCTTCTTCCGGAAGAAACCAAACTTGAGGAGCATGGCCATGACTAATCCCCTGCTCCAGCTTGGTAATAAAACGCCGCAACCTACCCCAACCAGCGAAACCCGCCCGGGTTCGAAAGCGCATGATTTAACGGCTTTGAGCCTGAATCTCGGAGTACCGAATAAATCCGGAATGGATTTATCGGTCAAGCAGGTTGCATTGCCCGGAACATTCATGACATTGTCGGTCGAAGAAATTGACTTTTTCGAGCATAACCCTCGAAAACATCAAGATGCCGAATCGCTTAACAGCTTGAAAGAATCGGTACGGGCTGCCGGTATCCAGCAACCCGTACATGTAACGCAGCGGCCGGGAAGCAATCGGTATGTCCTATCGCAAGGCGGCAACTCGCGTTTAAAAGTATTGAAAGAGCTGTTCGCCGAAACCGGAGAACCGCGTTTCGGCCGTATGCCCTGTATTTACCAAGAATACAGCAACGAAACCAATTTGCAGGTTGCCCACTTGATCGAGAACGAACAGCGGGCAGAAATGTGCTTTTGGGATAAAGCCTGCGCTTACGGAGAGCTGCGCGACATCATGCAGCAAGAGGCGGATCACCGCCTCAGCCTCCGGGAGTTGGAAATTCTGTTTCAAGACTACGGTTTGAGTATTTCCCACAAAACCTTGGGATTGTTCTTCTTCGCCGAAGAAAACTTGAGTGTCTTGGGACAGATGGCCGTTGACTTATCCACTTCGAAAACCGAGGTGCTGCGCAAATTACACGGCACCTTGTCAGCAGAAAGCAAAAGACTGCAACAGCAAGAGTTATTCGATGATTTTTGGCTGTCATCGGTCGAAAACTGGGTCAGCAATCATACAGTTTTTGATGCAGTGGAGCTTGCCGATTTTATTGACGGCCAGTTCCGGGAAATTTTTGATACGACAGACGATACAGATCCGCCCCAACCGGCTCCATCTGCCAAACAGGCCGTATCGGCTGATTCAGCCTCTCAAAAGGAGGAACCTGCAGCAGAAGTCGACAGCTGTCTGCAAAGCCGGCAAGGACAAGAATTACCTGAATCAGCACAATATCAAGAGCAGGACTTTCTACAATCGTTGGATGAGCCGTCAGGAACGGTTCATGGGGTGGCCAATCCGCCCCATGAAACGGAAGATGCGGAACAACAACCTGCTACGTTTGCAAAAACCGACATCTGTAAGAAGCTGCATTCGGTTATCCGGAAATGGTTATCTATGGTTAACCTGCATAACTGCTTCCGCAGCCATCCGGGCTTTAAATACGGTTTCTACATTGAGTATCCGTCATTTGAATCTATTACCCGTAAACCGGGAGCTTACTGCCTGATTGATTCGCTGCATAACGATGCAGGCAACGTATTTGCCTACCTGTCCAAATTCAGCGGGCAGGAGGCTTGGGTATATGACGATACCGGCAACCCCGGTAATCCGATTTTAACTTTAGGAGACGCTTCCAAACTCAAAATCGCATATCAGGACCCCGATAAGTTGGATGAATTCAATATCGGCGGCATCGGAGACCGTTCGAATCTGTTGGTTAAGGTATTTGACTGGCAGACCGAAAAGGATCACCCGTACCAACCGCTAATTGAAGAAATTATTTCACTTACCAAACAATTCAATGTATTGGGAGAAGATGATGAGCGATAAGAAAAAAATGGGAACCGTTTACCGATTAATCCAAGGAAATAATCACATAAGCCATGTCATTCTGCAACGCTTGGCGTCAGCACCACACAGCCGGGGCGAAGCATCCTATAACGCAATGACGATTACTTCGCAACGGGACACTTTGCATGAATTAGGCACTTTGGATGCGCGTATGCTGCAAAAATTAGCGGAGACGGCATTCGATGCCGTCACTGTCGAGGTTGATTTAATCCGTCTGAAAACACTGATTGAAGAACTCAAAAAACAGGTTTCGGCGGATAAGGATATGCAGACCAAAATCCGTTGGCTTATTGAGAACGATGCCAGCAATCAGCAAATTTTGGTTTTATGCCCCTTGGCCGAGCCGCAAGACATTTTTGATTTAAGGATTCAAATGGGGCGGCCGGTGAAAAAAGGCCGTCTGAAAATGCCGCCGTTTAACGTAAGGCTGGAGATGATCGACTGCTGGAATAGGACGCTGTCCAATCTCAGTATGTATGATCGTTTTTGCGAGCTGAAAACAAGGTTCCCGGACTACACACTGGGTCAGATTTACACTGTTATTACTTCGGAAAAAGGATGATGCTATGAAAAACCTACCCCTTAGCCAGCCTTTGAATCAAACTTTAGCATCATTTCAGGATTTTCAGCCCACGGCTGCCGACTTGGCTACATTATGGGAAGAGCCGATTACCTACGTTAAGCAATTTGCAGAAGCCTTGCAATGCGTGAATCTTGGTTATTTCATCAGCTACCTTACCCAAAAAATTATGCCCGGCGAATGGATCAAGCTGAACGACAAGGTCGTCAGCGGTGAAACCGGCTTGTCACCTAAGCAATGGCGCATCATCCGTGACCGCCTGCTCAGTCGTGAATTATTGCTTAACCGCAGAACATCGGCCGGATCGGAGTTTACGCTTAATGATGAGCTGCTTGAGGAATTGATCCGCCAGCATAGCGACATTACCCCTGCGGGTATGTTTGCAGCCCCTTTAACCATCAACCGCCTGCATCTCAAAGCGTTGACAGCTGCCGGCTTGTCCTTTAAGGCGGTACTGCTGTTGTCTTTGATTCAGCAGGAAACACCCCATAAGGCTCTTGGCCAAAGGGGTGAGTTATCCGATTGGATTACCCTGTCTGAAAAGCAGGTGTCCATCCTTACCTGCCTGACTTATGCCGAACAAAAAAGCGCACTGGAGGACTTGGCATCGATGGGAATCGTAGAGTATGACACTATCGGATTCCCTGCGGCGCGGCATTGCCGTTACAGCCTGAAAAGGCTTGCTGAAATTACGGCTTCGTATCTCCGGGGGAATTAATTATGTCAGCAAATGCAGTTATCAAGCTGCCGCCGGCACCGGTCTTTAATGGCCGGCTGGCAGACTGCTGGCAAGAGTTACAGGGCGGACGCTCTATTGTCGTGTACCGCTCCTTGATTGCCATCAGCGGCAATCTTAAAACGGCAGTCATGCTATCACAGTTACTTTACTGGACAATCAACGGTACCCAAGTCGAAGAAAATAATGGCTGGATTTATAAAACCATCGATCAGATGGAGGAGGAAACCGGCCTGACAAAACGCGAACAAGGTACTTGTAAGGACAAACTTGAGGAGCTGAAGCTGATCGAGCGGCAGCGGCACGCTTTCGGCGGCAAATTGGCATTACGGGTCAATCTGGACGAATTGGTGAATGCAGTTTGCCGTTTTTACCGTGTGCCGGGCTGCCCTGATTTAAACCTGCAAACCCTGCGCAGTAAAAGCTCTCTATTCTTTCGGAAGTATTTCGGTAAGCGTGTAGCCTACCACCGTGACCTTGTCACTCTGACGGGCGATATTCACGCGGCAATCATGTTGTCGCATATCATGTCCGAATCGGTACGGTACGGCATCAATCAGTCTAATCCTAACCGTCATGCTTTTGCCAGCCTTACCATTAACGACTGGTTATCTACGATTGGCATCTCTTACAAATCTCAGCTCAATGCGCGTAAAAAACTCAAAGAATTGGGTTTGATTTTGGAGAAACACTTCATGGCCAGCCGTCGGATTTTCACCTTGGCTGATGGCCTCAATATCATCAAAATGCTCAAAAAAGCGGTTACTGCCCAAGAATCGGAAAAAAAGGCAAGAATGGCTCTGAAAGCCCCGTATTCATCCAGTTTTCAAGAAAGGGCAAAACCAGTTTTTAAAAAAGGGCAAAACGTTGTAAATCAACAAGTTAAAATTTCTGAAGATTCCCACGAAAATATGACATTTAGAAGTGACAAAAGGGAAAATACAGAAGTGACAAAAGGGAAAATTAAGAAGTTACAAAAGGGAAAATTAAGAAGTTACAAAAGGGAGAATACATCAGTAACGAAAGGGAAAATACAATAGCGACAAAAGGGAAAATTATTTTAGATTCTGATTACGATAAGTTGTTATCTAGCGATAACAACAACTACAAAGATGGGTTGCCAGCTCCTGAAGAAAAAGCGCAACCGGACTGCTCAGGTTCTGTTGTGGTTGTTGAATCTGTTTTTTATTGGCCAAGATGTTTTACTCGCGAGAAGCGAGAAGCGGCCATAAACCTGTTTACAAAACAGCTGCCGAACACCGCAGTGGATCGCCTGCAGGAAATCCTTGATGAAATATCCGGGCAGAAAAAGGCAATATCCAGCCCAATGGGATTGTTGGCGACTTTGGTTAACCTCGAAAAGCAAGGTTTCTTGGAGTGTTTGGTTGCTCCGACCGTCAAAGCCCGTAGGTATGAAAACCTCAAACGTCAGGAAGCTGAACAGTTACGCTTGCGTGAACTGACTCAACAGGGTGATTCTGATAAGACTGCTGAACCGGGTTCGGAAAAGGCGAGGTTCAAAGGGCTTTTAGCGAAGCTCAATAAAGCCAAGCACTAAGTTTTACCGCCTATTTAAGCGATTTTTATTTAAATTCTTACAAAATCATTTATATTCGCTTAAAAGTATTTAAATTTCATTAAAATTGGATTTCATCATGGAAATTTTAAAACAACAGTTTGTTATCAAGCCGCACACCATTGCCGTTACACAAGATTTTGAAATTAAGGTGGCCTCGAAAAGCTCCCCGTTCAGCGATGGTTACGATATGGCCTTTGCTGCCGCCAAGCTCGGAGACAAAGTCAATGGCACGGTACCGGAAGATGATCCGGATTACCGTGATTGGGAAACTTTCAAGGCACATGAGTTGCTGCTGAAAAAACATCTGAAAAAAGTAACGGGGCGTTCCCACAAGCTCGTTTGGGGTGAGTACGAAATCCTTTCGAAAATCGACGAACGTTTTGACGGAATGGCGAATCTGCGCAACAAAAGCACGGACAGTTTCATGCTGCATACCAAGCAAGGAATGCGTATGTGGGATGGCAATGACAATCATCGCGATGGAGCCAAGTGGCCGGGGATCCGTTACGGCCTGAAACTGTCGAATGACCTTATCAAGCTGGCCAAACAAGACAATCCAATCGCTCAGTACGAGCTGTTACGGTTCGAAAAAGAATTGGTTGAGACCGAAAAGTTTTTTGAAACGGAGGCCGCCAATATTGAGCAGAAACTAGAGCAAGAAAGACAGAACGGCATCAACGTGTCGATTATGGTTAGTCAAAATCCAAAGGTGATACCGCTGTACTCAATGCGCGGCTACGGTTACAGACTGATCCGTCTTTTAACCAGCTACGATCACTTTGTATGCGGCATTAAAACCATCAGCATTAAGGGCATCATCTCCAATACCCAAGCTCGTGAAAAACTGTATGGCGGCGGCCGCCAATTACGACGCTTGTTGCAAATGCTTTATGATGCGGTATCCCTGCTTAATGCCATTGCGGAATTTAAGCGGGAGTCTGTTTTGGATGAAACCAATCGTCAGAAATTGGCGAATGCGGTGTCAGAGGGATTGATTAATCCGTTACCGTTATCAGTTTGGCGTTATGAAACAATGCCTGCTTTTGTATATATCCGTGATAAATTAGATGATAGCCGATTGGAACAGATCATTGATTTCGCAACTCAGTGCGGCATGGTGCTTTCCGAGGATGAATAGTAAGCGGTTGTAACGGGGGGTTACAGGCTGTAACCCCCCGTTACAGTTTGGTAGACATGTAAAAATGGGAATTTTCGGGCATGAAAATGAAGCAATCTAAAACAGTAGTCAAATTGACTAATGTTAAAAGGCTTTTAAGGGTAAGGGGCTTAGAGGAAATAGAAAACCTTATTACCGAAAAAGAAAGTCAGCTGTTAAAGCTGATGGATGATGCCCGTAACTATTGTGAAGAGTGTAAAAAATACGATTTCGTCTATACGGTAACTTATGTCGGGATACCGATAAAGGCTAAGACGATACCGGCCGCAAAACGGAAGATACTGCAGGTTCCGGAGGTCAAGTTTAGAAAATACATCATGTCAAATTCGAGAGGTACGGTTTCAGAAAGGCGCGATATTAATACATGGGACGAGTTAAGTGCCAAACTGGATGAAACCAATGCTTCCCTCGAAGAACGGCAAATCCACATGTTTATGTTCATACAGTTTAAGGTCATATATGCCCAAGCACGGGTAGTTGCACAAGAACTGGTATCTCTATACGGGTTAAAGTCGGATCGGGATGATATGTTTGAATTTGAGTCGATGAAAGTTTCCGCGATGCCTAAGATTATGTTGTGATGGTTTTGTATAATATGAACAGCCCTTCGGGCTGTTTTTTTATGCAGGCCGGCCGTTACCCGGTTTGCTGTAACCCCCCGTTACAGCTGCACACTCCATTTTCCGGTGGCCGGCCGTTACCCGGTTTGCTGTAACCCCCCGTTACAGCTGCACACTCCATTTTCCGGTGGCCGGCCGTTACCCGGTTTGCTGTAACCCCCCGTTACAGCTGCACACTCCATTTTCCGGTGGCCGGCCGTTACCCGGTTTGCTGTAACCCCCCGTTACAGCTGCACACTCCATTTTCCGGTGGCCGGCCGTTACCCGGTTTGCTGTAACCCCCCGTTACAGCTGCACACTCTTTGGTGCTTGACACAATGTTTCATCGTGATTTAAAATTAATTACCCTTAATCTCATGATGGGGTATTTCATCTCAAATGTCTGCGTCTGCCCCCTTCTTTTAATTTTTTTGGAGCAGAACAATGACTATTCACATCGAAGTCCAAGGAAACCTTGGGCAATCTCCTGAATTGCGCCCAGTAGCATCTGATAAAAGTAGTGAGCCAAGCCTTGTGCTTAACTTCTCTATTGCTTCTTCACGTTTCAAAAAAAATGAAGAGGGCCGACTTGAAACCGTCGGCGAACCTGAATGGGTGAATTGCGAATACTGGAACAGGGATGCTGCTCATCTGCATAAACTGCTTCAGAAAGGTATGCCCGTTTTTGTCAAAGGCGAAGAAATTCAGGAATCCTATACTGATCGTGACGGTAATCTCGTCAAGGCGCGCAAAGTGCGCGTTCAGCAGATCTATCTTGGATTGACAAAACGAATTGAAAACATCGTCTTACGGCCTAAACGCGAGCAACAGCCGGGAGAGCAGAATGGCAATCCAAACTCCGATTCAGATGATAGTGATATTCCGTTCTGAGTCACATATTAAATATGCACTTTAACCATGACCGCAGAACTGCCCGTGAAGAAATCGGGCAGTGGCTGCGTATCGTTTGGCAGGAAGTCAAAGGCTATCTGTTTAAGATGGTAATCTGCTTAATCATACTGGCTGCTTTGACTTACTGCTTCGTCACTTCCTTTTTTGTGTTTTTCCTATGGTTTAAGTCATCAATTCCCGAATAAGGCCATTATGAGACTTTTTTTATGTGAGAAACCATCTCAGGCAAACGACATCGCAAAGGTGTTGGGTGTCATCGGAGGACGCTATGACGGCTATTTTCAAAAAGGTGATATTACCGTTACTTGGGCATTTGGCCATATTCTGACACAGGCAATGCCGGCTGCGTACGGTGAGGAATTTGCCGATTTCGGCAACATTGAAGCCCTACCCGTACTGCCCGTTCAATGGCAGATGGAGGTGCAACCTAAAGCAGCCAAGCAGTTTAAAGTCATCAAAGGGCTATTGGCTAAAGCTGATGAGGTGGTTATTGCCACTGACGCAGATAGAGAGGGAGAGGTCATCGCCCGCGAAATCCTTGATTATTGCGGATACCGTAAAAAAGTATCTCGTTTTTGGACCAGCGGTTTGGATACAGCCTCCGTTAAAAAAGCCTTGGCTACGATTATGCCCGGACAACAAAAAGAAAGTCTGTATCAGGCCGGATTGGCCCGTTCCCGGGCCGACTGGCTGGTCGGTATGAATTTGAGTCGAGCCTATACCGTGGCCTACTCGGAGGGGTTCGGCAAAGAGCATACCTTGTCCATAGGGCGCATTCAGACGCCGACATTAAATTTAGTAGTCCGCCGCGACCATATTATCGAGAATTTCCAACCCTATCCGTACTATATTTTGAGTGCTGATTTTCAGACAGCATCAAAAGCAGTCTTTACGGCAGCTTGGCAGATTCCCGAATCTCTCAAAAACTCTGACGGCCTATGTACCGACAAGGATTTTGTTACAGCTTTGGCCAAGCAGCTTACAAATGCGGACGGTACTGTCGTTTCCGCCAAAACGGAACGCAAAAAAACACCGGCTCCATTGCCTTATAGTTTGTCTGCCTTACAAAAAGAAGCCGGCAAAAAACTAGGCATTTCCGCATCAAAGGTGCTTGAGATTGCTCAGGTACTGTATGAGAAGCATAAGATTACATCTTACCCGCGCACCCCGTGCCGATACCTGCCTAAGTCGCAGCAAAGCGAAGTGGCCGATGTTTTTGCCGCCATAACCGCCATTGACGGCAGCCTCTCTGATGTGTTGGCCAAAGCGGATCCCGACCGACCATCACGGGTTTGGAATGATACGCAGGTCAACAAACACTCGCACCACGCAATTATCCCGACCAAAGTCTCGAATTTTTCGCTTTCCCAACTGGATAAGAAGGAACTGGAAATCTACCTGATGATACGCAACCGCTACATCGCCCAGTTCTATCCTGACTATGAATACGATGCGACCGTTATCTTGGCCGAAAGCTGCGGCCAGCAGTTTAAAGCCACCGGACAAACCCCGAAAGTCCAAGGCTGGAAAGCGTGGTTGGGTAAAACCGATGAAGATGATGATGAGGGCGGCATTGTTTTGCCAATTGTTTCCGACGGTGACAGGCTGACTGTAACCGGCAGTAAACCGGAAACCAAAAAAACCGCACCGCCGCCGCGCTTTACCGAATCCACTCTGTTGGACGAAATGCAGAGTTTGTCTGATTTTCTCAAAACGGTCAAAGACGAGGAAATTAAGAAAATCCTCCGCAGCACCGAGGGGTTGGGAACAGAAGCGACCCGTGCCAACATCATTGACCGCCTGTTTGAGATGAACTACATCGAGAAGCAGAAAGGCAAAATAGTCTCTACCGAAAAAGGCCGGCGGCTGATTGCCCGCATACCGGCCATGGTGGCAGACCCGGTAACTACCGCCAAGTGGGAGCTGGCATTAGCCGGCATCGAGTCGGGTAAATTGACGATGGCAAATTTCATGGCATACCAAGAAGGCTTAATCCGACAGTTGGTCGATCAGGCTAAAGAAGCAGCAGCTAAAAAGCCTGCGAGCAGTATCCGCAGAAAAACACAATAACGCCATTTAATGAGAGGATGAATGTATGAAAGAATTAGACATTACAAATCATCAGCTGGAGCAGCTATGGATTTAAGCCGTCGAGATTTTTTAGGCCGTACAGCTGCCGTTGCCGGTTTGGTTGCGACAGGCGGAACCGGATTGCTTCTCCCGGAAGATGTGGCTGCGGCCGGTATGGAAAATTTTTGGTTACAAGACCGAATAATCAGCTGCCGTCGTGCAGACACTAAAGAAAAACGCGATATTCGTTTCTTTTCCGCCAATCAGGGGTATCTGAATGACGGTTATCGTTATGCCTGCTGGCTGATGAGAGATGCAAAAGACGGCAACGCCGTTACCAATATTGACGTGGGCTTGTTGAACTTGCTCTACGCCCTGCAAGAGTGGGCGCGCCTTTCGGGCAAGCCCGACCCCGTTATCACAATTAACAGCGCGTATCGCACTCCTCGTCGCAATGCCAGTATCGAGGGAGCAGCCCGGAATTCACTGCATACTCGCGGTAAAGCAGTTGATATTACCATGCGGGGCGTGACGCTGGATCAGTTGCGGTTGATGGCCGATTATTATAAAGTCGGCGGAATCGGCATCTATGATACGTTTATCCATCTTGATGCAGGCCGTTACCGTTCTTGGCGGGGATGACAAATTATATTGAACAACAAAAAGGAAGAATGATGAATAAAACCGAACTAATTGAAGCTATGGCCGCATGGCCCGGTTTGAATAAAGAGCAAGCCAAAATAGCTGTCGAGGCATTTCAGGTATTGGTCGAGGGTGAGCTGGCCAAAGGAGGCCAAGTCAGCCTGACCGGCTTTGGCAATTTCTCCGTGGTCGAAAAAACAGAACGCAAAGGCCGTAATCCCAAGACCGGTGAGGAACTGACTATTCCGGCGCGTAGAACCGTTAAATTCAAACCCGGTAAAGGTTTGGCCGAAGCGGTAGCAAAATAATTATAAACGGCTGCTTATGCAGCCGTTTTTTATTTGGGTCTGATATTCGGGTATTGACAAATCTGTTTTTAAGTATATGATAATAACTGTTTTAAGGTGTTTCAGGCTTCACCCAAAAGTCTGCCATGTAGTTACGCGAGCATGGTCCTGATACGTCAGGGAGTAACGTTCCTTATTTATCCTGCCTTCCTTTAGGCTCCCAGGTCAGTTTCGGCAATCGGAAAGGCCGCCTCTTTATTTTAAACCCTTTGGGGATATATCTTCCCCAAACGGGACTGGTATATCCCCTTTTATTTTGGAGATATATCATGTCAAACAATCAAAACCAAGCTACTTACTACAACTTGATCATCGAAGGCGTAGGTTTTCTGAATCGTCCCCGTGAAATATCAAGCAAGCGTGGTAACTCATATTATGGGCTAACTATCAATGCTGCTCGCGGTTATTCGGAAGATAACGAAAAAACTCGAATCGATTGTCGGATAGTCGGTGAAGAAGCCAAAGCAATTATGGCCAATTTGCTGGATGCCCATCCGGAGTTGTTAGATAACGATTGGAAAAAACATCCTACGGTACATGTAGGTTTTCGTGTAGGTGACGTTTTCCCTTCCAAATTCACTAACCGAAAAGGTGAGGAAGTCCTCTTTTTAGATGGCCGCTTACTTGCTTTTAAGTGGATTAAGGTTAACGGTGAGTTCTTTTACAAGCACGAACAAGAGCAGGAATCAATGGATGCAGCACCCGTTCAGGATGCAGCTCCGGCGAAACCGGCCCATGAACCTAAGAAAGCCGAACCACAACAATCTGCTTCAGGCAGTGTATATGGTTCTCAAACTAAACAAAAAGGCGGTTATCAACAAACTTCCTATCGTTTTAGTTAATGCGGCTTTTTATGAGAAAAGAGAAAACTTTGGTTTTCTTTTTTCCTCAGACTTTAACCTGTGCTTCACCCGCATAGGTTTTCCCAAGCAGGTTTGGATACAGCCTGTTTCGGAAAACCTATCCGGGGACACTAACACCCTCCTCTATTCTGTGGCGATGGGGCTTCGCCCAAAATCAGCTCCGGCTTACAGCTTATTCCGTTTATTTATCGATGCCCGTTATGCGGGTATCCGTAAGTATCCGTAACCCCGATCTTTAACAATTCGGATTGAAATTTTGAGTAATACCGTGCGCGGCCGATTGGCTGTGCATGGTACTTTCACATGGTCTGCGAGACAGACCTTTTCATTTCTTCAGGCAGCTTGCGCAGCAGGCTGCCGACCTGAGCGTTTTCCGACCGGAGACCGTTCAGGTCGGCATCTGAATTTAACCGACAGTCTCTGACTGTTAGTTACGGTATAGCCCTTAAGTACCGGCCTTATTCGTAAGGTTTGTGGCATTTTTTATAACTTTTTTATTCTGGCATTCTGTACGGATCGGTGCAGTTCTTTACGGTTACGCCCCGTTAAAGTATTGATTTCCGTGGTGCAGCGAAAATCAATACATTTATGACGGTAACTAGCGGTTTTACCGCTTTTTTTGGAATCCACCGGGTGTGGGTTCTTTCAGATGGCTTTACATAGGCTCTCTGAAAGAGTACATACCCTTTTTTCTCGGCCTTTATGGCTGATTTGCTTTAGCCGTTAACCAAAAGCAGATACATTCGTGTATTTTACGGCATTCTTTTAAACCCATCGGGGAACACCTTCCCCGGCGGGCATGGTGTATCCCCTATTTTTTATGAGGAATATCACCATGAACTTCAATCTTATTCATCGTATCAATTCTTATCTCTACCGTTCCGGTGTCATCTTAAATCCCAATATCCCTACCCCGCAGGCCATAAAGCTCGGCGACATCCTGACCCATCGTTACAACCATGAAAAAATGGTTGTGGCATGTGTAGAGGACAAGCATATGCTACTGGTCGATCAGTCAGGCAAAATACACCGGCTGAAATCCCGTCGTATTGTCGAGCTGTATTGCCGTAATGCAAATGACCCGCATAACCCAAACAATGCGGCCGTTGCGTTGGAAAAAGCATCCCAAGTCATCAGAAATGACCGCAGGGTGCTTACCCGTCTCGGCCTCCGGCTGATGCAGGTGGTTTATTTGGATAACATCTATCGTTCAGTTATGCACTGATACAGCGTCTTAATCGGACGTTTTCCCAACCACGGGGATACCTTTCCCCGTGAACGGTATCCCTGTTTTACAGGAACCGTACTATGTCTATTTCTATTTCAGGAACACTTACAGTTAAAACCGTCGAAGGTCAGCGCGGCCCATTCAATGTAGGTAAATTGAATACCAGTATTGGGATTTTCGAAGTTAAAAATCCCGTACTGAAAAAATTTGCTCCCGGCGATTACCCCGGCAATTTCATCATTGAAAAAATCAAGGTGAAATTTTTTGAATGGAACGGCGGCGGGTCAGCTTATCTCGATGTTACGCTCGACTGGGCCGCATTGGAGTTGATGGCTGAGGATGGCAATACCATTGAAACAGAGCCTCCCGTTGTTATGGCCGGTACCGGTGACAGCCGTCCTATTGAAATTCCGCTGTTTGCCGAAACTGCCGATGATGTAGCGGCGATGGTCGATAAAGGTTGTAACGAAATCCGCCTTGGCGAATACCTCCTCAATGACAGGGAGGCTATGAATCAAGCACGAAGCTTCATGAAAGAAGCCGGGTATTGTTACAAACCACAAAGCCAGTCTTGGCGTTTGCAAGTGCAATAAGGGGGAGCTGGCATGTACCTAACTTCCCGAAACAGCCTGATGGCAGATGCTTTTTTTCTGCTTGGCCGCCGGCTGATGTTCGCATCCCTCCACGGACGGGATGCTGACATGTTGTCCTTTCAGGCAGCTCTGCAATCACCACACCCTTATGGCATTAGCAGGCTTGGTTTCAGACAGCCTGACGAAAAACTCGAATATCCGATTATGACGACTGCGGAAGTGATGACAGGTTTGAGTAAACATCTGACTAAGTACCCGACTCACAATTACGGACTGGTCACGCATATGTTTCTGTATGCCGAGGAGTTGGCAACGCTCAATCGTGATGCAAAACACGGTTGGGTGCTGCTTGATGATACTGCTGCCGATTTGGATAAGGCTGCATGGCATTGCCTGCAACAGTTATCCGACATCCCGTTACTGGATCAATGGCGTTATAAAGTCTTGGATACTTTGACGGAATTGGGCTGTATCAACCGCTATACACCGGGCATCAATGAAAATGCCGCTGTAATCGGTGTGCAGGCGGTGGAAGTCCGCATACCGGATGATTTTGATGCTGTTATCAGCAACCTGCTGTGCAGCGGCAAACTGCCTGCTGTATAGCTTTAAGCCCCAAGCGGGCTTTTTCAGACGGCCTTGGATGAGGCTGCCTGAAAAAGTCTGTTTATACGCTGACAGTCGTCCTACTGTCTTGACGTTACCGCTAATCATCGTCGGCCGCACTCGTGCGGTGCGGTTTTCTATCTTATCAACCCCGAACGGGAATACTTCCCGTCGGGCGGTATTCCTATTTTTTTATATTTTTGAGGAGTATCGCCCATGAGTTATCTTGCAGAAAAAATCAACGAACTTAAAGATGAGCCTTTTAAGGCCATTACTATCCATAACCCGGCAGGTGCGGACTATGCTTGCCAAGCCAAAGTTCTGTATCAGGCTAAGGCTACGGAATACTTTGACGAAGTCACCCTGTATTACACCCAAAATGAGAATTTTGTGTTGATACGGAATAGTCCTGATTGGCAACCTGTTATAACCAGAGACGCACCAAGTTTATTTGGCGTGCTTGGTTACGGCAAAGATGCCAAACAAATATACCAAGAACTAGGTATTGAAGAACTGAAATATATTTAATTCAACCCTATGGGGATAGCCATCCCCGTAGGGGTGGTTTCTCCCCGCTTCTTAGGAGATATACCATGAATGTTTATACAAAAAATGAACAACTGATATTAGCCAACCACGGGGCAGCCGAAGTATTGAGACGGCTTGTTTTGAGTTTGTACAACGGCTATGCGCACCCTATGCCGACAAGCTGCATCAGCCTGCTTGACCGCGATCATTACAGTATCTTTAACGAGATATTGTCTGAATACCACCAGCATGGGGAAACCTTGGAACTGCGTACTTTGGCGCAAAAAATTAGTGATGCTTTCCCGGAAAGCTTTACGAGTATGACTATGAAAATAGCTGATTTGCGTCAGGCTATTGGGTTTTACGATTTGTGCCAAGAAGAGCAGGATGCCGGTAAAACCGGTGCGCGCCGAGATGCCCGTGAGTGGGTGATGAGTGCGGCCCGAAAAGTAGCCGGTATGGAGGTATCAGAATGAAACCGAGGTTGAAAGTATATGTGTACTCAACAAATTGCGAAACCAAATCGGCGGATTTAATCCTTGCCGTCACCGGAGGAGAGATTCGTTTCGATTGTACTGTTGACCTTAATTCGGCCGATGACATCATTCCGGAAACACTCAGATTTAACAGCATGACACAATCCGAGTTTCTATATGATGGCAGCGTACCCAAGAATAATGTCTTTTGCGTAAATGCCTTAAGCAACAATATGGACAATATCTACCCGGTTAACTATTTGCGAACCGACTTATTTAATCCGGCCATAGTAGAAGCTATGATGGCCATTGCGAATCAAGCATACGATGTTGAATATTGTTGAATATGAGTGATTCGTAAACCTGCTCTTGAGCAGGTTTCTTTAGACAGCTTTGAAATATAGGTTGTCTAAAAAAACCTATTCAATTTCTTATCTTAGGATTTCAAGATGTATTCGATTTCAGAGTTACAAGTAATGCAATCTCCTGCCGGATATTATGTCGGCAGAAGTTATTGTGAAATGGATCGTCCGGAATGGAAGTTCCCTTATTCACGCGAATCAGGCTACTTCCCTACATACGAACAAGCCCATGATTGCCTACAAACTCTAAAGCAGGAAGAATCCTTAGAAGATTTATAAGACTGACAGACTTAATCTGTCTTGATGCTGCCGTTAACCATCATCAGCCGCATTCGTGCGGTACGGCTCTTTTATCAACCCTATGGGGATACTGTTCCCCGAGGGGCGGTATGCCCTTTTTTTAATGAAAGGAAATACCGTGGGTACTTCAAACTTCATGTTTAACCATCGATTAGACGTTGTCAAAGACAGTATTGGTGATAACTGCAATGACTTCTGTACCGAAGATTTCATAGAGTCTTTCAAATATCTTGCGGAAGAACCTTACCGCAACCGCCATACGAAAAACCGTTTCCGAAAACACCGCATTGACGGATTCCATATCACAACCACTACCCAAGCTGTCGATAAACGACACGACAGCTACTACGACCATAACTATGGTGGTAGACAGGTGGCTGAAATCAGTGCCGATACGCTGTTCTTCGGTCAGAATATCCGCATGAAGATGGATGTCATTATTCGCTATGGGTACTTTGACGGCATCAATATTGACCAGCAGATCAACATAGAAACCGATTTTTCCGACTATTGGTGTTGGGATGGTTACAAGGATGATGATATTGGTATAACGGTAGATGCAATCATTGATGAATATAGCGATTACCACATTGCGAGCAAAGCCAAATTGGCACTTTACCGTAAAGGTATTGCTAACCGCCTCAATGCGCTGGAAACCGCGCTATGGTCTCGCTATGAGGAATTGGTATCGCCATATTGTGAGGAATACTATGTAACCGCGCGTTTCAGCAACGGTGAAACTTGGTATGAAAAGGCCGCATAATTTTTAATCTGTTTGTACACATTTTTTAAGGAGAAAAATCATGGAAGTACCTTATTACGAACCGGAAACGGAAGCTGCAACGGAAGCTGCAGAAGTTGTTTCAGAAGCAGCGTGGGAACAAAATCAGGATGCCAAAGCCGGTTACGTTACCCTAAATGAGCTGTCATGTACTGAACAAGACAGTCGCTATTTTGGCGTGGCCAAATCGGTTGTGTTCTTAGAGGTTTTTGACGAAGACATGCGCGCTTGGGTACCTAATCAGACTGATCTGAAACCAGCTTGGGATGGGTGCATGAAAGGAAGTGAGACGGATTTTGATCTGACTCTTCCCGACGGTTCCTTTGTCCGTGTAATCGGGTCGGAGCAGAAAATGCAAGCATATTCATCGGATGATAAATTGCTTCTGACTCTGCGTTCATCGTAATTTTTACCTGCTCTCGAGCAGGTTTTTTCAGACCGTCTTGGTTGAGGCGGCCTGAAAAAGCCTGTTTTAACGCCGACAGTCGTTCCACTGTCTCCGACGCTGCCGTTAACCATCGTCAGCCGCATTCGTGTGGTACGGCTCTTTTATCAACCCTCGCGGGCTTGCTCCCGTCAGGGCGGCAGTTCCGCCCTTCAAGGAGCATAACATGCGTAACAACCCTTTTCCCCGGCCCAATTTGGATTGGGATTTTGTCGAGGCACATTACCCCGACTACTATCACTGCAACATCATCTGCCAATCGGGTGATATGTCCGCCTGCTTTGAGTTTACAGACCTTGACTCGGACGAAGTCATTACCAAAGAAGCCATAGGCCGCTTGAAAGCTTTGGCTCCGGATAGATTCAACAGTAGAGAACCATCATATCAGCAGGTTCAGGCATTTAGTGATTACATCGGCAGCGGCCTGACTTTCGGTCAAGCGCAGCAGCAGATTGACGATTACTGTTTGGCCAAAGCGGTGCTTAACTGCCCGGCAGATGCCGCCGTACTGTCCGCAGAAACCTTAAAGTGGGCGCAAGTCGTACTGAATGACTGGAACAACGAACCTCTGTTTCATGTTGTCGTGACCAATAAAAATACCGGCCGCAAAACGGTAGTCAGCAACCCGCTGACCGAGCAGCAGGGATATACCCTGCGTTCCAAAATGATGGAACATGACTGGCGTATGATTACGGTCGAAAGATTCTTTGGATAATCGACCTCCTCAAGTTACAACCGATGTTGTGCTGTTGGTTGTAGCTAATGAGGAGCCTACCCAACCTGCCCCAAGCAGGTTTTTTAGCTGCGCTGAATGTTTTCAGGCGGCCCCGGCGCAGC